>NZ_JAFCWP010000040.1:0-549 GCF_049897625.1 Janthinobacterium sp. PSPC1-1 | reverse complement strand
CAGCACAAAGTTCGACGGCACCATGTAGACCGGCAGGCAGGCGTGCAAGTACGTAAACAGGCGCGCAAACAACGCCTCCTCGTCGCACTCCACCGTCCGGCCTTCCACATATGCCACCAACCGCTTCTCGCCATCGATGTCCTTGGCCAACACCACCGCATCGCGCAAGTCCGCATGACGGCTCAGAGCCGCCTCGATCTCGCCCAACTCGATACGGTAGCCGCGCAGCTTGACCTGCTGGTCCGTGCGTCCCAGATACACGATGCGCCCGTCGGCCAGCCGGCGCGCCAAGTCGCCCGTGTGGTACATGCGTGCACCCGGCGTACCGAACGGGCACGGCAGGAAACGCTCCGCCGTCAGGCCCGGACGGTGCAGATAGCCACGCGCCAAGCCAGCGCCGGCGAGGTACACTTCGCCCGGCACGCCATCGGGCACCGGCTGCAATGCCGCGTCAAGCAGGTATAGCCCCACGTTCTCCAGCGCCCCGCCCAGCACCGGCAACGGCCCCGCCGCACCGATGGCGCACGCCGTGGCGTCGACCGTGGTTTC
>NZ_JAFCWP010000039.1:0-553 GCF_049897625.1 Janthinobacterium sp. PSPC1-1 | reverse complement strand
ATATCCGCAGCTTCGGTGACTGGCTTAGCCCCGTTACATCTTCCGCGCAGGACGACTCGATCAGTGAGCTATTACGCTTTCTTTAAATGATGGCTGCTTCTAAGCCAACATCCTGACTGTTTTAGCCTTCCCACTTCGTTTTCCACTTAGCCAATCTTTGGGACCTTAGCTGGCGGTCTGGGTTGTTTCCCTCTTGACGCCGGACGTTAGCACCCGACGTCTGTCTCCCAAGCTCGCACTCATCGGTATTCGGAGTTTGCAATGGTTTGGTAAGTCGCAATGACCCCCTAGCCATAACAGTGCTCTACCCCCGATGGTGATACTTGAGGCACTACCTAAATAGTTTTCGGAGAGAACCAGCTATTTCCAAGTTTGTTTAGCCTTTCACCCCTACCCACAGCTCATCCCCTAATTTTTCAACATTAGTGGGTTCGGACCTCCAGGGCGTGTTACCGCACCTTCATCCTGGCCATGAGTAGATCACTTGGTTTCGGGTCTACACCCAGCGACTGATCGCCCTATTCGGACTCGATTTCTCTACGGCTTCCCTATA
>NZ_JAFCWP010000038.1:0-561 GCF_049897625.1 Janthinobacterium sp. PSPC1-1 | reverse complement strand
ACGGCCGACACATCGGCCAGACGTGCCAGCAGGTGCTGCTGCGTCAGCAGCAGGGCCGGGGCCGCATCGCTCACCATATACCCCAGGCGCGCGGCCGGATAGGCCGGATCGAGCGGCACATACGCCGCCCCTGCCTTCCAGACCGCCAGGATCGCCACCAGCATGTCCACCGACCGTTCGAGACAGATGCCCACCAGGGTTTCCCGGCCGATGCCGGCCTGGCGCAGGTAGCCGCCAAGCTGGTTGGCACGCCGGTTCAGTTCCGCATAGCTCAGGCTATCTTCCTCGCACACTACCGCCAGTTGCTGCGGCGTCCGCACCACCTGCGCCTCGAACAGCGCCCCCAGCGTGCCGACCGGATAGGCCGCCGGCAGGGGCCGGCTGGCCGCCAGCAGATTGCTACGTTCCTCAGCGTCCAGCATCGACAGCTCACCGATGCGTTCGTCCGGCCGGCGCACGATACTGCTAATCAGGCTTGTCAGGTGACGCGCCATACGTGCTACCGTCGCCGGCGCGAACAGCGCCGTATCATATTCCCACGCGGCGGCCAGCTCGCCTCCC
>NZ_JAFCWP010000037.1:0-569 GCF_049897625.1 Janthinobacterium sp. PSPC1-1 | reverse complement strand
CAGTCAGGATGTTGGCTTAGAAGCAGCCATCATTTAAAGAAAGCGTAATAGCTCACTGATCGAGTCGTCCTGCGCGGAAGATGTAACGGGGCTAAGCCAGTCACCGAAGCTGCGGATATCCTTTATTGGATATGGTAGGAGAGCGTTCTGTAAGCCTGCGAAGGTGTCTTGTAAAGGATGCTGGAGGTATCAGAAGTGCGAATGCTGACATGAGTAGCGATAATGGGGGTGAAAAGCCTCCACGCCGTAAGCCCAAGGTTTCCTGTTCAACGTTCATCGGAGCAGGGTGAGTCGGCCCCTAAGGCGAGGCAGAGATGCGTAGCTGATGGGAAGCAGGTTAATATTCCTGCACCGTCGTATGATGCGATGGGGGGACGGATCGCGGAAGGTTGTCCAACTGTTGGAATAGTTGGTTTTTGGCTCATAGAAGGCACTTAGGCAAATCCGGGTGCGGAATTCAAGGGGTTGAGACGAGTGCACTTGTGCATGAAGCAATCGGAAGTGGTTCCAAGAAAAGCCTCTAAGCTTCAGTCATACGAGACCGTACCGCAAACCGACACAGGTGGGCG
>NZ_JAFCWP010000036.1:0-631 GCF_049897625.1 Janthinobacterium sp. PSPC1-1 | reverse complement strand
ACCGTCCGGAACTGACGGCGGAACGCTTCATCGCCAACCCGTATCACGAGGCCGGCACGGCGGGCAGCAGCGCGCGGCTGTACAAGACAGGCGATCTGGTGCGCTACCTGGCCGATGGCAGCCTGGCGTATGTGGGGCGCGCCGACGAGCAGGTCAAGCTGCGCGGCTTCCGCATCGAACTCGGTGAGATCGAGCACCAGCTGGCGCAGCATGCGCAGGTGGGGGCAGCGGTGGTGCTGGCGCGCAGCGACGACGGGCAGGAAAAGCGCCTGGTGGCGTACGTGACGCGCCAGGATGCGCAGGGTGACGAGGAGGCATTCCTGGCCAGCCTGAAGGCACAGCTGCAGTCGGCGCTGCCGGAGCACATGGTGCCGGCGCTGTATGTGGTGCTGTCGGCGTTGCCGCTGACGGCCAATGGCAAGATCGATAAGCAGGCCCTGCCGGCACCGGACCTGGCGGCCGCGCAGGGTGCGTATGTGGCGCCGCAGGGGGAGACGGAACGGCTGCTGGCTGGCATCTGGGGCAAGCTGCTGGGCGTGGCGCCGGAACAGGTGAGCGCGAGCGCCAACTTCTTTGCGCTGGGCGGGCATTCGCTGATGGTGATCCGCTTGCTGTCGCGGCTGCAGCAAGC
>NZ_JAFCWP010000035.1:0-687 GCF_049897625.1 Janthinobacterium sp. PSPC1-1 | reverse complement strand
GTGCGACGAGGAGGCGTTGTTTGCGCGCCTGTTTACGTACTTGCACGCCTGCCTGCCGGTCTACATGGTGCCGTCGAACTTTGTGCTGCTGCCGCAATTGCCGCTCACGCCGAACGGCAAGGTGGATCGTCAGGCCCTGCTGAATCTGGCGCTGGCGACCGTGCAGGTCGCCTTTATCGCACCGGAGACGGCGATGGAGCGTTACGTCTGCCAGTTGTGGCAGCAGATCCTGGGCATTGAGCGCATCGGCCGGCAAGATAATTTCTTTGCGCTCGGTGGTCATTCGCTGATCGCCGCGATGGTGGTGGCGCGTGTGCGCCAGGATCATCTGATCGAAATGCCGCTGCGCACGCTGTTCGAAGCGGCCACGGTGGCGGCCTTCGCCGCGTGCATCGAGGCTGTGTTGAACGGACCGGCCGTTGCCAGGGCTGTGGTGCGCATGCAGCGCGACGACCAGGCGCCGCTGCCGTTGTCGTTCGGGCAGCAGCGCTTGTGGTTCCTCGATCAGCTTGAGCCGGCCAATCCCTTCTATAACATCCCGCTCGCGCTGCAATTGCAGGGCGTGCTTGATGGCGACGCGCTGCAACAGGCGGTGCAGGAAATCGTGCGCCGGCATGAAGTGCTGCGCACCACCTTTGCCAGCGTCGACGGCACCGCCGTGCAGGTCATTGCACCGGCCTTGGCGCT
>NZ_JAFCWP010000034.1:0-727 GCF_049897625.1 Janthinobacterium sp. PSPC1-1 | reverse complement strand
CTGCCGGCGCCGGACCTGGCGGCCGCGCAGGGTGCGTATGTGGCGCCGCAGGGGGAGACGGAACGGCTGCTGGCCGGCATCTGGGGCAAGCTGCTGGGCGTGGCGCCGGAACAGGTGAGTGCGAGCGCCAACTTCTTTGCGCTGGGCGGGCATTCGCTGCTCGTTGTGAGTTTGAGGATTGCGATCCGTCAGACCTTTTCTGTGGAACTACATCTGCGCGATATTTTCCTCGCCGACCAGTTACGTTCGCTTGCCAGCAAAATTGTACTGGGCAGACTACCTCAAGTGGACAATGAACGACGTGCTGCAATGATAGCCGCTAGTGGCAACAAAAAATCGAATAGAAAGAGAATTGTATGAAGCGCTTCGAGTTGTTTTTGGATGCATGTATGGCCGCTGAAATCACGTTCTCGCTTGAAGATGGCGAGTTATATGCCGACTATGAAGGCGATTTGTCTGTCGATATGGAGGTCGGTATTCAGCACTGGAAGGAAGAGATCATTGCCTTGCTGGCTGGCAGAGAAAAACAGGAACGTCACTGGGAGCGCATACCTGTTCGGGAACGCAGCACTCCCCATCTACCCCTCTCGTTTGCGCAGCAGCGTTTATGGTTCCTGGACCAGCTGGAGCAGGGCAGCGCGCACTACAACATGCCGGCGGCGCTGCGCGTGACGGGACACTTCGACGTGGCGCTGGCGCAGCAGGCGTTTGCCCGCATCATCGCGCG
>NZ_JAFCWP010000033.1:0-731 GCF_049897625.1 Janthinobacterium sp. PSPC1-1 | reverse complement strand
TGCCATTTTATTGGCACCGTCTTGCGACGGGTCGCTCACTCAAAAAACTGACAGGCTACTTCCGAAGAAGTATCCTATTTCATTATTTCTTGTGAACATTTGATATTTTAAGTTAGACGTCAATCCGAAGATTGACGCTGCACTTACATCAAATGCTCACACTTATCGACTGTTAATTGTTAAAGAACGGTATTCTGTACTGCTTTCGCGCTATCGACAAAGCGTTGTGTTTGTCAGCTGCGAAGAAGAAAGAGTATGAAGCATTTCGCTAAATCCGTCAACCTTCTTTTTTACTGCCCTCACTGTTTCCAGTGATCCCTTTGTTTCGCAAACTGCAGCGTCTCATTGGGGAGGCGAACTATAGCAAAGCTATACGCAGGCAGCAAGGTTTATTCTAAGAAAGTGTGAAATTTAATGATGGGATGCCATATCGCCATCAAATTGACCAGGTAACACTATTCTGAATGCCCTGGTGCACATTGAAGCTTGCATATTAACGGGCTTGATCCACATGCAGCTGCACCAGCTCGGCGCCGGCCTGGTGACTGCAGGAGCATCAATGCGGAGATTCGTACTGGCTGACGACTGCATTTTCAGTAATGTCTGGAGAATAAAGCGCCAGACGAAAAAAAACCCGACCATTGCTGATCGGGTTTTTCTCAAGGAGAAACAGCCGGGGGCTGTTTCACCAAATAACAAGCCTGACGATAACCTACTTTCACACTGGTTGC
>NZ_JAFCWP010000032.1:0-865 GCF_049897625.1 Janthinobacterium sp. PSPC1-1 | reverse complement strand
CGGGCGGCGCGTATGTGCCGCTGGACCCGGCGTATCCGCAGGAACGCCTGGCCTACATGGCCGAAGACAGCGGCATTGCGCTGTTGTTGACGCAACAGGCTTTGCGCGCCACGGTGAGCCGTTTTACGGGCCAGCGGGAAGGCTTGTGCGTGGTGAGCCTGGATACACCCGAGATGCTGTCGACATTGCAGGCATCTGGCACGGCCAACTTGGCGCGCTGCGCCGGGCAGGGTGCACAGCACCTGGCCTATGTGATTTATACATCGGGTTCGACGGGCCAGCCCAAGGGGGTGATGATCGAACACCGGGGCCTGGTGAATCTGGGCGTGCAGGACCTGTTCGGCATCAGGGAAGGCAGCCGGATGCTGTGTTTTGCATCGCTGAGCTTTGATGCCGCAACGTTTGAATGGGTGTCGGCCTTGCTGAAAGGCGCGGCGCTGTATATCTGCACGGAGACGCAGCGCCATGATCCGGCCGCGCTGGAAGCATATTTGGTGGCGCAGCAGATCACCCATGCGACCCTGCCGCCGGCATTGCTGGCACATCTGAACCGGGATCGGGCCTATGCTTTTGAAAATATTGCTCTGGTGGGGGAGGCGAGCAACGTGCAGCTGGTGCAGCACTGGCTGGAAAAAATCCGTATCTTTAACGGTTATGGACCAACGGAAAATACGGTGTGCGTCAGCACGGCGGAACTGCAGCTTGGAGCGCCGGTCATCATCGGCCGTCCTGCCGCCAACGTGCAGGTGTATGTGCTGGACGCTCGTCTGCATTTATTGCCCTTGGGTGCCGTCGGAGAACTGTATGTGGGTGGTGCGGGCCTGGCGCGCGGCTATCTGCACCGTCCGGAACTGACGGCGGAACG
>NZ_JAFCWP010000031.1:0-964 GCF_049897625.1 Janthinobacterium sp. PSPC1-1 | reverse complement strand
TTGGCCCGGACGTGCTGGTGGGGCTGTGCGTGGAGCGCAGCCTGGAGATGATGGTGGGCGTACTGGCGATCCTCAAGGCGGGCGGCGCGTATGTGCCGCTGGATCCGGCGTATCCGCAGCAGCGCCTGGCCTACATGGCCGAAGACAGCGGGCTGGTGCTGTTACTGTCGCAGCAGGCTTTGCGCGCCACGGTGGCGGGTTTCGCCACGATGCCGGTGCTGTACCTGGACGACGCGCAGTCGAACGCAGCATGGCTGGCGTCTGCGGCGGACAATCTGCCGCGCTGCGCGCAGTACACGCCGGACCACCTGGCGTATGTGCTGTATACGTCCGGTTCGACGGGCCGGCCGAAAGGCGTGATGACGGCGCACCGCGCGCTGGTCAACCGCATCGACTGGATGCAGCGCGAATATGCGCTGACGCCGGCCGATGTGGTGCTGCAAAAGACGCCGATCAGCTTTGATGTCTCGGTCTGGGAATTGACCTGGCCGTTGCTGTACGGCGCGCGCCTGCTGCTGGCCAAGCCGGAGGGACACAAGGATCCGGTCTATCTTGCCGACTTGATTCAGGCGCAGGGGGTGACGACCTTGCACTTCGTGCCGTCCATGCTGCGTTCCATGCTCGACAGCGGTGCATGGCAACACTGTGTTTCGGTGCGGCAGGTGTTCTGTAGCGGCGAAGCGCTGCCGGCGGAGATGGTCAATGGCCATCATGGGCAGCACGCTGCGGCACTGCACAATCTGTATGGGCCGACAGAGGCGGCGATCGATGTCAGTTATTGGGCTTGTCCGCGTGGTACCGCATTGACGCAGGTGCCGATCGGCAAGCCGATCCAGAACATCGTGTTGTACGTGCTGGGAACGCAACTGGAGTTGCTGCCCATGGGGGCGACGGGTGAACTGCATATCGGCGGTGTCGGTCTGGCGCGCGGCTATGTGAACCGTCCGGAACTGACGGCGGAACG
>NZ_JAFCWP010000030.1:0-1069 GCF_049897625.1 Janthinobacterium sp. PSPC1-1 | reverse complement strand
TGGGCGCGCTCTCCGAACACGTGGGGTCGATTGCTGAACTGGAACAGGCCATGCTGCGTGCCCGCGCCGCACCGCGTACGTATCTGATCTGCATCAATACGGACGACACGCGCACGACAGAAGAGGGTGGTTGCTGGTGGGAAGTAGCCGTGCCCGAAGTCTCCACCCAGCCCGGCGTGCAAGCTGCGCGCGCCCGTTATGAACTTGACCGTCTGAAACAAAGGAATTGAGATGACTACCTGGAATGTCAAGATCGGCATCAACCCGATCTCGTGGATGAATGACGATTTGCCCAGCCTGGGCGGCGAGACGCCGCTGGAGACGGCCTTGAAAGAGGGCGCCGAAATCGGCTACGTGGGTTTCGAGCTGGGCAACAAGTTTCCGAAAGATGCTCCGGCCCTGAACGCCGTGCTGGGCAAATACAATCTTGCCTGTGTTTCCGGCTGGTATTCGGGCCGGTTGGCCCATCGGTCTGTGGAAGAAGAGATCGCCTCCGTGGCATCGCACTTGCGTCTGCTTGCCGACAGCGGCGCGACCGTCATGGTGTACGGCGAAGTGGCCGACGCCATCCAGGGCGAAGCGCGCCCCCTGTACAAACGCCCCCGTTTCCAGTCCGCACAGCAATGGCAGGACTACGCGGACAAATTGACGGCGTTTGCCGCCCACCTGCTGGCGCACGGCGTAAGGCTGGCGTATCACCATCACATGGGCGCCTATGTGGAAACACCGGCCGACGTGGATCAGCTGATGGCCTTGACCGGGCCGGAAGTGGGCTTGCTGTTTGATACGGGTCATATCACGTTTGCCGGCGGCGATGCGCTGGCGGTTTTAAATAAGCATATCGACAGGATTTGCCACGTGCATTGCAAGGATGTGCGCCCGAACGTGGTGAAACTGGCCCGCAATGGCCACTGGAGTTTCCTGCAAGCCGTCATCAGTGGCGCCTTCAGCGTGCCCGGCGACGGCAGCATCGATTTTCCAGCGATCCTGACGCGTTTGTATCTGCACGGCTACGAAGGCTGGCTGGTGGTGGAAGCGGAGCAAGACCCGGCCGTCGCCCCCAGCTATG
>NZ_JAFCWP010000029.1:0-1129 GCF_049897625.1 Janthinobacterium sp. PSPC1-1 | reverse complement strand
TGAACTGACCCCAGATAGTTGGACGGTTTAGTTTGCTAGGTTGCCCAGGGCTGAGTTCTGTATTGCACGGGACTCAGCCCTTTTAGCTTGAGCTTGATGCGGTCGTGATTATAGTAGTGGATGTACTTTTTGATGCCGCGTTGTAGTTCATCGACGCTGCCGAACTTGTTCAGATAGAAGAACTCTGTCTTGAGCACAGCGAAGAAGCTTTCCATGGCCGCGTTGTCAAGACAGTTCCCTTTACGCGACATGCTCTGCACCACTTTTTTTTCTCGTAATGCACGCTGATAAGCCGGCATTCGGTATTGCCAGCCTTGATCCGAATGCACGATGGGCCTCTCATTGTGCTTGAGCTTTTTCAAAGCCTTCCTGAGCATGCTGCCAACCAATGCGAACTCTGGATGCCTTGAGGTCTCAAATGCAATGATTTCGCCGTTGTACAAATCCATGACCGGCGAGAGGTACAGCTTCTCGCCGCGCACCTTGAACTCCGTCACATCCGTTACCCATTTTTGATTGGCGCCATTGGCCTCGAAGCATCGCTTCAGGATATGCGGCGCTGCTTGTCCGACCTCTCCTTTGTACGACCGATACTTTTTGGGCCGTACCAGCGACTTGAGGCCGAGCTTGCGCATCAGGCTTTGATCGGTCTTGTGGTTGACCTTCTCGCCCAACTGCCTGATGGCCAAAGTGATGCGCCGGTAGCCATACCGCCCCTTGTGGCGAGCATAGATGGCAGCGATCTGCTTCTTCAGTCCTGCATATTTGTCGCATGCCTGGGCCGCTTTCTGCTGATAGTAGAAGGTACTGCGTGGCATGCCAGCGAGCTCAAGCAATGCGCTCAACGGGAAATACTGCCTTAGCTCAGTGACTACTTGCGTTTTTTGCGCATTGTCGTACTCTGCCGCTTCTGCGCTTGAGCTAAGGCTTCTAACTTTTTTAGGTAAGCAACCTCCATGCGCAATTGGTTTACCTCAGCGACCAATTCGTCGTGGGTGCGTTCTGCGGGATCCGGAAGGGATTCGGACGGCTCTGTAGGTGGTAGTAAGGGCATTTGCTTGGGCTTTCCACGTTTGCGTGGAATCAGGGCTTCTAGACCACCGCTATGATAGCAGCGCTCCCAATGACT
>NZ_JAFCWP010000028.1:0-1177 GCF_049897625.1 Janthinobacterium sp. PSPC1-1 | reverse complement strand
GATGGCGACGCGCTGCAACAGGCGGTGCAGGAAATCGTGCGCCGGCATGAAGTGCTGCGCACCACCTTTGCCAGCGTCGACGGCACCGCCGTGCAGGTCATTGCACCGGCCTTGGCGCTATCCATGCCGCGCAGCGACCTGGCAGCCTTGCCGTCGGCACAGCGCGCGCTGGCCCTGCGCGCGCTGGCCGGGCAGGAAGCCCTGCACGGCTTCGACCTGGCCACCGGACCCTTGCTGCGTGTGCACCTGGTGCGCATGGCGGCCAACGAGCACGTGCTGCTGCTGACCGTGCATCACATCGTTTCGGATGGCTGGTCGACGGGCGTGTTGCTGCATGAGCTGGGTGTTCTGTACCGTGCCTTTGTGCAGGGGCAGACGTCGCCGTTGCCGGAACTGGCGCTTCAGTATGCCGACTTTGCCCACTGGCAGCGCCAGTGGTTGAGCGGCGACGTGCTGCAGGCGCAGCTCGAC
The DNA here is from genome assembly GCF_049897625.1 of Janthinobacterium sp. PSPC1-1. Taxonomy (NCBI): domain Bacteria; kingdom Pseudomonadati; phylum Pseudomonadota; class Betaproteobacteria; order Burkholderiales; family Oxalobacteraceae; genus Janthinobacterium; species Janthinobacterium sp. PSPC1-1. The sequence continues at coordinate 706 of NZ_JAFCWP010000028.1, read as the reverse complement.
TACTGGTCGGCGCGCATGGCCGGCAGTGCGGCCATGCTGAACCTGCCGACGGATCATCCGCGGCCGGCGCTGCAGCAGCATCATGGCGCGCTGCACCGCTTCAGCATCGATGCGGCCAGCACCGCTGGCTTGCAGGCGTTGGCGCAGCAGCAGGGCGCTACCCTGTTCATGGTGATGACGGCCGTGTTCAATATATTGCTGTCGCGCTATGCGGGGCAGGATGACATCTGTATCGGTACGCCGGTGGCAAACCGCAACGAGGCGGCGACGGAGCCGCTGATTGGTTTCTTTGTCAATACGCTGGTGCTGCGTACGCGGATCGATCCGCATGCGCGGTTCGACACGCTGCTGGCCCAGGTGCGCAATGCGCTGCTGGACGATTTCGCGCACCAGGATTTACCGTTCGAGAAACTGGTCGACCTGCTCAATCCGGTGCGCCAGACGGGGAGTTCACCGCTGTTCCAGGTAATGCTGTCGTTGCAGAATACGCCGGCGCAGGGTATCGACCTGCCGGGCATCACGCTGCAGGGCCTGGAAGGCGAGCATGTTAACGCCAAGTTCGACCTGACGCTCAACCTCGTGGAGGCGGGAGGCGAGCTGGCCGCCGCGTGGGAATATGATACGGCGCTGTTCGCGCCGGCGACGGTAGCACGTATGGCGCGTCACCTGACAAGCCTGATTAGCAGTATCGTGCGCCGGCCGGACG
>NZ_JAFCWP010000027.1:0-1232 GCF_049897625.1 Janthinobacterium sp. PSPC1-1 | reverse complement strand
TGCGGATTCAATCGGTCAACGCAACACACTGTTCAAATCGTTGAGCCGGTGTTTGGTAGTGTAGCGTCTTCCTGGGGCGCTCGTTGAGTCTTCTGGCTACTGCATCGAGTTGCTCTTGCGAATACGTGGAAATATCCAGCCCCTTGGGGAAATACTGGCGCAGCAGGCCATTGGTATTTTCATTTGAACCGCGCTGCCATGGATTCTGTGGATCGCAGAAGTAAACCTGGATGTCGGTGGCCAATGTAAAGCGTTTATGCCCGGCGAGCTCGCTGCCACGATCCCAGGTTAGTGATTTATATAGTTCTTGGGGTAGCCTGCGGGCATTGTCGATCAATGCGTTGATCACCGTTTCGGTATTCTTGGCAGCGACTTTTATCAGCATGACATAGCGCGTCTGGCGCTCGACCAAGGTGACGATCTGGCTGTTGTGGCTGCCGCATAGCAGGTCCCCCTCCCAATGCCCGGGCACCGCTCGATCCGCTGCCGTCGCTGGACGCTCGCTGATCGACACGGCGTCGACAATTCTGCCGTGGTTGTCCGTCTTTTGGGTATGATGACGTGAGCGGCGCATGGCGCGCGTACGGCGCAAGTGCTCTAGCAGCTCCTTCTTTAAAGCGCCTCGGGCCTGGATGTAGAGGCTGCGGTAAATGGTTTCGTGTGACACGTGATACTCCTCGTGGCTCGTGAACAGCTGCTTGAGCCAGCCAGCAATCTGTTCTGGTGACCACTGCAATTGGAGCTTGCTGGCAACCATGTTGGCCAGCATGCGGCTCTCCGTCAGCTTACAAGGTTTGGGGCGACGCGCCTGATCCCAAGCATGCTGATCGGCCTGAGTCGCGCGATATGCTTCGCGGCCACCGTTGCGCTTGAGTTCCCTGCTGATGGTCGATGGTGCTCGTCCAAGGCGTCTGGCAAGTGCGCGGATGGATAGGCCTGCAACGATGGCACGCGATACCTCCTCGCGCTCGGCCAGCGTCAGCGCCATTCTGGAACGGCATCGCGGCGCTGGCCGTATGCCACCAGACTCAGCCAGAATTCGCTGTATCGACGAGTGATTCCGATCAAATAGTTGGGCTATCATTTGTAGGGAATCGCCTTGCTTCCAGCGTTCCCACATCAAGGCCTTCTGAGTCTCGGTGTAATAAATGCGTGGTTTCTGTTTCATCTTCAACACTCCTGTAACCTGGGCGTTTAGGTTAGAGTGTTGCGACCACCGATTGAATCCGCAG
>NZ_JAFCWP010000026.1:0-1277 GCF_049897625.1 Janthinobacterium sp. PSPC1-1 | reverse complement strand
GACCTCCAGGGCGTGTTACCGCACCTTCATCCTGGCCATGAGTAGATCACTTGGTTTCGGGTCTACACCCAGCGACTGATCGCCCTATTCGGACTCGATTTCTCTACGGCTTCCCTATATGGTTAACCTTGCCACTGAATGTAAGTCGCTGACCCATTATACAAAAGGTACGCAGTCACGGAACAAGTCCGCTCCTACTGTTTGTATGCACACGGTTTCAGGATCTATTTCACTCCCCTTCCGGGGTTCTTTTCGCCTTTCCCTCACGGTACTGGTTCACTATCGGTCGATTACGAGTATTTAGCCTTGGAGGATGGTCCCCCCATATTCAGACAGGATGTCACGTGTCCCGCCCTACTTGTCGTACGCTTAGTATCACCGGTCCAATTTCACATACGGGGCTATCACCCACTATGGCTCCCATTTCCAGGGGATTCTGTTATCGGTCCGACTATCACGTACAGGCTCTTCCCATTTCGCTCGCCGCTACTTTGGGAATCTCGGTTGATTTCTTTTCCTGCAGCTACTTAGATGTTTCAGTTCGCCGCGTTCGCCTTGCATACCTATGTATTCAGTATGCAATACCCTAAAAGGGTGGGTTGCCCCATTCGGAAATCTGCGGATCAAAGTGTGTTTGCTCACTCCCCGCAGCTTATCGCAAGCTACTACGTCCTTCATCGCCTGTAATCGCCAAGGCATCCACCATGTGCACTTATTCGCTTGTCCCTATAACGTTAGCCTCTCATCATTTACATGATGAAAGAGCGTTACAGGAATAAGAAAGTACAACGTTGTTGCTTGTTTGTTGATACATACAATCATTACCCATCAAGTCGCCTCATGCATTGCTGCACGCATAGACTTGATCAATAAATAATCTTTACTTCTTCCAGATTGTTAAAGAACGAAACAGCTTTGATCGCTAAAAGATCAAATCTAAACCCAGAGGCTTACATTTGTACTTTCGAGTAAAACTTTGGTGGAGGATGACGGGATCGAACCGACGACCCCCTGCTTGCAAAGCAGGTGCTCTCCCAGCTGAGCTAATCCCCCTGAGATTTTACTAATTAGCTGGTAGGGCTGGTTGGACTCGAACCAACGACCCCCGCGTTATCAACACGGTGCTCTAACCAGCTGAGCTACAGCCCCAACGCGGAACTACTACGACTACTGTTTCTTCTTAATTAAACAGCCGATAAGTGTGAACATTTGATGCGTGAATCAGTTACCTGACTCGTGCAAACTCTAGAAAGGAGGTGATCCAGCCGCACCTTCCG
>NZ_JAFCWP010000025.1:0-1310 GCF_049897625.1 Janthinobacterium sp. PSPC1-1 | reverse complement strand
ATCCATGAGCTGTTCGAAGCGCAGGTGGCGCGCACGCCAGCGCAGGTGGCGCTGGTCTATGGCGATGAGCAATTGACGTATGCGCAGCTCAATGCGCGGGCGAATCAACTGGCGCATGCGCTGCGGGCTCGTGGCGTTAGGCATGAAAGCATCGTTGCGATATGCCTGGAACGGAGTCCGGAGCTGATACTGAGCCTGCTGGCTGTCTTGAAGGCGGGCGGGGCCTATTTACCTCTGGATCCAGGCATGCCGGCGGAACGCTTGGCCGGGATACTGGCGAACGCCTCCCCTGTACTATTGATCGCGGGTGCCGATGCGGCAGTCCTGGCAGGTGCGATACCTGTCTTGCTCATTGACCATGCAGATGCACTGGTAGCCGAATATTCAGAGAAAAATCTTGACATTGCGGAAGTGAGTGGGCGCAGCCTGGCCTATCTCATGCATACCTCTGGCTCCACTGGAGAACCCAGGGGCGTGATGGTGGAACACAGGAATGTGCTGCGACTGGTAATTAACGTGGCATATGCTCCTGTCGGCGAGAGTGATTGCGTTGCCCATTGTGCGAATCCGGCGTTTGATGCCTCGACTTGGGAGATATGGAGTGCTTTGCTCAACGGTGCTCGTTTGCTCCTCATCGATCATGCGACGGTCATGGATGCTGCATCCCTCAATCGTACCTTGTCCAGAGGCGGCGTGACTGCCATGTGGCTGACCGCAGGATTGTTCAATGCTTGCGCAGAGCAACTGGAAGAAGCCTTTGGCCAGCTGACCTATCTGCTTGTCGGCGGTGATGTACTTGATCCGGGGCGCATTGCACTCGTCCTGGGGAATGCCAAACGTCCCCGTCATATACTTAATGGCTATGGTCCGACAGAAACCACGACATTTGCGACGACCTTCCAGATCGATCATGTCGACGGTTCTGCCATTCCCATAGGGCGTCCCATTGCCAATACCAGTGTGTATATCCTGGACCGTGAAGGCCAGCCATCGCCCATAGGTGTGGAAGGTGAAATTTATATCGGTGGCAATGGCGTGGCACGCGGCTACTTGAACTGTCCGGAATTGACGAAGAAACATTTCATTCCCGATCCATTTAGCACTGCTAAAGGTGCGCATCTTTACCGGAGTGGTGACTTGGGGAAAGTGCGTGCCGATGGCAATATCGAATTTATCGGACGTAATGATGGCCAGGTCAAGCTGCGCGGCTTCCGCATCGAACTCGGTGAGATCGAGCACCAGCTGGCGCAGCATGCGCAGGTGGGGGCAGCGGTGGTGCTGGCGCGCAGCGACGACGGGCAGGAAAAGCG
>NZ_JAFCWP010000024.1:0-1324 GCF_049897625.1 Janthinobacterium sp. PSPC1-1 | reverse complement strand
TTGCTCATCGCCATAGACCAGCGCCACCTGCGCAGGCGTGCGCGCCACCTGCGCCTCGAACAGCTCATGGATGCAATGCTCCTGCGGATAGTCCGCCTGCGTCGCGTTCAGCGTCTGCAGCAGATATTGCCGCTCGATCAGGGGTAATATGGCCACATCTGCCGCCGCCTGATCCGGTGTCGCCAGGAGAGCCTCAGTCAATCCTGCAAGTACCGCCTCCAGATAGCCAAGAACGCGCTCAGCCCCGGCACTGACTGCGATTTGTGCATCGATAACAAAACCATCTGACATATCGTCGACAGAGACCGTGAATGGATAATTGGTGCGCTCTTGCGCTCCCAATATTTCTATTCCTCCACCGGCTGTTATGCCATGTCCCGCAGGCGCTTCCGAATGCCGATAATTAAGTATAGCGCTGAATAATGCAGCTCCTCCTTGCAAACTACTGCAGCGCTGCGCCATTGCGAGTGACGCTTGCTCATAAGGGAGCAACGCCTTCAATGCCGCATCTGTCTGCATCAATAGTTGAGTAACATTTAATCCCTGCGTACGCAGGCGCAAAGGCAGGGTATTGATAAACATGCCAAGCATGTCTTGCGCTCCCCGCGTGCCTTGCAAACGACCGGAAAGAACTGTGCCGAAGACAACATCATCACGTCCGCTACACAGGGCCAATACCAATGCCCAAGCCGTATGAAACACTGTTGCTGAACTAACGCTATACGACCTAGCTGCCAAGCGGATTCGGTTAGCAAGATCCTCATCGAGTTTTTTTCTTGCCTCATCGACATCCATACCCACGTCATGCATCGCCAACAGGCCAAATGGTGCCGTAGACTCATCAACATCCCACAACATATCCCTGAAGAATGCCGACGCATCGTTATACCGGGCTTGGTGCAAAGCATGCGCAACAAATTCACGATAGGGAATAGAATCAGTCAGCACATGCTCGCCACCTTGCATATGCGCCATCAACTCGGCTTGTATCACCTCGACGCCTACATGATCCAGAATGATGTGATGCAACTGCACCAGCAAGTATGCCTCGCCAGTATGTCCATCCCTGGCAACACTCGTGTATAACAGCGGCGCACGCGCCATATCGACCACCGGCGACATCTTCAGCCGGGCCTGTAACTGGGCATATGTATCCTGCTCAGTATCCAAATCAATCGTCCCGACTTCGAGCGTCACCTGCCTGCACACCACCTGCACCGGCACCGAAGCCTGCTGCGCCATCACCGCCGTGCGCAGCACATCGTGACGGTCGACCACCGCCTGCAAGGCGGCCAGGAAAGCATCCAGGCGCTGCGCATCCGCC
>NZ_JAFCWP010000023.1:0-1633 GCF_049897625.1 Janthinobacterium sp. PSPC1-1 | reverse complement strand
CTGACGATAACCTACTTTCACACTGGTTGCAGCACTATCATCGGCGCAAAGTTGTTTCACGGTCCTGTTCGGGATGGGAAGGGGTGGGACCAACTTGCTATGGTCATCAGGCATAACTTGTACTGGCATTTGTCCTCAGTGGAGCGACAAAGCCTGAATCTGGAAGAAGCAAAGATTGGGTAATGAATAGTAGTATCAACAAACACGCAACGTTGTACCGTCTTATCCTCTGTACCTGCTAAGGTTATAGGGACAAGCCGTACGGGCAATTAGTACTGGTTAGCTTAATGCATTACTGCACTTCCACACCCAGCCTATCAACGTCCTGGTCTCGAACGACCCTTCAAAGAGCTCAAGGCTCTGGGAAATCTCATCTCAAGGCAAGTTTCCCGCTTAGATGCTTTCAGCGGTTATCTCTTCCGTATTTAGCTACCCGGCAATGCCACTGGCGTGACAACCGGTACACCAGAGATACGTCCACTCCGGTCCTCTCGTACTAGGAGCAGCCCCCTTCAAATTTCCAACGCCCACGGCAGATAGGGACCAAACTGTCTCACGACGTTTTAAACCCAGCTCACGTACCACTTTAAATGGCGAACAGCCATACCCTTGGGACCGGCTACAGCCCCAGGATGTGATGAGCCGACATCGAGGTGCCAAACTCCCCCGTCGATATGAACTCTTGGGAGGAATCAGCCTGTTATCCCCAGAGTACCTTTTATCCGTTGAGCGATGGCCCTTCCATACAGAACCACCGGATCACTATGTCCTACTTTCGTACCTGCTCGACTTGTCAGTCTCGCAGTTAAGCACGCTTATGCCATTGCACTATCAACACGATGTCCGACCGTATCTAGCGTACCTTCGAACTCCTCCGTTACACTTTAGGAGGAGACCGCCCCAGTCAAACTGCCTACCATGCACTGTCCCCGATCCGGATAACGGACCAAGGTTAGAACCTCAAACAAACCAGGGTGGTATTTCAAGGTTGGCTCCACGAGAACTAGCGTCCCCGCTTCAAAGCCTCCCACCTATCCTACACAGATTGGTTCAAAGTCCAATGCAAAGCTACAGTAAAGGTTCATGGGGTCTTTCCGTCTAGCCGCGGGTAGATTGCATCATCACAAACATTTCAACTTCGCTGAGTCTCGGGAGGAGACAGTGTGGCCATCGTTACGCCATTCGTGCAGGTCGGAACTTACCCGACAAGGAATTTCGCTACCTTAGGACCGTTATAGTTACGGCCGCCGTTTACTGGGACTTCAATCAAGAGCTTGCACCCCATCATTTAATCTTCCAGCACCGGGCAGGCGTCACACCCTATACGTCCACTTTCGTGTTTGCAGAGTGCTGTGTTTTTATTAAACAGTCGCAGCCACCAGTTTATTGCAACCCTTTCACCCTCATGGAGTAAACCAATCAAGCTACCGGGGCGTACCTTTTCCCGAAGTTACGGTACCAATTTGCCGAGTTCCTTCTCCCGAGTTCTCTCAAGCGCCTTAGAATACTCATCTCGCCCACCTGTGTCGGTTTGCGGTACGGTCTCGTATGACTGAAGCTTAGAGGCTTTTCTTGGAACCACTTCCGATTGCTTCATGCACAAGTGCACTCGTCTCAACCCCTTGAATTCCGC
>NZ_JAFCWP010000022.1:0-1652 GCF_049897625.1 Janthinobacterium sp. PSPC1-1 | reverse complement strand
TGCCAATAAAATGGCAAAGTAACAGAGATTAAACTGAAGAGTTTGATCCTGGCTCAGATTGAACGCTGGCGGCATGCCTTACACATGCAAGTCGAACGGCAGCACGGAGCTTGCTCTGGTGGCGAGTGGCGAACGGGTGAGTAATATATCGGAACGTACCCTAGAGTGGGGGATAACGTAGCGAAAGTTACGCTAATACCGCATACGATCTAAGGATGAAAGTGGGGGATCGCAAGACCTCATGCTCGTGGAGCGGCCGATATCTGATTAGCTAGTTGGTAGGGTAAAAGCCTACCAAGGCATCGATCAGTAGCTGGTCTGAGAGGACGACCAGCCACACTGGAACTGAGACACGGTCCAGACTCCTACGGGAGGCAGCAGTGGGGAATTTTGGACAATGGGCGAAAGCCTGATCCAGCAATGCCGCGTGAGTGAAGAAGGCCTTCGGGTTGTAAAGCTCTTTTGTCAGGGAAGAAACGGTGAGAGCTAATATCTCTTGCTAATGACGGTACCTGAAGAATAAGCACCGGCTAACTACGTGCCAGCAGCCGCGGTAATACGTAGGGTGCAAGCGTTAATCGGAATTACTGGGCGTAAAGCGTGCGCAGGCGGTTTTGTAAGTCTGATGTGAAATCCCCGGGCTCAACCTGGGAATTGCATTGGAGACTGCAAGGCTAGAATCTGGCAGAGGGGGGTAGAATTCCACGTGTAGCAGTGAAATGCGTAGATATGTGGAGGAACACCGATGGCGAAGGCAGCCCCCTGGGTCAAGATTGACGCTCATGCACGAAAGCGTGGGGAGCAAACAGGATTAGATACCCTGGTAGTCCACGCCCTAAACGATGTCTACTAGTTGTCGGGTCTTAATTGACTTGGTAACGCAGCTAACGCGTGAAGTAGACCGCCTGGGGAGTACGGTCGCAAGATTAAAACTCAAAGGAATTGACGGGGACCCGCACAAGCGGTGGATGATGTGGATTAATTCGATGCAACGCGAAAAACCTTACCTACCCTTGACATGGCTGGAATCCTTGAGAGATCAGGGAGTGCTCGAAAGAGAACCAGTACACAGGTGCTGCATGGCTGTCGTCAGCTCGTGTCGTGAGATGTTGGGTTAAGTCCCGCAACGAGCGCAACCCTTGTCATTAGTTGCTACGAAAGGGCACTCTAATGAGACTGCCGGTGACAAACCGGAGGAAGGTGGGGATGACGTCAAGTCCTCATGGCCCTTATGGGTAGGGCTTCACACGTCATACAATGGTACATACAGAGCGCCGCCAACCCGCGAGGGGGAGCTAATCGCAGAAAGTGTATCGTAGTCCGGATTGTAGTCTGCAACTCGACTGCATGAAGTTGGAATCGCTAGTAATCGCGGATCAGCATGTCGCGGTGAATACGTTCCCGGGTCTTGTACACACCGCCCGTCACACCATGGGAGCGGGTTTTACCAGAAGTAGGTAGCTTAACCGTAAGGAGGGCGCTTACCACGGTAGGATTCGTGACTGGGGTGAAGTCGTAACAAGGTAGCCGTATCGGAAGGTGCGGCTGGATCACCTCCTTTCTAGAGTTTGCACGAGTCAGGTAACTGATTCACGCATCAAATGTTCACACTTATCGGCTGTTTAATTAAGAAGAAACAGTAGTCGTAGTAG
>NZ_JAFCWP010000021.1:0-2657 GCF_049897625.1 Janthinobacterium sp. PSPC1-1 | reverse complement strand
GCCTGCTCGCGCTGCGCCAGGCGACGCAAGCCCTGCTGCGTCGCCACGCTGCTCGTCACCACATGCCGCGCCCCCGCATAACTGGCCTGCGCCGGCCGCGCATGGTCCAGTGGCAAACCGTGCACCGGCGGCAAATCCGCCAGCTGCCGCTGCCAGTAATCGAGCTGCTCGTCCAGTACAGCGCCGCTCAGCCACTCCCTTTGCCACTGCGCATAGTCCGCATAGCGGATCGCCAGCGGCGGTAACGGATCCGGCGCGCCACCGGCCAGCGCCGCATACTGCGCCGCGAATTCCTTCACCAGCACGCCCATCGACCAGCCATCCGAGGCGATGTGGTGCATATTGAAGAGCAACACACCCGCATCGCTGCCCAGGCGCAGGAAGCGCACGCGCAGCATCACGTCGGACGCCAGGTCGAACGGCGTCGCCGCGTCAGCCGCGGCCGCTTCCTGCACCGCCTGTTCCTGCTGCACGCCAGCCAACTGGCGCAGATCGGTCTCGGCGAGGGCAAAATCGACCTGTTCGCGTATCACCTGCCACGGTTCCTCGCCCGCACTAGCAAACACCGTGCGCAGCGGTTCATGGCGCGCGATGATGCGGGCAAACGCCTGCTGCGCCAGCGCCACGTCGAAGTGTCCCGTCACGCGCAGCGCCGCCGGCATGTTGTAGTGCGCGCTGCCCTGCTCCAGCTGGTCCAGGAACCACAGCCGCTGCTGGGAAAAAGATAATGCAACGTTAGGTGGTCTATCCGTAACAGGCAAAACCTTGGGCCGCCGTCCACTCGATGTCAAACTAGCCTGATCATTTTCAGTCAGGTATTGAATGAGCTCATCCTTTTTCAGACGTATTTCAGGTAGGAAAATATCTGCACTTCCAGCTTCAACAGCACGAATCTTTAATTTCCCACCTTCTGCGTACACCTGAACACCCGCATCGGCCAACTTCTTCATCAATATACGCATTTAGATCTCTACCTCATTCAAGCCACTGGCTTCCAACAATTGAAATTTACGGACGATCATCTCGTGCTCAATTAATCCATCGATAAAGCTGGCGATACGGGCAATTGTTCCCAATTCAAATACTTTTCTAATCTGCAACTCCATATCGAGTCTGTTCTTAACTTCAGATATAAAACGGATAACCAGCAGGGAATGGCCACCCAAGGCAAAAAAGCTAGCCTCAACACTGATATCATCCCATTTCAGATGCAACAGTGATGCCCATATCTCAACGAGTTCCTGCTCTGTCTCGGTCGATGGGGCGATATATTCGTCCAGCATCCAACGACCATCCGGAACGGGCAAGGCTTTCTTGTCCACCTTGCCATTGGAATTTAAAGGCAAAGCATCAAGTATTAAAAAAGCAGCAGGAATCATATATTCAGGAATACTCTTCTGCAAATATATCCTTACTTCGTTCAAAAATTCACGCGCCCCTGCCTTCGGTTCCGCAATCAAAGTAATATAGGCAAACAATCGTTTTTCACCAGTTATACCGTCCCGGGCCAAAACGATCGCAGTTTTAATCTGTGGATGCCGATTAAGCTGACTTTCAATTTCTCCCAGTTCAATACGGAAACCTCGGATTTTCACTTGATCGTCGATCCGTCCCATGTATTCCAGGTCATTGTTCGATGCGTAGCGTGCCAGGTCTCCCGTCTTGAAAAGCCGACCGGCAGACATATCGACAAGGGTATTGGCAATAAAACGTTCCCTGGTCAATTCTGGCAAGTTCAAATAGGCATTGGCGAGATTGTCACCGCCAATATGAATTTCCCCAATCGCCCCCAGCGGCGCCACCTGACCATACGGGTCGAGAAGATAGATTTGTGTATTAGAAATAGGACGTCCGATTGGGATACTACCGAGCAAGCCAGCCTCATCATTACAGAGATAATAAGTGACATCCCCTGCGACTTCGGATGAGCCATACAGATTCAGAATCAGCACCCCCGGCAACACCGTCTTGGCGGTCTCGACTAAAGCGGAAGACAAGGCTTCACCGCTACTGATAATCAGCTTCAAATGCAGAATATCCGTCGGCTTGGCGACCTGCATAAGGGCGTTGAGCAATGACGGAACAAGTACCAGCCGCGTAACCGCTTGGTCTTTTACGATATTCCATAATGCATTAACATCGCGAGACTGCTCCTGCGACGCAATGTATAACTTCGCTCCAAACAATAATGGACCTAATGATTCCGTCATCGAATCAATAAAATTCATTGAGGTTTTTTGGATCCCACACTCGCCAGGAGTCCAAGGAAAACGCTGATGCATCCAACACAGCCGGTTAACGAGTGTCGCCCCAACAGCCCCTACCCCCTTGGGTCGTCCAGTAGAACCCGAGGTATAAATCACATAGGCCAATGAGCTGTCGTCGGCTCCCCGCACGGTGTCCAAATTCTCATGGGGATAACCCTGCAAAACCTCAAGCCACTGCGCGTCGTCCAGGTACTGCACCGGCACCGTGGCGAAAGCGCTCACCGTGGCGCGCAAAGCCTGTTGCGTCAACAACAGCGCAATGCCGCTGTCTTCGGCCATGTAGGCCAGGCGTTCCTGCGGATACGCCGGGTCCAGCGGCACATACGCGCCGCCCGCCTTGAGGATCGCCAGCACGCCCACCATCATCTCCAGGCTGCGCTCCACGCACAG
>NZ_JAFCWP010000020.1:0-2789 GCF_049897625.1 Janthinobacterium sp. PSPC1-1 | reverse complement strand
ACACGGATGTGCGCACCATCTTTGGCGCGTCCAGTCTGCGCGGCCTGGCGCAGGCGCTCGATGCGCAGGCACCGGAGGCGAATCGCCCCTTCGCGGCGCCGCCGAACCTGATTCCCGCCAGCTGCACGCACATCACGCCGGAGATGCTGCCGCTGGTGGCGTTGAGCCAGCAGGAAATCGATACGCTGGCAGCGCTGGTACCCGGCGGTGCGGCGAATATCCAGGACATCTATCCGCTGGCGCCGTTGCAGGAAGGCATCTTGTTCCATCACCTGATGGCGCAGAAAAACGACCCCTACATCATGTCCATGGTATTGCGGATCAAGGATGGGGCGCGCCTGGATGCCTTTCTGGCCGCCTTGCAGGCGGTGGTCGATCGTCACGACGTGCTGCGCACAGCGGTGATGGCGCAACAGGTTTCGGTGCCGGTGCAGGTGGTGCATCGCCAGGCCTGTTTGCAAGTCAAGCCTTTAGTGCTGGCGCCCGGGGGGGATATCGAAACCCAGCTCGGCACCTACCTGGCGCAACCGCAGTCGATGGATCTGGCACGGGCTCCACTGATGCAGGTAAGCGTAGCCGCTGGCATGCAATCGAATGCGTGCTATTTGCTGCTGCAACTACACCATATTATTTCCGACCATCTTGGACTGGCGATGATACAAGATGAGTTGATGGCGCACATGCATGGAGAGGCGACGGGATTGGCCGCAGCAGTGCCGTATCGCGAGTTTGTCGCACATGGTTTGTATCAGGCGCGACATCAGAATGCTGAGGTATTCTTTCGGACTAAGCTGGCTGATGTCACCGAGCCGACAGCGCCATTCGGCTTAGTCGCTGTCCATGGGGACGGATCGCGTATCAAGGAAGTGCGACAGGAGCTTGATCCTGCGCTGGCTCGGCAGATCAGGACGGCTACGAAGCAGCACTCAGTCAGTACTGCGGCCTTGTTCCATGCTGCCTGGGCACGGGTTCTTGCCGCATGTGCAGGCAAGGAGGACGTTGTATTTGGCACCGTGTTTTCCGGACGCCTGCAAGGAACGCCGGGAGCTCACAGCATGTTGGGCATGTTTATTAATTTGTTGCCATTGAGATTGAAGTTGAGTGGGCAGGGAGTCTTGCAGATGTTGCGGCAGACCGAGGCGGAACTCGGTGACTTGCTTCCATACGAACAAGCATCTTTAACGTTGGCGCAGCGTTGTTCTGCATTGCCCGTTAGTACGCCCTTATTCAGTTCCATGCTCAACTACCGCCGGTCGGAGGTTGCACAGGCAGGCAGTCGTGCAGAGATGGCAGGTGTTGAATTGCTCGCATCCCAAGAGAGAACCAACTACCCGTTGACTCTTTCTATTGACGATATGGATGTCGGTTTTGCACTTGATTTGCAGCTTGATGATAGTGTGGACGCCGCCCGCGTGCTGGGCTACATGGAAGCGGTATTGGCCGGGCTGTCCGAAGCCTTGTTGGTCGAGCCTGACAAGGCGGTGCTCGACGTGGCGGTCTTGCCGGCCGGCGAGCGCGCATACCTGCTGCAGACGCTGAACGCGACGCAGGCGAACTATCCGCAGGAGCATTGCATCCATGAGCTGTTCGAAGCGCAGGTGGCGCGCACGCCAGCGCAGGTGGCGCTGGTCTATGGTGATGAGCAATTGACGTATGCGCAGCTCAATGCGCGGGCGAATCAACTGGCGCATGCGCTGCGGGCACGCGGCGTTGGCCCGGACGTGCTGGTGGGGCTGTGCGTGGAGCGCAGCCTGGAGATGATGGTGGGCGTGCTGGCGATCCTCAAGGCGGGCGGCGCGTATGTGCCGCTGGACCCGGCGTATCCGCAGGAACGCCTGGCCTACATGGCCGAGGACAGCGGCCTGGCGCTGATCGTGACGCAGCAGGCCTTGCTGGAGAAGGCTGGATCGCTGGTGCGGCAGGCAGGCAGCTTGCAACTGCTGTGTTTGGATGACGGGGCAGGGCTGCCGTACGATGCGCAGAACCTGGCGCGCCTGGACGGGCATGGTGCTGCGAGCTTGGCGTATGTCATTTATACCTCCGGTTCGACGGGCAAGCCGAAAGGGGTGATGGTCGAGCATGGCAATGTGCTGCGCCTGTTTGCTGCCAGCGCTGCGCACTTCCACTTTAATGCAGACGATGTCTGGACCCTGTTCCATTCCTATGGTTTCGATTTTTCGGTGTGGGAAATGTGGGGTCCGCTGCTGCACGGCGGCCGTTTGCTGGTGGTGCCATACTGGATCAGCCGTTCGCCGGCCGATTTCCATGCGCTGCTGGTGCGGGAACGGGTGACGATCCTGAACCAGACGCCGAGTGCGTTTGCCGCCCTGATGGAGGTGGATCAGGAGCACCCGGCGGCGCTGGCCCTGCGCTGCGTGATCTTTGGCGGCGAGGCGCTGCAGGCGTCGAACCTGGCGCCATGGGTGGCGCGCCACGGCGACCAGCGGCCGCAACTGGTGAACATGTATGGCATTACGGAGACGACGGTGCACGTGACGTACCGGCGTTTGCTGCAGGCTGATGTGCTCGATACGAGCGGAGCCAGCGATATTGGGCGTCCGCTGGCGGACTTGGGGGCGCTGGTGCTGACACCGCGCCTGGAGCTGGCGCCGTTCGGTGTCGTTGGCGAGCTGTATGTGGGTGGTGCGGGCCTGGCGCGCGGCTATCTGCACCGTCCGGAACTGACGGCGGAACGCTTCATCGCCAACCCGTATCACGAGGCCGGCACGGCGGGCAGCAGCGCGCGGCTGTACAAGACAGGCGATCTGGTGCGCTACCTGGCCGATGGC
>NZ_JAFCWP010000019.1:0-3900 GCF_049897625.1 Janthinobacterium sp. PSPC1-1 | reverse complement strand
ACGCTGTTCATGGTCTTGCATGCGGCCTTGAGCGTGGTGCTGGCGCGGCATGGCAACAGCGCCGACGTGGTGATCGGCACGCCGGTGGCGAACCGCCTGCAGGCGGAGCTGGAAGACTTGATTGGCTTTTTTGTCAACACCCTGGTGCTGCGTACGGACTGCAGCGGCAACCCGGCGTTTACGGCGCTGCTGCAGCAGGTAAAGGCGAGCAACCTCGATGCGCAGGCGCACCAGGACGTGCCCTTCGATCACCTGGTCGAGCGGCTCAATCCGCTGCGCAGCGCGCAATACAGCCCGCTGTTCCAGATCATGTTCAGCATGGACACGACGGGCGGCGACCTGGCGGCGATGGCTGTTGCCGGCGTGCGCCTCGATCCGTTGTCAGCGAATGTGGTGGCGGCGAAGTTCGAGCTGACCTTCAATGCCAGCGAGACGGCCAATGGGCTGGTGTTCAGCATCGACTACAACACGGCGCTGTTTGAGGCGGCGACGATCGCGCGCCTGGGGCAGCATTTGCTGCTGGCCCTCGACGGCATCGTGGCCGATCCCGCCACGCCGATCCATGCCTTGCCGCTGCTCGATGCCGGCGAGAGGCAGTACCTGTTGCAGACGCTGAACGCGACGCAGGCGGACTATCCGCAGGAGCATTGCATCCATGAGCTGTTCGAAGCGCAGGTGGCGCGCACGCCAGCGCAGGTGGCGCTGGTCTATGGTGATGAGCAATTGACGTATGCGCAGCTCAATGCGCGGGCGAATCAACTGGCGCATGCGCTGCGGACTCGTGGCGTTGGCCCGGACGTGCTGGTGGGGCTGTGCGTGGAGCGCAGCCTGGAGATGATGGTGGGCGTACTGGCGATCCTCAAGGCGGGCGGCGCGTATGTGCCGCTGGATCCGGCGTATCCGCAGCAGCGCCTGGCCTACATGGCCGAAGACAGCGGCTTGGCGCTGATCGTGACGCAGCAGACCTTGCTGGAGACGGCTGGATCGCTGGCGCGGCAGGCAGGCAGCTTGCAACTGCTGTGTTTGGATGACGGGGCAGGACTGCCGTACGATACGCAGAACCTGGCGCGCCTGGACGGGCACGGTGCTGCGAGCTTGGCGTATGTCATTTATACCTCCGGTTCGACGGGCAAGCCGAAAGGGGTGATGGTCGAGCATGGCAATGTGCTGCGCCTGTTTGCTGCCAGCGCTGCGCACTTCCACTTTAATGCAGACGATGTCTGGACCCTGTTCCATTCCTATGGTTTCGATTTTTCGGTGTGGGAAATGTGGGGCCCGCTGCTGCACGGCGGCCGTTTGCTGGTGGTGCCATACTGGATCAGCCGTTCGCCGGCCGATTTCCATGCGCTGCTGGTGCGGGAACGGGTGACGATCCTGAACCAGACGCCGAGCGCGTTTGCCGCCCTGATGGAGGTGGATCAGGAGCGCCCGGCGGCGCTGGCCCTGCGCTGCGTGATCTTTGGCGGCGAGGCGCTGCAGGCGTCGAACCTGGCGCCATGGGTGGCGCGCCACGGCGACCAGCGGCCGCAACTGGTGAACATGTATGGCATTACGGAGACGACGGTGCACGTGACGTACCGGCGTTTGCTGCAGGCCGATGTGTTCGATACGAACGGAGCCAGCGATATTGGGCGTCCACTGGCGGACCTGGGGGCGCTGGTGCTGACACCGCGCCTGGAGTTGGCGCCGTTCGGTGTCGTTGGCGAGCTGTATGTGGGTGGTGCGGGTCTGGCGCGTGGCTATCTGCACCGTCCGGAGCTGACGGCGGAACGCTTCATCGCCAACCCGTATTCCGAGGCCGGCACGGCGGGCAGCAGCGCGCGGCTGTACAAGACAGGCGATCTGGTGCGCTACCTGGCCGATGGCAGCCTGGCGTATGTGGGGCGTGCCGACGAGCAGGTCAAGCTGCGCGGCTTCCGCATCGAACTCGGTGAGATCGAGCACCAGCTGGCGCAGCATGCGCAGGTGGCGGCAGCGGTGGTGCTGGCGCGCAGCGACGACGGGCAGGAAAAGCGCCTGGTGGCGTACGTGACGCGCCAGGATGCGCAGGGTGAAGAGGATGCATTCCTGGCCAGCCTGAAGGCACAGCTGCAGTCGGCGTTGCCGGAGCACATGGTGCCGGCGCTGTATGTGGTGCTGTCGGCGTTGCCGCTGACGGCCAATGGCAAGATCGATAAGCAGGCCCTGCCGGCGCCGGACCTGGCGGCCGCGCAGGGTGCGTATGTGGCGCCGCAGGGGGAGACGGAACGGCTGCTGGCCGACATCTGGGGCAAGCTGCTGGGCGTGGCGCCGGAACAGGTGAGCGCGAGCGCCAACTTCTTTGCGCTGGGCGGGCATTCGCTGATGGTGATCCGCTTGCTGTCGCGGCTGCAGCAAGCCGGCTTATACACGGATGTGCGCACCATCTTTGGCGCGTCCAGTCTGCGCGGCCTGGCGCAGGCGCTCGATGCGCAGGCACCGGAGGCGAATCGCCCCTTCGCGGCGCCGCCGAACCTGATTCCCGCCAGCTGCACGCACATCACGCCGGAGATGCTGCCGCTGGTGGCGTTGAGCCAGCAGGAAATCGATACGCTGGCAGCGCTGGTACCCGGCGGCGCGGCAAATATCCAGGACATCTATCCACTGGCGCCGTTGCAGGAAGGCATCCTGTTCCATCATCTGATGGCGCAGAAAAACGACCCCTACATCATGTCCATGGTATTGCGGATCAAGGATGGTGCGCGCCTGGACGCCTTCGTGGCAGCCCTGCAGGCGGTGATGGAGCGTCACGACGTGTTGCGCACGGCGGTGATGGCGCAGCAGGTTTCGGTGCCGGTGCAGGTGGTGTATCGCCAGGCGCGCCTGCAGATTCAGCCACTGGTGCTGCCACCCGGGGTCGATATCGAAAGCCGGCTCGGCGCCTACCTGGCGCAACCGCAGTCGATGGATCTGGCACGGGCACCGCTGCTGCGTGTGAGCGTGATACCGGATACGCAGTCCGATACGCAGTACGTGCTGTGCCAGATCCACCATCTGATCGACGATTTTACTTCCTTGAGGATACTACGGACTGAAATCGAAGCATTTCTGGATAACAATGCTGAACATCTGGCCACCCCGGTCCCTTATCGTGAATTGGTGGCCCATACCATGCATCAGGCGCGGCATCAGGATGCAAAGGCCTTTTTCAAGAGCATTCTGAAGGATGTTGATGAGCCAACCGCGCCATTTGGCTTACTGGCCGTGCATGGTGATGGTTCTCGTACTGTTGAGGCAAGAAAAGATCTTGATGCCGCTTTGGTTACGCAGATACGCGCCACTGCAAGGCATTACAAGCTGAGCCCTGCCATTTTGTTTCATGCGGCTTGGGCGCTGGTACTTGCCGCCTGTAGCGGGAAAGATGATGTCGTGTTTGGCACGGTGCTGTCGGGACGCTTGCAGGGAACGCAAGGTGCACAACATATGCTGGGAATGTTCATCAATACCTTGCCGTTAAGGTTAAGGTTGCGGGACATGAGCAGTGCTCAATTGTTGCTGCAGGCTGATGCAGCGTTAAAAAATCTGCTGCCCTATGAGCAAACTTCGCTCGCGCTGGCAAAAGCCTGTACTTCCTTGCCGGAGAACATGCCGCTGTTTAGCTCCATGCTCAATTACCGTACTTCCGATACGCTGACCAGCCAGGAACACACTGCAATCGACGGGATTGAAGTAATCGATACCCTGGAGAGAACCAATTATCCATTCACCATATCGATTGATGATATGGGCCAAGTTTATTACATCAATATACAAACGGACAGCGGTGTGGACGCCGCCCGCGTGCTGGGCTACATGGAAGCGGTATTGGCCGGGCTGTCCGAAGCCTTGTTGGTCGAGCCTGACAAGGCGGTGCTCGACGTGGCGGTCTTGCCGGCCGGCGAG
>NZ_JAFCWP010000018.1:0-7342 GCF_049897625.1 Janthinobacterium sp. PSPC1-1 | reverse complement strand
GCGAAGAAGGAAGAGTATGAAGCTTTTTCAGCATTTCGTCAACCTTCTTTTTTACTACCCAGCCCCTGAAGGCTGTCCCTTTTGTGCCGCAAACTAGTGCGTCTCATCGGGGAGGCGAACTATAGCAAAGCCGTCCACGGGCGGCAAGCTTTATTTCAGCAATTCGGCAACCGCCATGCCCACCTCGGTCGTACTGGCGCCCCCACCCATGTCCGGCGTACGCGGACCATGCTCGAGCACCTGCTCGATGGCGCGCATAATCGCGTCATGTGCCGCCGTGTACCGGGCGTCGCCATTGCCGAGGAAATCGAGCATCATGGCGCCCGACCAGATCATACCGATCGGGTTGGCGATATTCTGGCCATAGATATCGGGGGCGGAACCGTGCACAGGTTCAAAGACTGACGGGAAAGTGCGCTCCGGATTGATATTGGCCGACGGCGCGATGGCGATCGTTCCCGTGCACGCGGGGCCCAGGTCAGACAGGATGTCGCCAAATAGATTCGACGCCACCACCACATCGAAACGCTCCGGGCTGAGCACGAAACGGGCTGCCAGGATATCGATATGGTATTTATCCCAGTGCACATCGGGAAAGCCAGGACCCATCGCTTCCACCCGCTCATCCCAGAATGGCATGCTGATCGCGATGCCATTCGACTTGGTCGCCGATGTCAGGTGTTTTTTAGGCCGGCTTTGCGCCAACTCAAACGCATACTTCAGGATACGGTCGACGCCCTTGCGCGTAAACACGGATTCCTGCAGCACCGTTTCGCGCTCTGTCCCCTCGAACATGCGCCCGCCCACGGACGAATATTCACCCTCGGTATTTTCCCGCACTACATAGAAATCAATATCACCAGGCTTCTTGTTCGCCAGCGGGCATGGCACGCCCGGCATCAGCCGCACGGGCCGCAGGTTGACGTATTCGTCGAACTCGCGCCGGAATTTTAGTAACGAACCCCACAGCGAGATATGGTCGGGCACCTTGTCCGGCCAACCCACGGCGCCAAAATAGATCGCGTCGAAATCCTTGAGCTGGGCAAACCAATCCGAGGGCATCATCTGGCCATGCTCGAGGTAATAGTCGCAATTCGCCCATACCATCGTCGTGAACTGCAAGTCGATATTGAAGCGGCGCGCGGCGGCCTCGACAACACGCAGCCCTTCCGGCATGACTTCATTGCCTATGCCATCGCCGGCAATGACGGCGATTTTATGTGTGCTCATGGGAAGCCCCGTTGGAAATAGGCGATGGAAGCCCGTATTTACATCTGCTGCGCCACATCCGGGTACAGACGCGCCAGCACATCGGCAGTAATCGCCGTGATAATGGGCTGCACACGCTCGGCCGCCAGTTCAGTTGATTTCTCGCGGCGCACCTCTTTCCACAACTCGGCCAATGCGCCTTCATGGCGCGCCACCGCTTGCTCGACTTCATCTTGCCAGAAGGCTGGCGCCTCGCTTTCCACGAAGTTGCCGCGGCCACGGCCAAAATGCGCCACCGCCAGGTAACGCAGCACGCCCGCCACCATCAGGGTACGCAGGAAGGCATCCGTAAATTGCATGGTGGGCTCGTTGCGGTCCGTGCCGGAATTAAAACCCCAGGCTGCGCCCGCAAACGTCAGTGCACCGACCACGCCGCCGAGCAAGGCGCCTGTGCCCAAGGTCAGGCCGCCGGAAATCAGGTCAGCCGACAAGCCCGTCGCCGCACCGGAAATCATGGCGCCCAACAGCCCCGCTTGCGCCTTGTCGATCGGCGCGCGCACGGCAAAATTATCGCGTACCCGAGTATTGATCTTATGCGCATCAGTAGGGTCGAGTTTGTGCAAGATCAACAATTCACGCGTCGTTTCGCCGCTGTACGTATTGAGCCGCGCCACCAGATTGGCCATCGCCTTTTCTTGCCTTTGCTGTTCAGCATTCTTGCCGATACCCACGACTTGCAAGGCTGATTTCAGCAAGCCCTTGGAGACGGGCTCGATAGCTTCGCGATCCTGCCCAGCCACGGCCAGCTGCTTGGCCAGCAAATGCATGGCCTGCTGGAAACGTGCCGTATTCTGCGTTTGCCAGGTAGCAAACAAGCGCGCATAGCCAGCTTGCTGCGACTGTGGCAACAACTTGCCCACGGCTTCGTAAAACACGCGTTCATGTACCCAGCAGCGAGCAAAGGCATCAAGCGCCAGGACGTCGCGCACGATCGGATATTGCTGTAAATGCTCGCGCCAGCGCGCCTGCTCGCCGTGCTCCTCATTGCCCGGACGCGGCGGCCCCATCTGATTGAGCAAGACCACCACAGGCTTGCCCAGCCATTCGAGGATTTTCATTTCCGCCGGCAAATAACCCGCATCCCTGGGATGCTCCGAGGAATTGACCAGGTACAGCACCACGTCGGCCGCATCCTTTGCCGTGCGCAGCGCTTGCTGGCTGAGCCAGAACGGGCGGTCGCGATAACGGTCCAGCACTTCGCGCAGGAACCAGCCGATGGGATTGCCCGCCTGCCCCAGCCGCTTGAGCAAGCGCACGGAGTCGCCAAAGCCAGGCGTGTCCCACAATTGCAAGGCATCACCCTGCGGCGTCGCCAGCAAGGTGTGCGATTCGGCAAACACGGTCACGTGGGCGGCGTCGCGCACTTCGCCGATATCCACGCCCACCAGGGTGCGCGCCAGGGTGGTCTTGCCATTATTCGTATGCGAAATCAGTGCAAACTGAATCTGCACCGCATCATCCTGAATATCTTTATTCACATTCACACTCATGCTGCTGCCGATACTTTCAGCCCGACACCGGCGTCGAGCGGGTGCAAGGCGGGATTGAGCAAATTGACCAGGGTGGCCGGGGCTTGATGGAACAGGCAGAACTGTTGCCATAAGGCGACTCTTTCCGCCAGGCGGGCGGCATTATCCGTCTGCTCGCCAGCGCGCTCCAAATAGCTGGACTCGTCGATCAGGACGGCGATGCCGCGCGCCGACGATTGCACCAGGTAATCGAGGAAGGCGCCGTGATTTTCCTTTTCCGGCGTCGCCGTCAGATTGAACAGCACGGCCGTGATATTGACTTGCGGATCATTCAAGTCGGTACCGCGCAAGACCTCCTGCGGCTCTTCGCCATACGACGTCGATGGACGCAACATCATGCGCCCCTGCTCGCCAAACAGCATGATGGACAGCTGGCCCAATCCCTTGTGGCGCGCCTCATCGACAGTAAAGCTGTACGGCAAGACGCGCAGCATGCCGCCCGTGGCCACGCCGATGCTTTCATTGAGCTTGCGGAAATACGGTTGATCGAGATCCAGTGGAAAGTCCTTGGCCAGGCGCGCGGAGCGCCAATTGTTGACCAGGGCCAGGATCAGGCGGGGGACAACGACCAGCAGGAAAATCGTTGCCGCATACAAATGCACCCAGCGCGCGCCGCCTTCGACGGTCGTCGTTTGCGGGAAACGCAGCGCTTCGATCTCCGCCAGCGAAAAGCCTTGCAAATGAAACAGGGCAATCGCCGGCGCAAACAGGGTCGAAAGCAGGCTGTGCACCTGACTGGCATTCAGAAAGGTGCTTTCCCAGCCGGCCGCGTATTGCGACAGGAAGCCGCGCGCATACAGCGAGGCGACGGCGCCGATGGCAAACATGGCGGCGCTCAAATGGATGGTACGGCTCAGGCGCGCGGCCGTCAGCTTCGCGCTCAGGTGCGCCCATTCCCCCATGAAACTGAGCAAGCCCGAGGACAGAGCGTGCGGCAGTTTACGAGGCAAGGCCAGGCGGCCCACGCTCAGGTGGCGCACCAGTCCCGCTTTTGGCCAGCCCAGGGAGTGCGAGGGGATGCATAGCCAGATCAGCAAGCCCAGGTAAACCAGCACATTCCAGGCGATGATTAGCAGCAAGGGCGCCGACAGCAGGTCGACGCGGTGCGGATCGGTGATACGGTCGAGGCCGGCACCCATCAGCAGGGCCAGCAATGGCAAGGTCAGCGCCAAGGTTTTCATGCCGTTGCGACGCTTCGCAAACGCAGCGAAGGCGGGGGTGCGCTCGGTGATGCGCTTGAGGATCAGCTCGGAGCGCTGCTGCAGGAAATCGTCACCTGTCACTTCGGCCTGCTTGCCCGAAGCTTGCCACTGCGCAAGCTCACGCGCGCTGCGGCTGGCATACATGCGGTCATCCTCGCTGAGGACTTCTTTTTTCTGGTCGGCCGTCTCGATAGCACGGACCAATACCACTTCTCTCGCAATCTGCTCGTTCATGGTGCTCCTGTTTTTGTATGAAACGACAACTAGACAGGCAGATTGTGACGTACTTTTGTGTTTCAGGCCAACGCGTCCTCGGCCCGGAACAAATGATGCAGCAGATAGATCAGGAAAGCAGCGATCCAGGCAGACCACAAGGTGTGCGTGAAAAATTGCGTACCTTGCAACTGCTGCTGCCAGCCTGCCGCCAAACCGCACAGCAGCATGATCCCGGCCAGCAGGAGCGCCATGCGTGGCCGTGCTGGGAGGCAGAACAATGGCATGGCCAGCATCCACCAGGCAGTGTTTGCCTGGGTCGCCGGCAGGCAAGCCATGGCAGACGCACTGGCGGGTAATGTTTCCAGCAGGCGCGCGTACGGCTCCAGTCCGCCATAGCGCAGCAAATCCGTGGGGCAAGGCACATCGCTGAAGGAAGAGAGCAAATAGATACTTGGCGGCACCAAGACGGCCGACAGGGCCATGACGCGCAAGGCACTGCGGCGTGATGCAAGCCAGGCCAGCGGACGCAAGGTATCCCAGATGGCCAGGCCGATCACGCTGGCGCCAAGCAAGGTCATGCAGAACTGGAAACTGTCCGCCAGCGCGCTGTCAGCACCGGCAAATTGCCCACGTGCGCCGTCGAACATACTATCGGCGATCACGAGGTCGAGGTTGCTGTAATTGCCGATCCAGAGGATCAGCATGGCCGATAGCATCAGGACGCTATCAATGCCTTTGGGAGTTTTGACGAGTTTAAGCTTGGCCAGCATGGGTGCACACATTACCTGATGAGATGAAAGGGACTGGCCGCACAGGACTGCAGCCATGGAAGTCATCGTACAGTGTCAATATGAAGAGAACATGACGCTGCACGCCGTGCACAACACGGACGGGGCAAGACGCGCTTCCAGAATCACCTTACAAGTAACGGCATGAATTGCGCGTCAACAGGGCGTTAAGTTTTCGTTAAATGCTCGCAAAAAGCCGGCTTAAATGAAATCAATCCGCAGCATGGTGCCGCCAGCGGGGCGGACATTGAACGCCAGGTCCGCGCCCAGATACAGGCAGATGCGTTGAACCAGGCCCAACCCCAGACCTGTGCCGGATGAACCACTCAGATTGGCCGGTACGGGCTGATGCAGAAGGCGCGCGCGGGCCGCTTCAGGTAAGCCCGGCCCCGTATCCTCGACGATCAGCGCGCGTCCGGCCAGGCGCACGATCACTTCTCCCTGCAAGGTGTACTGGCAGGCATTGCGCACCAGATTGCCAATGGCGGCGGCCAGCAATTCACGCGGGGCGTTGACCAGAAAATCCTCGCCATCCGCAAACACAAGGGTAAGCGGTTTGCCTGCCGTATATGATTGACAGCGCAGGCATTCCTGGCGAGCCAGTTCCGCCACGGAGAGTGGCGCGCACTCCAGCAATTCCGGCGCGCGCGCCAGGCGCAGCAGCACCGTCACGGAGTCGCTCGCTTCGTGCGCAGCCCGATAGATACGTTCGGAGGCGGAGCGCACCAGCGGTGCATCGCCGCCTTGTTCCATCAGGATTTCCGCCGCGCCCGTGATCACGGTCAGCGGCGTGCGCAATTCATGACTGACATCGCCCGTAAAAAAGCGTTCGCGGTCAAGAACTTCGGTCAACTCCGCCGTACGTTCAGCAAAAGCGCGTGCCAATATCCCCAATTCATCGGCACTGTCCTGCAGTGGCAACGCCGCCTGGCCGGCCTTGACGGCCTGTGTCAGCGACATGATCGGCGTGATCAAGCGATTGGCGATGAAGGCGCCCAGCAGCGAAGCGCAAATCAAAAAACCGATAAAAGCGAGGGCCAACATGCTGTACACCACCAGCTCGATCTTTTCATACTCGGTGGCATGATCGATGATGACGAATTCCCCATGCACATCACTGCCCACCAGCACGTGCAAATCGACGCCGTCGACAGTTTTTTCGTGCATGCCGGGCGTCAGGCCATGCAAGGGCAAAGGCGTATCCTCGGCGTGATGAAAGCTCAAGCCGGCCGGCATTTCGACAGACAAGCCTGCCGCATGCCGCGGCGACGCCCAGGCCGCCACTTCTTTCAGGCGCTCGTCGACCAGGCGCACTTCAATACCCTCGACGGCAACGGCGGCGATAATGGCAAAAAAGATGCTCGCCACGAGAGCAAACAGCAGGTAGGCGACGATGATGCGCCGCTTCAGCGATTTAAACGGACGCATCGCTACTCAATAATTTATAGCCGATGCCGGGAATGGTGCGCAGCATGGGAAAGGCATACGGTTTGTCGAGAACTTGCCGCAGCGCATGGATGTGCGTGCGCAGGGCATCGCTGTCGGGTCGGTCATCGCCCCAGACCTCATGCTCGAGCAACTCCCGCGGCACCAGCTTGGGCGCTTCGCTCATCAGGCATTTCAGGATGATGTAACCGGTCCTGGTCAAGGTCAAGGTCTGGCCCGCGCGTCGGACTTCGAATTTTTCCGTATCGAAACGCAGCTCACCCACGGCCAGCACGGCAACCGCCGTCGTTTGCCCGCGCGCGCGGCGCAGCAGGGCTTTCAGGCGGATTTCCAGTTCCAGCAGCGAGAATGGCTTGACCAGGTAATCATCAGCGCCACTGTCAAAACCGGCGACCTTGTCTTGCAGGGTATCGCGCGCCGTCAGCATCAGCACTGGCGTGCTATTGCGCAATTCACTGCGCAGTTTCTGGCACAGTTCCAGTCCCGTCAGGCCGGGCAGCATGACATCGAGCACGATCACATCGTATTCATGCTGGGCCAGCAAGGCCAGGCCGGCATAGCCATTCATGGCCGAATCAAGCACATGACCCTTCGGTTCCAGATAGGCGTAGAGATTGGCGAGAATATCAGGGTTGTCTTCAATGATCAGAATGCGCATACCGCCATTGTAGGTCGGATTAGGCCGCAAGCCGTCATCCGACACCACCACCAGCGCCAAACAAAAGCACCAGACGAAAAAAAACCCCGACCATTTCTGATCGGGGTTTTTCTCCAGGAGAAACAGCCGGGGGCTGTTTCACCAAATAACAAGCCTGACGATAACCTACTTTCACACTGGTTGCAGCACTATCATCGGCGCAAAGTTGTTTCACGGTCCTGTTCGGGATGGGAA
>NZ_JAFCWP010000017.1:0-11500 GCF_049897625.1 Janthinobacterium sp. PSPC1-1 | reverse complement strand
TGCCGTTCGGCGTGAGCGGCAATTGCGGCAGCAGCACAAAGTTCGACGGCACCATGTAGACCGGCAGGCAGGCGTGCAAGTACGTAAACAGGCGCGCAAACAACGCCTCCTCGTCGCACCCCACCATCCGGCCTTCCACATATGCCACCAGCCGCTTCTCGCCATCGATGTCCTTGGCCAACACCACTGCATCGCGCAAGTCCGCATGACGGCTCAGAGCCGCCTCGATCTCGCCCAACTCGATACGGTAGCCGCGCAGCTTGACCTGATGATCAATACGCCCCAGGAATGCCAGGTTGCCATCCGCCTGCCATCGCACCAGATCACCCGTTCGATATAACAAAGCACTGCTGGAGGGATCGGCCGGGTCATGGAACGGATTTTGCACGAATTTCTCGGCCGTCAATGTCGGCTGATTCAAGTACCCTCTTGCCACGCCGGCACCACCAATATAAAGTTCACCCACAACTCCGATAGGCACAAGAGTCTTGCCCGCACTCAAGACATACGCCTTGGTATTGTCCAGCGGACGCCCTATCGAACCTGACAGATCCGTCATCGGGGCAAACGTCGAGTCGACAGTGCACTCGGTCGGCCCATAGGTATTCAGCAAGCAGGGGTGCCCCAGAGAATTGTATTTCATCCATTCGGCAATCATTGTACTGCTCACCTGCTCGCCGCCCATGCTGATATGACGCACGCTCGCAGCCACCGCCACGTGGCTTTCCTTGGCCAAGGTATGCCAATATGCGGTAGGTAGATCGAGTATGGTTACGTGATGCCTGGCGCAACACTCCCAGAAGTGCTGCGTCGATTGCAGCCAGTGCTCGGCTCGCAGTACCAGGCAGGCCCCACTGACCAAGGTACTGAAGATATCTTCCACAGACATGTCGAAATTGACGGTCGCAAATTGCAGGAAACAGTCATGCGACGTCAGTCCGTAGCGGCGCTGGACTGCCTGCGCCAAATTGACCAGATTCGCATGTGAAATCATCACCCCTTTGGGATTTCCTGTCGAACCAGAGGTGTAAATGACATACGCTAGGTGACGAGACGCCAATCCTATTTCTCGCGGTACGACATTTTGCACTTTCCGCGAACCGATTTCACGGTGAACGGCCGCGTCATCGATGCACAAGGCTTGCTCGTCATCGAGCGGTATCCGATGGCGCAGGTGACTCTGGATTAGAACGGTCTTCAACTGTGCATCCTGGATCATGTATGCAAGCCTGTCGGCCGGATAATCCGGATCAAGCGGGACATAGGCACCGCCTGCCTTCTGAATCGCCAGGATACCGATGATCATTTCCAACGAGCGTTCGATGCAGATGCCGACCAGGGTATCTGGCGTCACGTGCCTGGCATCTATCAGATAATGCGCAAGCTGGTTCGCTCTGTCATTGAGGTCGCGGTAACTCAATTGTTCATCTTCATACACCAGTGCGATGGATTCCGGCTGCGACAATACATGCTCTTCGAACAGTTCGTGCACGCATCGGTCCTTGGCGAAGGCGACCGTCTCTCCACTCGATATGGTCAGCAACTGCTGGCGTTCGAGCTCACTCAGCATATTGGCCTTGAAGACGCTCTGATCCGGTTCACTGACGAGTGACTTGAGCAGTTCCTCAAAGTTGACCACCATCCTGCTGATTGTCGATGGCAGAAATAGATCAACGTTATATTCCCAATACAGGAGCAGGCCCTGTGGTCCCTCTACGGCCGATAGCAACAAATCGAACTTGGCAACGGATCGATGCCCCTCTACCGCAGCCAGGCGCAAACCGGGCAAGTCCAGTTCTCCATGCTCGTTATTTTGCAAGATCAGCATCACCTGAAACAAAGCGCTATGGCTAAGACTACGCTGCGGTTGCAAACGATCAATGATCATTTCGACCGGCACTTGCTGGTAGGCATATGCATCGAGCAAGGTCGATTTACTTTGCGCCACTAACTCGGTAAAGGTGCAATCCTGCGACAGGTCGGTACGCAAAATAAGGTTATTCAGGAAAAACCCGATCAATCCGGCGATCTCGGCATGTTCTCGATTGGCGATGGGACTGCCAACGACAATATCTGTCCCATTGCTGCTACGTGCAAGGAAAACGGAAAAGGCCGCATGCAAACCCATGAATAGCGTTGCCGCGTTACGTTGACACAACGTTTTCAGCCTGGCCGTCACGTCGACATCCAGTGTGCTCTGGATGCTATCGCCCGCAAAGGTTTGCCGGGCAGGACGGGGGAAATCCAGCGGCAAGCTATGAACCGTAGGCAAATCAGCCAATTGTCTGACCCAATAATCCAATTGCTTCGTCGATATGTCGCTTTGCAGTTCGCTGCGCTGCCAATGCGCATAGTCTGAATACTGGATGGCCAGCGGCGGCAATGGATTCGGCTGTCCCTGGCTATACGCGCTATAAAGTGTGCTGAACTCCTTGATCAGAATGCCCATGGACCAGCCATCCGAGGCAATATGATGCATGTTAGCCATGAAAATATGGCTATCAGCAGCCAGTTTAAGCAGTTGAACCCGCAACATCAGGTCTTTGCTGAGATCGAATGCCGTGTCGGCGTCCTGCGCCACGCGCCGGACCACCTCCGCGTCGCGTTCGATTTGCGGAAGCGTCGACAAGTCAACGCAAGGAACCGTTATCACTGGTGCTTCCTGGATAACCTGCATGGCCTGGCCCTGCACACTGGTTGCAAAACATGTACGCAGGCTTTC
Organism: Janthinobacterium sp. PSPC1-1; assembly: GCF_049897625.1. Taxonomy (NCBI): domain Bacteria; kingdom Pseudomonadati; phylum Pseudomonadota; class Betaproteobacteria; order Burkholderiales; family Oxalobacteraceae; genus Janthinobacterium; species Janthinobacterium sp. PSPC1-1. The sequence goes on along the minus strand of NZ_JAFCWP010000017.1, from coordinate 8,778 downwards.
ATGGCGTGCAAACAAACTCGTCAGTGCCTGGTTGACTGCGGCGTAATCCAGGTCACCGCTCAAGGTCAGGGCGAATGGCATGTTGTAATGGACACTGCCATCCTCAATCTGGTCCAGTACCCATAATCTCTGCTGAGAATAGGAGGCAAGCAAGTTCTTCTCGCCCGTCACAGGCACTAGTGACGAATCCCCTGCAATACCTGTCATTTCAATCAGGTGCTGCGCCAGCGCGGCAACCGTCGGCGCCTCGAACATGGTGCGCAATGGCAAGGCCTTACCAAACGTGACGCGTACCCGGGAAACGACCTGCGTTGCCAATAAAGAATGTCCGCCGCGATGGAAAAAATTATCATGAATGCCAACCTGCGGCACCTGCAAGACGTCCGCCAGGATCTGCGCAAGAGCCGTCTCTATTGAATTACTCGGCGGACAAAATGCAACGCTACTGATACGCTCTGGCGCCGGCAGAGCGCGCTTGTCGATCTTGCCATTCGACGTCAGCGGCATGGCTGCCAAGGCGACCCAATCAGACGGCAGCATATAGTCTGGCAAGACCAATGCCAACGCCGCGCGCAGAGCATCGACGGAGACGGCGTCTTTGCTCGCGTCCGTGACAAAGTAAGCCGCCAGCCGTTTCTCTCCTGGCAAGCCATCCTCGCGCGCCAGGACTACGGCTTCGCTGACCATCGGCAGAGCGACAAGTGCCGACTCGATCTCGCCGGGTTCGATGCGAAAGCCGCGTATTTTGACTTGATCGTCATTTCGTCCAAGAAACTCAATTTGCCCGTCCGCCAGGTAACGGGCCAGGTCTCCCGAGCGATACATACGCGTTCCGGGCCGCGTACTGAAGGGATTCGCTACGAAGCGCTCGGCCGTTAGGCCAGGTCGCCCAAGATATCCGCGCGCCAACCCCGCTCCGGCGATATACAGTTCGCCGCGTATTCCCGGCGGTACTGGTTGCAATTGCTCATCGAGGATATACGTTTCCGTGTTGGCGATAGGACGGCCCAAGGGTACAGAAGTAGTCAGCCGCGTGTCGCGTGTCAGGGCATTGCAAGTGGTGATCGTGCTCACTTCGGTGGGTCCATAACAATTGCTCAGGCGGGTATTTGGCGCACCTTCGGTGAAAAGCCGTACATGTGTCATAGAAAGGGCTTCGCCACCTGTCAACACATGCCGCACCGACGCCAAGCTCGCAAGTTGATGCTCCACCATCTGGTGGAATAACGCAGTGGTCAAAAAAAGCATGTCCAGGCGCGCGTCGATGATCGCGTTCCCGAGCTCTTCATTCGATAGGCGTCCCGGAGGCATCAGCACCAGGCATCCGGCGTTGAGCAAGGCACTCCAGATTTCAAACGTAGCGGCATCAAACGTGACAGGCGCATACTGAAGCACCCTTTCGCCGACGCCCAGGCTGTAATAGGCGTTATTGCATAGCAAGCGCACAACATTCTGGTGCGATAACAGTGTCCCTTTCGGTTTTCCAGTCGAACCCGATGTGTAAAAAACACATGCCAGATGACCGGGCAAGGCAAGCGGTGCAGGGTTCGCCACCACCAAGGCCGAGCACACGCAATCGGTCTCCAAACAAAAGACAGGTATGCAGGCATCCGTATTTGCAGCAGAGATCGATGCCTGCAATGAATGCTGTGTCAGCAGCAACGCCGGCCTAGCATCATTTAACATATAGGCTAGGCGTTCCGTCGGCATGGCCGCATCAAGCGGCAAATAGGCGCCGCCTGCCTTCAATATTCCCAGCATGGCCGCCAGCATATCAAACGACCGTTCCACACACAGGCCTACCAGCGTTTCAGGAGCAAACGATACTTGGCGCAAGCGATGTGCCACGTCGTTGGCACGGCCGTTTAATTCGGCGTAGCTCATGGTCACGCCATTTATTTCAGCCGCGCTCGCCCCGGGATGGCGCTTGACTTGTTGCTCGAACAAGGCATGAAGGCTGCTACCATCGGGATAGCTGGTGGCGCTTGCGTTCCACACATGTAGCACCTTGTCCCGCTCATCCTCGGAAAGCAGTGACAAGCTGTCCAAGCGCTGTGCGGGAGCACGCACTGCGGCGTTGAGCAGGCGCGAAAAATACGTGGCCATGTGTGTCATTGTCGCCGCCGTAAACAGGGCGGTGTTATATTCAAATCGGCAATGCAGGCCCTGCGCGTGAGGGCGGATATACAGCGTGATGTCGCTGTTGTGCGGATGCGCCCCGGCATGCACGGCAGCAATATTGAACGATACGCCCCCTGCATCGGCATCGTCCGGGAGCGCCTCCGAAATCACCAAGGCAAGTTGAAACAAGGGGCTGTGGCTGCCACTGCGCTCTGGCTTCAAATGCTCAACAAGAAGCGCAAATGGAATATGTTGGTTAGCGTAGGCCGACTCCAGCACACCTTTGCTGTGCGCCAATAATGCGTGGAAGTCCAGCGTGCATGAAACCTTGCTGCGCAAGACGAGGTGATCTGTCGATGGGCCCACGACCGCATCGAACCCGTAATTTTTCCTATGTTCAATACCGATGACAACATCCGTTTCATTGCTATACCGCGCGAGCAAGGCGGCAAACACGGCATGTATGCCCATTGTTAAATCCGCCCCTACGCTATCACACGCGCGGAGTAACAAATCTCTACTCTCTTCCGCAAGCAATATATCGACGGAATCAACCGCCAGTCGGGCAACAGAGGGACGTGCAAAGTCCAACGGCACCCCATGTGCGAGTGGCAACGACGCGAGCTGGGTATGCCAGAATGCCAGTTGCTGATCCAATAAGTCGCCATGCAACGGCGGCGGCGACGTGACATGGCCGGCATGCAGCGTGTGGGCGCCGACGGTTGCCAGCGCCTCGCCGCTGGCGATAGCTTGATAGCACTGCCGCAACTCCTCCGCCAAAGTCAGGATCGCATGCTCATCCACGACCATGCGGTGCGCCTTCATCAGAAAAATATGCCGTTGTGGCGCTTCCTGTATCAAGACCGTTCGCAACTGACTTTCCACCGACGACAGGGGTAGTGGACGGCCGACGGCATCCGCGATGATTGCACGCAATTGTGTCGTACGCTCGCCAGCGGCAACCGTGCGCAGGTCTTTGTACACCATGTTGCAGGGAGCATCATGCTGAGCGATACCAAGCGCCTGTCCATCCGGACCCGTGACGAAACTGGTACGCAGGATGGTATGGCGATGTACCAGATCACGCAACGCATGCTTCAACACCTCAACATCCAGTTCACCGGTCAACTCCAGTGTAACGCTGACGGGTTGGGACAGTGTGGGACTCATCTCGTTCAGCAACCACAAGCGCTGTTGCAGCGGCGAAACGGGAACGTTCAAGCCAAGAGGAAGGGCAACAGGAGGCGCAGAGGAGAGGCGGCGGTGGTTTTGCTGCGCCAGTTGCTCTTCGCGCTCCAAATACTCCATCAATTGCTGTTTATTCTCCTTGATCAGGAGGATAGCGACATCGTCAAAACTACCGTTACGGGCGGTAGCCTTGATTTTCCCATCCTTGATCGATATATCGATGCCCCGCTCAACTAAAGCTGACAGTATTTTTTGCATGAACTTTTTCCATATCATCTAGAGGTATTTGGCACATTGCCGCCAGGTCATAGAATCCCGGCACTTGCCATCGTTGCGCTCGAATCACACGTTGCCAAGTTACGCTCAGCTGCAGCGCCACATGCCGAAGCGTCAGCAATCCATGGATTGTTACTGTTGCATAAGGCGAATATGCTGGCGTTGTAAGTGGGGAAGGATTGTGACATCGATGTGCGCTACCACTTCGGCTTGTGCAGCGTGAATAAAGAAATGGTCGCCCTCGAACCAGTGGACCTGACATTGCTGGCTCGTTTCAAATTGCCAATCAGTAAGCTCGTCCTCCGCAATGTCGGTATCGCTGCGCCCCGCCAAAACAGAGATAGGCAACGGCAAGCGCCCGCCCGGATGGTAATGATAGGTTTCCAGCAAATTGAAGTCGGAGCGGATACTGGGCAACAAGAAATCCATCAATTCGCGATTATTTAATACTTCCAGGGGCGTTCCGTTGTAATCACGCAACAAATCGATAAAGGCGTCATCCGAAAGATTTTTCGTTTGATCCGGGGCATGTCTGCGGGGGGCGCCGCAACCGGAAACCAAAAGATGCACAGGCAGCGTCATCTTTCGTACCTGGAGGTATCTTGCCAGTTCAAATGCGATGATGCCGCCAAGGCTGTGCCCAAAAAAAGCAAAGGGCACGTTACTTCTCCCTGCAATCACAGGAAGTAATTCCTCGACAATCTGCGCAATGGATGTCGACAAATCTTCATGCATGCGTACGCCACGCCCAGGAAGTTGGATGGCACACACCTCAATTGATGAATCCAGTTCATCTTGCCAAGGAAGATAGCTAATGGCATTACCACCCGCATAACAGAAACAAAACAAACGAAACCGGGGTTGTATTTTACTCTGACCGACAATCCATGGCGTAACAGACATTTTCACCCAACACTCTCCAAGTCTAATTATTCAATACGCTGAATTCTCAACATACATTGCAAAATTCAGCGTTACCGGCATTCTTTCCCTCGTCTAGCACTGGGAAACCAATCACCATTTTTCTTTCGAAAATTTCCTGGCAATCGAGCTGCATGAGATCATCAGCAAGGTGGAGAAAACCAAGATGCAGCGCGATAGAATTGGCATGTCCATCCGGCTCGCGTCTCGGACAAATTCTCTGGTAACGGGTTCGTTCCATGCACCCAGCCGCCTTAACGGCGTTCTGAAACATTGTGCAAGGGTCACCCCAAACTGGGTATCCGCAGGATCGACCCCATGCCACCAGAAAGGAGGAATGTAAATGGCATCGCCGGCGTCCAATACCGCTTCGTACTTGATCAGTACCTTGTCACGGGGGAAAAAACTGTCCCGGCATGCCATGTGATGCAAATTTGTCTTGATGGGCACTGAGAAATCCTGCCAGTTTTCATCATCGAGTCGGAATAGCGAAAACCGCTTACTACCAAGCAGCTGCGTCGTCACCGTCTCATCGATGGGATGATAATGCCATTCCGTGGAAGCATTTTTATAAACGAATAATCGCTTCCCGGGATATCCCCTGGGCCTGCGTATATATTTTTTCCCCATGAAAGGAAAGCCACCCAGATCCTGCCCCCACTTTTCAGGTACGGAGATCGGAGCCAAAGAAAAGGTCTTCCCCTCATCGGCGCGGCGAATTTCTTCAATACATGCATGCAATTTACGTGTACTAAGTCCATTTCGTAGCAAAGGTTCGCTGGGCATGGGATTGAAATTAAGCGACATCCGTACATTTTCATCTACACATAGGCCTTCAAGATAGCCGGGCATTTTCCAGTGTGCGATAGCTGGCCATGTTGCTGCCGCATTTTTGATTACCACTGGAATATGTTTGCAAACATATTCATTCCAAAAAACATCTTCAGTCAGGGATCCAGCATCCACCACCGTCAATGCCTGCACGCTACCAGGTACCAGCCCTATCACCTTCACCACGTCTGCATTCATATTTTCACATACGTTCAAGTTTAAAATCGCATCGCTGTCCACCCTCGCTATGCCGCGGAGACAAGATAATTCACCCGGACGAAAATAACCCGGGAGACAAATCAAAATTCCATGCTTTGCAACTGATCTTGCGGTATCGCCAGCATATCCTCAGCCAGTTTCTTCCTGCCCAGCAAGAAATCAATAATGTAACCAATAGAAGATATATCTGAATTTTCAAATATTTCCTTGACGCTAATCTTAACACCGAAGGTTGCCTCGATTGCAGAACTTAGTTTCATGACCGATAACGAATCGCCTCCTAGGCTGAAAAAGCTGCTATCCCGCCCTATCTCATCCGTATTCATCGACAATAGTTGCGACCAGATGGCAGCCAGTTCTTTCTCGCTGCCTGTTTTTGGCGCGATATAATCTTCCTGCATGGTCGTGCTATCGGGCAGCGGCAATGCGCGTTTGTCCAGCTTCCCGTTCGGCGTCAAAGGCAGCGTCGCCAATAATAAATACCGGTTAGGTATCATGTAGTCTGGCAACAATGTTTGTAAATATGAGCGGAATAAGTTATCAAAGTCGATTCCTTCATGCCCGGCATCCTGTACGTACTCCGCTCTTGCCACAAAATAAGCCACAAGATGCCTTTCCCCGGAACTATCCGGCTGCGCCATGACCGCCACTGCCTTAATCAGCGGGTGTCTAGCCAGGTGACTCTCTATTTCGCCCAATTCGATCCTGAAGCCACGAATCTTCACTTGATCGTCGATACGTCCAAGATACTCAAGGCCACCGTCTGGCAGATACCGCACCAAATCCCCCGTCTTGTACAGGCGCTGGCGGACGACTACGCCATCAGGCAAGGGCAGATTTGCATGGACAAACCGTTCCGCCGTCAAGTCAGGGCGGTGCAGATAGCCACGGGCCAGGCCTTGGCCGCCGAGATACAGCTCTCCCGGCACGCCCCGGGGCACCGGTTTTAGGCAGGCATCCAGCACATAGGCGTCGGTGTTGGTGATAGGACGGCCGATGGAAGGCTTGCCCTCCCCCTTGCCCAGCCGGCGCAGGGTAGACCATACCGTGGTTTCGGTCGGCCCATACATATTCCACACCTCTGAAGTTCGGTCCAGCAGTTCTTCCGCCAGTTTCTCCGACAATGCTTCCCCACCGCAAAGCACCTTGAGGTCGCGCTCCATGAGCGGCCAAGGGCGGCCAAGCAATGCCCGCCAGGCAGCAGGCGTTGCCTGCATAAACGTCACCTTTTCCTTGACGATGAGGTCCAGTAACAAAGCAGTGTCCTGAACCACCTCGCGATGAGGTAAAACAAGACGCGCGCCGACACTTAAAGGCAGGAAAATTTCTAATCCAGCAATATCAAAGGAAATGGATGTCACGCTCAGCAGAACGTCATCCCCCTCAATGCCAGGCTGGCCCTGCATCGCCAGGATAAAATTCCGGAACGCGGCATGAGACACTTCCACCCCCTTGGGCGTGCCTGTCGAGCCCGATGTGTACAGTACATAAGCCAGATGTGCCAGCGAATGACTTGCATAGCGCAGCGGGTTGCTGTCTGAATATAGCGATAGTGAAGCAATAAACTGATCGCCATTTACACTGAGAATCTGTAACCTGGGCTTTTCCTTTGCCATGATCGTGACTTGTGGTAACAGTGAGTCTTGCGTCAGCAACAGTCTCATCTGGCTGTGTCCGATCATGTATTCCAACCTAACGGCAGGAAAACCGGGGTCCAGAGGAACATACGCGCCGCCCGCCTTGAGGATGGCCAGCAAGGACACGATCATGTCCACGCCGCGCTCCAGACATACGCCCACGAGCGTGTCCGGTCCGACACCTCTTGCTATCAGGTAATTGGCAAGGAGGTTGGCACGGGTATTCAGCTGAGCATAGCTCAGCCTTTCATCGGCATGTACGAGAGCAATGCGGTGCGGCGTCAGCAAGACTTGCGCCTCGAACAAGCCATGCACATCCGGTTGGCCTGTGCGATCAAGCAGCACTCCTCGCGATGCATCAAGCGTGCTTTCCTGTTCCGCAGCCGGCACCACGGAGAGCCCCGCCAATGCTTGATCAGGGCTATTTTGCAAGGCCCCAACAATTTCCCTGAGCGCTTGCTCCACATATGCCAGCACGGCGCCGGCATCGACACTGTGGTCGACCTGTATCTCGAGCACAAAACGCTGAAGTTGATCGCTCACGGACAGGCTGAGCGGATAGTTGCTGCGCTCCTGCCCCCCGATGATCTCGATTGCATGGGTCCCACGAACATCAACGGGCGGTTGGATGTCAACACTCTCCGAACCAATCGCTTGCCGATAATTAATAATGGCACTGAACAACGGCGCGCCACCAGGCAAGGCCGTGCAGCGCTGCGCCAAGGTGAGCGAGGCCTGCTCATATGGCAACAGAGATTTCAAGGCGGCATCTGTCTGCGCCACCAACTGCGCAGCACTCATGCCTTCCAGCTGCAATCTGACGGGCAAGGTATTGATAAACATACCTAGCATATTCTGTGCACCGCGCGTACCCTGCAGGCGCCCGGAAAGTACCGTCCCAAATACAATGTCGGTTCTGCCGCTACACGCGCCAAGCACCAATGCCCAGGCGGCATGGAACAAGGCTGCCGCACTGACATGCCGCTGTCTGGCCACAGAACGGATTTTCCCGGTAAATATGTCGTCGAGTGACGTCTTCCGTTCAACGATACTTGAACCGTCACCATGCACGCCGGACAGGCCGAAAGGAGAAGTAATCTCGTCAACATCGCCAAGCGTCTTGCTGAAGAACGATGCGGCGTCGTTATATTGCGCCTGATGCAAGGCGTGAGCGACAAATTCGCGATAAGGGACGGGCTCGATCAAATGCCCGACCTGCTCTCCCATCAAGGCCTCCACCTCGGAGAACAGCATTTTCAGGGAAGTGAAATCATCGATCAAATGATGGATCTGGCACAGCGCATATTGCGTTTCCGACTGCGTATCCTGCGCCACGCTCACGTGCAGGAGCGGCGCCTGGGCCAGATCCATCGACTGCGGTTGCGCCAGGTAGGCGCCGAGCTGGGTTTCGATATCCCGCCCGGGCGCCAGCACTAAGGGCTTGACTTGCAAACAGGCCTGGCGATACACCACCTGCACCGGCACCGAAGCCTGCTGCGCCATCACCGCCGTGCGCAGCACATCGTGACGGTCGACCACCGCCTGCAAGGCGGCCAGGAAAGCATCCAGGCGCTGCGCATCCGCC
>NZ_JAFCWP010000016.1:0-16354 GCF_049897625.1 Janthinobacterium sp. PSPC1-1 | reverse complement strand
TATCCTATTTCATTATTTCTTGTGAACATTTGATATTTTAAGTTAGACGCCAATCCGAAGATTGACGCTGCACTTACATCAAATGCCCACACTTATCGACTGTTAATTGTTAAAGAACGATATTCGGTACTGCTTTCGCGCTATCGACAAAGCGTTGTGTTTGTCAGCTGCGAAGAAGGAAGAGTATGAAGCTTTTTCAGCATTTCGTCAACCTTCTTTTTTACCCGCTTCACTCAGCATTTGCATGCATCGTTCAGCGAGGGGGCGAATTATAGCCGTGCCCCGCACACCCTGCAAGGGCTATTTTTCAGCTCCGAGAAACAACCCTGGCACCGCACTTGCTTATACAGACATATGCACTACGCACTGATGGCAGCAACTCTGGGCCTGGCAGCAACACTGGGGACAGCCCGGTTCGCTTTGCTTTGCTCCCATCTGTGACAGGTGCTACATTATGGAACACTCTCGATATTCAAAAGAGCGCCGCAGTACAGGGCCCAACGGAGGCAACGAGATCATGTATCAACCGTCAGCTACTTACCGTAGCGCACCGTTTTCGTCCATCGCGGACGCGAACATTTTGCCGGCAGGACAAGACAACGTCCCCGTCATCATCGAAACGTCCCATCAGCGTTCAGTCGCCTTTGGCCTGTCGCCCACGGCCACGCCCGACTTTACGCCAGCCGGCAAATCCGATCTGTCGTTGCTGATCGAGCAAAACCGCATGCTGCACACGCACGCAGTGCCCGCCATGGAAACGCTGTACCAGCAAATCGTCAACACGCACAATATGGTGATCTTGACGGATGCCAACGGCGTCATCGTGCATTCGCTGGGCGACGATGATTTCCTGGAGAAAGCCAACCGCGTGGCCCTGCGGCCGGGCGTGGCATGGTCGGAACAAAGCCGCGGCACGAATGCCATCGGCACGGCCATCACGGAAAAAGTACCGACGTTGGTCCATGCGGACCAGCATTACCTGGCCGCCAATCATTTCCTGACGTGCTCCGCGGCACCGATCACCGACCACCGCGGTAATGTCATCGGCGTGCTGGATGTCTCCAGCGACCAGCGCAGCTTTCACAAGCATACGATGGCCTTGGTGCGCATGTCGGCGCTGATGATCGAGAATCAGCTGTTTTCCGCCACCTTCGAAGACGCCATCACCGTGCACTTCCACGCGCGTCCCGAATTCATCGGCACCTTGATGGAAGGCATCGCCTCATTCACGCCGGGCGGGCGGTTTTTATCCGCCAATAAAAACGGTTTGTTCCAGCTGGGCCTGTCATTCGCCGCGCTGCAATCCCATACCTTCAGCTCCCTGTTCGGCTTGCCCGTGTCTGCCCTGTATGAACATTACCGCACGGCCTCACCCGGCTTGCTGAACCTGTGCATGCACAGCGGCGTGCGCGTGTATGGGCGCGCGCAGTTGCGCTTGTCCAATAGCGTCTTCCAGCATGGCTTTACTGCCAGCACCGACCATAGCGATATCAATGCCGTGCCGGCCCAGGTTCCCGCGCCAGCCAGCCATGCGGCCAACGCGGCGCGGCGCCTGTCGGGCCTGCGTTATCTGCGCACGGGCGATCCGCAACTGGAACTGGTGATCGAAAAGGTCAACAAGGTATTGGGACGCGATATTCCCATCCTCGTCATGGGCGAAACAGGCACCGGCAAGGAATTGCTGGCGCAAGCCATCCATAACGACTCGCCGCGCGCCATGGGACCGTTTATCGCCGTCAATTGCGCGTCGATCCCGGAAACCCTGATCGAATCTGAACTGTTCGGCTATGAAGACGGGGCATTTACGGGCGCGCGCAAGAAGGGGGCCATCGGCAAGATCCTGCAAGCCAATGGTGGCACCCTGTTCCTCGATGAAATCGGCGATATGCCCTTTGGCTTGCAGGCGCGCCTGTTGCGCGTGCTGCAGGAACGCATGGTCACCCCGCTGGGCAGCAGCAAATCAATCACCGTCAATGTGGAACTCATTTGCGCCACGAATCACAACTTGCGCGAACGCATGGCCAAGGGACTGTTTCGCGAAGACTTGTATTACCGCCTGAATGGCCTGGTGGTCAAACTGCCGCCGCTGCGCGAGCGCACCGACCTGGACACGGTCGTGAAAAAAATCCTCGCAACGGAAGCACCCGATACGCGCTACACGGTGGCGCCGGACATCCTGCGCTTGTTCCACCAGCATAAATGGCCAGGCAACTTCCGCCAGCTGACCAATCTGTTACGCACAGCCATCGTCATGGCAGGCGACGAGCATGAAATCTGTCTGCGCCACATGCCTGATGATTTCCTCGACGATATTGAGATGACGCAAGCGACTGCCGCCAGCGCCAGCACGGACCGCATGATCGCCGCCGGCGCCAACCTGGAAGAAATGGAACAAAGCGCGATCCTCAAGTCGCTCGACGCCCACGGCGGCAACGTCTCGGCCACGGCACGGGCCCTGGGCGTGTCGCGCAATACGATCTATCGCAAGGTGCCGCATCTGAAATAGCCTAGAGTAGACGGGCAAAGCCGGGCGACATCTTGCGCTGGCCCGACTTGTCGATGGTCATCAGGTCGACGCCCTGCATGTGTGCGGCCATCGCATGCGCACGCGCGGCCCCCGTCACCATGAAGGTCGTCGACAAGCCATCGGCCAGCAAGCCCGTGGGGGCCAGCACGGTCACGCTGGCCAGTTCGCCCGGCGAATCACCGTTCGCGGGGTCGAAGATGTGGTGATGCACGAAGTCGGGCGTAAACGTGCATTCGTAATCGCCTGACGTGGCCACGCTGCGCCCCTCCACTTTCAAGGTGGCCGCCAGGATTTCCCCGTCGCGCGGGTCCTGGATGCCCAAGGTCCACGGACGGCGCAGGGAACGCTGTCCGCGCGCAATGAACTCACCCGTGTCGAGCAGCGCGTGCCGTATGCCGCGCGCCTGTACGGCCGCCAGCGCCATGTCCGCCGCGTAGCCTTGCGCCAGGCCATTCAAGGTCAGCGCCATGCCGGGCTGAAGAAAACGCACTTCGCGGCTATCCCACGCCAGTTGCCGCCAGCCTACCCGCGCCTGCGCCGCGCGACGCAATGTGTCCGTTGGCAAGCTTGCCTGCTCTGCCGCCGCGCGAAACAGCTGCCACAAGGGTTGCACGGTGATATCAAACGCCCCATCACTCCATTGCGACAAGGCTTGCGCCTGCGCCAGCACGGCCAGCAGATGCGCGTCCGGCCGGCACAGGCGGCCATCACGATTCAGCTGAAAGACTTGGCTGGCCGGGTTGTAAATACTCATCAGGCGGTCAATATTCCTGGCCGCATGCAAGGCGTCTTCAATCGCCAGTTCCGCCTGGTGCTGATCGTGGTGCAACACGGTGACGGCGATCGTCGTGCCAAACGCCAACGCGGCGCCTTGATAAGGTCGCACGCCGGACGCCGTGGCCGTGCCGCGCGCCATGCTGACAGGCAAGGACAAGCCCGCCATGCCGGCCACGCTGCCAATCGCCGCGGAAATAAAGGTTCTACGCTGCATTGCTGCTCTCCTCTGCCGTGGCCCGGGCTATGGGTATGGTGCGGGCACGCTTGATTTCCAGCATCAAGGGTGCGCATTTTTCATCGCTGGCGTAAATCACCACGCAATCCATGCACTGGAAACACTCACCGTAATCAACCTTCCCGCTGGGCGCGATGGCGTGATACTCGCAACGATGGCGGCAAGTCTGGCAAGGCGTGCCGCATTCCTTGCGGCGGGGAATCCAGTTGAACAGGCGAAAGCGGCCCAGCAGCGCCAACGCCGCGCCAAACGGACACAGGTAGCGGCAAAAGAATTTGTAGGAAACACTGCTGAGCAGCAGCAAGCCCACGGCATAGGCGACGAAGGGCCAGGCGCGCACGAAATTCAAAGTGATCGCCGTCTTGAACGGCTCCAGCTCCACCAGCTTGTCCGTGATCTGGCTGGAAAACATGCTGCTGCCAAGAATGGCCGCCAGCAAGCCATACTTGATCCATTTCAAGCGCCCGTCCAGGCGCGGCTTGATCTTCCACTGAGGCAAGCGCAACCACTGGCCCAGCTTGCCCGTGAATTCCTGCAGGGCGCCGAACGGACACAGCCAGCCGCAAAACGTGCCGCGCCCCCAGATAAACAGACTGAGCAGCACGAAAGCCCACAGGATCACCGTCATCGGATCGAACAGGAAAAAGCCCAGACTGCGGCCCGCCAGCAGTGCCTGGATGACACCCGTGATATTGACGATCGATAACTGCCCCTGCGCGTAGTAGCCGATGAAAGCGATGGTAAACACCAGGAACAGACGACGGAACCAGGTGAATTGCCGCCCCTCGCGCACCAGGCGTTTTTGCCAGGCCAAAGCGCCGGCCAGCAGCGCCAGCCCGGCCAGCAAGGTCAATAGCTCGGCCTTGCGGTTCTTCCAGGTGCCGCGCCATGTGGCATCGTCGCCTTGCGGCGCGACATAAAAATCGGCGGGCAGGCGGTAGCTGAAATCCACGTTGCGGGCGATGCGTTCCGGATACACGATGCCCTTGTTGCGCGTGATGGGGAGAGAAAACGCCAGCGGGCTGGCCGCATCGAGTCCCGCCTGGCTGATGATGCGAAACACGGCGATATTTTCCGTCGGCAACGCAGTCTCTTCCGACAAGCGCAATTCCAGGTCCAGGTCGCGCATGTCGATGGGCAAGCCATCCTGCTTCAGCAACAGCCTATCCGGCACGGTGCCGCGCACGAAATCGTCGCCCAGCACGCTGTAGCGCCCGCGTGACATGACGAGGATGGCGTGATCGCCCTCGTCGAGCCGGTTGCGCAGTTTGTTCCAACTGCGCTCCGTCAACAGATTGCGCCCCACGCTGGGCACGGATACATACGCCAGGTACAGGTCGATGAACACACCGTCCGGATCGCGCGCGGCCTGCGCATCGAGTCCCGCTCCAGGACTGCCGGCAAACAGGGTTTCCACGTCCTTGTTGCTCAGACGTACATGCTGGATCAAGCCTTGTTTGAGCATCTGCGCCGCGCTGAGTTTCTCGAACACGTCCATGCGGATGCGGGCGATCTGGTCGGGGTCGCGGCCTTGCGCAAAACCCAGTTTTTTGCGCAACACTTTCAAGGCCGAGGCTAGCACGCTCTGGTTGATGATGCGCACGGAGGCCGTCGCCTTCGACACGCCGTCGATATCGGCGTGCGTCGCATCTGGCGCGCGCTTGGTGCGCGCATCGATGGCGATGTTCTGTTTCAGCGACAAGCCCTGGTACTGTTTAACGAATTGAAACAGGGGCGCTTCGCCGAGGCCGTCGAGAAACACGGGTTCGTGCTGCGACAGCACGGCGACGTCCAGAAAACTGCCTTTCGGATCGATGGCGATCAGCAGATTGACGGGCACGCCGGAAAAGCCGGGAATCGGCGCCAGGTCCACCGATTCAAACACGTAGCCGACCAGTTCGGTGGCCGTGGCGTTTTGCCGGAACAAGGGCCAGACGGGCAAGTCGGTTTCCTTGTCGCCGACGACGATGGGAGCAGGAAAGCGCCGTGCCAGCTCGGCCTTGGTGAGCACACCCGCCCACGCCTGCCCCAGAATGAACAAAAATAACCAGCATCCAATGAACAACCGCATTATCCGCATGCACCGTGCTCCGTGCGGCGCCCTGTCGCAAGGCGCCGCGTTCATTAATTAGAAGAAAATGATGCCGCCCAGCGACACGCCATTCATCTTCGCTTCGCCGCCCGTAAAGCCTTTCGAGCGCGTCTGGCCCAGTTCGCCCACCAGGGTGATCGCGCTGTTGAGCGAGTAGTACGCGCCCAGGGTCAGGTTGGCGTTCGACTTCAAGCCGCCCGTGCCGGCCGTGTTGTCGTCGTTCTTGCTGATGCCGTAGGACAAGCCCAGCTTCAACTTGTCCGTCGTCTTGTACGTGCCTTGCAACAGCCAGTTCTTCGACTTGGTATCGCCCTGGTCCGCATCGGAGAGTATCCCCAATCCTTTGCCTCCCTGGAAGTTGACCAGCACGCCGGCCGGGCCCATCTGGTACGAGCCGCCCACTTCCACGCCGCGCATGGTCAGGTCATCGACACCTGGCGTTTTCGAGGTGAATTTTTGCGACTTCACGCCCAGCCACGCTTTCAAGCCTTCCTGCGCATACGTCACTTGCGCCTGCACTTGCGGACTCGACTTCGAAGAATAGGTCGAGCCTGCCACGATGGGCGTATCGGAAACGGGGCTGACCAGCGCCACATCGACGCCAAAGCCGCCGGACTTCGGCGAGCTGTACATGATCTGGCCATAGTTGCCCAGATACGTATAGCCGGCGCCGATATGGCCCAGGGTCACCCGGCCCCGTTGCGTCGCTTGCACGGGTGCGCCCGAACCCAACAAGGTCATGTCGGACAGGATCGCATTCGCGCCGAAGATACCGTAGTCGCGGCCCAGCTTGAAGGTGCCCATTTCCGCATTGCCGAACGTGAAGAAGGCCTGGCGCACATCGACCACGCTGTTCTGGCTGATGGCGCTGTCGGTGGCCGTCGAGTTGTAGATGCCGATCAAGGCTTTCACGTCGTACTCGCCCAGGCGCGAGCTTGCCGAGGTGATCAAGCCATTCGGCAGCAAGCCGTTGCCAATCGTCGTGCGGTCCTTCTCGCCGCCGCAACCGAGCGCCTGGCCGCCCAGCGCCAGCCCTCCCACTGCATCGCCCGAACACGACACTTGCGTGTAATAAGCGTTGACGATGCCGCCCACCGACACGGTCCAGTCGCCCGCCTTGATATCGACGGCTTGCGCCTGCCCCATCGCTGCGATTGTCATGACACCCAGGCTCCCCAGCTTGATCAATGTGTTCATTGCTTCTCCTCTTTCTTCTCTGTTTTTAGTGTGCACACCAGTGATTGATGTACCTCAAGCTTTGGCAATAAGCGTGCCCAGCACGACTCAGAGGGAGAAGGAGAAAAAGCGTCGTTAACGTGTGCAGCAGCGGATCAATTGCCACAGATAGTGTTCATTTTTTGACCGCAAGTATGCGTAGCGGAGCTACAGGTAAACAAAAAACTGACGGCCTGGGCCGTCAGAAAAAAGAAAGCGCCCGGCGGACAGGGAGACACCCGTCCGAATGGCCCGGGCGTTTCACCCCCTTACTTCGATGCCAGTTTGAAGACCCACACGGAGCCGCCCTGTTCCAGGAAGTTGACCTTCTTCGCCACTTCGCCACCCCACAGCGGCACCGCGCCACCCCAGCCAGATACGACGGCTACATATTGCGTGTCGCCATCCTGCCAGGTGACGGGCGGCGCCACGACGCCGGAGCCCGTCTGGAATTTCCACAGTTCCTTGCCCGTCTTCGCGTCGACGGCTTTCAGGAAGCCTTCCGGCGTGCCGTAGAACACCAGATTGCCGGCCGTGCTCATCACGCCGCCCCATAGCGGCGCGTTGTTCTTGATTTCCCAGACGATCTTGCCCGTCTTCGGATCGATGGCGCGCATGGCGCCGATGTAGTCGTCAAACAAGGGCTTGATAGTAAAACCGGCACCGAGGAAAGCGCCACCCTTCTTATAGCTGATCGGCTCGTTCCAGATGTCCATGCCCCATTCGTTGGCGGGAACGTAGAACAGCTTGGTTTGCGGCGAGTACGCCATCGGCATCTGGTTTTTTGCACCGAGGAAAGCGGGCGCGGCAAACACGGTCGTGCCCTTCTTGCCCTCTTCTCCCTTGGTCGGGTCGCCTGGGCGGCCGGCGGCGATATAGTTCGGCCGTCCCGTTTTCAGGTCGATGCTGCTGGCCCAGGTGATTTTCTTCACAAACGGAAAGGCGTTCTGCAGCTTGCCGTTGTTTGCATCGATAACATAGAAAAAACCGTTGCGGTCGGCCTTGCCGCCGTAGCGCTTGCCATCCATGTCGAAGGTGACGAACTCGTTGGCGCCATCGAAATCCCAGGCATCATTGGGCGTGTTTTGATACGCCCATTTGATCTGGCCCGTCTTGACGTCCAGTGCCACGGTGGACGAGGAATACAGGTTGTCGCCAGGACGCAAGTGGCTATTCCACGGCGCCGGGTTGCCAGTGCCGAAATAGGCCAGCTTGGTTTGCGGATCGTAGGTGCCGCCCATCCAGGTCGAGGCGCCGCCCGTCTTCCACAGGTCGCCCGGCCAGGTTTTGTTGACCGTGCCGGATACGCCGTTATCGATGGCCTTGCCGTCCTTGTCGTAGCGGTGGCCCATATGGCCTTCCACCGTCGGACGGCTCCATACCAGGTCGCCGGTCATCGGGTTGCGCGCTTCGACCCGCCCCACGATGCCGAATTCGCCACCCGACACGCCCGTCAGCAGCAAGCCTTCGGCGATCAGCGGCGCGGCCGTCATCGAGTAGCCGGCCGCATAATCGTCCACTTTCTCTTTCCAGACGATCTTGCCCGTGTTCTGGTCCAGCGCCACCAGGTAGGCGTCGAGCGTGCCGAAAATCACCAGGTTGCCATACAGGGCGGCACCGCGGTTGACCACGTCGCAGCACGGCATGATGCCGTCCGGCAAGCGATGCTCATACTTCCACAGCTTGGCGCCCGTTTTCAAGTCGACAGCAAAGATGCGCGAATACGATGCCGTGACGAACATCTTGCCGTTATGAATCAGCGGCTGCGACTCCTGGCCCCGCTGTTTTTCGCCGCCAAACGAGAACGACCAGGCCGGCACCAGCTTGGCCACGGTCTTGTCATTGATCTGCGTCAACGGTGAGTAGCGCTGACCCTGCGTGCCCATGCCAAACGACAGCACGCTGGCCGGATTCTTCGCCGTGTTGTCGAGCATGGCATTGGTGACATTGCCCACGTCGGCCGCCTGGACCAATGAGGCCAAGGATGCCAACCCCAAACCGACGACGATCCCCATGATTTTTTTCTGCACAATCATCTCCCTCTGTTTTATTAGTATGTGTGTATCAGGTCTTGCGGTGCTCATGCGGCTGGGCATGCAACAGCGCGCACTCTTCATCGGTGAACAGGCGCGAGCGCGTCAGGAAGCGCTTGCCCGTGCCGTTGTCGAGTGAAAACATGCCGCCATTGCCATCGACCACATCGATAATCAACTGGGTATGCTCCCAGTACTCGAATTGCTCGAGTCCCATGTAAAACGGTGTGCCATTCAAGTTGCCGAGATAGATATCGGTATCGCTGACATCGAACTCGCCCAGCGCATAACACATGGGCGCACTGCCGTCGCAGCAGCCGCCCGACTGGAAAAACATCAGCGGGCCGTGACGCTGGCGCAACTTGTCCATCATTTCCAGCGCCGCATCGGTGGCGACCACCCGGGCAATTGCTGCACTCATGGCATCCCTTTCTGCGCGCCGCCCCCGGCTAAGGGCGCGGCGCCTGTTGCCGGTTTAGAAGAAGCCCAAGGCTTTCGGGCTATAGCTCACCAGCAAGTTCTTCGTTTGCTGGTAGTGGTCGAGCATCATCTTGTGGTTTTCACGGCCGATACCCGATTGCTTGTAGCCGCCGAATGCGGCGTGGGCTGGATACAGGTGGTAGCAATTGGTCCATACGCGGCCCGCCTGGATGGCGCGTCCCATGCGGAAGGCGCGCGAACCGTCACGCGTCCACAAGCCGGCACCCAGGCCGTACAAGGTATCGTTGGCAATCGCCAGCGCTTCGGCCTCATCCTTGAAAGTGGTCACGGACACGACTGGTCCAAAGATCTCTTCCTGGAAGATGCGCATCTTGTTGTTGCCCTTAAACACCGTCGGACGCACGTAGTAACCGCCCTCCAGGTCGCCTGCCTGCGTATGGCGCTCGCCGCCAGCCAGCACTTCGGCGCCTTCCTGGCGGCCGATGTCGAGGTAGGACAGGATTTTTTCCAGCTGCTCCTGCGACGCCTGGGCGCCGATCATGGTGCTGGCATCGAGCGGATTGCCCTGCTTGATGGCGGCCACGCGCTTCAAGGCCCGTTCGATGAATTTCTCGTAAATCGATTCCTGGATCAGCACGCGCGATGGGCAGGTGCACACCTCGCCTTGATTCAGCGCAAACATGGTGAAGCCTTCCAGGCACTTGTCGAAATAATCATCATCGGCATCCATCACATCTTCAAAGAAGATGTTCGGCGACTTGCCGCCCAGCTCCAGGGTGACGGGAATCAGGTTTTGCGCGGCATACCCCATGATCAGGCGGCCCGTGCCCGTTTCACCCGTAAAGGCGATCTTGGCGATGCGCTTGCTCGACGCCAACGGCTTGCCCGCTTCCAGGCCGAAACCGTTGATGATGTTCAACACGCCCGGTGGCAGCAAGTCGCCGATCAGTTCGATCAACACCATGATGGAAGCGGGGGTTTGCTCGGCCGGTTTCAAGACGACGCAATTGCCGGCGGCCAGGGCTGGCGCCAGTTTCCACACGGCCATCAGAATCGGGAAATTCCACGGGATGATCTGGCCCACAACACCCAGCGGCTCATGGTAGTGATAGGCATAGGTTTCCGCGTCGATTTGCGCGACGGAACCTTCCTGCGCGCGGATGCAGCCGGCGAAGTAACGGAAATGGTCGATGGCCAGCGGAATGTCGGCATTCATCGTTTCGCGGATCGGCTTGCCGTTATCGATGGTTTCCGCCGTGGCGATCAGGCTCAGGTTTTGTTCGATGCGGTCGGCGATGCGGTTCAGGATATTGGCGCGCTCGGCGGGTGAAGTCTTGCCCCAGGCATCCTTGGCGGCATGCGCGGCGTCCAGCGCCAACTCGACATCTTCCGCCGTGGAACGGGCGATTTCGCAAAACGGCAAGCCCGTGATCGGCGTGATGTTAGGAAAGTATTCACCTTTTACTGGTGCAACGAACTGACCGCCGATGTAATTGTCATAGCGTTGTTTGAAGGGATTGGCTACGCCCAGTTTGCTGATGTCTGCGAGATTCATGTCGTCCTCTATCGGGTTAATTAGAATGGAAATAATTTAATTAAAATCAAACGTCCTGGTACAGATGGGGTGAGTACACGGAGTCTTCCGCAAATGCCGTGCCAGCTCGCCGCCGCACTACCAACTTAGCGGGTTTTACCCTTGTTACAAGGGCGTGGCATCAATACCGGCGCGCTTTTCAGCGCATGCCCCGGGCTTGAGCGGAGGGCGTGCGTCTGTTGGCGTTTTGAACAAGCGGCGCGGCCCCTGTTCCAATCCGTGCCAGCCTCGCCACCAGCCCGCATCACATTCCCTGCACCGCTGCACAATGGAACAGGTGTACCAGACTGGAACACCTGCGCCTGTATCACTACCGTATCACCACGCCCCAGGGCAATTCGCCCACGGCAATATCGGCCACCTTGCGCGCGCTGGCCGTATCGATGACGGAAACGCTGTTCGAGCGGCCATTGGCCACGTACAGCTTGCTGCCATCAGGCGTGATGGCCATATTCCACGGGCGCTTGCCGACGGGAATGGTGGCTGTGACCTTGTTGCTGGCCGTATCAATCACCATCACCGTGCCGTCCGTGCCGTTCGAGACATACACCTGTTTACCGCCGGGGTGGACGGCGATGCCGTTGGCATTCTTGCCCGCTGGAATGGTGGCGACGGCCTTGCGCGCGGCCATGTCGATCACATACACGGCGTTGACCAGTTCGCACGCCACGTAGGCGCGGCCGGAGTCCGGACTGAAACCGATACCGCGCGGCCGCAGGCCCACGGCAATAGAAGCCACCTGGCGGCGTTGCGCCACGTCAATGACATCGACTTGCTCGGCCTCTTCCGCGCTGACCAGCAGCCAGCGCCCATCAGGGCTGAACACAGCATGTTCCGGGTTACGCCCTTGCACCTTGATGTCGGCGAGCAAGACGCCCGTCTGGCCATCGAGCAAGGCCACGCTATTGTTTTCCTCGACGGCCACGGCCACGTAACGACCGTCCGGCGAAGCGCTGACGCCTTCGGGCGACTTGCCCAGCGCCACCGTGCGCACGGGCGTGCCGCTCGCGTTATCGATCAGCAACAAAGCGCTGCTGGCAGCATCGGTGACAAACAATTGCCGTCCGGTGGGGTCGGCGGCGATGCCACGCGGACGCTTGCCTGCCGCGATCTGGTGCACCACCTGGTCGGTCGCCGTGTCGATCACGCTGAGGGTGCCCGATTTTTCATTGGGGACATAGGCAAAAGGAGCGGCCTGGAGAGCGCTGCTGGCAAGCACAGGCAGCAGCCAGCACACCTGGCGCAAGCGCGAGAAGAAGTTGGGCATAATCACCTTTTCAATGGCAAAACGAGGGGAAAGCGCGCGGTATCGGCGCATCTGAACATTTCTGCATGCAAACGCCGTGCCACTGACACGCGTATAATTTCAGCCCACCAATGGAGACATGGCAGGCATATTGCTTGATACAACTATGCAGACCTGCGCCGCTCACGCGCTCAAGCAGGCTTTTATTCACATTGGAGAACCCGCATGCAGCATCGTTTCCGCTTGAACACCATTGCCAGCCTGTTTGTCGCCGGCAGCGCCACCCTCGCCCCCCACGTTTTCGCCGCCGAGGCAGCTAACCTGGCCAACGGGCAACTCATGGATACGGTGGTCGTCAGCGGCAGCCGCATCGCCCACCCCAGCCAGGAAGTGCCGGCCTCGATCGACGTGGTCGACAGCGCCCGCATCCAGGATGGCCAAATCCGCGTCAACGCGTCAGAGGCGCTGGCCGCCGTGCCGGGCCTGGTTGTGCAGAACCGCCAGAACTACGCGCAAGACTTGCAAATCTCGTCGCGCGGCTTCGGCGCCCGCTCGGCCTTCGGCGTGCGCGGCGTCAAACTGATCAGCGATGGCATTCCCGCCAGCATGCCCGACGGCCAGGGCCAGGCCGCTACCTTCAACCTTGATACGGCCGAGCGCATCGAAGTGCTGCGCGGACCGTTTTCTGCCATCTATGGCAACCATTCTGGCGGCGTGATCCAGCTGTTTTCCAAGGATGGGAAAAATCCCCCGTCCGTCGAATTGAATGTGACGGGCGGCAGTTTCGGCACCAGCAAGGTGGACTTGACGGCACAAGGCCAGGCAGGCGGCATCGGCTACGTGCTCGACGGTTCGCGCTTCCGCACGGACGGTTTCCGCGACCACAGCGCCGCCACGCGCGAACAGGCGTTCGGCAAGATCACCGTCAAGCCCAATGCGGACAGCAAGCTGACCATCGTCGCCAACAGCCTGCACCAGGGCAATACGCAAGATCCGCTGGGCGCCACCTGGGACACGTTTGCCGCCAACCCGCGCGCCGGCGAAATCGACACCACCGATACGCAAAATCCGAAGCGCACGCTGGCCGAGCGCTACAACACACGCAAGAGCATCGACCATCAGCAAATCGGCGCCACCTACGAGCAATCATTCGGCGATGACCGCCTGCATGTGATGGTGTATGGCGGCAACCGCGACGTGATCCAGTACCAGGCCTTTACCAAGGGTTTCCAGGCACCGGCCAGCCATTCTGGCGGCGTAGTCGACTTCCAGCGTCAGTTCTACGGCATCGATACCAACTGGCTGCACGTCAACCAGCTGGCCGGCGGCAAGCTGAGCACTACCATCGGCATCGATTACGGTCGCTCCAGCGATGACCGCACCGGCTATGAAAACTTCATCGGCAATAGCTTCGGCGTAAAGGGCAAGCTGCGCCGCGACGAGCAGGATGTCGTCTCCAGCCTCGACCCGTATATCCAGGCGGAATGGCAAAGCGGGCCATGGCTGCTCAGCGCAGGTGTGCGCTACAGCAAAATGAAAGTGGAAGTTAGCGACCACTTCCTCAGCAATGGCAACGATAGCGGCAGCCTGGAATTCAGCCACACGACACCGGTGCTGGGCCTGCTGTATAAACTGACGCCGAACGTCAACGTGTACGCCAGCGCCGCGCGCGGCTTCGAAGCGCCTACCTTGAATGAACTGTTTTACTCGGGCACGGGCGGCGGCTTCAATTACCAACTGAAACCGGCCACCAGCACCAACCTGGAAGCGGGCGTCAAGGCCAGAATCAATAGCAACACGCATGTGAATGCGGCCGTGTTCCAGATCAAGACGACTGACGAACTGGTGGTCGACAAGTCCAGCGGCGGGCGCACCAGCTATCGCAATGCGGGTAAAACCTTGCGCCAGGGTATGGAAGTGTCGCTGGATTCGAACCTGCCGTATGGCTTCACGGCAAAAGTGGCGCTCACCAGCCTGCACGCTGTGTACGACCAGGCCTTTGGCAGCGTGCGCGAAGGCAGCCGTTTGCCGGGCGTCCCCAGCGCCAACCTGTTCGCGGAACTGGCCTGGAAAGATACGCTGGACCGTTTTGGCGCAGCGCTGGAAAGCGTGGCCAGCAATCAGGTCTACGCGGAGGACAGCAACAGCGAAAAGCCGGCGCCCGGCTACACGGTGTTCAATGCGCGCTTCAACGCCAAACAAAACGTAGGGAATTGGCGCTTCAAGGAGTTTGCCCGCCTGAACAATCTTTTCGACAAGACCTACGTGGGCTCCGTCATCGTCGGCGACAGCAACAAGCGCTACTATGAAGCGGCGCCGGGACGCAATTGGCTGCTGGGTGTCAGCGCCCAATATAATTTCTAAAAAGAAAAAGCCCGCGCCTCTTCCGATGCGCGGGCTTTATTGTCATTCAACATGGCCTGTTACGGCCGTGCTTCCTTCACCCCATATTTCTCAAAGATGGCTTTCAATTCGCCGCTGGCCGCCATCTCGTTCATGGCTGCCTGCAGCAACTTGCCCACGTCGAGCTGCTGGCGGCTGACGGCCAGGCCCACGGCCCAGCCGGCACGCGGCAAGCGGGCGAACGCCACTTCGCTCAAGGGGAAAGCGGGATCGCTTTTCAGCACCGACTCGATTTCCGAACGATTCGCCAGCACGGCGTCGAGCTTGCCCGCCTGCAATTGCTGCAAGGCTTCGGCGGCCGTGTCGAAGATACGTACGTCGTCACGGTACTTGCCATTGTCTTCACCCAGCATCAGCATGGCGGCGATCGAGACCTTTTCCACGCCGATGCGCTTGCCGGCCAGCGAAGCGACGCCATCGAACTGCGGCACGGCTTGCGCACTGCGCACCAGGCGCACCGTTTCCACGTAATACGGCGCAAAGATTTCGACCTTGTCGTTATCGGCCATCAACTTCTTGTCGACTGGCACATGCAGCATCACGTCGGCGGGACCATAACCGAGGTAATGGCCCTTCCACACCATATTGCGCAAATCGTCGTTCAGGTTTTCGCCGGCGGGAAATGGCAGCAAGCTCAGTTTCAAACCCAGCTTTTTGGCTAGCGCTTCGGCAATATCGATATCGATGCCCGTACCCTTGTCGGAAAAAGGCGCAAACTCGTTATACACAGCCACTTTCAGGCTGCCCGACTGCTGCACTTTCTGCCAGTCGGCGCGCGCCGGCGCGGCTGCGCACAGCGCCAGGCAAGCGAGCGAGATCATCGCGCGCGCGCCCGGGAGTTGGAATGAACGCATGGGACTCCTTCGTTATCAATTCGACCTAATTAGACTCTCGGCGGGTTTCCAGGTAGGTCTTGATGGCCCACATGGCTTCCTGGTTGAACACGCCCTCGAACGGCGGCATGTATACGGCACCATTGCGTACTTTACCGTGGCGGATAGTCGCCAGGAAATAATTGTCAGTTTCCTTGTAGCAAGCTTGTTTCTTTGTCTCATTTTTGATGCCGAAGCAATCGCGATCGAGCTGGCGCAAGTCCGGCGCAATACCGCCCGAGATGGCTTCGATGCCGTGGCAACGCGCGCAATTCTGGTTGTAAGCGGAAGTGCCCACCGTCAGGGCCAGCTTGTTGCCCCGATACGGGTTTTGCTCGAGCCACTTGTCGCCCACCTTGGGCAAGCCCGTGGTGTCGACGCCTTGCGGCGTGACATTGCCGTGCGCATAGGCATGCGGCAAGGTCAACAGGGAAGTGAGGGCGACGGCGCCGGCGGCTGCCACGCCGAGCAGGGTGCGAATGGAATAGGTCATGCTGGTCTCCTTGGTTTTTTTAGTGAATATCCAAGAAGAGCAAATGCCATGCCATGCCTACATGCCCCACATCCGGCCGCCCATGTATCAATTTGGAACAGCTGCAACACCTATTTGTGTTACCGCGCGCATCAGGCGGCGGCGTCGAACAGCATGTCCGATGCAGGCCGCACGCTGTATGCCGTCTCGCGTGCCGCGAAAGCCAACCCGAATGATGCGGACAGGCTCAAGAAATTCCTTTTGAGGGTCTGGCCGTAGGTTGGCGTAGGTCGGCTTAGCGCAACGCGCGTAAGCCGACAGCCACCACCAGCGCCAAACAAAACCACCAGACGAAAAAAAACCCGACCATTGCTGATCGGGTTTTTCTCAAGGAGAAACAGCCGGGGGCTGTTTCACCAAATAACAAGCCTGACGATAACCTACTTT
>NZ_JAFCWP010000015.1:0-28664 GCF_049897625.1 Janthinobacterium sp. PSPC1-1 | reverse complement strand
TGTTTATACCCCACCGAACCGGACAAATATTGCTGGATAATGCTGAGCTTAAATTGCTCACTGTACTTCGACATGAAAAACCCCAAAAGTTGGTGTCCAACTTTTGGGGTTCAGTTCACTTGTCCCGGTTTTTTTATGGCGCTGCGCCGGCGTCCCACTCCAGCGCGCTGAACAGGCTGGCGATCTCGCTGCTGCGGCGCGTCCCCGTCTTGGCCAGGATGGCCTGGATCTGGCTGCGTACGGTACTGATGCGGACGCCCTTCTGCCGCGCGTACTCGGCAGGCTCCATGCCATCGGCCAGCGCCAGCGCCAGCGACCACTCGGCCCCCGTCAGGCCACATGGCCGCTCGACCGGCCCCGGCCAATACCGCCGCCCCGCCCGGAACAGCGGCCGCAAGGACAGCATGACCATCACCGCTGCATCGCCCACACCGTCCTGCCCTATGCGCACGGGCAACGGCAGGATGCCGATTTCCAGCGCCGGCCGGCCATCTTCATCGCAGGCATACAAGGGAGCGGGACGGTGGCACGCCAGTCCGACGCAGGCTTGCCGCACGCGCTGCGCCAATTGCTGTTGCAGCAAACTGGCGCGCACCTGCACCCCGCCGCCGCGCACGGCAATCAAGGGGTGCGCCTGAGGTGCGGCGGCCAGCAGCCGCTGCGCCGCCAGGTTCATGAAGACCAGCCGCAGGCAGGCGTCGACCAGCAAGATGGCGCGCGGCAAGGCATCAAGCGCCTCCCAGGCCAGCGCGCCATGCGCCTGGGCTAGCTGTGCCGTATCGCGCAGGCGAAACACATTCGGCAAATGATCTAGCACGCGCTGCAGCTGGCCGCGCGTGTTTCGATCATAAGGACCTTGGCCGGCGGTGCGGTGTGCGGACAGGATGGTGAGCGCGCCGTTGTCGCGCACGACGCCGCTGCATGAGTAGCGGATGCCCGCGCGCAAATAGAAATCCTGGAAATACTCGCTGCGCGCCACGGCCTGGTCGCTGAAATAGTCTTGCATCAAGTGCATGCGCCCAGGCGGGTCGTGCGTGAGGACCGCATAGCCGGGATCGAGCGTGTGATAGTAGCGGCGATAACCGTGCTCCCACGCTTGCTCGTCCAGGCCCGTGATACAGGCGCGCGACGGCGCCATCTCCGCTTCCGCTTTCAGGAAACAGCAAGCAACGTCGCCACCTGCCAGGCTGGCGAACGCGCGCATGGCTATGCCCCACTGCAACGGGTCCAATGCCGCCCGGTAAAAGGCGGCGATGACCGGGTCAGCGTCTTCTTGATTCATCCCTCCTCCTGACGGCGCCGCATCCTGCATCCGAAGGATGCGCTGCAGGCCATTTCGCAACGTATCGGCCTGCATTCACAATCGATCACCTTGATGCGCAGCGATCACCATGCCAAGACGGTGCTTCAGGAAACTCAGACTAGGGACGGCAAGAATAGTTCCGCGCCGGCTGATTGCACTTTGCGCCAAGAAAACTTTCTGCATAACCATATGCGCATCGATTCGTGGTCAAAAGCGTGTGCACGCCGTACTCTGGCCATGTCGCGCCGCACGGCGTTTTACGGGCACAAAGGAAATATCATGGCTATCTCGGAAGTGAATGTACGCAACCAGTTTCGCGGCAAAATCAAGGAAATCATCTTTGGCCCCGTGGTCTCGGAAGTGGACGTGGAAACGCCGCACGGCATCGTCACCTCGGTGATCACCTCGCGCTCGATCAAGGACCTGGACTTGAAAGTGGGCAGCGAAGTCATCGCGCTGGTCAAGTCGACGGAAGTGTCGATCGCCAAGATCCAGTAAGCGTCGCCCACCCACTGACGCCGCGCCCCTTGCCATCCGGCAGCGGCGCGGCGTTTGCATTGCAGGCTAATCGCGAAACAGATACGTAAACGTGCGGCTGACGGGCAGCTTTTCCGTGCTGCCACGCACCAGCACCTGCATGCGCTCGGCGTCGATGCGCTCGGCCGCCTCGATGGCTTTCACGTTGACCATGGTGCCGCGGTGGATTTGCCAGAACTGGTCGGGATCGAGACCGCCCAGCAAGTCCTTCAGCGGCGTGCGCACCAGCGCTTCCGAGCCGGCCAGCACCACGCGCGTGTACTTGGTGTCGGCCTGGAAGAACAGCACGTCGTCGATATTGATCAGACGGATCTGCTTGCCCACGCTGGCCCTGATCCATTTCAGTTTTTCGCGCGGCGGCGCCGGCAAGGCGGCGCGCAGCGACTGCAATAAATTGGCCATGTCGGCCGGTTGCGCACCGAGCTTATCGCGCAGGCGGGCCAGCGCCCGCTGCAGCCGCTCGGCCTGCACGGGTTTCAACAGATAATCGACGGCGCCCGCGTCAAACGCATCGACGGCGTACTGGTCGTAGGCCGTGACGAACACCACATGGGCGCGCTTGCCGATGCGCTCGGCCACTTCCAGGCCCGACAGGCCAGGCATGCGGATGTCGAGGAAAACTACGTCCGGCTCGTGCTCAAGGAAACCGTCCCAGGCGTCGTTGCCGTTTTCCGCCACCAGCACGACTTGCGCCTCGGGCCAGGCTTGCGCCAGCATCATTTGCAGGCGCTCGCGCATCAAGGGTTCGTCTTCGGCGATCAGGATGGTGGTGTTCATGCGGCAGGTTCTTTCAGGCTGGATACAATTTTAATGGGCAACACTATTTCAGCGATCACGCCGCCCTCTTCGCCGTCGCGCAGGCTCAAGCTGGCAGACGGATCGGATAACAACAGCCGGCTGCGCACGTTTTCCAGGCCCAGGCCGCTTCCAGGCGCGCTGCCCGCGCCGCTGGGCGGCAAGCCCATGCCCGTGTCCTGCACGCGCAGGCGCAGCATGCCGTCCACCCGCAGCGCCGACAGGCGGATCTCGCCGCCGCGCAACGATGGTTCAATACCGTGCTTGATGGCATTTTCCGCCAGGGTCAGCAAGATCATGCTGGGTATCGTCGCGTGCGCAAACTCGGCCGGCAAGTCCAGCGCATAACGCAGGCGCGAGCCCATGCGCGCCTGCATCACGCGCAAATATGCGGCCACCATGTCGAACTCGCTTTGCAGCGGCACTTGCTCGCTGCGCATCTCGGCCAGGCTGGCGCGCAAAAACGCGATCAGGTCGGCCGTCAATGCCGCGGCCCTGCCCGCGCCTTGCGCGCCCTGCTCGGCCAGTTGCTGCACGGCGCCCAGGGTATTGAACAGGAAATGCGGCTCGATCTGCGCGCGCAGCAGGCGCAGCTGCGATTCGCTCAATTCGCGCGCCAGCCGGTCGCGCTCGGCATCCTGCTGCAGCTGCACGGTCAGCGCCTCGTACTGGCGGTTGCGCCAGGTGGTGACGATCGCCAGCGGCACCATGTAAAACAAACCGGCCACCAGCAAAGCGATGCCGCCCACGCGCAGCAAGCGCTCGAAGGCCATGCCCATGGAACCGGTATCGCTCCAACCGGCCAGCAGCACGCCGGCCGCTACCCCTGCCGCGCAAGTCGAGACGATCAGCAAGAGTTTCTTGAACTTGTGGCGCACGGAACTGCGGTAATTGAACCAGACGCCAACCAGGCCCCACGCCAGCGCAAAACCCAGGCCATTGCTGAAGACCAGGGCCTTGAGCAATTCGAAGCGGGCCGGCAGCAGCAGGTGCAGGGCGACGCCGATAGCGCTGAACAACAGCATCAGCTTGAACGCGGCAATGTAAAAACCGGCACCACGATACTTGAGCAGGAAAGCGTGCAACTGCTGGCGCTCGATCGGCGTCAGCTTGACCAGCTTCATGGCGACGTAGCGGCGCACCTTTCCCTGGACCTGCTCCGCCAGCTCGGGATGTTGCAGCACCCGCAGCGATTCTTCGTCGATGCTGCGGTACCAGTCCGTATATTTTTTTAACACAATGTGTTCTCCGTAGTCTGTGATTCAGGCATGAACGCAGTCTACGGCGCCCCCGTTGCAGGGCATAGCGCGGGGCGACGAAACACGAAGGGGCAGGCATCAACGACGAAGCGCGCGGCGCCTGCAAAACCCTCGCTGCCAATATTGCTGAAATAATACGAAGTTTCCAGGACGAAATCAATAATCGCACAACAATTTTCACTACGGCAAGAATAGCCCCATTTATTTGCCAAATTGGCCGCAACGCCGCTTGTTGCGGGCTTGTACCGTAGACATCGCTTGATCTTTAATGGTATTGTTTAAGCTTGGCAAATATTGCCTCCGAGATACACGCCGCGTCCCCGCGCGGCCCCGTTCCGGATTTGCGCGCAGCGCCCTTGATGGCGCCCCAAAACTGCTTTCCCACATACAAATCCCATGCTCAAAAAAATGTTCGCCGCGGTGCTGATGACACTTTCGACAGCGGCCATCGCCGTGCCCTTCGGTTCCCAGTCGATCCTGGTAGTCGAAGACGGCACAGGCAAAATCTTGCTTGAAAAAAATTCCAACGTGGTGGTGCCCATCGCCTCGCTGACCAAGCTCATGACGGCCATGGTCGTGCTCGACTCCAAGGCGAATATGCAGGAAGAGATCAGCATCGACCGCGAGGATGTCGACACCTTGAAACACAGCACCTCGCGCGTGCCCGTGGGCGCTACCCTGAGTCGCCACGACGTGCTGCAGCTGGCGCTGATGTCGTCCGACAACCGCGCCGCCGCCTCGCTGGCGCGCACCTTCCCCGGCGGCCCCACCGCGTTTGCCGTGGCCGTCAACGCCAAGATCAAGGCCCTGGGCATGCGCCAGACCGTCATCGAAGAACCGACGGGCTTGTCGCCGAACAACCAGTCGACGGCGGCGGACCTGGTCAAAATGGCCGTGGCCGCCTCGCGCTACCCGGAAATCAGCCGCATCACCACCGATTCGAAGGACGTGATCCAGATCAAGGGGCGCGACGTGGAATACCACAACACGAACCGCCTGGTGGGCGCCAAGGGCTGGGACATCGGCCTGTCGAAGACGGGCTACACGAATGAAGCGGGGCGTTGCCTGATCATGCGCATCAAGTCGGCCGGCAAGTTCGCCACCATGATCCTGCTCAATGCGCGCGCCAATTCCGTGCGCGCCATGGACGCCGTCAACATCCGCCGCATGCTGGCGGCCGAGAACGGCATCGAAGAGCCGAAAGTGATGCGCGCCTCGGTCAGCCGGCACAAGAAGGCACCGGCGAAACCGAGCAAGCGCCGCCGCGCCAAATAATTATTTCGCTTGCCGGTTGGTCATGACCACGCCGGCAATCGTCACCGCGCCGCCCACCAGCATCGAGGCAAGCACGGGCTCGCCCAGCAGCGCCGCCGCCAGCACGATGCCGAACACGGGCACGAGGTTGTTGAACACGGCCGTGCGCGACGGGCCCAGCGCTTTCACGCCCTCGTAATACCAGACAAAGCCGATCACCGTGCCGAACACGCCCAGGTAGCCGATGGCGGCCCACACTTGCCATCCAAAGCTGTGCCACGGCACCGTCGGGAATTCCAGCACCGCCCCCACCAGCAAGAAGGCCAGGCCCCACATCGACGCATACGTGGTGGCGGCGATCGGGCTCAGGCCCTTCAGCGCGACCCTGCCGATCAGGGTATAGGCGGCCCAGCTGGAAATACCGCAAAACATGAATACTTCGCCCATGCCGATGCCGCCGCCCGTGCCGTGCAGCACGCCGGAGAGATCGCCGCGCGTGATGACGATGGCCGTGCCGCAAAACGCCAGCATGATACCCAGCCACTTGAAGGAACCGAGCCGTTCGCGGAACAGCATGGCCGAGGCCAGCGCCGTGACGATGGGGTTCAGGGCCACGAACAGGGCCGTGCGCCCGGCCGGCATGCGCGACAGGGCCGCCAGGAAGCACAGGTTGTACAAGAAGATGCCCGTCAGACCCAGCGCCGCCGTCGTCGCCAGCTGCTTGCGGTCCAGGCGCGGCAAGCCCCCTTCCAGTTTCCACGCCAGCACGACCAGCAGCAGCACGGCCACGCCAAAGCGCCCGCTGGCGGCCGTCATGGGTGGCATCTGCTGCGCCAGCACGCGCCCGGCGATGAAGGTACCGCCCCAGAACAGGGCGACAAAGATCAGTTTCAGGTAGACGAGCGGCGAGTGCACGGCAGGCAAGGCGGCTGAGGGTATGGCGGAAGGTCGCATGGAAAGTCCTATGATGTCACTTGTGCAGCGGACGCTGAACGTATATATTAAAGCTAATATCAACTCATGAAATAATGAGTAAATACTCATAGCACAGGAAAGCCACAACATGACCTTCACGCAGCTGGAAATTTTTACCCTGGTGGCCGAACTGCACGGCTTTTCCGCCGCCGCCGCGCAGCTGGGCATCAGCCAGTCGGCCGTCTCGCATGCGTTAAAAGCGCTGGAAAAGGAAATGGGCGTGGACCTGATCGTGCGCCACCAGGCCTCGGCCGAGCTGACGGACGTGGGCCGCCAGCTGCTGCTGCGCGCGCGTGAAATCCTCGGCCTGTCGGAAGCCATGCGCCAGGAAGCGGCCGACGTGCTGGGCCAGCGCCAGGGCAGCCTGCGCATCGGCTCCTTCGGCCCCACCTCGTCGTTGAATCTGCTGCCGGCCATCACGGCGCAATTCCGCCTGCGCTATCCGGGCATCACCCTGCGCATCGACGAAGGCGCCGACCATGAAGTGGTGCAATGGATACGCGAACGCCGCGTCGACGTCGGCTTCGTCGTGCTGCCCGACGAGCGCTTCGATACGGCGCCGCTGGTGGAAGACCAGATGATGGCGCTGGTGCCGCGCAGCCACCCGCTGGCCAGCGAAACGGCCATCACCCTGGCGCAGCTGTGCGAAGGGCCGTTCATCATGTCCGAGGCGGGCTGCGCCTGCCTGATCGAACCGCTGTTCGCCAACGCGGGCTTGCAGCCAAATGTCCCCTACCGTATCAGCCAGGTGATCACCATCCTCGACATGGTCAGCCGCGGCGACGGCCTGTCCATCGTCGCCGAACTGGCCCTGCCGCAGCGCCTGCGCGAGCAGTATCCGGAGCTGGTCGCCTTGCCGTTACATCCGCCCGTCAGCCGCAAGGTGGGCCTGGCCGTGCGTGACCGGCGCCAGAACACGCCCGCCACCAACGCTTTTTTTGCGGTGGCGAAGCAGATGGCGCCGACCCTGGCGCCCCGGCGCGCTTGACAGTTTAAAAGTTTAAAACGTTTCCCACTCGTCGCTGCGCTCGGGCTTGGCGACGGGCGTTTTTGCGGGACGGCTGGCGAGGCGCGGCGCGATGGCTGCCCGCGCCACGGGCCGGACTGGCTGCGGCTGCGGTTTCTGCTGCTGCTGCGCTGCTTGCCCCTCATCGAGCTTGAACACGCCCACCACCTGCGCCAGGGTGCTGGCCTGGTCTTGCAGGCTTTCCGCCGCAGCCGCAGCCTCTTCCACCAGGGCCGCATTCTGCTGCGTCACCTGGTCCATTTGTGCAATCGCCTGGTTCACCTGCTCGATGCCGGAACTCTGCTCGACGCTGGCGGCCGTGATCTCGCCCATGATGTCGGTCACGCGGCGCACGCTGTCGACGATTTCCTGCATCGTCGTGCCGGCCTCGTCGACCAGGCGCGCGCCCGAATCGACCTTGCCCACCGAATCGTCGATCAGCAGCTTGATTTCCTTCGCTGCGCCAGCGGATCGTTGCGCCAGATTACGCACTTCCGTCGCCACCACGGCAAAGCCCCTTCCCTGCTCGCCCGCGCGCGCCGCTTCCACGGCCGCATTCAGGGCCAGGATATTCGTCTGGAAGGCGATGCCGTCGATGACGCTGATGATGTCGACGATCTTCTTCGACGAATCGTTGATCGAGGCCATGGTATCGACCACTTGCGCCACCACTTGCCCGCCCTTGCTGGCCACGCCGGACGCCGATTGCGCCATCTGGTTGGCCTGGCGCGCATTGTCCGCGTTCTGTTTCACGGTGGAAGTCAGCTCCTCCATCGAGGCGGCCGTTTCTTCCAGCGAGCTCGCTTGCTGTTCCGTGCGCGACGACAGGTCCTGGTTGCCGGCGGCGATTTCCATTGATGACACCTTGACCGATTCGCTGGCCGTGCGGATTTTCACCAGCACGGCGGCGATCTTGTCGATGAAGCGGTTGAAGGCGTCCGCGATCTGCGCCAGTTCATCCACGCCGGAAGCGTCGAGGCGGCGCGTCAAATCGCCTTCGCCCGAGGCGATGTCGTCGAGCGCGTCGCGCACCAGTTCCAGGCGCTTGAGCATTTTAAAGACCAGCAGCGACAGCAGCACCGCCGCCGCGCCGGCCAGCAGCACGGCCGTGACGGTCGCCGTCGTCAGCATCGTCTGCAAGGCTTGCATGGCTTCCTGCTGGTCCAGCACCACGGCCAGCAGCCAGTCGGTACCGGCCACACGCGTGACGTACAGCATGCCGTCGCGCTCGTTCAGGCGCACGGCCTCGCTCGTGCGCGTGCTTTCCAGCCGGTTGACCTGCGCGGCCGACAGCGCCGCATCGATTTTGGCCAGCGGCTGCAGGCTCAGTTCCTTGTCCGCATGGGCGATGATGGTGCCTTCCTGGTCGACCAGGAAGGCAAAACTGTGCGGCGTCGGCTTGATCGCCACCACATTGGCGATGACCGTATCGAGCAGCACGTCGGCGCCCGCCACGCCAAGCAGTGCCTGTTTCGGGCCGACGGGCGCCGTAAACGACACCACCAGCTTGTGGCTGGCCGCGTCCACATACGGCGGCGTCAGCATGGGCACGCCCGCCTTGACGGTTTCCGTGTACCAGGCGCGCGCCGTCGGGTCGAAATCGGCCGGGCGCCCGGGATGGGTAAACACCGAGCGCTTGTCCGCATAGCCGATGAACACTTCGGCAAAATCGCCGGCCTTTTCCGCGATCTGGAAGGCGCGCAGCGGATCGGGCGTCTCGGCCGACATGACGACGGACGCCATGACCTTTTTCTTGCCATCGACCCATTGCGCCAGCACGGCCGACTGGCTGTGCAGCAGCTGCTGCATCTGCTGGTCTGCCGAGGCCAGCATGCTGCTGCGCGTCGTGATGTAATTGGCGACCGACAAGGCCAGCATGGACAGCACGACAATGGAAACGCAAATAAGCACCAGACGCGTGCGAAGGGAAGACAACATGATGGACTCCTCGTTTCGATTTTAATGGCGTGAAATAGTGGCAAAAAACAGTGCTTTTGCACCACTTTCTCTACGAAAGTATTCTCACACAAAAATCGGAACAATTATCATCAATATTCGGAATACAGCACATATATTTCTATGTGGAAACCTGCAGAGCCCGGTCAAACCGTCAGCCGATCAACCCTCTCAAGCCGCTGGCGCGCTGCGTGCGGCGCAAGATCGCATCGAACAGCACGGCCTGCGTGGGCGAGACGAGGGTAAAGAAGTCGCGCGCGCGCGTGATGCCCGTGTAGACCAGTTCGCGCGCCAGCATGGCGCCGCCCTCCTGCGGCAGCACCAGCACCGTGTGGCGAAATTCCGAGCCCTGCGACTTGTGCACCGTCATGGCGAACGCCGTTTCCACGTGGCGCAAGCGCGTGGCCAGCACGCTGCGCACATGCTCGCCTTCCAAAAAATACACGCGCAATGACCCGGGCCGCGCAGGGTCGCGCAGGGTCAGGCCGATGTCGCCATTGAACACCCCCGTGCCATAGTCGTTACGCGTGACCATCACGGGGCGCCCCACATACCATTCGCTGCGGCGTATCCAGCCTTCCTTTTCCAGCCGCAGTTCGATGGCCGTGTTCAGGCCCGCCACGCCCCACTCGCCTTCGCGCACGGCGCACAGGATGCGGAATGCTTCAAAAGCGTGCAGCACGGCGCGCACCCAGTCGTCATGCTGCCCATACGCCGCTTCACCGGTATTCACCAGTTCCAGATAGGGCTGATAACCGCCCGGTGCTTCCGCACGTCCGCGCAAGGCCAGGCGCAGCACCTCGTCCTGCTGCGCCGGCACGCTCCACGCCAGCTGGCCGCCGCTGTCGCTGGCAAAACACGCCTTGGCCAGATCGGGCCTGCCGCCATTCACTGCCAGCGCCAGCTCGCCAATCGGGCCGCTGAAACGGTGGCTGTGGCGCAGCATCACCGTCTGCTGCGCCAGCGCGCCGGCCGACCCTGCGAAGGCGGCGGGAATGGCCACGCCGCTGGCCGCCTGCGCATACGCGATGGTGGCCTCCGTGTAGCCGCCCGCCTGCGCATCGTGACACAAGTCGCCCAGCACGGCGCCCGCTTCCACCGACGCCAGCTGGTCCTTGTCGCCCAGCAGGATCAAGATGGCCGCCGGCGGCAAGGCGTCGAGCACCGACGCCATCATTTCCAGGTGCACCATCGACGCTTCATCGACGATCAGCACGTCGACGTCGAGCGGATTGCCCGCGTGGTGGGCAAAGGCGCGCGTATCGGGCCGCGCGCCCAGCAAACTGTGCAGGGTGCGCGCCGCGCCCATGCGCCGCGCCAGTTCCAGCAGTGGCAAGGTTTCCCCGACCTTTTCCGCCAGGCCGCTCAAGGCCTTGTCGATCGACTGTTTTAATCGCGCGGCCGCCTTGCCCGTCGGCGCGGCCAGCGCGATGCGCAGCTGCTCCGGCTGCGGCGAGACGGCAAACAGCAGGGTCAACAGACTCGCCACCGTGTACGTCTTGCCCGTGCCGGGACCGCCCGTGATGATGGCCACCTTGCCGCGCAGGGCGATGGCGCACGCCACCTTTTGCCAGTCCGGGCCACCATCCTGCGTGGGCTGGTCGAACAGGATGTCGAGCCATTGCCGCACCTGTGCCAGCGGCGGCGTGCTCAAATCCTGCGCCCGCACGGCGATCTTTTCACCAACCAGGGTTTCGTCGCGCCAGTAGCGGCGCAGGTACAGACGATCGCCGTCGAGCACCAGCGGCTGGCGCACATCGGGCGCACCCACCTGCCACACCTGCGGCGCGCCGGCCAGCAACGCGCGCCAGCCGTCAAGCGATGCGGGCAGCGGGCCGGAAACGGCCAGCACAGCATGCCACAGCTCCTCGCTCCAGCCCAGCAGCTGCGACGGTTCGTCGGCCAGATCCGCCAGCATCAGACAGCTGTGCCCCCGCCCTTCCAGCTCGGACAGCACCACGCAGGCCACGGCCACGGCGGCGGCATCCGGCGCCGCCTCGTCCAGGCTGGCGATGAAGCGGGCAAAGGCGGCGCTCAGGCGGCGCAGATGGCCATCCCCGGCAACGCCGTCTACGTGGCTGAACAAGGCATTCATTTGCTCACTATGCTGCATGATGTTCCGCTTCTTCAGATAACAGTTGATCGAGTCCGTCCAGCAGTTCCAGTTGCGGCGCCAGCCAGTAGCAGCCGTGCGTGTCCGCATTCGCGATGCCGCGCAGGAACAGGAAGATGGCGCCGCCCAGGTGCTCGGCCGGATCATACGCGTCGCCAAGCCGGCTTTTCAGCAGCCGGTGCAGGGCCAGCATATAGATGGCACCCTGGATATCGTAGCGGTGCTGCGCCATGCCGGCCGCCAGCGACTGCGTATGGTAGGCGGCGTCGTTGGCGCCCAGCGCATTCGACTTGTAGTCGAGTACCCAGTAGCGGCCATCGCGTTCGATGACCAGGTCGGCAAAGCCTTTCAGCATGCCGTGCAACTGGCGCCGCGGCAGCACGGGACGCGGCGCGCCGCCCAACAGCAAGCGCGTGCACAGCTGATCGAGCGCTGCGGTGGACAAATGCTCGCTGGGGAACCAGAACTCCATCTCGGACAGGGTGCTGTCCAACTGCGACAGCGACGCATCGAGCAGCGGCAGCGGCGTGATGGCGATTTCCCTGAGCCAGGCGATGGCGTCGTCCTGGCGGTGGCCCCAGCCCGCACGCTCGCAGCGCGCCGCCAGGCGCGTGTCGAAACTGGCGTCGTGGACGCAATCAAAACCTTCGCCGCCCATCCACTCGAGCTGCTCGTGCAGGAAATTGCCAGGCACGGAGCCGCGCGGGAAGCGGTGCCACGGCGCGTCGCCCGTCTGCAGCGGCGAGGCCGCTGGCACACCCGTACCATCTTCCAGCAGGGTTTCTTCCGGCGCCCGCTGCGGCACGTGCGCGGCCGCCACGGCGCCGATCTGGCGCGTCAGCGAGGTAAAACTGCCCACCGACCAGTCGCGCTCGAATTCGCCAGAAAAGACGGGGGCCGGACGCAATTCGGGACGGCGCTCTATGCGGTCCAGCACCGTGCAGGCATCGGGCTGCGCCAAAGAGCTCACGTAGATGGCCTCGCAATCGCCCGCCACCTGCTGCCAGCGCAGCAGCAACTGCTCTGCCGGCAGCTTGTCGCCGCCCGTCAGCAGGTAACCGAGCGCCGATTCGTGCAGGGTATTCTCGCCCGCCTTGCGCGCCGCCTGGGCGGCCACGCCCAGCCACAAAAAGTGGCGCGCGCGCGTCAGGGCCACGTACAGCAGGCGCAAGTCTTCCTCGATGCGCGCTTCTTCGACCACGGCCATGGCCTCGTCGGACAGCGACAAGTCGAGGCGGCGTTCACCATTGTCCCCGGCATACTCGAAGAAGCTGCGGTTGCGTTTATCCACCTTGCGCGCCGTCACGGCGAACGGCAAATACACGAGCGGGTATTCCAGGCCCTTGGATTTGTGCACGGTGATGACCTTGACCAGTTCCGCATCGCTTTCCAGGCGCAGCACGCGTTCGTCGCCGCCCTCGCCTTCACCGGCGATCTGCTCGGCCAGCCAGCGTATCAGCGCTTGCTCGCCATCGAGCTGGCGGCTGGCCGATTGAAGCAGTTCGGCCAGGTGCAGCAGATTCGTCAGCCGCCGCTCGCCGCCCGTCTGCTGCAGCAGCATGGCGGGCAACTGCAGTTCGTGGATGAAGCGGCGCAGCATGGCCAGCACGCCCTGGCGTTGCCAGATCAGGTGCAGGGCCTTGAGTTGCTCGACGCGGCGCTCCCATTCCAGTTCATCGCTCGACAGGCGCGCCAGCTCGCCCAGCGACAGGCCGATGGTGCGCGTGGCAAACGCGGCGCGCGCCAGCCCCCCGTCGAGCGGGTTGGCCAGCGCCGCCAGCCAGCGCAGCACGTCTTGCGCTTCCTCGCTGTCGACGACGGAATCCTTGTCCGACAGGTAGACGCTGGCGACCCGGCGGCGCGCCAGCGCACGGCGGATGGCGGCCGCCTCCTTGCGGTCGCGCACGAGGATGGCGATATCGGCCGGCTCCAGGCGCGTAAAACCATCGGGGCCATCGAAACCGGCTTGCGCATCGCCCAGCATGGCGACGATATGCTCGGCGCAATGCTGCGCGAAGTACTCGCGGTAGCTGTCGCCGCGCAGCCCTTCATCGCTGGCGCAGGCGGCCAGCAGCGCGGGCAGCGGACCACCGGCGTTCACCAGCCATTCATCGCGGCCCTTGGCGTCGACGGCCTCGAACGGCAGCGGATTCTCGCCCCCTTTACGGTAGCGGAAGGCACCAGCCGGCACCTCGGCGCGTTCGGCATGCAGGAACAGCTGATTGACGGCCGCCACCAGCGGCGCCGTCGAGCGGTAGTTGGTGCCCAGCTGGTAGTGGCGGCCGGCGGTGGCGCGCCGCGCCGCCAGGTAGCTTTGGATGTCGGCGCCGCGAAAGCCGTAGATCGACTGTTTCGGGTCGCCGATCAGGAACAGGCCTTGCGCCGGATCATTCTCCGCGATGCGGTACAGCAGATTGAAGATCTGGTACTGCGCCGGTGCCGTATCTTGGAATTCATCGACCATCGCCAGCGGGTATTGATCGACGATGCGCTGGCGCAGGGCCGCGCCATTCTCGCCGGCCAGCGCGTCGTGCAGGCGCTGCAGCATGTCGGCAAAGCCGAACTGGCGCGACTGGCGTTTTAACTGATCCATGCGCCGCGCAATGGCCGCCGCCGCGTGCAGGTGCAGCTTGTGCCCCAGCGGTGTAATTCCCGCCAGTGCGACCCCCAGCGCCTCGGTATGCTCGAAGCACTCGGGCACCGGGGCCGTGAAACTCTTGGCAAACGCATCTTCGATGCCGAACGGCGTCAAGCGCTCCCACGCCTTGGCCGTGATGGCCGGCAGCAGCAACAGAGGGTCCTGTGCCCACTTGCGCAAGCCGTCGAACCACTTCGCCAGGTTTTCCGGCTTCATCTTGACGCCGTTAAAACACTTGGGATTGGCGGCGCGGTGGTCGTTGATCCAGGTGGCCATCTGCTCCGTGCGTTCGGCCCAGCCTGCCTTCAGGATGGCCAGCTGCGCGGCCAGCGCCCGCTGTTCGCGCGCGATCAGTGCCGACAACGGTTCCTCGTGCGCCATACCCATGATGTCCGCACGGCGCGCCAGCTCGCGCGCGCCTTTTTTCAAGGCGCCGACGTCGGGCCAGCAGGCCAGCAGCACATCGAGCGCCTGCGGCGGCAAGGGATAGACTTGCTGGCGCCAGTAATCGTGGGCCGCATCCTCGAACAGGGCTTGCTCGTCGCTGACCAGTTCTTCATCGAACAGGCTGCCGCTGTCGAACGCGTGCTCGCGCAGCATGCGCTGGCACCAGGCATCGATGGTGAAAATCGCCGCTTCATCCATCGTCTCGGCGGCCAGCATCAGCCGGTGCGCGGCTTTTTGCCGCTCGCTTTCGTCCGGATAGGATTCCAGCAAGGCGTCGAGAAACGGGTCGCTGCCACCGGACTCGTGGCGGAAATAGGCGGCCGCCTCGATCAGGCGCTCGCGCACGCGGTTCGACAGTTCGCGCGTGGCGGCGCGGGTAAACGTCATCACGAGGATGTCGGCCGGCAGCAGCGGGCGCGTAAAGCGGCTGTCGTCGTCGCCGTGCCCCAGCACGAGACGCACGTACAGCGCGGCGATGGTCCAGGTTTTACCCGTGCCAGCCGAGGCTTCGATCAGGCGCGAGCCGTGCAGCGGGAACGCCAGGGGGTTGAGCAGATGGCTCGTCATTGTTCTTCTCCCGCGCCGTCATCGGGCGCGCTGATCGGGTCGATCGTGATGTGTTGTTGCAGCCACTCGGCCAGCGGGCCATACAGCTCGCGCGTGCAGTCCTCCCATGCCTCCTCGGCGGCCAGCGCGGAAAACTCGGGCCACAGGCGCGCCAGGCACAGTTCATCGCGCTCGCCAGACAGTTCAAAACCGCCATCGTAGACGGCGCGCGGGTCGCCCTGCTGCACCAGCGCCAGGCCCGTCTTGCACGCCGTGGGCAACGGATGATTCATGCCTTCGCGCCATAGCGCCAGCAAGGTGGCCAGCGCATCGCGCGACGTTGCCGGGTCGAGCGGCGCCATGCTGACGATGGCGTCGCGCGCCACCAGATAGCCGGTGACGCGAAAGCCGAGGGCGGCGGCGGCCAGCTGGCGCAGCCACATCAGCATCAGCTTGTCGCCGCGCGCCAGGCCGCTCTTGTCCGTCACCTTCGAGGAAATCTGCATCAGCCAGGCCGTCTCCTGCCCGTTGCTGCACAATTTGTCGAGCCAGTCGTCGATCTGCAACTCGCCAAACGGCAAATTGATGGCGCGCTTGTCGGCCGCCAGCGGGAACGAGGCGCGCAGCGACAGCCATGCGCTGCGCACGGGCACCAGCGCCTCGACCAGCTGCGCCTGCACCTGCTGGCCGATCAGGCCGATGGGCAGCACGCCTTCGCGCGCCAGTTTCTGCGCGCGCGCTTGCAGGCTGGCGCGCACGTCGTCCAGCGCTTCGACGGCGCCGCCGTCGTCCAGCATGGTGTCTTCCAGCAGATAGCGTTCGAGCGCATTCAGGCCGAACGGCTCTTCATCCTCGCCCAGCATGGCCGCATCGGCAAAATACACGCTCAGGCGGCGGCGGAAAAAGTATTTGACGGGCTGGCGCAGGAAGCTTGCCAGCTCGCCCAGTTTCAAACGCGTGCCGGGATCGAGCTCGTAGGGGCCCAGCGGCAGCACGGCGGCCTGCGCCTGCGCATCCGCATGCGCGACGCGCCATTCGCGCGCGTAGGTCAGCAAGCCATCGGCCTCGAAATAGCGGCGGCTGAATGGCTGCAGCGCGTGCTCGGTCGTCAGGCTTGCCAAGTGCCGGTCCAGCGACCAGCCGGCGGCCAGGTAGTCGCGCAGCTGCGACACCAGCACGGACGGCGGCTGCTCGGAATTGTCGCGCACATTGCGCCCCACCCAGCTCACATACAGTTTGTCGCGCGCGGCCAGCAAGGCTTCGAGCATCAGGTAGCGGTCATCGTCGCGACGCGAACGGTCGCCCGGGCGCGCCATGCCGGGCAGCGCCAGCAAGTCGAAATCGGCTTTTTGCGCGCGGCGCGGAAAATCGCCATCGTTCATGCCCAGCAGGCACACCACGCGGAACGGCACGGCGCGCATCGGCATCAGCGTGCAGAAGGTGACGCCGCCAGAGACGAATTGATGGTTCAGGGTCGGCTCGTCCAGCGCGCCCAGCCACGCCACGCGCAGCACGGACAGCGGCACCTGCTCGACAAAGCCCGCATGCTCGCAGGTTTCCAGCCAGCCCTGCAAGGCGCCTTCCAGCTGCGCCAGGGTCAGGCGGTCGCCTTCGTCGTCGGCATCAAAGAAGGCGGCCAACAGCGCACGCGCCTGCACGCCCCATTCGGCTGGCGTGTGCGCGTTGGCCAGCACGCTGCGCCAGTGCAGCAGCGCCTCGACCAGCTGCGCCAGCGAGCCCGCCAGCGCCGCATCGAGGCCGCCCACTTCCGCATACGGCTCGATGCCGCCAAAGCTGGCGCCACTGCCGCTGGCATAGCCGAGCAGCATGCGCCGCACGCCGAAAATCCACGCATTCTGTTCCCCGGCCGCGCCCAGCCCCAGGCCGGCGCGGTGCGCCTGATCCAGGCCCCAGCGCACGCCCGCCCCTTCGATCCAGGCGCCCAGGATGGCCAGGTCGTCCGGCTGCAGGCCGAAGCGCGCCGCCAGCGCCGGCACGTCGAGCAGGTCGCGCACTTCGCTCTGGCGGCAGCGCTGCTGCGGCAGCTGCAGCAGCCATTCGAGCGCGACGAGCAGCGGATTGACGCTGCGGTCCTTCACGTCGCCAATCTCGAACGGGATGAAACGCTCGTCATTGCGCCGGTACTGGCCGAAGACGGCGTGGATGGCGGCCGTAAAGGTGTCGATGTCGGGCACCATCACCACCACGTCGCGTGGACGCAAGAGCGTTTCGGCGCTGTGCGCGAACATGGCCAGCAGCTGGTCATGCAGCACTTCCACTTCGCGCTGCACGCTGTGCGCCACGTGAAATTCGATCGAGCGGTCGCCGGCCTCGGGCGGCGTTTGTGCGTGTTCGGCCAGCGGACGCAGTTCACGGATGGCCACCTGCACCTGCTCCAGCAGGGTTTCGCCCGTTTCCTCGCCAAACAGGTCGATGCGCAGGCTGTCGTCGCGTCCTTCGGCTTGCGCGTGTTCGTCGAATTCGTCGAGCATGCGGATGAAATCGCGCCCTTGCCTGCCCCAGCTGGCCAGCAGCGGATGGCTGTGCGCGTGCAGTTCTTCGAGCGGAATTTGCGCCAGGTCGGTGCCATTGCGCTGCCGCTGGCGCTTGTTTTCCGCGCGCAGCAAGTCGCGCCCGTCGATGATGTCGCCCCAGTAGAACTGGCACGGGTTGGGCACGGCCAGCACCACCTGCGTGTGGCGCGCCAGCGCGGCCAGCGCCTGCAAGGTCTGGTATGGCAGGGCCGACACGCCAAACAGCACCACCCTGCGCGGCAGCTTGCCGGCAGGCGCATCGCCGGCGGCGATCGCCGCCAGGAAGGCGTCGTGGATGTCGGCGCGGCCCGTGTCGCGCTCAAACGCTTCCACGTCGGCAGCCACGGCACGCCACAACTGCGCCTGCCAGCGCTGGTCTTCCTTCAAGACGATAGCTTCGCCGCGCGCCGTGCGCAACTGGTCGCGCCCGGCAGCCCAGTCGGCCAGCCAGTCGGCGCGGTAAACCTGGTACTGGTCGAACAAATCGGCCAGGCGCTCGGCCAGTTGCAGCCGGCGTTCGCAATCGCCATCGGCAAGGAAGTAGCGCAGCGGCGCAAACACCGGGTCGGCCAGCAAGGAGGGTAAAAGACGCATCAGGCGCCAGGTCAGCGGCGATTTATCAAATGGCGACACGCGCGGCACCCGCTCGCGCCCCAGCATGCCCCGGTAGCTTTCCCACAGCAGGCGCGCCGGCAGCGCGATGCGCGTGGCGGCGCAGACCCCCATCTCCTCGGCCAGGGCGATCTTCAGCCATTCGGCCACGCCGTTCGACTGCACCAGGAAGATATCCGTTTCCAGCGGTGCCAGCGGATGCTGGCGCAGCCACTGAAAGACGGCGGCGCGCAGCTGTTCCAGCTGGTTGCCATGCAGGATGAGAAGGCCGGGCGTAACGGGAGTATGCATGCTGATCCGATGGGTTGCCGCGCCTCCGGCCGGGTGGCCAGAGACGTCAAAGGCATATTATCGCCGCTGCCTGCGTCAGGGGGCGTCGCTGGAGACAAATTCCAGCGAAATTTGTTCTGCCACCTGCGCCAGCGCCGGCTCCAGCGCCGCCAGCAAGGCGCGCGCCTGCTGCAGGTCGCCACCCAGGCGCAAGCCTTCGATCGAGGTGCACAGGCTGGCGAAGGCATGCGCGCCCACGGCCAGCGCCGACGATTTGCTGCGATGCCCCAGGTCGGCCAGGCGCCCCAGGTCTTCCAGCGCCATGGCCTGCTCCATTTCGGCGATGCCGTCACGCGCCGTATCGAGAAACAGCTGGGTGTATTTGCGCATCTTCACGGCGTCATTGCTGAACGTGAGCGCCAGGGTGGCCAGATCGAGGATGGCCATGTCGCGCAACTCCGGCGCGGCGGCCGACGGCGGCGCTTTCGGCAGCGCCACCAGCCTGTCTCCCACGCGCGCATGGCCAAGGCTGCCGATACCGCCGCGCAGACGGAACCATTTCGCCAGCAGGTGAAACAGCAGATTCGGGGCGATCGGCTTGGTCACGAATTCATCCATGCCTGCCGCCAGGCAGCGGGCGCGGTCTTCGCTGCCCGCATTGGCCGTCATGGCGATCACCAGCAGACCGCTGAGCTTTGGGTCGGCGCGGATGCGGCGCGTCGCCTCGAAGCCGTCCATCTCCGGCATTTGCACGTCCATCAGCACGCAGTCATAGCGCTGGTGGGCCAGCAATTCCAGCGCTTCGCGGCCATTGCAGGCGACGCAGACGGTGGCGCCTGCGTCTTCCAGCAATTCGCAGCCCACCTGCTGGCTGAAGACGTTATCTTCCACCAGCAGGATAGATGCGCCACGGATCACGCCCAAGACTTCCGGCTCCACTTCGGCGATGCGCTCGCCGCCCGCTTGCGCGCTTTTCTCCAGGCGCGCCGTGAACCAGAAGGTGCTGCCCTGGCCGGGCTGGCTGTACACGCCCACCTTGCCGCCCATGAGTTCAACCAGCTGCTTGCTGATCACCAGCCCCAGGCCGCTGCCGCCATACTTGCGCGTGGTCGAGGGGTCGGCCTGGTGGAAGGAGCGGAACAGCTGCGCCACCTCTTCCTGCTTCATGCCGATGCCCCGGTCCTGCACCTCGAAGCGCAGCATGGCGTGGCTGCCGCGCTCCTCTGACTGGCGCACGCGCACGAAGATGCTGCCATTGTCGGAAAACTTGATGGCGTTGCTGGTCAGGTTCAGCAAGACCTGCTCCAGGCGTAGCGGGTCACCGCGCCAGCGCTGCGGCAGCTCGGACGCGATATCGAACTGCAGCGCCAGGCCCTTGACGGCGGCCGCATCGCCGAGCTGGCTGGCGATGTTCGCCAGC
This sequence comes from Janthinobacterium sp. PSPC1-1, assembly GCF_049897625.1. Lineage (NCBI taxonomy): Bacteria > Pseudomonadati > Pseudomonadota > Betaproteobacteria > Burkholderiales > Oxalobacteraceae > Janthinobacterium > Janthinobacterium sp. PSPC1-1. The sequence goes on along the minus strand of NZ_JAFCWP010000015.1, from coordinate 8,999 downwards.
AGCGTCTCGAGGCGGAAGTCCAGCACTTCCAGCTCCAGCTTGCCCGCCTCGATCTTGGAAAAATCGAGGATGTCGTTGATCAGGCCCAGCAAATGCTGGCCCGAATGGAAGATTTTTTGCAGATAATCGCGCTGGCGCGCATCGGCCACCGATTTCAGCGCCAGGTGCGCCATGCCGATGATGCTGTTCATCGGCGTGCGGATTTCATGGCTCATGTTCGACAGGAAGTCGCTCTTGGCCTGGCTGGCCGCGTCGGCCTGCTCCTTCAGACGGTGCAGTTCCGTCACGTCGGTGGACAGGCAGATCAGGCCCGTGACGGGACCGGGCAAGCCCAGCGGCACCTTCACGCTCCACAGGTGATGCACCTGGCCCTGCGCATCGACGAAACGCTCTTCGCCGACGAACTTGGCGCCGCTGTCGAACACCTGGCGTTCGGTCAGCTGCGCGGCGGCGGCCGCATCGCCGAGCATCAACTCGCCATCCTGGCGGCCGATCAACTGCTCCGCCGAGCGGCCCAGTATCTTCGCCGTGCGCGCATTCACGTAGCGGTAGCGCAGATCGACATCCTTCATGTAGACGTAGGCATCGACGCTGTCAAGCACCGTATCGAGCAGGGTGCGCTGCGCCACCGCGTTGCGGCGCGAACGGTACAGGGTAAAGATATAGCCATAACCGAGCAGGGTGCCGGCCACGCCGACGGCCAGCGCCAGCCACGGGAAATAACGGTCAAAGGGGCTGTACAGCTCCGCCTTGCGCACGCGGAAATGGGCTTTCCACACGCCCCCCTGATACACGATGGGCAGCACCTGGTCGAAATATGCGGCATCGCTGCCCGGTTGCGGCGGCGCCGCCGCCAGGTCGCCGCCATCGTTGAACAGCAGACGGTCTTGCGGCGTGATGCGCAGGACGCCTTGGGCCGGCAGAGGTTCGACCGCGCTGTACAGAGTCAGGTGCAGCGGCTCCAGGGCGCTGCGTTCGAGCGCGCTGTGCACCAGCTGCGCCACGCCAAAGCCGATGCCCACGGACCCCTGGTAGGCGGCACGGCGCTCGGCCACGCTACCTTGCGGCATGCCATTACGGTACACGGGCAGGCGCATGCCCAGGCCCACATGCGCGGGCGGTCCCTTGATCATGATCACCTGCCCCGACGCGCTGACTTCGCCGCTGTCGCGCGACTGCGCCAGGGCTTGCGCCACCAGCGGGTTGGCGCCGATATCGACGCCCATGCGTTCGGCCAGCAGCGAATCGGGCTCGAGGTAAGTGAGCACTGTGTATTCGGGCCGCTCGCCGGGCGGGCGGATGGTGAAAGCGGGATAGCCGCGCGGCGCCAGACTGGTGTCACTGCGCACATCGGCGACATAGGCCGCGCGCTGCGCCTGCGTCAGCGCCACCGCATAATTGACCGATTCGATGGCGGGGAACTGGCGCGCGATATCGAGGCCGGCCACGTAATCGTGGAACTGGCGGCGCGTCAGCTGCTCGCTGGTGCGAAACAGCGCTTCGAGGCCACGCAGCAAGTCGGAATAACTTTTTACGCGCGTGGCCAGGCTATGCTGGGCGCCGTGAGTGAGATTGTCGAAACGCTGTTCGGCGTCGTCATCGACCGTGCGCGCCGCGCCCGCATACAGGGCACCGCCCACCGCCAATGCCAGCAGCAGGCCACCCGCCCAGATCCTGATGCCCGCTACCGTCCCGCCCTTGCTCAAAGTGTGCATTGTCAATCGCTTATTCCGGTTCCTCGAATGTGCGGCACAGGCCACCCGACAGGTACGAGGATACTATCAAAGCCTCTGCCCGACGCGCTTGTGGAAGAAAAAAAGCGCGCACTACAGTTACACTGGAGAACACCCAACGCCTATGCCGCCTGCAGCGCCCCGGCCAGGAAGTCGCAAAAGGCACGCACCTTTTCCTGCAAGTGGCGTCCATCGGGCATCAACGCATACACACCGCGCCTGGCCATGCCGTGCAACGGCAGCACGCGCACCAGGGCGCCGCTGGCCAGCAGGGGCGCAGCGACAAAGGACGGCAGCGCGCCCACGCCGATGCCCGCCACCAGCATATCGGCCAGCAGCAGGCTGCTGTCGGCGGAAAAGCGCACGGGCAGGACGATGCTGCTCTCCCCTTCCGGGCCGGCCAGCTGCCAGATGCCGGGACTGTCGGCCAGACGGTAGGCCAGGCAATCGTGGCCATGCAAATCCTGCGCCTGCCGGGGCGTGCCGCGCCGTGCCAGGTAGGCGGGTGCCGCGCAGATCATCTGCTCGACATCGCCCAGGCGGCGCGCCACCAGGGTCGAATCGGCCAGCGCGGCGCGGATGCGCAGCGACACGTCATAGCCCTCACCCACCACGTCGCGCAGGCGGTCGTCCAGGGTCATCTCGATGTTGACTTCCGGATAGCGGGCCATGAAGACCGGCAGCAAGGGCGACAGCACTTTCAAGCCAAACGACAGCGGCGCATTCACGCGCAGCCGCCCCGCCACCTTGCCGGCGCAGCCGCGCGTGGCCAGTTCCAGCGCATCGACCTCGTCGAGCAGGCGGCAGCATTCAACATAGTAGGCGCGTCCGCCGTCCGACAAGCTCATGCGCCGCGTGGTGCGCACCAGCAGCACGGTGCCCAGGCGCGCCTCCAGCTGGCGCACCTGCTTGCTGATGGCCGCCGCCGACTGGTTCAGGTCCTGCGCGGCCTTGCTGAAGCTGTCACGCTCGACCACCTTGCGAAACACGCGCATGTGCGCCAGGACATCCATGATTCTTTCCTTGCAGTTGAATATCTTATTATTTTATCGCTGATTATCATTGAATTGGAAAACAATATGATGGTGGCTTCTTCATTCATGTCACGCAAGGAGTACCCCATGTTCACACCATCTGCCACCCTGACTACCCTGCTGCTGGCGCTGCTGGCAGGAACGACGCAGGCCGCCGCCCTGCCTGAAGTGGGCATCAGCCCCTGGGGGCCGAAAGACGAAATCGGCCGCCTGAACCTGATGACGCCGGCATCACGTGCCGCCATTCTGGCGCGCATCGACGGCGGCAAGAGCTATGACCTGGCCGTTGATTTCTACATCGGCATGCCCAGCTGGCAGGCGGCCGGCGATCCGCCCTACCAGATGTGGATGACGCACACGCCGAAGGGCAATGTGGTGGCCGACTCGATGCACGTGGGCGAACAGATGAACCGCCACGTCAGTTACACGGGTTCGGCCGTGTCCATGTATGCGCACATGGGTACGCATATCGACGCGCTCAACCACTTTGGCTTGAACGGCAAAATCTGGAACGGATTTACGGAAGAACAGTATCTGGGCGACCGTGGCTGGACCGTGACGGGCGCGGAAAAGCTGCCGCCGATCGTCGCGCGCGGCGTGCTGATCGACGTAGCCGTGGCCAAGGGACTGTCACAGCTGCCTGATAATTACCGGGTCACGCGGCAGGACTTGCGCGCGGCGCTGGCCCACCAGAAGATCGCATTGGAAAAGGGCGACGTGGTGCTGATACGCACAGGCCGCATGCAGCACTATGAGCAGGCGCAAGCCTACATGGCCAATCCCCCCGGCCTGTCGCTCGATGCGGCGAAATTCCTTGTGGAAGATGGCGGCGCCATGGTGGTAGGGGCGGACAACCTCAGTTTCGAGGCGTTTCCGTCCGAAGTGGCGGGCAATTACCTGCCCGTGCACACCTATCTGCTGGCGCAGCAGGGCACGCCCATCCTGGAACTGGTCGACCTGGAAGCCTTGTCGCGCGACAAGGTGTACCAGTTTGCCTTCATCGGCGCCTCGTTGAAATTCCGTGGCGGCGACGCGGCGCCCATCCGTCCCGTGGCGCTGCCGATACGCTAGCGTCCGACGGCAGCGGCCAGCAAGGCGCTGGCACCATGGTCATCCCAGGCATCGGCGCAGCGCACCACCTCGCCCACGACGATGATGCTGGGGCTGCCCAGGCCGCTGGCCAGCAAGTCGGCGGGCAAAGCGTGCAAAGTGCTCAGCAATTCGCGCTGGGCCGGCAAGCTGGCCGATTGCACCACGGCCACGGGCGTGCCCGGCGCCATGCCGCCGGCCAGCAAGCCCGCCTGGATGGCCGCCACCCGCGCCACGCCCATATAGATGACGAGGGTCAGGCCGCTTTGCGCCAATGCCGCCCAGTTCGGCTCGGACGCGCTATCCTTGCCGTGGCCCGTGACGAAAATCGCACCCTGGCTCCAGCCGCGGTGCGTCAGCGGCACGCCAATGGACGATGGTGCGGCCAGGCCGCTGCTGATACCGGGTATCACCTCGACGGCCACGCCGTGGCTGCGCAGGTAGGCGCGCTCTTCGCCGCCGCGTCCGAACAGATAAGGGTCGCCCCCTTTCAGGCGCACCACGTGCAGGCCGGCGCGCGCTTCGGCCAGCATCAGGCGCTCGATGAAGGCTTGCGGTGTGGAAGCACAGCCACCCCGCTTGCCCACCTCAACCACGCGCACGCCGGGCGCCGCATGCGCGAGGATGGCCGGGTTGACGAGGTCGTCGATCAGCACCACGTCGGCCCGTGCGATGGCCTTCACAGCTTTTAATGTCAACAGGTCCGGGTCGCCGGGACCGGCGCCGACCAGGGTCACGCTTCCAAGTTGCGCCATGATGCAGTCTCCAATCAGAAAAAATGGCCGATGGCAAACGATGCCGCGTACGCTTCCGGCGCGCTGCCGTCCCACACCACGCCGTCGCACAGGGTCGAACTGCGCATGGCGGCCGTTGGTACTGGCGTAGCCGTCATCTCCGCCGCCTGGCGGTACAGGTCGATGCGGTTGACTTGCCTTGCCACCGCCAGGTAATCGGGTTCGTCGCGCAACAAGCCCCAGCGCCGGTGCTGGGTCATGAACCACATGCCGTCGGACAGGTAGGGAAAATTCACGGCGCCGGCCCGGTAGAACTTCAAACCGTGCGCCTCGTCCCAGGTCTTGCCCAGGCCATCCTGATAATGGCCGAGGATGCGCGGCGCCAGCATTTCCTGCGGTGTATTCAGATAAGCGGGCTCGGCCAGGGTAGCTGCCATGGCCAGCCGGTTGGTATCGCTGGCATCGATCCAGCGGCCCGCCTCGAGCACGGCGGCGATCAGGGCGCGGCAGCTGTTCGGATGCTGGCGCGCAAACGCGGCGCTGGTGCCCAGCACCTTGCCCGGATGGTCGGGCCAGATGGCGCCGCTGCTGGCGGCCGTCACGCCCACGCCATCGACGATGGCCTTGTAGCCCCACGGTTCGCCCGCGCAAAAGCCATCCATCTGGCCCGCGCGCAAGGCCGCCACCATCTGCGACGGCGGTACCGTCATCACGCGCGCGTCGCGCAGCGGATCGATGCCATGCGCGGCCAGCCAGTATTGCAGCAGCATCGCGTGGTTGCCGGTCGGGAAAGTATGCGCAAACGCAAAGGGCCGCGTCGCGGCGCGCATATGCCGCGCCAGTGTCGGGCCATCGTGGGCGCCCTCGCGCGCCAGCGCCGCCGACAGGGTGACGGCCTGGCCGCTGTGATTCAGGTTCATCAAGACGGCCATGTCGCGCTGCTGACCGCCGATGCCCATCTGCACGCCATACACGAGACCGTACAACACGTGGGCCGCATCGAGTTCACCATTATGCAATTTGTCGCGCACGCCGGCCCACGACATCTCCCGGCTCAGTTCAATCTTGATGCCGTATTTTTCATCCAGGCCCAGCTTTGAGGCCATCACCAGCGAGGCACAATCGGCCAGCGGCAGGTAGCCGATGCGTATCGTCTGTTTTTCCGGATGCATGGAGCGCATCACCTGGGCATGGGCGCCCGCTTGCTGTGTCATACCATTCCTTGCTGATAAGTACTGTTATTCCGCGCCACCGTGGGCAAGGCTCTCCCCACCCAGCAGCAAGGAACGTGCCCGTGCATGCCCGGTGCATGGAGGCTGGGAACGCACCGCGATGGTGCGCTGCACCAGCATGTGTCAGAAAATGGACGACTCATCCCAGCAAGTCCTCCACGTCGAGGATGCGCTGGGCAATTTCCGCCAACTTCAGCTTTTTATTCATCGCCATGCTGCGCAGCCGCTGGTAAGCCTGCTCTTCCGTCAAGCCCTGATGCGTCATCAACAGGCCCTTGGCCCGTTCGATCACCTTGCGTTCCAGCAGCTTGTGCCGCGTGTCGAGCAATTCGGCGCGGAGTTTTTCTTCCTGGCGAAAGCGCGCCAGGGCCACGTTCAGCACGGGTTGAATGCGTTCGGCCTGCAGGCCGGCGACGATGTAGGCGGACACGCCGGCCGCCATGGCCGCGTCGATGCTGGCCGTGGCGCCGTCTTCGGTAAATAATACGATGGGGCGGCGCTCGTCGCGCGTGGCGATGACGATGTGTTCGAGCACGTCGCGCGCGTCTGATTCGGCATCGATGATGATGAGGTCAGGCTGCAGTTGCGCGATGCGCTCGGGAAGGTAGAGGTCGGCTGGCAGCGAGGCGATGATGTCGAAACCCGATTCCAGCAAGCCGATGCGCAAGGCATTGCCGCGCAGCACTTGGGCAGCCAATGCCGCGTCCGCGTGCACGCCGTGCTCGACAATGGTGTTGACGACAACGATGCGCAAAGGCTGGGTACGGCTGGACGTCATGGGAGCAATCTGCAATGGCTAAATGATTAACCATTGCAGTAAGCAAGAAGCGAACCAGCTGGTTTTGCGTTTTACTTGAGGGTCGGCATGGCAAATTCGGCGCCAGCAGCCGTCGAGGCGGGCCAGCGCTGCGTCACGGCCTTCTGCTTCGTGTAGAAACGCACGGATTCCGGGCCATGCGCGTGATGGTCGCCGAACAGGCTGCGCTTCCAGCCGCCGAAGCTGTGGAAAGCCATCGGCACGGGGATCGGCACGTTGACCCCGACCATCCCCACCTGCACCCGGTGCGTGTATTCGCGCGCCGTGTTGCCGTCGCGCGTGTAAATGGCCGTGCCATTGCCGTATTCATGCGCGTTGACCAGGTCCAGCGCCGTGGCGAAATCGGGTACGCGCACGATGCACAGGACAGGGCCGAAGATTTCCTCTTTATAGATGGTCATCTCGGGCGTGACATGGTCGAACAGGCTGCCACCGAGGAAAAAGCCGTTTTCATGGCCGGGCAGCACGAAACCGCGTCCATCACTGACCAGCTTGGCGCCCTCCTTGACGCCGGTGGCGATGTAGCCGGTAATTTTGTCCTTGTGCACCTGCGTCACCACGGGGCCCATTTCCGCCGACAAATCCATGCCTTGCGTGATTTTCAAGGCGGCGATGCGCGGCACCAGTGCTTCCACTAGCTGGTCCGCCACATTGCCGACGGCCACAACGACAGAAATGGCCATGCAGCGCTCGCCCGCCGAACCGAAGGCAGCGCCCATCAGGGCGTCCACCGTCTGCGGGATATCCGCGTCCGGCATGACGACCATGTGGTTTTTCGCGCCACCCAGGGCTTGCACGCGCTTGCCCTGCGCGCAGCCGGTGGCGTAGATGTATTCGGCGATCGGCGTGGAGCCGACAAAGCTGACGGCGCGTACGTCCGGATGGTGCAGCAAGCCGTCCACGGCTTCCTTGTCGCCCTGCACCACATTAAAGACACCATCGGGCAAGCCCGCGTCCGTCAACAGCTGCGCCAGCAGCAGGCTGGCCGACGGGTCGCGCTCCGATGGTTTGAGGACGAACGTATTGCCGCAGGCAATCGCCATCGGGAACATCCACATCGGCACCATCACGGGGAAATTGAACGGCGTGATGCCGACGCAGACACCGAGCGCCTGGCGGATCGACCAGGCGTCGATGCCGCCGGCCACCTGCTCGCTGTACTCGCCCTTCATCATTTGCGGGATGCCGCAGGCAAACTCCACCACTTCGATGCCGCGCGTCACTTCCCCTTTAGCATCCGTAAACACCTTGCCGTGCTCGGCCGTGATCAGGGCCGCCAATTGATCCGAGTGTTCTTCCAGCAATTCCTTGAACTTGAACATGACGCGTGCGCGGCGCAGGGGCGAGGTTTGCGACCAGGCGGGAAAGGCCGCGTGGGCGGCGGCCACGGCCGCGTTCAGCTCGGCGGCAGTCGCCAGCGACACCTTGGCCGTGACGGCGCCCGTGGCGGGATTGAAGACCTCGCTCGTGCGCTCGGAACGCGAAGCCATGGGATTGCCACCAATAAAGTGGCCGATCATCGGGGTAGTCATATCTTGTCCTTGATTATTTGGTATTCATCAGCCACTCATGGGCCGGGTCGTTTTTAAAGTGCCAGACCCGCTTGGGGCCGGCCATCACATTCAGGTAATAGCCGTCATAGCCATACGGCACGGTGACGGGGTGGTAACCCCTGGGCACCATCACCACGTCGTGGTTTTCCACGGCCATGGCTTCGTCGATGGAACGGTCATCCGTGTAGACTCTTTGGTAGGCAAAGCCCTGCTCCGGGTTCAGACGGTGGTAATACGTTTCTTCCAGCGAACTTTCCAGCGGCACATTGTCGCTATCGTGTTTATGCGGCGGATAGCTGGACGAATGGCCGGACGGCGTGACCACCTCGACCACCAGCAAGCCATCGGCCTCGGCTGTCTGCGGCAGGATGTCGCACACATAGCGGGTATTGGCGCCCTTGCCGCGCACGGAACGCGTCATTGATGATGGCTCGATCAGGCGCGCCAGACGGTGCGTGGTGGCCGGCGCGCTGCACAGGGCCACTTCGGCGGCGCTCACGGCCGTAATGCTGACCTGGGTATCGAGCGGCACATACACGGCGTAGGGCGAGACGTCCTCAAAGACGCTGGCGCGATTGCCGATGGCTTCCCAGCGCTGTTCGCCCGCCTGCACGGTGACCGTGCCCGTCAGCACGACGAGGCACAGTTCGCGCTTGCCCGTCTGCAGGCTCAGCGATTCGCCGGCCGCCAGACGATGCGCGGCAAAGCCCACATGCGTCCAGCCAGCCGACTCGGGCGTGACTTCGACGATGGTCTGTCCCTGCCCCGCTTTCACCAGTAGCGGGCTCATGCCGCCTCCCGCCCCAG
>NZ_JAFCWP010000014.1:0-79909 GCF_049897625.1 Janthinobacterium sp. PSPC1-1 | reverse complement strand
ACATCAAGGCCTTCTGAGTCTCGGTGTAATAAATGCGTGGTTTCTGTTTCATCTTCAACACTCCTGTAACCTGGGCGTTTAGGTTAGAGTGTTGCGACCACCGATTGAATCCGCAGGCGCAAGCGGACTCACGCGCCCGAAAGTCAGGCTGACACCTTGACTGCTGCGAAACCGGACGCCGCCGCCCACCGCCCCTTCCGCCCTGCCAGCCCGAACAACTTTACTGCCACTCGCCACAGTCGCAGAACTCAAGGCCCCCATCCGACGACGCCAACACCAAAAAAACCCCGGCGTACCGGGGCAGTCACAAGGTTCAAGCTCGGGCGCTGCGGCCGGGCAGCGCCAGGCGGCGGCTGGCGGTGACTGAGGCCGGGGCCGGCAAGCCGCCCGCCACTTTCAACGATTTGGCCTGGGCATCGCCACGCAGGCGAAACACGGCCACCACGTCGACCAGTTCCACGGCGCGTTCTTGCAACGAAGACGCTGCGGCGGCCGCCTCTTCCACCAGGGCCGCATTTTGCTGGGTCACCTGATCCATTTGCGAAATGGCCTGGTTCACTTGCTCGATGCCGGCGCTCTGCTCGTGGCTGGCGTTGGCGATGTCGCCCATGATGTCCGTAACGCGACGGATGCTGGCGACGATTTCTTCCATCGTCGCGCCGGCCTGGTCGACCAGCACACTGCCCGTGTTGACTTTATCCACGGAATCCTCGATCAAGCCCTTGATTTCCTTGGCCGCAGCCGCCGAGCGCTGCGCCAGGTTGCGCACCTCGGTGGCGACCACGGCGAAGCCACGGCCCTGCTCGCCCGCGCGCGCCGCTTCGACGGCCGCATTCAGTGCCAGAATATTGGTTTGGAAGGCAATGCCGTCGATCACGCCGATAATGTCGGCGATCTTCTTCGCCGATTCGTTGATGGAACCCATCGTGCCCACCACTTGCGCCACCACGGCGCCGCCCTTGCGGGCCACGTCCGAGGCGGACACGGCCAGGGTATTCGCCTGACGCGCATTGTCCGTATTCTGGCGCACGGCCGAGGTCAGTTCTTCCAGGCTGGAGGCGGTTTCTTCCAGAGACGACGCCTGCTGCTCCGTACGCACGGACAAGTCCGCGTTGCCGGCGGAAATCTGCGCGGCCGCCACGCTGACCGTATCGGCCGAGGTGCGCACGGTGGCGATCACGTCGACGATGCGTTCGAGGAATTTATTGAAGGCGGTGGCCGTACGGCCCACTTCATCCATGCGCTCGACGGGCATGGCGGCGGACAGGTCCAGCGAGGCGCTGACCCTCTCCAGCGTATGTTCGATATTGCCCAGACCGCCGCTGATGGTGCGGTAGATATGCCAGGCCAGCGCGCCCGTCAGTAGCACGGCCACACCCAGCACGGCCAGCATGGTATTGAATGCCGTGTCGTAGGCGGCCAGGCTTTCGGCCTTCACGTCATCGACCAGCTTGTTGTTGTAGGCGATATGGTCATCCATGCTCTTTTTCGCGGCGGCGGCCGTGATGGCCAGCGGCGTGCCGGCCAGCAAGGTGGCGCGCACGCCATCCATGTCGCCCGCGTAGGCGGCGGCAAAGAATGGCACCAGCGCGCGGCGGTACGCTTCCATGGCGGCCTGGTCGGCGTCGAGCATCTTGCTGTCCGTCGCGTCGTACAGGCGCTCGGCGCGGTAGGTGGCGATGACCTTGTCGAAATTCGTGTTGGCGCTGGCCACAGCCTTGTCCAGCGCCGTCTTGTCGGCCAGGTTCGAGAACACGGACAAGCGGTAGCCGGCCAGACGCGAATCGGCCAGGAAACCCTTGGCCGCATTCAAGCCCTGGATACTGGGGATGATGCGGTTTTGCACGGTGTCAAAACGTTCCTGGGCGCGCTGCAGCTGGATGGCGCCGCCGGCGCCCAGCAATAGCAGGGCCAGCAAGGCGATGGTGAGGGTCAGAATTAATTGCTTGGTGATATTCATGGTGTTTCACAGTCAAAAAAGCAGCCTGGCAGGGCCAGGCGGGATGAGTAGCTGCCGATCAGGTGGCCGGGACCGGTTGCAAACGGCGCGAGCTTAGGCCGCCAGCGGGGAAACGTCGGACGTGCGGCGCAGCAAATCGCCATGCTGGCGGCAAAACGCCAGGCCCGCCTTGTGGCCCACGTCGAACAGCAGCTGCATGTTCGAACTGGACCAGTCCAGGGTGTCGGGCCAGTGCTGCTCCGGGATGCCGCCCATCAGGTCGAGTTTCAGCAGACGCCGCTTGGGCTGGCCCGTGCGTGCGTCCGTGTTGTGCTCGAGTTCAAACAGGCGCAGCTCGCTCTTGGAAATTTTCACCAGTGGCGTGATGATGGAGCGCACCCAGGCGTCGTACAGGTTGCGCGGCTTGCGCAGCAGGCGCTCGTCGCCGAGGATGTCGAGGATGACCAGGGTGTCGGCGTCAGCGTGTTCGCCCTTGCCTTCGATAAACGGCTCGAAATTGAGCGTGTCGAGCGCCGCGCCTTCGATGTAGTCGTCGCCATCGATGGTGGTGGGCGCATACAGGAAGGGGAACGACAGGGCCGCGCGCACGTGGATCGGTGCAATCTCGTGCTTGCCCCAGATTTGCATGCGGTGCTCGCTGAGGTTGTAGGCATTGATGTAAAAATCGGGGCGCATGCGCGCCACGCCCGAGAAATCCACGGCTTTTTCCAGAAAGGGCAGATGCGCGCACAGGCCAAGGCTTTTCGCCGACAGGTCCGACGGCGACAGCGATGACACCATCAATTTCCCCCAGTCCGACCAGGCCGTGGGCACGCCCGCAAACGTTTGCTGGAACGCCTGAAAAAAAGGATTGTTGGCCGGCGGCTGGAAGGCGTCGCGGAAAGTGCTCGCGTGCATGCCCGGCTTCTGGAACACCTTGTAGTTGATCGGGATCATCTTGTAGATGCTGTCGGCCACGCCCGTGTCGGCCCAGCTTTGCAAGGCCTGGCGCGGCGTGGCTTCGTGCGGCGTCGTGTAAAGCAAACCCATCAGCACACCTGCGCCGGAGGCGGAAATGACGTCGAATTCGATGCCTTCGTCGAGAAACGCGGCCAGCGCGCCCGCGATCAAGGTGGAATTTGGTGCACCGCCACCAAGCAGCAGGCCCGTCTTGCGGGCAGGTGTCGCGGCTGGCGCCTGATGTGGCGGCGTCGTGCTTGCTGTCTTCATGCACACTCCCTGAATGGAACCGGGCTCACGCCCTAATTGTTGGTTACTACACGCTGACTACGCTGATGCATGCCCATGTTCCAGCAACAGGAAACTATTGCAATATTGCCGAAACAGATATGAAATTAACATAATTAAATTCCTTATGGCAATTTAATTAACGCATGATGGGTATTCAGAAAGGGTATAAGTTGACGGCACGCGGCGTAGCGTGGTGCATCGCAGCAAATAAATATTCTGCAATGTTAGGAAAAATCTCTTTGGGGTAGGAATATTCCGCAACCGGCCGCCATGGCGGCCGCCAGGCTGTTCAGGGGGCGGGAGGGGGCGTGGAAAAATGCAGGTGGGTACACAGATGGTCAACAAAGACGCGGATTTTCGGTGACAGATGGCGGCTCGATGGCCACAGCACCCAGAACTTGCTCGCGTACAGCAGGTAGTCGCCGAGCACGGCTTGCAGTTCGCCGCGCGCGATGGCGTCGCGCACGATAAAGTCGGGCAAATACGCGAGGCCCACGCCCTGCGTGGCGGCGCCGATCAAGGCTTCGATATTGTTGCAGGTCAAGGCCGTCGGCAAGCGCAACTCGCCGCCGCTGTCGCCCTCGGCACGCTGCAGCGCCCATTCCTGCAACTTGCCCGTGGTGGGAAACTTATAGCGCACGCAGGCGTGCCCTTCCAGCGCGCGCGGCGTGGCCGGCACGCCATGGCGGGCGAAGTACGCGGGAGAACCCACGATGGCAAACGCGAACGGCCCCAGTTCGCGCGCCATCAGCCGCGAATCCGTCAAGGTGCCGCTGCGCACGGCCACGTCGATGCCTTCGGCCACCACGTCGACCAGGCGGTCATTGAAATCGAGGTCGAGCTCGATCTCGGGATACTGCCGCGTAAAGTCCGCCAGCAAGGGCAGGATGATGCGGTAGCCGATCACGGGCAGGCTGACACGCAATTTGCCGCGCGGCGCCTCGGCCAGGTGCGACAGTTCCGCCTCTGCATCGCCGAGGTCGGCCAGGATGCGCTGGCAGCGCTCATAGAACAGCGCGCCCTCGTTGCTCAGGCTGATGCGCCGCGTGCTGCGGTTAAGCAGGCGCACGCCCAGCTTTTCTTCCAGCCGCGCCACGCTCTTGCCCACCGCCGAGGCCGACACCCCGAGCAGCCGCCCGGCCGCCACATAACTGGAGGTTTCCGCCGCGCGCACGAAGGCGGCGATGCCGTTCAGATTATCCATGCCACCTCGCCATCTCTATTAAGGAATATTTGTCCGTTATGAGTGGATTTTCAGCCACTTTTTCATGGATTGCGTCCATATTATCATCGAATTCCCTCTTTCTGGAATCGTTCCCATGGATACAAATCACCGTATGAAGCCTGCCTCCCCGGCCCGGCGCGCCTTCGTGCTGGCCGCCGTCTGCCTGGCCGCCCTGTGCATGCCGCTCAGTTTTACGGGGCCGGCCATCGCCATCCCTGCCATCGCCGCCGACTTGCACGGCACGCCGCTGGCGCTGGCGTGGATAACGAATGCCTTCATGCTCAGCTTTGGCGGCTGCCTGATGGTGGCCGGCACGCTGGCCGACCGCTATGGCCGCAAGCGCGTGTTCTTGCTGGGCATGGGCGTATTTTCCGCCGCCGCGCTGGCACTGTCAGCCGCACCTGGCATCCTGTGGCTCGATGTGCTGCGCGCCGTCCAGGGCCTGGGCTGCGCCATGGCCCTGTCGAGCGGGCTGGCGGCGCTGGCGCAGGAATTCGACGGTCCGGCCCGCGCGCGCGCCTTCAGCCTGATCGGCACGGCCTTCGGCGTGGGGCTGGCTTTCGGCCCCTTCCTGGCCGGCACCTTGATCACGCACACGGGCTGGCGCGCCATCTTCATCGCCACGGCCGTGGCCGGCCTGGCCGCCCTGCTGGCCGCCGCGCGCGCCATGCGCGAATCGCGCGACCCGCAGGCGCAGGGCGTCGATTGGCCTGGCGCGCTGACGTTTACGGGCGCGCTCTCCTTGTTTACGTATGGCTTGCTGCAGGCGCCCGACAGTGGCTGGGGCAGCGCGGCCAGCCTGGGGCTGTTCGTTGGCGCGGCCCTGCTGCTGGCCGCGTTCATCCGCGTGGAGCGGGGCGCCGCGCGGCCCATGCTGGACCTGACCCTGTTCCGCCTGCCCGCCTTTGCCGGCGTGCAACTGCTGGCCGCCGCACCCGCGTTTTCCTTCGTCGTGCTGCTGGTACTGCTGCCGGCCCGCTTCATCGGCATTGAGGGTTATAGCGCCTTCGACGCGGGGCGCATGATGATCGCCCTGTCGGCGCCCATGCTGGTGCTGCCGATCCTGGCCGGCATGGCGGCGCAGCGCATTGCCGCCGCGCACATTTGCGCCTGCGGATTGCTGCTGGCGGCGGGCGGCCTGCTGTGGTTGTCGACCTGCGCGCCGGGCCAGCCGCCCGCCAGCTTGCTGGGGCCGCTGCTGCTGATCGGCTGCGGCATCAGCCTGCCCTGGGGCTTGATGGATGGCCTGGCCATCAGCGTCGTGCCCGTCGAACGGGCCGGCATGGCGGCCGGCATCTTCAATACGACGCGCGTGGCGGGCGAAGGCCTGGCGCTGGCCATCGTCAGCGCGCTGATGGGCACCTTCACCGTGGCGGCGCTGGGCGGCGCCGGCATTGCCGGCATCGGCGCGGAGCAGGCGGCGCACGCGGGCCCCTTCCTGGCGCTGGGCGAGCTGCGCCATGCGGCTACCCTGCTGCCGCAGGCGGGCGCGGCCGAACTGGCGCAAGCGTACGGCACGGCCTTCCGCCACTTGCTGTATGTTCTGGCCAGCATTACGACGGCCTCGGCCCTGCTGATCCTGGCATTCCTGCGTCATCCTGTCCCTGCCGCAACGGACACGGCCGCCCTGCCCGCCTGCAAGGCACAGCAATAATTCGCCATCGTAGTTTCTCTTGCCGTACACGGCGGCGCCCCCGCGCCGCCGCCCGCCTTTGATGTTTCTCCGCAACACCTCAAAAGTTTAAGAAGAATGCAAAGAACAAAACTAGTTTACTGATCAAAGCGCTTTGAACTATACTCAAAGCGCTTTGAAACATAGTTAAAGCGCTTTGGTTGTGCAAAGTGATGTGCACCGATCCCACACCTATAAAAACCCTGGAGACACAATGAACAAATTTTTCTTGAAAGCGTTGCCAGCGGCAGTGCTGATGGCCTTGAGCGCGTCGGCCCAGGCTGCCCTGCCGATCGACTTCGGCGGCTACATCCGCTCGGGCTTCGGCACCAGCAGCGAAGGCGGCAAGGAAGCCTGTTTCGGCCTGGCCGGCGCCTCGTCCAAGTATCGTCTGGGCAATGAGTGCGAAACCTACGGCGAGCTGAAATTCGGCGGCGAAGCCTTCAAGGCAGCCAACGGCACCACCTTCCGCATCAATACCCTGGTGGCGTTTTCCGTCAACCAGAATCAGGACTGGGAGCAATCGGACCCGTCGTGGCGCGAAATGAACGTGGTAGCCGACAAGATCGGCACGGGCGCCTTCGCCGAAGCGCGCGCCTGGGTCGGCAAGCGCTACTACGACCGCCAGGACGTGCACATCACCGATTACTACTTCTGGAATAACAGCGGCCCCGGCGCAGGCCTGGAAAACATCGACCTGGGCGCCGCCAAGCTGGCCTACGCCATCATGCGCACGGCCGACGACGGCGACAGCAAGCGCATGGGCCTGTCCCACGACTTGCGCTTTTCCGGCATCAAGGTCAACCCGGACGGTGAACTGACGCTGGGCCTGCAATTCAATCAGAAACGCAACGCGCAAGGCGCGGCCCCCATCGCCAGCGGCCACTTGCTGACCATCATGCACACGCAGGGCAACCTGCTGGGCGGCTTCAACAAGGTGGCATTGCAGTATGGCAAAGGCAGCGCCGCCAACACGGGCGGCTTCAGCCTGGGCGCCGGCAAGGATGACAAGGTCGTGCGCCTGACGGAACAGATCATGATCCAGCCCAAAGGCGCCTGGTCGGGCATGGGCACCTTCGTCTACGAAGACAAGGAAACGGCGGGCGTGAGCAGTAAGTGGACCTCGATCGGCGCGCGTCCCGTCTACCACTTCACGGACAACTACAGCCTGGCTGTGGAACTGGGCCACGACATCGTCAAGCCGGAAGGCGGCGAGAGCCGCAACCTGACCAAGCTGACCTTCGCGCCGCAACTGTCGGCCGGCAACAGCTTCTGGTCACGCCCCGTGCTGCGCGCCTTCTACACCTACGCCAAATGGAACAAGGCAGCCCAGTCGGCCGCCGCGGCGGAAACCGCGCTGTCGTCGACGGGCGTGTTCGGTGGAAAAACAAACGGCAGCTCGGTCGGTTTCCAGGTCGAGTCGTGGTGGTAAGCGCAGGACTCTAGAACTTTGGCAAGCGTCCCTGGACGCCGGCCACAGGCAGCAACACCGCCCGCTTTTTCAGGGGCAAGGAATATCCGGACCCACCATTTCGCCGCTGCACGCGATGGCCGGCAGCTTCAATGTAGTGATTCAGCAGTATCCTCTTTTAGCGCGGGCGCCCCTGGGTTTGCCCGCGTATTTTTTTGGGCGCTGCCGCCGCTGGTCATACCCCTGATCATTCCGGCATTTATCAGATAAACTACCCTGCATCGCTCCCGATCCACCCCAGACGCAGCATCCATGAACCTCAAAAATCTCGCCAAAACGCTAGGAATATCCGAAACCACCGTCAGCCGCGCCTTGAATGGCTATCCGGAAGTGAGTGAACGCACGCGCGAGCGGGTGCTGGCCGCAGCGCAGGCCGCCGGCTACCGCCCCAATCCCATGGCGCGCAGCCTGGCCGTGGGACGCACGAATATCGTCGGCATCATCTACCCGCTGATGCCGAACGACCTGGCCGACCCCATGTTCATCGACATCGTCGGCGGCATGTCGGAAGCGCTGGAAGCGCAGCAGATGGACATGATGATCGCGCCCGCCTCGGCCACCAATGAATTCCACACCTATCAACGCATGGTCAAGGGCCGTCGCATCGATGGCCTGATCGTCGGACGCACGAAACCGTACGACGAGCGCATCGCCTACCTGGCGCAGCAAGGCATGCCGTTTGTCGCGCATGGCCGCACGCAGCTGAACCAGCCGCACGCCTGGTTCGACTACGACAACGAGGCGGGCATGCGCCTGGCCGTCGAGCGTCTGGCACAGCTGGGCCACCAGCGCATCGGCCTGATCAGCGCCACGCCGGACCTGAACTTCGTGCGCCAGCGCGTCGAGAGTTTCCAGCACGCCATGCAGGCGGGCGGCTTGGCCGTCGACCCGGACAACCTGGTCGACAATGCGCACGACCGCCGCGCCGGCTACCAGGCGATGCAGCGCCTGCTGGCCCGCTCGCCCCGTCCTACCGCCGTCATCGTCGACAATCACATGTCGGGCGTGGGCGCGGTGCGCGCCCTGCTCGACGCGGGCATCGCCATCGGCAGCGAGATGTCGCTGATCGTCTGGGGCGTGATGGAAGACTCCCTGGCCGGCCACAACGTCACCACCGTCGTCCAGCCCGACCCGCGCGGCGCCGGCGCGAAGATGATCCACATGCTGCTGGCCCTGATGGATGGCACGCCCGTCGCCGATCTGCAGGAACTGTGGCCGTGCGAACTGTTGCCGGGGGAATCGGCCGGGCCGGTAGCGGCCTGATGCCCCTGCGCCGCCGCCCTTGAGCAGCGTGGACGGCGTGCGCCTCAGCGGGCCTGGCTTGCCGAGATAATCTGCAGCTGCTGCGCGCTTGCCGTGGCCTGCCCCGCACATTGGCTGACCTTGTCTTCACTTCCCTCGCAGAACAGGACGGAAACTCCTTTTTTCAAGGCCAGGCCATGGGTGGGCGCCAGAAAATATACGCCGCCCTTGCGTTTTGTAATCCTGTTCATCGCCGCCGAAAAATCAGCTGGCGAAGGCTGCCCGGTCCTCGCTTCCAGCCATGCAAGCAAGATCGGCTTGGTCTCCAGGGCCGGCACCTGGCTCCCTGGCTCAAATCCAGGATGAAACATCAGGGCCGAATCGGGCTGTTCGGAGGAGAATTCCCTCACCTCGCCGCCCATGAATGCGATTGCGCATGCCGATGCGCAAATGCCTTCGGCAACCGTTGTTAATTTTTTTTCTGCAATTAATTTTCCGATCCTGAGCCCCCAGGAAAATGAACCGCCGCCTGAATTCTTGAAGACGACCTTGGAAATTTTCTCAGTTGCAAGAATTGCAGATAACTTTTCATACTCTTCCAATCCGATGCGGCCGCTGACGGTGACGGCATGCCCGTCGGCAACCACATCGGCCCTGGCCGCATGCGCGCCAAGTATGAACAGCAGGAAAAATATCGCGATGAAACGATAGAGTAATGCTTGGCGGTAAAGAATTTTCATCGGTGGAAAGCGCAACCCTCGTGTCTTCGCCTTGCGCAGGGCCAGAACAGGCTTCCTCGACGCACGACGATGCCGCCATTATGCAACTGTTCCACCCGCACAGGCACTGGAAAGCAGGGACAGTGCAGGCGCCACGGCACCGGGCCACAGCCTCGGAAAAATTTCACGCTTTCGGCACACGGTATCGCTTTACTTTTCAAAGCGCTTTGAACTATACTCATTTCATACCCAAAGCGCTTTGAATTTTAAAATAAGACGTTCGCCTACCAACCAGCAGCGCTGCCCTGATAGCCAAGGCTACAGGCAACTTTTAAGAAATCATTCATGCCGACCATCCAGAACAATCTCGCCCACCTGCCCGCCGACTGGTGGCGCAGCGCCGTCATCTACCAGGTCTATCCACGCAGCTTCCTCGACAGCAATGGCGACGGCATCGGCGACTTGCCCGGCATTACCTCCAAGCTCGATTACATCGCCGCCCTCGGCGCCGATATCGTCTGGATCTCGCCCTTCTTCACGTCGCCGATGAAAGACTTCGGCTACGACGTGGCCGATTTCTGCGACGTCGACCCCATGTTCGGTACCCTGGCCGATTTCGACCGCCTGGTGGCGCGCGCCCATGAACTGGGCCTGAAAGTAATGATCGACCAGGTGCTGTCGCACTCGTCCGACGTCCACCCGTGGTTCGTGGAAAGCCGCTCCAGCCGCGACAATGCCAAGGCCGACTGGTATGTATGGGCCGACCAGAAACCGGATGGCACGGCGCCCAACAACTGGCTGTCCGTTTTCGGCGGTTCCGCCTGGCAATGGGAGCCGCGCCGCGGCCAGTACTTCCTGCACGATTTCCTCGCCAGCCAGCCCGACCTGAATTTCCATAACCCGGCCGTGCAGCAGGCCCAGCTGGACAACCTGCGCTTCTGGCTGGAACGCGGCGTCGATGGCTTCCGCTTCGATTCCTGCAACTTTCCGTATCACGACCAGTTGCTGCGCGACAATCCGCCAGCCGCCCAGCGCGACGCCAGCAGCGTGTCGGCCATCAACCCGTACGGCATGCAAGCGCACGTGTACGACAAGACGCAGCCGGAAAACATCGCCTACCTGCAGCGCGTGCGCGCCATACTCGATGAATACCAGGCCATTTCCATCGGCGAAGTGGGCGACGACAATGCGCTGGCCACCATGGCCGCCTACACGGGCGCCGACAAGCTGCACATGGCTTACAGTTTCAACTTGCTGACGGCGGAGTTTTCGGCCGCGCACATCCGCACGCAGGTAGAAGAATTCGAAGCACAAGTGGCCGACGGCTGGGCTTCCTGGTCCGTGGGCAACCACGACAGCGTGCGCGTCATGACGCGCTGGGGCGGCGAAAACCCGTCGCCATCGCTGGCCAAGGTGGTGCTGGCCGTGCAAGCGGCGCTGAAAGGCACGCCATGCCTGTACCAGGGCGACGAGCTGGCCCTGACGGAAGCGGACATTCCTTTCGAGGCGCTGCAAGACCCGTACGGCATCCCGTTCTGGCCCCAGTTCAAGGGCCGCGACGGTTGCCGCACGCCGATGCCGTGGGTGGCTGACGCGCCGCATGGCGGCTTCAGTTCGGTAAAACCCTGGTTGCCCGTGCCGCCCGAGCATTTGGCGCGCGCCGTCGACGTCGAAGAGCGCGATAGCGCCTCGCCCTTGACGTTTGCGCAAAACATCCTCGCCTGGCGCCGCACCCTGCCGCAATTGCTGCGCGGCGATATCGTCTTCTTCGATGCGCCGGAACCCGTGCTGGCCCTGCGCCGCGACTTGCCGGGACACCCATCCGTGCTGGCCGCCTTCAACCTGGGCACCGAAACGCTCACGTTTGACTTGCCGGCCGCCGCAGCAGCGACCGACCTGGCCGGCCACGGCTTGCCGGGTAGCAAAGATGGCCAGCAGATCAGCCTGCCACCGCATGGCGGCTGGTTCGGCACCCTGGTGTAAATCGCAGGCTTTGGCGGCCGTGCCGCCAATTACAATAACGAGCCCCGCGCATCAGCGGGGCCGAATTGACAGAATGAGGATGGAGACATGGCTGGACTGAAGTTAACAGGCCTGAAGAAGGCATATGGCGACGTGCAAACCCTGCACGGCATCGACCTGGAGATCGCCGATGGCGAATTCATGGTCTTCGTGGGGCCGTCGGGTTGCGGCAAATCCACCTTGCTGCGCAGTATCTGCGGCCTGGAAGAAATCAGCGGCGGCGACTTGTTCATCGGCAAGACGCGCATGAACGACGTGCCGCCCGCAAAACGGGGCATCGCCATGGTATTCCAGAGCTACGCCCTGTACCCGCACATGAGCGTGGCGCAAAACATGGCGTTTGGCCTGAAACTGGCTGGCATGAGCAAGGTGCAAATCGCCGACGCCGTGCAGCGCGCCGCGCAAATCCTGCGCATCGAACCTTTGCTCGAACGCAAACCAAAAGACTTGTCGGGCGGCCAGCGCCAGCGCGTGGCCATCGGCCGCGCCATCGTGCGCAAACCCGACGTCTTCCTGTTCGACGAACCGCTGTCCAACCTGGACGCCTCGCTGCGCGTGCAGATGCGCATCGAACTGGCGAATCTGCACCGCGAATTGCGCTCGACCATGATTTACGTCACGCATGACCAGGTCGAAGCGATGACCCTGGCCGACCGCATCGTCGTGCTCAACGCGGGCCGCATCGAACAGGTGGGCGCACCGCTTGAGCTGTACCACCACCCCGCCAACCTGTTCGTGGCCGGCTTCCTCGGTTCGCCCCGCATGAACTTCCTCAAAGGCAAGATCCACAGTGTCGTCGACGGCGTGGCCACGATCGCCACGAATGCGGGCGGCATGCTGCAGGCGGCGTTGACGCAGCCGCTGGCCAGCGGTACACAAGTCACCATCGGCGCGCGCCCCGAGCACGTGCAGGCATGCGCGCCCGGCGCCACTGCCGCCATCACGGCCACCGTGCAGGCGGTGGAAAAACTGGGCGACATCAGCTATCTGTACGTACACGTGCCGGGCGGCGACGAGCCGCTGGTGGTGCGCGCCGATGCCGATACGGACTGGGCGATTGGCCAGTCCGTGGCGCTGCAGGTGGCGCCCGCCCGCGTCCACGTGTTCGACGAGCACGGCCAGACACGGACCTGACACCCGAATTAAGGGGCCAGGCGCTACAGGCGCCGCCTGGCCCGGTTGCATCATTTCAGCCTTGATACTCAACATAAACTTAGCATAAAAAAAGACACTGGAGATTGACATGTCCTTCACGCACCCGAAACGCAGCTTCATCAAAACCACCCTGATCGCCGCCGCCCTGGCCGGCATCGGCAACCTGGCCGCCGTCAGCATGGCGCACGCGGCCGAAGCAGGCACCCTGTTGATCTGGATCAATGGCGACAAAGGCTACAAGGGCCTGGCCAAGGTCGGCGAAGAATTCACCAAGAAGACGGGCATCAAGGTCGTCGTCGAGCACCCGGAAGATGCGCCAAACAAATTCCAGCAGGCGGCGGCCGCCGGCAAGGGCCCGGACATCTGGATCTGGCCGCATGACCGCATCGGCGGCTGGATCGACGCCGGCTTGCTGCAACCAGTGACGCCAAGCAAGGAAGCGCGCGCCGCCATCCTGCCGCTGGCGTGGAACGCCTTTACTGTCGGCGGCAAGACCTGGGGCTACCCGATCTCCATCGAAGCCGTGGCCCTCGTCTACAACAAGGACCTGGTGCCGAACCCGCCCAAGACCTTCGAGGAAATCGCCGCGCTGGACAAGAAACTCTCGGCACAAGGTAAAAAGGCCATCCTGTGGGATTACACGAATACCTATTTCACCTGGCCTTTGCTGGGCGCGGGCGGCGGCTTCCCGTTTGAAGTCAAGAGCGACGGTCGCTACGATGCGGCCAAGACGGGTGTCAACAATGCCGGCTCGCAGGCGGGCGTGAATGCGCTGATGACCCTGATCAACAGCGGCGCCATGCCGAAGGGCGCCGGCTATGCCGAGATGGAAGCGGGCTTCAACCAGGGCAAGATCGCCATGATGATCAACGGCCCATGGTCGTGGGACAATGCGCGCAAATCGAAGATCAATTACGGTGTGGCAACGATTCCTACCGTGGCAGGCAAGACGGCCACCCCATTCGTGGGCGTGCTGGGTGCGATGATTTCGAAAGCCAGCCCGAACAAGGACCTGGCGACGGAATTCCTGGAAAACCAGATGCTGCAGCTCAATGGCCTGAAAACCATCAACGCCGACGTCCCGCTGGGCACGCCAGCTAATAAAGTACTGTTCGCGGAATTGAAAGCCAACCCGAACATCCAGGCGACGATGGAAAGCGCGCAAGCGGGCCGCCCGATGCCGAACAACCCGGAAATGGGTCGCTTCTGGTCGTCGATGCAATCGGCGCTGGAAAACATCACGCAAGGCCGCCAGACCACCAAGGATGGCCTGGACGCGGCGGCGAAGCGGATTACGACCGCCAATTAAGCCATATTTTGTTTGAGCGTAGGTCGGATTAGCGTGTAGCGCGTAATCCGACATGTGCCGCCAACAATGTTGTCGGATTACGGCCCTTTGGGCCTAATCCGACCTACGTATCATTACAGGTATCCATCGTGCGCAAGTTTATCGGCCCTACGGTATTGACCATCAGCATGGCGCTGGGTCTGTATCTGCTCTTCATGTTGTACATTTCCGGCCAGACCATGCTGGCCGCCGTTTTCCTCGGCTTGCTGACCCTGACGACGTTTGTCTTCACGTCGCCGCGCGCCTATGCCTACCGTTATCTGTTTCCCGGCATCACGGCGGTCATCGTCTTCGTGCTGCTGCCGATGGTGTACACGGTGTCGATCGGCTTTACCAATTTCAGTTCGCGCAACCTGCTCACCTACGAACGGGCCACGCAATATTTGCTGGACGAGACGCAGCGCGTGGAAAGCACGGGCTACGCGCTGACCGTGCACCCGGACAACAAGGAATACCGCTTGCGCCTGGAAAGCCCGGACACGGGCGAAGT
Organism: Janthinobacterium sp. PSPC1-1; assembly: GCF_049897625.1. NCBI lineage: Bacteria > Pseudomonadati > Pseudomonadota > Betaproteobacteria > Burkholderiales > Oxalobacteraceae > Janthinobacterium > Janthinobacterium sp. PSPC1-1. The sequence continues at coordinate 65,375 of NZ_JAFCWP010000014.1, read as the reverse complement.
GCTCTTGACGCAGCCGCTGGCCCTGAAGCGCGCCATACCTTTGACCGTGGAAGTGGCGCCGGCTGATCCCGTGCAGGCACCCGTGCTGGCCCCGCCGCTGCCCATCAAGGACATCATCGCGCTGCAAAAGGATCTGAAACAGCTCACCCTGGTCATGCCGAACAAGATCGAGCTGCGCATGGTGGGCTTGCGTGAATTCGGCCCCGTCGCGCATGTCTACAAGCAGCTGCCCGACAAGACCCTGAAGAAGATCGCCACGGGCGAACTGGTCAAACCGAACTTCAAGACGGGCTTTTATGAAATGCCGGATGGCACAAAGCTGGAACCGGGCTTCAAGGTCAATGTCGGCTTCGCCAACTTCGTGAAGATTTTCTCCGATGAAGCGTTCCGCGGCCCCTTCCTGCGCATTTTTGTGTGGACCGTCGTTTTCGCCCTGATCAGCGTGGCCACCACGACGGGCCTGGGCATGGTGCTGGCCGTGCTCTTGAACTGGGATGCGCTGCGCTTCCGCGGCCTGTACCGCACCCTGCTGTTCCTGCCGTACGCCGTACCGGGCTTCATTTCCATCCTGGTCTTCAAGGGGCTGTTCAACAACAACTTTGGCGAAATCAACCTGGTGCTCGACGCCCTGTTCGGCATCAAACCCGCCTGGTTCTCGGACACCACGCTGGCCAAGGCCATGATTTTGATCGTCAACACCTGGCTCGGCTACCCCTACATGATGGTGGTGTGCATGGGCTTGATCAAGGCGATCCCGTCGGACCTGTACGAAGCCTCGGCCCTGGCCGGCGCGGGACCGCTGACGAATTTCTTCAAGATCACCCTGCCCCTGATCATCAAACCGCTGACGCCGCTGATGGTGGCCAGCCTGGGTTTCAATTTCAATAATTTTGTGCTGATCAGCTTGCTGACGGGCGGGCGTCCCGATTTCCTCGACACGACCTTACCGGCCGGCACGACGGACTTGCTCGTGTCTTACACCTACCGCATCGCGTTCGAGGATTCCGGCCAGAACTTTGGCCTGGCCGCCGCCATCTCGACCCTGATCTTCTTCCTCGTGGCCGCGATTTCGCTGGTCAACATGCGCCTGACGCGCATGAACAAAGCATAAAGGACAGACCATGGCTATCGTTGTCGACCGTTCCAACCGCTGGCGCATCCTGGCGGCCCACGTCGCCGTGATCGCGCTGATCGCGCTGGTGATGTTTCCCTTCCTGATGATCTTGTCGATCTCCCTGCGGCCCGGCAACTTCGCCTCGGGCAGCCTGATCCCGCCCGAGATCAGCTTCGAGCACTGGCGATTGGCGCTGGGCATGTCTTACCAGGCGCCCAACGGCGCCCTGGTCGAACCGGACTTCCCCGTGCTGCTGTGGCTATGGAATTCCATCAAGGTGGCCAGCATGAGCGCCACCGTCACCGTGCTGCTGTCGACCACCTGCGCGTACGCGTTCGCGCGCATGCAATTCCGCTTCAAGTCGCAAACCTTGTCCGCGCTGATGCTGCTGCAGATGTTCCCCGCCGTGCTGGCCCTGGTCGCCATCTACGCCATCTTCGATGTGCTGGGCAACTACGTGCCATGGCTGGGCATCGACCACCACGGCAGCCTAGTGCTGGCTTACACGGGCGGCATCGCCCTGCATATCTGGACCATCAAGGGCTACTATCAAACCATCCCCATCGAGATCGAGGAAGCGGCCAAGGTCGATGGCGCCACGCAGTGGCAAGCCTTCATTTACGTGCTACTGCCGATGACGGTGCCCATTCTGATGGTGGTGTTTTTGTTGTCCTTCATCGGCGCCATCATCGAATATCCGATCGCTTCCGTACTGCTGCATGAACAGAACAACCTGACCCTGGCCGTCGGTTCGAAACTGTTCCTGTACGAGCAAAAATACCTGTGGGGCGACTTCGCTGCGGCAGCCATTTTGTCCGGCCTGCCCATCACGGCTGTATTCCTGCTGGCGCAAAAATGGATGATCTCCGGCCTGACGGCTGGCGGCGTGAAGGGCTGACATGAAGACCGTGCTGACCGCCCTCGCCGCTTTGCTCTTCTGCGCACCGGCGCAGGCGGGCAGTTTCGCGGACAACCCCATCGTCTACTTTGCCGTGACAGATCGCTACGCCAACGGCAATCCCGGCAACGACCACAGTTATGGCCGCGCGGCCGACCCGCAAGGCGGCGACGTGGGCAGCTTTCACGGCGGCGACATCGCCGGCATCACGCAACAGCTGAAAGCCGGCTATTTTCAAGAGCTGGGCGTCAACGCCCTGTGGATCACGGCGCCGTACGAGCAGATCCACGGTTGGGTGGTGGGCGGCAAGCAGCAATTCCGGCACTACGCCTACCACGGCTACTGGGCGCTCGATTACACCACCATGGATGCCAACATGGGCACGCGCGAAGAATTGCGCGAGATGATAGCCACGGCGCACGCGCAAGGCATCCGCGTGCTGTTCGACGTGGTGCTGAACCACCCCGGCTATGCGGACTTGCGCACCCTGGCCGAGTACAAGGTGCCCGTGCTGTGGCCCGGCCACGAAAAGGCCGACCTGCGCGACTATCACAGCTTCATCGACTACAACAACTTCGAATTCAAGCAGTGGTGGGGCCCGGACTGGGTGCGCGCGGGCTTGCCCGGCTATCCCGACGGCGGCCAGGACGATTTCACCATGCAACTGGCCTTCCTGCCCGACTTCCGCACGGAGAGCGGCAAGGCCGTGGGCTTGCCGCCTATCCTGCAGCGCAAAACCGACACACGCGCCGTGGCCCTGCCCGGCACCACCGTGCGCGGCTACCTGGTCCACTGGCTGGCCGACTGGGTGCGCGAATTCGGCGTCGACGGTTTCAGGGCCGACACCGTCAAGCACGTGGAACCAAACAGCTGGCTGGCCCTGCGCGCGGCCGCCACCGATGCCCTCAAGGATTGGAAAACGCGCCATCCCGAACAGAAAATCGACGACTCTCCATTCTGGATGACGGGCGAAGCGTGGGGCCACGGCCCCGAACGCAGCAGCTGGCATGACTCTGGCTTCGACTCGATGATCAATTTCGACTTTCAACATCGCGCCGGCGGCGACTGGAAAAGCATCGATGGCGTGTACCGCCAGTACGCGGGCGTGCTGAATAAGAGTCCCCGCTACGACATCCTGTCGTATATCTCCTCGCACGACACCAGCCTGTTCCCGCGCGAGCAATTGAAACATGGATTGTCCGCCCTGCTGCTGGCGCCGGGCGGCGTGCAGCTGTTCTATGGCGATGAAAGCGCGCGCCAGCCTGGTGCGGCGCCCGTCGGCGACGAACAGCAGGCCACCCGCTCCGACATGAACTGGACATCCATGGACTCTGCAACTCTTGCGCATGCGCGCAAGCTGGGCCAGTTCCGTTTGCGCCACCCGGCCCTGGCGCGCGGCGAACACAGATTAATCCATGAACAGCCGTATGCGTTCGCCCGCGTGATCGATGGCGACGCCGTCATCGCCGCGCCCGAAGCACAGGGCGCGCTCGACCTGAAGGTGCACGGCGTGTTCGCCGATGGCGCCCTGCTGCGCGACGCCTACACTAATCAAACCTACACCGTCAGCAATGGCGCCGTCGCCGTGCACGCGGCCGGCAGCGTCCTGTTAGAAAAGGCAGCACCATGAGCACCTATGACATCTTAGTGGTCGGCGGCGCCGGCATCGACACAATAGTGCGCGTCCCCGACCTGCAATTGCCCGTCGCCGATTCGCTGCACGTGGCGCCCATCCTCGACTATGTGGCGCACACGGGCAATGGCGTGGCGCTCGGTTGCCACGCGCTGGGCTTGCGCTGCAAATTCATCGACTTCATCGGCGACGATGCGCAAGGCGCGGCCATCCTGCAGCGCTACAAAGAGGCCAGGCTCGATTTTTCGCATCTCGTCGAACCTTCGGGCACGCGGCGCAGCGTCAACCTGGTCGACCCGCAAGGGCGCCGGCTGTCGCTGTACGACGGCCGCCATCCGGAAGACGTGCGCATGCCGGCCGCCTTTTATCTTCCCTACCTGGGGCCGGCGCGCCACGCGCACTTTTCCATCATGGGCTGGGTGGCCGAACTGTTTGACGACGCACAGGTGTGCGGCACCACGGTATCGACCGATTTGCACGACTGGGATGGCGTCAACCCGCACCACAGGACATTCGCGCTGCGCGCCGACCTGGTCTTCCTCAGCACGGCCGCGCTGGGCGAGCGCACGGAATCGGTCATGCGCGCGATTGTCGCGCAAGGCCGCGCGCAGCTTGTCGTGGCCATGGCCGGCGCGGATGGCGCGTATGTGCTGGAGCGGGGCAGCGACCACGTCCGCCATTTCGCCTGCGCGCAGCTGGACTTGCCCGTGGTGGACACGAATGGCGCCGGCGACTCGTTCGTGGCCGCCTTTTTGCACGCCTGGCTGGACGGTGCGGGCATCGACGCCGCCATGCGCTGTGGCGCCATCGCGGGCGCGTTTGCCTGCGCCCAGCATGGCACGCATGAACGGTTTATCGAGCTGGCACAGCTGCATGACTTAGATCAAGACGGCACTAGCTTATGACTTAATATTCTATCAAGCGTAGCAACGGGCTAACGGGCGCATGGCACAATGGCTGCGGATTTCACCACCGCATACCATCGACACCGGAGACCACATGAGAATCGAAACCCTGGCCGTGCATGCCGGCTACACACCCGACCCGACCACCAAGGCCGCCGCCGTCCCCATCTACCAGACGGTGGCCTACGCCTTCGACAATGCCCAGCATGGCGCCGACCTGTTCGACCTGAAAGTCGCCGGCAATATCTACACGCGCATCATGAACCCCACGCAGGACGTGCTGGAAAAGCGCGTCGCGGCGCTGGAAGGCGGCGTGGCCGCGCTGGCCGTGGCGTCGGGCATGGCGGCCATTACCTACGCGATCCAGACCATCGCCGAAGCGGGCGACAATTTCATCTCCGCCAGCCAGCTGTATGGCGGCACCTACAACCTGTTTGCCCACACCCTGCCGCAGATCGGCATCGAAGTGCGCTTCGCCGACGCGCGCCAGCCCGAGACCTTCGCCGCGCTGATCGATGCGCGCACCAAGGCCATCTTCTGCGAATCGATCGGCAACCCGCTGGGCAATGTCACCGATGTAGCCAAACTGGCCGAAATCGCGCATGCGCACGGCATCCCGCTGATCGTCGATAACACGGTACCCAGCCCCTATCTGTTCCGCCCCATCGAACATGGCGCCGACATCGTCGTCCATTCGCTGACCAAATACCTGGGCGGCCACGGCACCACCGTGGGCGGCGCCATCGTCGACAGCGGCAAGTTTCCATGGGCCGAACACAAGGAGCGCTTCAAGCGCCTGAACGAACCTGACGTGTCGTATCACGGCGTGGTCTACACGGAAGCGTTCGGCCCCGCCGCCTTCATCGGCCGCGCGCGCGTCGTCCCGCTGCGCAACATGGGCGCGGCCATCTCGCCACTCTCCGCCTTCCAGCTGATCCAGGGCATCGAGACACTGGCCTTGCGCATGGACCGCATCTGCGACAACACGCTGGACCTGGCCAAACACCTGAAAAACCATCCGAAAGTCGCGTGGGTCAATTACGCGGGCCTGGAAGACCACCCGGACCACGCGCTGGTGAAAAAATACATGAACGGCCGCGCCTCGGGCATTTTGTCGTTCGGCCTGAAACTGGCCAGCGGAGAAGATCCGCGCGCGGCCGGCGCCCGCGTGCTCGACGCCCTGCAGCTGTTCACGCGCCTGGTCAATATCGGCGACGCCAAGTCGCTGGCCACCCACCCGGCGTCCACCACGCATCGCCAGCTCAATCCGGCGGAACTGGCCAAGGCCGGCGTGTCCGAAGACATGCTGCGCCTGTCGGTCGGCATCGAGCATATCGACGACTTGCGCGAAGACCTGGAGCAGGCGTTGAACGCCGCCTGAGTCCGCTTGAAAGCAGGCTGAAAGCCTGTTCCGGCACGTGCATGCAGACCCTGCCGGGACAGGCGCTTACATGCCGTAAAGCCAAGCCGGCGTTCACGCAGAGCGCCAGCGACACTTCTGTCATCGTCTCCATGGTTGCACTGGATCGCCCCCAGGTCCAGCCCTGAACCTCCTTATCGCCCCCCATCCCCTGGTATCACGCCTATGCCATGGCGACTGCTGCGCTGTTCCTGCCGGGTTTGATGATCGGCGAACGCCCGTGCTCCAGGCATGTGGCGGGCAGCTGGCCTATGCGCCGCCGCTCATGCTTGATATGCTCGTGTTGCGAAAACGAATCGAAACGAACAAAAAAGAAGAATTAGATGTTGTTAAATTTTCGAACGTGCGTAGAATAAACAAAAAAAAGCGCGTTATTCTTCACTTCAGCGCAGTTCTCTTCCTGTTCGCATGAACGCCCGGATGTGCCCACGGCAGTGGCAGGCAGGCGCATGGCAGCGACTGCGTGGCGGGATGAGAAACACCTGAAACCATGCACTTTTTATAGCCCATAGCGGCCTATCACCACCTTCAGGATCATGATGCAATCGACAATCAAGCAGCTAGCGCAACAGGACTGTGATCTTTTAATCGTCGGCGGCGGCATCAACGGCGTCGGTATCGCGCGCGATGCGGCCGGCCGCGGTTTGCGCGTCATCCTGTGCGAGCAGCACGATCTGGCCCAGCACACGTCCTCGGCCAGCACCAAACTGATACACGGCGGCCTGCGTTACCTTGAGTATTACGAATTCAAGCTGGTGCGCAAGGCCTTGCAGGAACGCGAATTGCTGTTGCGCACGGCACCGCACATCATGTGGCCGCTGCGCTTCGTCATGCCGCACGACGCCGGACAACGGCCGGCCTGGATGATCCGTGCCGGACTGTTCCTGTATGACCATCTGGCGCGACGCGCTTTCCTGCCGGCCTCGCAAGGCGTGTCGCTGCGCCGGCACGTGGCGGGCGGCCCGCTGAAAGGCGATTTCGGCAAGGGCTTCGTCTACTCCGACGGCTGGGTGGACGATGCGCGCCTGGTGGTGCTCAATGCGCTGGACGCCAGCGAACGCGGCGCCAACATCCTGACCCGCACCCGCTGCGCGGCGGTGCGCCAGGAAGGCCAGGGCTGGCACGCCACGCTGGAGAGCGAGCAGCATGGCCGCATCGAGGTGACGGCGCGCGCCATCGTCAACGCCGCCGGCCCCTGGACCGCGCAATTCGCCAACGCCGCCTCGGGCGTGAGCAATACGCATGGCCTGCGGCTGATCAAGGGCAGCCACATCATCGTGCCGCGCCTGTTCGATCATCCTTACGCCTATATTTTCCAGAACCAGGACAAACGCATCATCTTCGCCATTCCCTATCAGGACGAGTTCACCCTGATCGGCACCACCGACCTGGAATATACCGGCGCGCCCGGCAAGGTGACGATCAGCGACGGCGAAGTGAGCTACCTGTGCGAGGTGGCCAACCGTTACTTCACCAAACAGATTGCACCGAGCGACGTGGTCTGGACCTATTCGGGAGTGCGACCGCTGCTCGACGACAGCGCGCAAAACGCCTCGGCGGTGACGCGCGACTACCTGCTCGAATGCGACCCGAACACCGCCCCCTTCCTCAATATCTGGGGCGGCAAGATCACCACCTACCGGAAACTGTCGGAAGAAGCGCTGGCCATGCTGCAGCCGCGCCTGGGCGGCGATGCGCCGGACTGGACCGCCTCGGCACCCTTGCCGGGCGGCGACTTGCAGCAAGCGGGTGCGCTGGTTGAGAACATCGATTTCGAGCGCTTTGCACAACAACTGCACGCCCAGTACCCATGGCTGCCGGGCAAGCTGGCGCAACGTTATGCGCGCTGTTACGGCACCCGCGCGAGGCGCATGCTCGGCACGGCAAAGAATATGACGGATCTGGGCGAGGAACTGACGCCCGGCGTGTACGAACAGGAAGCGCGCTATCTGTTTGAGGTGGAATGGGCGCGCTGTGCCGAAGACATCCTTTGGCGCAGAACCAAATGCGGCTTGTACTGCCAGCCGCGGCATGTGGCGCGTCTGGAGGAATGGATCAAACAGATGTCGATGCCTGAGATGAGCGCTTGAAAAAACAAGCCTGAGTGCCAGGCAGCTTTGCCTTGCCTGGGCCATCTCCTTGGACACGGGATGACAGTTTTACCGAGTGACCGGCGCGGCAAAGACCGGCAAAAAAAATCAACTATAGACGGAGAAGAAGACATGCAAAAAATGGCGATGAAGGACCAATACATTCTTGCGCTCGATCAGGGAACGACAAGCTCACGCGCAGTATTGTTTGATCGGGCCGGCAACATCGTCTCGGTAGCACAAAAGGAATTCCCGCAAATATATCCGCAGCCGGGTTGGGTCGAACATGACCCGCAGGATATCTGGTCGACGCAAGCCGGCGTTGCCGCCGAAGCCGTCACGCACGCCGGACTGAATGGCGCATCGATCGCCGCCATCGGCATCACCAACCAGCGCGAAACGACCATCGTCTGGGACCGCGAGACGGGCCGCCCGGTGTACAACGCCATCGTCTGGCAAGACCGCCGCACGGCCGATTTCTGCGATGAACTGAAAGGCCGCGGCCTCGAAGCCATCGTGCGGGAAAAAACCGGTTTGCCGATCGATTCGTATTTCTCTGCAACCAAGATCCGCTGGATACTCGACAATGTTCCAGGGGCGCGCGAACGCGCCAACCAGGGCAAGCTCGCCTTCGGCACTGTCGACAGCTGGCTGGTCTGGAATCTCTCGCAGCAAGGACTGCACGTCACCGATGTCACCAACGCCTCGCGCACCATGCTGTTCAACATCCACACGCTGAAATGGGACGACGAGTTGCTGGACATGATGGATATCCCGCGCAGCATGCTGCCGGAAGTGCATCCTTCTTCGGCTGTCTACGGCACCACCAAAACCACCTTGTTCGCCTCCGCCGTGCCGCTGGCCGGTATCGCCGGCGACCAGCACGCGGCGCTGTTCGGCCAGATGTGCACCAAGCCAGGCATGGTCAAGAACACCTACGGCACAGGTTGCTTCCTGGTGATGAACACGGGCGACAAACCGATTGAGTCGAAGAACAATCTCGTCACCACGATCGCGTGGCAGATCGGCGAGCAAGTCAACTACGCGCTCGAAGGCAGCATTTTCATCGGCGGCGCGGTCGTGCAATGGCTGCGCGACGGGCTCGGCATCATCAAGAGCGCCTCTGAAATCGAGGAGCTGGCACGCTCGGTGCCGCATGGCGACGGCGTCTATCTGGTGCCGGCCTTCGCCGGACTCGGCGCACCGCATTGGAATCCGCGCGCCCGCGGCACGCTGTTCGGCGTGACGCGCGGCACCACCTCGGCCCACATCGCGCGCGCTGCGCTCGACAGCATCGCCTACCAGTCGCTGGACGTATTGAAGGCCATGGAAGCCGATTTGGGCGGCAAGATCACCGAATTGCGCGTCGACGGCGGCGCGGTGGCCAACGATTTGTTGATGCAATTCCAATCGGACCTGCTCGGCGTGGACGTGGTGCGCCCGCAAATCACCGAAACGACGGCCCTGGGCGCGGCGTATCTGGCCGGCCTGGCGGTCGGCTACTGGAAGGATGTCAGCGACATACAGGACCAATGGAAACTGGACCGCCGTTTCACGCCGGCGCTCGACGCGGACACAGTGAAGAGCCACATACAGGGATGGCAGCGTGCGGTCAACGCCAGCAAAGCCTGGGCCGATGCGGTCTGATCGACCAAGCGCCCATCCCTGCCACCTCACTGGAAGTCTCACATGCATCCTTTATTCGCCGAATTCATCGGCACCACCTTGCTCGTCCTGCTGGGCAATGGCGTGGTCGCCAACGTCATCCTGCAAAAAACCAAGGGCCACAACAGCGGCCTGGTCGTGATCGCCATCGGCTGGGCGATGGCGGTCTTTGTCGCCGTGCTGTGCACCGCCACCGCCAGCGGCGGCCACCTCAATCCGGTGGTGACCGTGGCGCTGGCGGTGGTCGGGAAATTTCCCTGGGCAAATGTCCCCGCCTATGTCGCCATGCAGATGCTCGGTGGCATGATGGGGGCGTTTCTGGTATGGGTCATCTACTACAAGCACTTCGAGGCCACCCCCGATGGCGACACCAAACTGGCGGTGTTTTGCACCGGCCCGGCGATCCGTGGCACCTTCGGCAGCCTCGCTTCCGAAATGATCGCCACCTTCGTTCTCGTGTTTGCCGTGTTGAACATGGCGGCGCCGAGCTTCGGACTGGGCGCCATGAGTGCCTTGCCGGTCGCCCTGCTGGTGCTGGGCATCGGCGTGTCGCTCGGCGGCACCACGGGTTACGCGATGAGCCCGGCGCGCGACTTCGGTCCCCGCATCATGCACGCGATCCTGCCCATCCCGGGCAAGCGCGACAGCGATTGGCGCTATGCCTGGGTGCCGGTCGTCGGCCCGCTGCTGGGCGCCGTCCTGGCGGCACTGCTGTACAACTATAAATCTTAATTCCACTACTCCCCCGCGTCTGCCGTACAGGACCGTCTTGCCATGCAGGACGGATGACAACGCACGGCCGGCGCGGCGTGGAGCAGGCACTTTCACCAGGAGACACACATGGCAGCGAAAAAAATCTTGTTTTTGACCGGCGATTTTGCGGAAGATTATGAAATGATGGTGCCGTTCCAGGCATTGCAGATGGTCGGTCACACGGTGCATGCCGTCTGCCCGGGCAAGAAGAGCGGCGAGAAGATCAAGACCGCGATTCACGACTTCGAGGGCGACCAGACCTATACCGAGAAGCCGGGGCATCTGTTTGTGCTCAATGCCAGCTTCGACGAAGTCGAGGTGTGCAACTACGACGCCCTGATGATCACGGGCGGTCGCGCGCCGGAATATCTGCGCCTGAACCCGCGCGTAATCGAGATCGTGCGCCAATTCGCGGCGGCCGACAAACCGATCGCGGCCATCTGTCATGGCGCGCAAGTGCTGGTCGCCGCCGATGTCATCCGCGGAAAACGCATTGCGGCGTATCCCGCGTGCGCACCGGAAGTGCGTCTGGCCGGTGGCGATTATGCGGACATTGCAGTGGACCAGGCAGTCACCGATGGCGCTTTCGTCACGGCGCCGGCATGGCCCGCGCATCCACAATGGCTGGCGCAATTTCTCCAGCAACTGGGAACAGCAATCACGCTCTGATCTGTGACACAGATTGGCCTCGCGCCCTTTCCGGACGCGAGGCCACCCGCAGCGCCGCCTTGAAAGCCGAACCATCATGCCCTTGCATTCTCCCCGTTACAGAATCGGTCTGGCCGCAAACCGGGCGCATCAGGATGCCGCCGACTCGGCCCTGGTGCGCCTGCTCCAGGGTGGGCAGGCGGCGATCGAAAACCACCTCCAGCCGCAATTCGTCGTCGTGGGCAGAACCCTCGACGCCATCCTGAGCCACGGTTTGCTGCCGCACTACCCATCGATCGAGCGCTTTCCTTATGGCCGCGAAGGCGGTCTGATGATGCTCGTGTCGCGCGTCGTCGAGAGCGATCCGGCCAAGGCGCTGGACGCGGTGATTTACCTGATGGACCCGCTGGACCCGTCGTCCAATTTTCCCGAAGCGCTGGCCTTGAAACGTCAATGCGTCATCCATGGCAAACCATTCCTGTCGACCCTCGCCGGCGCCAGGGAGTGGCTCGAACTGGAAGCGGTGGCCGTTGGCGCGGCGCCCGATGCGACGCTCGATTCCACCTTTGACCTGGCCAATGAAAGCATCGCCCTGATTGCGCACGACGCGATGAAAGGCTGCATGCTGGCCTTGGCGGAGCGGCATTTCGCATTGCTGGACAGCTTCGCGATGCGCTGCGCCACGGGCACCACAGGCGGCTTGCTCAATCAGCTGGCGCAAAAGATCAAGGGAGAAGTGGCCGGCCGCAACTGGGTGCGACCTTTCCGCAGCGGTCCCCTGGGCGGCGATGCGCAAATTGCCGAACTGATCCTGAACCGCCAATGCCGCCGCGTGCTGTTTCTCGAAGACCCGCATGTGGCGCGCCAGCACGAGGCGGACATTCAACTGCTTGAGCGCGCGGCGCGCACCGTCACCGACTATGCATCGTGCAGCAGCGATGTGAAAGGCGTGGAACGCTGGCTCAATTTGCTGGCCCTGCGCTGCAAGCGGGTGGCCTGAACGCCCTTGCGTGACTGAAGCGTTGGCATGTCAGCGATAACAATGAGCATGGCAAGGCCATGATGGTAGTGGCTTCTGTCTTGCCGAAGATAATAAACAGGAGTACGCCAGCATGAACCGATCGAACACCGCATCCACTACCCCGAACCCGGCCTTGATCGCGGCGCTGCGCGCACGCCTGCCGGACGCGCGCGTCATCACCGATGAACTGCGCCGCCTGAGCTGGGGCAGCGACGCCAGTTTCTACCGCATGCTGCCCCAGGTGGTCGTGGTGGTGGAAGACGAGGCCGACGTGGCGCATGTGCTGCAGGTGGCGCGCCAGCATCAGATGCACCTGACCTTCCGCGCCGCCGGCACCAGCCTGTCCGGGCAAGCCGTGACCGACGGCATGCTGGTATTGCTGGGCGACGGCTTCGCCACCTATGCGCTGGACGACGACGCGCTGAGCGTGCGACTGGGGCCGGGCATGATAGGCGCCGAGGTGAATCGCCGCCTGGCGCCGCTGGGCCGCAAGATCGGTCCCGATCCGGCCTCGATCGCCACCTGCAAGATCGGCGGCATCGCCGCCAACAATGCCTCGGGCATGTGCTGCGGCACCTCGCAAAACAGTTACCGCACCCTGCGTGCGATGCGCGTGATGCTGGCCGATGGCGCCCTGCTCGACAGCGCCGACCCGCTCAGCGTCGCCGCCTTTCAACGCAGTCACGGCGCACTGCTGTCGACGCTGGCGCAACTGGGCCGGGAAACGCGCGCGAACCTGGCGCTGGCGGCCCTGATCCGGCGCAAGTACAAGATCAAGAACACGACCGGATACAGCCTGAACGCGCTGGTCGATTTTGACGATCCGATCGACATCCTGTGCCATCTGATGATAGGCTCGGAAGGCACGCTCGGCTTCATTTCCAGCATCACCTACGACACCGTGCCGGAACACCGGCACAAGGCCAGCGCGCTGGTTTTTTTCGCCGACATCGCCGGCGCCTGCGCCGCCGTGCTGGCGCTCAAGCCACTGGCCGTGTCGGCGGTGGAGTTGCTCGACCGCGCCGCGCTGCGCTCGGTCGAGAACAAGGCCGGCCTGCCGCCGATGCTGCGGCAACTGGACGCCGGCGCGGCCGCCCTGCTGATCGAGGTACGCGGTGGCGACGAAGCGGCCCTGGAACGTGACGTCGCGGCGGCGCTGGCGGCGCTGCAAGCGTTTGACACGATAGCACCGGCGCGCTTTTCGAGCGACCCGGCGCAATGCGAGATCTACTGGAACGTACGCAAGGGCATCTTCCCCAGCGTCGGGGCGATGCGCGCGACTGGCACCACCGTCATCATCGAAGATGTCGCCTTCCCGCTCGATTCGCTGGCCGCCGCGACGCTCGATTTGCAAGCCTTGTTGCGCCAGTACGAATACCACGAGGCGGTCATTTTCGGCCATGCGCTCGAGGGCAATCTGCACTTCGTGTTCACGCAGGATTTCGGCCAGGCGCAGGAAGTGCAGCGCTACCGCCGCCTGATGGAGGCACTGTGCGACCTGGTGGTGAACAAGTACCAGGGCTCGCTGAAGGCCGAACATGGCACCGGACGCAATATGGCGCCTTTCGTCGAGCTGGAATGGGGCCGCGAGGCGACCGCCCTGATGTACCGCATCAAGCAAAGCTTCGACCCGGCCGGCTTGCTCAATCCCGGCGTCATCCTCAACGACAATCCCACAGCCCATCTGGAGCATCTCAAGCCCCTGCCGACCGCGTCCGCATTGGTCGACAAATGCATAGAGTGCGGCTTTTGCGAGCCGAAGTGCCCCTCGCACCAGCTCACGCTGTCGCCGCGCCAGCGCATCATCGCCTGGCGCGAAATGTCGCGGCGTGAACTGGCCGGCGAGGCGCCCGGCAAACTGGCCGAGGACTACGTGTATATGGGACTGGGCACCTGCGCCGGTTGCAGCCTGTGCGCCAGCGCCTGCCCGGTCGGCATCGATACCGGCGCCCTGGTGCGCGATTTGCGCGGCCGCCGGCACAGCGATGCGGCGCGCCGTATCGGGCGCTGGAGCGGCAACCATTTCGGCGCCGTCGCCCTGCTCGCGCGTCTGGGATTGCGGCTTGGGCATGGCGCCGCCAGTATCGTCGGCGAACGGACGCTGGCCACGGTGTCGGGCGGCGCCTGGCGCCGCAGCATGCCGCGCGCCGCCGCCAAAGTCACGCCACAGGCTCCCGGCCCCGGCGAACCGGTGGTATATTTTCCCAGTTGCGCCAGCCGCATCTTTGGACCGGATCAGGACGGCGAAACGCCATTGCCCGACGTGATCCAGACACTGCTTCAGCGCGCCGGCTACGCGCCACGGCTACCGCGCGGTGTCGAACAACTGTGCTGCGGCCAGATGTTGGCCAGCAAGGGCATGACGGAACAAGCCGATGCCAGCGCCAGGCGGCTGGAAGCGGCGCTGGCCGAAGCCTCCGAGAACGGGCGCTATCGCATCGTCACCGATGCCAGCGCCTGCACCCTGCGCCTGCAACAGCACATGGCCGGCCGTCTGAGCGTGTCCGATTTCCATGAATTTGCGCATGACGCCTTGCTGCCCAAGCTCAGCCTGGTCAAACAAGCTGGCCCGATTGCCTTGCATATCAATTGCTCGGTTCAAAAAAGCGGTTCAGACAAAAAACTGCGGGCCGTGATGAGCGCCTGTGCCGAACAGATCGTGCAGCCGGCCAGCGCGGGCTGCTGCGGTTTCGGCGGCGACCTGGGCTTCGCGGCACCTGAACTGAACCGCCATGCGCTGCGCAAGATCGAGGCCGAGCTGCCCACCGGCTGCGGCTGCGGCGTATCGACCAACCGCACTTGCGAGATCGGGCTCTCGTCCGAAACGGGCCGCCCGTATCGCTCGATCGCCTGGCTATTGGAACTGTGCAGCCGTCCAGCGGGCTATGTATCACTGCCGGCATAAATCGACGACTGGCGCAACGAACTTGAACCGGCCTTGAACGCGGCATGAGGCCCTATTTCAAACCGCACGGAGGGGTCTTCATGCCATAATCGGCGGCATGTCTTCTCCTCCTACTCCCCCTGAGCAGCCGGTATCTTGCCAGTTCCGTGGCCAGTTCCGCGCCGAATATGCGCGGCGCATGAATGCCGTGCTCGATCATATCGACCGCCACCTCGACACGCCGCTGGACCTGGCGCAGCTGGCCGACGTCGCGCATTTTTCGCGCTTCCACTTTCACCGCGTGTTCGCCGCCTGGATGGGCGAAACGCTGGGCGACTATGCGCGCCGCCGGCGCCTGGAAACGGCCGCCTTGCGGCTGGCCTGCCGCGCCGACGAAGCGATACTGGACATTGCCCTGGCGACGGGCTTCGGTTCCGGCGAAGCGTTTGCGCGCGCCTTCAAACTGAAATTCGGCTGTACGCCAACAGCCTGGCGCGCCGGCGTTGCCGCGAAAAACGCGTCCATGCTCACGGCCATGCGCCAGCGCCGGCAAGATAGCAATCCGGATCAGGCCATGCGCAATGCGGATCAGGAAAACGCGCCGAACTTCCAGCACCATGGGCACTCCAATCCATTTCATAGAGAGCGTCCCATGCAAGTTACCATCCTCGATCTGCCGCCCGCCAGCGTGGCGTGCCAGCGCCATATCGGCCCCTACGGCCCCGCCATCAGCGCCTTCTGGCGCGACACCGTCGCACCATGGATGCAGTCGCACGGCCTGGGCGACGCCACCTGCTACGGCATCGGCCATGACGATCCCAGCATCACGCCACCGGACAAATGCCGCTACGACGCCTGCGTCGCCTTGCCAGATGGCTTCCAGGCAGCCGGCCGGACCAGCATCACCACCCTGCCCGGCGGGCGCTATGCGGTAGCGCAGTTCAAGGGACCGTCCAGCGCCATCGCCGAGACGTGGACGCGCATGACGCGCGAATGGCTGCCGGCCAGCGGCCTGCAGTGGGACGAGCGCCCCTGCTTCGAGCGCTTTTCCGCCGCCACGGCAATGGACCCGGCCACCGGCGAATTCTCTTGCGAGATCTGCATTCCCGTGCGGCCGCTGTAGCTTCTGCGCGTGGTGCTGTCAGCCCTCCTGTCAGCCACTGAGGCCGTAGCGCGATGCCGGCTTGCCGTGCATCGCGCCCGCGAACAGCGCGAGGCGGGCCGCGTCGAAGCGCTCCCACAGCTCCTGGTCTTCGACGGAAGGCAAGGTCACCAACTCGCCCTGGTCCAGGCCCGCCAGGGCCGCATCGACGCAGTCTTCCGCGCGCATGATGGTGGCCTGGTCCAGCTGCGCCAGCGGCACGCCGCTCAGTTCCCAGATTTCCGTCGCCGTCGATGCGGGCAGCACCAGTTGCACCGTGATGCCCGTGCCGGCCAGTTCCTGCTGCAAGCCCCGCGTGAAATTCATCACATAGCCCTTGGTGGCGCTGTAGATCGTGCTGACCGGCAGGATGTGGAAGGACAGCACGGAACCGATGTTGATGATGGTGCCGCGGTTGCGCTGCTTGAATTGCGGCAGCACGGCGTAGGTCAGCTGGGCCAGCGCCGTCACATTCACCTTGTCCATGCTGGCGATGCCCGCCCTGGGCGTATCGACGACGGGCGCCAGGGTCGACGCGCCCGCGTTATTGACCAGCATGGTGATGGCCGGGTTGCCGGCCAGTTCATCGGCCACGCGCTGCAGGTCGGCCGGCGCAGACAGGTCGGCCGCCATGGCGCGCACGGCCACGCCATACTTTTCCGCCAGCGACTTGGCCAGCACGCCCAGGCGCTCGACGCGGCGCGCCACCAGGATCAGATCAAAGCCACGGCTGGCAAGGCGGTCCGCATACACGGCGCCCAGGCCAGACGATGCGCCAGTGACGAGGGCCGTGCCTTGGATAGTGCTTGTACTCATGATGATTCCTTTAGGATTTTCAAATTGAAATGCAGGGACCGCAAGCATGATGCTGATCATGCTTCGATGCGACATTAAACATGATGGTCATCATGTTTAATGTCGCAAGCATGACGTACGTCATGTATGATGTCAACAGAAAAGTGCAATGAGCGGAGAACACCATGCGATACCCAGCGGCCGAGACGGCAGAAAAACACCAGCGCATCCTGCGGGAAGCGGCGCGGCTATTCCGTGAGCAAGGCTTTGACGGCGTCAGCGTGGGACAGATCATGCAGGCGACGGGGCTGACGCATGGTCCCTTCTACAACCACTTCGCCTCGAAGGAAGCGCTGATGGCCGAAAGCACCCTGCACGGCTCGGAACACTCGCGCGCGGCGCTCGATGCGGCAACCCTCAGCCCGGAATCCATGCGCCAGTATGTGCGCGACTATGTGAGCGCGGCCCACCGCGATGCGCCGGGCAATGGCTGCCTGCTGGCGGCCCTGGCCGGCGACGCGCGCAAGCAGCCGGCCGTGCGTCCCGCCTTTACCTACCACCTGAAATCCATCATCGGCAAGCTGGCGACGCATTTTCCGTGGCAGAAAAAGCGCAACCCACGGCAGGACGCCATCGTCATGCTGTCGGCCATGGTGGGCGCCGTGGCGCTGGCGCGCGCCGTCGACGATGAAGCGTTTTCCGATGAGATCCTGACAGCAGTGAACGCTGCTTTTACGACGTAGGTCAGATTAGCGGCGCAGCCGCGTAATCCGACAACATTGTTGACGTATGTGGTGATGTCGGATTACGGCCCTTCGGGCCTAATCCGACCTACGCACGAGCCACTGCGCGACTTGTCCGACCCTGTCTGCGACCGTGCCGGACACATCGACATACGCAATCCCCCGCCGCGCCAGCTCGTCCCTGTACCACGCATGCTGGCGCGCGCGGAAATCGCCGTCGCGGCGCGTGCCATCCTGGATGAAGGGGAAGTCGGGCGCGCACAGCAGCACCAGGTCGTAACGATGTTCGGCCAGCTGCGCCAGTTCCTGCTCGGCCCTGCCGAACATCTCGACACAGTAAAAATAGGTGGTCAGGGGCGACGTGTCGCAAAACAGCCAGCGCTGCGCGGCCATGGCGGCTTGCGCTTCGCGGCGCAACTGTTCCCTGCCGATGTTCAGCAGATCGTCGTAGTGCAAAATGCCATCCTGGCTTTCCCACAGCTCGCGGCCATACTCGGCCACCCAGCCGGTATCGAAATGCGCTGCCAGCGCGGCGGCCAGTGTCGTCTTGCCGCTCGATTCGCCCCCCAGCACGCACACCCGCGTGACAAAGTCGGCGCGCACGACGGGCGACAGGAAGGCGCTGTGGGCCTGCGGGTCTTGCCTTACCCGCGTTCCGGACACGGGCACCAGCATTCTCGCCTGGTCCACGCTGACATGCGCCACCGCTCCCATCGCGTAATGCCTCGCCAACACCTGCGCAAAGCCGGGGCCGTAATCTTCGCTGCTGAACACCGCATCGACGGGCAGCGCCAGCACCGTCCAGCACAGCCAGCCCATGAAATGGCGATGCGCGTCGCCCTCGTCGTCGTTGTGCGGCAGCGGACGCGCAGGCAGACCGCGCGCCGCGCACAGGGCAGCCAGGCGGGTATCGTCCAGTACCACGATGTGCGCCTGCGGGAACTGCGCGCGCAGCCAGGCTTCCCGACGCGCCGGTTCCAGGCCGGGAAATTCAGGCCTGGTGTAGCTGACCACCAGCAGCTCCTCGCACCCGTCCGTGGCGCGCTGTATCAATAATTCATGGCCCAGGTGCAGCGGACAGAATTTGCCCACCACGAGGCCGCGCTTATAAAGGTTCATGCCACTGCTTCCCGCAAATCCGAGGTGTATTGAATGATCTTGTCTTCCGCCAGCAAGGTCTCGACCGTGACGGCGCCGAAAAAAGGCGCGAGCAAGGCGCGCGCCTGGTCGGCTTGCGGCATGGCGCCCGGCGCCAGGCGCAGCGCGACGCTGCCATCGCCATGCTGGTGCACGCCGAACAAGGCGATGGCCAGCGGCTTCAAGGCGTGCGTGATGTCGATATTGTTGATCCACTGCCCCTGCGCCGTGCGATAACGCAAGGGGCTGCGGCCCGCCAGGCCCACCAGCACGGGACCGTGCGGGCCATGCGCCAGCGAGGCGTAATCGCCCGTGCGGTAGCGTACCAGGGGCAGGCAAAAGTTAAAACCGCCCGTCACCGTGATTTCGCCGCGTACCCCATCCGGCACGGGCTGGCCCGCACTATCAAGGATTTCCACGTACAAGCGGTGCTGCAGCAGCACGTGGCCGCCCGCCCGCTCGTCGTAGACGGCGACCGGCCCCACTTCATTGAGCGAATAGATGTCGAGCACGGGGCAGCCGAACGCCGCCTCCAGGCGCGTGCGCATGCCGGGCAACAGCATCATCGAGACCGACAGCAGCGCGGCCGGCTTGTGCGTCATGGGCAGGGATAACAGCGCGGCAAACGAGATGGGGTCGCCCGCGATCAGCTCGGGCGCCATGGCGTCCAGGTAGCGCGCACGGTCTTCAGGTTGACGCCAGTCGTCCGGATGCAGGTTGATCTTCGCCAGGCCCGATTCGTCCATCGTGGGCGTGACGGAGACATAGGTGAAGCAGCGACGCTGGTGCCCCAGCAACATGACGCCCACCTGGCCCGCGCCATGGTGCAGGGTGACGCCGAAGCGGCGCAGTGCGCGCTTGTGGAAAGCCAGGTAGCGCCCCGCCACCAGCGGGTGCGAGGCGATCAGCAGCGGGTGGCCCGTGGTGCCCGTCGTCTGGAAGTTGATCATGCGCGCCAGATCCGCCTCGTCGGGCACGAAGGCGGCGATATCGTGCGCCAGTTCGGCGCGGCTGATGGGCGCCACGTCCGCAAGGCGAGAAGGCGCCGAACCGCAGGCGCGATAGTACGGCACCGTCGCATAAGTCGCCTTGAGAAAATCGGGCAGCCAGGATGGCGGCGCGACGGCGCTCCAAGCGACTACCGCCTGCATGACTTCCTGCTCATAGGCGCGCAGCGCTTCAACCTCCCCGGCCAGCAGCTTGTTGCCGCTGCGGTTGCGGTACTGGGGCGCGCAAGGATGGCTGCGCAGTTTTTCCAGCATGCGCGCGCCCGCCGGCGTCAGGGTGGGACAATAATCGCGGTCCGATTCCCAGGCGCCGCCCGGCAGATTGACGTCAGGTTTGCCAGCGAGCGTCATTCGCGCGACCACTTGTCGGCCGATTCCTCGGCCGCCTTTTTCGCCAGCGCCTCGCGGATTTCCCGCGCGCGTTGCTCGGCTAGCCGGCTCGCTTCGAGCAGGCGGCGGCGCTCCGTGCCGCTGATGGCAGACAACCTGTCCGTAGCCTGCGCCACGCTTTCGTCGCTGGGCCGAAAACCCAGGCGCGCCAGCACGATGCGCGCCAGTTCCTCGCGCCGCTCGGGGTCTTGCGTAAACTGGTGGGCCGGCGTACTGGCGGCCAGTTCGCGCGCCGCCTCCCCCAGCACCTGCAGCAGGGCTGGCTGCGGCAACTGCTGGCCGATGAACCAGTCGTCGGCCAGCAGCCAGCACAAGATCATGGCCAGCGCCAGGCGGTTGCGGTCCGCCTTCACTTGCGCGCCTATGAAACCCTGCAAGGACGCGGCCGGCGCGCGCGCGCCATGCAGCAGCAGGATATCGTTGACCAGTGCAGCAACCGCCACCGCCTGCGCATTGGCGACGCCGGCGATGCGGGGCTCGGCGAGGAATTCGACGGGGGTGTCGGCCAGGCGGTGGGTTAATATTTCGAGGTGGGGACCGATTTGCATCATGATGTCATTACCTCAACCCAACGGCAAATGCTGGGGTCGGACCCGTCGGGTCTGACCCCGGAATTTTGCTGCGCATATTCATCTTATTTAACTCTTCACATAATGCCTGCGGCTGAACGCCCGCGCAAAGTCCAGCAAGTCCTCGTAGCGCTCGACGGCGTGGATATCCCAGCCCTGTTCGCGGCGTGCGCGCTTTAAATCGTCATAGGTTTGCTGCAGCCACTTGTTGGCCGCCGCGCCATCCCAGTCGCGCTCCAGGTTCAGGGCCATGGTGCCGCCCGCGCCGCCCTGCGCCAGCGCCTTGGCGGAAATATCCCAGCCGCTGTTGCCCAGTTCATCATTGTCGAACATGGTGGTGATGCCGTCGTCGGAAATCATCAAAATGTGCGCGGGCCGCTCGCGCTTGGCCGCATAGGTCTGGCGCAGGCGGTGGATGGGGAAACAGGTGCCGCCGCCAAAAAATTCCGTCAGCACGCCGAGGATCATGTCTTCATCGCGCACGAAACCGGGCGTTTGCATCACCTCGTTCTTGCCGCTCCACAGGGTCACTTGCACTTTCGCGCCGGCGCGCAGGGCGGACAGGGCGATGACGGCGCCAGCCAGGGTCAGGAACGAGGTGTGCGCCTGCGGATTCGGCATGGATCCGGAACTATCCACGTACATGTCCAGATCGACGGGCACGGCATCGATGGCGCGCGCCGGTTCGCGGCCATATACGCGGCGCACGGTGGTCACGCCGGGCACGGGGCGCGGCGACTGCATCACGGATTGCAGCCAGTCGATGTCTTCCAACGGGTCGCCGATCTCCCACGCTTCCAGCCCTTCCATCTGCGGCTCCTGCGACTCGGGCGCGGGGCGGCTGGGAAACGCCACCAGGTGCGGCAAGGCCCGCTCGCGGTAGTAGCGGATGGCGATTTCATGGTCGCTCAGGTTCACGCCCGCAGCCTTTAAAATATCGCCCAGCTCGAACGGTTCGCGCAGTTGCCCGCCACCCGATCTGGCAGGCGCCTCGGCCGGCGGCTCCTCGCCATCGAGGCCGGAAATGCGTTTGTCGTGCACGGGATGGATGGCGCCGCCCTCCTCGTCATCCTCGATCTGCTGCGCGCCGTAGGTCTGGCAACCACGGGCCGCGTCACGCGTGTCCTGCAGATAGCGGCTGGGATCAAGACTGTCCCCCAGAGCATCCGTGTCTTCCACCAAGTAAGGCAGCAGCAAGGTGGCGAAGTGCCCCGCCGCCAGCATCCAGTCGTTCGCATACACGCGTATCAGGCGCGCGCCCAGCCAGGCATCCGTGTCCAGGCGCTCATCCACATTGGCGCCACCCAGCTCGCCCTTTTCCAGCTGCCACAGGTTTTCATAGATGCGCATGTACAGGGTCCATACGCCGCCGCTGGCCTTGTCCTTGGCGTCAGCTTGCGCCGTGCGCCCCTGCTGCAGCTTGCGGTAGATGTCGGCCATGCGCAGGTTCGCCTGGCGCTGCAAACGGTCGTTGATGAACAGGTCCGTGTACAGGTTGGCCACCATGGGCGCATGCTGCTCCAGGGTGGGCAAGGCGCGGCGCATGCGCGCCAGCAGGCGAAACTGGTCGCTCGCGCTGCCCGGCGCGAGGATGTGGTGGCCGATTTCATGGGCAAGCACTTCCAGCGCATAGCCGTCCAGCCCCAGTTCCGTCACCAGCGGCAAGTCGATCACGACGCTCTGGTCCAGCAAACGGATCATGGCGAAGCTGCCGGACAAGCCCTGCTTGCTGGCCTCGACGTGGCTGGCGCACAGGCTCGGGTCGCGCAAGCGCGTAAATTTGCTCCACACGGCCAGGGCCTCGGGCCAGGCGGCGCGCCAGGCCTCGATCAAGGTGGTGTCAGCGTCCTTCTTCATGCGAGCGGCAGCAGGCGGATGGCGTGCGTCCAGGGTGACGTGATGGCAAGCGTGTGCGCATTGGCGGCGATGGCGATGTCGCCGGCCGGCACATCGAGCGCGATGCTGCGCGCGCCGATATGCACGGTCGCCCCATCGAGGCGCACGGACGATGGCAGGCCGGTATTGGCCTGCTCATACTCCTGCGCCGTGGCGCCGTGCAGCACGGCGCCGCAGGCATCGGCCACCAGCAGGTAATGGCGCTCGGCGCTGCGCACGACAAAACCGTCCTTTGTCGCGCGCACTTGCGGCGGCGTGCCGAAATCGCCACCGAGGCCGGTGAAGCTGCCGAACTCCCTGCCATCGGCATTGCCGCGCCACGGATTCGCCAGCAACTGCGCATGCACCTGCGGCCAGTGCGCACCGGGCTCGCCAAAGGCCGCCAGCGCCAGCGCGGGCGGCAAGGTGTCGGCGGCGGCCAGCGCGCCCTGGCGGAAATGCGCGACACCGGCGCGCCAGGCCAGCACCTGGCCCACGGCGCGCAGCTGCGCCAGCGTGACGATCTGCGCTGCCAGCGTAGCCAGCTCGCGCTGCCACTGCGCGGGACGCGCGCCCGCCACGGAAGCTAAGTGGATGGCGGCATTGCTGAGCATGCCCAGCACCTCGACGGGGGCCGTCGCCAGCAGCGGCGCAAACGATGGTGCGAGTTCGCGCCAGACGGTATTCAAGAAGGGGGTTTTCGCCGCCGGACCGACCAGGCCGTGGCCCACCAGTTCCAGGGCCATGTCGTAGGCGGCCAGGGTCGCGCCGCCCACGCGCTCGGGCGCAGCGGCGGCCACGGCCACCACCAGCGGATCGACGCCATCGTGCAAAAAGGCGCCAAAGGCGGCCATGTCGAGCGAGGGAAAGCGCCGGCGCGCTTCCACGGCACGCGCATTGAACTGGGCGCGGCCGCTGGCGAGTATCGAGGCAAAGGCAGGAGAAATCATCGCCACTCCTCAGTCGCTGTGCGAAAAGTGCAGCAGATGGCGTTCATCCCCCAGTTCGAACGCGATCTCGTCCCAGTGGATGGCATACCAAAAACCGGAGGGCGGCGTCATCGTCACGGCGTGCAGGGAAAATCCGCCCAGCGCGTCGTCCAGCGCCTCCAGGAAGGCGGCCACCAGCAGCGCGCGGAAGCGCCCGGGCGGCGCCGCCTGCATGTGCCGCGACGAGAAAAACCAGCGCTGGCACACTTGTTCCAGGTGCGCGCGCCCGCACGGCGCCGCACGGAGGTGCCACAGGGCTGCCGGCAAGTCGCGTGCGGGTTCGATGACGTTCAGGGCATAATCTTCGACGCGCAAACCCAGCGCCGTGGCGAGATCCGACGCATCGGGCAAGCGCTGCAACTCGTAGCTCGCACACAGGTCGCTGGCTTCACTATTGAGTAGCGCCAGCGCGTCCAGAAAGCCTTGACAATGCTGGACACTCATTGCGAACGCAGCCAGCTGCGGTAATTCGTATAGCGCTGGTGCAGGTATTTGAGCTTCAGCAAATCGTCGTACAGGGGGCCATACAGTTTTCTGCCCTTCGTGCGTTCGCCGATCAGCTTTTCAATGCGGTTCAGGCGCGCCAGAGTCTCGCGCTCGCTGACGCCGTCAAGGCCCAGGTCGAATTCGGCCGACAGCATGCCCACCGGGTCATCGCGGTCCAGGTCGAGGCGGTTGAATTCATCGTTGGACAAATCGAACAAACGGCGCAGCCAGCCCAGTCTGTCGCTGCGGTAGGCGGCGTTTTCCGGCAGCGCGAAGAATGGCGCGTCCGGGTCCGGCTGCAGCTTGTTATGCAGTACGAACGGCAGCACCTGGCGCAAGTCTTCCAGCTCCACCTCGCCGTTGCCGCGGAAGTAGGCCATGGCCTTGGCGTAGATCATGAGCGCCATCAGGGTGCGCACGGAGATGCCGTTCAGGGTCTGGCAGCCGAGATCCTTCAAACGGTCGCGCCCATTGTCGGCCGCCTGCGCGGCGCCACGGTCTGCGCCGGCCAGGCGGGCCGTATCCTTGGTCATGTATTCGAACTGGCCACCCGCCGTCTCGAACAGCTCGAACTGGCTGGCGAAAAATTCCAGGCGGCGCCGCACGGCGTCCGGTATGCCTACCTGGCGGATCGCTACGCCTATTTGATCCACCTCGCCTTCCGTGAAGATGATATCGGGCGGCACCAGCTCTTCGGGCCGCAGGTTTTCTTCCACGCGCAGCAGCAGTTCATTCAAAAAGCGCGGATTGAAGGCCAGCGCCTGCACCGTCACGTCGACCCGGTCGCGCAGCGCCTCGATCACCTGGTAGGTGCCGCCGCCCTGGTCGTCGTTGGCCGTCAGATACCAGGCCGCCTCCGGGCACTCGTAAACATGGTTCAGCACTTCCGCGTAATTGTCGCCCATGACGGTCAGCAGCGCGCTTTGCGTGCGCGTGGGGATGCGGTTGTATTCATCGACAATCTTCACGCGCATGCCCAGCCAGGCGCGCCAGGCGATGCGGATATCGTCCATGCTTTGCGCGTTGACCAGGTCGAACGGCAGCGGATTGCCGAGCAAATCGGCCACCGTCATCTGCGGGTGGCCGTGCTGCATGGCGCGCTTGACTTCCTTGACGGTGGAGCCGGCCAGCACGCCCATCAGCAAGGCGCTGGCCGTCTTGCCACGCCCCGGCCCGCCGACGAACAGGCATTTGCGGCGCGTGGCAAACGTCAGCAGCGGCAGCAAAATAAAACTCGAATAGCTTTGTGCCGACGGCAGATTCAGGGTGCGGCGGCTGTCGCCCACGGAGTACGTCTGCGACGGGCCATCGTTGTACTCGATGTCGTAATGGGGGCTGATGATGGCGTGGTTGACGATCCAGAAATACGCCTGGCGCAGCTTTTCATCGAAAGGACGCGCTTGCGCCTCGCCTTCCGCTCCCAGCGCGATGGGGCCCTGGTACAGGTCCGCCACATCGAACTGCCGTGCGGCGGGCGCCGCCTTGGGTTTGGTGGGGGCCTGGGACAGGCGCTGGAACAGGTTAAAAGACGGCATGGCAATACTCTTCCGTTAAGGAAATGAAATTATTGCACAAGCCACCTGCAAGCACCGGTTCGGATGACAAGCAACTCAGCCCGCCATCGGCGTGGCCAAAAACACCGGCTGCTGCTCGGCCAGCGCCGTCAAAGCGGCCACGGCCGGATAATCGCTGGCCGCCATCACGTCGGGCACCATCTGCTGAGCAAAACTCCAGGCCACTGCGATGGTGATGCCGGCAATACTCAAGCAGTCCGGCGTCTCTTCGCGCAACGATGCTTCCAGCTGCCTCCAGGCCCCATGCAACTGCAGCTGGACCCGATCCAGCCAGGGCTGGTGCTGTTTTTCCTGCGGGCGCAAGCGCCGCTCATAAACGATCTGCACGGCTTTGTCGCAGGCTGCCAAAGCATAGCTGGTCTGGCACAGCGCGCGCAGACGGGCCGGACCCGGTTCCGGCCTGATACGGGGAGCATGCGCGACCAGTTCTTCCAGATACGCCAGGATCAGGCTCGATTCCATCAGCACCTGGCCGTCGTCGGTAAGCAGGGTCGGCACTTTGACGGCCGGGTTGATGTTTTGTACCTTGTCGAAATCGGAAAACACCGACAGGGGCCGGTGTTCATGCTCCAGGCCCAGCACTTTCATACCAATGGCAACACGCCGGACGTAGGGCGAATCGAGCATTCCGATCAATATCATGGTCTATTCCTCTCTGTGTGATGTACAAACGCGATGACTTGTGCAGCGACGGGCAATGGCGCGTCTTCCATCAAGAAGTGCCCTGCCTCGTCAAACAGATGCAAGCTGGCGCCGGAAATATCGCGCTGCAGACGATGGGCATAGGCCACCGGCTGCCACTCGTCCTGGCGGCCCCATAATATCTGCACCGGCATCTTTAAGTATGGTAATTTTTCGGCAAAGTCCATGGTGTAACAGCCGTTATAGTGCGCTACCTGATGCTGATAGAACGAGGGCTGGCCCACCACGCCGCACAGCGGCTCCAGGTAACACCGCAGCAGCTCGCCCTGCATCCTGTCCTTGTGAAAGACGGCCATGCCGAGCTGGCGCGCCATCGTGCTGCGATGCTCGCTGGCCGGCATCAAAGCACACGCGGCGAATTCATCGCGCATATGTTTCCAGGTGGGCGATGGCCAGGAGTCGTAGCTGGGCGCGTCGGCGATGCTCAAGCTGCGCAGGCGCGCCGCGTGGCCGAACGCCAGGCGCAGCGCAATGGCGCCGCCGATATCGTGGCCGAACAAATGGGTGGTGGGCAGCTGCCAGTGGTCGAGCAAGGCTGCCAGCAAGATCATTTGCGCGGCCACCGAGGTATCGGCGTCAACGGGTCGCTCCGATGCTCCGAAGCCCAGCAAGTCATACAGGTGCACGTGGAAACCGGCATCAACGAACAACGGCACCAGTTCGCGCCAGATAATGCTGTGCGCCGGTGTGCCATGCACCAGTACCAGCGGCGTGCCTGCGCCATGGATGCCGGTGGCGATACGGTGGCCGTGGATCAAGGCGTGGCCATTCAACAGCGGTTCTTGACTCGTCATCAGATGTCCTTTTGTTTGCAGAACCTGAAGGTTAAGGCTAGACTCAACATGACGCCAGTGACATTCTTTTGACCTTCAATCCAACTTTTGTCATAACCTATGAATTTGCGCCTATCCATCGACGCCCTGCGTGTGTTCAGGACAGTGGTACACACCGGCAGCATGAGCCAGGCCGCCGGCCTGCTCCATCTGAGCCAATCGGCCGTCAGCTGGAAAATCAAGCGGCTGGAGCAGCAGCTCGATTGCCAGCTGCTGGCGCGCAGCGGCGGGCTGTTTGGCACGACCGACCAGGGAGCCGTGCTGCTGCGGCATGCGGTGAACATACTCGACGCCCACGATGATGCCGTCGCCCATTTTTCGCCATCGGCGATGCACGGCCGGCTGCGCATCGGCGTGACGGAGCAGATTTCATTGACGGACGTGTGTGCGGTGCTGGCGCAGTTTTCGCATCACCACCCCAAGGTGGACGTGCAGCTGGTGGTGGAGCAAAGCCAGGTATTGCGCGAACGCTTTGCCGATGGCGTGCTCGATGTGATTTTGCACCAGGATTTTGCTGGCAATGCGGCGCCGGGCGACACGCTGTTATGGACAGAAACGCTGCATTGGTGCGCCGCCACGGCAGAGCAGACCTTGCCGGGCGAGACCGTCAAGCTGATCACCTACGGGCCGCACTGCTTTTACCGCCGGCTGGCCGAGGAAAAGCTGGGCCAGGCCGGCATTGCCTGGAGCGTGGGCCTGGAATGCCCATCGGTGGCGGGCATGCAGACCGCGATTGCCGCCGGCCTGGGCATGGCGGTGGTCAATGAACGCAACCTGGGCCAGGGCATGCACCGGCATGTGGCACTGGAACGGCTGGCGCCGCTGCCCAGTGTCGCCAGCCTGCTGCGGGCCAATGACAACCTACCCGACCCCGTGCGTGACGGCTTTTGCCAGCTGCTGCTGGCAGCATTACAGAACAAGAGGCATGACGGATCCCGTCGCTAGCGATGCGGCCAGAGCAGGTCAACCTTCTCGTCGTCGGTCAACCACCAGCGCTTTCCGTCCTTGTCATTGTGCACACCGAATATTTATATAAACCCCACAGCCACTGGGGGCTCCAGCTCTTTCCCTGGTTTCATGATCATCCTTGTTTGATGCTGGGCGCTGGCGCCTCGGCGCGCCAGCGCCACCAGCCCAGCGCCACGCACGCCAGCAGCAAGGCCAGCAAGCCCGCCACTTCATGGCGGATTTCATACAGCGAAGCGCCCATCTGGTTAAGTGCGACAAAGCCCTGGATGCCGGCCGTGGATGGCAGCAGCCAGCGCAGCCATTGCAGCACGACGGGCATGGACGAGACAGGCCACGTCAGACCGGCCAGGAACAGAATCGGCATCGAGGTGGCGATCATCAGCTGCGTACCCCGTTCGCGCGTGCGGAACAGCATACCCAGCAGCATGCCGAACGCGGCTTCCGCCAGCGAAAACAGCACCAGCAGCAAGAGCATGCCGCCAAAGTTGCCGCCACGGGGGTAATCCTGGAACCAGAAGACGAAACCGAAGAAATAGCAGCAGTTCAGGAACGCCACGCAGGCAAACGCCAGCAGCATGCCCGCATAGCCGCCCGCCGTGCGCTGACCCGCTATCGGAAAACGCTTGCGCTGATACCAGGTGCCGAACAGCATGGTCATGCCGATCAGCAAGGTCTGCTGCACAATGAGAGTAGCCACGCCCGGCACGACATACGCGCCATAGCCTTCCTTGACGTTAAACAGGGGCACGGCGTCGAAGGCGATGGGCGAGCGCTGCTGGCTGGCCTGCACGCTGGACGGCGTACCGGCGCCCAAACGCTTGAGCTCAATCCCGGCCGACACGGTGCCCACCACTTCGGCCAGGCCATTCAGGGCCACCTTGTTGAGCATCAAATACAGGCCATTGCCCGCCACTTGCGCATGGGCGGCGCGGCCGGCCAGCACGTCCGTCTGCAAGCCGTCGGGCAGGATCAAGACGCCCATCACCTGGTCGCGCCACAATAAATCCTGCGCGACGGGCAAGTCCGGCGTGACGGCCACGACATGCAACGATGGATGGGCCATGGCGAAGCGCGTCAGTTGGCGCGACATGGCGCTGCGGTCCTGGTCGACGACCGCCACGGGCACGCGCTGGACGATTTCCGTCGAGTACGGCAGCGGATAGAAGAAGGAATAGATGATGCCGCCGATAAACAGCAAGGTCAGCGCGCCCTTGTCCGTCAGCATGGCGCGCCAGGTGGCGAGAAAAGCCGGCCACATCATGTGCGTCCCCAGGCGGCCGGGGTATTTGCGCGGCGCGCCAGCAGGAAGACGCCCACGGCGCCGCAGCCGACGGCAAAGCCGGCCAGTATCAGCATTTCCTGCACGCCATAGCGCCATGGCGCGCCGGCCAGCCAGTATTTCGTTTGCAGTTGCAGATAATGCGTGAGCGGCAAGGCTTCCGCCCAGGCGCGCGCCGGCGCCGGCATGGCCATCAAGGGAAAGGCCTGGCCCGCAAACGCGAAGGCCGGCGCCGTGATGAAGGCAGCGCCCGACAGGGCCAGGCGCAGGGACAAGGTGGCGGCGATCAGCAAGGTGGCCAGGCCGCAATACGCGAGCACCAGCAACAACATGCTCAGCAGCAAGGCCGGCAAACTGCCCGCCACGGCCCAGTCCCGCGCCAGGCTGAAAAACAGCAGATACAGCAGCGCCAGCGCGCAATAGGCGATGAGGGGAAACAGGAGCTTGGCGCCGACGGCGGCCAGCCAGCTACCGTTGGCCGAGGCCAGCCATTGCGGCACCGTGCCGTCGCGCAACTCGCGTCCGATGGACGTGACGACGGCGACGACGATGAAAATCTGCAGCATGGCCGGCATCAGGGCCAGGGTCAGAAACGCTTCATAGCTGGTGTTTTCATTGTATAGACTGTTCAGTGTCGTGCGGATCGGTTCGAACTGGGCCGCCGCCTGCACGCCCGACATGCCCTTTTTCACCCGCGCCGTCATCTCGATGCCGGCCGACAAGGTCGTGCTGACCGTGCGCACGTCGCGCAGCAAGGCGCCCGCGTGCGAGGAAAACTGCGCGTTGTACAGCCATTGCACGGTAGCTTGACGGCCACCCAGCAGTTTCTGCTCGAAATCGCCGGGAATGACCAGATAGCCGAATGCCGTGCGTTCGCGCAAGCGATGCAGGGCTTCGTCGCTGGACGCCACTTTCGCCGCCACGGCAATGCCGGGCGAAGCGTCGAGCCAGCGCGTAAGCTGGCGCGACAGGGTGGAGTTGTCGTTATCGATGACGACGATGGGCAAGTCGCGCGCGATGCCGGCGGAAAACACCAGCCACAACATGCCGCACAGCGCGACGGGAATCCAGCTGAGCATGCCCAGATCCCAAAAATCGCCGCGCAGCCGCGCCCACTCGCGCGCCAGCGTAGAAACCGGCCCTTTATCCGCTTCGCTCATCGCGTATCAGAGTGGTGGAAACACGACCGACATGCCCGGACGCAAGCCATCGACCTTGATGGCCGGGCGCAGCCGGATTTCAAAGGTGCGCAAGTCCGTGCCGCCCGGACGGGCCGCGCGCCACGTGGCAAAGTCCGGCAGCACGGCCACGGAGCTGACCTTGAAGCTCACTTGCTGTTTCAGCGCGGGCACGTTGGCCGTATGCGTGCTGCCCATGCCAAACGCCGCCATTTCATCTTCGCGCACCTGCAGCACGGCCCAGGCATCGTCCAGATTCACCAGAGTAATCACAGGAAAGCCTTGCGGCGCCAGTTCACCGGGCTGTATCTGGATCTTGCTGACCTGGCCCGCCACCGGCGCGGCGATCTTCGTCTCGGCCAGGGCGATCTGCGCTTCCGTCAGCACGGCGCCCACCTGGCGCGCCTGCGCGGCGGCAGCCGTCTTGTCTTCCGGACGGGCGCCCTTTTGCGCCATGTCATATTGCGCGCGAGCCGCCTGCGCCAGCTGGTCGGCGGCGCGCCATTGCGCTTGCGCCTCGTCACGTTTTTGCTGGGCGATCACGCCTTGCTCGAACATATTGTTGACGCGCGTGTACGTGGTCTTGGCGATGGTGGCACCCGTTTGCGCCCGCTCCCAGTTGGCTTTCGCCGCGGCGACTTCTTCCGGACGCGCACCCGCTTGCGCCTTTTGCGCCACGGCATCGGCTGCCTGCGTGGCGGCCGTCGCTTGCGCGATCTTCGCGTCCACTTCCGGACTCGTCAGCTGGAACAGCAGCTCTCCTTTCGGCACCGTCTGGCCCAGCTTGACGTACAGCTCGCCCACCCTGCCCGGCACTTTCGACGAGACATTCACTTCCTGCGCATCCATCTGTCCCTGCAACGGCAGGCGCTGCGGCTGGAACGCCTGGTACAAGCCCCAGCCCACGAAGGCTAGCACGATGACGGCGGCGACTATGGCCAAGGGTTTTTTGGAAGTACTCATTATTATTTGTCCACAGGTAATTGGATATCGGCCGCTGCCGCCAGGCTGCCCAGGCGCTGCGTCTCGCCCGTCGCTTCCAGCAATTGCGCCAGCCCCATCACATAGTTATAGGCCGTCTGCGCGCGCTGTGTTTCCACCTTGGCCAGGTTCAGGCGCGCATCGACCACTTCCAGCGACGTCACTTGCCCTTGCTGGAAGGCCACCGTTTGCAAACGGATATTTTCGCGTGCCAGCTCCACCGACGAGGCCGTGGACAAATACTGGATGCGGGCGTTTTCCAGCGCGCGCCAGTTCTTCTCGATCAGGGTGGGAATGTCGCGCTCGGCCTGGCGCGCCACCACTTCCACCCGCTCCTGGTCCAGCTTGGCGGCGGCGATCATCTTGCCTGTATTGATGCGGTGCACGAGCGGCACGGACACGACCAGGCCGATGGCCCAGTTCGAGCGCACGAGTTTTTCATTGCCGCGGTTCAAATTGTAATTACCGATGGCAAACACGGTGGGCGCATATTCCTTGCCATGCAGCTTCAAGGCTTGCTCGGCCTGCACGCGCTTGCTGTCGATCTTTTTCCAGTTTGCATTCTCGCGCATGCCCGTGCTGATGAACGATTGCAAAGTGCCAACCGGCAAGCTGTTGACGAACAGCGGCGTGCTGGGAAGCACTTGCGAGTTGACGGCAAGCAAGCGGTCGAGCGCCACCTGGGCGATTTCCTCGTCGCTGCGCGCCTGCGCTTCCTCGCTGCGGGCGCTGTCCAGGGCCACGTCGGCGCGCAGGCGTTCCGCGCGCGAAATCAGACCACCCTTTTCCAGCTTGGCCGCGTCGCGCTGGTGCTGCGTCACGCCGGCCGTCACTTCGGCCCGCACGGCCACCACCCGCTTGGCCAGCAACAATTGGAAATAGCGCTGCGCCACCAGGGTGGCCAGCTGTTCTTCCGCTTCCGTGTGCTCCGCCTGCGCGGCCAGGGTCAGGCTGGAAGCGAGGCCCTTGACGGCATCCAGGCGCCCGCCCGTGTAGATGGGCCACATGCCCAGCAAGCCGAACGAGGTCAGGTCCGTCACCACTTCACGGTTCAGGGAATTGGGAATGTGCGGCGTGGGCAAGCCGGGAATCGGCGGCAGCACCGATTCGATGCCGCCCACCACGCCGGCCAAGCCGCTGGTATCGATACTCAAGTCCGTCGACAAGCGGCCGCGAAACGCCGTCAAGTCCACCGACGGGCCATCGATATTCGACAAGGCTTCCGCCTTCAGTGTTTTTGCGCGCACGTCGAGCGCGGCGCCCTGCACGGCGCCCGAAGCCTTGGCCGCTTGCTGCAGCGCTTCGCTGAATGTCAGCGGTTCCGCCACGGCGGGCATGGCCGCGCCCAGCGCGCCCGCCAGCAATAATGATAAATGTCCTTGCAATCTGCCCATGTAGCGTCCAGTCAATGAATGAGGGAAAGCACGGGGTTGCCATGTTTATACTTTCACAATAGCAATTATATCCACGGATGTCCATTCCAGGCTGCACTATTGGTTACTGGAGCTGGCATGCAAAAACGGGCGCCTCTTGCGGAGCGCCCGTTGCGGTCAAGCCTCTGCCACGCTAGTTATTTCTTGGCTTTTTTACTGCCCTTCTCTTTTTCCTTTTCAAACACGGCAAAGAACTCGGACGCCATGTTGCGGATGGCGCGGCCGATGTTCGCGTAGTCGTATTCGTTCAGGTTGGCCAGCGACACGCGGCCGGAAGGATGCGTGGTGCCGAAACCGCGGCCCGGCAACAGGATGACGCCCGTTTCCTCGGCCAGGCGGAACAGCGCTTCGTTCGGTTTGAGTTTTTTCAGCAGCCACTGCGAAAACTCCACGCCATGCATCTGCGCGGCCAGCGATTCCATGTCCAGCAGGTGGTAGTAGCGCACGGAATTGGCGTCGTGCACCATCGGCAAGCCCAGTTCGCGGTACAGCGCTTCCTTGCGGCGCAGCACGATGCGCTTCATCGACTGCTTGTACTTTTGCTCTTCATCCATCAGCGAGAACAGCGAGAACAGGGTCATCTGCGCCTGCACGGGCGTGGACAGGCCGGCCGTGTGATTCAGCGCCACCGTGCGGCTGTCGGCCACCAGGCGGTCGATGAATTTCAGCTGGCGCGGCTCCGTCGTGATGGAGTGATAGCGCGCATCGAGCTGCTTCTTGATGGTTTCCGGCAACTTGGCAATCTTGTCGTCGAGCACATTGTTTTCATGCGTGGCCACCACGCCCATGCGCCAGCCCGTCGCGCCGAAGTATTTCGAGAACGAATACACGAGGATGGTGTTGAACGGGCAAATGGCGAACAGCGAGACGAAATTGTCGGCAAAGGTGCCATACACGTCATCGGTCAGGATGATCAGGTCTGGACGCTTCTTGATGATCTTGGCGATGTATTCCAGGGTCTCGTCGTCGATCTTGACGGAAGGCGGATTGCTGGGGTTGACGAGGAAGAAAGCTTTTACTTTCGGGTCCAGCAGCTTGTCCAGCTCCTTCTTGGTGAATTGCCAATTGTTCGATTGCGGCGCATCGATGTGCACGGTGTTCAGCTTGTAGTCATTGAGCTGGGGAATCTCGATGTACGGCGTGAAGATCGGCATGCCCAGCGCGATGGTGTCGCCTTCCTGGATGATGTGGTTCGATTTCAGGCTGGAGAACAGATACGTCATGGCCGCCGTGCCGCCTTCGACGGCGTACATGTCGAAGTTGCCGATAAACGGATGGTCGCCGATCATTTCGCGGTGGATATACTGGCCGACGATTTTCTCGGACAGGCGCAGCATGCGGTCCGGCACGGGATAGTTGCAACCCAGAATCGCTTCGCACATTTCATAGATGAAATCGCCCGCGCTCAGGCCCAGCTGGTCGCGCACATACGACACGGCCGCCTCGATGAAATGCGCGCCAGGGTTGCCCTCATGTTTGCGCACGAAAATTTCAAAGCGCGCCTCGATGCCATCGCGCGTGGGAAAGCCGCCCACGTCGTCCATGTAGACATACGAGCGCTCCGCTTCCGTCATGGCGAACTGGCCGAACTGGAAGAAGCCATGGCGTGGCGTGGTCGCCAGGAAATTCGGGTTGCCGCGGCCCGCGTTGAGCATCAGGCGGTTGCTTTGCTTGGCCGTCTGGATCAGCGCATCCTTCAGTTCGAAGGGGCTCAACAGGGCGAGTTTGGCGGGGTTACTGAAATCCATTTTTGCTACTCCTTATCAGACTGATAATTTTGAGGGTTCTTGCAAAGGTTCTTGCACATACATGCAGACTCAGACGAAGGCCACAATCAGCGGCCCCAGCAAGGTCAGGAAAACGTTGGCCAAGGCATAGGTGATGGCAAACGGTACGGTGGGAATCGAATTTTGCGCCGCATTCAGCACTTCGCCGAACGCGGGATTGGCACTGCGCGAGCCGGACAAGGCGCCCGCAAACACGGCCACGTTGTCATAGCGCAAGATGTAACGGCCAATCAGCATGGTCAAAATCATCGGCAGGATGGTCACCACCACGCCCACGCCAAACAGGGTCAGGCCGTGTTCGCGCACGGTTTGCACGGCTTGCAGGCCGGACGTGAGGCCGACGACAGCAACAAAACCGGCCAGGCCCAGGTCTTTCAGGATTTGCACGGCGCCGCTGGGCATGTAGCCAAACGTCTGGCGCTTGGCGCGGAACCAGCCGAATACCAGGCCCGACAGCAGAACGCCGCCGCCGCTGCCGAGGGTCAGCGGAATCGAACCGATGCGCGCCACCAGCAAGCCCACCAGCAGGCCGACGACGAGGCCGGCGCCCATGTAGACGAAGTCCGTCTTGGCGCTCGGCACGATCATGTAACCCACTTCGGCTGCCACGCGCTTGACGTCCTGCTCGGCGCCATAAATGGTCACCACATCGCCCGTCTGTACGATGGTTTCCGCTTGCATGGGCAAGATCTTGCCCATGCGGCTCAGCTGCACGACAAAGATGCCGTGACGCACGCCGGGCGCCGTCGCGCTGCGGATTTCGCCCACCGTCTTGTTGTGGTAAGCCTTGTTGGTCAGCACCATGTCGCGGCGCTGCATCACCAGTTCCATGCCTTCGACGGCAAGTAATTCCTTGCCCAGCTGGGAAGACACGCTGAGCATGGCTTCGCGCCGGCCCACCAGCAGCACGATATCGTCGGCCGCCAGCACCAGGTCGGGGCTGACGTCGATGATCTGCCCATTGCGTTTCACGCGCTCGATGGTAATCGCCGTGTTCGGATGCGCGCTTTCGATCTCCTCCACGGAGCGTCCTGCGCCCGGGCCCACATCGTAGATGCGGCCGATCAGGTCAGGCGCGGCCGGCGTCTGGCCAGGTCCCAGCACCTGCACGCCTGCCTGCAGCGCCGTTTCCGCCTTGATCGCATCTTCGCGGATGGTGCGCCCCATGAGTTTCGGCAAGATATTGACGCAAACGATGATGGCGCCAAACGAGCCGAACACGTAGGTGACGGCATAGCCGACGGCCACATTGCCCTGCAGGCGCGCCACCTCGTCGGCCGCCAGGCCCAGCTTGGTAATCGCGTCACCGGCCGTGCCGATGATGGCCGACTGCGTCAAGCCGCCCGCCGCCACGCCGGCCGCCAGGCCCTTGTCCAGGCCAAAGACCTTGGCCATGATGACCACCGTCAGCAGCGCCGTCACGGCCAGCACCACGGCCAGGATGATTTCGCGCACCGACTGGCGCCCCAGGGAGTTGAAGAACTGCGGTCCGCTTTCATAGCCGACCGCATAAATGAACAGGGCGAACAGCACCGACTTGACGCCGGGATCGATGGCGACGCCTACCTGGCTGACGAGGACCGCCACCAGCAGTGAACCGGCGACCCCGCCCAGCTGAAACGAGCCGAACTTGATCTTGCCGATGTAGTAACCCACTGCCAGGGAGAGAAACAAGGCAATTTCGGGCGACTTCTTGAATAACTCATGCAACCATTCCATACGGACCGCCTTTCGTGTTGAAGGAATTCTTTACTGCCTGTGCTCTTGCGGGCTTCACGCGTGGACCGAGCCGGCCAGGGCCACGATGAGCGGCCCCAGCAGGGGAAGCACCACGTTCGAGATCGCATACGTGATCGTGTAGCCCAGCAAGGGCGTCGAGTTGCCGGCCGCGTTTTGCACAGCCGACAGGGCCGGCGTGCTGCACTGCTGGCCGGCGATGGCGCCCAGCAGCACGGGCGCTTCCAGCTTGAGGAAAAAGTGGCCTACCAGCAACGACAGCGAAGCGGGAACGACGGCGATCAGCACGCCCATCAGCGGTAGCGACAGCCCATACTGGCGGATCAGCTCGATCGCCTGCGGTCCCGACGCCAGGCCCACGCAGGCGATGAAGGTGGCCAGGCCGATATCCTTCATCATGTCGAGCGCGCTGGGGTGGATGCCCGGCATGCCCGGCTTGCGCGCCTGGTACCAGCCGAATACCAGGCCCGTCAGCAAGGCGCCGCCGCCCGTGCCCAGCGAAAACGGGATACCGCCCAGCTTGGCGGTAAAGCCGCCGATATACACACCGAGCACGATGCCGATGCTGGCGTAGACGATATTGCTGCGGTCCCCGGTGGGCACGCGCTTGCCGATGGCGGCCAGCGCCGTGTTCAGTTCGCGCCCGTCCTTCGTGCCGTACAGGCGCAGCACGTCGTCGCGCTG
The DNA here is from genome assembly GCF_049897625.1 of Janthinobacterium sp. PSPC1-1. Lineage (NCBI taxonomy): Bacteria > Pseudomonadati > Pseudomonadota > Betaproteobacteria > Burkholderiales > Oxalobacteraceae > Janthinobacterium > Janthinobacterium sp. PSPC1-1. The sequence continues at coordinate 28,055 of NZ_JAFCWP010000014.1, read as the reverse complement.
CAGGGCCAGGTCCGGCAGGGGCGGCATGCTGTGCTCGCCACGCACGACGGCCGCCACATGCACGCCGGAAGGCAAGGCCAGCTGGCGCAGGGGCTGGCCCACCAGCGCGGCTTGCTGCAGCACCACTTCGACGGCGGACACTGCCATGTTCAAGCCCGTCGTGTCGGCAAATTCCTCGCCCAGGATGGCTTCGGCCGCCACCAGCGCGGGACGGTGGCCGATCACCAGCACTTCGTCATTGGCGCGCAGGCGCAGTGCCGGTTCCAGGTCCAGCACCTTGCCGTGCCGGCGCACGCGCGTGATGCTGGCGCGGCCCGCAAAAATATGCTGCAAGGCATCGAGACGGCGTCCAGCGCCACGGCTGATGCGGTAGGCGCGGCCCACCATTTCCGGCGTGGCCTGCACCCCGTCGCCATCGGTTTGCGCGCCGCCCATCTTTTCCCACAGCTTGTCCGCTTCCTCGCGCAGATTGACGCGCAGCAACAGCGGGAAAATCTGGCTGGTGACGATGACGATGGCGATCAGGCCGAAAATATACGTGATGGAATACGCGGTGACCACGTTGGCCTGCAGCTCGGCGATGCGCGCGGCCGGCAGCGCCAGCTTCGAGATGGCGTCCGTGGCCGTACCGACGACGGCCGACTCCGTCGCCGCGCCCGCCATCATGCCGGCAGCCGTGCCCTGGTCCAGGCCCAGGAAACGCGTGGCCAGCAGCACCAGCGCCAGTACCACCACCACTTCGATCAGGCAGAGTATTCCCAAGCGCAAGCCCTTGGCATTCAGGTTGGCAAAGAACTGGGGACCGCCCGCATAGCCGAGGGCAAAGATGAACAGCATGAAAAAAACATTCTTGACGCTGGCGTCCAGCGTGATGCCCAGCTGGCCGATCAGCAGCGCGGCGATCAGGGTGCCGCACACGCCGCCCAGCTGGATGGGACCGAAGCGTATCTGCCCTACCGCGTAGCCCAGGGCCAGGGCCAGGAACAAGGCCAATTCCGGCACCTGGTGCAATACCGACGCGATCAAATCGAGCATGAGCAAACCTTCGAAAAGAGACGGTTGGTTACCCGTTCTCGGGCTGGCAGGTGCTGGCGGATGAACGGGTGTACAGAGTCCCGCGCAGCACCGGCCCTGAAGGCCCGTGCCGGGGAAATGTTGTTACGAGGAATCATGTTCGGTGAAAATTTTACAAGTGTCAACAGGTGTTCTATTGAACTCGCCTTGCGTTTCATCAAACATCCTGCGCACGATTGGAGCGATGGTTTGACACGGATCAACAAAACCACTAGTAATGATTTTGACGATACCAAAGTGCCTTGCGCGCCAGTGGCGTCTCCTCCGGCAAGTCGGGATTGGCGAGTTCCAGCATGTAGCGATGGGACAGCTTCAGGCCATCCGCGAGACGGCCGAAATGCTGCTGGAACAGCTGCGCGAAACTGCCATCGGCGAGCATGCTTTCCAGTCCGATTTCAATATGGCGTGCCAGTTCCGGCCGGTGCCTGCCGACAAAAAAGTACAGCGCGGCCGGGTAGCGGATGACCAGGTGGGTGTCTAGCGCCAGCGGCAATTGCGCGTGGCTGGCCAGCTCGCTTTGCGCCTCGATCACGGAACGGGGAAAGTAATCGATGCGCCCTGCCGCCAGTTGCCGGAACAGGCCTTCGTAGGTGCTCGAGGTGTCGAGGCGCAAGCCATTCGCTCGCAGGATGGCGGAGTCGGGCCAGTCGCGCATCTGGCCGGCAGACAGCCGCGCCAGCGCGGCGATGCTGTGCACGCCCCGCAGCAACTGCGGCTGGCGCGCCTGGATCAGGGCCACGCGCCAGCCGATCAGGCCACGGTCGATGGGGATGCGTACCGGCAGCAATTGCGCTTCGCGCGCGCGGCTCGTCATGGCCCACACGACGTCGACGCTGCCCGACGCCGTGGCGATTTCCTGCATGGCGCGCGTCTGCACCATGCGCAGTTCGGAGCGGCGCAATGCATACGCCTGGCCCGAACGCGCCAGCGCCTGTTGCAGCAAGGCCGTCACGTAGCCTTGCTGCGGATCATTGAGTGCCTGATGCCGCGGATACACGAGCGGCAGCGGCGGCGACGTGCTGGCGGCGGCCGCGCCCAACGGCCACAGGGCGGCAAGTTTGAGCAGGGGGCGGCGCTGCATGGCCCCTCCTTTCCAGCGCTTTCATAGCGTTCTTATCAGAATGGCAGTATCGCGCAGCAGAGCACGCTTGTCGACTGGAATAGGGCAAATGTGTATAAAACAACAGCAGTTACAGGCTGTCCCGGAGAGAGTGAATTAATCCAGATCAATAAAACCGCAAATAGAAAATAAATCTTGCGTGCTGCTCTGGACGGCATGCGCACCCCTCGCCTACGCTGTTTTTTTATCTGAAAAACAAGAGGAACCCATGCAGACAGCACGCTTGAATATTATCGGGATGGATCACGAAGGCTGCGCCGACAGGCTGACGGGCGCGCTCGAGGCCGTCACGGGTGTGGCCACCGTGAGCGTCTCGCTGGCGCGCCACGGCGCCACGGTGCAATTTGACGAACGGCTGGCCACGCAGGAGCGCCTGCTGGCGGCCGTCAACGACGCCGGCTTCATGGGCGAGGCCTCCGATGAGGAACAACTGCCGTCCTGCAGCGGCGCCTGCGGCCATTGCCGCCACTGAACGCCGGCTCCAGCCCTTCTCCGCTCCCCCTGCTCCGCTCAGCCCTCCCGCGCGCCCCGGTCGCGCAGATGCGCCAGCACGCGGCGCGGTCCCAGCGCCTGTAAATCGAACGGCGGCAGCTCGATGGCGTCGAGCGTATTCTTGAACAGCAGGCCCAGCTCCGTATCGCCTTCCAGGCTCAAACGACGGCTGAAGAACAGTGTGTCAGGATCTTCCTGGCGCCGCGCCAGCAGCATCAGGTCATGCACGCTGGCGGCGATGCACAGGTCCGGCACGTCCACATAACGCTCGGCCACGAACACCGTGCCCTGCCACTCGAAATCGAAGGCGATGCCCGCGTCGACCAGGCGCAGGCGCAGGCTGCGCCCCTCCAGGCTGCGCCGCACATCGTCGGGCAATTGCGGCGCCAGCAGGCGGTTCAGGCCTTGCACGAACAGCCAGGAGGCGGGATACGGCGGCAGCTTGGACAGCAATTCGGCCAGCGGTTCGGGCAGCCGGTACGACATGGCGGGCTTGCTCATGGCGGGCTTGGCCGGGATGGGCAATCTTTCCAGTTGATCTTGCATGGTGCTTCCTTTCGATGCGTTCAATGAGCGGCGTGCTGTTCCATGCCAGGCTGGCCGTGCCAGTAGCCGTCGCAGGCGCCGGCCGGCTGGCAGGCCGCCAGCTGGGCCTGGGCGCCCACGCCGCTGACCTGGCCGCGGCGGGCGCGGTCGAAAATGGCGATGACTTGTTCCGTATGCATGGCCTGCGGGCTGATGCGCGCCACCGCCACGCCCATGTCGCGCATGGCGTCGAGTTCGCGCACCAGGTTGTAGACGAGGGCAGACTGCGTCTGCGTGCCATTCAGTACGAGAAACGGCACTTCGTCGCGCGTGCGCAGCAGCAAGCCGTCCGGTTCTTCCAGGCAACTGTAGCCGCAGTCGTCCTTCGGCAGGTTGCGGTTGCGCGCCGTGAAACAGCGCGCGGAAAACGCCAGCGGCATGCGGCCGTAGGCGAACACTTCCGTCTCCAGCCCTTCCGGTTTCTGGCGCTGCATCTCGGCCAGCGCCGTCTGCCCCATTTCCAGCGGCATCACCCAGCGCCGCGCACCCAGGCGCGCCAGCAGTTGCAGGCTGGGGCCATTGAACAGGTTCAGATGGGGACCGGCGACGAAGGGCGCGCCCTTTTCCATGCAGTGCACGGCGCCCATGTCGTTGGCTTCGACCGTATAGCGGCCATTGCCCGTGATGCGGCGCAGGGTCGCCAGTTCGGCGCCCGCCTCGATCAGCGCCTGCGTCGACAGCACCACCTCTTTGCCGGCAGCGGCCAGCATGTCGGCGATATCGAGCCAGTCGGCCAGGCGCACTTCATGCCGGCGCGAACACACGGTTTCACCCAGGTACACGATCTCGACGGCGCTGCCAGAGATCTGCTGGTAAAACTCGAAGACGGTGGCGCGCGGCCAGTAGTACAGCAAAGGACCCAACGATAGTTTTAGCATGCCTTTTCCAGTATTTTTTAAGTTACAAAACCGTAGCGAGCGGCCCGCGGCGAGGCCGAGAAGCGCAGCCGTGCTCGAGCACGGTGAGCATCGCAGGCCGCGCCCCGGGACGCGCAGTAGATTTTGCTATTTCCAGGAGCGATGGTAGGCGCCTAAAGTGTGCTGCTGACCCTCGGCCAGCTTGTCCATGGCCGCCATCCAGCCCGGCTTGACGGCGTAGCGCGGATTGCCTTCGCGGCAGGCGTCGATCGCTTCGCGCCACACGCGCGTGACCTGCGCCACGTAGGCGGGACTGCGCTGGCGCCCTTCGATTTTCACGGCGCGCACGCCCATGGAAATCAGTTGCGGCAGCAGCGCCAGGGTATTCAAGCTGGCCGGCTCCTCGATCGCGTAATACTCTTCGTCATTGACTTCGAAACGCCCCTTGCACAGGGTCGGATAGCTGGCGTTTTCACCGGGCGCGTAGCGGTCGATCAGCACGCCGTTCAGGCGCGACTCCAGGCCATTCGGCGTTTCCAGCCAGCGCACGGCCTTGGCCGGCGAGCACACGCCGTGCGTGTTCGGCGCCTCGCCCGTCGCATACGACGACAGCGCGCAGCGCCCTTCGACCATCACGCACAGGCTGCCGAAACCGAACACTTCGATCTCCACCTCCGTCTTGGCTATCAGTTGTTCCACCTGCGCCATCGACAGCACGCGCGGCAGCACGGCGCGGGCGATGCCGAAGTGTTCATGGTAAAAATTGATGGCTTCGTAGTTGGTGGCCGAGCCCTGCACGGACAGGTGCAGGCGCAGCTGCGGCTGGTGCTGTGCCGCGTAGGCCATCAGACCCGGATCGGCGACGATCATGGCGTCGATGCCGGCTTGCGCGGCGCGGTCGATGGCGCTGCGCCACACGGCCCAGTTGTGCGGCTGCGGATAGGTGTTCAGCGCCAGCAGCACCTTGCGTCCGTACTGGTGGGCGTAGCGCACGCCCTCGGCGATGGCCTTCTCGTCGAAATTGAGGCCGGCGAAATTACGCGCATTGGTGGCGTCGCGAAAGCCCAGGTAAACGGTATCGGCGCCATTGTCGACGGCCGCTTTCAAGGCAGGCAGGCTGCCGGCGGGGCAGACCAGTTCCAGCGGTCCGGCCACGCGGGTGGCGGTAGTTGATTCAAGCATCATGATGTTCACAGTCCTGTATCGGCTCAGGGTGCAGACTATAGCCCCGCCCATGCTGCCCAGTCCTTGACGCAGGTGAAGGAATGCATGCATGGCTGGCGCACCTTCAACTTGCTTGACCTGGCTGTAAAATGCCCCACTTTTCTCCCTCTTCGATTGCCCACCATGACCCGCAAACCGCTGCTGATTTTCCTTCTGACCCTGTTCCTCACCGCGCTGCAAGTACAGTGGGCCGGCCCGGCCGATGGCTATGACGCGGGGACCATCTCCGTGCTGTCACCGGAAGTGCTGGGCGCCTATCCGGGCGTGCTGCTGCTGTTCCTGCTGGCCGTGTTCGCGCGCCGCCAACTGCCGCTGCTGCGTCAGGCCGCCATCTGCACGGGCCTGCTGGCCATCTATTGGCTGCTGGCGAACTACGTCACGTTCGATGCGCGCGTGGCCAGCTGGAGCACCTATACGCCACTGGAAATCTGGGCTCACGTACTGCCCGCCTCCGTCGCCAGCATCGCCGCCTGCGGCGCCGCGTTCTTTTGCGCGAGCTGGCTGATCCTGCGCGAAACGCGCTGGAACAAAACCGGCTGAGGTGGTTTTTTCACCTGGATCAAGGATACGCGAATCGCTTGCACGCCCCCTTTGACGGCACTACATTTAGTGGATAACCTTCATAAAAACACCGCATGTTGTGTTTATTGGAGGTTTCATGACGACGAATGCAGTTTCCCCCACACGCGGCCAGGTCGATGTCGCCGCGTCCATCAATGAATACCTGGAGCGGCGCGACTGGCGCGTCAACGCCAACGCCAACCAGGGTTACTCGCTGGGTGGCCTGATCCTCAATGTGTCGGGCAAGGTCATCGCCAACTACTGGCTGGACCAGGTGTATCCGCCGGAAGTGGGCGCGGCGCACCGCGAAGCGGCGCTGCACATCCACGACCTCGACATGCTGGCCGGCTACTGCGCCGGCTGGTCGCTGCGCACCCTGCTGCATGAAGGCTTGAATGGCGTGCCGGGCAAGATCGAATCGGGCCCGCCGAAACACATGTCGAGCGCCATCGGCCAGATCGTCAATTTTCTGGGTACCCTGCAAAACGAATGGGCCGGCGCCCAGGCGTTCAGCTCCTTCGACACCTACATGGCGCCGTACATCCGCAAGGACAGCCTGCGCTACGAAGACGTGCGCCAGTACATGCAGGAGCTGATCTTCAACCTCAACGTGCCATCGCGCTGGGGCACGCAGACGCCGTTTACCAACCTCACGTTCGACTGGGTCTGCCCGGACGACCTGCGCGAGCAGATTCCCGTCATCGCCGGCCAGGAGATGGACTTCAGCTATGGCGAGCTGCAGGCCGAGATGGACATGATCAACCGCGCCTACATCGAGATCATGATGGCGGGCGACGCCAAGGGCAGAGTCTTCACCTTTCCCATCCCCACCTATAACATCACCGAGGATTTCGACTGGCATAGCGAAAATGCGGAACGCCTGTTCGAGATGACTGCCCGCTACGGCCTGCCCTACTTCCAGAATTTCATCAATTCGGAACTCAAGCCGAACATGATCCGCTCCATGTGCTGCCGCTTGCAGCTGGACTTGCGCGAACTGCTGAAACGGGGCAATGGCCTGTTCGGTTCCGCCGAGCAGACGGGCTCCCTGGGCGTGGTCACTATCAACTGCGCGCGCCTGGGCCACTTGTGGCGCGGCGACGAGGCAGCGCTGCTGGCCGACCTGGACCGCCTGCTGGAACTGGGCAAAGTCAGCCTGGAAATCAAGCGCCGCACCATCGAAGAACTGATGCAGCAAGGCTTGTTCCCCTACACGAAGCGCTACCTGGGCACCCTGCGCAACCACTTTTCCACGCTGGGCGTGAACGGCATCAACGAGATGATCCGCAATTTCAGCGGCGACGCTTACGACATCACGTCCGCCGAGGGCCATGCGCTGGCGATCCGCCTGCTCGACCACGTGCGCGCCCGCATGGTGGCCTTCCAGGAAGAGACGGGCCACATGTACAACCTGGAAGCGACGCCGGCCGAGGGCACCACCTACCGCTTCGCCCGCGAAGACCACAAGCGCTATCCCGCCATTTTGCAGGCGGGCACCGTCGACAACCCGTATTACACGAACTCGTCGCAACTGCCCGTGGGCCATACGGACGACCCGTTCGAGGCGCTGGAATTGCAGGACGCGCTGCAGCGCAAGTACACGGGCGGCACGGTGTTGCACCTGTACATGACGGAAGCGCTGTCGGATGCGAATGCCTGCCGCGAACTGGTCAAACGCGCGCTGAGCCGCTTTTCGCTGCCCTACATCACGGTCACCCCCACCTTTTCCATCTGCCCGCGCCACGGCTACCTGGCCGGCAAACATGAATTCTGCCCCACCTGCGACGCGGAACTGATCGCCCGCAAACAAGCCCACCCTGTTCCATCACTTGAGGAAACACCATGAACGCACGTCCCGACTTCACTCCCGCCATCACCCTGCTCGACAGCGAACGCCAGCGCTGCGAAATCTGGACGCGCGTGATGGGCTACCACCGCCCCGTCGCCTCGTTCAACATCGGCAAGCAGGGCGAATTCCACGAGCGCCAGTACTTTACGGAAGCGAGCGCCCGGGTTGGCCAGCCCGCCTGCCGTGGCTGAGTTGAAAGTGGGCGGCCTGACGCCCTTTTCCGCCACCGACTACCCGGGCAAGCTGGCCGCCGTGGTGTTCGTGCAGGGCTGCCCCTGGCGTTGCGGCTATTGCCACAATCCCCATCTGCAGGCGCGCACGCCGCAGGGCACCATGCCCTGGCAGGACGTACTGACCTGGCTGCGCCGCCGCGTGGGCCTGGTCGACGCCGTCGTCTTCAGCGGCGGCGAAGCGTGCATGGACCCGGCGCTGGCGCGCGCCATGCAGGACGTCAGGGAACTGGGGTTCGGCATCGGCCTGCATACGGCCTGCATCTATCCGCAGCGCCTTCAGGAAGTGCTGCCCCTGGTCGATTGGGTGGGCTTCGACATCAAGGCGCCGTTTGCCGACTATCGTCATGTGACCCGCGTGGCCGGTAGCGGCGACCCGGCGCGCGCCTGCCTGGACGCCATCCTCGCCAGCGGCGTGGCCTACGAATGCCGCACCACTACCCACCCGGACTTGCTGCCGGACGAACAACTGCTGGCCCTGGCCAGCACCCTGGCCGCGAAAGGCGTCGACAACTACGTGCTGCAGCAGTTCCGCGCCGAAGGCTGCCAGGATGCGGCGCTGGCCGGCCGCCCCCTGCACGGCTATCCGGCGGCGAGCACGGTGGCGCAAATCGGCGCCATGTTTCCCCGTTTTACATTCCGTAATCATGGCAGTTGAGCCTGCAGTCACATAATTGCCGAAAGCGCAGCAAAATTCCCCGTTCTGCAACGCTGAAATGTCTTGCGTGCTGTAATGTATCAACTGTGCCGCGCACCACGCGCAGCCCGTCAGATTCCTCACACCGCATTACAGATAAGCGTCATCCATGAACGATTTCACCGCAGTCAGCCCAGGCATCCCTTCCACCCACGCCGACATCCTGTACGGCCCGCCGCGACCGGATCTGCTGCGCGAGGAAGTGCTGGCCGACCTGCTCGAAGCGACGGCCCTTCGCTGCCCGCAGCAAATCGCCCTGATCGACGGCGAGCGCCGCATCACGTATGCGGAACTCGACGCGCAAGCTGGTCTTGCCGCGTCGCGCCTGGTGGCCGCCGGCGTCAAGCCCGGCGACATCGTGGGCCTGTGGCTGCCGCGCGGCGCCCCTCTGCTGCTGATGCAGGCGGCGATTGCCAAGGCGGGCGCCGCCTGGCTGCCCGTCGATGAAGACACGCCCGTGGAACGCCTGCAGGTGTGCCTCGATGATGCCAACGGCTTTGGCGTCATCAGCTGCGCGCAATTTGCGCCGCGCCTGGAAGAAGCAGGACTTGACCGTCCCATGTGGACGGCGGAAAGCCTGCTGGCCCCCGCCGCACCGGGCGAACTGCTGCCCGCGCGCGCAACCGTCCTGCCCGAACACCCCGCGTATGTGATCTACACCTCCGGCTCGACGGGCAAACCCAAGGGCATATTGATCAATCAACGCAGCATCTGCCACTTCCTGCGCAGCGAAAACGCCGTGCTGGAAGTGACGCAAGCCGATACCGTCTACCAGGGTTTTTCCGTCGCCTTCGACATGTCGTTCGAGGAAATCTGGATCGCCTACCTGGTGGGCGCCACCCTGTGGCTGGGTCCCAAGGAGATTTCGGGCGACCCGGAAGCCTTGCCGCGCGCGCTGGCAGCCAACCACGTCACCGTGCTGCATGCCGTGCCGACCCTGCTGGCCCTGTTCGCGGAAGAAGTGCCCAGTCTGCGCCTGATCAACCTGGGCGGCGAGATGTGCCCGGAATCCCTGGTCGAGCGCTGGTCGCGCCCGGGCCGCGCCATGTTCAACACCTATGGCCCCACGGAGGCGACCGTGTCGTGCAGCCTGGCGCGCCTGCGGCCCGGTGAACCCGTCACCATCGGCACGCCGCTGCCCAACTATGGCTTGCTGGTGCTGCAGGTAGCCGAGCCGGGAGAAAACCGTCCCTTGACTTTGCTGCCGCGCGGCGAGACGGGTGAGCTGTGCATCATCGGCCCCGGCCTGGCCGAAGGTTATCTGGGCCGCCCCGACCTGACGGTGGAAAAATTCCTGCCCAATCCATGGGCGACCAGCGAGGATGACGCGCGCCTGTACCGCACGGGCGACCTGGCGCGCATCGATCTTGATGGCCAGGTGCTGTGCCTGGGCCGCGCCGACGACCAGGTGAAAATACGCGGCTTTCGCGTGGAACTGGGCGAGATCGAAGCCGTGCTGGCGCAGCAGGCAGGCGTGGGCACGGTGGCCGTGTTGCTGCGCAAGGATGATGGCATCGACCAGCTGGTGGCCTACATCGTCGGCAGCGAGGATGCCCCCGACAATGCCCTGTCCACAAAAACCCTGCGCGCGGCCCTGAACCTGCATCTGCCGCCGTACATGGTGCCGGGCCGTTTCGAGCTACTGCCGCTGATGCCGCGCCTCACCTCGGGCAAGATCGACAGAAAAGCGCTGAAGGCCATGCCGCTCTCGACGCCGCCGGCCGGCGAGGCGGGCGAGTCGGACATGCCGGAAACGCCGGCCGAAACGGCCCTGTTCGCGGCGCTGGCAACACTGTTCCCGGGCCAGCCGATACGGCGCCAGTTTGATTTCTTCAGCGACCTCGGTGGCCACTCCTTCCTGGCCGCGCGCCTGGCGTCAAGCCTGCGCGCCAATCCGGCCTACGCCCACATGACGGTGCGCGACATTTATCACAATCGCCAGATCGGCAAGATCGCCGCAGTACTGAACGAAGCGCCTGCGCTGGCCACGCCGGAAGCGGATTGGACGCCGCCATCGGCCATGAAGCGCTGGCTGTGCGGCGCGGCGCAGGCGGCGGCCGTGCCGGGCCTCGTCACCTTGCGCATGGCGCAGTGGATGGCGCCCTTCTTTACCTATCACTTCTTCACGGGCGACACGGGAGACACCGTGCCGCGCGCCATCGCCGCCTCGATCGGCGTGTTCTTGCTCGCGACCCTGGCCGAATTTGCCATCGCGATTGCCGGCAAGTGGCTGATTGCCGGGCGCCTGAAGCCGGGCAGCTATCCGCTGTGGGGCGTCACCTATTACCGCTGGTGGCTGGCCGACCGCCTGGTCGAATCGGCGCCCGCGTATCTGCTCAGCGGCTCGTCGCTGAACAGCTGGTGGCTGCGCGCGCTGGGCGCGAAAGTGGGCAAGGAAGTGGTCATCGGCTCGATGACCCTGCGTGCGCCCGACCTGCTGTCCATCGGCGACAACGTCAGCGTCGGCAATGCCGTCAACTTTGAAAACGCCCGCGTGGAACGGGGCCGTTTGCTGCTGGGCCAGATCAGCATCGGCGACGATGCCTGCATCAGCTCTTACGCGATTTTGGAAGGCAATACCAAGGTGGGCGCCTTCGGCCACCTGGAGGGACAATCCGCGCTGGCCGATGGCGTGAGCGTGCCGGCGGGCCGCATCTGGACCGGTTCGCCCGCGCGCGACATCGGCCCCTACGACCCGGCCAGCCAGCCGCCGCGCCCCGCCGTCTCGCGCCTGCGCCTGACGGGCGAAACCCTGTTCTTCTGCTTCGGCATGGTCCTCATCGCCGTGCTGTTCTTCATGCCCGTCTTCCCCAGCTTCGTGCTGATCGACTGGTTCGACGAACGCGAAATGATGCCTTGGCTGCAGGGCCGCGACGTGACGACCCAGCTGGCCCGCTACTTCTTGCTGGCCTTCCCCGCCAGCGCCGTGCTGATCGTGCTGACGGCCCTGCTGTCGGCCGCCATCCGCTGGGGCGCGCTGCCCCGCTTGAAACCGGGCAGCTCGCCCGTGCACAGCAATATCTATTGCGCCAAGTGGCTGGTCAGCCATATCCAGGAGTCGAGCCTGAACGTCCTGCACGGCATCTACGCCACCGTCTACGCGCCGTACTGGTACCGCCTGCTGGGCGCCAAGGTCGGCAAGGGCGCCGAGATTTCCACGGCGCTGGGCGTGGTGCCCGACATGCTGACCCTGGGCGACGACACCTTCATCGCCGACGCCGTCATGCTGGGCGACGAGCAGATCGACGGCGGCTGGATGACCATGCGCCCCACCGTCATCTCGCACCGCAGCTTTGTCGGCAACGGCAGCTATATCCCGGACGGCACCACCCTGCCCGAGCACGTGCTGATCGGCGTGCACACGCATGCGCCGCGCAATGAGCAGATGCACAGCGGCGATACCTGGCTCGGCTCTCCCCCGATGCACCTGCCCGCGCGCGAACAGGTCAGCGGTTTTGCCGAGCACCTGACCTTCAAGCCATCCATCCTGCGCCGTCTGGGCCGCAGCCTGATCGAAGCCTTCCGCATCGTCGCGCCGCACGCGGTGGTGATCGCCGTCGGCTACACGCTGGTGCTGGACGTGATGCCGATCGCGGGCGCCGGGCGCTGGGGCGAAGTGGTGGGCGACCTGGCGATCGCCGGCCTGGCCTACGGCATCGGCAATTTCCTCGTCGTGGTGCTGTTCAAGTGGCTGCTGCTGGGACGCTACCGCAAGCACGCGGCGCCCATGTGGACGCCGTTCGTGTGGATTTCGGAAGGTGTCACCAACCTGTATGAAGGCATCGCCGTGCCCAACTTCATGCGCTACCTGCGCGGCACGCCGTGGCTGCCGCTGGCTTTCCGCCTGTTCGGCTGCAAGATCGGCCGCGGCGTCTACATGGACACGACGGACATCACGGAATTCGACTGCGTGCATATCGGCGACTACAGCGAATTGAATGCGCTGACCTGCCCGCAGACGCATTTGTTCGAAGACCGCGTGATGAAGATCGACCACGTGGACATCGGTCAGCGCGTCTACATGGGGCCGCGCAGCTCCGTGCTGTACAGCGCCAAGGTGGGCGACAATGCGCGCCTGGGGCCGTTGACCCTGGTGATGAAGGGCGAACACATCCCCGCCGGCAGCAACTGGGCCGGCTGCCCGGCGGCACCTTTGCGTAGCTGATCGCAGCTGATGGATGCCACCGTGCTCTGGTCGTGCGACGGCGTGCTGGTGATCGGCATCGCCGCCGTCCTGCCGCGTTTGGAGGCTCGCCAGCGCATCCGCGCCGCCGTGCGCGAAGCGGCGGCGCAGTGGCTGAAGATGGATATCGAATCGATTTCGCTGGAGTCGACGCCGGGCGCCCCTCCTCGCTTGCTGCTGGCCGACCGCGCGGCAGGTTTGTCATTGACCCATGATGAGGGCATCTCGCTGGCCGCCATCGGTCTGCATGGCGCTGTCGGCATCGACGTCATGCGGGTGCAGGACATTCCCGACTGGGCGAATCTGGCGCGCGATTACCTGGGGCCGCAGGTGGCCGAGGAACTGGCCGACTGCCCCGATGCACAGCGCCCGCTGCGGTTGGCGCAGGCGTGGACGGCGCGCGAGGCGGCGCTCAAGTGCGCGGGATTGCCGTTGATGGAGTGGGATGGGGTGGCATTGAATTGTCATTTGCAAGCCGTGGAGACACCGCAAAATTTCGTGGCAACGTTAGCGACAATCCGGGGTCAGACCCGACGGGGGAATACGGTCTGATAGACCGTATTCCGATTCCGAAGGAACTGACCCCAGCTTCACGCTGTTGGGTTGATTCCCTCTCAATCCTCTTTACCGTCATCAGCTCCGCCGATCTGGACGAAAATCAGTTTTACGATAATACTGACAAGTACTCCCAGCACCCCGATCAATTCCAGCATGGTCTTTCCTTTGCAGTGACAGCAGAGCAATCCACTGTAGCCTGAACGCCGGGGCAAGGCTAATATCAAATCAGGCAGTCACCGATCTCGAAAAGGCATACGATTGATTTCCATCAGACAGTTCCGTTATTTTGTCGAAGTCGTCGATGCGGGCAGCTACTCGCGTGCGGCGGAAAAGCTGTACATCGCGCAGTCGGCCCTGAGCCGGCAAATCAAGGAGCTGGAAACCGAAGTTCAAGCCTTGCTGCTGACGCGCGACTCTCGCCATATCGAACTCACGCCGGCGGGACAAGTCTTTTATGAACGGGCAAAGCGCATCCTCGAAGACATCGATGAAACCGTGCGCCAGACGCGCCACGTGGGACAAGGCGCGCAAGGCATCATCCGCCTGCTGCATTCGAGCTCCGTCACCCTCACGCCCGCCATCGGCGCCGTGCTGAACCGCCTGCTGGCGCAGTTTCCCGGTGTTACGCTGGACGTGTCGAAAGGCTCGTCGGAAAACCAGGCGGCTGACATCGAGGAAGGCCGTGCCGACCTGGGCCTGGTGCGCCTGCCCACCTTGCGCAAGCACGCCAATATCGTCGTGCGCGAACTGTTTGCGGAAAAGCTGGTGGTGGCCGTGTCTGCGATGTCGCCGCTGGCCGCGCTGCAGCGCACGACGATCGCCGCCCTGCGCGACGAGGCGTTCGTCTCGATCCCGCACAAGGACCGCGGTGGCCTCAGTTACCTGGTGGCGGGCCTGTGCCTGGCGCAGGGCTTCTTTCCGAAGGCGGCGCGCGCCCTGTCGCGCAAGACTTCGCAGCTGAACCTGATCGAGGCCAACATGGGTATCGCCATCGTCCCCGACAGCATGCGTCTGGTGGCGCCGCCCGGCGTGCGTTTTATTGCGCTGCCCGACGAGGAGTCGCATTCCGTCGTCGGCCTGATCTCGCCGCGCGCGGCGGGCGGCATGGTGGCCGCGTTTACGGCAGCGTTCGTGCGCGAAATGAACGCATTGGCAACGACGGCTTAGCCTTCCGCATACAGCGCCGCATCCACGTCGCGCACGGCCGCCATCAGCAGGGCCAGCTTCATGACATCGAGCTTGCCATCGGTGCGCACGCGCGAGCACAGGTCGATACCGTAGGGCCGCGCCTGGCGCAGCGCCTCCGTCACGTTGTTTGCATCGAGGCCGCCGGCGAGGAAGACGGGACGGGGACTGGCGCGCACGAAGCGCGCACTGATGGACCAGTCGTGCGTGCGGCCCGTGCCGCCCAGCTCCGGGACCGGCGCGCCAGGACGGCCGGAGTCAAGCAGGAAGGCATGCACATGGGGCGCGTAGGCGGGAATCAGCGCCAAAGCCTCGGGCCCTTCCACATGGATCACCTGCACGCGCCGCACATGCGGCAGCAGGCGCGCCAGTTCCTCGACTTCACGCGGGTCGATATGCCCGACGATCTGCACGGTCGATGGCTGCGTGGCGCGCACGTGTTCGGTGATACGCTGCGCCGTCGTCTCGGACGTCAGCAGGAACGTGGCGACAGGTGGCGGCGTCCAGGCGGCGATCTGCGCGATGCGCGCGTCGGGAATCGGACCGGGGCCGGACGGCATGGCGGCCACCAGGCCCAGCGCGTCGGCGCCGGCGGCAATCGCCAGTTGTGCTTCGTCGATGGAAGCGATGCAGCAGATCTTGATGCGGGTTCTCATTGCCTTGCGTGTTCAAATGGGATGAGCAACATTACAACACAGGGCGATACGCACGCCAAGACACGCGGTCAAGGCCGCGCACGATTGTGTGCCAGAATGGGGACATTTCCCACTTACAGACGATTCCATGGCCGACTACAAAAACCCCAGCTACGTGGCCCGCTCCATGCACCCGCGTTTCGATGAACTGACCTCGCCCGGCGAAGCCGTGCCCTACTCGGGCATCTACCGCTGCGACGGCTGCGCGCACGAGATCGTGTCGACGGAAGGCCACATCATGCCGCCGCAAAACCACCATCAGCACAGCAGCGAGCAAGGTGCCATCCGCTGGCGCCTGATCGTCAGTCCGCGCTGATTGACAGGCGCCAGGTGGCGGACGATACTGGATTCATCCGGCATCGCCATTGGAACGTCACTGGAACACCAGCATGCGCATCGTCGATTTTGAAGTCCGCAAGGAGTGTCCGCCGCAGCTGTGCGACTGCGAACGCGAGCGCCTGCTCGACGATCCGCAGGCGGACCTTGCCATCCTGCGCCTGAACCTGACGGAAGAAAAGCGTTTGCTGGCGCACATCGAGGGCATCGCCACGTATGCGCAGCTGCAAAAGCTGCAGCTGCTGCTGAAGAAAAACCTGGGCGTGGAATTGCAGATCGCGCCGGGCGGCGGCGAAGTGCGCACCGTGCGCGGCTTCCAGATCCGCCTGCAAGAGCAACCGGGCCTGTGCCGCAAGACGCGCGCCGCCATTCCGGCCGCCGTGCGGCGCTGCCTGGCCGCGCATCCCGAGATCGCGTTTGCGATCTTGAATGAAAACGATTTGCTGGGCGGGGGGTGAGTGCGAATGTCGGATTACGCTCCGCTAATCCGACCTACGCCGTCACGCTGACACGGATGGGAATGACCTTGCCTTTCGCTTCGCGCGCCCTTAACTGCCCGCAGCCGCCCTCCACATCCTGCCCCGCCGAATCGCGCAATTTGGTCAACACGCCGCGCGCATGCAGGGCGGCGGCGATGGCGCGCGCCTTTTCCCAGCTGGGACGCTTGAACGGCAAGTCATCGATGGTGTTATACGGGATCATGTTGAGCACGGCGTACTTGCCCTGCAAGAGCGCCACGATGCCGTCCATCTCGTCGTCGCCATCGTTGATACCTTCCATCAGGGTCCATTGATACTGCACCGGGTAGCCGGTCAGGCGCGCATACGCTTCGCCAAAGTCCACCAGTTCGCGCGGCGACAGCTTGGGTGCGCGCGGCAGCAACTGTTCGCGCAGCTCCGGCTTGGTGGTATGCAGCGACAGCGCCAGCGCCGGCTTGACCCTTCCCTGCGGCAGGCGCTCGAACGCGCGCGGGTCGCCCACCGTGGAAAACACCAGGTTCTTGTGGCCGATATTGCCCTCGGTGCCCAGCAGCTCGATCGCTTCCATCACATTGTTCAGGTTATGCGCCGGTTCGCCCATGCCCATGAAGACGACTTTTTTCACGGGGCGCATGGTGCGCGCCAGTACCACCTGCGCCACGATTTCGCCACTGGTGACTTGCCGGATCAAGCCATCGCGGCCCGTCATGCAGAACTGGCAGCCGACGGCGCAACCGACCTGGCTGGACACGCACAGGCCGTCGCGCGGCAGCAGCACGCTTTCCACCGTCTGGCCATCGTGCAGTCCCACCAGCAGGCGCGCGGAACCGTCCGCGCCCGGATGGCTGCTGAGCAGTTTCAGCATGCCCTGCAATTCGAGGTCGAGCGCGGGCAGCGCCTCGCGCACGGGCAGCGGCAAAAAGTCTTCGGCGCGGCGCCGGCCCTGGTCGTGCGGCTGCCCCTGGATCCAGTCGCGCAGCACGCGCTGTTCGTGCAGGGGCTTGGCACCGAGGGCGCGCAGGCGCTGGCGGAGATGATCGATTTGCATGGATTCTGAATAAAAAAACGGCGCGCAGGAATGAAGCCAGCGCGCCGTGTTACAGGTAAAAGCGTTACACCTTCTTGACGAACTCGGTTTTGAGGCTCATGGAACCGAAACCGTCGATCTTGCAGTCGATATCATGGTCGCTGTCGACCAGGCGGATGTTCTTGACCTTGGTACCCATCTTGACGACACCGCCGCCGCCCTTCAATTTCAAGTCCTTGATGACGCTGACCGTGTCGCCATCCTGCAGGATATTGCCGGCCGAATCGCGGTACACCTTGGCGCCCTCTTCCGTCGCATCTGCAGCCGTGGCCGACCATTCATGCGCGCATTCAGGGCAGATCAACTGGCTGCCGTCTTCATACGTGAATTCGGATTTGCATTGCGGGCATGGTGGTAATGTGCTCATTTTCTTCTCTGTCTGGTGAACAGCGCGTGCTGTAAAAGCCGACATTATACTGCCTACGCCCCGCATCAGCTTGCTTTTTTCACCATCATTATCAAGGGCGGCGAATAATCTCGATGGTGCTGTGGACAATCTCCTCGTGGATGCCGATGCGCGCGCGCAGCTCGGCCGCTGTCAGCGAGGGGTCGCGGCTGACCACGGACAAGGCGCACGAATACAGCTGCTTGCCGACTCGCCACACGTGCAGGTCGACGATGCGCGGCGTGTCGCCGGCGCTTGCCACTTCCACGGCCTCGCGGATTTCGTCCACCACGGGATGGTCCATCTCGCGGTCCAGCAAGACCTTGCCCGTCTCGTGCATCAGCTTTTTCGCCCACAGTGCCACCAGCACGGCGCCGACGATGCCCATCACGGGATCAAGCCACTGCCAGCCATAAGCCCACGCGCCGCCCAGCGCAACGATGGCCAGCACGGACGTGGCGGCGTCGGCCAGCACGTGAATGTACGCGGCCTTCATGTTCAGGTCTTCTCCATGGTGGTGGCCGTGGTGATCATGATGGTCGTGCTGCTCGTGACCATGGTGGTGATCATGGTCGTGGTGGCCGCCGAGGATCAGCGCGCACACCAGGTTGACAGCCAAGCCGAAGGCTGCCACCGCCATCGCCTGCGGATAGTGGATGGGCTGCGGCGAGAACAGGCGTTCCAGCGAAGCGAACACCATCAGCGCGGCCACGCCCAGCAGCAGGATGGCGCTGGTGTAGCCGGCCAATACCTCGATCTTCCACGTGCCGAAGGCAAAGCGGGGGTCGCGCGCATAGCGGCGCGCCGCCGCATACGCAAACGCGGCCAGGCCGATGGCCAGCGCGTGCGAACTCATATGCCAGCCATCAGCCAGCAGGGCCATGGAGTTGTACCACCAGCCGGCGACGATCTCCAGCGCCATGGTGGCCAGGGTGATCCACATGACGATGCGCGCGCGGCGTTCCGCTTTGTCGCTGGCCGCGCCAAAGACGTGCTCGTGCTGCCAGGCGGACAGGTCTTCCTTGAAGAATGGCGTTTGCATGACGGTCTCCTTATTTGAGGTAGGTGCGCAGGATGCCCGCGATGTCGTCGGCGCCCCTGGCCCGCTCCTCGCCGGAGATATCGGGACTGGCCACGTGCTCGCGCAAGTGTTCTTCGATCACTTCGGCCATCAGGCCATTCACGGCGCCGCGCACGGCGGCGATCAGCTGCAGCACTTCGCCGCAGTCGCGACCCTCTTCCAGGCCCCGCTCCAGGCCTTCCACCTGTCCCCTGATGCGTTTGATCCTGTTCAGCAGCTTGGTCTTGTTATGCGCCGTGTGCCCCATGATTTCACCTCGATAAATACTATAGGGGGGTATACTATCAGAGAGATCCGGGCGGCGCGATTTTTTGCAGCTTGCTGGCCAGCGAGGCATCGGACAATTCGCCCAGGTGGGTATCGACCAGGCGCCCCTGCGCGTCATAAAACAGGGTGGTGGGCAGTGCCGAGGAACCGGCCGCCTTGCCCAGCGCCGCCGCGCTGTCGAGCACCACATTGCGCAGGGTGACGCCGCTGCTGTCCAGGAAAGCGCTGGCGGCAGCCGCATCCTCGCGCTGGTTCGCATATACGAAGACGATATCGGCACGCGCCTGCTGCGCGGCGGCCAGCACGGGCATCTCGCGCCGGCATGGCGGGCACCAGCTGGCCCACAGGTTGACCACCATCGGCTTGCCGCCGGCCAGCGCCGCCAGGGTCACCGGCGTGCCATCGACTGTCTGCAGCGCCACGGCCGGCAAGGCCGTCGGCTTGTCGTAGGCCAGCGATATCCCTGCGCTCATCACGCCCCAGGCCAGCGCGCCGGACGCCACGCTGATGGCCAGGGGGCGGCGCATGGCCGCCATGGCGGGACGCCGGCAGCGCCACGCGGCGATGGCCAGCGCGGCAGCGATGCCGGCCGGCGCCAGGAAGCCGCCATCACGGATATTCAAAATGGACCAGGGAGCCGCGAAGTATTGCTCGTACCAGCGCAGCACGAACGCCAGGCGCGCCGCCAGCAGGCCGGTGATCAGCAGGTCGGAAACGAGGGGGCCGGCGTCGGGCAGTTGGCGGTAGCGCCGCAGCCACCACGCCACGCCGTAGGCGACGCACAGGGAAACGAACAGCAGGACCAGGCCCGTGGGCAAAGCCAGGGGGCCGATTTGCAGGGACAGCATGGGCGCTCTCTATCACGTCGAATGGACGGCCATTGTGGCCCATGCGGATTAAGCGTGCATTAATCCGGCGTCAAGAAGCGGTCAGCGCTTCCTTGCGCACGAAATGCATGGCTTGCGGCTGGTCCACCAGCACGCACTGCTTGCCCGTGCGCTTGCAATGGTCATGCACGCGCCAGTAAGCGTCGTGGCTGACGCAGCCCGTCTGGCAAATCACCAGGTCGGCCGCCACCAGGCCCGCCTCCAGCGCCGCCACGTCGTCGGCGCCATCGTCGCCGCCAGCATGGTGCAGGAAGCGCCCGCCGGCCTGCTCGACGGCCTGCTGCGCCACGTGCGCGCCGTCCACAGCCTGGCCCGCATCCCGGGTCAAATAGCTGCCCACATACAGCACGGCTTTTTCGCGCACGTCGGCCGGCAAGGCTGGCGCGGGCAGCCACTGCAGGCGCAGCAACTCGCGCATCAAGTCCTGCACGCGCTCGCTGAGCCACTCGACCTTGCGGGCCAGCCGGGCGCGCGTCGGCAAGCCCGGCACGCTGGCCGCCAGATCGGCCAGTGCGTCGCGCGCCAGTGCCAGCTGCGTATCGCGGATCACGACCTGCGCCCGCGCGCGCATCAATTCCGACTCCAGCTGCGCGATGCGCGCCGTCTGCGCGGCCAGCTGCGCACTGCAACGCGCCTGCGCGCGCCCATACTCGCCCATCAGCACGCGATGCTCATGCGCGATCGGGTCCTCGTTGCCATACACACTGCCCATCATGCCCTCCTTCACCACCCGTGGCGCCCTGGCGCCAGCCCATGCTACCCCCATTGCCCGCATTATAAATGAGAATCATTATTATTTGTGTATGCGCATGCGCGCAGCAGGGGTATGCGGTGGCCGCCAGCGTCATGTAGTCGGCGGGCAGGACAGCAGGCGCTGCCAGACGTCATCCTGCACTGCGCGCACATGCCGCAAGCCGTCGGCACCGCGATAGATGCCCAGCGTATTCGGCCAGGCCATATCGATGAACAACTGCCGTGCCGGATCGAGCAGCAGCGACTGCCCCACATAGTTCCCCTTGATTTCGCCCTTGTTCACGGTCAGCAGGCGCGCGCCGCCCGCAAGCGTCCGCTCGTCCAGCGCCACGCCGCTGCGCTCGGCTACGTCGCGCAGCCAGCGTTCGCGCCAGCGTGCCTGCTCCTCGAATTGCCCCTTGGGAGGCCGGTCCAGCTTGACGACGGCCGCCACGGGACCGTCAATGCCCGCTTGCAGCGAAAAGCCCATGCGTTCCTGCAGTTCGACCGTGTAGGTCTCGCCCTTGACGTCGATCTGGTAGCGCCCCGTCCCGTCTTGTACCAGCAGGTCGGCCTGATGGTAGGCAGGTTTGACGCAATTGGCGTACTGATAGGCGAGCACATCGAGGAACGGTGGTGCGGCCGGGGTGGGTGCCGCCATGGCGGGCGACAGGCTGGCACACAGGGCCGCAGCGGCCGCGTATTTCATCTTGCTCATGCTTGGCTCCGGTTCACGTAAAAAGGCGATGACGGCCGAAAAACACCTGCGGCACGGCATCGAGTCGCTCATATTAGCTATTTTGTATATTTCTTTCTGGCACACGATTCAATTGAATCGCGCTTGTTCGATCACTATTTCTAGTGTGTAATCTTGCAAACAAGTCATTACATCAACTGCCGATACGTTTACCTCAGCACACGGAGTTCCAGGCAATGTCCGCATTTTTCCATGCAAGCGCGTCGTCGTTACGCGTCGATAACGACGGCGGCAAGACAAGATGAACAATCTTCCATTTCCCGAGCGCCGCCGCCAGCAATTTCTGGATGAAGAACTGTATGTCTACACGCGGAAGAATTAATTTATGCGCGACGATTATGGCAAAAAAACCGCTACACCAGTGAAGTCACATGGCCGCAACCATAATCAGCAAGGGACAAGAATGCAGACGCTGAACGAAGAGGATTTTCTGGCTCTGCGCAGGGAAGCGCGGCTGTCCTACGCCATCTACCTTGAAAGCAAGGAAAGCCAGGACGAGTGCTACGACATGGTGGCAGCCGGCTTGCAACAGCCGGCGCACGTGCTGCAACATATTCCACCAGAAAATTTCATGACGGCCACGCGTGAGCGGGCCTGGGATGGCGTCGACCAGCTCGCCCTCGCCTACAGCGCCGGCCACGCGCTCGACGAGTTGCGCGCCGCGTATCCCACGATACTCGGTTACTGGCTGGCGTTTGCCCGGCATGACATGGCATTTGACGCTCAGGCCGGCGAGGCCGAGCAGGGATTTCCCCACTTCGCCCTGCCCGGCGACGGCTACGAGCAGGTCAACCGCATGGTCTGCCTCGGCATTTTGCTGGGCTGGGGCAGCTTGCTGCCCCGGCTGGCGCCTGTCATCGATTTCAATAACCATGAAAAGGATGGCTTGCTGGAACGGCTACTGGCCGGCTTCGTTGCCGGCAGGGATGCCGCCTGGCCAAAGTGCACGCGCCAGTTGCCCTACGTCAATACACTCAAGATATTCGCGGCAGACAAAGATGCCCGCCCTGCGCTGATGCAAGCCTATCTGCAGCAATGGTATGAGGCCAGCCGCCGCGAGCCCTATTACGACAGCCACCTGCGCGACACGTCGTTCTGGGGCTACTGGTCCTGGGAAGCGGCCGCCATTACCTGCGTGCTCGATATCGACGACAGCAGCTATCACGACGCAAAATTCTATCCGGCTGACCTGGTGGCGTTGTGCCGAAGGCAAGGAAGCGGCCCCGGCGCATGAAAGCTACCAGCACCGCCATCGCCACCGGCATCGCCGTGGTTGCCGGACTCTGTTTTGCCCTGCCAACGCTGTCGCGTGTCGCCACCAATCCCTTTCCGGGCATTTATTCCATCATCGACCCTGTCACCGGTGAGACCAAAGATGTCCTGAAAGTCAAACCGCTGCTGGGCGAGTACGTGGTACTTGCGCGTTTTACCGGCCACGGACCATGGACAGGCCCCATCTACGCCAAAGTCATGGGCAACGGCGACAGTTACGCGTCGCCACCACTGTTTCAGCAAGACCGCATGGTCAGCGCGCTATCGCTGGACGAGATCGGCTACCTCTACCACACGCCGGGCAACAGCAACTCGCGCGTCGGCCCGTCCGATACCGGCTATATCAGCAATATCGCGAGCTTCGGCATTACCCCCCTGTTCCACCGGCCGCTCCTTGCGAGCCACGACGAGCGCGGGGAGCGGGGCCTGCACGCGTACACGCCCAGCACCGGTGAGCGCAAGGTATCGGTCAGCACCTTGAACTACAGCCCGCGCATGATTCAGGTGGGCATCAGTTCCGTCGGCAATCCCCACAACGCTGTCGATACCGATCCCCTGCATCCGTACATGAGCAGCGCCGCCAGCTGCTGCTTCTACCTGCCGGCGCAGGCCGCGGCGCCGTTGCAGGTCAAGCTCGAATATCGCTGGCTGCCCAAGGGCAAGCCTGAAGTGCTGGCCATGACCTTGCCAGCCAACAGCGACGCCGACGAACTGCTGATACTGGTGCAGGCGGATGGCACAATGAGCGTGGAATTTCGCACACCCGGCAAGGACCTGGATCTGACGCCTGAGGGCGTCAAATCCATCAATGGCAAGCCCTATCCGCTGCCACCGGCCGCCGAACGCAAGGCGCGCCTGGCTGCGGAACTGCTGCGAAGAAAACGCTTTTTGAACGATATTTCCAGGCTACGGGACAAGGCCGCCGGGGAATCCGGCGACGTGGCATATCAGCTGCGCTACCTGATCGACGAGTACGAGAAAACCATCACCTATCTGGAAGCGTTTTCCGCATGCACAGGCAGCCTGGCGACGTGCGACAAGCAAGCCACGGCAGCGGCCCGCGCACCATAGAGCAGCAACGTCCACGAAACGCCATGCCGAACGACATCCTGGCCGCCAGCCTGCCTGTCAGCGGCCCGGACGCGCGGGCGCGGGCAGCGGCGCCCGCATCGAGCTTGAACACCCCCACCACCCGCACCAGGCTGGCCGCCTGCTCTTCGACCAGGGTGGCGTTCTGCTGCGTGACCTCATCCATCTGCGTGATGGCCTGGTTGACCTGTTCGATACCCAGGCTCTGTTCCTGGCTGGCGGCGGCGATCTCGCTCATCAGGTCGACCACTTACTTGACGGATATCACGATCTTGTCCATCGTGGCGTCCGCCTCGTCCACCAGCTTGCTGCCCGCGTCGACGCGCTCGACCGAGTCGCCGATCATGGCCTTGATTTCGTGGGCGGCGCTGGCCGAACGTTGCGCCAGGCTGCGCACCTCGCTGGCGACCACGGCGAAGCCGCGTCCCTGTTCGCCCGCCCTGGCCGCCTCCACTGCCGCGTTCAAGGCCAAAATATTCGTCTGGAAAGCAATGCCGTCGATCACGTCGACAATATCGACGATCTTGCGCGAGCTGGCATTGATGGCGTCCATGCCGCCGAACTTGGAGCGCCATTTGTAGAACGTGGCATTGCTGATGCCGTGCTCGCGGCACAGTTCAGGGATTGGTGAGCCGCCCTCGGCTTGCTTGAGGATGGCGATCATTTGGTGCGAGGATTACGATTCCACTCCGCCTACTCCGTGATTGCCGGCATCGAACTCATGCATACGATCCGAAAGGGCCAGTTCGCACTTGACGGCGCGAATGCAGTGTCGGTCGCGACCAATTTTATGCGCGGGCAGGACGGGTCCGTCCAGTTTGAGGGCAGAAGTGCCATGCCGGGATAACTTCGCTCTCCGATCAACAAGGCGACAGAACCATTCATTGCACTCGCTCACGTATAATCAATGCACTATGCGCATAGCCTAAAGTCGTCATCCTGGCCCGCCACAAAACTAAAGAAACGCTGAGGGACAATGTCACCACAGTTTTCATCGGTAATTACTATGCCCTCCATAAAAAGAATTCCCCATGATGATTTCACCTCTTTGCATCCCTTCGGCTTGCAATACGCTCAACTACTGAGCATCAATATAAATAGCCATGTCTTGAACATACAACTGATCAGTTTTGAAGCGGAGCGATTTCACACGGACGCATACCGGCATGCGGCTTTGCCCCTGCCACACCATATCCATCAAAGCCGAAAAATACGTCAGGCGGAATTCTTTTTTGGCCGATTGACTGCGCGCATGGCGCTAGGCGAATATGGGCTGGAAAACCTGGAAATCCACACCGGGCTCAACCGTGAGCCCATCTGGCCCCCTGGCATGCTGGGATCCATTACTCACAATCGCAATCTCAGTGGGGCAGTGGCGCAGAAGTATGGCAGTGTACGTGGCGTCGGCATCGACTTGGAATCGACAGGCACAGCAGAACAACACGACGCCATTGCATCGGTCGCCATCAATTCAGATGAATTGTCCATAGTGACATCCTCCTTATTCACGTTTGGCCAGACAATGACGCTATTTTTCTCCGCCAAGGAATGCTTCTATAAAGCGACGTACCGCGATGTAGGCCATTTCTTTGGTTTTGAGGCAATCAGCATAACGGGAATAGATGCGGCGGCAGGCAGGCTAAGCTTCATTGTACGCGTACATCTGTCGGATAGTTGGCCGGCCGGAGCGACCGGCACTATCCATTTCATCTATCTTGATAACACCGACCTCCTGACCATTTTCATCTGGTAATACAATCGCAGATTCACGACGTCATTTCGAGACGTAGTGATAACGGCCGCATGTCAATCCATACTTCGTCGATAAAGGCCATGCACTCATCCTTCCCTCCCTGCTTGCCAACCTTCTTCCAGCCCAGCGGTACTTCGCGGTCCTGCAACCATAGTGAATATTGCTCCTCTTCATTCACCAAAACTTCATAAACAACGTTTTCTTGAGATTCAAAATTCGACATACGGATTTCCTTTATTTACGTTTCACATTAAATAAAATATATTGCCACTATCTGCCAACCGCTCCTTCAGGAGGCCCGGCTTCGCATCGTTACCTCCATCATTTCAGCCAGCGATAGTACATGCGGCGCCTTCAGCATGCTGAAATGGTCCCCAGCGGTCACGTAAATATTGTCAGCAACTGCTGTCTTCACGACGCCTGCGGCCCGATACTCATATACAGGAAGGGCGTCACCAGTAATGTCGCCGCTGCCCAGCAGCGTCAGATAGTGTCGTGAAATACCAACCTCTTGCTGCAAATGCCACCACACCTCCGCATCCACATATATGCCGCACCACTTAGATAACAAGGGCATGGCAGCATCGCGGGCAGCATCACTGAACAGACTATCTATCTTCAGGTTCTGTGCCTCCATCTCAGCGTGCATGCTGACCAACTCAAGCGGCGAAAAAGATGATCCTCGCAATGCCGCGAGCGTGCCCAACATGGCGTCTGCCAGCACTTGTTCCGGGAGGTCGCGAGCCATGACGCCGTGCGTCGTATCCAGCATCGCAACATAGGCAACATCAGCACCACGCAGACGCAAGACATGCGCAATAGCAATGGCAAACCGTCCACCGGTAGACCAACCTGCCAGGAAGTAAGGGCCCTCCGGACACTGTTGGCAAATCTGATCCGCATACGCATTGGCCATGACCTCCAGACTGAGGTAACGATCCGCCAGCCCTGCCGCTTCGGGCGACTGGATGCCATAGACCGTCGCGAATGACTTCAAGGAGTCGGCCAATTGCCGATACGCAAACACCCGGCCACCGACAGGATGAACGCAGAACAGCGTCACAGGTGCTGCATTCGGCTGCAAGGGCACAAGCAATGCATTTTCCTGCTTTGCAGAAGCTAAGCTGGCAGCCAGCCCTGCAATAGTAGGCGCCGCAAAGAAGTTGGCTAACGAGCAGATCAATCCCATCCTCTGCTTGATCAAGTGTAACAAGCGCACCGCTTGCAAAGAATTGCCTCCCAAAACAAAAAAGTCATCATGAATTCCAATCTGCTGAAGCGCCAATACGCTGGCCCAAATCTCAGCTAGTTGTGACTCAATCGCGGAGCGGGGGACAGCTACGCATTCCTGCCTGTTTGCCCTATCTGGCGCAGGTAATGCCTTGCGATCGATTTTCCCGCTGGGAGTCAGCGGCAATCTATCGAGCAGAATAAAAATCGCCGGTACCAGATAGGCAGGTAACGTGGACTGTAATGCCATCCTCAATGTGGCTACATCCAACGCCGCGGCATTGCTGTGCTTCACTATATAAGCAACCAGGAGCAAGGCTCCCGTTACGTCTGCATTAGCGGTGACTGATGCTTCAGCGATATCTGGCAGCGATGCCAGAGCCGCCTCGATCTCGCCCAGCTCGATACGGTAGCCGCGCAGCTTGACCTGCTGGTCCGTGCGTCCCAGATACACGATGCGCCCGTCGGCCAGCCGGCGCGCCAAGTCGCCCGTGCGGTACATGCGTGCACCCGGCGTACCGAACGGACACGGCAGGAAACGCTCCGCCGTCAGGCCCGGACGGTGCAGATAGCCACGCGCCAAGCCAGCGCCGGCGAGGTACACTTCGCCCGGCACGCCATCGGGCACCGGCTGCAATGCCGCGTCAAGCAGGTATAGCCCCACGTTCTCCAGCGCCCCGCCCAGCACCGGCAACGGCCCCGCCGCACCGATGGCGCACGCCGTGGCGTCGACCGTGGTTTCCGTCGGACCATACATATTGAAGAAGCGCTGCTGCGGCATGGCCTGCAGGCGCTGCCACAGATGCGCATCGATGGCCTCGCCACCGACGAGCATGCTGCCCGGCAGACGCGCCTCGACCTGCAGCAGCAGCGACAGCTGCGACGGTGTGCAATCGAGTACGTCCAGTCCCCAGCGCCCGATGGCCGCCGAGAGCAGCGCTGGATCGGTACGGCACTGCTCCGTGAGCACGAACAATGTCGCGCCAAACAGCAGCGATACCAGTTGCTGCAGCGATGCGTCGAACGATATCGATGCATTCAAGCCCACCTTCAGGCCCGCCAGTTCACCCGTGTGGCGATACACCGTCTCCCTGAGCGTGTGCGCCAGGTTCACCACGGTTGCATGGCTGACCGCCACGCCTTTCGGCTGCCCGGTGGAACCGGACGTGTAGATCACATAGGCCAGATTGGCCGGCTGGGCAACTGGGGAAATATTGTCTGTCGACAACCCCTCCACCGCCGCCCAGTCCGTATCCAGACACAGGCGCGGCACGGCCGACACATCGGCCAGACGTGCCAGCAGGTGCTGCTGCGTCAGCAGCAGGGCCGGGGCCGCATCGCTCACCATATACCCCAGGCGCGCGGCCGGATAGGCCGGATCGAGCGGCAC
>NZ_JAFCWP010000013.1:0-119731 GCF_049897625.1 Janthinobacterium sp. PSPC1-1 | reverse complement strand
GTTTATACCCCACCGAACCGGACAAATATTGCTGGATAATGCTGAGCTTAAATTGCTCACTGTACTTCGACATGAAAAACCCCAAAAGTTGGTGTCCAACTTTTGGGGTTCAGTTCACGTGAAGGCCGGCTTTCAGCTGCAACAATACCTTAATTCGTGCACTGTTTCGCCACGCCCTCGGCCGGCGCGGGCGGCTCGATCAGCGGCATCAGGCTTGGCGCCAGCGACACCAGCAGTTGCACGGGCAAGGCGCTGGTGAAATCGTAGTTCTTCGATTCCGGCCCCCGCACATACGCCGTCATGCTGCCATAGAAGCGCTCGCCGATATTGAAGACGAACGTGGCCGAGCGGTTCACATAGCGCGACTCGATCAGGCGGCCACCGGCGCCATACACGTCGAAGCGCTGGTCGCCCGTGCCCGTCTTGCCGCCCATCGGGATCGGCACGCCGTCGGCGCCGACGAATGCCGTCTTGGCCCGCTTGGCCGTGCCGTCCGACACCACTTCGCGGATGGCCTTGGCCACGGCTTTCGCCACGTCCGGCGACAGCACTTGTTCCGCTTCCACCTTGCTGCCCCGCTTGAGCATGGTGTCATACGGCGTATTCGCGGCGAAATGCATGGAATCGATGCGCACGCTTGGTTTGCGCACGCCATCGTTGATGATGATGCCCATCAACTCGGCCAGCGCGGCGGGACGGTCGGCCGACGCGCCCAGGGTCGTCGCATACGACGGCACCAGCGAATCGAACGGGTAGCCCATCTTCTTCCACTGGCGGTGGATTTCCAGGAACCCCTCCACTTCCAGCAAGTTGGCGATACGGCGGTCCTGCGCATGCTTGCGGTGCGTATTGAACAGCCATTTATACACTTCCTGGCGTTCCTTCTCGCTGGCCGCCACCATCTGCGACAGGGTGGACCCTTCGTGCTGGCGCAGATACGCCACCATCCACAGCTCCAGCGGATGCACGTTGGCCAGATAACCGCGGTCGGCCAAGGACCAGTTTTCCATCGCATACTGCTGGTACATCTTGGCGACGCGCTCGGGCGGCACTTCATTTTGCGACGGCAAGTTGGCGTTGAGGAAATCGCCGAATTCCGCCAGCGTGCCCTTCGGATTGATGGTGCGGAAGATATTTGCCAGGCGCACGGGCGTCGGGCGGATGCTGGCCAACAAAATCTTTTCCTGCTCGTCCACGCTCTTGCCGCGGTACTTCTGATAGAAACGGTGCAGGAATTCGCGCCCTTCCTTGTCGGCAAAACGGCTCAGGTACTGCGCGCGGCGCGGATCGTCCGCGTCCGCCAGCAGCGAGGCCGAGGAATCGGGACGCGAGAACATGTAGTAGCGGGCCACGTCGCGCATCAGGCGCACGAACACCAGGTTGGTCGACTGGCGCAGCGCCTGCTGCACCGTCATGATGCGGCTGTCGTCGAGCTTGGAGAAGTTGCCGAAATGATGCAAGCCGCCGCCCGTGAAGAAGCCTTCACCCGGATTGCCCGAATACTGGCGTTGCATGGCGGCCGCCAGCATGGCGGGCAAGTTGCGCGCCTCGCCCAGCGGCAGTGGTTTCAGATAGGCAATAGCCCACTGCGACAGCATGTCCTTCGGATCGACGGCAATCTTGCCCAGCTCGGCCGCACCCATGCCGCTGTAGCGCTGGTGCAGCTGGTCGATAATGTCCAGATACGTGACCAGGGTGCGCAGCTTGGCCGTGGAACCGAGGTCCAGCTTGGCGCCCTCGTTGATGTCGAGCGGCTGGTCAAAATTATCCGTTTGCACGCGCAGCAAGTTGGCTTGCTCTCCCTTTTGCAGCAAGGTAAAGCTGTAGACCACGTTGGCGGGGTCGCCATTGCCCAGCATGCCCTTGCCCGTCAAGCCGGCCGCTTTCGCCACTTCCGGGTCGCGCAGCTCGCGCAAGACCTTGGTGACGGCGTTTTGCGCCTGGGCGTCGAGCGTGCTGACCACCTTCAGGTCGAGGCGGTCGAGGTTGTACAAGCGCGGATCACCCAGCATGCTGGCCAGGTGGTTGCGCACGGCATTCGACGCCTTGCGCGTGACGAACGAGGTCGAAGCTTCCGACTGCACGCCCGAGGCCGTCGATGGGCGCAGCTTCTCGGCGATAGCCGCATCGCGCAGCTGCGGCGAAATCACGCCCGCTTGCGCCAGCAGGCGCAGATGGCTGTTGGTCAATTCTTCCAGGTCGGCGCCGCCGGCCACCAGGTAATGCGAAGGACGGCGCTGCGCAATCAAGAGGCTCAGCGCCTGCTTGTAGGCCAGCGCACTGTCCGGCTGGTCCATATTACCCTTGAGCAAAGTTTTCACCTCGGAAAACGGCCGGCCATACCAGACCCACATGCCATCGCCAATGCCGTTGACTTCGCCAAAACCGCTTTTGGCCGACAGCGGTACGGTATTGAGGTAATTGACAACGATCTTGCGCCGCGCTTCCATGGTGTTCTCGCCATCCTGGTACGAGCGCAGGCTGGCCGAAATCATCTGTAGCAATTTATCCTGCATGGAACTGGTGCGACCGTCTTCCGAATGGCGGTATTTTTCGATCTGCGTGGCCAGGGTGCTGCCGCCGCCACCACGGTGGCCGCCGAACAGGTTCAGCGCCTTGTCGAAGACGGCCTTGCTGAGGCGGTCCCATTCCACGGCCGGGTTACGCTCAGGCGTGCCCGGGTCGAGCAATTCGCGGTTTTCGATGAACAGCAGGCTTTGCACCAGCGCGGGCGGCGC
Organism: Janthinobacterium sp. PSPC1-1; assembly: GCF_049897625.1. Lineage (NCBI taxonomy): Bacteria > Pseudomonadati > Pseudomonadota > Betaproteobacteria > Burkholderiales > Oxalobacteraceae > Janthinobacterium > Janthinobacterium sp. PSPC1-1. The sequence goes on along the minus strand of NZ_JAFCWP010000013.1, from coordinate 116,993 downwards.
ATCGGCGAAGCCGTCGAACATGCGCTCGGGATAGCTGGCCGCGAACAGGGGCGCGGCGCGGCAATCGAGGATGGTCAGTCCGGCGCGGTTTTTCTCGTGATACGTGGCAAAGATGCCCCGGTCGACCAGCTCCACCATCTTCGGCGACATGCGTGCCTGCGCCGTGACGGCATAGTCGCGCGCATTCAGCTTGGTGATGAAGTCAGGCAGGCTGGCATAGCCGAGGCGCTCATCGTATGGGCCGTGCTGCGGATAGCGGATGGCGCCCGCTGGCGCGGGGCCAGGCTCGACCTTGAACGTCAGCTGACGGTCCAGACGCGTGAAAAACTCGGCCTGCAGGGCCGAGGTGCGCACTTCGCGCATGACAAACCACGCCACGCCGGCGATCAGCGCCAGCACGATGATGGCAAAGATCGGCCAGATGCGCGAACGGCGCTTCTTCGGCGGGCTCGCCGGCGGCGGCGCCTCGGCAGCTGGATCAGAGGGGGGCCGCTCTTGCGCGGCCAGATTGACGCCTGTGTCTTTCATGGGATGCTGGGGTAAGGTTGGGTTTGGACGGCGCGGAAAATACGGTAGCAATACCGCTCCGCGCAGGATAAGACGAGGGCCGGCCAGGGCCGGTCACTACAGAGCTTGCTTAACATGATGTCCATACCGGTGAATCAAAAAAACACGCTGCTGCACAGGCAGGCAACCCCGCGTTTGACACGCCAGGCTCCTGTTCACCATTCCACCACATCGGCATGAAAACGACTGGCGAGCGCACACAAAAATCTTGCTTCATCGAAGATTTTCGCAAAAAAACAACGTCCTGGAACGTACGCTTGCGTACATAGATGCAAGGCGGGCTGAACGCCGGCGAAAAAGCCGCCGGCGGCCGGGCTGGCAGCAGCTCAGATGGTGGTGTATTCCGCCTGCAGGGCATCGAGCGCGGCGCGCATGTCCGCAAAGGCGGCCGCCGCTTGCGTGGGTTCGCCCTTCACGCCCAGTTCGATATGCCGGCGCGTCTGCGCATCGCCCACGCTGGGCAGGCTGAACACCTTAATCAGCGGAAACTCCGCTTCCAGGCGCACCATCAGCGGCGTCAGCAGGGATTCGGCCGTTTCGTACACGAGCAAGGCATGTTCCGCATGCGGCACCTGATTGAACAAATGGCTGTAATGCGTGTCCAGCACCCATTCGATCATGGGCCAGGACATGACGGGAAAGCCCGGCACGAAATAATGCTCGCGCACGGCAAAGCCGGCAATCTTGTTGTACGGATTCGGAATCAGCTCGGCGCCTTCGACAAATTCCGCCATTTTCAGGCGGTGCAGGTTTTCCGGCGAGTTCAAATCGGCCGGCACGCCCGCCTCTGCTCCCATTTCCGTGATGCGCTGCTCGATATTGAGCTTGCCCTGCGGATGCAGCACCAGCGGCAAGCCCAGCGCATCGGCAGCCGCCTGGCGCGTATGGTCGTCCGGCGTGGCGCCGATGCCGCCAAAGCTGAAGACGATGTCGCCGCTGGCAAAGCTGCGCTTGAGCAAGGCGACCAGGCGGGCCGGTTCGTCGCCCACGTATTCTGCCCAGCTCAGCTGCAAGCCACGCTGCTTGAGCATGCTCACTACTTTCGGGAAATGCTGGTCCGTGCGCTTGCCCGACAGGATTTCGTCGCCGATGATAATCAATCCGATAGCCATGAAGCTCCCTCGTAGAATTCGATAAAAATACTCAAGCGTCTGCGGGCGCCACGTCGGTCATGCCGCGTACGCCCCGCAAACGCGACAGTGCTTCCAGGCAGTAATACTGGAACCACAGACCCGTAAAGATAAAGATCAGTACATACAGCCAGATGGCGAACGCCGCCAGGAAGGGGAAGAACACCACCGACATCACGCCGCCCATCCACAGCATGCCCGGCACGGCGCCGGCCGCGCCGGAGACCATGCCGATGGCCAGCAGGGGCCAGCGCTGCGTGCGCATGATGGCGTGGCGCTCTTCCACGCTGGCGTAGTCGGCCATGGCGTCATACGCCATCACGCGGTACGTCAGCCAGCCCCACAGCACGGCTTGCCCCACCAGTGCGGCGGGCGGAAACGCGTACAACGGCAGCATGAGCACCCAGACGACGATGAACAGCAAGAACGTGGCCAGCGAGGTGCCTACGCTGCCAAGCAGGCTGCCGCCGTGTTTCTTTTCCAGCTGCGGAAAATGCCGCCCGCCAATATGGCGGCCGATGGCCGGCATGGCGAACAGGCCCATGAAAATGAGCGCCGTCAAGATCATCAGCGGCAACAGCATGAACATGGCGATCAACGGCACGATGACGGCTTTCAGCACGCCCAGGCCGAAGGTGGCCAGCACCTGCCCGCTGGTGCGGAAGAAATCGTACTCGGTGAACAGCGCATGCAGGCTGTCGATCAGCGGCTGCAAGCCCACATACAGCAGGGCGCCCCACAAGATCAGTGACAGGATGAATGGCGCGACGCTCAACAGCAGTATCTTGCCGTGCAATTGCGATAGCAAGGCGCGGCCATACGAATTCAACACATTACGCATCAACGGCGTCCTTTTCGTTTAACTCTTGCAAATTCCACCATGCGGCGCAGGCCCAGCCATTGCTGCTGCCAGAAGCCGCGGCCATACTCACGTCCGGGGCGGCCCACACCATCGCTGTCGATGCGGGCCAGCTGGTCGCGCACGCCCGTGCGCGCATAGCCCGCCGAGAAATTCGCGGTGCCCAGCAGCATATCCCAAATTGGCAAGACCACGCCGAAGTTGCAACCGCCCATGCTGCCCTTGCCTTTCGACTCGTGCCCCACGCCGATCGCGTGGTGCGTGCGGTGGAAACGGGGCGAGATCAGCAGCCGCTCGCCGATGCGGCCGAAGTGTATCCTCACATTCGCATGCTGCAAGCTTTGCAGAATGCGCGAAATCGACACCAGCAGCACGTATTGCCCCGGCGGCACGCCGATGCCCAGCGCCACCAGCGCCATCACCACGTCGCGCAGGAAGTCATCGAGCAAGTGGTTGCGGTCATCGCTCCACAAGTTCATGTTTTGCTGGCTGTGATGCAGGCTGTGCAAGCCCCACCACCAGCCGAAATGGTGCGAAGCCCGATGGTAGCAATAATCGACGAAGTCCAGTATCACAAAATAAATGATAAAACTGAGCAAGGGACTGATGCCGGGCAACAGCGACTCCAGGTTGAATGGATGGATATTGTCGAAACGCAAAGCACCGGCCAAGGCATCCATCAGCGGATCAAGCGTAAAGAAGACCAGCACGGAAAACAGGCCGATGCGGTGCAGCACGGTATACATAAAGTCGTTCCAGCGGGCGCGCGGGTCGGTGATCTTGTGTGCGGGAATCAAGGCTTCGAGCGGACGCAGCACGAGAAACAGCAGCACCAGTTCGCACAGGCCGATCAGCAACCACTCCGTGCCCTCGAACGCCTCTTCCGTGAATTCGCCAAAGCCCAGGTGATACACGAGGGGATTCACCACAGTCTGGAACAGCCAGCCTTGCGCCACGCCAAAGGCGTCGACCACGGCATCGATGGCGGGGGCGATAAAGGCGCCGACGTCGGCGGCGGTCATGGCTGGCCCTTCTTCTGCGCGTAGGCGGGATGCTCGCGCAGGGTGGCAAAGCAGAAACCCTTGTCTTGCAAGCCGGAAATCAAGGCATCCAGGTTGGCGGGCGCCCACGCATCCTTGCGCGACCAGATGCCCATGTGGGAAATGAAGATATCGCCGCTGCGCAAGTTGGCCAGCGCTTTTTTCAGCAGCATGGCGTTTGGATACTTGTCGCTGGGCAGCTCATCACCCGAGTAGCCCGCCGGCGCCCAGCCCGCGTGCTGGTAGCCGCAGGCGCTACCGGCTGCCAGGGTGCGCGGCGAGGTGTAGCCGCCCGGCGCGCGCCAGAACGGATCGAGCTTGTGCCCGGTCAGCTCCTGGAAGCGCGTATCGACGCGGCGCAATTGCTCGCAGAACTGTTGATCAGTGAAGGAGGCCAGCTTGCCGCCCTCCTTGCCGAACTGGGGCTTGACCTGGATCAAGCCGTTGGCCAGATCCTTCTTCCAGTACACGTGGTCAAACGTATGCGTGCCGAACGCATGACCTTCGGCGACGCGGGCCTTCCAGTACGGCGCCCATGAGGGATCGAGCGAATAGTCGCCGCGCGTGGTTTTTTCATTGGCCAGGAAGAAGGTTGCCTTCACATGGCGTTGATTGAGCACGTCGGCGATCAGTTGCGCTTGCGACTGGCTACCCGTGTCGAAGGTCATGTAGATGGTGCCCTTGCAGGCGGCAGGCGCGGCAGTAGGGGTAGCAAAGGCGGTGGCAGATGCGGCTGGAGCGACAGGTGCGGCGGCATGCGCGGGCGACAGCATCGTGCTGGCGCATAGCAGCATGGCGGGCACGCCGCCGCGCAGAATAAGACGCGTCATCATCACATGCGCGGCGAATGGGTGGCGAAATACACGCCATGGGGCGAGCGGCCCACCGGTATCGTCTTGATCACCTTGCGCGTGGTCAGATCGATCACGGCCACTTTCTTGATCCAGCGCAAGGTCACCCACATGGTCTTGCCATCGGGCGTGATTTCCATGCAGTCCGGGCCACCTGGCACATTGATGGTGCCCACGTTTTCCAGAGTTTTCTGGTCGATGATGTTGATCGTGTTCGACACGCGGTTCGAAACAAACGTCATGCGGTTATCACCCAGCGCGCGGAAATTATGCGTACCGGCGCCCGCCTTGATGCGCTTGACGGTCTTTTGCGTGCGCCAGTCGATCACTTCCACGTAATCGCTACCCATGATGCCCACCAGCAAATGCTTACCATCGGGCGTCATCGTGATGCCGGCCGGCGCCGGACCGACAGGCATGGTCCATTTCACCGTCTGCGTGGCCAGGTCGATGGCGCTGACCTGGTTGCTGCCCTGCTGCGTAATGAAAGCCATGCTGCTGTCGGCCGTGAAGGCCATGTGACTGGGTAATTTTGGTAGCGGAATGCGCTTGGCCAGGGTCAGGCTCTTGCCGTCGTAGCGGTACAGGTCGATGCGGTCCAGGCGCAGCGAGTTCGAGATGAACCATTTCTGGTCCGGCGAAAAGCCGATCTGGTACGGGTCGAGGATATTGCTGATGCGGCGCTGGATCTGGCCCGATACGGGGTCGAGGAAGATCAGTTCATTGCCCACGGAACTGGCGACGATCAGCGACTTGCCGTCCGGCGTTTCCATCAGGTGATGCGGTTCCTTGCCGACGGCAAAGGTGGACAGGGGAGCATAGGTTTTCTGGTCCAGCAGTTGCACCGTAGCATCACGGGAATTGAGCACCACCACCACTTCGGCTTGCGCCGTCGATATTGCGGAAACCAGGCACAGCGAGGAAAAAACAAGGCGGCGTAGACTGCGGAACATGGAAGAAATCACTGTTAAATGCAAAACAGGCATTTTACGTGGAACACTGTATTTATTGTGTGAAATCCCCCTTAAATGCTGCCGGCAGCCACACATCGCCGTCATTTGCCCTTTTTCCCTGTCCCGCGCCTGGAATGGCGCTTTGCAACTCATTGCTCTACAATCTGAAGCTTTCATCGCCTACACAAGGATTATCATGACCACCACCACTACCGCTTCCGGCCTGCAATACATCGATACCGTCGTCGGCGAAGGCGCTGAAGCGCAAGCCGGCAACAATGTTGTCGTACATTACACGGGCTGGCTGCAAAACGACGACGGCAGCGCCGGTTCGAAATTTGATTCGAGCAAGGACCGCAACGACCCATTCGAATTCCCGCTGGGCGCAGGCCGCGTCATTCAAGGCTGGGACGAAGGCGTGCAAGGCATGAAAGTGGGCGGCAAGCGCCAACTGATCATCCCGGCAGCACTGGGCTATGGCGCACGCGGCGCCGGCGGCGCGATTCCACCGAACGCCACCCTGATTTTCGACGTCGAACTGCTGGGCGTATAAAACTGCCAGGCAGTCCAGACACTGCCTGCCGCCAGACGCCGTCCTTGAGACGGCGTTTTTTTTGAGTATCCCCTCTAATGCACGGCGCGCTTTTTTCACTATGATGTCAGGCACTGCAGCACGCACGGTGGCCACTCCGCCGGGCCTGCCGCACTTTTCCAGCGATTCCATCAGCACACAGGAGCCATCATGAGTTTACAAGAGCAATTCGAACAAGCGCAGCTCGATTCCAAGACCCTGTCCGAGCGTCCGGACAATATGACCTTGTTGAAAATCTACGCCTTGTTCAAGCAAGCCTCGAGCGGCGACGCCACGGGCGAGCGTCCTGGCATGACCGACTTCGTCAACCGCGCCAAGTTCGACGCCTGGGCGGCCCTGGCCGGCACCTCGAAGGAAGAGGCGCAACAGCAGTACATCGACTTGATCGAAGACTTGAAGGATTAAACGCGACCAACGCCTGCTTGACGGAGAAATCAGCCGAAAACGGCTGAAAACTCACGAAAAACCACCAAAACAGGTGAAAACAGGCCGTTAACGTCAAAGTGGCTACCGAATCGGTAGCCACTTTTTTTTACGCCGGTATCAGCCGTAAATTACTTTTTCGCTGCCGCCAGCGCTTGCGCGATCCAGCCGTCAAACGTCTGCTGGTGGTACTTGATCCAGCCGGCCGTATGGCGCGCGATATCGGCTTGCGTGCTTTCGCCGCGGCGCATGCGCTCGTTCTGCGCATTGATATCGGCCACCGGCAGTTGCATCACCTCGAACAGCTTGGCTGCGGCCGGGTTGTTCTCCGCCCAGGCCTTGTTGGACACGATGCGCGCCGTGTTGACGGCAAAGCCGTAATCGCTGCCCTCGTCGAGGCGGGTATTCACCTTGTCCGGATTGGCCGAGAACGGCACTTTCAACCAGACCACGTCCTTGCCCGGCACCAGCACGCCACTGACCCAGTACGGCGTCCACGTGTAGTACAGGATGGGTTCGCCGCGCTTGTAGCGGCCCAGGGTATCGGCGATCAGGGCCGCATAGCTGCCCTGCACGTGCGTCACCGTCTTGCGCAATTTGTACGCATCCATGTGCTTCTCGATCAGCGCTTCGCAGCCCCAGCCGGGATTGCAACCCGTCAAGTCGGCCTTGCCATCGCCATCATGGTCGAACAGCTTGGCCAGGGTGGGATCGCGCAACTGGTCGATATTCGTGATGTTGTACTTTTCCGCAGTCGCCTTATCGATCAGATAACCTTGCGCGGCAGGCCCCGCATACTGGCCGGTGCGCAACAGCTTGGCGTCGCCGCCCGCATTGTTATAAAAATCCTTGTGCATCGGGTCCCAGTGCACGGCCATGAAGGTGGCGTCGCCGTTGGCGATGGCGATATGCGCGGTCGGGTACTCCACTTCCTTGATCGGCTGCACTTCATAGCCCAGCTTTTCCAGGGCCTTGTCGACCAGCATGGTCTGGAAGGTTTCTTCCGCGATCGAGCTTTGCAGCGGCTGCACCTTGACGCCCTTGCCGGGTAACTCATTGGCGGAGGCGGCCGGCGTTTGCGCCATGGCCAGGCTGGTGGTCAGGGCCAGGGCGGCGAGCGCCAGGGCGGAAAACAGCTGGAACTTGCGTTGCGATTTTTGCGTCACTTTAAAATTGTCAATTTGATGCATGTGGTTCCTTTATTGTGCGTTGGCCAGCGTTGCTTGCTGTTCAACATTATTTTTCTTCGCATTGCCGCGCACCAGGCGCAGCACGAAACCTGCTGGACCCGTCTGATACCAGTGGCGCACGCCACGGCGTGGCTGGCCCATCGCTTGCGTCAAACGGTCCAGGGTGATGGCCAGCAGCACGATGCCCAGGCCACCCACGGTTGCCAGGCCCATGTCCAGGCGGCCAATACCGCGCAGCACCATCTGACCCAGGCCACCGACGGCGATCATCGAGGCGATCACGACCATCGACAGCGACAGCATCAGCGACTGGTTGATACCGGCCATGATGGACGGCATGGCCAGCGGAAACTGCACGCGGGTCAGCAACTGCCACGGCGAAGCGCCATACGCGCGGGCCGCTTCGATCAGGTCCGGACGCACCTGGCGGATACCCAGGTTGGTCAGGCGTACCAGCGGCGGCAGGGCAAAGATGATCGTCACGATCACGCCTGGCGCATTACCGATACCAAACAGCATCACCACCGGCACCAGATACACGAAGGCGGGCGTGGTCTGCATGGCGTCCAGCAAGGGACGCAGGATATTCTGTGCGCGGTCGCTGCTGGCAAGGAAAATTCCCAGCGGCAAGCCGATAGCCAGACAGAACGCCAGCGACGTCAACACCAGCGACAAGGTCGTCATGGCTTCCGGCCAGATGCCCAGCATCGACACGAGCAGCAGCGCCAGCACGGTGCCGATGGCCAGCGTGCGGCTGGTAAATTGCCATGCCAGCAAGCCGATGATGGCGATCACCGTCAGCGATGGAGCGGCCAGCAGCACGCCTTCCACGCCGGACAGCACGCTATCGATCGGCGCGCGCACGGCCTGGAAGAAGGGGCGGAAATGCGCCACGACCCAGCCCAGGCCCTGATTGATCCAGCTTTCCAGCGGCAGCGAGCCGTCGAAAATCTGCGTCAGGTGAAAGCCGCTCGCATGTTCCGGCTGCACGGCAGGCGCGGCGGCATCGAGCCATGCGGTGCTGGCGTCGGTGGGCGGCGTCAGCGCCCAGGGATTGATCTGGGCGGCCTGTTCAACAACAGGTTCTACGGTAGAAACGGTGCTTGGGTTCATGCTTGTCCTTTCTGTTGTTGTTCGGCTATGGCTGGCGTATCGCGGTCGAGGAACTTCAGCAAGGTTGTCTTGCTGATGGCGCCGCGGAAGCTGCCGTCATTGGCCACCACAGGGACGGCGTAAGGCAGTTGCGCCACCTGGCCGAACAGGCCGGCGACTGGCTCATCTGCGTTAATGGTTTGCACGTCGGGCAGATAGGCATGTGCCAGGCCCAGCGGGCCGACATGGCCGTCGAGCGCACTGCGCAGCGAATCGACCGAGACGACGCCGAGGAACTTGCGCTGCGGATTGACGACATACGCAAACGCGCGATCCTGCTCTTCCAGCATCGACAGCGCGGCGCGCGAGCCGCGGCTCGGCGACTCGGACACCACGATCTGGCTCTTGCGGGCAATATCGCTGGCCTTGAAGACGGCGGCAGCATCGACGCCGCGCACGAAGTTGCGCACATAATCGTTGGCCGGTTTACGCAAAATCTCTTCCGGCGTGCCCACTTGCACCACGTGGCCGTCTTTCATGATGGCAACGCGGTCGCCGATGCGCATGGCTTCGTCGAGGTCATGCGAAATGAAGACGATGGTGCGGCGCTTGATTTGCTGCAAACGCAGCAGTTCCGATTGCATTTCCGTACGAATAATCGGATCGAGTGCGGAAAACGCTTCATCCATCAGCAAAATCGATGGATCGCAAGCCAGCGCACGGGCCAGGCCCACGCGCTGCTGCATGCCGCCCGACAATTCGTCGGGATAGCTGGCGCCGTAGCCGTCCAGGCCGACCTGCTCCAGCGCTTGCTGGGCCAGCGCATGGCGCTCGGCCTTGGGCATGCCGGCCAGTTCCATGCCGAAGGCAGTGTTGTCGAGCACGGTAATTTGCGGCAGCAGCGCGAACGACTGGAACACCATGCTGATGTCCTTGCGGCGCAGGGCACGCAGCTGGGCGTCCGGCAAGGTGTTGATGTCGTTGCCATCGATCAGGATACGGCCGGCGGTCGGCTCGATCAGGCGATTCAGCATGCGCACCAGGGTCGACTTGCCGGAACCGGACAAGCCCATGATGACGAAGATCTCGCCCGCTTCGATGGTAAAGGTGGCGTCGAAGACGCCGATGGTGCAGTCGGTCTTGGCCAGGATATCCTGCTTGCTGGCGCCCTTGCGGACGAGTTCAAGTGCTTCTTCTGGCTTGTCGCCGAACACTTTGAACACATGGTCGATAATGATTTGTTTTGCCACGATGTGGTTCTCCCTCGATTTGACGAATGGAATGAAACCCAGCAAGCTGCTAGCTTGCGGCGGGAATCAGCAAACCCTGTTGCGTCGGCTACGCCACGGCGCAAAAGCACACGGGAGCGACAGTAAACAGGGGGTGACACGCGTGTGACCAGCGGATGGCCAAAGCCGATGCCGGGGTGCCGTGTGCGTGCTAAAAGAGGCTGTGGTTCAGGACTTTTAACAACGCTAGCGCCATGCAAATACATGGCACCAAATGTATTTGACCGAAAAATCGACCAAACTACTTTTAACTGGATGCGGGTGTAAAACCCGAAGAATTATTCACCACTCAGCGAGCGGAGAGTACTGCGAAGCAGAAGGTGAAACGCGGTGTAGCTGTTGTAAATATGACTCAAGTATAACGCAAAAAGACACCAAAGTCCAATGGCTTTCCAAATAGAAATGTGATAGCAATGTTCGCCAGCGTACAGTCAGACGTAAAAAAGGCGAAAAGAGACGTGTTTGCATCGTCTTTTCGCCCATCACTGCGGCACGCTTCCTAGCACCAAACAGGGCGCCAGACAAGCGGGTGCAACGCCATCAAACTGCTTCGGTAAACACCTTGCGCATCTTCTCGGCAATCTTGCCTTCGATGGTGGAAGCAAAGGCGCTGAGCATGAAGCCCAGCTTGATTTGCAGTTGCGCCTGCTCTTTTTCCAGGGTCAGCGAACCATCGACGCCGCTGCGCTCGAAGCGCAGTACATCGCCATCCCAGGCGCACGCCAGGTCATATTCCTGGGCCAGCTTGTCGGCCACTTGCTGCGCCGCTTCGCGCGCCTTTGCTGCTGTCAGCTTATGTTGCTGAACTATATTTATATCCGCCATCAAACGATCCTTTTATTATAAAAACGGGGGCCATACGGCCAGCATCATACCAGCCGCCATGCCGCAGGCGCGGCCGCAGCAGGCGCTGGACTGGCAAAAAAACACCCGCCGTCCCGCATCTCGTTTGCGCGGGATCAAACCGGACACGCCGAAGCGGGACGACTATTCCCATTCCAGCTGCGCGTATCTTGGAGAGCTACCATGGACCAGAAAGTCATCGTGCCGGTCGAAGCCGTGCTGACCAAATGCGTGTCCCTGCCCGTCGGCTATGTCCCTACCCCCTCGGCGCCCTACCGCCTGCACCGCAAGAATGCGCAATTGACCCTGCAGCCGGGCCCGCCCCGCCTGAGCGAGGCAACGGCCCGCAACCTGGCCGCTGTGCCCGTCGGTTCGCGCGTGCTGATCTGGAAGCAAGATCCGTCCGTCAGCGACCTGGGCACGCGCAAGGCCTTTTTGCCCGGCCTGACCCTGCAAGGCCCGCGCGACGCGCGCATCACGTTTGGCGAACCGGGTATCGCGCAGGTCAGCCCGAATGCCTTCGGCGACTTCATCGTCTCGCCCAACACAGACCAGTTCGATGCCGTGCACACCTTTGCCATCGTGCGCATGACGCTCACCATGTACCAGCGCGCGCTGGCCAGCAACGACACGGCGCCTCCCCTGCCCTGGCAATGGAATAGCGCCAGCAATACAGCGCCCCTGCGTGTATTCCCGCACGGCTTGCCCAATGTCATGAACGCGTACTACAGCCGCAGCGACAAGGCCCTCAAGTTCGGCGACTTCATCCCCAGCGGCGCCACCGAGCGCGTCTACACCTGCCGCTCGCTCGACATCGTCTCGCATGAAACGGGGCACGCCGTGCTCGATGGCCTGAAACCGAATTGGTTGCTCAGTAACAATCCACCGCAAACGGGCGGCTTGCACGAATCGTTCGGCGACCTGACCGCCATCTTCCTGGCCCTGTCGCAGCTGGACCAGGTGGAAGCGGTGATCGCCCAAACCAAGTCCGACCTGCATGACAAGACCTTCCTGGCCGATCTGGCGGAACAGTTCGGCCTGGCCCTGGGCCGGCCAAACGGCTTGCGCAATGCCGACAACGACATCAAATTGTCGGAAGCGGGCACGGAGGTACACGCCATCTCGCAAGTGTTTACGGGCGCCATCTACGACATCCTGGCCGACATCTTTGCCCACGAACGCCAGCCCCAGCTGGAAGACGACGCGGCCGTGCTGCACCGCTGCGGTGACTACCTGCGCAGCCTGGTCCTGCGCGCCCTGGTGGCGTCGCCCGAGCAAGCCGCCACGTATGCCGACGTGGCCGGCCACATGCTGACGATCGCCGAGGCCGATGGCAATGGCGCCTACCTGGACTACATCCGAAACAGCTTTACCGTGCGCGAAGTGCTCAAGGCCAATGCCATGACAGAAGATGGCCAGATGAGCTTTGCCGCCGATGTCGTCGACGGGGACGGCGCCGTGCAAGACAGGCGCGCCTGCTGCGGTACCATGAACCACGCGGAATACAGCGAGTCGGATCAATTGCTTGAAGCGGAGCGCGAAGCGCTGGCCGCCTGGTGCCGCAGTTACGGCGCCCGCTAGACACCAGCACCTGCACACCCGCTTCAAACCTGCCGGACTGGCCCCACCACCATCGACAACAAGGAGCAGCATGAAAATTTCAGCCCGCAGCAGCGGCGGCTTTGCCGGCCTGAGTGAACAGTATGACATCGATACCCAAGCCCATCCGGCTGGCCCCGGGCTGGAAGCGGCACTGGCAAGCAGCGGCTTTTTCACGCACCAGCAAGCCACGGGTGAACAGCTGGGTGCCGATATCCCCCGCTGGCAGATCACCGTCGACGCGCCCACCGCGCGCCGCACCATCACGTTTGCCGAGGATGGCAGTGCTGAAAATGCACGTTGGCAACAGTTGCTGACGCAAATACGTGCCAGCGCCTGATTTTTCTGGCATGTATTTTGTGTCGATCTTGATTTGAGTAAAACAAAAACACCACACGGCAAGTCAGCACACCGCCCGTACTGCAACCTGCCGCATCGGGCGACTGTCGCTTTCTTGCCGCGTTCGTCATGGCAACGTCCCGGATAGTCGCTGAATTGCACTCTCTGCGCGGCAACGGCAACGCGAAAAAATGAATTTGCTTATATGTATTGTATATAAGCGGGATTTGTGAGAAATAGCGAATTGCCTTAAAATACAATGCTTTGCTTTAGTATGCGCCGCCGAGGTTCCTGCAGGCGCTACAGCACCTCCCCCAAAATTGATAGGACTGTTATGACCCACGTTGTCACCGAATCCTGCATCGCCTGTCGCTACACCGACTGCGTCGATGTCTGCCCGGTAGATTGTTTCCGGGAAGGCCCGAACTTCCTGGCGATCGATCCGGACGAATGTATTGACTGCGCCGTCTGCGTGGCAGAGTGCCCGGTGAACGCGATTTTCGCGGAAGAAGACGTGCCGGGCGACCAGCAAGCCTTCATCAAGATCAACGTCGATCTGGCCCGCAACTGGCCTTCGATCACCAAGACGAAGGCTGCCTTGCCGGAAGCTGAGCAATACAAAGACGTCAAAGACAAGCTCGACATGCTGGTGCGCTAAACGCACGGCAGTTGCGGCGGTCGTTCTGGCGGGGTTCGCCCTCCCCGCCGGGGCGTAGCGGCAAATAAAGGTACAAAAAGCAGCGGAAACGCTGCTTTTTTTGCTTTTAAAACATCGTTGCAGGTCTATCCACGCAAGTGTGGCGCGCTGTCACATCGATGCGCAAACTATGGACCTATGCGCGGTAAAGCACATTTTGTCCTCAACAAATATCGTAGAATTGGATTATGATATTTGAGCCGATATTGGCGCTTGGAATTAAACAAGGACTCTATATGCTTTACCAACTGCACGAACTGCAACGCTCTTTCCTCACTCCGGTGATGCAATGGGCAGACATGTCCTCCAAGTTATTTACCAACCCGGTTTCCCCACTGGCCCACACTCCGTTTTCGCAACGCATCGCAGCCGGCTACGAGCTGATGTACCGCCTTGGCAAAGACTACGAAAAACCGCAATTCGACATCAAATCCGTGCTCGTCCAGGGCGAGAGCGTCGACATCCGCGAACACGTTGTCGTCACAAAACCGTTTTGCCGCCTGATTCACTTCAAAAAAGAAGCCACTGGCTTGCAACAGCCTAAAGTTTTGCTGGTTGCCCCCCTGTCCGGTCACCACTCGACCCTGCTGCGCGATACCGTGCGCGGCTTGCTGGCCGAGCACGATGTCTACATCACCGACTGGACGGACGCGCGCATGGTACCGCTGACGGAAGGCCCGTTCCACCTGGACGACTACATTTATTATGTGCAAGAGTTCATCCGCCTGCTGGCGCCCGACCTGCACGTGATTTCCGTCTGTCAACCGACCGTGCCTGTGCTGGCTGCCATCTCGCTGATGGCGACGGCAAAGGATCCGCACATGCCGAAGACCATGACCATGATGGGCGGCCCCATCGATCCGCGCCGCTCGCCCACGCAAGTGAACAACCTGGCGACGGAAAAGAAATTCTCGTGGTTTGAAAACACCGTGATCTACGCGGTGCCGCCGAACTACCCTGGCTTTGGCCGCAAGGTGTATCCGGGCTTCCTGCAGCACGCCGGTTTCATCGCCATGAACCCGGGCCGCCACGCACAAAGCCACCGCGAGTTCTACATGCACCTGGTGACGGGCGATGACGAGCCGGCGGAAGGCCACCGTCAGTTCTACAACGAGTACAACGCCGTGCTGGACATGCCGGCCGAGTACTACCTGGAAACCATCAAAACGGTGTTCCAGGAATTCAGCCTGCCGACGGGCACCTGGAAAGTGGGCGGCCAGCTGGTGCGTCCGCAAGACATCACGAATGTGGCGCTGTTTACCGTAGAAGGCGAACTGGACGACATTTCCGGCGCCGGCCAGACGCAGGCGGCGCATGACTTGTGTTCCGGCATCCCTGCCGAGATGCAGCAAGATTTCGTGGCGCCGAAATGCGGCCACTACGGCATCTTCTCGGGCCGCCGCTGGCGCGAGGTCATTTGCCCGAAAATCGGCGAATTCATCCAGAAACACGGCTAATACACAGCATATCCATCAAAACGCCACGCCAGTTCACACTGACGTGGCGTTTTTTTATGCCCAGCTCATGCGCGCGACGTTTCGATTTTCACTGTCGGGCGCGTATTGACAAAGATCTGCTCGACTCGCGGTTCGCCCGGCCCCGGCTTCTTCATCGCATAGCCATTCACGGGCTGCGAACGGTTCACCCACAGCGCGTAATACAGATGGTCGGCGCGCGGATCTTCCGTATTCGGGTGGATCAGTATCGTCAGGCCTAGGCTGTTCAACTGCAGCCACGGCACGATCACGGGCAACAAATCATTGGTAAAGCCGAAATAAAACGAGGGCGTCACGTGCGGGCCGCGCGGCTCCAGGTTCCAGTCGCCCAGTTCGATCTGGAAGCGCTCGGCCGCCCACTTGCGTATCAACGCCGCCTTCTGATAGCTGTCTTCATCAAAATAGATATGCGCGTGATAACTCTCGATATCTGTGTAGGCGCGCGGCTTGCCCGGCAAGGTTTCCTCGCCGGGCCGCACGCTGACAGGGCGCGGCGTGGGCGCCGTATCCGTATGCTCGCCCCACGGACTTTTACCGGGTGCTGGTTTCGCGCGTTTGACGGTGCCATCCTGCGCCAGCGCCGAAGCAGCCAGGCCCGAAGCGGCCAGCGCCGCCACCAGGCCGCCGCCACGCAAGACTGTGCGGCGTTGCGGCGAGAGGAGATTGGCCCATTCCAGATCGATGGCCGCGTGTTGAGTGTTGTCAGACATAGGATTTCCTGATTTTTAGATAAGTAATAAAGAGTGCTCAATGAAAAGGCCAGGGCCAGGCGCATTGCCGAAGACAGTACGAAAGTACGGCGAGGCAATGCAACGCCGCCATGGCCTTTTTTAAGCGCTCTTAAAAGGACACGGTGGCGCGGGCGTAGTAGTAGCCGCCAAGGACGCCTAATGGCCCCGAGTTGTCATACGCGCCCGTGTACTGCGCCAGATTCGACGCGCTGCGTGCTTCGCGCGGCACCTGGCTGGGCTTCTGGTCGAAGACATTGTTGGCGCCCACCGTCACGTTGATGCGCTTGCTGATGTCGTAGCCGACGCTGACATCCGTCACGAAGGCGGCCTTCAGCTGATAATCGCCGCCTGTGATGGCGTTCAGGCGCTTGAGTTTGCCGTAGCGCGTCTCGCGCAGGTTGAATACCCAGCCGGCTTTTTCATACGCCAGGGTGACGATTTCCTTGTCGCGCGGTGCCCGGTACAGCAAGTCGTACTCGGCCGATTTGCTCAGGGTGCCGATATTCGGCAAGCCTTGCAGTACGGCGGGAAGGTCCGCCTTGCCCACCAGGCTCGTGTGGTTGATATTCGCCGCCGCCGTCCAGCGCAGCTTGCCATCGGCCACGCGCAGCACATCCTCGGCCGTGAAATCGACGCCGCGCGTGCGCGTGTCGCCCACGTTGGCAAAATAATGCGCCACAAGGCCATTGCCCACCGTCAAGCCTGCCGAGCGCAGCAGGTTTTCAATGACGGTTGCTTGCGCCGCCGTCAACGGCCGGCCGCTGCCGTCGAGCGCCACGCCCGAGCTGCGGTCGATGCCGATGTTCGACGACACGCCCAGGCGGTCGCTGACCTTGATTTGATACGCATCAACGGCCAGGCGCAGGGTGGGCGTCGGATTGAAGGTCAGCCCGGCCGACAGATTCGTCGATTTCTCCGGTTTCAACGCTTGCGCACCCAGGGCCCGCGCCGCGGCCGAATTCGGCTGCGCCAGGGTGTAGGGCACGCCCGCATGGTCGGACGTGTTCGAATACGATTGCGTCACCAGGCTGGGTGCATGGAAACCGTTGCTGACGGTGCCGCGTACGGCTACGGCGGACGTGACGTCATAGCGGGTGGACAAACGGCCCGTCGTCTTGCTGCCGAAATCGGAATATTTTTCGGCGCGCAGGGCCGTATCGAGCAGCCATTGCGGCGTCAGTTTGGCGCCCAGGCCGATATACGCGGCATAGCTGTGGCGCGCCGTGTCGGACGCATCAACGGGCAGGTAGCCGGCCAGCGCCGACGAGCCGCTGCCCTGCCAGGAAGCGGGTTCGCCAGGGCTGCGCTGCTGCGTTTCATGCGAATACTCGAGACCCAGGCTCAGGTCCGCCGGCTCGCTCAGTCCCAGCTGTACGGGACGGCGCACGTCGGCGTTGGTGGTCGAGCGGCTGTAGCGCTGATTGCCGATGTCAAAATCGGTCTTGCCACCCGGATAATTGAGCGAGTAATTGGCCGAGTGCTCCACGCCCACGTCGATATCGTCACGGCCATACGTCGTGCTCAGGTCCCAGGACCAGCCGGCCGTCTCGCCCTTGATGCCGCCCGTCAGCGCAAAATCGTTTTCGCTCGTCGTTTCATACGGCGTGAATCCGTCGGGATACACGGACAGCAAGCCTTTGTTGGTATTGAAAATGGTATTAGGCAGGCGGAAATTCTGCGCCGAGCGGGCATCGCGATGCGCGTACGTGCCAAAGCCGTACAGTTGCACCTCGTTCGACACGTCATAGCCGAGATTGGCGCTGAGCGAGGCGGTCGTGCTTTGCGGCACGCCTGTATTGCGCCACGGATTGCTGTTGCGCTTCGCTTCAGCCGGGTTCGGCGAAGCACCGGCCGGCAAGCTGTTGTTCGGTCCCAATTTCACCAGCTGGCCATCGCTGTTGCGCACGGCCGGATACGACAGATAGCCGGGATTCAGTCCAAAATTGCGCACGGCGATGCCCTGGCGCTGGACTTCTGCGCCGAAATGGGCAAAGCCGTGTTCGCCCAGGCGCGTGCCGCCATCGATGCGCACGGAACCGTTCGTGCCATCGCCGTCGTAGGTGGAACCGAGCTGCGTGCTGAAGCTGCCCTTGTCATCCGCTTTCAGGATGATGTTGATGACGCCGGCGATGGCGTCGGAGCCATAGATGGCCGAGGCACCATCGCGCAGGATTTCCACGCGAGCAATGGCGCCCGTGGGGATCAGGGCCAGGTCGGTGGCGACGGAACCGGGAAAGCCATCTTCATTGACGATGGCCGTCGTATGCCGGCGCTTGCCATTGACCAGCACCAGGGTATGCGAAGGATCGAGGTTGCGCAGCTGCCCGGCGCGCACGATGCTGCCCAGGTCGGGCTGCACGCGGGCTGGCAAGTTAAACGATGGCAAGGCCGTGTCCAGCGCATCGAGCAAGTTCAATTTTCCGGTGGCCAGCAGTTGCTGCGCGCTGATCACGTCGATCGGCGCGGCGCTGTTGGCCACCGTGCGGCCCGTGCCGCGCGCACCCGTGACGATAACCGTGTCAAACGGCGCGCCAGCCAGCGCACCAGCGCCATCCGTTGCGACCTGCGCATGCGCAGCGCCAGGCGCCGCCAGCACAAGTACGGCCACCGAGACGGCGTGCGCCAGTTGCCGCAGGCGCGGGACGGGGTCTTGCTTGTCTATCAGTTCCAGCATACGAAAACATCCTTTCAAAGTCGTCAACACAGTGGCTGCAGACTAAAGGATGGACAAACAAACAAGAACGAATGGTTTCGTATTTAGATATTTCGTTTTGGCAACGTGCAACAGTGGCACGGCACATCAGGGGGAGGATGGGGCCGAGGCCAGGCTCTGGTCGAGGCGCTTCCAGTAATCGCGTTCCAGCCGGGCCGTATCGATATCGCGCGCCGCTTCGTTGAAGCGCTTTTGCCGCGCCGCACCCTCGGCATCGCGCTGGAAACACACGTGCACGGGGCGCTCCTTGAAGACGGTATCGATGATGGCGATACGCTCGCGCTCGGCCTTGCTGAAATTGGAGCCCATCAGCAAATGCTGCAGGACATGGCGCTCGATGACGATCACGCGATATCGCTTGATCAAGAGTTTCTTGAGATTCGTGGCATCGTTCAACCCCTCTTCCGTTTTCAGCTCGCCACGCGCCACCATGCCATCGAATTGCTCGCCGTTCGAGTAGCCAGCCACGGTGCCGATGCGCAGCTTGCCCAGATCGGCCAGGCTGGCGCCGGGTACGCCATCTTCCTTCAGGTAGGCCAGCACGCCTTGCGTATTGCCAACCGGAACCGAGAAGTGGCAGAGTTTTTCCCGCTCGGGCGTGCGCCAGACGGCCAGGAAACCCGCGTAGCGGGGACTGGCCAGGCCAAACTGCATGGCGCGCTTCCATGGAAAATACTCATATTTGACGACATAGCCCATGCGTTCGAAGATGGCGCTGACCATCGCCCCGGACATGCCATCGGCAGGCAGGCCGCGGGAAATGAAGGGCGGCCAGTCTTCCGCGGCGAAGCGGACGATGCGCGAACTCGCAGCGCCCGGCGCCGCCATGGGGGAGCTAGCCTGCCCGTGCGCAAGAGCAAGTGTAGAGTGCATGAACAAACAGAAGGGCAAACCAACTGTCCGGAGGAAACGCATGTTTTGCTCCTATGGCCTGACGCGCCTAGCAGTGCAGGGGCGGCAACAGGACTGGCGGTCGGCTTTTTTTGTTTATAGGCTTGATAAAAATCATGCTCCCACAAAAAAAAGAAATTACAAAGTTGTTTATTTGCACTTTGAAATTCCCATGAGAAATAAAATACGATTGCGGCGCGCCTGCAACAGCTGGGTACGCCGCACGCTATCCCCCTCTCACGAAACAGGTTTTTACTTGTGCGCGGCCCAGATGGCCGATAATGACGTTTTACCGTATTGAAGATGACCGTGCCGCATCCCGCCTCTCCCTCACTTGCCGACCAGATCGAAGACTTGCTGCCGCAAACGCAATGCACCAAATGCGGCTACAACGGCTGCCGCCCGTATGCAGAAGCGATTGCCGCAGGCAGCGCCGACATCAACCAGTGCCCACCGGGCGGAGCGCAGGGCATCGTGCGCCTGGCCGGCTTGCTGGGCAAAAAAGTCATTCCGCTCAATCCCGTCAACGGCCTCGAACGCCCGCGATCTGTCGCCTATATCGACGAATCGCTGTGTATCGGCTGCACCCTGTGCATCCAGGCCTGTCCCGTCGACGCCATCGTCGGCGCCGCCAAGCAGATGCATACGGTGGTCACCGATCTGTGCACGGGTTGCGACCTGTGCGTGGCGCCCTGCCCCGTCGACTGCATCGTCATGTATCCCGTCAGCGGCGACGCCACCGGCTGGGATGCCTGGAGCCAGGCCGAAGCGGACGATGCGCGCGCGCGCCACGATTTCCGCACGCAGCGCCTGCGCCGTGAAAGCCAGGCCAACGACGCGCGCCTGGCCGCCAAGGCCGTCGCCAAGATGCAGGAAGTGACGCAGGAAGTGCCCGTCACACCCGACGAGCAGGCGGAAAAGGAACGCAAGCGCGCCATCATCGCTGCCGCCATGGAGCGCGCGCGCGCCAAGGCCGCTGCCGCCAGCACGGACACCGCCCAGCCAGCCCCCACCATCCCGAAAAAAGACGCATGAACGCCGCCAAACGCCTGGAAATCTTTACGCGCTTCCGCGCCGCCAATCCCTCCCCTAAAACGGAGCTCGAGTACACGACGCCGTTCGAGCTGCTGATCGCCGTGCTGCTGTCGGCGCAGGCGACGGACGTGTCCGTCAACAAGGCCATGCGTTTGCTGTATCCGGTCGCCAATACGCCGGCCAAGATACTGGCGCTGGGCGTGGACGAGCTGGCCAGCTACATCCGCACCATCGGCCTGTTCCGCACCAAGGCGAAGAACGTCATCGCCACCTGCCAGATCCTGCTGGAACAGCACGGCGGCGAGGTACCGCGCGACCGCGCCTCGCTGGAAGCCTTGCCCGGCGTGGGCCGCAAGACGGCGAATGTAGTCATGAACACGGCGTTTGGCGAACCGACCATGGCGGTCGACACGCATATCTTCCGCGTCTCGAACCGCACCGGCATCGCGCCAGGCAAGAATGTCGATATCGTCGAGCAAAAGCTGCTGAAATTCATACCCAAGGAATTCCTGCAAGACGCCCACCACTGGCTGATCTTGCACGGCCGCTACACATGCACGGCGCGCAAGCCGCAATGCTGGAACTGCATGATTGCCGACCTGTGCGACTACAAGAGCAAGTCGCCGATGCCGGCCGTGGTGTAGGCAAAAAAACGGCCCGAATAGGGCCGATGGAGTCGCTGCGTAGGTCGGATTAGGCGCAAGGCGCCGTAATCCGACGACATTGTTGGCCTGTGGAGGTGTCGGATTACGGCCCTTCGGGCCTCGGCGGCCCCACCTAATCCGACCTACAACAACACCATATTGTCGCGGTGAATCAGCTCATGGCCTTCCATATAGCCGAGAATCGACTCGATCTCGGTGGAAGGCTTGCGCATGATGCGGCGCGCTTCGCCGCTCGTGTAGTTGGACAGGCCGCGCGCCACGGGCACGCCCTCGGCATCGACGCAAGTGATCACGGCGCCACGGCCGAATTCGCCATTCACGCCCGTCACGCCGATCGGCAGCAGGGACTTGCCTTCCTGGCGCAGCTTTTGCACGGCGCCCGCATCCAGCACGACGGCGCCGGCCGTGTGCAGATGATCGGCCATCCACTGCTTGCGCGCCGTCAACTGTCCCGTTTGTGCCAGTAACTGCGTACCGATCGCTTCGCCCTGGGCCAGGCGGCTGAGCACGTCGCTGTCGCGGCCCCAGGCGATGATCGTATGGGCGCCGGACTTGGCGGCGCGCTTGGCGGCGAGGATTTTCGTCAGCATGCCGCCACGCCCCAGGCTGCTACCGGCGCCGCCGGCCATCGCTTCCAGGGCCGGATCGCCCGCCACGCCTTGCGTGATCAGGTAGGCGTTCGGGTCCTTGCGCGGGTCGGCCGAAAACAGGCCGTGCTGGTCCGTCAAGATGACCAGCGCATCGGCCTCGATCAGGTTGGCCACCAGGGCGCCCAGGGTATCGTTGTCGCCGAACTTGATTTCATCGGTGACGACCGTGTCGTTTTCATTGATGATCGGCACCACACCCAGGCGCAGCAGGGTCGTCAGGGTCGAGCGGGCGTTCAGGTAGCGTTCACGGTCTGCCAGATCGGCGTGCGTCAGCAGCACTTGCGCCGTGCCCAGTTGGTGGGCGCGGAAGCTGCTTTCATAGATCTGCGCCAGGCCCATCTGGCCAACGGCGGCGCACGCCTGCAATTCGTGGATATCGGTGGGGCGCCGCTCGAAACCGAGGCGCAGCATGCCTTCGGCGATGGCGCCGGAACTGACCAGCACGACTTCCTTGCCCAAGGCGCGCAAGCCGGAAATCTGCGCAGCCCAGCGGGCAATGGCGGCATGGTCGAGTCCGCGGCCATCGTTGGTGACCAGCGAGGAGCCGACTTTGATGATGATGCGGGTAGCTTTTTGAATCACGGAATCCATGGGGCGGCGCTCTTCACTTAATAGACGTCAGCGCGCAGAACGCAGCAGCAGCAAGGCCAGCCCCACCGTCAGCTCGATTGCGCACATGAACAACACAAAACCCTGGGGCAAGCCGAAACTGATGGCCGCGTACAAACGGCCGGCGGGCTGCGCCAGGACCAACATTGCAGTGATATCGCCGAGGATGGGCGGTTCGCCCTGCCGTGCTGCGAACAGCGCCAGGAGCGCGGTAGCGCCCCAGACACCGACATGGGAGGCGTAGAACTGGCTGTAGCCATTGACGCCATTGAGGAAGATGCCCATGCCGGCCGCCATTTCATCGGCGAACAGCAGGCAGGCGACCACGCTCAGCCCGTAAGCATACGCGATCAGATGCAATACACGGCGCTGCCACGCTTGCTTGCGCGAGGACGCGACAGCGACCGCCTGTACTGACATCAGGGTAAGGCGCTTAGTCGAGGATCTTGAAACGCGGATCATCCGGGTCGATCGACGAGATACCGCGTGCTTCTTCGGTCATCTGCGTTTCTTCGGCACGGCTTTCGCTGTGTTTCTTCGCTTCCAGATGTTGATAAATCGCATTCACCAGTTCCGGGCAACCCTGATGGTTCAGTGCGGAGATCTCGAAGACGGGACCTTTCCAGGCGAAACGCTTGAGGAAGTCCTTCACCAGCTTCTTGCGGTCTTCTTCCGGCACCATGTCGAGCTTGTTCAACACCAGCCAGCGCGGCTTGTCGACCAGCGACTCGTCGTATTTCTTCAGTTCCTTGACCAGCGCCTTGGCTTCCTTGACAGGATCGACGTTGGTTTCAAACGGCGCCAGGTCGACGATGTGCAACAACAGACCCGTGCGCTGCAAGTGACGCAGGAATTGATGGCC
Source organism: Janthinobacterium sp. PSPC1-1 (assembly GCF_049897625.1). Classification (NCBI taxonomy): domain Bacteria; kingdom Pseudomonadati; phylum Pseudomonadota; class Betaproteobacteria; order Burkholderiales; family Oxalobacteraceae; genus Janthinobacterium; species Janthinobacterium sp. PSPC1-1. The sequence continues at coordinate 93,877 of NZ_JAFCWP010000013.1, read as the reverse complement.
CAAGCCCGCGCCTTCGGAAGCGCCTTCGATCAAGCCGGGAATATCGGCGATCACAAAGCTCTTCTCGTGCGACACGCGCACCACGCCCAAATTCGGGTGCAGGGTGGTAAATGGGTAATCGGCAATTTTTGGGCGCGCGTTCGAGACGGCCGAAATGAAGGTCGACTTGCCGGCGTTCGGCATGCCCAGCAGGCCCACATCGGCCAGTACTTTCAGTTCCAGGCGCAGTTCGCGGCGTTCGCCTTCTTTGCCCTCGCCTTTTTGGCGTGGCGCGCGGTTGGTCGAGGACTTGAAGTGGATATTACCCCAGCCGCCTTCGCCGCCCTTGGCCAGCATTTCGGTCTGGCCGTGTTCGGTCAAATCGGCCAGGATTTCGCCGCTCGCGTTGTCGATGATCAAGGTGCCGACGGGCATGCGCAGATGGATGTCATCGGCGCCCTTGCCATAGCAATCTGCGCCACGGCCAGGCTCGCCATTGCGAGCCTTGTGCATTTTGGAGAAGCGGAAATCGACGAGCGTGTTGATATTGCGGTCGGCGACTGCCCAAATGGTACCGCCCTTGCCGCCATCGCCGCCATCGGGACCGCCGAAAGGCCGGAATTTTTCACGGCAGAAAGAGGCGCAGCCGTTGCCGCCATCGCCCGCGATGACTTCGATTTTTGCTTCGTCGATAAACTTCATAATTTTGCCGCCATAAAACTAAAAAGGCTCTACCTTGGGCAGAGCCTTTCGATTGAAGGCTTGCGCCTTACATCATGCGATCACGGCGGAGCGAACTGGCGCCCCGCGATGAATTACGCTGGTACTGCTGCGTTAGGTACAACGGTCACGAATTGCTTCGAGCCAGCACCTTTGACAACGAACTTCACTTTGCCCGCGATCAACGCGAACAAGGTGTGGTCTTTGCCCATGCCTACGCCTTCGCCGGCGCGCACTGGCGTGCCGCGTTGACGAATGATGATGCCGCCAGCATTGATAGCTTGGCCGCCGTAGACTTTAACGCCCAGACGTTTTGATTCTGAATCACGGCCGTTTCGCGTTGTGCCGCCGCCTTTTTTATGTGCCATTTAAGACTCCTTGATAGCTGATTAATTCAAACAGCGGCGATTAGCCGTTGATCGAAACGATTTGGATTTCGGTAAAATTCTGGCGATGGCCTTGATGCTTTTGGTAATGCTTACGACGACGCATCTTGAAAATTTTGACCTTATCATGGCGACCATGCGCCACAACCGTAACCAGTACCGTTGCACCTTCGACCAATGGCGCACCAAACTTAATGGTATCGCCCGCGCCTACTGCGAGAACTTGATCGATGGTGATTTCGGAACCAATGTCTGCCGGTATCTGTTCTACTTTAAGTTTTTCGCCAGCGACAACTTTGTATTGTTTGCCACCGGTTTTTATGACCGCGTACATGATTTGAAACCTCATCAAATGTTGAAAGAATTTGTCCCACTGTCACGCAAAGCAAGCCGTACACAACAGGGGGAACCAGCGATTATACACGGACTGAGAAATTGCGTCAAAAACTATTCACAAAGCTTGATGATCGTGGTATGTCGACAACCTGACCATCATGTCAGGCTTGCGCCAGGCGGACAGAAAAGCACGCGCCAGTGCCAACAAGGTCAAACAATTGCTCTACAGCCATCGGCAAACATCACGCTCGCGCAAGCCATGTCGTATAATCGCCGCACCCACAATCTAATGCAGGTTCGCCTTGTCTGACGCTAACAAACACGTTAACCAAAACACCATCGTGCAAACGATTGCCGCCGATATGGACGCAGTCAATACGGTGATCCGCCAAAAACTGCACTCCGACGTGATTCTGATCAACCAGATCGCTGAATACATCATCAGTGCAGGCGGCAAACGCATTCGTCCCGTGCTGATTTTGCTGGTGGCCAATGCCCACGCTTATCGCGGCACGGCGCACCATGAACTGGCTGCCGTGGTCGAATTCATCCATACCGCCACCCTGCTGCACGACGACGTCGTCGATGAATCGTCGATGCGCCGCGGACGCCAGACGGCCAACGCCCTGTTCGGCAATGCCGCCTCGGTGCTGGTGGGCGACTTCCTGCACTCGCGCTCGTTCCAGCTGATGGTGTCGCTGAACAATATGCGCGTCATGCAAATCCTCTCCGACGCCACCAACGTGATCGCCGAAGGCGAAGTGCTGCAGTTGCTGAACATGCACGATCCGGACGTGACGCAAGAGAGCTACCTGAACGTTATCCGCTCGAAGACAGCCAAGCTGTTCGAAGCGTCGGCGCAACTGGGCGCCCTGATCGCCGGTGCCAGCGAAGACGATATCGAAGCGGCTGCCGAATACGGCCGCTCGCTGGGTACGGCCTTCCAGCTGATCGACGACGTGCTCGACTATGCAGGCGACGCCACCGAAATCGGCAAGAACGTGGGCGACGACTTGCGCGAAGGCAAACCGACCATGCCGCTGATCTGGCTGATGGAAAACGGCACGCCAGAGCAACGCGAACTGGTGCGCAGCTGCATCGAGCAAGGCGACGAACAGCATTTCGACGCCATCCTGGCCGCCATCACCAGTAGCGGCGCACTCGACTACACGCGCAAGCAGGCGGAAATCGCCGGCCAGCGCGCGGCCGATGCCATTGCCGGCTGGCCGGACAGCGTCTACAAGCAATCCATGCTGCAACTGTGCTCGTTTGCCGTGGACCGCAATCACTGATCGCGTTTCACTATCAGCAATAAAAAACGGCGCCACTGGCGCCGTTTTCTTTATGTGCCGCTGCTGCGTTCATGCTCCATGGCCGCGCCCGCCAATGCCTGCACGATGGCCGGCTCCGCCTCCAGCCGCTCGCTGTAGCGGCTGCCCAGGTAATCGCGGCGATCGCGTACCAGCAAAGTAAATTTGTACAATTCCTCCATCACGTCGACCAGACGCTCGTAGTACGGCGACGGCTTCATGCGGCCCGCATCGTCAAATTCCTGATACGCCTTGGCCACCGAAGACTGGTTCGGAATGGTGACCATGCGCATCCAGCGCCCCAGCACACGCAAGCCGTTGACGGCGTTGAACGATTGCGAACCACCCGACACTTGCATCACGGCCAGGGTGCGTCCCTGCGTGGGCCGCACGCTGCCCGTTTCCAGCGGCAGCCAGTCGATCTGCGATTTAAAGACGCCCGTGACGGCGCCATGCCGCTCGGGACTGCACCAGACCTGCCCTTCGGACCAGAGCGACAGCGCGCGCAGCTCCTGCACCTTCGGATGCTCGGGCGACACGCTGTCGACCATGGGCAAGCCGTGCGGATCGAACACGCGCGTCTCGGCGCCAAAATGGCGCAGGATGCGTTCTGCTTCCAGCGTCAGCAGCTTGCTGTAGGAGCGCTCGCGCAAGGAGCCATAGAGCAGCAGGATGCGCGGCGCGTGGGTGGACACGTTGACCGGCGCCAATTTATCCAGGCTGGGCAGATCCAGGTGCGCGGCGCTGATATTCGGTAACTCATTGGCCAGCTCGTCCATCTCAGACCACCGGCTTGCCGTCGGCGCCCACCACGGCCTGGCCGTCTTCCTTGACGAATGCCCCTTGCTGCGGCAGCGGCAGGATCTCCAGCACTTTTTCCGACGGCCGGCACAGGCGCACGCCGAGTTCCGTGACGACGATGGGGCGGTTGATCAAGATAGGATGGGCTTGCATGGCGTCCAGCAGGGCGGCATCGCTCAGCTCGGGATTGGCCAGGCCCAGCTCGTCGTACAGGGCGCCCTTGTCACGCATCACGGCGCGCACGGACAGGCCCGCACGCTTGATCAGGTCGACCAGTTCTTCACGCGATGGCGGGTGCTTGACGTAATCGATGATGACGGGCTCGACGCCCGTGTTGCGGATCAGGGCCAAGGTATTGCGCGAGGTGCCGCAAGCCGTGTTGTGATAGATCGTGATCGTCATGTCGTCGTTTCCTTCAGTAAATGTGGTTCGCTGACGCAGCAAGGCGTACCAGCGCAGCAGTTCTCGGTCAAAAAGGCCAGCAAGCCGTTCATGCCCGCATAGTTGGCGGCATAGATGATGGAGCGGCCCGCCTTGCTCGCCGTCACCAGATCGGCGTGCGCCAGTTCCTTCAGGTGAAACGACAGCGACGATGGGGCAATGGCCAGCGCCTCGGCGATTTTCGTCGCGGCCATGCCCTCCGGCCCCGTCTGCACCAGCAGGCGGAACACGGCCAGCCGCGATTCCTGCGCCAGCGCCGCCAGCGCCGCGATGGCGGCCGTGCTCGTCAGTGGCCCGGCTTGCGTCGTGATTGAGTTTTCATTTTCCATACTTCAATAATAATCGAATTATGGAATCAATGCCAGCAATCGCGATGCGTACGTAACCCAGCGCACCGACCGATATGGCCTATCGGTCTACCTTGATGACAAATCACTGCGATTGGCATCCCCATGACACGCTCGACACCCCTGAAAATCCTCGGCTGGAGCCTGGCCGCCTTGCTGGCCCTGATCGCCCTCCTCGTCATCCTTGTGCTGACCTTCGACTGGAACCGCGCCCGCCCCTACATCAACCAGAAGGTGTCGGAAAGCACGGGCCGCAGCTTCGTCATCGCCGGTGACCTGCAAGTCAACTGGGGGCGAGGGTTGAAGACGGAGCCGGGCTGGCGCCGCTATGTGCCGCGCCCTGTCATCAGCGCGCAGGACGTGCGCATGAGCAACCCGGACTGGGCCACGGCCGGCCCGCAACTGGCCAGCGCGAAACGCATCGACGTGGCCATCCATCCACTGCCCCTGTTGCAGCACAGGCTGGTGCTGACGAACCTGGCGTTCGAGGCGCCAAACATTGCCCTGCAGCGGCGCGCCGATGGCAGCAATAGCTGGACCTTGAAGGATAACGGCCCTTCGCCATGGGAGGTGGAAATCCAGCGCATGGCCTTTGGCGACGGCACCATCCGCTACCTCGACGAAGGCATCGCGCTGGACTTGCGCGCCAAGGTCAGCTCGACGGCGCCCGACGCCACGCCGGGCGACGCGCCAGGCAGCGCCCCCGTGCAGAAATACGGCATTGAATTTACCCTGGGCGGCACCTACCGCAAGGCGTCCGTGACGGGCGGCGGCAAGGCGGGCGCCGTGCTGTCCCTGACCGACAACAACACCGTCTATCCCGTGCAAGCGCACGCCGTGCTGGGCAAGAACAAGGCCAGCATCGCCGGCACCCTGACGGACCCGCGCTCATTGTCCGGCATCGATTTGCAGCTGAGCCTGGCGGGCGCCAGCATGGCCGACCTGTACCCGCTGACGGGCGTGTTGCTGCCGGAAACGCCGGACTACGCCACCAAGGGTCGCTTGCTGGGCAAGAAGGATGGCGCCAGCTGGACCTGGACCTATCAAAACTTCAAGGGCACGGTGGGCCAGAGCGACCTGGCTGGCACCCTGCACTATTTGCCACGCGAGCCGCGTCCCTTACTGCGCGGCGAAGTGACGTCACAGCAGTTGCGCCTGGAAGACCTGGGCCCCACCATCGGCGCAGACAGCAATGCGCAGAAACAGGCGCGCGGCAAAGCGCCCGTGCAGCCCGACAACAAAGCCTTGCCCGTGGAACAGTTCAATACGGCCAAATGGAATGCCCTCGACGCCGACGTGAAGTTTACGGGCAAGAAACTGGTGCGCACGCACGACATTCCATTCAACAACGTCGTCGCCAACATCCACATGAAAGACAAGGTACTGAGTCTGACGCCGCTCAACTTCGGCATGGCCGGCGGCGACATCACCTCGAACATCACGCTTGACGGCCGTCAAAAGACCATCGCCGCGCAAGCCAAGGTGACGGCACGCCACCTCAAAATTCGCGAACTGTTTCCCAAGCTGCAATCGATGCAAGCGAGTTTCGGCGAAGTGTATGGCGACGCGGCCCTCACGGGTCACGGCAATTCCGTTTCCGCCATGCTGGCCAGTGCGAATGGCGAACTGGCGGCCACTGTCAGCGAAGGCTCCGTCAGCCAGTTCATGCTGGAACTGGCCGGCCTGAACCTGGCCAATGCCGTCTTCGTGAAAATCTTTGGCGACAAGCAAGTCCACCTGAACTGTCTGGCCAGCGATTTCGCCGTCACGAATGGCCAGGCCGACGTGCGCCGCTTCGTGCTCGACACGGACACGGCCGTTGTGAATGTCACGGGCAACGTCAACCTGGCCACCGAAACCCTGGACCTCGACGTGCGCCCGCGCACCAAGGGCGCCCGCATCTTCACCCTGCGCACGCCGCTGTACGCAAAAGGCACGTTCAAGAACCCGGACGTGGGCCCGCAAAAAGGCCCGCTGGCCCTGAAAGCCGGCGCCGCCGTGGCGCTGGCCACCATCGTCACGCCGCTGGCCGCCCTGCTGCCGCTGGTCAACATCGACAAAGCCCCCGACACGGACTGCGCCGCCGTCATGGCGCAAGCGAACGCCACGCGCAAGGCGCCCACTTCACCTGCGACGAATGCGCCGGCGAAAAAAGTCAGCGAAGCCGACATCAAGAAAGCGCAGCAGGAAAAGAAATAGGCCTTGACGCAGCCGCTTGAAAGCCGCCCCGCCATCTGCTGTAATACGAATAAGCGGGGTGTGGCTCAGCCTGGTAGAGCGCTGCGTTCGGGACGCAGAGGCCGGAGGTTCGAATCCTCTCACCCCGACCACAGCATATGCGGCTGAAGGTGCAGGTTTTGGAATACTCAGTTATCCTATGCTATTCAGGAAATAGAATCAGTCGAGACCGGACGCGTTCGTTTCCTCCAATGTGGCCGAAAAACTGCATTCCCGCAAGCGCTTCTCCAGCATTTCCTGAGGCGGAATATCCATCTCCATGGCCTGATAGTAGCCCTCAACGTCAGTGTCGTCGAATCCCTTTATCCGATACTCGACCGGAACTACGCACCTCGCAAAAAATTCTGCTTTGGGTGATCTTCGTAAAGCGGCTATTACACCATCAGCAACGCAGCCTCGTGGGTCCACCTGAATGGGCGCCTTCAATGTAAACTCTTCCACTCCACGTGTCATTCCAAAATACATGCTGTCAGCAATTATATTGATCAGCGTATCCCAGTGACAATAGCAAACATCATCACTGTACACTCCATCGCGCAAGTAGGAATTAGCGATAACTAAGCTAAAGACTTTAGTCACTCTACCGCGATATCCGTCGTCATTGGCCCACTCAGCGATTTGATCGAGGTCCTGTTTCAGTGCTGCACATTGCGCGCGGCACTGGCCAGCTTTTTGGTCAAGCCGTTTCTCGGTTTCATAAAATTCATAGGCTTCAGCCGGTGAAGGAATAGAAGCAACTTCGATGACGAACGCCGTGTCGTCGATTACGATCAGTATGTCAATTTCCTCATCGGGCTTATGACGCGGGTGTAGACTCGATCCAATAAAGCGCATACGGTGCCGATGCACACTCTTAGCAATTGCACCACGCATTGCCTCTGCCAAAATATTTTCGTTAGCGGCCCCCTTGCGATCAAAAGTAGGCTTAAGTTTGGCATTATTTTTGGCCCAAGCACTCAATACACGAGCATGATGCACACCCTGCAGCGGCCACCAAAGCAAAACCACATCATCCCCTGCCGACAACAACGGTTTATCCCACAGCGTAAGTGCTTTGGAGGGCGTGAAGCAGAGGAAATCAATACACTCTTTTACTTTATCGGTAGACAGCACCACACATTCTTTAACCGCCTTGATGATTTCATTACGCGGGAAACGGCTCTCAACTATTATCGATAAATCAATTTTATCCTTCACAATATCGAGCGGGAGGGCCAGCTTATGAAGCTGGCCTGCTATCGCCGCCAACTCACCCCAAATAAGCATAATTTCCATAATACTCAATCCAACTTGAGGATGAATCTGTTCGATAAAGCCACTTAACGTAGCGTCTTGCAGTATGCCGTGCGAACGGCGTGTATCTAGCAGTATCTTACGTTCATCATCGGGCACCACAAACGCTGGCACGGATTCCACCGTCAAGTATCCGTCACGCAATCGTACATAGGGGACAAGGACACTATTACTAAAACTCACGGGATCGCCATCCATAAATTCTTTAATACTTCGTGCCATCAGCGCTGGCCGCCGAGCTAGATCTACGGTGGAGCGCATCGCCAGATCACTGCTCCCCTCATCGACGGCGTAGCTTCGACAATCCTGCGCAACAGCAACAGCGGACTGCCACCAGACCACGGAGTTCCAGACTCTCTGAATCGACAAACTATGCTGGGCTAGGTCCATGAGTCCATTAAGCGCATCTTCGAGAGCATCGCTTTCTTGCTCTTCAGCACGCAGCCTGCCTATGCCACCCTTGCGCCCCAGCAATTTCAACGCGCTACATATAGCATCCACCACCGCCTCCATGGGCACCTGCAGCGCGTGGGAGTTACCCGCTGCATCGGTAAAACACCGCATTTCCCGCAGACGCTCGCTGGAGATGGCATCAATGCCTTCCAACGCATTTTCAAAACTGTGAAATACACTAAGTTGTATCCTGTTGATCCGTCTGGAGAAAAAAGAGGTAAGTTCGTCAATCTTACGGAAGTGCAGATGTGACGCCAATTCATCGATGCTCGCTAGCACTCGCTCAGTTTGCTCAGCAAGAATTAATCCAAGCAGGTAGACGTTATGATCTACGGGGCTACCATCACGTTGCGCCAGATAAGCTTGGTGCCAGACCTCTCGGTCGAAGCCGTAGCCAATGGGATTCGGTAACGAAGTGCGCTCCTCCCTAAGCGTTTCAGCAAAATTTAGTCTCATGAGGTCGACCGTCCTATTGAAAAATAATGACGCGTAAGTTAGTTACGCCTTGGAGTAACTAATCTGGACTTTATCCAATTTTGAATCTGGATAATGGGAACGTAAGCCCTGGATGCACTGTCATTGATTGACCAACTCCACCACGAGAGGTTCATCATGGCAGTTTTACCATCCGGGCTTACGCAGTCCATTGTAGGATTTTTCCGATCTCTTTTCCAAGCGAGCCTGGCCGCTGGCGCAGGTGTTGCTGGCCGGTGCCATCCTGGCCGTTGGTCCGCGCACGGTCGCCGCCGTGCTGCGCGTCATGGGCATGGCCGAAGAGAAACAATTTCAGAAGTATCACCGGGTGCTGAACCGTGTCCAATGGTCGGCGCTGGCCGCCAGCCGACGCCTGCTGTGCTTGCTGCTCCAGGCATTCGTGCCGCAGGGACCCGTTCTCATGGCCCTGGACGACACGATTGAACGCCGGCGTGGTGCCAGGATCGCTGCCAAGGGAATCTATCGCGATCCAGTGCGATCGAGCCACAGCCATTTCGTCAAGGCTAGCGGCTTGCGTTGGCTGTGCCTGATGCTCGTGGCGCCGATTCCTTGGGCCGGACGTTGTTGGGCATTACCGTTCTGTTCGGTGCTGGCGCCGTCGGAGCGCTACTACCTGGACCGCAAGCGCCGCCCCAATAAGCTCACCGACCGGGCTCGGCAACTACTATGGATGGTCAAGCGATGGCTGCCAGAGCGGTCCATCGTGGTCGTCGCCGACAGCAGCTTTGCGGCATTGAACCTGCTTGCGGCCGTGCGCGAACAACTGTGCGTGGTCACCCGCCTGCGCCTCGATGCCGCCTTGTACGATCCCGCGCCAGCCAGAGCGGCGGACACGCGTGGACGGCCGCCGTTGAAAGGGGCGCGTCAACCGGCGCTCAAGGAGGTGCTCGCTTCCGGCACCACGCTCTGGCGCGATGAGACGCTGTCGCAATGGTATGGACAGGCAAATAAAACCATCGAGTTCGCCACCGGCACCGCTGTGTGGTACAGCGCCACTTTGCCTGTCGTGCCCTTGCGCTGGGTGCTGGTGCGCGATCCGTGCAACACCTTCCAGGGGCAGGCCTTTCTGTGTACCGACCTAGGAGCCGGGCCGGAACAAATGCTGGCCTGGTTCATCCGTTGCTGGCAAATCGAAGTAACGTTCGAGGAAGCGCGCGCCCATCTGGGAATGGAAACGCAACGGCAATGGTCCGCACCGGCTATCGCGCGCACGACGCCGGCAATACTGGGGCTGTACTCGATCGTCACGCTGGCGGCCAACGCGTTGTTGGCGGGACAAACAATGCCGACCCGCCACGCTGCCTGGGACGCCAAGGACAGCCCGACCTTCTCCGACACCATTGCCTTGGTACGACGGTCCCTATGGGGCACACGGATTTTTTGCGGGTCGGGGCAGCAAGCCGATACCATAAAAATTCCCCGCGCATTATTCCAGCGCCTGACGGAGACCGTCTGTTACGCAGTCTGAATGGATAAAGTCCAGCTAATGTGGCACCTGAAAAAGTCATATATTACTTTTCGCTGAATGAATCAAAAAAAAATCTAATGTACATGCTTTTCACCTCTATGCAGTCTAGTAAGATCAGGAAAATGAGCCTAGAACCGCATTGACAAAGGCCATTGATAACCGTATTCATGATTTGGAGCACGGGGGCCGGAGGTTCGAATCCTCTCACCCCGACCAGTATTCCCCGTCGTCATTGCCTGCGCCTGCACAACCGGCCTACACTGCGCCATCCTTGACCCACGCGTTGGCGTGTTGCCGAGAAGTATGATATTAATTGAACAATTGATTAATTAAACACTTTCATCACGCAAGGGCCTGACCGATGTCTTTCCTGATAGTTCTGGCCGCACTGGCCTTCCTGATGCTGGCCGCCTACCGCGGCTATAGCGTGATCCTGTTTGCGCCCGTCGCCGCGCTCGGTGCCGTGCTGCTCACCGATCCGTCTGCCGTGCCGGCCGTCTTCAGCGGCATCTTCATGGAAAAAATGGTGGGCTTCATCAAGCTGTATTTCCCCGTCTTTTTGCTCGGCGCCGTGTTCGGCAAGCTGATCGAGCTGTCCGGCTTTTCCCAGTCCATCGTCGTGGCGGCCATCCGCTATATCGGCAGTTCGCGCGCGAATGCCGTGATCGTTGCCGTGTGCGCGGCCCTGACTTACGGCGGCGTGTCGCTGTTCGTGGTGGTGTTCGCCGTGTATCCGTTCGCAGCCGAACTGTATCGCCAGAGCAATATCCCGAAGCGGCTGATGCCGGGCGCCATCGCCCTGGGCGCGTTCTCGTTCACCATGGACACTTTACCGGGCACGCCGCAAATCCAGAACATCATCCCCACCACCTTCTTCAACACCACCGGCTGGGCCGCGCCGTGGCTGGGCACCATCGGCGCCGTGCTGACGGTGATCATGGGCCTGGCCTTTCTGGAATGGCGCCGCCGCTCCGTTATGGCGACGGGCGAGGGGTATGGAGAGGAAGCGGAACAGGCCAAGACCGGCGAGGGCGAGCTGCCCCATCCGCTGCTGTCGGTGGCGCCTTTGGTGCTGGTGGGCGTGGCCAACTTTGCGCTGACCAAGCTGATTCCCCACTGGTATGGCACCAGTTACGTGCTCACCGCCGACGCCCTGCCCGGCTTGCATGCGCCCGTGACGACGGCGATTGGCGCCGTGACCGGCATCTGGGCCGTGGAAGGCGCCTTGTTGTTGGGAATTTTACTCGTCTGCGTGACGGCCTTCGGGCGCATCCGCGCCGCCTTTGCCGAAGGCACCAAGGCGGCCGTGGGTGGCGCGCTGCTGGCGGCCATGAACACGGCGTCCGAATATGGCTTCGGCGGCGTCATCGCCGCCCTGCCCGGTTTTCTTGCCGTCAGCAATACCTTGCGCAGCGTGCCCGATCCGCTCGTCAACGCGGCCGTGTCCGTGACGACGCTGGCCGGCATTACCGGTTCGGCCTCGGGCGGCATGAGCATCGCGCTGGCCGCCATGTCGGACAGTTTCATTCAAGCCGCGCAGCAGGCGCACATTCCGCTCGAAGTCATGCACCGCGTGGTGGCCATGGCCAGCGGCGGCATGGATACCCTGCCACACAATGGCGCCGTGATCACCCTGCTGGCCGTCACGGGCCTCACGCACCGCCAGTCCTATCGCGACATTTTCGGCATCACCGTCATCAAGACGGTGGCCGTGTTCCTCGTCATTGCCATCTATTACATGACAGGACTGGTCTGAGGCTTGGGGCAAGCTACAGCCGCGACGACGATGCCGGCTTCGCCAACACTTGCGCCGGCTTGAACAGGTGGCTGATGCCCATGGTCAGCAGCGGACCGGCCAGCGCCAGGTAGGAACTGTCCACGCCATACGGATTGCCCGCCAGGAACCAGCCGATGGTGGCGATCACGGAAACGATCACGCCAACGAAGGCGCCGCGCGGCGTGCCGAACTTCGGCGCATAGAAGGCCATCAGCACCAGCACGGCCAGGGTGGCACGCAGGGCCTTGCCGAGGAAGGCGATCATCAGCAGTTTTTCCGCATACAGCGCCAGCACCAGCGGCAGCAACCCGGCCACGATGATGGCGATGCGCAGGAACATCAGCGATTTCGCGTCGTTCTTCGCCTTGTTGTACCAGGGATCATAAAAATCCTTCATGGCCAGGGTGGCCGATGCCAGGGTGGTGGCGGAAATGCCGCCGAACAGGGCGCCGGCCAGGCCGACGATCATGATGCTGGCGGAAAACGCCGGCATGTGGGCGATCAGTGTCGGGAAGGCATCGATCGACTTCATGCCCGGATACAGCACGGCGCTGCACATGCCGATCAGGGCGGCCATCAGGCCGAACGGTATCATCAGCGAGGACACGTAATAGCAGGCGCGCTTGGCCACGGCCGGGTTATCCGTGCTGACCAGGGCCTGGATCACGTATTGCGTGGCGAAGATGGAACCGATGCCGCCGATCATCCAGGCGATGATCTGGCCCCAGCCGATCTCGACCCAATTGAACATCTTGGCCGGCAGCTGCGCCTGCAGCGCGCCAATACCGCCGGAGGCTTCCAGCGCATACGCCAGCGCCAGGATCACGCCCAGGTATTTGACGATGGAGTGGGCAAAATTGGTGTACACCACCGAGCGCATGCCGCCCAGGCTGACATAGATCACGGTGATGGCGCCCACCAGCAAAATGGCCACGGTTTTATTGATGTGCAGCACGGCCGCCAGCACGGCGCCGCCGCTCGCGTACAGGGCCACGGCAACGATACCCAGCGCGACGATGGTGAGGATCGATGCGGCATAACGCACGGGCTCGCCATAGGTTTGCGCCAGGATGCCGGAAATCGTCGACTGCCCGCTTTCCTTGTATTTTTTGACCAGCACGATGGCCAGCAGCAGGAAACCCAGCGACAGCGCCACCAGATTCCAGGCGGCGGAAATGCCCAGCTCATAGCCTTTTTGCGCCGTGCCGATGCTGACGGAACTGCCGATGAATTCGGACAGCAGCAGCGCGCCGATCAGGTAGGCGGGATAATTGCGCCCGCCCGCCGTCATGCCCTCGGCGCTGTTGGCGTGCTTGCGCACGCTATACGTAATGTACGACATGAGGGCGAAATAGCCCACCGTGACCGCAGCGATGATGATTAATCTGTTTTCCATTCGTCTACTCCAAGTCTGCTTTTCTTTTTGTTATTTTTAAAAAAAGCTTCCCCTGCCGCGTGCCGGACCTGCCGGCGGCGGTGCTCAGGGGCAAAGCGAAATTCTGCCCTGTTTACAACACCAGGAAGTCGCGCAACTGCGCCGTGAAAGCCTGCGCCGCCTCGACATTCGAGATATGCGACGCGGGCACGCTCGCCAGGCGGCTACCCGCCACCTGCTGCTGCAGCCAGCGCGCATCGTCCAGCGTCGTCACGGGATCGTGCTCGCCGGCGATCACCAGAGTCGGCACCGTGATCATGCCCACGGAGGCGCGCAAGTCGGCTTGCGCCAGCGCCTCGCAGCAGGCTGCATAGCCGCCCGCATCCTGGTCGCGCAAGCTGGCGACCATGCGCGCCACCGTGTCCGGCGCGTGCTGGAGAAACTGCGGCGTGAACCAGCGCGCGGGGGCGCCATCGGCTACCGCAGCCATGCCATCGCGCCGGACTTGCTGCGCGCGCGCCAGCCAGGCGTCAGCAGAACCGATGCGCGCCGCCGTATTCGCCAGCACGAGTTGCGTCAGGCGCTGCGGCTGGTGGATACCCAGCCACTGCCCCGTCAAGCCACCCATGGAAATGCCGCAGAACGCAGCGCGCTCCACATCGAGGTGATCGAGCAGCGCCACCACATCCAGCCCCAGCCGCTCGATGCCGAACGGCTTAGCGCCGCTGACGGACTGGCCATGGCCGCGCGTGTCATAGCGCACGACAAAGAAGTCGCCGGCCAGCGCGGTCGCCTGCGCCTGCCACATGGACAGGTCCGTGCCGAGGGAATTCGACAGGATCAGGCAGGGCTGGGCGCGGTCGCCATCGGTGCGGTAATGCAGGACGCTAGCGTCGGATGTCAAAAACTCGGGCATGGCGTCTTCCTCAGGCTGCGGCACGTGGCCGTTCGACCTCGGCCGGCGGCAGCGCCGCGCTGTCGCGGCTCAAGTGGAAATCAAAATCGATCGAGGCAAACGGCTGCTCCAGCTGCAGAGCCGCCAGTTGCGCCGGGTCCTCGATGCGCGTAATGGGCGGCACCAGGCCTTCGCGTGTAGCGAAGGCAAAGTCGTCCCACAGATAATGGTCGCCATCGATATTGATCTGTGTGGTCAGCTTGCGGTGTCCCGGCGCGCTGATGAAGAAATGGATGTGCGCAGGACGCTGGCCATGCCGGCCCAGCAGATCGAGCAGCTGCTGCGTGGTGCCCTCGGGCGGGCAACCGTAACCGACAGGCAGAATGCTGCGGAACTGGTAGCGCCCATCCTGGTCCGCGAGGATGGTGCGGCGCAGGTTGAACGGCGATTGCGTGTGATCGAAGAAGGAGTAATTGCCCAGCAGGTTAGCATGCCAGACCTCGACCTGTGCGCCGGGAGCGGGCTTGCCGTCGGCGTCAAACACGCTGCCCTGCATGAAGAGCACTTCGGCGCGCGCGCTCTCGCTGCCATCGTCCAGCCGGGCAAAGCCCGTGCTGCGCGGCGCCCCAGCCACGTACAGCGGCCCTTCGATGGTGCGTGGCGTGGCGCCGGCCAGGCCGGCTTTCGCTTCGGCTTCGTCGGCCCGCAGGTCGAGGAAGTGTTCGAGGCCCAGGCCAGCGGCCAGCAGGCCCAGTTCACTCGACGCGCCGGCGGCCGACAGATAGGACACGCCGCTCCATACTTCGCTGGGCGTCAGGTCCAGGTCATCGATGGCCTTGCACAAGTCGCCCAGCAGGCGCAGCACCACTTGCTGCACGCGCGGGTTGGCCGGACGGTCGGCCGCTTCCACGATCCACTTCTTGACGAGGGTATCAATGTCGGAATGTTGCATGAGATGTCTCCTTGGTGAAGGTACAGCGTACGGTTCAGGAATCGTCGTCGCGGACCGACGAGGGATGGCGGCACAGCGGCATCACGTCGACCTGCATGTAGGGGAACAGCGGCAGCGAGGTGAGTAAATCATGCAGTTCGTCGACGCTGTCGACGTCGAAGACGCTGACGTTGGCGTACTGCCCGGCGATGCGCCACAGGTGGCGCCACTTGCCCTCGTGCTGCAGGCGCTGGGCCAGTTCTTTTTCCGTTTTTTTGAGCTGCGCCGCCTGTTCCGCCGGCATGTTCAATGGCAGGTTCACGTTCATGCGTACATGGAATAACATGGTTTCTCCTTTGACTTTCTTATTGACGCTGCATGGAACGCAGCTTGTCCATATCGATCTCGACGCCAAGGCCCGGACCCGTCGGCACTTGCAGCATGAAGTCGCTGTACACGAGCGGCTCGCGCAAGACTTCCTGCGTCAGCAGCAGGGGGCCGAACAACTCCGTGCCCCAGGCCAGCTCCGCAAACGTGGAACAGACGTGGGCCGTGGCAGCCGTGCCGATACCGCCTTCGAGCATGGTGCCGCCGTACAGGCCCACACCGGCCAGGCGCGCCACGGTGGCCACCTCCAGCGCGGGCAGCAAGCCGCCCGACTGGGTGATCTTCACCGCATACACGTCGGCCGCATCGGCCTGGGCCAGCGCCAGTGCGTCGGCGGGGCCGTGCAAGGCTTCGTCGGCCATGATGGCCACGTCGAAGCGCTGCTTCAGGCGCGCCAGCGCGGCGCGATTGCCCGCCTTGACGGGCTGCTCGATCAGGTCGATGCCGCCCGCTTCCATCGCGGCGATGCCGCGCACGGCGTCCGTCTCGCTCCAGGCCTGGTTGACGTCGACGCGTACGCTGGCACGTTCGCCCAGCGCCCGCTTGATCTCCAGCACGTGGGCCACGTCATCCATCACGTCGCGCATGCCGATCTTCAGCTTGAAGATGCGGTGGCGGCGCAAGTCCAGCATTTTTTCCCCTTCGGCGATATCGCGCGCGGTGTCGCCGCTGGCCAGCACCCAAGCCACGGGCAGCGCATCGCGCACCCGGCCGCCCAGCAATTCCGACAGCGGCACGTTCAGGCGGCGCGCCTGCGCGTCCAGCAGCGCCGTCTCGATCGCGCACTTGGCAAAGCGGTTACCCTGGATGACCTTGCGCACCCTGGCCATGGCCTTGGCCACTGCGCTCGCTTCCATGCCGACCAGCAGCGGCGCGATATAGGTATCGATATTCGTCTTGATGCTTTCCGGGCTTTCGCCGCCATAGCTCAAGCCACCGATGGTGGTCGCCTCACCCCAGCCGGTGATGCCGTCGGCGCAGCGCAGCCGCACCAGCACCAGGGTTTGCGTGTTCATGGTGGCGACGGACATCCGGTGCGGACGGATGGTTGGCACATCGACCAGGTAGGTCTCGATATTTTGAATCATATTTATTCCGTATAATTCCGTAGGGTGGTGACACGATATGCCCCGAATGTGGCCGCGTCCAACACCGAGTTGGTATCAAACCTATACCTGAAAGGTATGAAGATGGAATTACGGCACTTGCGCTACTTCGTTGCGGTCGCAGAGGAAAGGAACTTCACGCGGGCCGCCGCGCGCCTGCATATCGCGCAGCCGCCGCTCAGCCGGCAGATGCAGCAACTGGAAGAAATCCTCGGCGTGGCGCTGATCGAAAAAGGGTCACGGCCCTTGCGGCTGACGGAAGCGGGCGAGTTTTTCCTCGCCCATGCGCGGCCCCTGCTCGACCAGGTGCGCGACCTGAAGGCGATGACGCAGCGCGTGGGCAAGCTGGAACGCACCCTGTCGATCGGCTTTGTCGCCTCGACCCTGTATGGCGAATTGCCCGACATCGTGCACCGTTTTTGCGAACGCCATCCCGAGGTCGACGTGACCCTGCATGAAATGACGACGGTGCAGCAGCTCAAGGCCCTGAAGGAAGGCCGCATCGACGTGGGCTTCGGACGATTGAAAAGCGAAGATCCCAGCATCCGCCGCATCCTGCTGCGTGAGGAACGGCTGGTGGTGGCCCTGCCGCCCGGTCACCGGCTGGCCAAGGGGGAAGGCGGCTTGCGCCTGACTGACCTGATCCACGAAACCCTGCTCGTGTATCCGAAAGAGCCCCGCCCCAGCTTTGCCGACCAGGTGCTGGCCATGTTCAGCGAAGGCAATGTCACACCCGGCCCCGTCACGGAAGTGCGCGAACTGCAGATTTCCATGGGACTGGTGGCGGCCGGCCAGGGCATTTCCATCGTGCCCGAAAGCGTGCAGGCGATGCATCACCGGAACGTCGTGTACCGCAAGCTGGACGACAAGCATGCGTTCTCGCCCATTTTATTCAGCATGCGGCATATGGACCGCTCGCCGGAACTGGACAACCTCCTCGCCGCCGTGTATTCGATCTACGATGAACTCGGCATTGCACACGTCAAGGAAAGCCTGTAGCAGCTAGAGAGCGGCGTCGGCCAGCAATGCCGGGTGCAGCGCGCGGATGCGCAGCTCCGTGAAATAGCCGCCCGCCTCGTTGTAGCGCAGGTAGTGGCGGCCGCAATTCAGGCAGCGCGCCACCTGGCTCAGGTTCGCGGGATAGTAGCGCGGCGCGATGGGCGCGTCCGCGCTGTCGTAGCGCGTGCCATGCGGGTGGTATTCTGCAAACGTCGGTTCCTCGTACGGGTCTTCGCGCAGGGTACCGATTTCTTCAAACCGATCCAGCTCCAGCGAAGTGGGCAAGCGTTGCCAGGCGTCCAGCGGGACGGCGCAGCAGCTGCATTTTTTTGTCACCAGGGCCGACGTGGCGGCCAGTGCGGACAAGGCGGGAAAGTCGATGAATAACATGCGTCAACCAGTACAAGGGTGCGGCCCATGGCAACGAGCCTGGCCGCGCCCCTTATTCTAGCGCAGTCGCATCCTGCCGATACGCGCACCCCATTTCGCCAGCAGCAGCTCCAGCAGCATCAGCATACAGCCGGAAATGAGCAGCAGCGGCATCAACGCGCACATGCCGGCCGCCACCAGCCAGGCCAGCGCGGATGGCGAGGTCCAGGCGCCCGGCAGCAGCCGCGGCAAGCCCAGCGAGCCTGGCGGGCGGCGCTTGAAAAACATCACCCAGCCCGACACCAGCGAGAACAGCACGCTGGCGCCGAACAGCAGCAACAAGGCCTGGTTCCACCAGCCGAATTCGCCGCGATGAAATGGAATGCCGATGGCAGTGGCCTTGCCGAACGCCGTCTGCGCCTGCCACCCTGCATAGTACAAAGGCTTGCCGCTGTAGGCATCGAATTGCAGGTCGAAGCGCAAGGTGGGCTGGCTGCGGTCGGCCATGGTGGCGCGCCACACATCGTCCTGGCTGGCCGGCGCCGTCAGTTGCACGGCGATGGCGGGTGCATGGCTGCGCGCCACCTGCCACGCATCCTGCCAGTCGAGCGGAGCGCCCTCCTCGCGCGAATGCAGGCCGCGCGGCACAGGCGGCGGCGCCTGGCCGCTGGCATCGCGCAGCGCGCGGATGCGCCCGCCCGCCTGCTGGCTCCACGTCAGCCCTGTCGTCAGGATCACGATGCTGACGATGCCGAGCGCCACGCCCAGGAAGGCATGCCACTGGCGCCAGCCATTGCGGCCCCGCGCGCCCCGCTTCGGCAAGCCCGATTGCGCGCCGCGTGGCCACCACAGCACCACGCCCGTCACCAGCATCACCATCAGCCAGCTGGCGGCCAGCTCGATCATCCAGCGCCAGCCATCGTTTTGCAGCAGGCGCGAATGCAGCTTCTTGGCCCAGTTGCCGAAACGCTCCGCACCCGCCAGACTGCCCAGCACGCGCGCATCATACGGATTCACATACACGATGATGGCTTGCGCGGGCAGGCCGAATTTCGGCTTGGGGGGCGTGGCCGGCGCGGCATGTCCGCCATGGCCTGCATGTTCATCCTGCGCGCCGCCGGGCGGTGCGAACGCCACCTGCACCGCGTCGTCCGGTTGAAACGGTGGCACCACGTGCTGCACCGCCCAGCCAAGCGGCGCCGCCCGTTCGGCTGCCGCCACGGCGGCGTCCAGCGGCAGCATGGACGCCTGCGGCGCCACATGGTCGAGGTGCTGGTACAGCCTTGCCTCGATCTGCGGCGTGAACACATACAAAATGCCCGTCAGGGTAGCCACCAGCGCAAACGGCGAGGCGATCAGCGCGGCCCAGAAGTGGATGCGCCAGTACAGGCTTTTGCGCCGTGCGATAAGAAAGGTGTGATCGTCCATGGCCATCCTCACAGTGCGTTGAAGGTATAGCCCAGGCCCAGCATCACGCTGCGCGGCGCACCGGGCGTGTACTGGTTCTGCGTATTGGCCGCGTAACTGCCCACACCCGAATAACTGCTGCTGGCCGAATCGGCATAGCGTTTATCCATCAGGTTACGCACCTGCGCCCACGCTTCCAGCCCGCGCGCGATCTGGTAGCTGGCACGCAGGTTCAGCAGTGCATGGCCCTTGTACTCCACCGTATTGGCGTTGTTCATCCAGTAGCGGCCCTGGTGCACGGCTTCGAGCGCGATACGCGCGCCGGCCATGGGCTTGTAGCCGATCTCGATCGAGGTGATGTCGCGCGGCGCCTGCGGCATGGTGCGGCCGCTGTAATCGAGGCTGGCTGAGACCTGGTAACGCAGGTAGCGGTGGCGTGCGATGGCCGTGGCGAAGCGCGCGTCGAACGGGCCGCTGTCGTAGTTCAGGCCCAGCTCCAGGCCTTCGCTGCGCGTGCGTCCCGCATTGCGGTTTTCGCTGTTGCCCGGCGAGAGCGTGTAGCTGACGATGGTGTCGCGCCCGTCGAGCCGGTACAGGGCCGTGTCGAGTTTCAAGCGGCCCTGCAAAAAGGCCCAGCGCAAGCCCAGTTCATAGTTGTTGTAGACGGAC
Organism: Janthinobacterium sp. PSPC1-1; assembly: GCF_049897625.1. Classification (NCBI taxonomy): domain Bacteria; kingdom Pseudomonadati; phylum Pseudomonadota; class Betaproteobacteria; order Burkholderiales; family Oxalobacteraceae; genus Janthinobacterium; species Janthinobacterium sp. PSPC1-1. Next base: position 73,695 of record NZ_JAFCWP010000013.1, on the reverse strand, counting down.
GGCTGCAAGTCGGCGATGCCCGTCTTGCCATACAGCTGGCTGACCTCGGGCGGGGTAAAGCCCTGGCTGACGTTCGCATACGCGCTGCCCGCCTGGCCGATGGCGTAGGTCGCGCCCAGCTTCGGGCTCACATGCGAAAAGCTGCGCGACTCGTCGGGCGCGCCGTAATTGACGCTGCCGCCGGGTGCCAGCTTGTTGTGGTAATCGTAGCGGATGGCGTCAGAACGGCCGCCCAGCACCACGCGCGTGCCGGCCAGCGGTGAAAATTCCCACTGCGCGAAGACGGCCGTGTTCAGAATGTCCGTCTGGTAGTCGCGCACGCCCTGCGGATTGCTGGCATTGGCCAGCGTATAGCGCAGGTAGCGGCCCGTGGCCGCATCGCGCACGATGGACAGATTATCGCTGACAAAGGGATTGTCGCTCTTGTCCACGTAGACACCGGCGACCAGGCGCGAACGCAGCCACGCGAATTCCTGCTGGTGTTTCACGTCCAGCCCCAGCGAATCGACGTGGTTGTTGTTGATGACGCCCTTGCACAGCATGCCTGCGCAGCTGCCGATGGAATACGCGGGAATCTGCCCATGGTCATTCTTGCGCGTAAACACGGTGACGGTGCTGGTGCCATTGGCCGTCGTCTCGCCCTCCCAGGCCAGATTCATGCGCGTGGTCTTGTCCTTGCGGTAGGTAAACGTGTTCAGGCTCTTGCCAGGATTGGCGCGGTAGTCATTCTCGAACAGGCTGCCCGTCATGGCCGCATCGAGATCCGTGTGGACGATGGTGGCGCGCAGCTGCGACGTGGGGCTGAGCGCATAGTCGGCGCGCAGCGAGAACGAATCTTTGTCGCCATAGCTGTACTCTTGCCAGTTGTCGCGCGAACGGCGCGAACTGTAATGAGAAAAGCGCAATCCCAGCGGACCCCAGGTATCGCTGGCGGAGGTGTCGTAGCGGGTGAATCCACCCACGTTATCGCGCCGCACGCCCACCTTGGCCGTCGGCGTGGCGCTGGCGCCGGCCGTCAGGAAATTGACGGCGCCGCCCACGGCATTGCTGCCGTACAGCGAGGAAGCAGCGCCCTTCACCACTTCCACGCCGCTGGCCCCCGCCATGTTCATTTCATTGAGCGAATTATGGTTGAAAACGCCCAGCGGACGGATGGGGATGCCGTCTTCCAGGTACTGATAGACGGCATTCGTGCCGATGGGCTGGCGGATGCTCATGCTGTGCTGCTCGTTGCCCAGGTCATTCCAGTACACGCCGGCGATGCGGTTGAGGATATCGCCCATGGTCTTGGGCTTGTCGCGTTCCAGGGTTTTGGCATTGACGACGCCGATGGCCTGCGGCGTCTCGGACAGCCATGATTGCGCGCGCGAACCGGAAACGACGACGGTGTCGATGGCGTGGTCGGTTTGGTCAAGTTGCTGCGCCCGCGCGCAGGGGTAGGCCAGGGTGATGGCCACGGCCAGTACCAATAATTTCTTGTGCATGTGATTCTCGTTTAAGTGTGCGGATGCGGCGCGTCACACCGTAAGGTGGACAGCGCCAGCACTAAAAATGCAAAAACTTAAACGAGGGCGGGCGGCGCGCGCGACTGCGCGGTGGACCAGATGAACAGCGGGGATGGGGACTGGTAGTACAGCGCCGGGAAAATCGCCGTGCCGCTGGCAACGGGCAGCGGCAGCACGGGGCTGGTGGGCGGCAGGCCGACGGAACCCGCATGCGTGGAACAGAAGGCGCAACGCTCCATCTGCATGGCCTTGCCACCGGATTTTTCATCGGTGGCGCCGTCATCGCCCTGGACAAGCTGGACGAAACGGATGCCAGCCACCGAGCAGATTTCCGCCCAGCCGGAACCGGACTCCTGCTTGGCGTTGGCGACGGCCTGGGAAATCGATGGCGCGAACGCCGCCAGCAGGATCGCGAAACAGGCGATCCAGGCGGCAAAGCGGCGCGTGAACAAGGTCATTCCCATGGCCGCATTTTACCAGCGGCCGCCGGGACTGGGTAGCGCAATGCCGCTCAGGCGGCCGGGCAGGCGGCGTTACCGTTGTCAAAAGCACGCACCACGCTGGCCGCATCAGCGGCGATGCGGTGCACGGCGCGGCGGTGGCCGAGCACCAGTTCATCGTAGCCCGCGCCCACCTTTTCATTGGCGATCGTGCGGCAAGTAACCACTTTGCTGCTGGCCAGCTGGCGCACGCTCCACACGGCATCGATCAGCGCATACTGCCCCATCACGGACTCGAAACGCTGCACATTGGTGCTGATGCGGTACACGGGCAGGTTGTCGGGATGCGGCGTGCGGAACACATCGATGGCGCCCAGGTCGTTCGTCACGGCCGTGGACAGGGCCTGGCCGATCTCGCCGGCCAGCGGCCCCGCCCAGCGCTGCTGCTCCAGCAATTCGATGCGTCCCGACGGTGCCGTCACAACGAACTGGTTACGGCTCACCTGCTGCGGCACGCTGACGGCCAGCACCTCGACATAGTATTTGACGGGTTTGGCCGGCTGCGCGTCGGCGCCGCCGCTGAGCGTATAGAAATGCTCGGGCTGGGGCGTGGAGCAGGCACCCAGCAGGCTGCCAGCCAGCAGCGCGGAAAAAATCGGTTTCATCATTTTTTTTCATCTCCTTTTTTACCGCGGATCAGGGACTCGGGGTGACGCTCCAGGTAATCCGACAGGGCATTGAGCGATTGCAGGGTTTGCGTCAGTTGCTGCAAGGCCTGGCGCACGTCCGACTGCAGCGGCGAATCCTTTTGCAGCACCTGTTCGGCCGTGCCGAAGGTCTGTTTCGCCGCCGTCAGGGTATCGCGCATTTCCGGCACCACCTGGCCATCGAGCTGCTTGAACAGGGTATTGGCCTGCTTGATGGTGGCGTTCAGGTTGCTGCCGATCTCCGCGTATGGCACCTGATCGAGCTTGCGGGCGATGCTGGCGATCTGCGTCTGCAGTTCGTCGAGGGTATTCGGTACGGTGGGCACTTCCAGCGGATACCTGTTCAAGTCCAGCGCCACCTTCGGCGCTTTCGGGAAGAAGTCCAGCGCGATGTACAGCTGGCTGGTGAGCAGGTTGCCCGTGCGCAGCTGGGCGCGCAAGCCACGGCTGACCATGCGTTCAAGCAGCTGGTGGCCGGCCGAGCCTTCCGCATCGTCGACGGCCGTCTTGAAACGCATGCCCAGGCGGGCCGGATACAGATTGACGGTGACGGGCATGCGGAAGTTCTTCTTCACGGGATCGAACTCGATGCCCACGGAGCGCACCTCGCCCAGCACGATGCCGCGGAAGTCCACCGTGGCGCCAGGCTGCAAGCCGCGCAGGGACTGGTCGAAATAGAATACGGTGGTGATCGCCTCGCCATCGGGTTCGCGCATGGCGCTGGCCTCGTCGGCAGCCAGACGGAAATTGGTATTGGCCGGCGCCGGCTCCTCGGGCTTGCGGCCGTTTTCCGCCTCGAAGGCGATGCCGCCTACCAGCATGGCCGCCAGCGACTGCGTATTCAATTTGAAGCCGCTCGAATCGAGGCGCACGTCGACGCCGCTGGCATGCCACCAGCGCGCATTCTTGCCGACGAACTGGTCGTATGGGGCGTTCACGAAGACCGACATGGTGATGCCATTGCCATCCTTGTCCAGCGCGAAGCTGACCACCTTGCCCACGCGCAGGCGGTGGAAGAACAGGGGCGAGCCCACGTCGACGGAGCCGAGGCTGTCCGCATGCAGGGTGTACAACTTGCCCTTCTGGTCGCCCGCCACGGCGGGCGGATTTTCCATGCCGACGAAGTTCTCCTTTTTGGCTTCCGACTTGCCCGTGTCGACGCCGATGTAGGCGCCCGACAGCAAGGTGCCCAGCCCCGTCACGCCGCTGGCACCGATCTGCGGGCGCACCACCCAGAAGCGCGAATCGGCGGTGGCGAAGCGCCGCGCTTCCTTGCTCATGTCGATCGTCACCAGCACCTTGCTCAAGTCCTCGCCGAGGGTAATGGCGCGCACCTGGCCGATGTCGACGTCCTTGTACTTGACCTTGGTCTTGCCCGGCTCCAGCCCTTCGGCGCTCTTGAAGCTGACCGTTACCGTGGGGCCCTGGTCGAGGATGGACTTGGCGGCCAGGCCGGCGCCGATCAGCGCGGCCAGCAGTGGAATGAGCCATACCAGCGACGGCAGCCAGCGGCTGCCCTGTTCCACATCGGGTTCCGGCAACGGGGGGACGCCCTGGCCACCCGTTTCGGCAAGGTCGCCTGCTTCTTTGTCAGACATGCTGTTCTCCAATCACTGTATTGTTTCCGGTATTTGCCACCATCACGGGTTCTTCCTCGCCAGGTACCTGCCCGTCGACGGGGTCCCAGATCAGGCGCGGGTCGAACTGCATTGCGGCCAGCATGGTCAGCACCACCACGGCGCCGAAGGCCAGCGCGCCGGGTCCGGCCGTGATCACGGCCAGCGACTTGAAGCGCACCAGCGCCACCGTCAGGGTGACGACAAAGATATCGAGCATGGACCAGCGGCCGATGAATTCGACCATGCGGTACAAGATGGTGCGCTGGCGCGGCCGCCAGCGCGAACGCCGCTGCGCCGTGAATGCCAGCAGCGCCAGCACGCCCAGTTTCAACATCGGCACGACCACGCTGGCGATGAAAATGATGATGGCCAGGCCTTTCGAGCCGCTGGTCCAGAACAGCACCACGCCGCTCATGATGGTGTCGTTTTGTGCGCCAAACAGGGAATACGTCACCATCACGGGCAGCAGGTTGGCGGGAATGTAGAGGATCATGGCGGCGATCAGCAAGGCCCAGGTGCGGTTGATGCTGTCCGGTTTGCGTACGTGCAGGGCCGTGCCGCAGCGCACGCACGCCAAGTGCTTGCCCTTGCCCAGCGGCGGCGCCACCAGGCCACAGGCGTGGCAGGGCACGATCTTCGCGCCCGGCGCGAAGGCCTTGTAGCGGATGCCGGGCAGCGCTTGACGGGTCAGGTCGTCGCCCAGGTTCCACAGGGCCTTGGGGTCGAACGAGACGACGATGGCCAGCATCAGGGTCAGCGCGCCAAACGCGAACAGCCCCGGTTGCGGCAGCACCGTGGCCAGGCTGGTCATCTTGACGACGGTGATCAGGATGCCGATCATCAGCACTTCCGTCATGCCCCACTCGCGCGCCGTCTGCACGGCGCGCAGCACGCGGTTAAAGCCCGGCACCTTGACGCCGCCGCGCAGGCCCAGCGCCACATACAGCAGGGAAGCGAGTTCGATGGCGGGAAAGAGGATGGTAAACAGGAAGACCATCGTCGCCACGATGTGCATCTGCTCGGACCACAGCACGCGGATGGAGCCGAGCAAGGTGGCGCTGGAGGTCAGGCCATTGACGTCGAGTTCGACGATGGGGAAAAACTGGGCGATCAGGAAGACGAAGGCGGCGCCCAGGGTCAGCGCCACCACCTTGCTCAATTCGGCCGATGCGCCCCGCGCGTGCGCGCCGCGATACAGCACCGAGCGGCAACGGATGCAGCGCGCCTTTTCGCGTGGACGCAGCGGACGTTTGCGGTACAGCACGCCGCAGTCATGACAGCTAATCAGGTCGTATCGGTGCACAGTTGAAGTTTGCCGGCGCCCGAAGCGCGACTATCTCATGTCAATGCCAGCCATCATGACAGAGTTGGCATTTTCCTGCACTACGGCACTATTCTTTTCCACTCCCCCGCAACAGCGCCTCCACGGCCCGGCCAATCTGCAGCATCCGCGCATCCTGGCCAGCCAGACCGCAAATGCCCAGGCCCACGGGCAGTTCGCCATCGGCGTGGCAAGGCAGCGACAGCGCGCAGCCATCGAGGAAGTTGATCACGCTGGCGTTGCGCAGCACCAGACCATTCGTGGCAAAGAAGGTGGCGTCATCGGCTTCCAGCGGCGCGACCTGCGGCGCCAGAACCGCCACGCTGGGCATCAGCCAGGCGTCGAATGGCGCCAGACGCTGCTTCGCGATGGCGATCAGGCGCGCGCGCGCATCGAGCAAGTCGATGTAGTCCGCTGCGCCTTGCTGCTGGCCGCGGCGGATGCGCGCCGCCACGCGCTGGTCGTATTGCGCGCCCTTCTCTTCAAGTAACACCTTGTGCCAGTGCCAGGCTTCCGCCGCCACCAGACCGCCGCCGCCATTGATCGTCGGCAGCTCCAGCAATTCCGGGAAATCGAACTGTTCCACCAGCGCGCCGGCCGCGCGCAATTTGTCCAGCGTGGCATCGAAAGCCTGCTGCACCTGCGGCTCCACGTGCGTACCGACGTAGTCAAGGGTAAAGCCGAAGCGCAAGCCTTTCAATGCTCGTGCCTGCGCGCCGATGTCATGGCCCGACAACGCTGCGTACAAAATGGCGCAGCAATCGACACTGTGCGCGATAGGGCCGGCCGAATCGAGGGAGCGCGACAGCGGCAGCATGCCCGCCAGCGACACGGAAGCCGCCGTCGGCTTGAAGCCGGTCAGGCCGCAAAAGGCGGACGGAATGCGGATCGAGCCGCCCGTGTCCGTGCCCAGCGCGCCGGCTGCCATCGCCAAGGCCACCGTGACGGCGCCGCCCGAGGTGGAACCGCCCGCCACGCGCGCGTCGTCGTGCGGATTGCGCGGCGTGCCGTAATGGGGATTCAAGCCCAGGCCGGAGAATGCGAATTCGCTCATGTTGGTGCGGCCCAGCAGGACGGCGCCGGCCGCGCGCAAGCGCGCCACGGCAAGCGCATCGGCATCGGCGGGCGGCGCGTCGGCCAGCGCCAGCGAGGCGGCGCTGCTGACCTGCCCCCTGACGTCGAACAGGTCCTTGATGGAAATAGGCACGCCGGCCAGCGGCGAGGCAACGATGCCCGCGGCGCGCGCCGCATCGCTGGCCCGCGCTTCCATCTGCGCCTGTTCGCCATCGAGGCTGACATAGGCATGGCCGCCTTGCGCCCGGTGCGCCTCGGCGCGCGCCAGCATCTGCTGTGTCAGTGCCACGCTGGTGATGCGGCCGGCGGCCAGGTCGGCGGCCAGTTCGCGGATGGTCTTGGTCAACTGGGTCATTCTCTTATCCTTCCACGGGCAGGGTTTGCACGGCATAGCGGTGCTGCAGGCAGCGCTGCAAGGCTGGATCATACAACTCCAGCGCGAACGCGTCGCCATGGCCCATCTCGCCGATGATCGGTTGCGTGCCGCAGAACATGGCGCTGCCCACGGGCAGGCTCACTTGCCCCGTGTAGCGCAGGATCAGATCTTCCGGCGACAGCATGCGGGTCACGGGGCCGTCCTGGTACAGGGCAGGTACGCCTGCGCGTTCACGCCAGGAACGCATCTGCAACTGATCCCAATGGCCGGCCACGTCGGCATAGCGCCACAGGGTATCGCCCACGGGCTTGCCGCACATCTGCTTGGACACCGTCACGCCATAGCTTTCCACCTTGCGGTCCGTGTGATCGGAACCTATCCCCACCAGCAATCCATATTCGGTGGAAAACAGCACGAACTCGGCCTCGCCGGACGAATCCACGCCCGGCACTTCGATGGCGGCATCGCTCGACAGCAGCGCCGCCGCCACGCGGTAAAACGTCGGCACGCTTTTCGGGCGCGCCACGCCGATGGCTTCCAGTTCGGCGATATGGTGTTCGACCATCGCCACGTCGCGGCCCGTCCAGCCGGCGATAATGAGGTTATCGATGTCGAAGGTAACGGGGCCGTGGCCTGCCAGTTGAAAACTCAATGTCGTCATGATGTTATTCCTCAAGAGGGCCGCGGCCCGTTTCTCTGGCCGCGAAAACGGCGGCGCCGGTGATCAGCAAAGCTGCCGCCACATACAGCGAGACGGCCATGGTGCTGTTGTACGAGCGGTACAAGCTGGCGATGACGAGGGGCGCGAAGCCGCCGCCGATCACGCCGGCCAGGGTGTAGGCCAGCGAGGAACCCGCATAGCGCACCTTGGTGGGGAATTGCTCGATGACGAAAGCCGCCTGCGGGCCGTACATGATGGCGTGGATGAACAGGCCCACGACGACGGCCGTGACGATGGCGGCCGGGCTGGCCGTATCGAGCAAGGTGAAGAAGGCAAACGCCCACACCAGGCCCAGGATGGCGCCCAGCGCATACACGGGGCGACGGCCAATCTTGTCCGACAAGGCGCCAAACAGAGGCACCGACAGCGCATTGCAAGCCGTGCCGATCATGATGGCGGTGAGCGCCAGGGTCGACGACAGGTGCAGCACGGTGGTCACATAGGTCAGGGTGAACACCACCACCAGCGCATACAGCACGTCCGAGCCGATGCGCACGCCGCCGGCGATCAACAGACGGCGCCAGTAGATGCGCAGCACGTCGCCGATTGGCGCTTCGGCCTTGGCGTCCTGCTGGTCGAGTTCCTTGAACAACGGGGTTTCCTCGATGCCGCTGCGTATCCACATGCCGAAGGCCACCAGCAGCAGGCTGGCGATGAATGGCATGCGCCAGCCCCAGTCCATGAACGCTTCATGCGGCAGCAGATAGGTGATCAGGCCGATGCAGCCCGTCGCCAGCAGGGTGCCGAACGAAGGTCCCACCTGCGTCCACGAGGCGTTGCGGCCGCGCTTGTCCGCTGCCCCGTGTTCGACGGAAATCAGCACGGCGCCCGCCCATTCGCCACCCAGTGCGATGCCCTGCACGAAGCGCAGCGCCACCAGCAGGATCGGGCTCCAGATGCCGGCCGTGGCATACGTGGGCAAGAGGCCCATCAGGCCCGTCGTCACGCCCATCAGCATCAGGGTGACCACCAGCACCCAGCGGCGTCCCAGCTTGTCGCCCAGGTGGCCGAAGATCACGCCACCGATGGGACGCGAGATATAACCGACCGCATATGTGGAAAAGGCCAGGATGGTACCCGTCAGCGGATCGAATGAAGGGAAGAACAGATGGTTGAAGATCAGCGCGGCCATGGTGTTGTAGACGGTGAAGTCATACCATTCCAGGGTCGTGCCGACCATGCTGGCAGTGGCCAGGCGGCCCGTCTTGGATTTTTTGCCCGGTGCGTCCGCGTGCGCACTGATGTGCGTACTACCTTGCGCGGTGGTGTGTGTAGTCATTGCCTACCTCTCTCGTCAGTTTTTTTTTGCAGGCCCGGAGCAGGATGCTATGCCCTGCGCCGTGGCCCGTGTCTCGTGTTATCCGTGCCGGCAAGAAGCGCGTGCCCGCGTCAGGCGGCGTGCAGGTCCGCCTCGCGCAGCTGCCAGGACAGCTGCAAGATGGCCGCCTGTTCGCCGTCGAGCCCCAGCGCCGCGCTGGCGGCATTGGCCGCCGCCACGGCGGCGCTTTCCGACGAGGCGTCGATCAGGAAGATCGGGTCGAGCACGCGGCCCTCCTTCTGCTCTGCCGGCAGGGGGCCGGACAGCTTCGCGTCGGGCGTCAGCAAGCGCGTGGCAATCACGCCGTCGATCTGCAGCAATGTCGCGCCCAGCGCTGCCATGCCGGCCACCGCTGCGGCATCCTGGCCGATAGCAGATGCGCCCAGGCGCAGCACGGCCAGCCAGGCGCCCGTGCCCATGCCCGTTTCCGCCTCGATGGCACAGACGCGGCGCATCGGGTCAAGCATGCGCTGCAGATTCGTCACCGACCATGGCGTCTGCTGGCCGAAGGCCTTGAAGTAGTCTGGTGTCTGGAAGGCATCCAGCGAGTCGGTGCGGTACAGGCCCAGGTATTTACGGGGACCGCGCACGCTCTGGTAGCGCGTGCCGCTGACAAAACCGGGAATGCGCACGCGCTCTTCCACGTGCTCGCGGTCGTACCAGCGGTTGAAATCGAGTTCGTGTTCCGGGTCGGCGCTGGTCCAGACAAACAGGATGCCGGGCAAGGTGGTAGTAGACGTCGTCATGATGGTTCCGTTTGCGTTGTAAGTGGGTGCAAACCCAGAATAGGTGGCACGCCATCACTTGGCAAACGGGTTATTCTGAACGCGACTGATAAGTTTTTCTTGTGGGTCGCACTGGGGACGGGCCAACAATGTTGTCGGATTACGCGCCGGGGCGCTAATCCGACCTACGACACAGCGTCAAGCTCCGTACTCCTCCGCGAGCCCCAGGGTGAACCTGGCCGCTTCCTCGCACGCCAGCATGGCCACCAGCTGAATCGCCTCCGTGGTGATGTCTTCGCTGTAGCTGATGACGATGCGCTGCGGTGCCAGGGCGCTGGCGCAGGGAATCAGGGCGATGTTGCCTTGCTCGATTTCCTCGCGCAGGGGCGCCAGCGGCAGCACGGCGATGCCGAAGCCCGCTTTTACCAGGCGCACGATGGCGGAGATCGAGCTGACGCAGTGCACGCGGCCCAATTGCACGCCGTCGTCCTGGCACAGCGCCTTCAATGCGGAATGCGGCTGCGATCCCCGGTTCATGGTGATGATCGGGTGCTGCGCCAGTTGCGCCACCGTGAACGGCGTGCCCGTGTCTGGCCAGTCGGCCTTTCTGCCCGCCCAGCCCATGGCGATGGCGCCGCTGCCCGTGCTGCGGATATGGTCGCCCGTCAGCATGTCCGTCTGCAGCGCGATATCGAGCTCGCCCTGCTGCAGCTGTTCGTGCAGGCGGCGCGTCGATTCGGACGTCAATTGAATCTCGATGCCCGGATAGCGCTCCTGCACGCGCTGCAGGAACGGGATCAGCCAGGTATGCACGATGGTTTCGATGACGCCGATGCGCACCTCACCCGTGATCTGCGCGGGCGAGGAATTGGCCGCATACATGTCGCGGCACAGTTCCAGCATGCGTTCGGCGTACACGAGCAGGTTGCGCCCGGCGAAAGTCAGGCGGATTTCACGCGCGTCGCGGTCGAACAAGCGCGTGCCGAAATCCTGCTCCAGCGAGGCGATGCGGTTGGAAATGGCCGCCTGCGTGATGTGCAGCTTGTCGGCCGCCGTGCGGAAGCTGCCCAGCCGCGCAGCCCAGACAAACGCTTCGAGAAAACGGGTATTCAATTTGGCTCTTCAATCAATGGGGACTCATCTTCACAGTGTGAGTGTTTGCCCCATTGTAAGCCAAAGCGCCCTGCCCTATTTTTCGCCGAGGAAGTCGAGCAGGGTCAGGGCGACGATCTTGCTGGCCTTGCGCAAATCATCGAGCGCCAGGCGCTCATCGGCCTTCTTCGCGTTCGACTCGGGCACCGTGCGCGGACCGGCGCCATACAGCACAGCGGGGATGCCCCGTTCGCCATACAGGCGCGCATCCGCATACAGGGGCGTGCCGACGGCAGGAATCGTCTCGCCAAGGATGGCTTGCGCATTTTTCTGCAGACTGCCGACCAGCTGCTCGGAGCCGGGCAAGGGCCGCAGCGCGTGCGACAGCAGCAGGCGGCGGATCTCGATGCGGATGCCAGGTTCGCCCCGCACGGCGTCTTCGATCAGCGTGCGCACCTGCGCTTCCACTGCCACCGGGTCTTCTTCCGGGATCATGCGGCGGTCCATCTTCATGACCACCTTGCCCGGCACCACATTGGTATTCGTGCCACCGTCGATACGGCCCACCAGCATGGTGGGCGAATCGATGCCCGCCACCCTGGACTTGATCTTTTTCAGCTCCGGCAGCTGGCCATAAATGGCGTTGAGGATCTTGTTGGCCGCCTGCAGCGCGTCATGCCCCGTCTCCGGCATGGAGCCGTGGCCCGACTTTCCATGCACGGTGATTTCCAGCTGCAGGCAGGCGTTGTGCGCCGTGACGATGCCGTAGCTGAAACCGGCGGCGATGACGAAATCGGGCTTCGTCAGATTTTGCTCCAGCAGCCAGCCCGGCCCCAGCAAGCCGCCGAATTCTTCATCATAAGTAAAGTGCAGTTCCAGCTGGCCCTTCAAGGCAATACCCAGCGCTTCGAGCGCGCGCGCGGCAAACACATAGGTGGCGAAATCGCCCTTCGAGACGGCCGTCGCACGGCCGTAGATATAGCCGCCGTCGATCTGGCCGCCATACGGCGGATACGTCCAGTTGTCGCCGGGCGGCACCACGTCGCCATGCGCGTTCAGAGCCACCGTCGGCCCGCCCTCGGCATACGGGCGGCGCACGATCAGGTTGGTGATGCTCTGCATGCCATAGGCCTCGACCTGGTCCGCAGGCACCGCGTGCTTTTCCGCCTGCCAGCCATATGCCTGCAACAGCTGCGCCACCAGCTCCGCATGTGGCGCGTTATTGCCGGGCGGCGTATCCGTCGGCTGCTGCACCACCTTCTGTAAAAAGGCGATTTCTTCGTCGAAGTGCTCGTCGATCCAGGCCGTGATTTTTTCCGCGTGCGTAGTCATTTTGCTCCTTGCATGGTCTGTTGCAGCCAGGCGCCCAATTCGCTGCGCTCGGCCTCCGTCATATTGGTCAGGTTCCCGATCGGCATGGCTTTGAGCTCGATGGCCTGCTTGTAGATTTGCGCCGCGTGCTGGCGGATTTGCGTTTCATTATCCAGCATCATGCCGGCCGGCGCCGTGGCGAAACCCGCTTGCGTGGGCTGGGCCGAATGGCAGGTGGCGCAGCGCTGGGCGATGATGGCATGCGCGCGCTGGAACTGCGCGGCCGGGTCCACCGCAGGCGCGGCCCCCACGGGCGCTTTCGGCGCGATGGCCACGGCCACGGCCAGCAGCAAGGCCACGCCAATGGCCGGATAGCGCCACTCGACACGGCCCTTGTGGCGCAAGTTGAAAAAGTGGCGAATGAACACGCCGGCCGCCATGATCAGCGCCAGCACCAGCCAGGAGTGATCATTGCGGTAGGTCATCGCGTAGTGGTTGCTGATCATGATGAACAGCACGGGCAAGGTAAAATAATTGTTATGCACGCTGCGCTGCTTGGCTTTCAGGCCGTGGCTGGGATCGGGCAGCTTGCCGGCTGCCATGGCTTCGACCATCTTGCGCTGGCCGGGAATGATCAGCATCAGCACATTGGCCACCATGATGGTGCCGATCATGGCACCCACGTGGATGTAGGCGGCGCGCCCGCTGAGCAAATGCGTGAGCACATACGCTGCGCCGACGATCAGCGCAAACACCGTCACGCCGAACCACAGTTCATATTGCGCCAGCTTGGAGCGGCACAGCAGGTCGTACACGGTCCAGCCGATGACGAGGGTAGCGATACCGATGCCGACGGCCTGGCCGCTGGAGATATCGGCCACGGCTTTGTCGATCATCATGGCCTGGGCATTGAAGTAATAGGCAATCGTCAGCAGCGCAAAGCCGGACAACCAGGTGGAATACGCTTCCCATTTGAACCAGTGCAGCTCCTTCGGCAGTTCGGTGGGCGCCAGCAGGTATTTTTGCGGGTTATAGAAACCGCCGCCATGCACGGCCCACAATTGCCCCGAGACGCCCTTCTTCGCCAGCTCGGAACCGGGCGCGGGCGGGCGGATCGAGTTGTCGAGCCAGACGAAATAAAAGGAAGCGCCGATCCAGGCGATGCCCGTGATGACGTGCAGCCAGCGGACGATCAGGTTCAGCCACTCCAGGCCGTACGGAATCAGGTAGGCAAATACTTCCATAAATTTCCTCTAGTCAGACCGAACCCATATTCGTGCCAATCTACACAAGATAAACGGATTTACCGCCCTTCACATGAAAAATATCGTATATTTGACATATTCAAATCGATATACAACAGAGCCGCCGCCACATGTCCAGCCTGCCGCAACACCTCGACCTGCACCTGATCCGCATCCTCTACCTGCTGCTGGTGGAAAAGAATGTCTCGCGCGTGGCGCTGAAACTCAACCAGCCGCAGCCGTCGATTTCCGCCTCCTTGCGCAAGCTGCGCGAACTCACGGGCGACCCGCTGCTGGTGCGCGGCGCGCGCGGCATGGTGCCCACCCAGCATGGTGAAAGCCTGCTCAATCCGGCCAAGCGCATCCTCGACCAGACGGAGAGCCTGTTCATCAAGAAGACGCCGTTCGTGGCGCAGGAAGAGGCGCGCACCTTCCATATCGCCGCGCCCGACTACCTGGACAGCCAGTTCCTGCCCAATGTGGTGGCCCAGCTGCGCCGCGGTTCGCCGAAAAGCCGCGTCGTGCTGCACAGCCTGGGGCCGGGCATCGATCATATTCGCCAACTCTCCGATGGAGGGCTGGATCTGGTCATCGCCAACTGGGACGAGCCGCCCGCCCATCTGCATATCTCGAAGCTGTTCGAAGATCCCATCGTCTGCGCCATGCATGCGGAAAACGCCTATGCGCGGCGCACGGCCAGCGACGCCATGACCCTCGACGATTATCTGAGCCTGCCCCACGTGGCGCCGTCGCAGATGATGCCGGGCTACCACGGCGTGATCGACTCCTTCCTCGAACGGCAAAACCTGCAGCGCAACGTGGTGGTGGAATCGGCGTATTTCGGCCTGATCCCCTACATGCTGACACAGACGGACCTGGTACTCACCACGGGCCGCCAGTTCATGCGCTTCTATGAAAAGACCCTGCCGCTGAAAACGTATACCGTGCCCTTGAAATTCCCGCCGATGCGCTTTTACCAGCTGTGGCACCAGCGCGTGCACCAGGCGCCCGAGCATAAATGGCTGCGCGACCAGGTCAGCGCGGCGGCCAAGGCGCTGGTGCAGCGATAGGCGCTATCAGCACGCGCATATAATGGATGCAGGAACGGGGCGCTATCATCACCGCTTGCATGATCGGAAAACCATGACTACCCTTTCAGACCTGAACGCCGGCAGCCAGGCCGATTTTATCGCGCAGCTGCATGGCATCTACGAACATTCGCCCTGGATCGCCCAGCGCGCAGCCCCCGCGCGGCCGTTTGCCAGCCTGACGGCGCTCAAGACGGAGTTGCAGCGCGTGCTGGCCCTGGCCTCGTCCGAAGAACAACTGGGACTCATCCGCGCCCACCCCGAGCTGGCCGGCAAGGCCGCCATTGCGGGACAGCTCACGGCCGAGTCGACACGCGAACAGGCCAAGTCCGGCCTGAACCTGTGCAGCGCCGACGAATTTGCCACCCTGCAGCGCCTCAACAGCGAGTACAACGCCAAATTCGGCTTTCCCTTCATCCTGGCCGTCAAGGGCCCGACGGGCGAGGGTTTGACGCGCCAGGACATCATCGCCACCTTTGCCCGGCGCCTGAAGAACCGCCACGCCGATGAACTGGCCGAATCGCTGCGGCAGATCAAACGCATCGCCGAGCTGCGCCTGAACGACCTGTTCGACGTGCGCCTGGACTTCGGCCCGGCCATCATGCAGCACGCTGAAACGCTGGCCGGCTGGAGCGACAGCGATTACAACCTGACCTGCGCCTACCTGACGCCGGCGCACCAGAGAACGGCCGCGCAGCTGGCCGACTGGATGCGGGAGGCTGGCATGCAGGTGCAGATCGACGCCGTCGGCAATGTGGTCGGCCGCTATCTGTCCGACGCGCCCGGCGCAAAAACCCTGATGACGGGATCGCATTACGACACGGTGCGCAATGGCGGCAAGTACGATGGTCGGCTGGGCATCGTGCTGCCGATCGCCGTCGTGCGCCACCTGCACGAACGGGGCGAAAAGCTGCCCTTCCACGTCGAGATCGTCGGCTTCGCCGAAGAGGAAGGCGTGCGCTTCAAGAGCACGTTTTTGGGCAGCACGGCCGTCACGGGCAGGTTCGACTTGTCGCTGCTGGAACAATGCGACACGGATGGCGTGAGCATGCGCGACGCGCTGGCCGCCGCAGGTCACGAGGCGAGCGCCATCGGCGCCATCGCGCGTGACACTGCCAGCTTGCTGGGCTATGTGGAAGTGCATATCGAACAGGGCCCCGTGCTGCTGGAGCGCGACTTGCCGCTGGGGATCGTCACGGCGATTGCCGGCAGCTCGCGCTACCTGGTCAATCTTGGCGGCGTGGCCAGCCACGCGGGCACCACGCCCATGCACATGCGCAAGGATGCGGCCAGTGCGGCGGCCGAAATCATCCTGCTGGTGGAACAGCGTTGCAACCAGGGCGAAGCGCTGGTAGGCACCGTCGGCCAGCTGCAGGTGCCCAACGGTTCCGTCAACGTGATCGCCGGCGCCTGCACCCTGTCGCTCGATATCCGCGCAGCCAGCGACGCGGTACGCCAGGCAGCCGTCGACGACATCCTCGATGGCATCGCCGCCATCTGCGCGCGGCGCCAGATCGACTACCAGCTGGAACTGCTGCTGTCGGCGCGTGCCGCGCCATGCGCGCCATGGCTGATGGCGCAGCTGGCACAAGCCGTGGAATCGGTCGGTATCGAACCATACGCGCTGCTGTCGGGCGCCGGCCACGACGCCATGGCCATGGCAGCCATCACCGACGTGGCCATGCTGTTTACGCGCTGCGGCAATGGCGGCATCAGCCACAACCCGCTGGAAACCATGACGGCCGACGACGCCGACATCGCGGCGCGCGCGCTGCTGGCGTTCCTGCGCGATTTCCAGCCCAAGCCCAAAGACTAAGAGTCACTCCCGGCAGGGAGCGTCTTCTGGCGCCAGTGCATCAGTTGCTCGGCCACCTGCGCGATCAGCGGTGCCCAACCGCCTGGCGCAGGCTGGTGGAACAGGCGCATCGCACGATACCAGGGACTATCGCTGCGCCCCGCCAGCCAGCGCCAGTCGGGCCGGTAGTGCGGCAGCAGCAGCCAGCACGGCGTCCCCAACGCGCCCGCCAGGTGCGCCACGGCCGTATCGACGCTGATCACCAGGTCCAGGTTGGCGATCAGCGCCGCCGTATCGGCCATGTCGCCCAGCGCTGCGCCGCCGCCGACCAGGGCCAGTGACGCCGAAGTATCATCCTCGCCGGCGCCCTTCTGCAAGCTGACAAACTGCACGCCGGCCACCGCTCCCAGCGGCGCCAGCGTGTCGAGCGCCGCCAGCGAACGCTCGCCATCGTTTTCAAATGCGGGATTGCCTTTCCAGACCAGGCCCACGCGCAGCGGCGCTGGCGGCAAGCGCGCGGCCCAGGCGGCCACGGCGCGCGCATCCGCGTGCAGATACGGCACGTTCGACGGTATCGTTTCCAGGACCGTACCGCACAGGCCGGGAATGCTCAGCAGGGCGACCCAATAATCGCGTCCGCCCTGCGCGACCGCCTCGCCGATGGCCAGCACCTCGTCGATGCCAGGCACGGTCCGCAGCAGCGCCTTGAGCGGCGCATGGCACAGTAGCGACACGCTGGCCGCGCCCAAATCGCGCAGCAATGGCACGTAGCGGCACAGCAGCAGCATATCGCCCATGCCCGCTTCGGGGCAGATCAGCAGCGACTTGCCGGCCAGCGACTCTCCCTGCCAGCGCGGGAAGTGGAAGTAGTCGCCAAACGCGGACGGTTGCGGCCGCGCTTCGAGCATTTGCCAGCCTTCCGCCAGGCGGCCCTGGCGCAGCAGCAAGTAGGCGAGGTTGTAGCGCGCGTTCGCGTAGGCCGGATCGAGTTCCATGGCACGGCGGTAACAGCGCTCGGCCTGTGTTTCGCGCTGCAGGCTGGCCTGCAACACGCCCAGGTTCGACCAGGCGGAAGACCGTTCAGGCTCCAGCGCCAGTACGCGGCGCAAAATTTGCTCGGCTTCGTCCATGCGACGCATGCGCAGCAGCAGCGCGCCCAGGTTTTGCAGCAGATGCGCGTCGTCCGGCATGTGCGCCAGTGCGCGCACGTACAAGGCCACGGCCTGTTCCAGCGCACCCTCCTGCTCCCGCATCCAGGCCAGGTTGGCCAGGGCAAACACGTTGTCGGGGTCAAGTACCAGCGCCTGCTGGAAACACGCCTGCGCACCCGCCACGTCGCCCATGGACAGCAGTTCGCCGCCACGCGCGGCATGCAGCGCGGCCGGACGCCGCCGGGTATCGGTATCGGTATCGGAAATGCTCATCGCTGGGCCGCCTGTTGTCGCAAGGCGCCCAGCATAGCACCGCCGCGCAGCGGCAGCTAACGGCAGTTTGTTAAGTGCGGAGATACAGGTTAATGCCCTGGCCGCTCGCCAGCGTCTTGAGCAGTTTGGCAAGTCGGGCTGGCGGAGGCGTGTCGGAGAACACGTTCCAGCAGCGTGTCAGCCAATATGCCGGCACCAGCCACGCCCTCACGGCACGCAGCGCACGCGGCCAGCAAGAGGTAACTAGGTGCTTGCCCGTGCCGATTTTTTTTTCGCACAGGCGTAGCCGCTTGCCTGGATGCGTTGACACTGACCGCAGCCCGGTATGTCTCATGCCATCAGCAAAACGTCCATGCGCACAGCACCAGCGGCCGCAACAGCCCGCTCAGATCCGTGCGGAAACCCTGTCGTTGCGCCAGCGTCTTGAAGAGCGGATCAAATTGCGCCGCATGGATTTCCAATGGCCCTGCGCTGGAGGGCACGAAAGACGAGTGGCCATGATGTGAAACCTCCCATGTTTTAGACAGGCAGGTTCAATTGTGGTTCAACAAACTACCGCTAAGTAACCCCCAATTCGATGGCGACCATGGCGCTGCTTAAGTGTCCTTCTTCGAGGCGCACGCTGGCGCCGGACAGTGCCGAAATCTGGGCCAACATAGCTTTTTTGAAGGAACGCAGCGACTTGCTGGCCGAAGCCGAAGCTTGTTACCGTCACGCTTTGCTAATGCTGCCCGACAACCAGAAAATCCTGCAAAACCTCGGCTTGCTGTTGTTGAAAATGCGGCGCTTCGGCGAAGCCGAGTTGCTGTGCCGCCTGGCGGTGGAACTGGCCAGAGCCTGGTCCAACCTCGGTGTGCTGTTCGTTGGCACCAAGCGCGAAACGGAGGCCGAGTGCTGTTGCCGCGACACCATCGCTGTTGACCCCACCTATGCGAAGGCGCATTTCAACATGTCTTATTTGCTGTTGCGCCAGGGGCGGATGGAAGAGGGCTGGGCGATGCTCGAATACCGTGCCAATTCGCCAACACTGGCCGAGTATTTCACTTGCCCGCGCTGGTCGGGCGAAGCGCTCGATGGCCGGTCGCTGGTGATCGTCCTTGAAGCGGGCCATGGAGGCCTGATCCATTTTTGCCGCTATGTGCCACTGCTGAAGTCCGTCTGTAGCACACTGATTTGTCATCCAGTATTGAAAACCCTGCTGGCCATGCTGTCTGGCGTTGACCGTTTATATGCGCTCAACGAAGTCATCGGTGCGGTGGCGGCATCGCTGCAGAGGACAAGCGGAAATCATATGTCTGGCGATTACAAATATTAAATGGCGCGCATACTTGCGAGGACATGGTCAGGAGACGGCAGTTGACGTCGCGGCAGCATAACCGGAAAATCGCAGTGTTGCATTAACGCCATCCCTTGTGATGCCGAAGAGCATTCGGGGAGGAGGCGGAATCAGCCCAGTTGCGTATATAATAGTCAATCAGCAGGAAGAAGTCGCAGCCTCGCTTGAATCAAGCGCCACTCCACATTATTCATATTTGAATTTAATTTCATTGATTGAAATTTTTATTTAATGGGATAACCTCCGACAAGGTAATACCATGCTTGACAAAAAATCAATTTTGATGGCCACTTTTATTCTCCTTTTCCCCGGCACTGCATTCGCCTATGTCGATCCGGGAACCGGGGCCTATCTGCTGCAGCTGTTGATCACCGTCTTCGGCGCGGTGATGTTTTATATTTCACGCCCTGGCCAATTATTCAAGTTGATCCGGAATTTTTTTTCAAGAAAAAATAAAAAATAATGACGCGTCTGAATACGGCAACAGGTTTGTCCCTACTTTATGCATCGGCTTATTTTCTGAATTTTTTAAATCCGTTGACGCTTTATTTTGTGCCATCGTTTTTTGATTATATTGTTTATCCCTCGCTGGTCACCGTTTTTTGCCTGGTACCGGTTATTTTGCTGGCGACCAGTTCCCTGCCAAGTGCCGGCATCAAGCGCAAGTTGATGTTTTTTGGTACTGCGGCGTTCACACTGGTGGCGATAAAAAGCGCTTTTAATGCGGCGGATTATCCATGGGGTAATCTCGTACAACTCATCATGCCATCGGTTTTTGAATCGACGAATCGATTTGGCATCGGAAAAATCATGCTGGTCGGCGCTACGCTGGCGATTATCTTCGGATGTTTATATCTGACCCGAAACAACTTGTCAAAGTGGATACGCGCTCTGTCAACGATGGGGTATGCCTTTGTCTTTCTTGCGCTGTATCGTTGTATCGCTCTTGACTTCTTTTTTCAACCCGCGGCACCTGCGGCGGTCACGCCGGATCACGCGGTGACTACCGTCGATCGACGCGTGGTATGGGTTATTTTTGATGAAATGGACTATGCACTGAGCTTGAAGCCGGGTTCCGGCATGGCCGCTGCCATGCCAAACTTTTCGGCGTTGACGGCGCGTGCGATCAGTGCAGACCAGGCGTTTTCACCTGGCCAGGACACGTCATATTCCATCCCTGCGTTATTGACGGGCACAGCGCTATCGGGGGTCACGATCAGATCCCAAAACAGACTCGATTTGGTGGATCAGCAGCACAAGATGGTACGTTTTGGCCCGGATAGCGCCATATTTTCGCAATTGCCCGGCGGGCCACAGGCCGCAACAGTGCTGGGTTTTTATCACCCCTATTGCAAGATGTTCCCGTCATTGCAATCTTGCAATAGCACCTATGCAGTCAATGCGGGCAGATGGTTTGACGGCCTGACTTTTTTCAGCACAGCACTGATTTCAGCGATCAAGAATATCAAAGGGGCCACCCGAATTTTGCCGGAGTTCGTGTTATATCATTTTGATCATATGTACCGTGCGTCCGATAACGTGCTGTCTCACCTCGACGCAACACTTGCCAACCAGCGCAGTTCATTCGATTTCATCCATATGAATTTGCCGCATTTGCCCAATATCTATGTGCAGCGCCTGTTGAAGCAGCCGGTAGAAAATGATACCGATGCCTACAGACAAAATTTGATCGGCGCCGACATGGTGCTTGGACGTGTCGTCAAAGATCTGCAAGCGCTTGCCGACAAACAAAATATTCTCCTTGTCGTTTCTTCCGATCATTGGTTGAGGACACATTCCAAGCAGCCGGCCGCGATTCCCTTTGTCGTCTGGAAGGTGGGCGCCAGTGAACCCATTGTCTTGCCGGACCGCATCAGCACTGTCCATAGCAAGCAATTGGCGCTGGATTTTTTGTCCGGAAAACTCGATACCCAGCCTGAATTGGCCGATGCGTTGCGGCGTACACCTTATTATGAAACCTGGAGCGCGCCGGATGGCTACAAATTTTGAAATTCTGAAAAAAGTTTCCTGGCGCGACCCGTCCGGTTTTGTCGCAAAAAAAAATGGCCGGATTTTTCGCGCCGTCAGTACGCAAAAAGTCGATGATGTAGAAACGTTAATCAACGCGCCCTGGTATCGACAAGGAGTCGCCGATGGTTGGTTCCCGCAGTCCGAGTGGGTCGCCGGCCGCGTCGAATCTGTCACTGATACGGAGCATTTACGCTGGCTGGAACACCGCGCTGTCGATTTCCCATGCTATCCGCATGAAATTACCGCTTTGCAGTTGTATGACGCGGCAAAAATGACACTGCAAATCGCCAGGACAGCTTTGGCACACGGCTGGATCATCAAGGATGCATCGGCGTGGAATATCCTGTTCGAACATGGCAAGCCGAGGTTTTGCGATATCCTGTCATTCGAGCGCATGGATGAGTCTGGCGTTTGGATCGCGTATGCACAGTTTTGCCGGCATTTTCTGATCCCCTTGTTGCTTTATCGCCACACCGGCATGCAGACGTCCGCTCTGTTTGTCCAGTACCGCGATGGCGTGCAGCCCGAGCAGGCCAGACGCATTATCGGTGGCTGGCGCGCCTATGTGCAGCCGGCGTTGGAAGCGGTGACCTTGCCGACGTTTTTCGGCGGAATGGGCCAATCGCGTACCAGCGGCGGCGCCAGCGCGCCGAAAGCCAGGTCAGCCGAACTGGCGATGTTCTTGTTGGCGCGTACCTTGAAGCGGCTGGAGAAACATGTCGATGCGCTCAAGCCCGCCGCGTCGGCCAAACCGTCCAAATGGGAAAATTACGAGGCTGACCGGGACCACTACAGCGCGCCCGACGTCGTGGTGAAAACTGCTTTCGTGCGCGCTGCAGTGGACCGGCCCGACATCGCCACAGTGCTCGATCTTGGTTGCAACGCTGGCGAGTTCAGCAAGGTTGCGGCCAGTGCCGGAAAAACAGTGGTGGCGGCCGATTACGATCATGGTGCGTTGTCGCGGCTGTACCAGCAATTGCGCGGCGTGGCGTTGCCGATTTCCCCGATCCTGCTCGACATCGGACGCCCCACGCCGGCGGTGGGCTGGATGAACCAGGAGGTGGATAGTTTCATGGCGCGGGCTGCGGGCAAGTTCGATTGCATCATGGCATTGGGTCTGGTGCATCACTTGCTCGTTTCCGAACGCGCCAGTCTGCCGATGATCCTGGAATTTTTCCTGTCGCTAGCGCCGCGCTTCCTGGTATTGGAATGGATAGAACCGCAAGACCGGCGTTTTGCCGAAATCGCCGGCATCAATGAAGAACTGTATGCGGGGATGTCGATCGACAGTTTTGAACGCGTATTTTGCGAAAAATACACCATCGAGAAAAAACAGCCACTCGTCGCCGGCAACCGGACACTGTACTTTCTTGAAAAGAAGAATTGACGACATGCCGCCCTGAGCGTGACCTGGAGCAAGTTCCAGCTACGCGATAGCGGCGGCCGGGAATTAATCTAGCCTCCATAAGCGGCGCGCTGCTGTGCAGCTGTCCACTTGCGCTTGCGCCCAGTGTGACGTCCTTGGTACAGGCCCATCAGGCCTTGCTTGTTCCAGCGCTGCCGCCACGCTTCGATGCTGTTCAGATGGACATGGAATTCGTTCGCGGTTTGTGGCAACGTCAATCCTTGGCTCAGCCGAACTATCGCTTGGGCGCGTATGCGTACACGTGGGTGGGGATGAAAAATACCCATCTCGCGCAATGTCTGCTGTTCAACCTGCCACAATATCAGTAGTTTCATCACATCAACTCCTGCGTCGTTGCCTATCAGGCTTTGACAGCAAAAATTGACGAACTACTTAGCAGTGCCTGCACTGCGTCGCGGCGGGCGCCTTGCATCGCATCCGCTTCTGTTCGCTATAAATTCACAATAATTCCCCGAGGATTACTTAGACGGCCACGGCCCGCTCCAGCATCGCGTGCAGCAGCACATTGCAGCCCGCTGCCAGGTGCTCGGGCTTGGCATCCTCGATTTCATTGTGGCTGATGCCGTCCTTGCAGGGCACGAAGATCATGCCAGCCGGCGCCAGCCGGGCCGCGTAGATGGCGTCGTGACCGGCGCCGGACACCACGTCCATCACGGAATAACCCAGCTTTGCGGTGGCATTGCGCACGGCGCCCACGCAATCGGGGTGGAACGGGCATGGCGGGTAATAGGACACCCTTTCCAGTGAAATGCCCAAGCCTGTTTTTTCGCGCGTGGCGTCGATGAAGGCCGTGATCTCGCCATGCATGGTGTTGAGCAGTTCGTCGTTCACATTGCGCAGGTCGATGCTGAATGTCACTTCCCCGGGGATCACGTTGCGGCTGTTCGGGAACACCTGCACCATGCCCACCGTGCCGCGCCCATACGGCGGGTAGCGGTTGGCAATGGCGACGACTTCCTGCATGATGACAGTGGCCACCTGCAGCGCGTCCTTGCGCAAGCCCATGGGCGTCGGTCCCGCATGCGCTTCCATGCCCGTCACCACGCAGTCGTACCAGGACAGTCCCATCACGGCAGGCACCACGCCGATGACTTTATCGGCGTCTTCCAGCACAGGACCCTGCTCGATATGCGTTTCGAAATAGGCGCCGATCGGATGGTCGCCCGGCACCTGGTCTCCACGATAGCCGATGCGCGCCAGCTCCTCGCCCACCGTTTTGCCTTCCGTGTCTTTCGCCGCATACGCGGTTTCGAGCGAGAAAGCGCCGCAAAATACGCCGGAACCCATCATCACGGGCACGAAGCGCGAGCCTTCCTCGTTGGTCCAGAATGCCACCTCGATGGGTGCCCGCGTCTTGATCTGTAAATCGTTCAGGGTGCGCACCACTTCCAGTCCGGCCAGCACGCCGTAATTGCCATCGAACTTGCCGCCCGTGGGCTGCGTGTCGATATGGCTGCCCGTCATCACGGGCGGCAGGGTATTGTCCGTGCCGTCGCGGCGCATGAAGACATTGCCGATCTGGTCGATGGTAATGCTCATGCCAGCCTCGCGGCCCCAGCGCACCACCAGGTCGCGCCCCTGTTTGTCGAGGTCCGTCAGGGCCAGGCGCTTGACGCCGCCCTTCACTGTCGCGCCGATCTGCGCCAGTTCCATCAGGGCTACCCACAGCCGTTCGCCATTGATGCGTAGATCATCCATTATTGTCTCCTGACTTCATGCTGTGGTGGCGGCAAACGCCGGGCGCTCGATATAGCGCCCGGCCCCTTCGACGGCCGTCAGCTCGCCCTGGTGAAACACCACCTTGCCGGCGGCAATCGTGGTGTGGGGGATGCCGCGCACGGTGCGCCCTTCGAAGACGTTGAAGCCCCCTTTGGCGAACTGCGTGGCGGCGGAAATGGTACGCGTGCCCTGCGGGTCCCACAGCACGATGTCGGCATCGCTGCCTGCGGCGATGAGGCCCTTGCGCGGATACATATTGAAGATCTGCGCCGCATTGGTCGACGAGACCTTGACGAATTCGGAGGGCGTGAGCATGCCGGAATTGACGCCCGCATCCCACACCACGGCCATGCGTTCCTCGACGCCGCCGCAGCCGTTCGGGATGCGCGTGAAGTCGTCCTTGCCGGCCGCCTTCTGCTCGGCGCAAAAGGTGCAGTGGTCGGTGGCCGTCGTGTGCAGGTTGCCGCTTTGCAGGCCGTGCCACAAGGCCGTTTGATGGTGCTTGCCGCGAAACGGCGGGCTCATGACGTGGCCCGCCACATAATCGAAATCATCGCTCTGGTAGACGCTGTCGTCGATCACCAGGTGGCCCGCCAGCGCTTCGCCATACACGCGCTGGCCGTTGGCGCGCGCCCGCGTAATGGCGTCGAGCGACTCCGCGCACGAGACGTGCACGATGTACACGGGGGTATTGAGCACATTGGCAATCGCAATGGCGCGGTTGGCCGCCTCCGCCTCCACGGCGGGAGGACGCGACAAGGGGTGCGCCTGCGGTCCGGTAATCCCCTTTTTCAGCAAGGCTTGCTGCAATTGAAAAACCAGCTCGCCGTTTTCCGCATGCACGGTGGGCAATGCCCCCAGCTCCAGCGAACGGGTAAAGCTTTTCACCAGCGTTTCATCGTCGGCCATGATGGCGTTTTTGTAGGCCATGAAGTGCTTGAAGCTGTTCACGCCATGCTCGCGCACCAGCACTCCCATTTCTTCATGAACCTGCTCGCTCCACCAGGTGATGGCCACGTGGAAGGTGTAGTCGCCGGCCGCCTTGGCCGACCATGCGCGCCACTGGTGATACGCCTCGATCAGCGACTGCTTCGGGGCAGGAATGACGAAGTCCATAATGGTGGTGGTACCGCCCGCCAGTCCCGCCGCCGTGCCCGTGAAAAAATCGTCCGACGTCACGGTGCCCATGAAGGGTAAATTCATGTGCGTGTGGGTGTCGATCCCGCCCGGCATCACGTACAGGCCGCCCGCGTCGATCACGGTGGCGCCCACCGGCACCGGCAAGTTCTCGCCAACGGCGGCAATCGTGTCGCCCTCGATCAGCACATCGGCGCGAAACGCGCGGTCGGCGTTGACGACGGTACCGCCACGTATCAATGTAGTCATCTTGTCTCCTTCTCGAAAAGATCAGGACTGCGGCACCTGCTGCACGCGTGCCGCCACCTTGCCCTTCATCATGACGCCGTATACGACTGCGGCGATGGCCACGCCCACGAACCAGGCGTAGGTGTAAATGGTTTTAAAGCCTTCGGCCACGCCGGGAAACGCCGTGGGAAAAGCCGCGTTCAGAAAGCCCGGGATATTCGGCAGCACGGCGATGACAAAGGCGATCAGCGCCGCCATGTTCCAGCCATTGCCATACGAGTAGATGCCGTCATCGCGGTACAACTGCCTGACGTCGAGCTGCGTCTTGCGCACAAAATAATAGTCGACGATGAGGATGCCGGCGATGGGGCCCAGCAGGGCCGAGTAGCCGATCAGCCACGTGAAGATATAGCCCTGCGTCGACTCGAGCACTTTCCACGGCATCATGACGATGGCGATGAAGGCCGTGATGTAGCCGCCCATCTTGTACGAAATCTGCTTCGGCGCCAGCGAGGAAAAGTCATACGCCGGGCCCACCAGGTTGGCCGCCAGGTTGACGCTGACCGTGTCGATCAGCAGGATGATCAGGGCGACCAGCACGGCGGCGCCCGTCATGCGGCTGGCCAGGTCGACGGGGTCCCAGATGGCCTTGCCGTACATGACTACGGAACCGGCAGTGACGATCACGGCCAGCATGGCCAGCAACCCCATGGGCACGGGCAAGCCGACGGACTGGCCGATCACCTGGTCGCGCTGCGTCTTGGCGAAGCGCGTGAAGTCGGGAATGTTCAGTGCCAGGGTGGCCCAGAAACCCACCATGGCCGTCAACGATGGCCAGAAGACGCTCCAGAACTGGCCCGCCTTCTTGCCGCCGGGGATGAATTGCGATGGCTGGTCCAGCAGCGCGCCCACGCCGCCGGCCTTGCTGTGCACCCAGTACAGCAGCACGAAGCAGATGAGGATTTTCAGCGGCGCCGTATAGGTTTCGAGTTTGCGGATCGACTCCATGCCATGCAGGATGTAATAGAACTGGATGGCCCAGAAAGCCAGGAAGCACAGCAACTGGCTGCCGTTGATGCCCAGGCCCGCGATCTTCTCGCCGCCCAGTTCATGCCCCATCAAGACGCCCATCAGGGTATAGATCATCTGGCCGCCGAACCAGGTCTGGATGCCGTACCAGCCGCAGGCGACGATGGCGCGCATCAGCGCTGGCAGTCGCGCACCCATGGTGCCGAACGAGGCGCGCGCCAGCACCGCATACGGGATGCCGTATTTGGTGCCCGCATGGCCGATCAGCAGCATGGGCAGGAGCACGATGGCGTTGGCGAGAAATACCGTGAGCACGGCCTGGTAGCCGGACATGCCGCTGTCGATCAGGCTGGCCGACAGCGTGTAGGCGGGAATGCACATCACCATGCCGACCCACAGCGCGGCAAAGTGATACCAGCGCCAGGTACGCTGCGCCGCCGTGGTGGGCGCCAGGTCTTCATTCCACAGCTGCGTATTGCCTGAATAGTCGTGGTTCACAGGTATTCTCCATCGGTTAGGCCGCCGGCATCTTGAATGACGCCAGGGATACGGCATTGTGTAAACTGCGGCAGTCTAGCTTACTGCAAAGACAGGCTACAGTTTATAAAATAAACGTACGCAAAAAACGTGCCCTACACCGTTTCCACCAATGCCCGAGGATTCCTGGGATCCTGCGTCCAGTTCATGTATGGCTTGCCCGTGGCCTGCGGCACCATCGTGATGCAGCCCTGCACCGGACAGGTGATTTCGCACAGGTTGCAGCCCACGCATTCCTCCTTGATCACCTCATACGTGCGCATGCCGGCGGCGTCGATCAGTTGCGCAATCGACTGGTGCGACGTGTCTTCGCAGGCCACATAGCACTTGCCGCACTTGATGCAGTCATCCTGGTTGATGTGCGCGATGACCTGGTAATTCATGTCCAGGTATTTCCAGTCCGTCGTGTTGGCCACGGCCTTGCCGGAAAAATCGCTGATGCTTTCATAGCCCTTCTCATCCATCCAGCGTGACAGGCCATCCTTCATCTCTTCGACAATGCGGAAACCATGCAGCATGGCGGCCGTGCACACCTGCACGCAGCCGGCGCCCAGGGCGATGAATTCGGCCGCGTCGCGCCAGTTGCCGATGCCGCCGATGCCGGAAATGGGCAAGCCGCGCGTCTGCGGATCGCGGGCGATTTCCGCCACCATGTTCAGGGCGATAGGCTTGACGGCAGACCCGCAATAGCCGCCATGGGTGCTGGCGCCGCCCACGATGGGCAAGGCCACCATGCGGTCCAGGTCCAGCGAGGTGATGGAATTGATGGTGTTGATCAGCGAGACGGCGTCCGCGCCGCCCGCCTTGGCCGCGCGCGCCGGCATGCGCACGTCCGTGATGTTCGGCGTGAGCTTGACGATGACGGGTAGCTTGCTGTGCTTCTTGCACCAGGCGGTGACCATCTGCACATACTCGGGCACCTGGCCCACGGCCGCACCCATGCCCCGCTCCGGCATGCCGTGCGGGCAGCCGAAATTGAGTTCGATACCATCCGCTCCTGTCGCCTCCACCTTCGGCAAAATGTCGGCCCAGTAGTGCTCTTCGCACGGCAGCATCAGCGAGACGATCATGGCGCGGTCGGGCCAGTCCTTTTTCACCTGCGTGATTTCGCGCAGATTGATCTCCAGCGAGCGGTCGGTGATCAGTTCGATGTTATTGAAGCCCACCACTTCGCGGTTCTTGCCATACAGGGCGGAATAGCGCGACGATACGTTGACGGCGGCCGGGTCTTCACCCAGGGTTTTCCACACCACGCCGCCCCACCCCGCCTCGAAGGCACGCACCACGTTATAGGCCTTGTCGGTGGGTGGCGCGGACGCCAGCCAGAAGGGATTCGGCGCCTTGATGCCGCAAAATTCGATGCTGAGATCAGCCATTATGCAGCCTCCACTTTATTCAATAAATCGGAATGGATGGCCAGTGCGGCCAGCTTGCCATGCTGGACGGCTTGCACCGTCAAGTCCTGCCCCGGCGCCACGCAGTCGCCGCCCGCATAGATCCCCGGCAGCACCGTGCGAAAGCCTGCATCGACGGCGATCTTGTCGCCTTCGCGCTGCAGCAGCGACGCCATCGGATCAATCAGCACGCCGGTGTCGAGATTCTGGCCGATGGCCTTGAAGATGACGTCGGCCGCCACGTCGAACGTTTCCCCCGTCCCTGCCAGACGCGTGCCCTGCATGCGCGTTTTCTCGAAACGCATGCCGGCGACATGGCCAGCCGCGTCGAGCAGCACCTGTTGCGGCTGGGCCCACGTCAGCATGCGCACCTGGTTGGCCTTGGCGATTTCCTGCTCATGGTGGGTGGCCGTCATGGCGTCGAAGCCGCGCCGGTAGACCAGGGTGACTTCCTCGGCGCCCAGGCGCTGGATCTGCACGGCCATGTCGATGGCCGTATTGCCGGCGCCAATCACGATGGCGCGTTTCGGCACGGGCAGCGCGGCCAGGTCGTCCGCCTGGCGCAGCGCGGCGATGTAATCGACGGCGGCCAAGAGACCCGGCGCATCTTCGCCCGTCAGGCCCAGCTTGCGGCTGGCGCCCAGGCCCAGGCCGAGGAAGACGGCATCGTACTGCGCGTGCAAGTCGCGCAGCTGCAGGTTCTCGCCCAGCACCCGGCGACATCGGATCTCAATGCCGCCGATGCCCAGCAGGAAGTCGATTTCCTTTTGCGCGAAGTCGTCCGTCAGCTTGTACTTGGCGATACCGTATTCGTTCAAGCCGCCCGCCTTGCCTTCCTTTTCAAAGATCACCACGTCGTGGCCCAGCATGGCCAGACGGTGCGCGCACGACAGGCCGGCCGGGCCCGCGCCGACGATGGCGATGGTCTTGCCCGTGGCGGCCGCGCGCTGGAACGGGTGCGCCGCAAAATGCATATGGTCGACGGCGTAGCGCTGCAACAGGCCGATTTTCACAGGCTGGCCTTCCGCGTCGTGGTTGCGCACGCAGACGTCCTCGCACAGGATTTCCGTGGGGCAGACGCGGGCGCAACTGCCGCCCAGGATGTTCTGTTTCAGGATACCGGCGGCGGCGCCGTTGATGTTCTTGTCGTGGATGTTGCGGATGAAGCTGGCCACGTCGATTTCCGACGGACAGATGCGGCTGCACGGCGCGTCGTAGCAGTACAGGCAGCGGGCGCTTTCGATGGCCGCCTGGCGCGCCGTCAGGGGCGGCGCCAGGTCCGTGAAATGGCCCGCCAGTTCCTCATTGGGCAGGGCGGGATGCGGCAAATAGTTCAGGGACTCGATCATCGCGTTTTCCTTCGTTGATCCTGCGGTGGACTTTTAGTTTTAAACCGTCACTTCATCTGGGGAAAAGCAAATTCCACACCAGCGCTTGCCGTGTTCGGCCAGCGCTGCATCACGGCCTTGTGGCGCGTGTAGAAACGCACGCCTTCGGGTCCATACGCGTGGTGGTCGCCGAACATGCTGCGCTTCCAGCCGCCAAAGCTGTTGAAGGCCATCGGCACGGGCAAGGGGATGTTGACGCCCACCATGCCGACCTGGATCTGGCGCACGAATTCGCGCGCCACGCCGCCATCGCGCGTGTAGATGGCCACGCCGTTGCCATACTCGTTGGCGTTGATCAGCTCCACCGCATGCACCACGTCAGGACACCGGAGCACGCACAGCACGGGGCCGAAAATCTCTTCCTTGTAGATGCTCATGTCGCGCGTGACGTGGTCAAATAACGTACCGCCGACAAAGAAGCCGTTCTCGCGTCCCGCCACCACATGGTTGCGGCCATCGACCACCAAAGTCGCGCCCTGCTCCACGCCCGAGGCGATGAGTTTTTCGATCCGCTGCTTGGCGGCCAGCGAGACGACCGGTCCCATTTCCGCACCATCTTCCATGCCGTCGCGCACTTTCAGTGCGGCCGTGCGCGTTGCCAGTGCGTCGATCAATTTGTCGCCTGCGTCGCCCACGGCCACCACCACCGAGATGGCCATGCAGCGTTCGCCCGCCGAACCATAGGCCGCGCCGATCAGCGCGTCGACCGTCATGTCCATGTCCGCGTCGGGCATCACCACCATGTGGTTCTTCGCGCCGCCCAGCGCCTGCACGCGCTTGCCGCTGGCGCTACCGCGCGCATAGATGTATTCGGCAATCGGCGTCGAACCGACAAAGCTGATCGCCTGCACCACGGGGTGGTCGAGCAAGGCATCAACGGTGACTTTATCGCCCTGCACCACGTTGAAGACGCCGTCGGGCAAGCCCGCTTCCTTCAGCAATTTCGCGTGCAGCAGGGAGGCCGACGGATCGCGCTCGGACGGTTTCAAGACGAAGGTATTGCCGCAGGCGATGGCGACGGGGAACATCCACATCGGCACCATCACAGGGAAGTTGAATGGCGTGATGCCGGCCACCACGCCCAGCGCCTGGCGCATGGACCAGGCATCGATGCCGCGCGAAATCTGGTCCGTGAATTCGCCCTTTAACAACTGCGGGATGCCGACGGCAAATTCCACCATCTCGATGCCGCGCGCCACTTCGCCCTGGGCATCGGCAAAGGTCTTGCCATGTTCGCGCGTGAGCATGGCGGCAAATTCATCCGTGTGCTGCTGACACAGCTGCAGGTAGCGAAACAGCACGCGCGCGCGCGTCAATGGCGGCGTGGCCGACCACGAGGGAAAGGCGGCGGCGGCTGCCTGTACGGCAGCGTCGACATCTTCCACGGTACCGAGCGCCACGCGGGCCACGGGTACTCCCAGTGCGGGGTTGTAGACGTCGCCGTAGCGGCCACTTTGCGTGTCGACCTTGGCGCCGTTGATGTAGTGGGTGATGGTGTCGAGATCAGTCATTGGTATTCCTCTTTATAAACCCAAAAAAATGCTGGGGTCAGACCCAACGGGTCTGACCCCGGGTTGACGCCGTCTCAATCGAGATTCTTTAAAACCTTCGCCAGCTTGCCAAACAGCTCGTCGACATGCTGTTTTTCCAGCACCAGCGGCGGCGACAGGGCGATGATGTCGCCTGTCGTGCGTATCAGCACGCCGTCGGCGAAAGCCTGCTTGAAGGCGCTGAAGGCGCGCGTGCCCGGCTTGCCGGCGATGGGATCGAGTTCGATGCCGGCGATCAGGCCGATGCTGCGCAGGTCGATCACGTGCGGCAAGCCTTTCAGCGAGTGCACGGCGTCGCTCCAATACGCCTGCATCGCTTTGGCGTGGCCCAGGATGTCCTGCTCCTCGAACACTTGCAAGGTCGCCAGCGAGGCGGCGCAGGCCAGCGGGTGGCCGGAATACGTGTAGCCGTGGAACAGTTCGATGCCCGGTGGCGCATCCATGAAGGCGTCGTGGATGTACTTTTTGCTGAAGACGGCGCCCATCGGCACCATGCCGTTGGTCAGGCCCTTGGCCGTCGTCATCAGGTCCGGCTCGACGTCGAAATAGTCAAAGGCGAACGGCGTCGTCATGCGGCCGAAACCCGTGATCACTTCATCGAAGATGAGCAGGATGCCGTGTTTGGTACACAGCTCGCGCAAGCGTTTCAGATAACCTTTCGGCGGAATCAGCACGCCCGTGGAGCCGGCCACCGGCTCGACGATGACGGCCGCAATCGTCGAGGCGTCATGCAGGGCGACGATGCGTTCCAGTTCATCGGCCAGGTGGGTGCCGTATTCGGGTTCGCCCACCGTATAGGCGTTCTGGTCCAGGTTGTGCGTGTGCGGCAGATGGTCCACGCCTGGCAGCAAGGGGCCGAAGGTCTTGCGGTTGCCGCCGATGCCACCCACGGAAATGCCGCCGAAGCCCACGCCGTGATAACCGCGTTCGCGGCCGATCAGGCGCGTGCGTGCGCCCTCGCCGCGCACGCGGTGATAGGCCAGCGCGATTTTTAACGCCGTGTCGACGGCTTCGGAACCGGAGTTCGTGTAGAAGACGTGGCCAAATTTATGCCCCGTGTAGTCCATCAGTTTTTCCGCCAGGTCAAAGGCGGCCGGATGGCCCATCTGGAAGGTGGGTGCGAAATCGAGCTGGCCGACCATCTCGCGGATGGCGCCGACGATCTGCGGCTGCGCATGGCCGCATGGCACGCACCACAGGCCGGCCGTACCATCGAGGATGGCGTTGCCATCGACATCCTTGTAATACATGCCTTCAGCCGACACCAGCAAGCGTGGATTGGCCTTGAAATCGCGGTTATTCGTAAACGGCATCCAGAATGCCGACATCGATTCCGGCCTTGTTTCGTTCATGATCTTCTCCTTGGGATGGGCTGGCGCGGCGCCAGGATCGTTTTTGACGAAGCGTAAAATAATTTACCAGTTGGCAAAAAGCTGATGTAATAATAGACAGGCCATCTGCAATGGCACAGATACACAAACGGCAAAGTACCCCAACCGTACAGGTCGAAAAACCACTACAGTTTTGTGCAAGGCAGCATAAGGAGCCACCGTGAAGCACAGCGACAGCACAGACGATGCCCCCGAGCAAGGCAGTGGCTGGCCCGTGCTGGACATCGACCGCCAGAAAAAGGGCGGCCTCGTCGAGCAGATCGTCATCGCCATCAGCGTCATGGTGGGCAGCCGCGCCCTGCGCATCGGCACGCGCATGCCGTCCGTGCGCCAGTTCGCCCGCTGCAATGGCGTCTCGACGTTCACCGTCGTCGAATCGTATGACCGCCTGGTCAACCTCGGTTTGCTGTCATCGCGGCGCGGCTCCGGCTATTTCGTCGCGCGCCACGATATCGCCGCCTCGCCGCAAGCCGCACTCATTGCCAACACCCTTGCCAGCCCCACCGCCATTGATGCCCTCACGCCGGACCTGTATTCGGGCGTATCCGATGCCCTGCCCGTGGGCGCGGGCTGGCTGCCGCCCGAGATGTATGGCGAAGCGACCGTGCTCGATGCCGTACGCCAGGCCATGCGCATACCCGCCAGCCGGCTGCGCGGCTATGGCCATCCCTTGGGCTTTGCCTCGCTGCGCCAGCACCTGGCAAGCAGCCTGTCGGAAGAGCTGTTCCAGGTGGAGCCGGACCAGGTCTTGCTGACGCATGGCGCCACGCATGCCTTCGATCTGATCCTGCGCAGCCTGACCAAGCCGGGCGACACGGTGCTGGTGGAAGACCCCGGCTACAGCAATCTGCAGTCGCTGATACGCCACCACGGCTGCATCCCCGTGGGCATTGCGCGCAGCGAGGCGGGCCTCGATCTCGATGCGCTGGCCGTTGAAGCCGCGCGCACGCAGCCGAAGCTGATGTTCGTCAACACGGTACTGCAAAATCCGCTCGGTACTTCCTTGAGCCAGGCGCAGACGCACCGTCTGCTGGCGCTGGCCGAGCAGTTCGATTTCTGGCTGGTGGAAGACGATATCTACCGCGAACTGGCGGCGCGCGGCGAAGCATCGCTGGCGGCGATGGACGGCTTGCGCCGCGTGATCCGCGTGGGCAGTTTTTCCAAGACCCTGTCGCCCGTGCTGCGCGTGGGGTCGATTTGCGCCTCGCCGCCGCTGGTGGCCGAACTGGTGCGCGTGAAAATGCTGGCGGGACTGACGACGTCGGAAATCAACGAGCGCGCCGTCTACCACGCCATCTCCGCGCGGCCCTACAAGCGCATGGTGGAACGCCTGGTGGCGCAACTCGAGGCGGCCCGCGAGCGCAGCATCGACTGCCTGGCACAGGCGGGCATGGCGCCCGTGGCGCGACCGCGTGGCGGCATGTTCGTCAGCGCCGGCTGGCCCGACCTGCAGACACCGGAATGGAATGGCAAGATCATCGCCGACATGGCATTGAAGGCCGGTATCCTGCTGTCGCCGAACGAATTTTTCATGCTGCGCGCGCCCGAGACGGTGTGGTTCCGCTTCAACGTGGCCTACACCGATACCCCCGTGCTGCAAGCCTTCCTGCAATCGATCCGCCCACGCTAAAGAATCCGCCATGGCCAGCGACAAATCCCCTGCCCGTCCCGTGAAAAATGCCGGCGGCCGGCGCCTGCAAAACCGCGACCGCCTGGAAGCGGACATCCTGGAGCAAGCCGTGCGCGTGTTCGCGGAAAGCGGCTATGAGGGTGCGTCGATCGCCACCATCGCCGAGCGGGCCGGCCTGTCGAAGCAAAACCTGATGTATTACTTCCCGTCCAAGCAGCTGCTGTACCAGCGCGTGCTCGACGACGTGCTCGACGACTGGCTGGCGCGCATGGAATCGCTGGCCAATGAACACGACGAGCCGCGCGACGTGCTGCGCGCGTACATCGGCGCGAAGCTGCGTTTTTCGCGCGAACAGCCGTGGGCTTCGCGCGTGTATGCGCTGGAAGTGATCAATGGCGCGCCTCTGTACGGCGCGCAGATACGCGACCGGGTCGTGCCGCTGCTGCGCAAGGATATCGCCGTCTTCGAAGAATGGATCGCGCAAGGCCGGATCGCCGCCGTGAACGCCACGCACCTGATGTTCGCCATCTGGGCCATGACGCAATCGTATGCGGATTTTTCAGCGCAGATGGCCCTGGTGCTGGATCGCAAGCAGCTCACCCGCAAGGATTACGAGGACGCGGAAATCCTGCTCACGCACATGGTGCAGGCGGCCATCGCCCTGCCTGCGGCGGCGCCCGGCGCGTGATGAAATTTCCAAGGAACAAACGAGCAGTGATAGCATGGCGCGCTGGAGCGTTTGCAATCGCGGCGCCATAGCGACAGGACAAGGAACAGGCATGAAACAATGGTCATCGGCGCGCACCGCGTCATTGCTGGGCAAAGCTGCCTGCGCGGCGCTGCTGGCACTGGCATCCACGGCACAGGCGCAGACAGTGGGCATGATAGACAATCAGCCGCTGAGCGAAACCTGGCTCAACGCGGGCTTTTATTCGTATCACTTTCAGCGCGACAAGAACCTGAACGACAGCAACCCGGGCCTGGGCGCCGAATACCGCTTTTCCACGGTTGCCTCGGTCACGGCCGGCCGTTTCTACAATAGCGACCGCGCCTACTCGAACTACCTGGGCGTGTACTACCAGCCCATCAAGGTAGGCCCGCTGCGCATCGGCGCCGTCGTTGGCGGCTTCAGCGGCTATCCGAAGATGCGCGATGGCGGCTGGTTCCCGGCCCTGGTCCCCACCATCAGCTATGAATACCAGCGCGTGGGCGTGAATATCGCCATCGTGCCGTCCTACAAGGACCGCCTGTATGGCGCCCTCAGTTTCCAGCTGAAACTGAAGGTGTTCGAGTAACCGTTTGTCCCTGCCCGTCGCCGTTCGCTCCGCCATTCCTGCCATTCGTCGCATACACGATGTCTGGCAGCAAGGTTTTACCTATAGTGGATTCATCGCCAGCCTGCATACGGCAGCGGCAACCACAGGAGAACGGCATGAAAGACATCAATTCGGCACCGGGCAGCACTTCCTTCAGCGCTTTCTGGAGCGAACTGTGCGCTTACGCGCACCAGGGCATGGCCGCCCTGCGCGCCATGTCCTGGCCCATGCTGCTGGCGTGCTGCCTGGGCCTGGCGTTCGTGATCACCATCTTGCCGTTGGCCATCATGCTGTTTGCCCTCGTCATGCTGCTGAAATGGGCAAGCAGCAGCGACGATACGGGCACGGACACGAAGGCAGCGAACTCTTCGCAGTCGCCGCAATAAAAATTTGCGTCGTGGCAAGAGTGCAATGATGGTTCTATGGCACTATGAGTGCGCGCAGCATTGACGGGCATCAAACCCATCCCGATGGAAGGGTTGGAGACGGAACGCTACGCTGAATAGACGATCAAAGCTACTCCCCCTCAGCCATAGGAGTTTTCTGATGACCACGACAGCAAAAGCTACAACCGGCACGACCATTCCCTGCCTGCGCTACCGCGACGCCCCCACCGCCATCGAATGGCTATGCAAGGCGCTCGGTTTTGAAAAACAATTGATCGTGCCTGACGGCAACGGTGGCGTTGCCCATGCGCAACTGAGCTTTGGCAACGGCATGGTCATGGTGGCACCGGCCCTCGACAGCGACTATGGCCGCCTGATGAAGCTGCCTGGCGACATCGGTGGCGCCAACACGCAAAACTGCTACCTGGTCGTCAGCGATGCCGACGCCGTCTACCGCAGCGCGCGCGAGGCGGGCGCCGAGATCGTGCTCGACATCAAGGATGAAGATTACGGCGGACGGGGCTTTACCTGCCGCGACCCGGAAGGCCATATCTGGAGCCTGGGCACCTACGATCCATGGTAAAACGGAGAACAATGATTATCAGTACCTTCGCCGCCGCCAGCCTTGCGCTGATCGGCGGTTTCCTGTCCGCTCCCGTCCTCGTGGACGAGCACCTCAACCGTGTCCACCCTCCCTCCGGCAAGACGCCATCGACATCCACTGTGGCCCTGCACCAGAGCCTGTGGATCGCCGACCTGCACGCCGACAGCCTGCTGTGGCAACGCAATCTGAACCGCGACAGCCAGCGCGGACATGTCGACTTCCCGCGCCTGCAGCGGGCCAACGTGGCGCTGCAAGCCTTTTCCGTCGTCACCAAGACGCCGCGCAAGATGAATATCGAACGCAATGGCAGCGACACGGACAACATCACGGCGCTGGTGGTGGCGCAAGGCTTGCCGCCGGCCACCTGGAACAGCCTGCTGGCGCGCGCTAGCTACCAGGCCGACGAGCTGCGCCAGCAAGCGGCCAAGAGCGATGGCAAGGTGCGCGTGATCGGCAGTCGCGCCCAGCTGCGCAGCTTCATCGCCGCGCGCGAAAAGAATCCGAACCTGCTGGCCGGCTGGCTGACACTGGAAGGCGCACATGCGCTCGAAGGCAAGCTGGACAACCTCGATACCTTGTACCGAGCCGGCTACCGCATGGCCGCGCCCACGCATTTCTTCGACACGGAATTATCGGGCTCCCAGCACGGTTTGAAAAAAGGCGGCTTGACGCCGCTGGGCCGGCAATGGCTGCGCGCCATGGAGCAGCGCAAGATGATCGTCGACCTGGCACACGCCTCGCCGGCCACCATCGACGACGTGTTAACGTTGGCGAAACGCCCCGTGATGGTCTCGCACACGGGCGTGCGCGGCACCTGCGCCAATGGCCGCAACCTCAGCGACGCACAATTGAAACGCATCGCTGCCCAGGGTGGCCTGGTGGGCATCGGCTTCTGGAATACGGCCGTCTGCGGCAAGGACGTGGCGTCGATCGCGCGCGCCATCAAGTACACGGTAAAACTGATCGGGGCGGAACACGTGGCGTATGGCTCGGACTTCGACGGCGCCGTCACCACCGCCATCGACGCCACCGGCTTGCCGCGATTGACGCAGGCACTGCTCGACGCAGGCTTGTCGGAGGCACAAATCCGCCGCGTGGCGGGCGAAAACGTGCGCGACTTTTTACTCAAGAACCTGCCCGACGACGACGCCTAGCCCAGTGCGCTGATCAAAGCCTGGTCCGCCACCTGGCGCGGCCGGATGCGTATCAGCTTGCGGTACAGCGGCGGCATGGCGTCGCACAGCGCCAGCAGCGCGTCTTGCGCCATGGCCGGGTGCACGTACTGGAATTGTGCGGGATTATTCTCCGGCAGCGCCCCTTCCATGGTGGAGCCGTAGGCGCCCAGGGTCATGAAACTGGCGGCGCTGTCGTCCGGGCCGATGGCAAGCACGAAAGTGCCGTGCTTGGGGTGGCTCAGATAGCTTTTGATTTCTTCCTGCAGCGCCGGCTCGGCGCCAGCCATCAACTCATAACGCAATTGCGCGTACTGGCGCGTACATTCCATGAACGGTGTGCGGATGACAGAGCGCGCCAGCTGGCCCGGCATGCATAGCAGCAGGTTGCCAAAGGAATCGAGCAAGGCGGCTGCGTCGCCCTGGCCGCCCTCGCGCACATCCTGCTCCATGGCTGCCTGCAGGAATGGCGCCAGGCCCGCGTCGGGCGCATGCGGCGCGCAGCGGTAAGTCAGGGCATCGGGATAGCGGCGGCGCAGGGCGCGCACCACGGCATGCTCGGACGGCAAGGTGGCAGGATCGCGCCGGTGCACGTCGTCGCCGGCGTTCAGCAACTGCATCACCTGCGCCGATGTCGCTTCGAACACCAGCGAGCATAGTGCCTGGGTCGCCTCGTGGATGCTCTTGCCGATGAAAAAAGATTTGGGCGCGGCTCCGGAAGGCAGGCGCGCATACTCGGTGGCGCCGCGCACGGCAGGATAGCAAAAGCTGCGGCCGGCCTGCGCCTGCAGCGGCGCCGGTAAGGCCGTGAACGTGGCGACGCCATCGTAATTGATACCCGCCTTGACGTCGGGCGCGGCCACCACCACGTTGAAACCAGCCGCCAGAATCGCCCCCGTGCACATGCAGCACGGGTCGAGCGAGGTGACGATGGTCAGTTCGCCCGGCGGCGGCAAGGGCGTGCCCTTGGCCCGCTCGGCGAAATACCAGTCCACCAACTGGCGCTCGCCATGCGCGGTGGGATCGAATACCAGGCCCTGGCGCACGACGTTGTTGTGCATCGATTGCAGCACGTTGCCGGCGCCGTCGAGCAGCACGCCGCCCACGCCGAAGGTGCCCTGCGTCTTGGCTGCCATGGCTTCGGCCGCGGCAATCGCCACGGCGGCCTGGATGTCGATCGTCTTGTTCAAGCGTATCCTGTTACTGCATATCCAGGTCGGAATTGCCGAAGCCGTGCGGCAGCAGCCAGCCCGCCGTCACTTCCATGACATCGTTTTTCAGGTTCGTCAGGATTACCGGCAGGTCGGTGCCCCCCATCTCGAAGATCACCTGGCGGCAGGCGCCGCATGGCGAGATCGGTTCCGCCGTATCGCCCGTGACGGCCAGCCTGGCGAAATCGCCCGGTTTGTAGCCATGCGCGATGGCGCTGAAAAACGCCGTGCGCTCGGCGCAGTTGCATAGGCCATAGGCGGCATTTTCCACGTTACAGCCACGGAAGACGCGGCCATCCTTGCACAGCAAGGCTGCGCCCACCTTGAAACGCGAATACGGCGCGTAAGCCAGTTCACGGCCGGCATTGGCTTCGGCGATCAGTTCTTGGTTGTTCATTTGCTTATCTATCTGTAAAACCCGCGAAAGGCCGGGGTCAGACCCTCAGGGTCTGACCCCAGATTTTGCTTCTAGGGTTAAGTTATGGACGAATGGTACGGTAAATCACCGGATTGGCCGCCAGCGCCACCGCGCTGATGGCATACGCTTCCTGGATTTCCTTGACGGCTTGCTGCGCCGCCGCTTCCGTGCGCGCATGCACCATGGCCAGCGGCTGGCCGACGGCCACTTGCTCGCCCAGGCCCACCAGATCCGTCAGGCCGACAGCGAAATCGATGCTGTCGGTCGGACGGCGGCGCCCGCCACCGAGAGCGACGACGGCCAGACCGATGCCGCGGCAATCGCGCACGTTGGCAAAGCCGGCGGACAACGCCGGTGCCGGCACGACGAACGGCGCTTTGTCCAGATGCTTGTCCGGATGTTCAAGCAGGTCGGCCGGGCCGCCCAGGGCGGCGACCATGCGCGAGAAGCGCTCGGCCGCTGCGCCCGAATCGAGGGCCGCCATCAATGTCACGCGCGCTTCCTCTTCGGTGGCAGCCAGGCCGCCCAGCACCAGCATCTCGGCGCACAGCGACAAAGTGACTTCGTGCAGGCGCGCGGGACGCGAACGTCCCGTCAGGTAATCCATGGCGCCGCGTACTTCCAGCGCATTGCCCGCGTATGGCGCCAGCGATTCGTTCATGTCCGTCAAAATCGCCGACGTCTGCATGCCCGCGCCATTGCCGACGGCGACGATGCTCTCGGCCAGCTCCACCGATTTGTCGTAGGTCGGCATGAAGGCGCCCGTGCCCACTTTCACGTCCATCACCAACGCATCCAGCCCGGCCGACAGTTTCTTCGACAGGATGGAGCCGGTGATCATGGCCACCGATTCCACCGTGGCGGTGACGTCGCGGATGCTGTAAAAACGCTTGTCGGCCGGCGCCAGTTGGGCCGTCTGGCCGATGATGGCCACGCCAACTTCCTTGACCACCTTGCGGAACAGTTCATTGTCCGGCACCGTGCAATAGCCGGGAATGGCGTCGAACTTGTCCAGCGTGCCGCCCGTGTGGCCCAGGCCGCGGCCCGAGATCATCGGCACATAGCCGCCGCAGGCGGCGATCATGGGGCCCAGCAGCAGGGAAACCACGTCGCCCACGCCGCCCGTCGAATGCTTGTCGACGACGGGGCCAGGCAGGTTCAGCGAACGCCAGTCCAGCACCTGGCCGGAATCGCGCATGGCCAGGGTAAACGCCACGCGCTCGTCCATGTTCATGTCGTTGAAATAGACGGCCATGCCCAGCGCCGCGATCTGGCCTTCGCTGACGCTGCCGTCAGTGATGCCGCGCACGAAAAACTGGATTTCCTCGGCGCTCAGCACGCCCTTGTCGCGCTTCTTGCGGATGATTTCCTGGGTTAACAACATGGAATAACTCCAATCATGAGATCTGGGGTCAGAACCGACGGCTCTGACCCCAGCTTTGCCAGCACTACTTATCGATCAGACGCCGTAAGGAATCCACACGTTTTTCACTTGCGACGCATGCGCCAGCACGGCACGGCCGCCGCTTTGGGCGGCACTGTACCAATCGCGGCCTTTGGCGCCACCGACCCAGGTGCGCTTCAGGGTAGCGGCCGACAGGCGCTCGACTTCCGCGCAACCGTCAAGCGAGCCGTCATGGCGCCAGACGGCGTCGATGTCGGCGTGCGTGGCCAGGGTGCGCGCCAGTTCATCGGCGTTACCGCTGATGATGTTGACGACGCCGCCCGGCAGGTCGGAGGTGTCGAACACCTGGTACAGGTCCAGCGCGGAGAGCGGATGCGCTTCCGACGGCACTACCACCACGCGGTTGCCCAGCGCGATGGCCGGGGCGACGAGCGAAATGAAGCCGAGTAACGGCGCTTCGTTCGGGCAGACGATGCCAATCACGCCGATCGCTTCATTCAGCGCCACGGTGATGCCCTTGGTGGGCGGCTGGTGCGCCAGGCCGTCGTATTTGTCGGCCCAGGCTGCGTAGTAGAACAGGCGTTCGATCGATGCCTGCACTTCCTTCTCGGGATTTTTACTGCCTGTCATGGCGGCGATGCGGGCGGCGAATTCGTCGGCGCGCGCAGCGAGGTTTTCGGCGATGTAGTACAGCACTTGCGCGCGGTTGTGCGCCGTGGCGCTGGTCCAGCCGGACGCCTTGTGCGCCGCTTCGACGGCGTTGCGGATATCCTTGCGGCTGCCCACGCCCACTTCGGCTAGCAGGGCGCCATTCGCGCCAAATACGGGCGCGCTGTAGGCGCTGTCAGGGCGTGCCTGCTTGCCGCCGATGTACATCTTGGCCGTGCGGTCGATGGCGAATGGGTCGGCTGCCGCCGGCTTCACATTGGCCTTGGCTTTCGCTTCCACCAGCGGCAAGGCCGGGCGCGCATCTTCGGCCAGGGCCGTCATGTATTCCAGCATGCCTTCGCGGCCGCCTTCACGGCCGAAGCCCGATTCGCGGTAGCCGCCGAAGCCGCAGGCCGCGTCGAACTGATTCGCGCTGTTGATCCACACCACGCCAGCCTTGATGGCGGGAGCGATGTCCAGCGCCAGGCTGATCGACTCGGTCCACACGCTGGCGGCCAGGCCGTACACCGTGTTGTTCGCCAGTTGCACCGCTTCTGGCGGCGTGCGGAAGCTCATGGCCACCAGCACGGGGCCGAAGATTTCAGCCTGCGCCACGGCGGCCGAGGTCGACGCGCCCGTGATCAGGGTCGGCGGGAACCACGAGCCATCAAGCGGCAGTTCGCACGCCGGCTGCCATACGTCGCAGCCTTCGGCACGGGCAGAGTCGACCAGCGCGGCGATGCGCTGGCGCTGCACCGGATCGACCAGCGCGCCTACGTCCATCGATTTGTCCAGGGGCGAGCCGAGGCGCAGGTTTTGCATGCGCGCGCGCACCTTGTTCAGGAAGCGCTCCTGGATCGATTCCTGCACCAGCAGGCGCGAACCGGCGCAGCAGACTTGTCCCTGGTTGAACCAGATCGAATCGACCAGGCCTTCCACGGCGCCGTCCAGGTCCGCGTCTTCAAAGACGATGAACGGCGATTTGCCGCCCAGCTCC
The DNA here is from genome assembly GCF_049897625.1 of Janthinobacterium sp. PSPC1-1. Taxonomy (NCBI): domain Bacteria; kingdom Pseudomonadati; phylum Pseudomonadota; class Betaproteobacteria; order Burkholderiales; family Oxalobacteraceae; genus Janthinobacterium; species Janthinobacterium sp. PSPC1-1. The sequence goes on along the minus strand of NZ_JAFCWP010000013.1, from coordinate 30,982 downwards.
AGCGAGAGCTTCTTGCCGCTGCCGGCCGTCGCTATGCGGATCAAACGGCCCACTTCGGTGGAACCCGTAAACGCGATCTTGTCGACGCCAGGATGGTTGACGATGGCCGAGCCCACGCGGCCGTCACCGGTGACGATGTTGACCACGCCAGCCGGCACGCCCGCCTGCAGGCACAATTCGGCGAACAACATGGCGGTCAGCGACGTGAATTCAGCCGGCTTGAATACGACCGTGTTACCGGCCGCCAGGGCCGGGGCGATTTTCCACGACAGCATCAGCAGGGGGAAATTCCACGGCACGATCTGGCCCACCACGCCCACGGCGCGGTAGTCGGCAAATTCTTCCGATTGCAGCTGCGCCCAGCCGGCGTGATGATAAAAATGGCGCGCGGCCAGCGGCAGGTCGATATCGCGCGTTTCGCGGATGGTCTTGCCGTTGTCCAGCGTTTCCAGCACGGCGAACAGGCGCGAGTGCTTTTGCAGCAAGCGTGCCAGCGCGTACATGACTTTCGCGCGGCCGTGGCCACCCATGCCCTGCCATACGGGCAGCGCGCGGCGTGCCGCTGCCACGGCGCGTTCCACATCGGCGTCGGTGGCTTGCGTCAGTTCGGCCAGCTGCGTGCCGTCGGCCGGGTTGGTCGAGGCGAACAGCTCGGCCGGATCGCTCCAGGCATTGTCGATGAACAAACCGAATGTGCGCTGGTGGCCGTCGAGCCACGCCTGCGCTTCTTTTTGACTTTCGGGAGCAGGGCCGTAGTCCATAGTAGTGAGAATCTCGTTAATTGTTGGCATGACGATTGTTCTTTAAGGTTGTGCGTGACGATGATTGGCCGAGTAGCTGCCGGTGACGTAGTGCTCGAGCTGGCGCTCGATGTCGGTCAGCAGGCTGGAAGCGCCGATGCGGAACAGGTGCGGCTGCAGCCATTCGTTGCCCAGTTCTTCCTTCATCAGGGCCAGGTATTGCAGCGCGCTCTTGGCCGAGCTGACGCCGCCGGCCGGCTTGAAGCCCACCTTAAAGCCCGTCTGCTCGTGGTATTCGCGAATCGTGCGCACCATCGTCAGGGCCACGGGGATGGTGGCGTTCACGCCCTCTTTACCGGTGGATGTCTTGATGAAATCGGCACCGGCCATCATGCACACCCACGACGCCTTGGCGACGTTTTCCATGGTCAGCAAGTCGCCCGTGGCGAGAATCGCCTTCACGTGCGCTTCGCCGCAGGCCTTGCGATAGGCCAGCATTTCGTCGTACAGCACTTGCCAGTTACCGTTCAGGACGTGCTGGCGCGTGATGACGATATCGATCTCGGAAGCGCCCGCGGCGACCGACAGTTCGATCTCGCGCAGCTTCGTTTCCATGCTCGTCAGGCCGGCTGGGAAACCCGTCGACACGGCAGCGATGGGCAAGCGGCCCTGGATGACCTTCACGGCTGGCTGGATCATCTCGTGGTACACGCACACGGCGCCGGTGCTCAATTGCGTCAGGCCCAGTGCATCCATCAGGTCCGCGCGCAGCGGGCGCATGGCCTTCATGCACAGGCGTTCCACGCGGCCCGGCGTATCGTCGCCACCGAGGGTGGTCAGGTCGATCATCTGGATGGCTTTCACCAGCCAGGCAGCCTGGTATTCCTTTTTCACCGTACGGCGGTTCGCCAGGCTGGCCGCGCGGCGGTCCGTCGCGGCGCGGTTGACGCGGATCTGGTTGATCCAGCCCAGGTCGAGGCCAACGGCCTCGTTACGCTTGAATTCGGGGTGCATGAGTGTCATAACAAGCTGGTTCCATTAGCAAGTGGTGGTACGCCAAGGTGCTTGGCGAGGGTTTGGCCAATATCGGAGAAGGTCTCGGAAATGCCCAGTGCGCGCGGGGCAACGCCGGGACCGAAGAAGATCATCGGAATGTGTTCGCGGGTGTGGTCGGAGCCGTGCCAGGTCGGGTCGCAGCCATGGTCGGCGGTGATCACGACCAGGTCGCCTTCCTTGAGCTTGGCCATGAATTCCGGCAGGCGCGCATCCATTTCGCGCAGCGCGTCGGCATAGCCTTCGACGTTGCGGCGGTGGCCGAACGCCTGGTCGAAATCGACGAAGTTCACGAAGGTGAGCGACTTGTCCTGCACTTCATCGGCTGTTTTCAACAGCGCTTCGAACAGCGCCATGTTGTCGACGCCCTTGACGACTCTGGAAATGCCCTGGGTAGCGAAAATGTCGCTGATCTTGCCCAGGCCGACGACTTCGCCGCCAGCATCCTTGACGTGATCGAGCAGGGTCTTGCTTGGCGGCGCCACCGCATAGTCGTGGCGGTTGGAAGTGCGCATGTAGTTGCCATTGCTGCCCGTGAACGGGCGGGCGATGACGCGGCCGATGTTGTACGGTTCGACCAGCTTGAAGGCCATTTCGCACACTTCATACAGACGCTCGAGGCCGAACGATTCTTCGTGCGCGGCGATCTGCATCACCGAGTCGCCCGAGGTATAGATAATCAGCTTGCCGGTGGCGACGTGTTCATCGCCATGCTTGTTGATGATGTCCGTGCCCGAGGCATGGCAGTCGCCCAGGAAGCCGGGCACGCCCGACAGGGCTTTGAGCTTGTCGGTCAGGTCGGCCGGGAACGATGGCGTGGTGCGGGGAAAATATCCCCAGTCGAATTCGACGGGCACGCCAGCGATTTCCCAGTGGCCGCTCTGTGTGTCCTTGCCGGTGGAGCGCTCGCGCGCCGCGCCGTAGGCGCCGGTAAAACCGTCGCGCTGGTCGAAGCCCGTGGCCCATTCGCCGCTGGCCAGATGCGCCGCGGAGCCCAGGCCCAGGCGTTCCATGTTCGGGAGTTTCAAGGTCTTGCCGCTTTTGGCGACAGTGCTGGCAATGTGGCCAAAGGTATTGGCACCTGCGTCGCCATACTTGGCGGCGTCTGGCGTCGCGCCAAGGCCGAAGGAATCAAGCAGGAGGATAAATGCGCGTGACATGATAAGGCTCGCTTTATGGATTGATGCGGGGGTGATGCGGACAGTGTAGGCCGGATTTTCCCGGCCTGCCGCGCGGCAGCGCCGGTGGCCGGCGCGCCGCTACTGCGTAAAAAAGTACTTAGGCTTGCGGTTTGGTGGCTACCGTGGCCAGGAAAGCCAGAATCAGCTTGACCAGGTCTTTCGCGCCGATGGCCGCGTATTTCAAGGTTTGCTCGTGCGACAGGGCGAATGGCGACATGCCTTCGGCCAGGTTGGTGATGACGGATACGCCCACCACTTTCAGGTCGCAATGGCGGGCCGAGACCACTTCCGGCACCACCGACATGCCGACCGTGTCGGCGCCCAGGCGGGCCATCATGCGGATTTCGGCGGCCGTCTCGAAGTTCGGGCCAGGGTAGGCGACGAACACGCCTTCGTGCAGGGTGATGCCATTCGAGGCCGCCGTGTCCTTGACCAGGTTGCGCAGATCGGCATCATAGGCGTTGGCCATGCTGAAGAAGCGCGGGCCGAAGCGGTCGTCGTTCGGGCCGACCATCGGCGTGCCTGGCAGCAGGTTGATATGGTCGCTGATGGCCACCAGGCTGCCGGCGTCCACTTCAGGGCGCAGGGAACCGGCGGCGTTGGTGACGAACAGCATTTCGCAGCCCAGCAGTTTCAAGGTGCGGATGGCGCTCGTCATCACGCCCATGCCATAGCCTTCATAGAAGTGGCCACGGCCCTTCATGCAGACGACGGCGACGCCCGACAGGGTACCGACCACCAGTTCGCCGGCATGGCCGTGCACGGTGCTGATCGGGAAGCCTGGCAATTCGTCAAAGCTGATGCTGACGGCGTCCGTCATCTGCTCGGCCAACACACCCAGGCCGGAGCCGAGGATCATCGCCACGCGCGGCTTGAAATTTTCAGGAGCGCGGGCGCGGATGATTTCGGCGGCGTGGAAAGGGGTGTTGTTCGACATGGTTATCCTCTGATTGACTAATGATGATGGTTGCTGCCTGCGCGGCAGTACAAAGCAAGATGCTGCGGCCCAGGTATCGGCTAAGTATGGTGTTACAGGTATATCGAAAAGCGTATTGCCACTATTTGCCGCCACTATGCATCAAACGGAATATGTATGGCAAATACCATTTTTCTTGCCCATTTATACAATTCAAATATAAATGGCCGATATTATAGTCGAGGCTAGCCCAGGCCTGCCATGCCCGGGGAATTCATGCATACAAGCTCCATACGAAGGTTTTTTAACCCTGCTTGACACCGGCTTGACACCGACAAGACAAATGTTTACAGTCGCAAACAAATGTTTAACCCTTCAGCGAACACCTTGTGACCGATACCAATAAAAAAGACCAGCTGTACACGCTGATCCGCAACAACCCCTTCATCTCGCAGCAAGACCTGGCGAGCGAACTGGGCTTGTCGCGCTCGGCCGTCGCCGGCCATATCGCCGGATTGATACGCGAGCGGCGCCTGCTGGGACGCGCCTACGTGCTGCCCGACAGCCGCCCCGTGCTGTGCATCGGTGCCGCCAATCTGGACCGCAAGATGCGCACCCTGGCAACCCTGCAGATGGGCACCTCGAATCCCGTGCGCTCGGAAGAAGTGTTTGGCGGCGTGGGCCGCAACATCGCGGAAAACCTGGCCCGCCTGTCGATTCCCGTGGCCCTGCTGACGGCGCTGGGCGACGATGCGGCCGGCCACGCCCTGCAGACGCATGCGGAAGACGCGGGCATCGACATGCGCGGTAGCTTGCATCTGAGCAACACCAGCAGCGGCACCTATACGGCCGTGCTCGACGAGCATGGCGAAATGCTGCTGGCGATGGCCAATATGCAACTCTACGAACAGCTGACGCCGGCCTTCTTGCACAGCCGCCAGCCGCAGCGCGCCGCCGCCGCCCTCACCGTCTGCGACCTGAACCTGGGCCACGACAGCGTGCAGGCACTGCTGGCCGATGCACGCCAGGATGCTGCCCACGCCACGCCACTGGTCATCGTCGCCGTCTCGCAGCCGAAGATGGCGCATTTGCCGCAAGACCTGACGGGCTTGCATCTGCTGATCCTCAACCGGGGCGAACTGGAAACGCGCGTGGCGCGGGCCTTGCCAACGGCGTTTGATGTGCGCGCCGCCTGCCGCGAAGTGCAGCGCCAGGGTGCGCGCCAGGTGATCGTCACCTGCGGCGGCGAAGGCGTGTACTTCACCGATGGCGACAGCCAGGATGCGCCTGTCGTGCACCTGGCCGCGCGCGAAGTGGCCGCCGTCGACGTGACGGGCGCCGGCGACGCGTTTTCCGCCGCCGTCTGCTGGTCGCTCTACCACGACAGCAGCGACTTGAAACTGGCGTGCCGGCGCGGCCTGAAGCTGGCCGCCATGACCCTGGAATCGGCTGCCACTGTCTCCCCCCAAATTTCCGCCGGCGCGCTCGACGACATCGACGACGCCGACCTTGCGCCCCCTCCCCCTACCCTCTTTCAACAGGATTGACACATGACGCAATTGAATAATTTCCTCTCGTTCTCGCAAGAAGTGCTCGACGCGCGCGCCGCCGGCAAGGCCATCGTGGCGCTGGAATCGACCATCATTTCGCACGGCATGCCGTATCCGCAAAACGTGGAAATGGCGCGCGAAGTGGAACAGATCATCCGTGACGGCGGCGCCGTGCCGGCCACCATCGCCATCATCGACGGCAAGATCTGCGTGGGCCTGTCGCCGGAACAGCTGGAATTGCTGGGCACCTCGCCCGATGCCATGAAAGTCAGCCGCCGCGACCTGCCATTCGTCCTGTCGCAACGCAAACTGGGCGCCACCACCGTGGCCGCCACCATGATCTGCGCGCAACTGGCCGGCATTACCGTGTTCGTCACGGGCGGCATCGGCGGCGTGCACCGCGGCGCAGAAACCAGCTTCGACATTTCGGCAGACTTGCAGGAACTGGCGCAAACCTCGGTCGCCGTCGTCTGCGCGGGCGTCAAATCCATCCTCGACATCGGCCTGACCCTGGAGTACCTGGAAACCCACGGCGTGCCCGTTATCAGCGTGGGCCAGGAAGATTTTCCTGCCTTCTTTACGCGCGAAAGCGGCTTCAAGGCCGATTTCCGCCTCGATACCGCCGCCGAGCAGGCTGCTTTCATCGGCACCAAGTGGCAGCTGGGCTTGAAAGGCGGCGTGATCGTCAGCAACCCCGTACCGGCAGCGCAAGCGATGCCCAAGGAAGAAATCGATGCGATCACCACGCAAGCACTGCAGGAAGCGGACGCGGGTGGCGTGAAAGGCAAGCAAGTCACGCCATTCCTGTTGTCGCGCATCAAGCAGTTGACGGACGGGCGCAGCCTGGCGACGAATATCGCGCTGGTCAAGCACAATGCCCAGGTGGGCACCGCGCTGGCCATTGCCATGCAGGCAGTCGTGGCACGATAATAGGACCGCTGTAAAGAAAGCGCGCGCCTTCACGGGTTCGCGCGCTGTTCCATCGCCTAGCAAGACGCAACGCCAAGGAAAGCATGTCCATCGATCTGAAACAGTTAAAGTATTTTCTTGCCGTTGCCGAGGAGAAAAGCTTCAGCCGCGCCGCCGAGCGCCTGCATATCTCGCAGCCGCCCCTGAGCCAGCAGATCATGAAACTGGAAAGCGAACTGGGCGTGCGCCTGTTTGCGCGCACCACGCGCACCTTCGAGCTGACCGTGGCAGGCAAGGCGCTGATGAACGAGGCAGCCGAGCTGCTGGCCAAGATGCGCATGACCATCGACACCATCCGCCAGATCGACCGTGGCGAAGTGGGCCGCTTGCGCGTGGGCATCGTCGGCTCGGCCATGTGGGGTCCCATCCCCAGCCTGCTGGAAGAGTTCCAGACCAAATTTCCCCGCGTCAGCTGGACCATCCATGAGTTTGGTCCCACGGTGCAATACGAAGCCTTGCGCGCCAAGCAGATCGACGTGGGTTTCTGGCGCGAACCGAAACTCAACGACGACGACTTGCGCCACGACAACCTGCGCCAGGAGCTGTGCTTCCGCGAAAACGTGTGCGTGGCCGTCAACGAACACCATCCGCTGGCGAAAAACACGGCCATCGAGCTGATCGACATCGCCCATGAGCCGATGCTGACCCTGAACCTCGATAAATCCGCGTTTCCCCGCTACCTGGTGCAATGCTGCGTCAATGCCGGTTTCGAACCCGTGATTTTCCAGGAAGCAAGCGAGCCGCAAACCCTGCTGGCCATGGTGGGCGCGGGCCTGGGCGTAACCCTGGTGCCGGAAACGACAAGCCGCATCGGCTGGCCCGGCGTCGTCTTCCTGCCGATCAAGACCAATCCGCCGTCGGCCAACCTGTACATCAGCTACACCACGCTCGACGACGCGCCCGTCGTGCGGGCCTTCCTGAATATCATCAATCCCCCAGCTAATTGAGGCAAAGCCTCAAGCGTCAGCAAGCAACGCTAACCCGAAAAGCAGCAAGACCGGGGTCGGACCCTCAGGGTCCGACCCCGGCCCTTCGTTTTGGGTTTGCATGCCAATTTATATGGCTATCATATAAATAGCTAAACAAAAACGTATTTGTCATACATATCTGGCATGATGCATAGTGATTCGGACGCCCATCGTGGCGCCGGTCATGCGCCTGCCCTGCCCGTCCACTGACGGCGCATCCCAGCCCGCTCCGGCAGCCCCATTCGATGTTGTAACCATAAAAGAGACGGGGTGCAACTGTTGCATGAGCATCACACTGTCGACATAAAAGCACACAAGGCCGGCAATGATCTTGTTCAATACGGTGCAATGTTGATAAGGAATTATCATCTCGTGCATCAAAAACAGGCTAAATCGGCCCCAAATTATATGTTTCACCTATAAAAAATATACAATATCGATCTTCCAGGAGCCAATTCATGAAACTTACACAATTTAGTTTGACGATCGCAGCCGTATTTCTGACTGCTCAAGCGTCCGCGGCTACCCCAAAACTGGGTGTCGTGTATGACGCGGGCGGCAAGTTCGACAAGTCGTTCAACCAATCCGCTTTCGAAGGCGCATCGCGCTTCAAAAAAGACACAGGCATTTCCTTCATCGAAGTTCAGGCATCGAGCGATACGCAAGCCGAGCAAGTCATGCGCGGCCTGGCCCGCAAGAAACTCGACATGATCGCCGCCATCGGCTTTGCGCAAACGCAAGCCGTGCAAAAGGTCGCAAAAGAATTCCCGAACGTGAAATTCGTGCTGATCGACGGCCAGGCCGCCGGCAGCAACGTCAATTCCGTCGTCTTCAAGGAAGAAGAAGGCTCCTACCTGGTGGGCGTGGCTGCAGCCATGGCCAGCAAGAGCAAGAAGGTCGGCTTCATCGGCGGCATCGATATCCCGCTGATCCGCAACTTCGCCTGCGGCTACGCGCAAGGCGTGAAGGCCATCAATCCGAAAGCGGAAATCACGCAAAACATGGTCGGTACCACTTCCGGCGCCTGGAATGACCCGGCCAAGGGTGGCGAACTGGCCCGCTCGCAATTCGAGCGCGGCGTCGATGTCGTCTTCGCCGTGGCCGGCGGCAGCGGCATGGGCACGCTGCAAATGGCCAAGGAAAAAGGCAAGCTGGCCATCGGCGTCGATTCGAACCAGAATGGTTTGTACCCTGGCAGCATCCTCACTTCGATGGTCAAGCGCGTCGACAACACCGTGTATGACAGCTTCATGGAAGTCAAGAACGGCACCTGGAAGGGTGGCGTCAGCTATAAAGGCTTGAAAGAAGGCGGCGTGGATTGGGCGCTCGACGCCAACAACCGCAAGCTGATTACGCCGGAAATCGAAAAGCGCGTGTTGGGTGCGCGTAAGGACATTATCGATGGCAAGATCAAAGTGATCGATTACCGCGTCGGCAGCAGCTGCCCGGTTTAATTTTTCTCCGTATCTTCTAGCGCGCCGCCGGGGCCTGTCTCCGCGCGGCGCGTTTCCATGAAACTATCCAGTTATGAACCTATGCAGCCAGCAGTAGAATTTCGCAGCATTTCCAAGCAGTTTGGACATGTGAAGGCGAACGCCGACGTCAGCTTCTCCATCGCCAAGGGCAGTATCCATGGCCTGGTGGGGGAAAACGGCGCCGGCAAATCGACCTTGATGAGTATCCTGTACGGGTATTACCGTGCCGACGGCGGAGAAATCTTGCTCGACGGGAAAGTACAGCCTATCCGCAACAGCCAGGAAGCGATCAATCTCGGCATCGGCATGGTGCACCAGCATTTCATGCTGGTCGAGAATTTCACCGTCCTCGACAATATCATGCTGGGCACGGAAGGCGGTTTTCGCCTGGCCAGCCACCGTGCCGAAGCAGAAGCCAAGCTGCGCGAGATTTGCGCGCGCTACCGCCTCGACGTCGACCCGCTGGCGAAGATCGAAGACCTCTCCGTCGGGGCGCAGCAGCGCGTGGAAATCCTCAAGCAGATTTACCGCAGCGCCAATATCCTGATCCTCGACGAGCCGACGGCCGTGCTGACGGCCCAGGAAACAGCGTCGCTGTTTGAAATCCTGCGCCTGTTCAAGGAGCAAGGCAAGACCATCATCCTGATCACGCACAAGCTGCAAGAGATCCTGGAAATCACCGACAACGTCACCGTCATGCGCGGCGGCACGGTGGTGGGCGCCGTTGCCACTGCGACTACCTCGAAAGAGGAACTGGCCAACATGATGGTGGGCCGCCCCATCCAGAGCCACTTGCCCCGCGCACCCTACAATCCGGGTGCCACGGTACTGGAAGTGGCTGATCTACAACTGGCCGACGCGCAACAGGTCAAGCTGCTGGCCGACATCGGTTTCAACTTGCGCGCCGGCGAAATCGTCGCCATCGCGGGTGTTTCCGGCAATGGCCAGAGCGAATTGCTGGAAATCCTGTCCGGCATGCGTTTGCCGACGTCCGGCAAGCTGCGCTTCCTGGACAAGGACTTGCCGTTTGCCAAGCGCACTGACGCCGACGGCTTGCCGCTGGCCTTCCGCGAACTGGGCATCGCCCACATTCCGGAAGACCGCTTGCGCGATGGCGTGGTGAAAAATTTTTCCGTCATGCAAAACACCATCCTCGGCTACCAGGACCACCTGAAAAACCGCTGGGGCCTGTTCAACTTCAAGGCCATCGGCGCGCGCTGCGCGGAGCTGCTGAAGACCTTCGACGTGCGTCCGGCGAACCCGGACCTGCGCATCGGTTTATTGTCAGGCGGTAACCAGCAAAAGGTGGTGATCGCGCGCGAAGTGCTGGCCAAGCCGAAACTGATGCTGGTGGGCCAGCCCACGCGCGGCGTCGACATCGGCACCATCGAAAGCATCCATACGCAATTGCTGGCCCTGCGCGACGCGGGCGTGGCGATCCTGCTGGTGTCCGTCGAACTGGAAGAAGTGCGGGCGCTGGCCGACCGCATTCTGGTCATGTGCGGCGGACGCATTACCGGCGAACTGAAAATTGAAGAATTCGATACCACCCGCATCGGTCTGTTGATGGGGGGAATGCATAAATCATGAATAACGACTTGCCACGCTGGGCGACAGCCTTTGTCATGCCCATGTTAAACCTGCTGTCGGCCTTGCTGGTCGCAGCCCTGGTCATTTATATGCTGGGCGAAGATCCGGCCGAATCGCTGGGTATCCTCGTCAATAGCGCCCTCCTCAACCCGGAAGGCTTGAGCTACACGCTGTTCTACGCCAGCACCTTCATTTTCACGGGCCTGTCGGTCTCCGTGGCGATGCAGGCCGGCCTGTTCAATATCGGTTCCGAAGGCCAGATGTATATCGGCGGCCTGGGCTTGACGGTGGCCATGCTGGCCTTCGACCAGACCCTGCCCGCCTGGCTCCTGATTCCGGCGGCCATGATCGGTGCGGCCCTGTTCGGCGCGCTGTGGGGCTTCTTGCCCGGCTATCTGCAAGCCAAGCGCGGCAGCCACATTGTGGTGACCACCATCATGTTCAACTTCATCGCCGCCAGCCTGATGAATTTCATTATCGTGAAATATCTGATTCCGCCGGGCGAGCAAAACACGGCCAGCCGCGTGTTTGCGGAAAGCGGCGAAATGCCGCGCCTCTCCACCTGGTTCCCATCCTTGGGCGACACGCCGCTGAACATCAGTTTTATTCTGGCGATCGCCGCGCTGGTCATCTACGGCGTGATGGTCTGGCGCTCGTCGTGGGGCTTCAAGCTGCGCGCCACGGGTCTGAACAAGCATGCGGCCCACTATGCAGGCGTGTCGATCAGCAAGATGATCATCATCGTCATGCTCATTTCCGGCGCGCTGGCAGGCCTCGGCTCCGTCAATTCCATCATGGGTTCGACGCATTATCTGTCGCTCAATTTTGTGGGCGGCGCCGGCTTCATCGGCATCGCCATCGCCCTGATGGGCCGCCAGCATCCGGTCGGCATCTTCCTGTCGGCCGTGCTATTCGGCGCACTGATACAGGGCGGTTTTGATTTGTCGCTGGAAAAACCGAATATCCCGACGGAAACGTTCATTTTCATCCAGGGCTTGATCATCCTGTTCTGCGGCGCCATGGAAAACTTCTACGCACCGGCCATTTCCGCCCTGCTCAAGCGCACCAAAGGCTAACACCATGACACTCGACGACTTTCATTTCGCCAGCATCCTGGTATCGACCGTGCGCAATGCGCCCGTCCTGATCTTTGCCGCCATGGCCGGCCTGTTTGCCGAACGCAGCGGCATGATCGACATCGGCCTGGAAGGCAAGATCCTGGCCAGTGCCTTCGCTTCCGCCGCCGTGGCCTACACGACGCAAAACCCGTATTACGGCATGGCTGCCGGCATGCTGGTCTGCGTCGCCCTGGCCCTGCTGCAGGCGTATGTCAGCATCACGCAAAAGGGCAACCAACTGGTGGCCGGCATGGCGATCAACATCGCCATGAGCGGACTGACCTTTGTTCTGGCGCAATTTTTCTTCCAGCAAGGCGGCCGCACGCCCGACCTCGGTTCGGCGCGCCTGTTCGACGTGGTCTTGCCGGGCACGCAGTACGTGGAACACATTCCGTTCATCGGCTGGGTGTATGCCCACCTGATCGGCGGCCATTCCATCCTCGTGTATGTGGCGTTCCTGCTGATCCCGCTCGTGCATTGGCTGCTGTACCACACGCGCTTCGGCCTGCGCCTGCGCGCCTGCGGTGAAAACCCGCATGCGGCCGACTCGGCCGGCGTGAGCGTGGAAGCGACGCGCTACCTGGCCATGCTGGTGGCCGGCATCCTGTGTTCGTTCTCGGGCGCCTATTTGGCCATCGTGCAAAGCGGCTTCTTCCTGCGCGACATGTCGGCCGGCGCCGGCTACCTGGCCCTGACGGCCATGGTGTTCGGCAACTGGCGCCCCGTCTACACTTTCCTCGGTTGTCTGATGTTCGGCTTCTTCGCCGCCATCCAGATCCAGATTGAAGGCGTGGACTTGCCGGTCGTCGGCCGCATCCCCGGCTCGCTGATCCAGATGGTGCCGTATGTCGTCACGGTGATCGTGCTGGCGGGCTTGATGGCGAAATCCATCGCGCCAAAAGCCATCGGTATTCCATTTGTAAAATCTCGTTAAGTCTGACTTTAACTTGATGCAAAAAAGCGAAGCCCGCGGGCTTCGCTTTTTTTACGCCAGTGGAATCTCGTCCAGCGAAAAATACACGGACAAACCGAGATTCTGCGCCACGCTCACCATCTGGTCGGCGCCCTGGGAGGCGCCGCCGAGACGCAACACGGCATCGCAGTGGCTCAATAAACGCGTCGCATGCGCGTGGAACAGTTCCTCGTACACGGCGTCGCCCACCCGGGTGGAACCAGCCAGCGCCAGCATGGGCAGGGCCAGCCATTCACCGAGCACGGGCATGTGTCCCTTGGCATACAGGGGCAGGCAAACGGCTTGCATGGCCGCCACATTCGCCGCCATCAGTGCGGGATCGTCGCCCGTGCCCGAGCGGTAGGGACCTGCGATCAGTATCTGCAGTCCCTGTTTACGCGGCATCAGCTGCAACTGCGCATGCTGCAGCAGCATGATGGTCTTGCCGTCGCAGATACGGCCATCGGCCACCATCTGCAGCGCTTGCGCCAGGGGCAGTTCCAGCACCTCGATATCTTCTCCCTCATGCGCCAGGCCGCCGCCATCGCCGATGCGGCTGGCGGGGTCGTATTCGGCGACAAAGAAATGCAGGCGCTCCGTCACCGAGCCGGGACTCATGAAGGCTTCGAAGACCTTGTGCACCTGCCCCACCCGGTAACCGGTTTCCTCTTCCACCTCGGCGCGGATGCGCTGTTCCGCGCTGGCCTCGTCCAGCAAGCCGGCCGCTGCTTCGATCAGGAAACCATCGTGGCCCTCGCGATACGTGGGAAAGCGGAACTGGCGGATCAGGATCACCGTGCGCTTGATTTTGTTGTAGAGCAGGATGGTGGCGCCATCGCCGCGGTCATAGGTTTCCCGCGTCTGTGTCTGCCATTCGCCATCCTGGCGCAGGTAATCAAACGTGGTCTTTTGCAATAGATACCAGTCGTGCGACAGGGTCTGCACCTGCTGGATGCGGACCCGTTCCTGCTTTGTACTTTCTTCGCGCATTTCATCTCCTTGTGCTTGCGTGTGCTTGCCTTCGCCGACTTTATCATGCAAACTCGTGCAATATCAAGAAAATACAAGAAAAACCATGCTGACACATCAACGCAAACAATACCTGCTGGACTTGCTCCAGCGCGAAGGCCAGCTCGTCGCCAGAGCCGTCAGCGACGCCCTGGGCTTGTCGGAGGACACGATACGGCGCGACTTGCGCGAGCTGGCAAAAGAAGGCTTATTGGAACGCGTGCATGGCGGCGCCCTGCCCTTGCTGCCGCGCTCGCCCGCGCTGGCGCCATTTGCGGGTCGCGAACAGATTTCGCCGGAAGCCAAGCCCGCCATCGGCCGCGCGGCCGGTGCCATGATACAAACGGGACAAGTGGTGTTTCTCGATGGCGGCACGACCGCCGTGCAACTGGCGCGCCAGTTGCCGCGCGAATTGTGCGCCACCATCGTCACGCACAGTCCGTCGATTGCCGTCGAACTGGTGAATCACCCAGGCATCGAGGTACTGATGCTGGGCGGGCGCCTGTACAAGCACTCGATCGTGGGCGTCGGCGCAGCGACAGTGGAAGCCATCGGCCGCATCCGCGCCGACCTGTATTTCATGGGCGTAGCCAGCCTGCATCCGCAAGCGGGCATCACCACGGGTGATTACGAAGAAGCGTGCGTGAAACGCGCGCTGAGCGAGGCGTCAAGTCGCACCATCGTGCTGGCCTCGCCGGAAAAGTTCAACACAGCCTCGCCATTCCAGATCGCGCCTTTGAGCCAGGTCAACGACATCATCGTGCACCGCGACGTGGACGAGGCCCTGCTCGCGCCCTACCGCGAGATGGGAATCAACATCACCCTGGCATGAAAAAAACGGCCCGCAGGCCGCTTTCAAATGACATCTTACTGTGGCCAGATCGCCTGCAGCACGGCGGCCAGGTGATAGCCGCTCTCGATCAGTTGCTGCTTCGCCAGCGCCGAGCTGGGCACGGGATAATTGTCCGGCACCGTCAAGCTCCACACCTTGTAGACCTCGCCCTTGCGGCTGGTCTGCTGTGTGGCCGGACCGGCCACCACGTCCGTGAAAGCAATCTTGGACGCTGCCAGCGCGGCATCGGCCCACTGATACGGCCAGGTGACAGGGTCGCCGTTATTGACGCTCACCACCGGCGTGCTGGCGATCACGGTACGCGCAAACTGCTGCGGCGTGCGCGTGCTCAGGCGACGCATGGCGTAATCGACCACGGTCGTATCCCAATACGAATGCAGGGGCTTGGTGGGCGACTTCGGATAGGCTGGAGCTTTCGCGGCCCCCTCTTCCGCCGGCAGCGGCGCGGGAATCACAGCGTCGGACAAGGCCGTCATCTTCGCATCGTCGAGCAGCAAGTCATTGCCACCGCGTGCATTGAAAATGGCGATGTCATCGATCTGTGCCTGCGTGGCAGGCACGAAAAACTGGCCATCCTTGCCGAGAAACGCATTGCCCACATGCAAAGGCTGGTGGATATCGCCTACCAGGTGTGTAATCAGAATCAGTGCTTCGCGCTGGCTGAAGCCGTGCGGATTGCTGGCGGCATCAGCCTTGCCCTGCAGCACCAGGATCGCCTGTTTGAGCGTTTGCACGATATCGTCGTCAGCCGTGCCCACGCCATGGTCGTGGTAGTGCGCATTCTGGAATGGCACGTTCGTGTAGTGGTATTCGCCATGCTTCGGGTTTGCCGCGACATACGTCAGCATTTCCGGCGATTGCGGGCCACAATACGTGCCCTTCACGCAATCGGGCCAGTTGGCAATCTTTTCAAGGCTTTCACCAGGCAACAGCAACTTGGCCACTTGCGCCTGCGCGGCGCTGCCCTTGAGCAATTGATCGGCGATGGCGCCCACGGCACGGTGGCCGTCATTGCCCCAGGCCAGCACATTGCCGGAGGTAAAGGCTGTGCCCAGCGCCAGCACAGTCAGCAGTTTTTTCATGTTCACCATTACTCCTTGCCTTGCGGCGTGGCCTTGGCCGGTTTCGGATACTGCTTGTTGATGTCGATCGGCTGCGCATACGCCGAGCTCCACGTCTGCTCATGCAGCGCGGCGATGCGCTGCGCCATGGCATCGTTGCGCAGCACCACTTCCAGGTTGCGCGACAAATCGAAATAGCCGCCCGCCCAGTTGCTCGTGCCGACCCAGGCCAGCTTGCCATCGATGCTCATGGTCTTGCTGTGGATCACGCGCGCGAAGGGAATGAAACCCGTCGAGGCCGTGGGAATCGTCACGATGCGGATTTCCACGTTCGGCACCAGGGCCAGGCTTTTCAGGTAGGCGATGGCCGGCGCTTCCGTGTTCCAGCTTGACACCATCAGCTTGATCTTCACGCCACGCTGGGCGGCCGCGCGCACGGCGTTGTCGATCACGGCGTAGTACGGACGCGTGCGGTTCGGACCGTAGGACAGCGGCGCGTAATCGAGCAGCTGGATGCGCACTTCGCTTTTCGCTTCGGCCAGCAAGGCGGGCAAGCCCGTTTCCGAGTCGCCCACGCCAGCCGGGTTATACGCATTCGGGCTGGCCAGCAGGAAAGCGTTTTGCGCGTAGTTGGCGGGTACCACCTTGCTGTTGAGCACCGTGGCGCGGCTGCCTTGCGACGTCAATGCCTGCGCTTGCCAATCCTGTTCGAAAATGGCTTGCACCTGGCTGACCATGCTTGGCTCCGTGATTCTCAAGCCCGTTTCATGGATGTGCTCGAACGAGCGCCAGTCGAAATTCTGGCTGCCGATGTACGCGACCTCACCATCGACGGCCAGGTATTTCGCGTGCACGATGCCGTTGCCCGTGATTTTATTGAAATCGATGAGGCGCAAGTCCAGATTCGGAATCGCCTTGATCCGGGCGATGGTCGCCGCTTCCGACAGGCCCACGCCCTTCTGGTCCAGCAGGAAGCGGATTTTCACGCCACGCTGGCCGGCGGCCGTCAGGCTGGCCAGCACCTTTTCAAAAGCCGTGCCCGGTTTGCTGACGGCATAGAACTGGGCGATGACGATCTCTTTTTTTGCCGAATCGAACAGCTCGCTCCACACGGCGACGGGCTCGCGCAGGTCGGGATTGGTCAAGCTCGTTTCCACGGGCGAGGTGTGCACCAGCTCAAAGCCGGGAATGGTGAAATCGGCGTGGGCCGTGCCCGCGAACAGGGTAGTGACGAGCAGGGAGACAGATAAACGACGCATGGTTATTCCTTGTAAATTATTTGACGCGCACGATGCGCCCTGCCGCCGTGGCGCTGCCGGCCGGCTTGCCGGCGCGCGCGCGGGCGATCAGGTAATCGCTGAAGGCGTCGATGTCGCGCACGCCCGTGTCGAGCCGGCGCGTGCCGGCCGCCAGCACGGTGAAACGGTCGCCGCCGCCGGCCAGGAAGCTGTTGGCGGCGACACGGTATTGTTGATTGTCTTCAAGAGCAATGCCATTGAGCATGATGCTGCCCGGCAGCACGCGCTGGCCCTGGGGCCGCGTGCTGTCCCAGCGGTAGCTGAAGCCGTCCGATATCTGCAGCAGATTATTCTCCTCAGCTTCGGCACCCGGCCACTGCTGTTCGAGCAAGGTACGAATTTGCGCGCCAGAAAGACTCACGACGATCAGGGTATTGCCGAACGGTACAACTGCCTGGTTCTGGCCCACGTTCGTCATCAGGCCGGCGCCCGCTTCCAGGTCCTTGCGGATGCCGCCATTATTCATCAGGCCGATTTGCGCGCCAAAGGCGCGCGCGCCGAACAAGGTGCTGTCGGCCACCAGGTCGCCCAGCGGCGATGCGCCGCCGCCCTTGGTACTGCGGCCCACGTTCGGCACGGCGATAATGGCCACGGGACGCGACAACTCGGCCGCACTGCGCTGCTTGACCGATTCCAGGTAGGCTGCCACGGCCGGGTCCGGCTCATACATGCCTGGCAGCATGACGACGTTTTGCGCGCTGGCATCGATCAGCGCATTCTTGACGGGATCGACCTTGAGTTTGATGCGCGTCAGCATGTGCCCGCCCATCTGTGCCTGCGTCACGAGGCGGCCATCGACACGGCACAGATAACCCTGGTGCGAATGGCCGCTGATGACCAATTGAATGGCCGGGTCGAGGCGCTTCACCACATCGACCACTTCGCCCTTCAGGTGGCTGCAATCGGCCTGGTCGACGGCTTCCTTCGTCTCGCCGCCCTGATGCAGCAGCACGACGAATACGCCCACGCCTTGCGCGCGCAACTGCGGCAAGGTGGCATTGATGGCGTCGGCCTCATCGCCAAACTGCAGGCCGGCAATGCCGGCGGCCGTCACCACGGATGGCGTATCTTTCAGCACGGCGCCGATCAGGCCCACCTTGACGCCATGCGCCTCTTCGATGCGGTAGGCAGGCAGCAGGGACTTGCCCGTTTGCGTGTCGATCACATTGGCCGCCATATAGGTGTAGCTGGCGCCCTTGAAGTCGGGCGTGAACTTGCACGCCTTGTCGGCGCGCGACGACTCGCAACCGCCGCGCTGCTGGCGCAGCAGTTCCGCCTTGCCCTGGTCAAATTCATGGTTGCCGACGGAACTGGCCTTCATGCCCAGCATGTTCATGGCGACGATACTCGGTTCATCGGCCCACAGCGCCGACATGGCGGGGCTGGCACCGACCAGGTCGCCATTGCCGACAAAAATCAGCTGCGCATCTTCGCGCCGCCACGCCGTCAGGGCGCCGGACAAGGTATCGATACCGCCCGCCTGCACCGTCTTGCGCTCGGCATCGGCGACGCTCGTGTAGGTAAATTTGCTGCGCTCGAGATTGCCGTGGAAGTCGTTCAGGGCGACCAGGTTGATATCGACGGGCGCCGCGGGATGGGTGGCGCAACCGGTCATGGCGGCGGCGATAGCCACCGCGATCAGGGATAAGGGCAGTGTTTTCATAGGCTTCGCAGCATAGCGCAACGGCCGGGATAACGGCATTGCGCAAACGGGTTAAACAAGGTCCGGCTGTACAACGCCGGCTGAAAAGAAAAACGGGCCCTAAGGCCCGTTGCAACACATTGCGCGCAACCTGGCCTGCAGGCTGCGCGTCAGCGTCGATTAGATATCGATCGACAGGGTGACCGATACGAAGCGTGGCGCACCCAGGTAGTAACGCTGGGTATCAACCGACGTCGTTACACCAGGGATAGCCTGGGTATTCTTGACGGTGGTCGAGGACGGATTGCGGTACTGCTTGTCCGTGATGTTGCTCAGGTTAACCGTCAGCTTGGGACGCTTGATGTAACCGAAGTTGGCAAAGGTGTAGCCGCCGTCGATACCGAAGGTGGTGTAGCCTGGTGCCGTTTCATCATTGACCATCGATGCTTGCTGCTGGCCGGTGGCGCGCGCTTTCACGCGGGTCCAGAACGAACCATTCTGGTACTCGATCGACAAGCCGGCTTTCTTCTTCGGCGTGTTGATCATTTCCTTGCCAGCAGTCGGCAGGTACACATTCGTCGCGGACAGCATGTCGTCCTTGATTTTGCTGTTATTGAAACCCAGCGAACCGTACATCGCCCAACCATTGATCGGCGTATTGCCGATTTCGAATTCCAGACCCTTGTTGCTGACGCGGCCCACGTTGGTATAGCTGCTCGCTTGGGTGATTGGATCGAAGGTGGTTGCCTGGCGATCCTTGAAGTCGATGAAGAACGCCGTCACCGAAGCGATGAAATTGTCATCCTGGTGGCGATAACCGATATCGGTGTTCCACGACGATTCTTGCTTCACATCACCAACAAAGTTTGCGACGCCATTGACCACTTTCACGCTGGTGCCAATGTTGCCAAACACGAAGTTAGGTGGTGCTTTGACGTTCTTGGCAACCGAAATGAACACTTGATCGTCGTTGGTGATGCGGTAACGCGCACCCAGTTGCGGCAGCAGGGTGCTGTACTTCTTGACCAGGTTGTACGGCTTGACGTTGTTGTTTTCGTCGCCGTAGTTGGTGAAGTCACGCTTCACGTTCGGGCTGCGCACGCCGATATTG
Organism: Janthinobacterium sp. PSPC1-1; assembly: GCF_049897625.1. Classification (NCBI taxonomy): domain Bacteria; kingdom Pseudomonadati; phylum Pseudomonadota; class Betaproteobacteria; order Burkholderiales; family Oxalobacteraceae; genus Janthinobacterium; species Janthinobacterium sp. PSPC1-1. The sequence goes on along the minus strand of NZ_JAFCWP010000013.1, from coordinate 11,497 downwards.
ATCTTCAGCTTGTCATCGTTCAGGCTGATCGTGTCTTGCAGGAAGAACTGATAAGCGGTCGAAATCGACATCCAGTTACGGCTTTGCGCTGGCGTGCCATCCGGACGCAGGATCTGGCCGTTTTGCAGCCAAGGATCTTGCGAGATACCATCATTGCTCAGTGCCAGCATCGGGCCCGTTTGCTGATGGCGAGCGCGCTCGTACCAGAAGCCACCGAGCACATCGTGGTTACCCGACGACCAGTTCAGCGACGCGGTCACGCCTGGACGGAAGGTCTTGGTGACGCTGGCGTTGGCGACCAGCACGGTATCGAGGGTGTCGCCGTCGCCGTTCAAGTCCACGGTACCATTGCGCGTGCCAGTGGCTGCGTCATAGAAAGCTTTTTCCGACTGGGCGCGCTGTTGCACGCCACCGTTACCATAGCCGTACCAGATGTATGGCAGTACTTTCAGGTCCAGATTCTCGTTCAGGCGGAACTTGGCCGTGGCAGAGGCGATGGCATTCTTGAACGGGTTGATGCCCAGCTTGTAGAAGGCTGGCGACTGCGTGGTTTCCACTTGGGCAGTGCCTTTTACAGGCTTCAGATGGCCTTTGAAGGTATCGGCATAGTCGAAGTTATAACCGTTCTTGTTGATTTCAGACAAGGTCAGGTTATTGATGTTGTTGTTCATCGCCTCGTTGTACAGCAAGGTGGCGTGAATATAGTTGAAACGATCCCAATCGTAGTTGATGCCGGCATCGATATGGTCGCGTTTGGCGCCGCCCTTGCCTTTCCATTTGTCGGCTTCAGCATGCGAAGCGGATACGAACATCTTGGTGCGCTTGTCCGAGAACAGGCCGGTGTCGACGCGCACGAAGGTTTTCTTCATGTTCAGTTGACCGAAGGTCTGCATCATGCGCAGGCGGTGCTTGTCTTCAGGATTGCAGGTGTTGATACCGAAGTTGCCGCCGGTGGCGCCCACTTGTGGCGAATCGGCATCGGTCGAACCCTGGGTGACGGTTTGCGAGCAGGTATTTTCCTGGTCGACATATTCTTGCGGGTAGATGGCAAAACTGCCGGAGTCATTCACCGGCACGCCATTGATCGTGGCGCCGATCTGGTCGGAGTTAAAGCCGCGCAGTGTCAGGCCGCCGCCGAACAGGCCAGTTGCATCGTAGTTGTAGCTATTAACAGCTGGCAACATCTCCAGGGCTTCGTACGCATTGCCCGTTGGACGCTGCTTTTCCAGTTCTTCTGCCGTAATCGTGCTGCGTGCTTTTGGCGCATCTTCCGTCACCATCAGGCCCATACCGGTTTTTTTAGCGGTAATGACCACTTTTGTGGCTTCGTCAGCGGTTTGCGCATGCGCAGTAGAGATGCCGAAGCAAGCCAATTGGCATGCCACTGCGATCATACTTAGTCGCAATTTTGGTTGTTGAATGAACTGCATTTGAACCCCCTAGAGTGTGTTGTAACTTACAAGTATTCTGACTTGCTTATATTGTGGTGAAACACGGAAACTATCCAACTAGACACGGCAGTATAAAGATCGAATATTTCAAATCCGTTACACGGATATGACCGCAATGTGACAGGCGCCGCTAGACATCCTGAATTGTCACAAAAGCGATATCAAAAATGACTTATTCAATTCTTCGCCGTCCAACTATGCATTAAGGTCTGTAGGCTGACAAATACGTTTTTTTTTAATGATTTATATATTAAAAGTATAAATCACCGCTGGAAGCCGCATTTTTTGTATCAACCGAGCAAGCTCACCTCATCGGGGCGAAATTATAGATGAGCGGCAAGACTTGGAAATTGTTTCAGAAAATAATTGCAAGAAAGCACTACCAGCGCATCATTTTTTGTCGTAAAGGCACAACAAAAAGGATAAAAGGAGGGTTTTGTAACTATGAAGATCAGGAGGTTACGCGACCGCTAGTTGCGGTCGCGTGGCAGGCAGGGGAGGTGAAATACTTTTACGGCTTTACAACAGTCGCCTTACGATCACTATTTGCGATCATGGCTTCGAAACGGCTGAAACGGGCATCGAGTGCTTTCAGTAAACGTTGCTTGTCCGCTTCAGCCAAAAACGAATAACGCAGGCTGTTATACGACAGCTTTTTGATTTCCGCATAATCGGTCTTGTACTGGCTGGCAAACAGCACGTACTCATTCGACAGGGTATTACGCGACACGCCCGCGTCATCGGTGGAAATCACGAAGGGCACGCCATATTTGCGGTACAGGGTGATCGGATGGGCCTGGCCCTTGATGCCGAGAATGTAATCGTTGCTGGTCAGGTTCACTTCCACGGGAATATTGCGTTCGCGCATCTTTTGCATGGTCGCCAGCGCATTGTGCTCGTACGCGATATCCATGCCATGGCCGATACGGTCCGCGCCGGCCACATCGACGGCTTCGGCGATATGGAACGCCATGCCTTCCGGCGGCACCATACCCAGCGCCAGCTCACCGGCATGCAGGGCGATCTTGACGTTCGGATATTTTGCCTTGAGGAACTTGAACATTTCCATGTGCAAGCTGTAATCGCGCATGGACACATTCACGCTTTCCTGGCCCACGATGTTCACGCCCACCAGCAGCGGATTCAGGCTGGCCGCCTTGAACGCGGCTACCATGGACGAGAACACTTGCGATGGCGACAGGAAACGCAGCACATACGCCTGGTAACGCATGGTGAAGTTCGCATCGTCGATGCCGGCGCTGCTGGCGTTGACGTTGTCGTTGTAGGCGGTGATGCTTTTCTGGAAGCTGGCGTCCTGCTCCAGGCTGCCTGTCCAGTTGGCCAGCACGGCTTGCAACGCTGCCGGCGGCAAGCCCGGCGCCAGCACTTGCTGGTCGAACTGCGCATTCTGCACGAACGGCGACAGCTCGAAAATCGTCTCGATGTAGCTGAGGTTTTCCGCGATGGCGCGCTGCTTCAGCGTTTTCAGGCCGTCGGCCGTGTTGCTCGATGCGACGGGACCGAAGTAGCCAAACGTATCAAAAAAGGTACGGTCCGGTGGAGTCTGGATGGCGCCATGGTTGTAGAAATCCTTGGTGGACCAGCGCTGCAGCAATTGCGCGTACAGGCCCGCATCGGCGAACACTTCCGTGGACGACAGGCAGCCACGCTGCGCGGCCGGCTTGGCGCGCTCGGCCGCTACGACGTCCTTGTTGCTTTCGATGCGGTACGTCGTCTTGTTGACGCAATAGTTTTCCTTGTCGACCCAGTCGAGGAATTGCTCGGCGTAAATGGCGCCCGAGTAATGGTGGTGCAGGTCGCCGCCCTTGGGCATCATGGAAAAGAACAGGCTCAACTCGGCTGTCTTCGGCTGCGCGCCGGCAAGCAGGGCGGCAAAATGGCGCGCGGTGGCCGCTTCGTTGGAAGACGGGGCGGCCTGCGCCGTTCCGGTCAATGCCAGCGCGGCGACAAGCGCCAGGCCAGTGAGTTTCTTGTGCATTCGCGTTCTCGCTCAGGATAATTCGTATGGAACAACGGGTAGGTCAGCCCTGCCCCCGCACATGCACGCATTGTCCGCCTGAATAGGTGGCGGCCACGGCGCGGTCGTCGCCCAGCAGCGCAAAGGCAAACAGCAATTCCTCCAGGCTTTGACAGCCAGCCGTGCGGCGCGCCAGCAGCGGCGTCGATTGCTTGTCGAGCACGATGAAGTCCGCTTCCGTGCCAGCCGTGAAATTGCCCAGGGTACCTTCCAGTTGCATGGCCCGCGCCGCCCCCAAAGTTGCCAGGTAAAACATGCGCAAGGCGGGCAGATAGCTGCCTTTCAAGCGTGCTACTTTATAGGCTTCGTTCATGGTTTGCAACATCGAGAACGAGGTGCCGCCGCCCACGTCGGTGGCCAGCGACAGCAGCACTCTCGCCGCATCGGCCCGCTCGAAATCGAACAGGCCGCTACCGAGGAACAAGTTGGAGGTGGGACAAATAGCGGCCGCCGAAGACGTCTCCGCCATGCGCGCGCGGTCGCGCTCATCGAGCCAGATGCAATGGCCGAACATGGCGCGCGGGCGCAGCATACCGTACTGCTCATACACATCGAGGTAGCTGCGCGCCTGCGGATGCAGTTCGCGCACCCAGCGGCACTCATCCTCGTTTTCCGACACGTGGGTCTGCAGATACGTATCCGGATAGGCGCGCGCCAGCTCGCCCGCCAGGTGCATCTGTTCATTCGTCGAGGTGGGCACGAAACGGGGCGTAATCGCATACAGCGAGCGGCCGTGCTTGTGCCAGCGCCGGATCAGCTCCTCGCTTTCGCGCGCGCCGGACTCGGCCGTGTCGCGCAGGAATTCGGGGCAGTTGCGGTCCATCATGACCTTGCCCGCCACCATGCGCAAGCCGCGCGCCTCGCTGGCGCCAAAAAAGGCATCCACCGATTGCGGATGCACGCTGCCATACACCATCGCCGTGGTGGTGCCGCAGCGCAGCAGTTCATCGAGGAAAAACTCGGCGACATTGCGCGCATGCACAGGGTCTTCAAACGCGCGCTCGGTGGGGAAGGTATACGTCTCCAGCCACGGCAGCAAACCGGGGGCGGGCGAGGCGATCATTTCCGTCTGCGGAAAATGCAGATGCGTATCGATGAAACCCGGCACGATCAGCTTGCCACGATAATCGACGATCTCGGTGCCTGGCGGCAAAGTCGCTTGCAGCTGCGCGTAATCGCCGGCCGCCACGACCTTGCCATCGGCCACGATCAGCAAGCCATCCGCATGCCAGGCGTGCGCCTCCTCGGTGAAAGCGGGATCGGCGTGGAAGTGCAGCAAGCTGGCACGGTAAGCTTGCAATGTGACGGGAACAATCGGCATGACTTCTTTCTATAACGGGTGAGTGGCGACGCGTGGTTGGCGGCGCGGTGGCGCGCTGGCAGAGGCCAGCCGCAGCGGTGCGGCCAGGGCCGCGCTAGCGGCTTCCTCCCACACCATGAGTAATTGACAGGCAACGGAAGCGGCGATCACAGCCGGCGCCTTGTTGCGGATGCCGGGCATGCCGATCGGGCAGACCATGGCGGCAATGCGCTCGTCCGGCACGCCGCGCGCTTGCAGCCGGTGCTCGAACTGCTTGCGTTTCGTGTTCGAACCGATCAAGCCGAACCAGCCCGCATCCTCGCGCTCCATGATGGCTTGCGTCAAGCGTTGATCGAGCGCATGGCTGTGCGTCATGACGAGAAAACTGCCACCGGGCGGCGCCATGGCGACAAATTCCTCGGGCGTGTCGCTGGCAGCGATGCGCACATTACTTGGCAGCCCCGCTGGCAACGCTGCGGGAAACATGTCTTCGCGTTCATCGACCCAGGTGATAGTGCAGGGCAAATCGGCCAGCGCGCGCACGATGGCGGCGCCCACGTGGCCGGCGCCGAACAAGGTCAGATGGGCGCGCGGCGCCAGGCACGGGTCGACCAGCCAGCGCCGCCCTTCACTGCCCTTCGCGACATGGGTACTGCGTTCGCGTGCAAACGTATCGGGCGCCTGGCCTGGCATGCCAGCGATCAGCGTGCCCTCCGCATCGAACAGAACCGACGCGGGTTCCCCATCGAGTGCCGTCAGGCGCCAACTATCGTGCTGGCGGCGCTCGCGCAAGGCGGCCAGCAATGTTTTCAGGCTGGCATCGACATATTCAAAGGCCAGGTGGACGACGCCGCCGCAGCATTGCCCGAGGCTGGGACCGAGCGCAAAACGCTCGAGCCGCGCATGCGTGTCACCCGTGGCCAGCATGCTCTTGGCGATTTCCACGGCACGCAGTTCCAGGTGGCCGCCGCCGATGGTGTCCATTTGACCATCGAGGGTGACGCGCATCTTCGCGCCCGCTTCGCGCGGCCCGGAACCTTCCACCAGGGCGACCGTCACCAGTACGGATGCCTGCGTGTCATTCTCGATTGCTGTCAGCCAGTCGCTCATCATCAACTCCTTAAGCGGCCACGCCGGCCGCTTGCACGGCCATGACCGCCTTGAGGATTTCCTCGCTGGTGGCGGGGGCATTCAGCGGTGGTTGCACGGCGTGATGGCCCACGCTGGAAATGGCGTCGCGGATGGCAAAGAACACGGAAAACGGCAACAGCAGCGGCGGCTCGCCCACGGCTTTGGAACGGTGGATGCTGTCTTCCACGTTGCGGTTCTGGAACAGCTTGACGCGAAAATCTTCCGGACAATCGGAAATGCCGGGAATTTTATACGTCGATGGCGCGTGCGTCATCAGCTTGCCCGCCGCATTCCACCACAGCTGCTCCGTCGTCAGCCAGCCCATGCCCTGGATAAATGCCCCTTCCACCTGGCCCAGATCAATCGCGGGATTCAATGACTGGCCCGCGTCGTACAAGGCATCCGCGCGCAGCAGTTTCCATTCCCCCGTCAGGGTATCGACCACCACTTCAGCCACGGCAGCGCCATACGCATAGTAGGAAAATGGATGGCCCGTCATCGTCTTCGCATCCCACGACAGGCCCGGTGTGGCATAAAAACCGTCCGACCACAGTTGCACCCGCGCCAGATAAGCCTTCTGTACGAGCTCGGAAAACGCGACGACATGGCCATTCACGTGGACGTGGTTATCGAAGAAGCGCACAGCAGCAACGTCGCCGCCATACAGTTTGACAGCGTAATCGGCCAGGCGTTCACGGATCTGACGCGCCGCATCCTGCGCCGCCTTGCCGTTCAGGTCGGCACCGGTGGACGCTGCCGTGGCCGACGTGTTCGCCACCTTGCTGGTATCGGTGGCCGTAGCGCGTACACATTCCAGGTCCAGCCCCAGCTCGTGCGCCACCACCTGCATGACCTTGGTATTGATGCCCTGCCCCATTTCCGTGCCGCCATGGTTGACCAGCACGGAGCCATCGACGTACACGTGCACGAGGGCGCCGGCCTGGTTCAGATGCGTGACGTTGAAGGCGATGCCGAATTTCAAGGGCGTAAATGCCAGGCCCTTCTTCAGGATGGGGCTGGCCTCGTTGTAGGCGTCGATGGCGAGGCGACGCGCGCGGTAATCGCTGCTCTCTTCCAGTTCCGCGACGAGTTCATGGATCACGTTGTCGACGATTTTCTGGCCGTACGGCGTGACATTGCGTCCTTCCCCATCATTGCGGCCATAGAAATTGAGCAGGCGGATATCGAGCGCATCGCGTTGTAAATGGCGAGCGATTTCATCGATCACGTACTCGATGGCGATGGCGCCCTGCGGCCCGCCGAAGCCCCGGAAAGCCGTGTTCGACTGGGTATTGGTCTTGCCGCAGGCGGCGCGGATATCCACGTCGGACAAATAATAGGTGTTGTCGAAGTGGCAGACGGCGCGCGTGGCGACGGGGCCGGACAAGTCGGCCGAGTAGCCCGCGCGCGTGGTCATGTCGACCTTGGCGGCCAGGATCCGCCCGTCGTCGTCGTAGCCCACTTCGTATTCATAGTAAAAACAGTGGCGCTTGCCCGTCACCAGCATGTCGTCGTCGCGGTCGGCGCGCAGTTTCACGGGGCGTTTCAGTTTAGCCGCCGCAATCGATGCCGCCGCCGCCCACAGGGCCGACTGCGACTCCTTGCCGCCGAAACCGCCACCCATGCGCCGGCATTCGACGGTGATGTTATGCGAATGCACGCCCAGCGCATGCGCCACCACGTGCTGCATCTCGCTCGGGTGCTGGGTCGAACACAGCACCAGCATGCCCTGCGCTTCCTTCGGGATGGCGTAGGAAATCTGTCCTTCCAGATAGAACTGTTCCTGCCCGCCCACATACAGCTGGCCCCTGACCACATGCGGCGCCATCTCGAACGCGGCCTGGTAGTTGCCGCGCGTCAGCTGCATCGGCGGCAGCACATACGACTGTGCCGCCTTGGCTGCCTGCGGCGTCATGATCGCGGGTAACTCATCGTACGACACTTGCGCCAGGCGGGCGGCGCGGCGCGCATGGTCGTGCGTATCGGCCACCACGATAAAGATGGGCTGGCCCACGTATTGCACCAGCTCCGCAGCCAGGATGGGGTCGTCATGGATGATGGGACCGCAATCATTGGTGCCAGGAATGTCCTGCGCCGTGTAGACGGCGACAACCCCTTGTGCACCGCGCACGGCCGACAAATCCATGGCCGTGATGCGCGCGTGCGGCTTTTGCGACAGGCCCAGCGCCGCATGCAAGGTGCCTTGCAGTTCGGCGATATCGTCCGTGTAGGTGGCTTGCCCCAGCACATGCAATTGCGCCGATTCATGGGGACTGGGCTTGCCCACGGCGGCCCAGGCGGCCGCTTGCAGTTCGGGCGTGACAGGATGGTTCATGCTGGTCCTTTCAGGCGCGGCAAGCGTAGGCGTTGACGGCAGTGCGCAGCAGCGGCGCACCGGGGCGTGTTTCCAGCCAGAAGCGGCGCAACAGGTTTTGCGCCGTCGTCATGCGATAGGTATTCGAGGCGCGCATGTCCGACAGCGGCGCGTAATCGTCGGCCAGCAAGCGCATGGCGATGACGAGGTTGTCTTCCGTCCACGCCTGCCCCAGCAAAAATGCTTCCGTTTGCGCGGCCCGTTGCGGCGTGGCCGCCATGCCGCCAAAGGCGATGCGCGCATCGATGATGCGCTCGCCGTCGAGCTGGAAGGCAAACGCGGCGCACACGGCCGAGATATCCTGGTCGAAGCGCTTCGCCAGTTTATACGTGCGGAATTGCACCTCGGCACGCGGCAAGGGCACGCGCACGGCTTCGACGAATTCACCGGGCTGCAGATCTTTCTTTTGGTAACCCAGATAAAAGTTTTCCAGCGGCATGATGCGCTGGCCGGCAAGTCCGAGCAGCACGACCTCACTACCCAGCGCAATCAGCCACGGCATCGAGTCGCCGATGGGCGAACCATTGGCCACATTGCCACCCAGGGTCCCGGCATTGCGGATCGGCAAGGAAGCAAAGCGCTGCCACAATTCCGACAATTCCTGCGGATAATACTCGCACAGCGCCGCATAGGCCTCGTTCAGGCTGGCGCCAGCGCCGATGTGCAGCTTGCCATCATCCACGGTGATGTTTTTCAGCGCGGCCACGTTGCCGAGATAAATGATGTCGCCGAGGTCGCGCAGCTGCTTGGTGACCCACAAGCCGATATCGGTGGAGCCGGCCAGCAGGCACGCTTGCGGCTTTGCCGCGCGCAGCGCTACCAGTTCCTCAATGCTGCGTGGCGCGTGGAAGTGCTGGCCGCCGTGCTCATAAGTGGCCAGGCTAGCGCGCTGCAACGCCTGCAATTGCTGCGCCAGAGCATTGCGGTCGAATGTGACACGCGGCAATTCGCCCATGCGCCTGGCCGCATCGATAATGGGCCGGTAACCGGTGCAGCGACACAAATTACCCGACAGCGTATCGTCGATTTCGCAGCGCGTGGGCGTCTCGCCGTTTTTCGCCAGATACATGCCCCACAGCGACATCACGAAACCTGGTGTGCAAAAACCGCACTGGGAACCGTGGCATTCGACCATCGCCTGCTGCACCGGGTGCAAGGCGCCACTGGGCTGCTGCAAATCTTCCACGGTAAACAAGGCCTTGCCATCAAGCGTGGGCGTCAGCTGGATGCAGGCATTGACGGCCTTCATCTCGACCTGACCATCGACCAGGCTGCCGATGACCACCGTGCAAGCGCCGCAATCGCCCTCGGCGCAGCCTTCCTTGGTGCCCGTGCAATGCAAATCCTCGCGCAGGTGCTGCAACACAGTCTGCGTAGGGGCGGCGTTGCGTACTTCCTGTACGACACCACGGTAATAAAAGCGGATCGGTTCTGACATGCTGGCCTCGGTATAGTCCCAGTATAGGAGATTAACACCGGCATATGGGACAACTATATGCTAAGACTGATTTTACTTATCACTCAATATCAATACAGATCAGGCAGTGCAAGGATGCGTCACATGCCAGTGTTCAGCGATATCGATGCGGCGCGTGATCCACACCTGCTCGTGGCGCTGCACATAGTCGAGAAAGCGCGCCAGCGCCGCCGCCCGTCCCGGCCGCCCGACCAGGCGGCAATGCAGGCCCACCGACAGCATCTTTGGCTGATTCAAGCCGTTCGGATCACCTTCCGCATACAGCACATCGAAGGAATCCTTCAGATAATCAAAAAACTGCGTGCCCGAATTAAAGCCTTGCATGGCGGCAAAGCGCATGTCGTTCGTGTCCAGGGTGTAGGGCACGATCAGCTGCGGCTGCACGGCCGGCATGCCGGCGGCATCCGTGTACGCCACCTGGTCCCAGAATGGCAAATCATCGCCGTAATAATCGGCGTCGTAGCGGAAACCGCCATGTTCGACCACCAGTTTGCGCGTATTCGGTGAATCGCGCCCCGTATACCAGCCTTGCGGGGCGGAACCCGTCAATTCGCGGATGATCTGCACGGCTTCACGCATGTGTTCACGTTCCGTCGCCTCATCCATGTTTTGGTAGGAAATCCAGCGCAAGCCATGACAGGCGATTTCATGCCCCAGTTGCTGGAAGGCAGCCACCGCCTCCGGATTGCGTTTCAAGGCCATCGATACGCCAAACACGGTCAGCGGCAGGCGCCGCTCCTCGAACATGCGCAGCAAGCGCCATAGTCCGGCGCGCGAACCGTATTCATAAATCGACTCCATGCTCAGGTGGCGCGCAGGAAAAGCGGCCGCACCGATCATTTCCGATAAAAACGTTTCCGACGCGGCATCGCCATGCAGCACGTTGTTTTCCGCCCCCTCCTCGTAATTGAGAACGAATTGCAGGGCGATGCGGGCCTTGCCAGGCCATTGCGGATGGGGTGGCGTGCGGCCATAGCCGATCAAGTCGCGTGGATAATGTTCGTAATTGTTCATGCGGAGGCGCGCCTATAGGAGGACAATGTTGGCTATATGCCCAATCATATAGCCCGGCGCAGTCACCGGTATATGATTTGCACGATAAGCACATTCACTCACCCTATATACAGGATAGCAAATGGGAAAACTCAGCACGCATGTACTCGATATCGCCCACGGCAGGCCGGGAGCCGGCGTCAAGGTAGCCCTGTTTTCAGTCGCGCCGGAAGGCAAAGTGTTATTGAAGATGGATATGACCAATAGCGACGGCCGCTGCAGTTCGCCCTTGCTGGAAGGCGACAGCATGAAGGCGGGCCAGTACGAACTGGTATTCAACGCAGGCGACTACTTCGCCGCCCAGGGCGTGGAACTTCCCTCGCCCCGCTTCATCGATCTGGTGACCCTGGCCTTCGGCATTGCGCATACGGATGAGAATTATCATGTGCCGCTGGTGGTGTCGCCGTGGTCGTATTCCACTTATCGTGGTAGCTGATGCCACGACGCCAACAATGTTGTCGGATTACGCTACGCTAATCCGACCTACCGGCTCTGACCGTAGGTCGGCGTAGGTCGGCTTAGCGCTACGCGCGTAAGCCGACAGCCACCACCACCGCCAAACAAAACCACCAGACGAAAAAAAACCCGACCATTGCTGATCGGGTTTTTCTCAAGGAGAAACAGCCGGGGGCTGTTTCACCAAATAACAAGCCTGACGATAACCTACTTTCAC
>NZ_JAFCWP010000012.1:0-121736 GCF_049897625.1 Janthinobacterium sp. PSPC1-1 | reverse complement strand
TGATGACCATAGCAAGTTGGTCCCACCCCTTCCCATCCCGAACAGGACCGTGAAACAACTTTGCGCCGATGATAGTGCTGCAACCAGTGTGAAAGTAGGTTATCGTCAGGCTTGTTATTCGAAAAAACCCCCATCGGTGATCCGGTGGGGGTTTTTTTACGTCCGCTGGATTGAGCGATACCAGCGTTTGCCGGGTTTTTGAAAGGGATATCTTGTCTGCTGTGCATACACTGGAACAATTACACACTGGCCAACTGGCCGGCGTGCGTCGCCTGACGCTGTCCTGCGGCTTGAGCGACTTCCCCCGTGAGATATTCGACCTGGCCGACAGCCTGGAAATCCTTGATTTGTCGGGCAATGCGCTGTCCTCCCTGCCTGACGATTTGCCACGGCTGCACAAGCTGCGCATCATTTTTTGCTCGGATAATCTGTTCACCACCTTGCCGGCCGTGCTCGGTTCCTGTCCTGCGCTGGAAATGATCGGTTTCAAGGCGAACCGGATCGACCATGTGCCAGCCGCAGCCTTGCCGCCCAGGCTGCGCTGGCTGACCCTGACCGACAATGCCATCGAAGTCTTGCCAGATGAGCTGGGCAAGTGCGGTGCATTGCAGAAACTCATGCTGGCGGGAAATTGCCTGGCCAGCTTGCCCGCCTCCCTGGCCAATTGCCGCCAGTTGGAACTGGTGCGCATTGCCGCCAACCGTTTCACGGCGCTGCCCGATTGCCTGCTGTCTTTGCCGTGCCTGAGCTGGCTTGCGTACGCGGGCAACCCGTTCACGGAAGTGCGCGAACTGGCGGCCTTGAGCGGTGCCGGCGCGGCGGCTGTGGCCTGGCAGCGCCTGGTATTGGCGCAGCAGTTGGGCGAGGGTGCATCGGGCGTGATATACCGTGCCCGCCTCGATGGGCGAGAGGATGTCGCCGTCAAAGTATTCAAGGGGGCGATGACCAGCGACGGCTTGCCGCGCAGCGAAATGGCCGCCTGTGTCGGCGCAGGTGCACATGCGGGCCTGATTCCCATCCTTGGGACACTCGATGGGCATCCGCAAGGGGCGATGGGCCTGGTCATGCCGCTCATCGATGCCGCTTTCCGCAATTTGGCCGGTCCGCCCAGCCTGGAATCGTGCACGCGCGACGTGTATGCCGATGGCGCACGCTTTGATTTACCGCAAGTGTTGACGATTGCCCATGGCATCGCCTCGGCCGTGTGCCAGCTGCATGCGCGCGGCATCGTGCATGGCGATTTGTATGGCCACAATATCCTGCATGCGGATGGTGGCGCGTGCCTGCTGGGCGACTTTGGCGCGGCGTCCATGTTTGCGCCCGGCTCGCCGCAAGGGGACTTGTTGCAGGGCATAGAGGCGCGCGCCTTTGGCGTACTGCTGGGCGAGTTGATCGCGCATGGCGCGACGTCCTTGCCCGGCCTGCAGGCCATGATGGATGCTTGCCTGCAGGAAGAGGTATTGCTGCGGCCACAGTTCGAGGTGATCGAGCGGGCATTGCGAAACATGCTTCCCGCATAAAAAATGGCGCAGCCTTCGCAGGCTGCGCCATTTTTATTTCAGGCTGAGCATATTCAGCCTTGGACTGCTTTTTCCGGCAGGGCAATCTGGTTGTCGACGCTGAACTGGTAGTCCTTGAAGACGTGTTCGGCCGTCAGGATCTGGTATTCGCCGTTGTCCAGCTTGTGCGTGGTGTCCTTCAGGCGATACGTGTAATGGCCGCAGGTCCAGCAGTTGAAGTTGCGCATGTGGGTGCACAGGCACGTCTTGTCCATCACGACGACGGTTTTTTGTTCCGGATGGGCCGCCACTTCGCGGTTGTACGAGTTGATGTACGCGCAGTTGCCCGTCGCGTCGAGCAGGTAGCCATACGATTCGCAGCCTGGACGGATGCCGGCGCCGATGGCGGGCGTGTTTTTCAGCATGCGCATCGGGTAGCCCGTCGGCGAGACGCCGTTGACGATGATGTCTTCTTCCGAGGCCTTGTAGTATTCCTGCTTGACCTTGTTTGGCAAGCCGCATTCCTCGGTGACGGTGAAGCGCGTCGCCACTTGCACGCCAGCTGCGCCCGCTTCCAGGAAGGAGACGGCATCGCTGCCCGTGAAAATGCCGCCAGCGGCGATCAGCGGGATGTCCAGCTGTTCCGTCTTCAGGTAGGCGAGGATTTCGGCGGTAATCGTGTGCAGGTCGTAATTGGCCCAATCCATGCCGAAACCCAGGTGGCCGCCGGCCAATGGTCCTTCGACGATGATGAAGTCGGGCAGGCGGTCCAGCTTGGCGTTCTTGCGCAGGAAAATCTGCAGGGCGCGCACGGACGAGACGATGATGCCCAGCTTGGCATCGCGGAAACGCGGATGGTCGGCGATCAAGGCAAACGAACCGAAGTGCAAGCCGGCCGACAGGGTGATGCCGTCGATGCCCGCGTCCAGCGCCGCATTCAGGCGCACACGCAAGGTTTCGCGGGGGCCATTCATGGTCAGCTTTTCCATGCAATTGACGAAGATCAAGCCATCGCCTTTTTTCGCTTCCATGGTGCGGCCGATATGCAGGCGCTGCGCTTCGGCCAAGCGTCCCAGGTCGAACTGCACCACGGCCTTGTCGCTATTATTGATGTTGAACTTGTACAGTTTCGTCTTGTCTTTGACGAAGGTGGTGTCGAAACGGCGATCCGACACATCTTCCACCATGGCATCGGAGATATGGCCGATACCGTTCAGCCGGGCCGCTTCCAGGGCCAGCTCTGACGTGGAAATATCCACACCCATTCCGCCTATCATGATGGGCACATACTCTTTTTTGCCAAATCGCAGGCGGAAATCATCAACACGTTTCATTGCTATCCTTAGACTACCGTGGTTATCACTGAGCCAGATGTACGGTCAAGCCCGCTGCCGGTCGGGCGCGCGGGCGCATGTAGCTGTGCGCAGCTTCAATTCTACCCCAAGCGGGCAGGCTCTCCGGGGCGGCTTGCCAGCATGCTGGTGCAAGCGCGGGCCGGATCGCGCGCCGCATCGAAATTAATCGCGGAAATTGTTAAATTCCAACGGCATGTCGGGCACGTCCTTGCGCAGCATGGTCATGGCCGCCTGCAGGTCGTCGCGCTTGGCGCCCGTGACGCGCACGGCTTCACCCTGGATGCTCGCTTGCACCTTCATCTTGCTGTCCTTGATGACGCGCACGATTTTCTTGGCATCATCCGATTCGATGCCATTCTTGATCTTGATGATCTGCTTGACCTTGTCGCCGCCGATCTTCTTGATGTCGCCTTCGTCGAGGAAGCGCACATCGACCTTGCGTTTGGTCAATTTGTTGGTCAGTACGTCGCGCACCTGGCTGAGCTGGAATTCCGAGTCCGCAAACGCGGTCAATTCGTTTTCCTTGTGTTCGACGCGGGCGTCGCTGCCCTTGAAGTCGAAGCGGGTCGTGATTTCCTTGTTGGATTGCTCGACGGCATTCTTGACTTCGATCATATCGGCTTCGGAGACTACATCAAATGATGGCATGGTCTGTTCCTTTTCTTGTTAAAGCGAGCGCGCGCTCGGCGCACTGGGCCTTGGCGGCTGATTCTGCGCCATGGGACGGCCCTGTTAAAGATGCGACATTTTAACGGACAACGGGCGAGTCGCCCTTGTCCTGAGGTGGTTTTTTGTCGCTTTCGCTCTATAATCGAGCAAAATTCCCCTATCCCATGCATCCAGAGCTCACCATCGAACACAATTACTCCCTCCAGCGCCTGAATACCTTCGGCATCACGGCCAATGCGGCCGCCTACGTACGCATCACTTCGCAAGCCGAATTGCAGGCCGCGCTGCAAGATCCCGCCTTGTCCGCCATGCCGCGCCTGATACTGGGCGGCGGCAGCAACATCGTCCTGACGGGCGACTTTCCCGGCGCCGTGCTGCACATGGCCACGCGCGGCATGCGCCTGGCGCAGGCCGACTTCGAGACCATCCTCGTCACGGCCGCCGCCGGTGAAAACTGGCACGACTTCGTGCAGTGGACCCTGGCGCAAGGCGTGGGCGGGCTGGAAAACCTGTCGCTGATCCCCGGTACCGTGGGCGCGGCCCCTATCCAGAATATTGGCGCGTATGGCGTTGAAATCAAGGATTATCTGCATAGCGTGAGCGTCATGCACAGCGCCAGCGGCATCGTCTTCGACATGGACCGCGATGCTTGCCGTTTCGCTTACCGCGACAGCATCTTCAAGCAGGCGGATGGGCGCGAGCTGATCGTGCTGGAAGTGACGTTTGCCTTGCCTGCCGAGTGGCAGCCGAACTTGCGCTATGCGGAACTGGCACAGGCCGTGGCCGAGCGCCATCTTGCCGAACCGACGCCGCAACAGGTGGCTGAAACGGTGATGGCGATACGCCGGCGTAAATTGCCGGACCCGGCCGTGATCGGCAATGCGGGCAGCTTCTTCAAGAATCCCGTGGTGTCACGCGAGCAATGTCTTGCCTTGTTGGAACGTTCCCCAACCTTGGTGCACCATGCGCAGCCTGATGGCACGGAAAAGCTGGCGGCCGGCTGGCTGATCGATCAGTGTGGCTGGAAGGGAAAAAACCTGGGGCCCGCGGGAGTGTATCCCAAGCAGGCGCTGGTTCTGGTGAATAATGGCGGCGCTCGTGGCGCAGACATTACCCGGCTGGCGAAAGCGATACAGGATGATGTAGAGGCGAAATATGGCGTGCGCCTGTCGCCCGAGCCTGTGTTTGTTTAATCAACCGAAGTGGCAGACATAATCTAATGTCTCCACCGTTTCAATATCAAAATGGCTATTGCCCGGCACCTTGAATTCCTGGCCTGCGGCATAGCTGTTCCATTCTGTCGCGTCGGCCAGGCGTACCTTGCACAGGCCGCCAACGATTTCCATCGTTTCCGGCGCGCCCGTGTTGAAGCGCAGCGATGACGGGAAAATCACGCCCACGCTTTTCTTCGTGCCATCGGCCAGGATGACATTGTGCGAGACGCACTTGCCCTCAAAGTAGATATTCGATTTCTTGACGACGCTGACATTGTCCAGTTGTGTGCTCATGCTTCACTTTCCTTCAGTTAAAAATCAGTCTTCGACGTCATCGGCGCTCAGCACGCTGTTGCGTCCGCCGCGCTTGGCCGCGTACAGGGCCTGGTCGGCGCGGTTGATCAGTTGCTCGACCGTCGAGTCCGGCGACGGCACGATGGTGGCCACGCCGATCGAGATGGTGACGATGCCCGTGCTTGCCGCCGGGTTTTCGATCCGCAAACCCTCCAGGTGACGCCGGCACGCTTCGGCGATTTGCAGCGCGCCAGCCAGTTCCGTCTCGGGCAGGATCAGGGCGAATTCCTCGCCGCCGTAGCGGGCCGTCAGGTCGGCCGGGCGTTTCAGATGCTCCGTCAGCACGGCGGCCACTTTTTTCAGGCCCAGATCGCCCGCCAGGTGGCCAAAGTGATCGTTATAGCTTTTAAAATGGTCGATATCGCAGAACAGCAGGCTCAGCGGCGTCTTGTCGCGCTGGCCCCGCTGCCATTCGAATTGCAAGGTTTCATCGAAGCGGCGGCGGTTGGCGATGCCCGTCAAGCCATCGAGGGCGGCGAGTTTCTGCAATTCAATATTCGCATCGGCCAGGTTTTTTTGGCTTTCGCGCAGGAAGCGAAATGCCTGGTCGCGCTGCAGGCGGCTGATGTGCGCATTGGAATGGTAGCGTATGCGCGCCAGCAATTCCAGGCGGTCCGGCAGTTTCACCACGTAATCATTGGCGCCGACGGCAAAGCTGTGGGCCTTCAGTTTCGGGTCATCCTTGGCCGACAGCACGATCACCGGCACATGCGCCAGCGCCGCGTTTTCGCGGTACAGCTGGATCAGCGCGAAGCCGTCGATGCCAGGCAGCACCAGGTCTTGCAGGATGACGGTCGGTTGCAAGCGCAGCGCCGTATCCAGCGCCTGCGTGGCGTCGGTCACGTAATGAAACTCGATATCCTGCTGGTCGCTCAGCATGCGCCGGATTGCCTCAGCAATGATCAACTGGTCGTCCACCAGCAGCACGCTGACCTTGAATTCGGTCAATGCGGGCTCATGCAGGGTGAAACTGGAGGAAAATTCTGGCATTGCATTCTTTTCAGATGTTAGGGGAGGACTCCCACCCATTGTTGAGTTTTGCGCCCAGGCGGTTGCGCAGGCTGGCGCCTATTCTATCCAATGGCAGGATTTGCTGCGCTGCATCGAGTTCGGCTGCCGCGCGCGGCATGCCATACACGGCACTGCTGGCCTGGTCTTGCGCTATCGTCGTCTTGCCCGCGCGGCGCATGGCCAGCAAGCCGTCGCCGCCATCGCGGCCCATGCCTGTGAGCAACACGCCGATGGCATCGCCGCGCCAGTGCTGTGCCACGCAATGAAAGAAGACATCGACGGAAGGACGGTAAACATACTCGCGTGGTGCCGCATCGTAACCCAAACGATAATTTTGATCTAGCAGCAGGTGATCATTGGTCTTGGCGACCAGCACGCTGCCGGCCACCAGTTCGTCGCCCTCGGCGATCACGCGCACCGGCATGTCCAATTGATCGTCCAGCCATTTGGCGAAATGCGAGGCGAAGGTTTCATCGATATGTTGCACTACCACGATGGCGCAGCCGGGCGGCGCCGTCCAGCCGGACAGCACCTTGGCTACCGCTGACGGCCCGCCCGTCGAGGCGCCGATGGCCACCAGGGTGGTGACCTGGCCATCGCCGCGCTCGCCGTTGACATGCACCTGGCGCGGCGGCGGCGCTTCGGTGCTGTGGCGTATCAGCTTGCCGATGGTCTTGATCTTGGCCAGCAGTTCGCTGTCGCCGCCCACTTCCCCCTGCAGCACGGGGGTGGCCGTGACGTCGAGCGCGCCGGCGCCCAGCGCGCGGAACACCTGGTTGACATTGTCTTGCGGGCGTCCTGTGACCACCAGAATGGCGCACGGGCTTTGCTCCATGATCAGGCGCGTCGCCTCGACGCCATCCATCTCCGGCATGTTCAGGTCCATCAGGATCAGGTCGGGGCGGTTGCCCTCGCACATGCGCACCGCTTCGAGTCCCGTGCGGGCGATCCACAACACCTGGTGCTCCTGCGTGCTGGCCACCACCCGGCGCAGGGCTTCGGCGGCCATGGCGACATCGTTAACAATGGCAATTTTCATGAAGTGCAGCTCATAAGCGGGCATCTCCTATCAGGTCCGCCACCGCGTCGAGCAAGGTCTCGTCGTGGAAGCTGCCTTTGGTCAGATAATAATCGGCGCCCGCGGACAGGCCGCGCGCGCGGTCTTCCGGGCGGTCCTTGTACGAGACGATCATCACCGGCAGCTTGTGCAGGTGCAGGTCCTTCTTGATCAGCGAGACCAGCTCGATGCCATCCATGCGCGGCATGTCCACGTCGGTGATCACCAGGTCGTATTCGCCGCTGCGCACCACGTTCCAGCCGTCGATGCCGTCGATCGCCACATCGACCTCGAAACCGCGCGCCAGCAGCAGCTTGCGCTCCATTTCGCGCACCGTCAGCGAATCATCGACCACCAGGATGCGCTTGGCGCGGCGCTGCTGCGCGTGGCCGGCCTGCGCCAGCTGGTGCAGGCCGCCCTCGTGCAGCAGCTTGTCGATCGACAGCAGCAAATCGGGCACGTCGAGGATCAGTACCGGCTCGCCGTCGTCGAGCAGGGCGGCGGCGGAAATGTCGCGCATCTTGCCAAAGATCGGATCGATGGCCTGCACCGCCAGGCTTTGCTCGCCGCGGATGGCGTCGACCACCAGCGCATAGCTCTGCTTGCCGCGTCCGATCACCACCACCGGCAAATCGTCGGCGCTGCTGGGCATTTCGCCCAGCTCCAGCACCTGCGCCGCCGACACCAGGCCCAGATGCTCGCCCTTGAGTTCAAAGAACTGCTTGTTTTCCAAGGTGTGGATGGCCGCTTGCGGCACGCGCACCACGCTTTCCACCTTGACGATGGGGATGGCGTAGGCCTCGCCCTGGATGTCGATCACCAGCGCGCGCACGATCGACTGCGTCAGCGGCAGGGTAATCAGGGCGCGAAAACCCCGTCTCGGCTCCGATTCCAGGCGCACCGTGCCGTTTTGCTGGCGTATCGTCTCATGCACGATATCGAGGCCCACGCCGCGCCCGGACAGCTGGTTGGCCGTCGCTTTCAGGCTGAAGGCGGGCAGGAACAAAAATTCCAGCAGCTCGCCCGGCGACAGCGCGGCGGCCATGGCGGGGCTGGCCATCTTGCGCTCGATGACGGACTGGCGGATTTTTTCCAGGTCGACGCCGCGCCCGTCGTCGCTGATCTCGATGCTCAGCATGCCGGCGCGGTGGCGCGCTTCCATGCGTATCGTGCCCATTGCTGCCTTGCCCGCGTCGATGCGCTCGTACGGGCCTTCCATGCCATGGTCGATGGCATTCCTCAGCATGTGGTTCAGCGGGCTTTCGATCTTCGCCAGGATGTCGCGGTCGACCAGCGTGTCTTCGCCGTCGATCTCCAGCTGCACTTCCTTGCCCAGGCTGCGCGCCAGGTCGCGCACCATGCGCGGAAACGCGTGGATGCCGTCGCGGAAAGGGCGCATGCGCAGCGCCAGCACTTCGTCGACCATGCCCTGCGAGACGGCCAGCAGGCGCCGTTCATAGGTTTCGATATCGGCGATGTGCTCGAGCATGAACTGCTTCAGGGGCTGCGTCTTGTGCAGCGCCAGCAGGGATTTTTCCATCAGGTCCGGGTCGCCCGAGCGGGCAATGGCGACGTGCAGCTGTTCGATGGCGGAAAACAGGCTGCTCTGGTTGCGCTTGAAGCGCTGCAGGGCGCCGATGAACGGGTGCATCTGGTGCGCATTGATGCGCGATTCGCTGGCCAGCGACAGCAGTTTGTCGAAATTCTGCGCCTGGGCCTTGGCTGGCGCGCCGGTACGCGGCGCGTGGGCGGCCGCCGACTCCACTTCCTCGCCCGCCAGGCCGCCGGCCACGAGGGCTTGCAGTTCGGTGGGGAGCGGCGGCAAGGGCGCTGCTGTCGGCACAGGCGAAGGCAGCGAGGGCAGGGCGGGTAGCTCCGGCAGCTCGGCGATGCCGGCGATGGCGTTCAGGATCTGGTCGATCTGCGTCGCGTTGGCGGCCAGCCACGCTTCGGCACCCGCATCGTCGAGGCGCGACAGCTGCACGATCAGGTCGACGCCCGACAGCAGCACGTCGACCCGCTCCGGCGTGAGTTTCAAGCGGCCATGCTGGGCGGCGACAAAGCTGTCTTCCATGCCGTGCGCCAGCTGCACCACCACTTGCAGGCCGACGATGGCGGCGGCGCCCTTGATCGAGTGCGCCGCGCGCATCATCGATTCGACGGCGGCCGCGTCGCCCGCATGGCGCTCCATGGCCAGCAAGCCATCGGTAAGAATCTGGGTCTGGCTGTCCGCCTCCATGCGGAACAGGTCCAGCATGGAAAAGGCACTCAGGTCGCCGTGCTGGTCCTGGCTCATCGTAATAGTCTCGCAAGTTGAAAACCGATCAGCGCCGTGTCCAGGCAGCCGATGCGCATGTCGCCCTCGGTGATGACACCAGACAGAAAGCGCGACAGGCCCTTGTTGATGGTGGCCGCCGGCGTTTGCAGGCTGCCCGACGCATAGCGCACGATGCCGTGCAGGTCGGCCACGGGCAGCGCGTAGGCTTGCTCTTCCCAGCGCAGCAGCAACAGGCGCGCGAACGTATGGCGTCCCTTGGCGGGCGGCGCTCCCTGCTCATCGATGCCCAGCAGGGTGGCCAGCGACATGCACGGATACAGCTTGCCGCCGATATTGACGATGCCAGACAGGCCGCGCCCGCTGCGGTGCGGCAGCACGTGCGGCTTCGCTTGGGGCGCGACGGAGTCGAACACGCGCGTGGGCAGCGCCAGCCACTCGCGGCCGATGCGAAACACCAGCACCGAGCTGTCGCGCACTTCGCCGCCCGCATCGATCTGGCGGAAGTGGCTGGCCCAGTCGCGCTGGTAGTGCTCATCGACGGGCCGCTGCAGGTTGCGCTGGGCGGCACCTGCATACACGTCGCAATTGCGGCAATGCACGTTGGCTGGCAGCTTGGGGCAGCTCTGGTCGCCGACCACGCCGATATGGTTCCAGCAGTCGTCGATGCTGGCGGGGGACTCGGTGGCGATGAGGTTTGTCATGCATGCCCCTTAGTTGGACGCCTGGCGGCGCTGGTAGATGCGCGCCGCGCGCGCCTTCAGGGTGGCGGCGGCCGTGTGGTTGCCATTGCGTTCGGCCAGCAGGGACAGGTGGCACAGCGCCTCGTAATGGTCCGGCTGCAAATAGATGCAGCGGCGCCAGTAGTCGTCGGCCAGGTCCATCTTGCCGGCCAGTTCATTGATGATGCCCAGCATGAAATACGCTTCGGCCGCCTCGGGCACGCGGGCCAGGTGGGCGTGGCATTTTTCACCCGCCTCGCGCAACTGGCCACGGTCGGCCAGCAGGCGCGCTTCGGCCAGCAGATCCGCCGGTGGCTGCGGCGCCTGCACCGGCACGGGACGCGGACGCGCCGCCGGAGCAGGGGCGGCGCGGGCCGGCGCGGGCCGTGGCGCGGGCGGCACGCTGCGCAGCGCGCGCGTCGGCGGCGGCAAGGCGGCCACCTGGATCACTGCGGCCGGTGGCGTGGCTTCCTTTTTCAGCGCGAAGGCCTGGCGGAACTGCAGCGGCGCAAAGCCGTTCTGGCAGAACGACGGCACTTCCGCGTAGCCGGCCAGCAGCATGCCGTCGTCGGCCAGCAGGGCGGACAGGTTATGGATGGCCGCGCGCGTGGTCGGCTTGTCGAAATAAATCAGCAGGTTGCGGCAAAAGATGACGTCGTAATGGCGGCTGTAGGTGGCCGTATCGAACAGCAGCAGATTGCCCTGCCTGAAGGTCACCTGTTCGCGCAAGGCGTCGATGATGCGGTAGGCGTCATCGGCCACGTGCGTGAAATAGCGTTCGCGAAAGGCCACGTCCTGCGCACGGAAGGCGTTGCGGCCATACACGCCCACCTGCGCCCGCTCGATGCAGCCGGGGCTGAGGTCATACGCGTCGATGCTGAAGGCCTGTTTTGGCACGCCGCCGTCGCGCAGCGCCATGGCCATCGAATACGGTTCTTCGCCGCCCGCGCACGGAATCGACAGGATGCGCGTGGCGCGCCCGCGTGCCCAGCGTTCCTGCACCAGTTCGACGGTGGCGTAGAACGCCTGCGGGTCGCGGAACAGCCACGATTCCGGCACCACCACCAGTTCGATCAATTGCGTCATTTCGGCCGGCGTGAGCGCCTGCAGGTAGGCTGCACTATCGCTGAAGCCCGTTTGCTCCATGCGCTGGCCGACGGCCCGCTCGGCCACGGCTTTGGAGACGGACAGACCGGTCGCGCGGCGCAGCAGGGTTTGTGCCGTCATGTTGCGCCCGCGTCTTGAAACAGCAGCGCGCGCACGTCGGGCGGCAGCAGGTGTGCCAGTTCGATCAGCTGCACGATGCCGTCAGCGTCGCTGGCCACCTGGCCCAGGAACGGCGCCGTCGCCACGCCGCTGTCTTCAAGCCCTTGCGGGTCGATGTCGGCGATGCCGCGCACCTGCGAGGCCATCACGCCCAGCGCATGCGTGGTGCCGCCAGGTGCGCGGTAGTCGACGATGACGATGCGCGTGTCGAACTGCGCGGCGGCGGCCGGCAGCCCGGCCAGGCGCGACAGATCGATCACGGGCACGGGCTTGCCGTGCAAGTCCATCAGGCCGGCTACATAGTCTGGCGTGAGCGGCAATTGTTTCAGCTCCAGCAGCGGCAAGACGCGCACGATGCTGGCCAGGGGCAGGCCGTAGCGGTCGCGTCCGATGTGAAAGAGCAGCACTTTCATGGGATCAGATGGTGACGGCGAAGGACGACACGCTCGACTGCAGGTCGCCCGCCGCATATTGCAGCTGGTGCACCGCTTCGCTGGTGGCTTTCAAGGATTCCACCGTTTGCTGGGTGGCGTCGTTGAGCTGCATCATGGTGTCGGAAATTTGCGACGCGCCTATCGCTTGCGACTGCATGCCTTGCAGCACGGCATCAAATTGCGGCGTGAGTTTTTGCACCTGGTCCATCACGGATGACAGCTGCTCGGCCACTTGCCGCACTTCGCCCACGCTGCGGCGAATTTCCTCAGAAAATTTATCCATGCCCATCACGCTGGCCGACACGGCCGACTGCATTTCCTTGAGCATTTGCTCGATATCCCAGGTGGAAACAGAGGTCTGGTCGGCCAGGCGGCGAATCTCGGTAGCCACGACGGAGAAGCCGCGGCCCGCTTCGCCCGCCTTTTCCGCCTCGATGGCGGCGTTCAGCGAGAGGATGTTGGTCTGGTCGGCCACCTTGGTGATGGTGATCAGCACGCTATTGATATTGCTGGCCTTTTCCGACAGGGCGGCCAGCTTGGCGTTGATGGAATCGGTGGCCGAGACCATGTGCTGCATGGTCGAATCCATGCGCTTGAGGTTGTTTTGCGCTTCGGCCGTGGCATTCGTCGTGTAGTCGGCCACGGCCGTGGCGTCTTCCATGGTTTTGAGCAACTGGCTCGTATTGGCCGAGATTTCCTTGGTGGTGCTGAGGATTTCCACGCTGGTTTGCGCTTGCTCAATACCGGTGGCTTCCTGCTGGCGTGCCGAGGCGGCGATTTCCGTGGCCGACGTCGTCACCTGGATGCCGGCCTTTTGTACATTGTTGAGCAGGCTGCGCAGGTTCTCGAACATCTTCGCCAGGCCGTTGCCCAGCTGGCCGATGGCATCGCTGCCCGTGATGCTGACCTTGCCCGTCAGGTCGCCCGAGGCCGCCTTCGATACCACTTCCAGCAAGGAATCGACCTTGGCCCGCAAACTGTTGGTCGCGGCCAGTTCATTGGCCTGGTTGTCCTGGATGGTTTGCGCCATGCGGTTGAATTCTTCCGTCACCTTGCCCAGCTCGTCGCGCGAGAGGATGGCGGCGCGCGCGTTCTGCTCGCCGCCGGCGATGCGCCCGACGGCATCCGTCAGGTTGTTCAGCGGACCGAGGATGGAACGGCCCAACAGGTAGGAAATGCCCAGCGCCAGCACCACGCACAGCAAGCCGCCCAAGGCCAGGGTCAGCAGCATGGTTTCCTGCAATTTTGCCGTGTTGGCCGTGCGTTCGGCCAGCAAGCGGCTTTCCTCGGCAGCGACTTCGTCGAGCAGCTTGTTCGCTTGCGCGACGGCCGGGTAGCCGGTCGGCGGCATGCTGCGCGCCACTGATTCCGTCGCGCCCGGGGCATTGCCCAGCGCGCGGCGTTTCTCGATCAGCGGATTGATCCAGTCCTTGACCCAGGTCGTGGTCAGCTGGTCGATCTTGCGGAAGCGTTCTGACTGTTGCTTGTTGTCGACCGTCATGGCGATGGCTTTTTGCGTGTGCTGGCTCAGCACCGCCATCTCGTCCGTTTCCGGGTTCAGCGAGGCTTCGTTGCCGGTCAGGATGAACCCGCGCACCTCCACCTGGATTTGCAGGATGGAATTGTGGATCTTGTCGATCTCGACCAGCACTTCCATCGTGTGGCGGTCCCATGCATTGGCTTCCGACAGGCGCGAAAAGCTGTTGTAGGCGACGCCCAGCAGGATCAGGATGATGGCCACGATGGAGCCGAAGCCCAGGTACAGTTTATTCTTGATACTCAGGTCTTTGAACATGGTGGCTCCGGAAGCGGGAAGTTTCGACTAAATTGCACTGTAGCATTTTGCCACGGGGACAGCAAAACGGGGGGGTGATACGGGAGCTGCAGGGGCGTAAATCGCGGACCAGTGCGTTTCAGACGTAAAAAAGCCGCCCTTGGGCGGCTTTCGGCTGGCGCGGGAGGTAGTGCCTTCCGGCAACTAATTACTTCTGGCCGCGCTTTTCGCGGGCGATGGCGGCGATGCGCATGCGCAAGGCGTTCAGCTTGATGAAGCCGCCGGCATCGGCCTGGTTGTAGGCGCCGCCGTCTTCGTCGAAGGTGGCGATGTTCATGTCGAACAGCGAATCGGTCTTCGAATCGCGCGAGACGACGATGACATTGCCCTTGTACAGCTTGATGCGTACCCAGCCGTTCACGGTTTCCTGCGTATGGTCGATCAGGGTTTGCAGCGCAACGCGCTCGGGCGCCCACCAGTAGCCGTTGTAGATCATCGACGCGTAGCGCGGCATCAGGTCATCTTTCAGGTGGGCCACTTCACGGTCCAGGGTGATCGATTCGATGGCGCGGTGGGCTTTCAGCATGATGGTGCCGCCCGGGGTTTCATAGCAGCCGCGCGATTTCATGCCGACGTAGCGGTTTTCCACCAGGTCCAGGCGTCCAACGCCATGCTTACCGCCCACTTTGTTCAGTTCGGCCAGCACGGTGGCGGGCGACATGCGCACGCCGTTGATGGCGACGATGTCGCCTTTTTCGTATTCGATGTCCAGGTATTCCGCTTCGTCCGGCGCCTTTTCAGGGCTGACGGTCCAGCGCCACATGCTTTCTTCCGCTTCGGCACTCGGGTTTTCCAGGTGACGGCCTTCAAAGCTGATGTGCAGCAAGTTGGCGTCCATCGAGTACGGCGCGCCGCCGTTCTTGTGCTTCATGTCGATGTCGATGCCGGCGTCTTCCGCGTACTTCAGCAGCTTTTCGCGCGACAGCAGATCCCACTCGCGCCATGGGGCGATGATTTTCACGCCAGGTTTGAGCGCGTAGGCGCCCAGTTCGAAACGCACCTGGTCATTGCCCTTGCCGGTTGCGCCGTGCGAGATGGCGTCGGCGCCGGTGGCGTTGGCGATCTCGATCAGGCGCTTGGCGATCAGCGGACGGGCGATCGAGGTGCCCAGCAAGTATTCGCCTTCGTACACGGTGTTGGCGCGGAACATCGGGAAGACGAAATCGCGCACGAATTCTTCGCGTACATCTTCGATATGGATGTTTTCCGGCTTGATGCCGAATTTGATGGCCTTGGCGCGCGCCGGTTCCAGTTCCTCGCCCTGGCCCAGGTCGGCCGTGAAGGTGACGATTTCGCACTGGTAGTTATCTTGCAGCCATTTCAGGATGACGGAGGTGTCGAGTCCGCCGGAATAGGCCAGGACTACTTTTTTAATGTCGCTCATATTGCTTCCAGTTGTCGTTGTCGATGTATGTATTGCGATGCTGCCAGAATGGTTGCAGTGCCTGGCGAATTAGTTGATTTTACCGAGTAACAGGTATTCGATCAGCGCTTTTTGCACGTGCAGGCGGTTTTCCGCCTCGTCCCACACCACCGATTGCGGGCCGTCGATCACTTCGGCGGCCACTTCCTCGCCGCGGTGGGCGGGCAGGCAGTGCATGAACAGCGCGTCGGGCGCGGCGCGGGCCATCTTCGCGCCATCGACGATCCAGCCGTCGAAGGCGGCAATGCGGGCCGCGTTTTCCGCTTCGTAGCCCATGCTGGTCCACACGTCCGTGTTGACCAGGTGCGCGCCCTCACAGGCGTCGGACGGGTTGGCAAAGAAGGTGTAGCGTTCGGTCTTGACTTGCGACAAGTCGATGTCGTAGCCCTGCGGCGTCGACACGTTGACGTGGAAACCGAACACTTCGGCCGCCTGCAGCCACGAGTACAGCATGTTGTTGGCGTCGCCGATCCAGGCGACGACCTTGCCGGTGATCGAGCCGCGGTGTTCGATGTAGGTGAAGATGTCGGCAAACACCTGGCACGGGTGGTGTTCATTGGTCAGTCCATTGATCACCGGCACGCGCGAATTGGCGGCGAAACGCTCGATGATTTCCTGGCCAAACGTGCGCACCATGATGATGTCGCACATGCGCGACATGACCTGGCCCGCGTCTTCCACCGGCTCGCCGCGGCCCAGTTGGGAATCGCGCGTGTTCAGGTAGATGGCGGCGCCGCCCAGCTGGTGCATGCCCGCTTCGAACGACAATCGCGTGCGGGTGGAGTTCTTTTCAAAGACCATCACCAGGGTGCGGTCGATCAGTGGATGGTAGATTTCGTAATTCTTGAACTTGCGCTTGATCAGATGGGCGCGTTCGATCACATATTCGTACTCTTCCAACGTGAAATCGGAGAACTGGAGGTAGTGCTTGATCGGTTTTTTTATCGACATAATGACCACTTGAAGATGCGCAGGCCGCCGGCGGCGTGCCTTTCCCGCCGGGTTGCATCAGCGTACAACATCTCGTCTGATGACTGCCTCGCCCGGCGCGCTGCTGTGTTGATCGGTGCCCGTGCCTGTTTGTCGCGCGGGTCGATGCGGTTTGCCAAGTTGTAAATCATGCAATGGCAGGGACTTCAGCCATTCAATTATAAGGGTTTTGCTTTTAGATTGGAAAGACTGGCGGGACGGGTACTTGTGTAGACAAGTGGCCGCGTCCAGCCAGGCTCTTGCCGGCTCAATAGATGTTGGCCGGGCTGGCCGCATCGATCTGCGGCGCCACCAGCGGCAGATCGAGCGTGAAACGCGTACCGGAGGAGCTGCTGGCCACCTGGATGGTGCCGCCCAGCAAGGCCGTGACGATGTTGTAGCTGATCGACAAACCGAGGCCGCTGCCGCCTTGGCCCAGCTTGGTAGTAAAGAAGGGGTCGAAGATGCGTGACAGATGCTGTTCGGCGATGCCGCCGCCATTGTCGGCAAAGACGATCTGTACGCGCGCGCCATCGAGCGTGGCGGACAGGCGCATGCAGCCCGCGCCGGCGCCGCCATCGTTGGGCGCGGGAGCGAACGCGTGCAGCAGGGCGTTGTTGATCAGGTTGGTGATCACCTGGCCGAACGGGCCCGGATAGCTGTCCATGGCGATACCGAAATCGATGTCCGTCTCGATTCGGTGGCCCGAGCTGCGGATGCGGTTCATGACGGTGGCGATGATTTCATTGCTCACTTGTTGCAAGTCAAACTGGCGCCGCTGTTCGGTGGTGCGGTCGACGGCCACCTGCTTGAAGCTGTTGACCAGGTCGGCCGCACTGTGCAGGCCGCGCATCACCAGCGCCGACGCCTTGCCCGCATCGTCGATGTAGGCGGCCAGGTCGGAGCGGCGCAGGCCGGGACCGTTCATCAGGCGTTCCACGTCTTCCGTCTTTTGCTGCATGGTGCTGGCGATCAACAGACTGTTGCCGATGGGGGTATTGAGTTCATGTGCCACGCCGGCCATCAGGGAACCGAGGGCGGCGAGTTTTTCCTGCGACACCAGTTGCGCCTGGGCATCTTGCAACTGCCGGTAGGCGCTGGCATTGTCGAGCGCGATGGCGCCATACGCGCACAGAGTGCGGAAGATCAGCCGCTCGCGTTCGCCGTAGGCATGGGCATGGCAAGCCTGCACCGTCATCACGCCCAGCACGCGCTCGCCCACCGTCAAGGGCACATATAGCACGCTCTGGTTATGCAGGGTGCCGGGCACGGTGTAGGCGTGGCGCTTGGGCGGCACCTGGTCGATATACACTTCGCGCCGGCCCAGCAGGCAGCGCACGGAGTAGGCGCGTGGATTGCTCAGTGGAATGGCGTTGTCGGGCAGGGGACGGCCCGCTTCCATGCCGTGTGCGCGGCGCAGCGCCGTGCCCGCCGCATCGAGCATGTAGACGGCGAAGGTGTTGACTGGCAGCAAGGCATGCACGTGGCGGTCGAGCACCTGGAACACGGCGCTGGCGTCGAGGTGAGTGGTGATTTCCTGGCCGATGGCCGACAGCCGTTCCAGCGTGTCGCTGGTCTGCTGCAGCACTTCGGCGCGGCGCGCTTCGGAAGCGGCCAGCTCGCGGTGGTGATAGCCTTCCGAGCGCGCATGTTCCGTCTGGTGATAGACCTGCATGGCGGTGGCGCGGTTGCTGGCTTGCTGGGTGTGGCTTTTTTCGCGCGCCACGCCAGCATCGAGGGCGATATCGTAGGCGCGCGCATAGTCGCCCGCATGGGCGTATTCGCGCGCCAGCGCATCGAGCAGTTCGCCGGGCGGCACATAGCCTTCGATGGAAGAGGCTACCTGCAGCGCCTGGTGCAGGAAATGCAGGGCCGGATTGCGTTCCTGCATGCCTGCCGGCGGCGGCAGCTCGTGGCGCGCATGCAGCATGGCCAGGACGCGCAGCGCCGCCACCTGGTGCATGGCGTCGCCCTGCGCCGTGGCCAGCTGGCAAGCCCGCTCGGCCGCTTGCAACGCCTCGTCCGGGCGGTCCAGGTAGGACAGCGCGTGGGCGCTGCCGCGCTGCGCCATGCTGCGGAAATCGGCCTGGCGCAGCGCTTCGGCGCGCTGCGCCAGGCGGCTGAAGGCGTCGAGCGCCGTGTCGTAGTCGCCCTTGTCCAGGCTCAGTTCGCCCAGGTGGAACAGCGCGTTGGCATACGTGCGCGCACCCGACACGGGGGTCAGGATGTGCAGCGCTTCGCGCAGCAAGTCTTCGGCGGCGGCCAGGCGTCCCAGCTTGCGCATGGTTTCGGCTGTATGCGTCTGGCAGGCGCCGATGCTGCGCGGCCAGCCGGTGGGGCGCGCCAGGTCCAGCGCGCACTGCATCCATTCGAGGGCCGATTCGTTGTCGTTGAGGCTGGAGAAGCAGTCACCGATATTGATGGCGGCCGTGATGGCGCCGCGCAGCTGGCCGCTTTCCAGCGCCGCTTCATAGCTTTGCATGTAGTGGCCGGCAGCCGCGCCCAGGTCGCGCGACGTATGCGCCAGCAAGCCACGGTAGTCGTGCACCCAGGCGGCCAACGGCGCAGGCAGCTTGCCGCTGGCGCTGTCGGCCTGGAAGTGCTTGCCCCAGCGCGCCTGCGCGGCTGGCGCATCGCGCAAGACGGCCCAGCGCGCCGAGGCCGCGTCGGCCAGGCGGGCGCGCATCGCATCGCCGGCGCCGCGCGCTTGCTCCGCTGCGGCCAGCAGTTCGGCATCGCAACGGGCATGGTCGCCCCGGTCGACGGCGATCGAGGACAGCAGCCAGTGGGCGTCGGCGCAACCGGCGCCGTCGCTGTGCTCGCACAGGATGGCGTGCGCCGCCATGGCCAGGCTTTCCGCGGAGTCGAGCGCGCCTTGCAGCCACGCTACTTCCGCCTGCACCAGTTGCAAGCGCGCGCGCGCCTGTTCCATTGCTGCCGCTTCCAGGCCGGCCAGCGGCAGCAGCAGCTGCGCTTCCTCGCTCAGCGCAATTGCTCTGGTGCAATCACGCTGGCGCAAATGCCAGGATAGCAACAGCAGCAGCGGTACGCGCCCGGCACCGCGCGACGGCAGCAATGCGCTTTCCCACTGCGCTACGTCATGTTCGAGCGCGAACATTTCCATTCAAGCATTCTCCCCCGCAAACTTAGCCCCAGCCTGCGACCGCACAGGCCATGTGTCATCGCATTGTAAGCTGCATTCAGGGGAATTGTTCAGTGCGCCGGTCAGAATTATTCATCCGGCATGGCGCCACCGGCGGGGGCGATTTGCCCCCGGCGTTCGATGCTGGGCCCGGCGCTTAACGCGACACGAGGCGGATGCTGCCGCTGCCAGCTGCGGTGCTGGCGCTGCGCATGTCGGCGGGCATGCGCAAGCCGGGCAGGAACTGGGCGTCGTCGATCACCACGCGGTCGCCCGCATTGCTGAAAACGAAGGTCGCGCCCTTTTTGCTGACAAACTGGCCTGGCCCGGTGGGATAGATTTCCACGCTGGGCTTTGCCCGCAATTCACGGTCGTCGATCAGGCGGCCAAAGAAACGGTTGTGCTGCTGCTGGACTTCCAGGCGTTGTCCATTCGACATGCGGTATTGCTGTTCGATGTCGAAGGCTTCCTGGGCTGTGACGTGATAGTAGGTGCCAGTCGTGACGCGCACGCTGTCAGTGGTTTGCGGTGCGGCCGCGGTTTGCGCCTGGGCCGTGCCGCCGGCAAGGGCGAAGATAGCGGCGAGGAGGGGGAGTAAGCGTTTGGTATGCATGACATTCACCTTCGATCAGGATGACAGGATTGGTTAGAGTTAGATCGTGTGGTCGCTGGCGGGTTTCCGGCAGGGACTGGTGTCAAGTTAGCAAACGCACCTGGCCGTCGCCAGTGGCAGGCGATGGAAGGCAGGTTTGATGCGCTGAAATGCCGAAAACAGCGGATGAACGGTTTTGGGATTAAAGTCGGAAGGCGGGCTCGGCAGCGAAATTAAATTTCGCTTGCCGGGTGTTTTTCGACTCTATATTTGAATGAACGAAATATTTATTAATACAGCGTCTGCGCCGATTCGTGCAGCAGTTGGCCATACAGGGTATGGCGCATCTTGGCGATCTTGCCTTCAGACAATGCTTGCAGGATGGCGCACTGCGGCTCGATCAGGTGGCGGCAGTTGTAGAACTTGCAGCCGCCCAGATAGGGCTGGAATTCGCGGAAGGCGCGCTCCAGCATGCCCTCGGACAGGTGGTACAGGCCGAATTCCTGGAAGCCCGGTGAATCGATGATGGAGCTGTTCGCGCCCAGTTCGTCGAGCTTGTACAGGCGCGTAAAGGTCGTCGTGTGCTTGCCCGTGTCGAGCGCGGCCGAGATTTCGCGCACGGCGATGTCGGCGTCCGGCACCAGCAGGTTGATCAATGACGACTTGCCCATGCCCGACTGGCCGATCAGGATCGACGACTGGCCCGCCAGCAGCGGCGCCAGGGTGGCTACGGCGTGCTCCGGTTCGGCGCGCGCCGATACCTCATCGACGGGATAGCCCATCGAAGAATACGGCAGCAGGCGTTCGCGGGCGCGCTCCAGCGAGGCCGTCACGTCCGTTTTATTCAGGATGATGCGCGCCGCGATGCCGGCCGCGTCGGCCGCTACCAGCGAGCGCGAGATCAGGTCGTCGGCAAAGCCCGGTTCCGTGGCCACGACGATGAACAGCTGCGTCAGGTTGGCTGCCAGCAATTTCGATTTGTACTGGTCCGAGCGGTACAGCAGGGTCTTGCGTTCCTCGATGCGGTCGATGACGGCCTGGTCGTTGGAGGTGCGCGTCAGGTGCACGATGTCACCTACGGCCACATTGGTTTTCTTGCCGCGCGTCACGCATTGCAGCTTGGCGCCGTCCACGTCGGCCAGGTAGTGGCGGCCATGGGCGGCAATGATGATACCCGTCAACTTGCCTTCGCTCATGGGGCCACCTGGCTGCTCTGGTAGATGAGGTCGGCCTTGGCGGCGCAGATGAAGTCGTTTTCGGACAGGCCGCCGGCGCCCTGGTTGACCGAGTGCGTATCGTAGCGCACGGCGCAGGTTTTATAAGTAATGATGAGCTCCGGATGGTGGTCTTGCGTATGGGTCATATAGGCCAGGGCGTTCACGAACGCCAGGGTCTGGTAGTAATTCTTGAAGCCGAAGTCGCGGCACAGCTTGCCATTTTGCACCGTCCACTGGGGCAGCAGGGCGTGCAGGGTGGCGATGTCGGTGTCGCCCAGTGCCTGCTGGCGCGGTGCGCAGGACAGTTGGGACAGGTCTTGCGAAGTCGATGGCGTATTCATGTCGTAGCCCCTTTCAGGTGGCGGATGCGCACGCTGGCCGGCGGATGCGAGTCATAGAAGGCCGAGTGCAGCGGGTCGGGCGTCAGGGTCGACGCATTGTCTTCATACATTTTCACGAGGGCCGAGACCAGGTCGTCCGCCTGCGTGTGCGTGGCGGCAAAGGCGTCGGCTTCGAATTCATGCTTGCGCGAGCTCAGCGAGGTCAGCGGTCCCAGCAGGAAAGTGAAGACGGGCAAGGCCAGCATGAACAGCAGCAGGGCCAGCGCGTCCGTCGGCTGGCCCGTCAGTGCCAGGGTGACGGGATCGATGCCCAGGCCCGCATAAAACCATGGCTGCGTCTTCAGGAAGCCCAGCAGCGCCAGAAAGCCCAGCGAGATGACGAACATCATGGCGATGCGCTTGACGATGTGCTTGAGCTTGAAGTGGCCCAGTTCATGCGCCAGCACGGCTTCGATTTCCTGCGGCGCCAGGCGCGACAGCAGGGTGTCGAAGAAGACGATGCGCTTGTTGGCGCCAAAACCCGAGAAATACGCGTTGCCATGGGCGCTGCGCTTCGAGCCGTCCATCACGAACAAGCCTTTCGAGGCGAAACCCACGCGCTGCATCAAGCCTTCGATACGGCTTTTCAAGGATTCGTCGGCCAGGGGCGTGAATTTGTTGAACAGCGGGGCAATAACTGTAGGAAACAGCACCATCATCAGCAACTGGAAGCCGCTCCAGACGAACCACGCGTACAGCCACCACAGGTCGCCCGACCTGGCCATCAGGGTCAGCACGACCCAGATCAGCGGCAAGCCGATGGCCGCGCCCAGGCCCACGCCCTTGAGCATGTCCGTGAAGAACAGCTTGCGTGCCATGGTGTTGAAGCCGAAACGTTGTTCCAGCACGAATTGGCGGTAGTAGTCGAAGGGCAGGTCGATCAGGCCGGAAATGGCGGCGAAGGCGGTGATCAGACCGATCTGGTACAGCATGGGCGAACCCGCCCCCATCCATTCATTCAGGGACAGCGCTAGCCACTGCAAGCCGCCCAGCAAGGTAAAACCGATCAGCACGGCGTAGTTGACCAGCAAGGTCAGCAAGCCGAACTTGGTCTTCGCCACCGTGTAGTCGGCCGCCTTCTGGTGCGCGGCCAGCGGGATCTTTTCCGCGAATTCGGGCGGGACTGCCGCGCGGTGCGCCAGCACGTGGCGAATCTGCCGCGAAGCGAGCCAGAAGCGCACGGCGAGGGTCAAAACGAGGACGGATACAAACAAAATCGAAAACGCGAGTGAATACATTCTGTGCCTGTGAGAAAATGGCTGATTATTTAGTTTGATTAGGCCAAGAGAGAATTATGTCACAAGCGACCGACTTAACTGCATCCACCCCTGCACCCGTTGTCCCGGCACGTCCAAACGAGATGAATCTGGTCTGGGTTGACATGGAAATGACGGGCCTGGAGCCCGATACCGACCGCATCATCGAAGTGGCGGTGGTGGTGACGGACATGCACTTGAACCTGCTGGCCGAAGGCCCCGTGTTCGTGATTCACCAGTCGGATGAAACGCTGAACAAGATGGATGCCTGGAACAAGGGCACGCATGGCCGCTCCGGCCTGATCGACAAGGTGAAAGCGTCGACCGTGACGGAAGCGCAGGCGGAAGCGGAACTGATCGCGTTCCTGAAAAAATACGTACCGGCAGGCAAGTCGCCCATGTGCGGCAACACCATCGGCCAGGACCGCCGCTTCATGGTGCGCGGCATGCCGAAGCTGGAAGCGTTCTTCCACTATCGCAATGTGGACGTATCGACACTGAAAGAGCTGTGCAAGCGCTGGAAGCCGGAAATCGCCACCGGTTTCAAGAAACACCAGAAGCACACGGCCCTGGCCGATATTCTGGAGTCGATCGAAGAGCTGAAATACTACCGCGAGCATTTTATTAAATTGTAATGGTGTTGTCGGGTTACGGGTGTTGTCGGCTTACGGGTGTTGTCGGCTTACGCGCTGCGCGCTAAGCCGACCTACGCCGACCTACGCCGACCTACGAGCCGTTACCGCCGTTGGCGTAGGTCGGGTTAGCGCCTTGGCGCGTAAGCCGACACATCCGCCGCCTCGAAGGCGAGGGCAGACCAAGCCCCATCCTCATCCTGCCACTCCAGCGCAAACGGCCCCGTTTGCCGCAAGTCCGTGATCCATACTGTTTCGCCAGGCTGGCGGAAATATGCCGCGCTCTGCCCGAACGGCTGGCCCAGCCGGCACAACACCAATCCCTCGCCCGCCACGGCGCACCATTGTTCATCGGCATCGATCAAGGCCACGGCCGGATCGCCATAGAACTCGCCCAGGCTGGCTTGCCGGCCATCGGCCGCCGTCACCGTGGCCTGTTCATACTCGTGCTGGACAATGTAGCCGGCGCTGCGCGCCAGTTCGCGGCGACTCATGCTGTCTCCACGGTGGGCCAGATGGTTTCCTGGTCGGCGCGCGCCTCGGCGATCAGCCATTCGCAGAATGCATGCACGAGGGGCCGCGTTTCTGCCTGGGGCGAGCGCAGCAGGTAATAGCAGTGGGGACCGCGCACCGCGTGTTCGAAGACGCGCACCAGGCGGCCCGAGCGCAGGTCGTCGCCGATCAGGGGGCTGGCCGCAATGGCCACGCCCTGGCCGCTGGCGGCCGCGTCCAGGCATAAATACGTGTGCGAAAAGCGCGCGCCGCTGTTGCCGCTATTGCCGCTGTAATGCACGCCGCAGCTGTGCAGCCAGCGCGTCCAGTCGATTTCACCGGGCAGGTGCACTTCCGGCTCGTCGTGCAGCAGCGGGTAGCGCAGCAGGTCGGCGGGCTGGCGCAGGCTGGCCGCGTTGGCGCGAAAGCCGGGGCTGCAGACGGCGGAAAACCATTCTTCCATGAGTAAATCCACTTTGAGGCCCGGATAGCGCCCCGGTCCCAGGCGGATGGCCACGTCGACGCCATCGCGCGCCAGGTCGACAGGGTACATCGAGGCCAGCACGCGCAGCTCGATCTGCGGATAGCGGTCGCGCAGCCGGCCCAGGCGCGGCATCAGCCAGCGCGAGACGAGCGAGCTGGTGGCCGTCACCGTCACCACCTTGTCATCGCCCTGGCGCCGGGCCTGCTCGGAGACGTCGGCCAGCTGGTTGAGTATCGGCCCCAGCGAAGCTGCATAGCGCTGGCCGGCGCTGGTGAGCACCACGCCGCGCGGCATGCGCTGGAACAGCACGATACCGAG
Source organism: Janthinobacterium sp. PSPC1-1 (assembly GCF_049897625.1). Classification (NCBI taxonomy): domain Bacteria; kingdom Pseudomonadati; phylum Pseudomonadota; class Betaproteobacteria; order Burkholderiales; family Oxalobacteraceae; genus Janthinobacterium; species Janthinobacterium sp. PSPC1-1. The sequence goes on along the minus strand of NZ_JAFCWP010000012.1, from coordinate 97,141 downwards.
CCACGCTTCCAGCTGTTTCACGTGGTGGCCGATGGCGCCGGCCGAGACATGCAATTCTTCGCCCGCGCGCTGGAAGCCTTCATGGCGGGCCGCCGCCTCAAAGGCGTGCAGGGCGGCGAGTGGGGGCAAGGGACGTGACATGGCACTCTTCAAGGGAATTGAGCCTCAGTAATATTCGGCCTATCCGTGAAGAATATTGGTTTGTTTCATTTTGCGCAAGCGAATATGATGCCGTCACTGCGTGAAGTGACCCGCAATAGGATTCACGCATGTATTTCACGTACGCATTACCTTCCAGCCTTGCTTGGCATTAATATTTACAACGCCTGGGAAAACCGTCGCGAGCGGCAGTGATTTGTGGCCGAGAAGCGCAACCGTACTTCAGTACGGTGAGCATCGCCGGCCGCAAAGCGCGACGCGCAGCAGGTTTACCCTGGCGTACTCAAAGAGGTTTAGTCATGTCTGATCGCCGCGCTGTTGCGCTGGTGTTGCTGTCGGCCGCCGGTTTCGGCAGTTCCGCAGTGTTTGCCAAGGCGGCGTATGCGTCCGGGGTCAACCCGTCGACCATGCTGGCCTTGCGTTTCGTCATCGCCGCCATGCTGTTGCTGCCGCTCGTGTGGCTCGGTGGCTGGCGCTTGCCGCGCGGCCGCCTGCTGGCTGGCTACATGCTGATGGGCCTGATGTACACGGCCCAGTCGCAAGGCTATTTCAATGCCCTCATGTATGCCAGCAGCGGCCTGTGCGGCATGCTGCTGTATGTGTATCCCGTGCTGGTCACCATCCTTGCGCTGGCGCTGGGCTGGGAAAAGCTGGACCGGCGCATGCTGGTGCTGATGGCGCTGGCGATTGCCGGCATGGCCATTACCCTGGGCGGCAAGCTGCAGGGCCAGCCCATCGGCATCGCGCTGGCATTGATGGCCGCCGGCGTGTACGCCGTGTACATCCTGTTTGGCAACAGCCTGTCGAAAAGCCGCGAGAATATTCACCCATTGGCCGCCTGTGTGGTGATCCTGGGCACGGCTGGCCTGTCGAATACTGCGATTGCCCTTTGGCAAGGCGTGGCCTTGCCGGGCACGCCGACGGGCTGGCTGGCCGTCAGCGCCATCGCCCTGTTCTCGACGGCCATCGCGATTGCCGCCTTCTTTGCCGGCGTGGCGCAAATCGGCGCGGCCAAGGCGTCCATCATTTCCACGTTTGAACCTGTGATCACGATGGCGTTCGGCGTGACCATGCTGAAAGAAACTGTCAGCGGCACGCAATTGCTGGGCGGTGCCATGGTGCTGGCCGCCGTGGTCTTGCTGGCGCAGCGGCCCACTGCCAAGCCGGCAGCCATGCCGGCCGTGCAGGCCAGCGCCTGATCCTGTTTTCCTGAACTGATCGGCTGTATCGATCGGTCTCCTTTGGCGCCGCGACGGGTTTCCTGTCGCGGCGCTTTTTTTTTGCACATAAAGTCTTGATTGCGAATGATTCTCATTTATAATTGACTTCAAGATTCCCCCACCACCAGCCAGCCTTCCGCATGCCAGCCAGTGTTCGCCTTGAAAGGAGACACCGTGTCGAGCACGTTCCCCATTTGCAATACCGAGCTGGTCGCCAGTGAATTTGCCCGCCTGCGCCGCGAGAAAAAGGCCCGCCACCGCGACATCGCCGAGGAACTGGCCATTGCCGAAGGCGAGCTGATCGCCGCGCATGCGGGCTTGTCGCTGGCCAATGGCGCCTTGCTGGGCGCCGAGCGCCTGCAGGCCGACTGGCCCGCCATCATCGCCGCGCTGGAACCGCTGGGCGAAGTCATGGCGCTGACGCGCAACGCCTCGTGCGTGCATGAAAAGATGGGCGTCTATCGAAAAGCCAGCCACAATAATCATGTGGGCCTGGTGCTCGGTGGCGACATCGACTTGCGCGTGTTTTACCGCCAGTGGGCGCATGGCTTTGCCGTGCGCGAGATGGGTGAAAAGGAGGTGCAGCGCAGCCTGCAATTCTTCGATGCGGCCGGCCATGCCGTGCACAAGATTTTCCTGAAGCCGCAAAGCGACATTGCCGCCTACGACGCCCTGGTGACGCATTTTGCCGACGCGAACCAGGCGGCAGGCATCGCCGTGACGGCGCCGGCGGCGCCGCCGGCCGAACTGCCCGACGCGCAGATCGACGTGGCCGGTTTTCGCGCCGCCTGGGCCGACTTGCGTGACACGCATGAATTTTTCACCGTGCTGAAAAAATATGCGGTCTCGCGCCTGCAAGGCCTGCGCCTGGCCGAGGCTCGCTTCGTGCAGCAGCTCGACAAATCCTGCGTGCTCGACCTGCTCAATAGCGCCGCCCTTGAAAAAGTGTCCATCATGGCCTTCGTCGGCAATGCCGGCATGATCCAGATCCATTCGGGGCCCGTGCACAAGATCGCAGTGATGGGGCAGTGGATCAATGTCCTCGACACGCGCTTCAACCTGCATTTGCGCGAAGACCATATCGCCAGCGCCTGGGTGGTCAGAAAGCCCACCGTCGATGGCCTGGTGACGTCGGTGGAACTGTTCGACGCCAGGGGCGACACCATCGTCATGTTCTTCGGCGAACGCAAGCCGGGCGTGCATGAGTTGTGCGAATGGCGCCACATCGTCGACAGAGTGGCGCAGGAGGGCGAACTATGCGCCGCATGATCGCCGCCAGCGTGGCGCGCCGCATCGCGCTGAAAAAAATGGGAGCGGGAGCGCTGGCCCTTGCCGCGCCGATGCAGGTGCTGGCGGCAGTGTCCGACGCGGCCAAGCCGCTGGTCAAGGCGCGGCGCATCGTCAGCGTGGGCGGCGCCCTGACGGAAATCGTCTACGCGCTCGAGGCGCAGGGCGAACTGGTGGGCGTCGATACCACTTCGCTGTATCCGGCCGTGGCGCAACAGCTGCCGCAGGTGGGTTACGCGCGCACCCTGTCGGCCGAGGGCGTGCTGTCGCTGGCGCCCACGCAGCTGATCGCCACCGAGGAGGCGGGGCCGCAAGCGGTGCTGCGCCAGGTGCGCGACGCGGGCGTGCCGGTGGCGGTGCTCAGCGCGAATAACCAATTCGAAGGCTTGCTCGAACGCGTGAAACAGGTGGGCCGGATCACGGGCCGTGCCGACCCCGCCGCGCGCCTGGCGCAAGCCTTGCAGCAGCAGTGGGACGGCGCCCTGGGCAAGGTGCGCCAGCGCAGCCAATCACCGGTGCAATCAGCCGTGCGCGTGCTGTTCATCCTCGCCCATGCGCCGAACCAGGTGATGGTGGGTGGGCGCGAGACGGGCGCCGACGCCATGCTCGCGTATGCGGGCGCCGTCAACGTGATGGGCGGGCAGGGCGGATTTGCCGGCTACAAGCCGCTCACGCCGGAAGCCGTGATCGCCGCGCGGCCCGATATCGTGCTCGTCACCGACCAGGGTCTGAAGGCCTCGGGCGGCGTGGACGGCATCCTCAAATTACCGGGCCTGGCGCAGACGCCGGCCGGGCGCAAGCACCGCATCGTCTCGCAGGAAGCCATGCTGCTGCTGGGCTTTGGCCCGCGCATGCCGCAGGCGCTGGCCGACCTGGACGCCGCGTTTGCCAAAGCCATGACAGCATGAACGTGGCCTCCCTGGCGTCTGTCGCTCCGTGGCGCTGGCCACGCTGGGGCGCTGGCGGGCTGCTGGCCATCGCACTGGCTTGCGGCTTGCTCGTCGCCGTGCAGGCGGGCGCCGTGCCGGTGACCCTGGCCGACTGGCTGGCGCCGTTTCAATCTGGCGACGCGGCGCTGTCCGGTGGCGCATACGTGCTGTGGCATATCCGCTTGCCGCGCGCCCTGTTTGCCATCCTGATCGGCGCCGCGCTGGCGCTGGCCGGCGGCCTGACGCAAGGGTTGTTCCGTAATCCGCTGGCCGACCCGGGGCTGTTGGGCGTGAGCAGCGGCGCCGCCTGCGCGGGCGCGGGCACCATCGTCTTCGCCGCCAGCCTGCACGTGGCGCCCGAGTTGCGCGTGTGGCTGCTGCCGGGGGCCGCGTTTGCCGGCGCCATGCTCATTTGCGTGCTGCTCGACCGGGTTGCCCGCTGGGCCACGCCCGGTTCCATCGTCGGCCTGCTGCTGACGGGCGTGGCGCTCAATGCCATCACGGTGGCCGTCATGGGCCTGTGCATCTACCTGGCCAGCGACGACCAGTTGCGCACCCTGACTTTCTGGACCCTCGGCTCGCTGTCGGCCGGCAGCTGGCGCCAGGTGGCGGCGTTGCTGCTGGTGCTTGCCGGCGCGCTGTGGGCCACACGTTTTCTGATGCGTTCCCTGAACGCGCTGGCGCTGGGCGAGGCGCAGGCTCTGCACGTGGGCATCGACGTGGGCCGGCTGCGCACGCAGGTGATTGTGCTGGTGGCCGTGTTGACGGGTTTTGCCGTGGCCTGGTGCGGCGGCATCGGTTTTATTGGCCTGATCGCGCCGCACCTGGTGCGCACCTGGCTGGGGGCCGACCAGCGCCGCGTGCTGCCGCTGGCGATGCTGATGGGCGCCTTGCTGCTGCTGTTGGCCGACACCCTGGCGCGCACGGTCGCCATTCCCGCAGAAGTCCCCGTCGGCATTTTCACGGCCTTGCTGGGCGGGCCATTTTTCCTGATGCTGTTGCGGCGTTTCCGCCACGCCAGCGCCTAGAGGTGAACATGACACCCATACTGGAACTCGCCTTCGCCACCACGCAACTGGGCCAGCAGTATTTCGGCCCCTTCAATGTGCGGGTGGCGCCCGGCGAGCGCATCGCCATCCTCGGTCCCAGCGGCGCGGGCAAGTCGACCCTGCTCAAACTGATGGCGCGCGAACTGCAGCCGCAGGCGGGCCAGGTGATATTCGCGGGCCGGCCGCTGGCGCAGTGGCCGCTGGCCGATCTGGCCCTGCGCCGCGCCGTCCTGCCGCAAGGCTCGAACGTGGCCTTCGGATTGCAATGCGAGCTGGTGATCGGCCTGGGGCGGGTGGCGCGCCTGCTTGATCCATCGCTGGAGCGTATCGTGCAGGACGCGGCCGCCCTGGCGCACGCCGCGCATTTGCTGGGCCGCCGCCTGGACACCCTGTCCGGCGGCGAACAGGCCAGGGTGCAGCTGGCGCGCATCTTCGCGCAGATGTGGGACGTACACGATGGCTTGATACTCGTCGACGAACCGCTGGCGGCGCTCGATCCCGGCCTGCAGTTCGATCTGCTCGATAGCCTGCAGCAGTTTTCCGCCGCGCGCGGCCACGCCGTCGTCGCCATCCTGCACGACATCAATCATGCCTTGCTGGGTTTTGACCGGCTGCTGCTGGTGCGTTCGGGCCAGCTGGTCGCCGATATCGCCAGCGATGCCGGCGCCGTTCCCGCCCTGGCCGCGCTGTACGGCATCGCCCTGACGACGGCGACCAGCAGCGATGGCGACGTGTGCGTCATCCCTGCCAGGAGCGCGGTACGCAGGGCCGCCTGACTCACTTACTCCCTCGCTCACCAGACGTCCGCCGCGCGCGGCCGCGCCATCTGGCCGCTGCCCAGCAGCCACACCATCAGGGCCTCGGCCTGTTCGCGCGTGGCGGCGACTTCCTGCACGATGCCGAAGGCTTGCATGGCGCCAGCCGCCATCGCCTGCAGGCGTGCGCGCTGCTCCGCGTCCGCCTCGACCGACACCAGGCCCCGGCAAATGGCGGCCAGCGCTACCTTGTTATGCTTGAGCCACAGGCCACGCCGCTTGCGGTCGATGTGCGCTTCATTGCTGCGCTCCTCTTCGAACAGCATGACGAACGGTACACCATGGCGCAGCAGGGCGTCCATGTCGTTTTCCCACAGCGGGGCATAGCCGGTGACGGCCGTTTCAGGGCGAAAGCGCACGATGGGAAAGTCGCTGACGTCGTGGATGGAGAAGTGTGCGGGATTCGGTTTCATGGCGTGTTTCCTTGCGATGTGGTTGAAAATGCTTGCCAGCCGCCGCCCAGCGCCTTGTAGACCTGGACCAGCGACAGTGAAGCGGTGGCGCGGCTGTCAACCAGCGCCGCTTCGTTGTTCAAGAGCGTGTTTTGCACATGCAGCACGTTGAGCAGGTCCGTGCCTCCCTGGCGGTATTGCAGTTCCGCGCTGCCCAGCGCGCGCCGTCCCTGCTTGACGGCTTCATCGAGGCTGGCCTGGCGGCGCTGGTTCGCCTGGTAGCCCGAGAGCGCGTCTTCCACCTCGTGCCAGGCGGCCAGCACCGTCTGGCGGTAGGCGATGGCCGCTTCCTGCTGCTGCGCTTCGCGTAATTGCAGCTTGCCGCGCAGGCGGCCGCCATCGAACAGGGGCACGCTGAAGCCGGGGCCGAAGGCGAAGCGCCTGGCGTCCCAACCGATGTCGGACAGCTGCATCGCTTGCAGGCCGATGCTGCCCGAGAGCGTGATGCGTGGATAAAAATCGCCTTGCGCCACGCCGATGGCAGCCGTGGCCGCGTGCAGCTGCGCTTCGGCGCGGCGGATGTCGGGCCGCCGTTCGGCCAGGCTGCTCGGCACGCCCAGTTGCACCTGCATGGCCACGGCCGGAATGTCCTTGCCGGCCGCCAGTTCCGCCTGCAGGGACTGCGGCGGCAGCGCCAGCAAGAGGGCGAGGGCATTGCCCAGGCGCGCTTCGCGCTGCTGCAGCGGCGGCAGGCGCGCTTCGATGGTGGCCACGTGGGCCGCCGCCTCGGCCTCGTCGAGCTGCGTCGCCGCGCCTTCGCGCAAGCGGATGCGGGTCAGGTCCAGGGTATGGCGCGCGATATCGAGCAGTTGCTGCGTGATGGCCAGCGTCTGCTGCGCGCCGCGCAGCTCGATGTAGTCGCGCGCCGTCTCGGCCAGCACGGCCAGCAGCACGCCGCGCTGCGTTTCCAAGGCCACGTCGACGTGCGCGTCAGCCGCTTCCACTTCGCGCCGCACGCGGCCCCACAGGTCCAGTTCCCAGGCCGCGTCGAGATTGCCTTGCCACAGGCTGTAGGCGGACTGGCCGTTGTTGCGCGACGGGTCGCTCAAGCCTTGTTCGCTGTTGCGCGCGCGGCTGTAGCTGCCATTCGCACCCAGCGACGGGCCTTGCGCGGCGCCGGCCACGCCGCGCGCGGCGCGGCTCTGTTCCAGCCGGCTGGCGGCCGCCAGCAGGTCGAGGTTGGCGCCGGCGGCGCGCTGCAGCAGGGAGGATAAAGTCGCGTCGCCAAAGCTGTCCCACCAGCGCTGTTCGATGGCGCCATCCTGCCCTGCGGCGAAACGGGCGTCCTGCGCCTGGCGCCATTGCTGTCCCAGATCGTTGTGCGGGCGCTGGAAGTCGCTGCCGACGCTGGCGCAGCCGGCCAGGCCCAGGGCCGTGATGAGTATCAGTGCTTTCATCGCGCGCTCACCTGTTGCAGCTGTTGACGGCGCATGGCCGTATCGATGCGCACTTCGGCCGACATGCCCACGCGCAGGCGATGTTCGCCATCCTGGCCCGGTTCGAGCGCGATCCTGACGGGGATGCGCTGCACCACCTTGGTGAAGTTGCCGGTGGCGTTTTCCGGCGCGATGGCGGCAAACGTCACGCCCGTCGCTGGCGCGATGCTGTGCACCGTACCGTGCAGGAGCACGCCCGGATAGGCGTCGACGGCGATGCTGGCGCGCTGGCCCTGGCGCACGTGGGTCAGCTGGGTTTCCTGCAGGTTGGCGACGACGAAGCTGCGGTTCAAGGGCACCACGGCCATCAGGCTGGCGCCGGGAGCCACCAGGGCGCCGACGCGCACGATGCGGCGTCCCACGATGCCGTCGATGGGGGCGCGCAGCTGCGTATGCGACAGATCCAGTTCGGCCCGCTGCAGGCTGGCGCGGGCGCGCAGCAGGGACGCTTCGGCCGCGCCTTGCTGCGCCTGCAAAATGTCCGTCTGCTTGCGGGAGGAGAGCAGGGCGGCGCGGTTTTGCGCCAGGCGCGCGCGGCTCACGTCGAAGCGCGATTGCGCCTGCTGCGCGTTCTGTACGCTGCCTGCACCCTGGCCGGCCAGGTGCTGTGAGCGGGCCAGCTCCTGCTGCGCCAGTTTGTCTTCCGCCTGGTTGGCGTCGACCAGGGTGCTGGCCTGCTCGATCACCGATTGCTGGCGCTGCAAGGTGGCGCGGGCATTGACCAGTTGTGCTTCGGCGCCGGCGACGTCGGCACGCGCCGAGGCGGCGGCGGCCTGGTAGTCGCGGTCGTCGATGCGCGCCAGCAGCTGACCTGTCTTGACAGTCTGGTTGTCTTCCACCAGCACTTCCCGCACGATGCCGCCCACCTTGGGGGAGAGCACGGTGTAGTCGGCGCTGACGAAGGCGTCGTCGGTGCTTTGTTCGTCGCCACGGGCGAACAGCAATTGCCAGGCACAAAAGGCCAGGGCACAGGCCAGCAGGGCCAGGCCGAGGATGAAAGCGCGCGAGCGCAGTATGGGTTTTTGCATGGTGAAGCTCTTTCGTGAAGTAAAAGTCAGGCGGCGCGCGGCGGATAGACGCGCGTCGGCAGGATGGGAATGATCACAATCATGGTCAGCGCGATGGCGGCCACCGTGAGGTACAGGTCGGACGAGGTCAGGGTGACGACTTGCGCATGCATGCGCTGTGCCAATCCTCCCATGTCCACGCCGGTCGGCAGGTTGCCCAGGCGTTCGCTCAGCACCGTCGAATGAAAATGGTTACGGCGCGTGATCAGCGCATCGAGCACGCCGGTGGCGACGACGGCCGACATGCCCTTGATAGTGTTGAACCAGGCCGAGGCGAAAGGGCCATCCTGCGGCGCCAGGCCCGTGGTGGCCAGCAGCAGCAAGGGAATCACGGCCATCGGTTGCGCAAAAATCTGCACCGCTTGCAGCAGGTAGAAATGCGTGCGGATCCAGTCCGGCGACATGCGCGCACCGAGCACGCAGGACAGGGCCAGCAGGGCCAGGCCGATGGCCAGCACCCAGCGGCAGTCGACGGCGCGCAGATTGCACAGGGCGGCCACCAGCGGCAGGGCGATCAACTGCGGCAGCGCCACCATCAGCATCACGGGCGCCGTTTGCAGCGGGCGGTAGGCATGCACCTGCGCCAGGTAGGACGAGGGGATCAGGATCACGGCCAGCAGCACGAACAGCACGCCGCCCAGGGTCAGCAGGGCGTGGCTGAGGTTGCGCCGCGACAGCAGTTGCAGTTTGAAGAACGGCAGCGGATGCGACCATTCGTTGATGAAGAACAGCACCAGCAGCAATAGACCGCCGCCCAGCAGCACGCAGATCAGCGGCGAATGGAACCAGTTCAGGCGCTCGCCCTGCAGCATGCCGATGACCAGCATGCTGATGGCGGGCAGGCCAAGCAGCAGGCCGCGCCAGTCGAACTGGCGCAAGCGCTCCAGGCGCAGCGGGTCTTGCGGCAAGCCCCAGGACACCATCAGCAGGGCGACGATGCTGCCCGGGACGACTTGCCAGAAGGCCCATTGCCAGCCCAGGTACTCGGTCCAGAAGGCGGCCAGCGGCGTGCCCAGGCTGGGACCGAAGGTGGCGCTCAGCGCATAGCCGCCCAGGCCATACAACTTGATGTTCGGCGGCAGGAAGCGTAGCGCCACCGTCATCAGCATGGGCGGCAGGGCGCCACCGGCCGCGCCCTGCACCACGCGCAGGAACATCAGCACGGAGAGGTTCGGCGCGAACGGGCATAGCAGACCTGCGGCCATGCAGACGATGATGGCGCTGGCCGTCAGCCGGCGCAGCGAGAAGGTGACGGAACACCATGGCGCAAACGCCATGGCCGACACCGAGGCGGCCGCGTACAGGGCCACGAGCCAGCTGGCGTCGTCGCGCGCGATGCCCATGGCGCCGCGGATGTCGGCCAGCGCGACCTTGGTGATGTTTTCATTCAGGCCGGACACCAGCACGGCTAGCAGCACGCCGGCCAGGCCCGTGGCCAGGCGCAGGCCGAAAATGGGAGGTGCGGGTGGCGCGGCCGCAGGGGCGGCGCCGGGAAGGGGTGCAGCGGACACAGGGAACTCCGTGGATGAGGATCAGTCCACGCAGTATAGGTAGCGCTAAATATGATGAAAATTGATCATTGATGAAGTCTGAGTTGCGTCAGACGCAATGATGATGGGGGGCGGACCCTATGGGTCTGACCCCGGTCTTTGTCGTTGGGTTTGGCGTCTGGCGGGTGAGTTCAAATCAAACTCCCCCAAATCAAATGCCGGGGGCAGACCCGCAAGGGTCTGACCCCGTGCACAAGTCCTTGATCATGCGGCGCAGCCAGCGGTGCGCATGGTCGTGGTCCAGACGCGGGTGCCAGGCCTGGAATACTTCCACGCTGTCGACGGGAATCGGCAGCTGGAAGGTGCGCAGTCTCAAGCCCAGGCGCTCGACGATGGGCAGCAGGGGTGTGGGCATCAGCGGCAGCAGCAGGCGCGAATCGGCCACGGCGAAGATGGCGGACTGGAAGTTGGGGCTGATCAGCGACACCCGGCGCATGTAACCCCGTTCGGCCAGGGCCGTATCGAAGGGACCGCGCGCCAGGCCGCGCCGCGAGACGCTGATATGTTCGTATTCTGTAAAGCTGTCGAGGTTGATGGGGCCGTCGAAGATCGGGTGGTCGCTGCGGGCGATGCCGACAAAGGAACTGGTAAACAGCTGCTGCAGCTTGATGTCGGGCGCAAAGGCGCGCCGCGCGCTGATGTACAGGTCGATGCGGCCCGCGTGCAGGGCGTCGTTTTCCGTGGCGCCATCGCCTTCGGGCACGAAGCGCAGCACCGTGTGCGGCGCATGGATGGCCAGCAGGTCGCGCAGCTTGCCGCCATACGCGCCGACAAACACGTCGTTGGCGCACAGGCTGAAAGTGCGTTCCAGGGTGCGCAGGTCGATTTCACGGCCGGAGGTGAAGATGGCGTGCGCCTGCTCCACCACGCCGCGCACCTGCTCGCGCAATTCCAGCGCGCGCGGAGTAGGCGCCAGGCCGCGCCCGGAGCGCACGAAGACGGGGTCGCCGATGGCGTCGCGGATGCGCGCCAGGGTGCGGCTCATGGCCGGCGCGCTCAGATGCATGCGCCGCGCAGCGGCCACGGCGCTGCCTTCCTCGAGCAGGATGTCGAGGGCGACGAGCAGGTTCAGGTCAGGGAGTTTCATGCGGCGATTATAGCCCGGGGGCCAGCGCCAGCGCTGCGCCGGCAGGACGCCGGCGCAGAGGGATGCTACTGCGGTATTACTCGGCTGCCGGCTCGGCGCCGCAGCATTTCTTGAACTTCTTGCCGCTGCCGCAAGGGCAGTCGTCGTTGCGGCCCACTTTCGGCTCTTCGCGCTTCATGGTTTGCACCGGTGCCTTGCGGCGCGGTACCCAGAAACGGTGGATGGCCGGCAGGTTCGCTTCCAGTTCCTGCGCCAGCTTGTGCGCCTTGACCGGGTCTTCCACCAGTTTCAGTTCTTCTTCCTTGATTTCGTCGGCGCCCAGCAGGTAGATCGGCTGCATCAGCTCGGCCACTTCGGAATCCCAGATTTCACTCCACGAGCCAGGACGCAGTTCCATGCCGTCCCAGAAGCCCCAGCACCAGGCTTCGGCGTCGATCAGGGTCTGGCCTTCGTAGTCGTGCTCGACGAACAGGGCTTCGAATTCCTTCGGCGCCACTTCAAACGTCACCAGCACTTCGTTCATGAAGCGCATGATCAGGTTGACGATGCGTTCTTCTTCCTTGCTGTTCTTGAATTTCGGTGCATCTTCGGCATCTTCGCCCCACACGCGCGGCAACCACTCGGCCGGCATGATCGGTTCCGGTCCGATGGCGACGGCCGTCAGATAGCCGTGCAGCATATCCATGGTCATCGCGTCTTCGGAGCAGCGCTCCGACAACAGGAATTGGTCTAGTTCGTCGAATTCTTTTTCTGATAATGGCTGTTCGAGTTGCATGGCTTGCTCTTTGATTGAATGTAAGGCGCCAGTATACGCCTTGCGGCGCATCATCACCGAAGTGTTTGCACCGGCGGCCCGCGTGCGCCTTACAATGTCGCTTATGCACAATGAAAACCAGCCGCACGAGGACGACCGGCCCGTCCATCCCTTTTCCGCCCTGAGCCCAGATTGCGTGCTCGATGCCCTCGACAGCGTTGGGCTGCGCGGCGATGGCCGCCTGCTGGCGCTCAACAGCTACGAAAACCGCGTCTACCAGGTGGGCATCGAAGACAGCGCCCCGCTGGTGGCCAAGTTTTACCGTCCCGCACGCTGGAGCGATGCGGCCATCCTGGAAGAACACGCGTTCGTGTCCGAGCTGGTCGAGCGCGAAATCCAGGTAGTGCCGGCGCTGGAGATCCATGGCGGCACCTTGCACCAGTACCAGGGCTTCCGCTTTGCCGTCTTCCCCCGCCACGGCGGCCGCGCGCCCGAGCTGGATGACCCGGCCACCCTGGAATGGATAGGGCGCTTCATCGGCCGCATCCACGCCGTCGGTGGGTTGTCCACCTACCAGGAACGGCCGGCACTCGATCACCAGACGTTTGGCGTCGAGCCGCGCGAGTTCTTGCTGGAGGGCAATTTCCTGCCGCCAGAACTGCTGGCCGCGTATTCCAGCGTGGCGCAGCAGGCGCTCGATGGCGTCAAGCGCTGCTATGACCGCGCGGGCGACGTCGCCGTGCTGCGCACGCATGGCGATTGCCATGGCGGCAACGTGCTGTGGACGGATGCCGGCCCCCATTTCGTCGATTTCGACGATAGCCGCATGGGCCCGGCCATCCAGGACCTGTGGATGATGCTGTCGGGCGAACGGGGCGACCAGGTGCGCCAGATGAGCGACATCTTGGCCGGCTACGAAGATTTTTGCGATTTTGACCCGCGCCAGCTGTACCTGGTTGAAGCGCTGCGCACGCTGCGCCTGATCCATTATTCGGCCTGGCTGGCGCGCCGCTGGGACGACCCCGCCTTCCCCGTCGCCTTCCCGTGGTTTAACACGCAGCGCTATTGGCAGGATCGCATCCTTGAGCTCAGGGAGCAGGTGGCGCTTATGGATGAAGCGCCGCTCTGGCCAATTTAAGCGTCCGATAAAAAGCCCATGGCGGCGTTGCATTGCCTAGGCGTACTATTCGTACTGCCTTCGGCAATGCGCCTTGCCCTGAGCATTTTCTCGGACGCTTAAATCCCTGGCAAATCATGAAAAGAGCGGTAAAACAGGCTCTTCTTGCCGTGCTGATTTGCCTGCGCTTACTCGATAATGGTGTTAATAAATTCCCATAAGCAAAAGAATTCACCCGAATAAGCGAGAAATCATGCAAGCACAGCAAAATCCGCGCCAGGCCGCCTCCCTCACCGTCGCGTATTCCGCCGACGATGAGTTCGACCAGGACAGCATGGTCTCGCTGCATGATTTCAAGGACCTGGAGCGCAAGGCGGAAGCACCGGCCGTCGCCATCACACCCGAATTGCACGCCGAACCGCAAGCCGAGCCGGCAACTGACACCGACAGCAAGGCGCCTGCCGCCGAACGCCAGAAAATGGAATTGAAGGCCATCCACGAGGCGATTGCCCGCGTGGAAGCGGAAGCGAAGGCCACCTGCGCTGCCGAAAGCCGCGCGCTGGCCGAGGCGCGCGTGCGCTCGCTGGCCGAGGACCGCGCCGCCATCGACGCGGCAGCAGCCGCCGCCGCACAGCAAAATGCGCAGGCAGCCGAAGAAGCGATTGCCGCCAACCGCGAACGTCTCGATACCATGCGCGCCGCCGCGCAGGCCAGCGTGGCCCGTCTGGAAGCGGTCAAGCAGGAGACGGCCGAACTGCGCGCCCGCGTGGAGTCCGACAATGCCATCCGCCTGGCCGCCGAACAGCGTTCGCGCGCCGAACAGGAAAGCCGCTTGCGCGCCTGCGAGCAAGTGGCCGTGCAGTCGGAACTGGCCGAACAGGCAGCCCGCGCCGCCGAAGAATTGCAGGTGCAGACGGAGCAGGCACGCCTGCAAGCCGTCGAGCGCGTCGCCGCCGTGCAGGCGGCCAAGGAAGAAATGGTGGGCATCGCCTCGGCCGACGCCAGAGTCGCCGTGCTGGCGCGTGAACGCGAGCGCCATGCGCACGGTGCGCGCCAGACGGCGCAGATGCTGGCCGAAGCGGAAAGCGAGGCGCTGGACTTGACGGTGCAGCGCGAGCGCGCCGACCAGATCGCGCTGGAATCGGCCTTCAACCGCGCTGCCGCCGAAGTGCGTGCCCTGGAAGAAGCGCGCGCGCTGGCGCACCTGGAGCAGGAACGCGAAGCCATCGCCCTGGCGCAGGCGGAATCGGAACGCCATGCGGCACAGTCCCTGCGTTTGCGCCTGCAGACGGAAAAGGAATTGCGCGACGCGGCCATCCACCGCGAGCGCCTGGAAATGGTCGCCGTGGCCAGCGCGCAGGCGCGCCGCGATGCCGACGTGCGCATCCTGGCCGCGACCGAGGCGCGGATCGAGGTGGACCGCCAGCTGCGCGCCGTGGCGCTGGCCCGCGTAGCGGCCGAACAGGATGCGGAAATCGCCGGCCATGCCAAGCTGGAAGCGGAAACGGCCGCACTGGAACAGACCAAGGTGCGCGAAGCGGCCGAGCAGGCAGCCGCCGTGGCAGCGGCGCGCGAACTGGAAGAGCAGCAGCGCGCCGCCAGCCTGGCGCACGAACGCGCCGAACTGGCGCGCCAGGCGTCGGAACTGGCCGCCAGCCAGAATGACGCCGAGCAGGCCGAGGTCGATGCCGTCAAGGCGACATTGGCTGCACAGGCGCAGGCGTCGCAACTGGCGCAGGAAAAAGCCCGGCAGGCAGAGCAACTGCTGCAAGCCGAGCAGGAGCGCCTGGCCGCCGAACAAGCAGCCCTGGCCGCCCTGAAAGAAAAACTCGAAGCGGAAGCGCTGGCGTTCAACGCAGCGCAGGAACGCATCGCCGCAGAAGACGCGCAAGCCGAACTGCTGCGCGGCCAGCACGCTGCCGAACAGGTCTTGCGGGAAGCGGTGCAAAAGGAAGCCGACGCCATTCGCATCCTGATGGACCAGGCGCTGGTCGAAGGCGAGCAGAAAGCCGCTGCCGCGCAAGCGGTGCAGGCGCAGGCGCGCCTGGCCGTGGAACTGGGACAAGTGCATAGCGAGCGCGCCCGCGTGGAAGAAGACAAGGCGCAAGCGGCCGACGCGCTGCTGGCGTCCGAGCGCGATTTCGTCGCGGCCGAACGCGAGTCGCTGGCCTTGATCGCGCAAAAACTGATGCAGCAACGCCAGACCAGCGGTGCCGAAGAGCGCGCCTCGCAAGCCATCGCCGGCCGCCTGGAAGCGGAAAAGCAGGCGACGGCGGCCGCTGAAACGCGCGCCGCCATGGAACAGCAAACGCTCGACGCCATGCGTCAGCGCGAGCAGCTGGAACGGGCCGCGCAGCAGGCGGCCAGCGAGAAACTCGACGCGCAGCAAGCCTTGCTGGCCAGCGCCCAGGCCCATGCGGCCCTGCAGCGCAAGGCCGCAGAGACTACGCGCGCGATGGCCGCCGCCAGGCAGCAGTTGCTGGAACTGGACACGGCCCGCGCGCAGCAGCAAGAGCGTGAACTGGCCGCCCTGCGCGCCAGCCTGGAGCAACCGCAAACGGTCTTTTCCAACTCATTGAGCGCCGCCCGCGCAAAAGCCGAGCAAGTCAGCTCGGCCAGTTTGACGCGCGAAGTGATCGAGCGCTTGACGCAGCCTAACGAAGCTGGCGCCGTCTGGCGTTCGCGCTAGGCAGGATACGAAACCAGTCCCACCGGGACTGGTTTCGCCATCAGAACTTCCGTCCTACCCCTACCAAAATCACATCCGCATCGCGGTGATAATCGGTGATGACCCGGTTCCACGCCACTTGCGCCACCCAGCGGCGGTCGACGTGGTAGCGGGCCGTGGCCGACAGCAAGCCTGTCAGGCGCGTGCTGTGGCCCTGGGTATCTCGCCCGTCCCACGCCAGGTAGGGACCGCCACCCATGCCGAATTCCACCTTTTCATTGAGTGAACGGATCAGCCACAGCTGGGCGGCCACGCCGCGCCGGTGCGCCAGGTCGGCATTGCCTTCATCGAGGGCGGTGACCGTCCAGTCCACGTATTTTCCCGCCGCGCGCCGGTATTCCAGCGTGAACGGGCGCGCGCTTTCCGAGCGCAAGCTGTTGACGATGGTGTGGCCCGTCGAGAGTGTCAATGTGTCGTCGTGGGCCCAGTTCTGCAAGTGCAGCTTGGCGCCCGGCACGCCATCATAGCGGTAGCCGGCGCCGATCAGCAGGTGCGTGGTGTTGTCCTTGCCGCTGGGGCGGATGCGGTTGATTTGCGCTTGCGCATACCAGCGATTGTCGAATTGCCAGCGCGCCTGCAGGCTGACGATGGAACCCCAGCCGTGGTCGTTGTCGAAGTTGTGCAGGCCGTCGTCGGTCCTGGCCGTGTCGAAGAAGAAGTAGCGGCCCACGCCGGCGCCCAGCATCAGGCCCTGCTCCACTTTTTTTGTGCGCAGCCAGAACTGGCCCGCCATGCCGTCGCGGTGATGGTCTTCCGGGTGGCCTTCGTTGATATACGACAGGCTGACGGCGTTGTAGTTTCCCACCGGCTGCGTGTAACTGACGGCGGCCACAAAGGTGCGCTCATTGGTCGAACTGACTTTCAGGGCGCCGGCCATGCCGGAGATATCCTGTGCCGGGGCGGACAGGGGGAGCGAGGCGGCCAGCAAGGCCAAGGCGGCGGGGCGTATGCGCATGAAATTTCCGGTGATGATGCAGGCTGAAGGTTGGCTGGCTGGGCATCATGCGATGGCGCAATCATCACGCACATTTACTACATTAGTAAAATGTCTCAGTCAGAACTAATTGTCCTAGTGTATAAGAAAGTGAGAATGTGTGCGGCGCGCCAATGATGCGGCGGGAGGGGAGGCGCCGGCCTGGAAGGGCTGGCCGGCGCGATGCTGCTGGACTTGCGGTCGTATTACTGTCTCTATTACTGGCTCAATACGACTTTGTCGGCAAAATATTCCGTCTCGCCGAAGCATTGCGTCGGCACGCCCTTGTGCTGGCTGTAGGTGACGAGGATGCGCTTGCCGGCAGCGGCCGACAGTTGCTTCGCCACTTCCTCGTCGCGCACGCTGAACTGGAATTTTTCCGGGATGGTGCCCGGCAGCGCCGTCAGCAGCAATTCACCCTCCCATGTCTTGCAGATCCAGCCCCGCTTGGAGAACTTTTGCAGGTAGCCCGCCCGTTCGCCTTCCGAGTACGAGAAGCTGAGGGCCATCCAGGTGTAGGCGGCCAGCAGCAGGAAGCCGGCCACGAGGAAGATGACGAAGGCGAAGGTGACTTTTTTGGTCGTAGGGGTCATGGTTGGGGGTGAATTGTTTAGTTGGAGAAAGAGTTAGTCTTTCCGTCCGGCTTTCCAGTTGAGGCCAAAGTTGTAGCGCTCGTCCATGGCCTGGTGCGCCGTGATTTTACCTTGGCCGCCGAAGTATTCCACCAATTTTGTCACCTGCAGGTTGCCGCCGTGGTTTTCCAGCATGGCGATGGCGCACATGGCGTGCTGGCTGTCGCTGTCGAGGCGTACTTCCACGGTCGGCTGACCGGGAATTTCGATCGTCACGACGCCATCCGTGGCGGCCCAATTTGGCACGCCTTCGTAGATGAAGGCGTAGACGAGCACGCGCTTGATCTGGTCGAAATGGGTGCCGTTGATGAAGATGTTTTCACCGCTGCTGATGCTGCCCGTGCGGTCGTCGCCTTCCAGGTGGATGTACGGCGGCCTGTCATAGGCGCCCCAGCTGTTGCCCAAGGCTTGCACGGCGCTCTTGCTGCCATTGCTCATTTCGAACAGGCAGCCGATATCGAGGTCGATGCCGCCCGAACGGCTGGCCGGCTTGTTGAACAGCTTGCCGAGGAAGCCCGTGTCCAGCTTCGAGGCGGGCGCCTGGCCTTGCGCGGCGTTCTGGTTCCAGTTCAGGTTGACCTTGATGCGGCCATAGCCGCCGCTGTCGCGCTTGTCGAGCGAAATCTTGTCGCCGCGTTTTTCCAGGCGGATTTTCGACAGCGAGATTTTATTCGCCGCTGGCGGTGCCGCGGGAGCCGGCGCAGGGGAAGACGAAGCCGCCTCGCTGCCGCCAAAGTGCTTCAGCAGCGCCGCCAGGCCGCCCGCAAAGCCCTGGCCCACGGCGCCGAAGCGCCAGCTGCCGTCGCGGCGATACAGTTCGCCGATGATGACGGCTTTCTCGTCCTGGAAGTCATTGCCCGTGAACGCGAAGGTGGCCGCCTGGCCCAACGCCATGCTGGAATTGCCCAGCGCGCGCATGCTGCCCTGTTCCGTCGCCGCCGTGAAGACCAGCTTGTCGATCGAGGCGGGCAGACGGGCCAGATCCACCTGGAAGGTGGAACGGGGGCCGTTCAAGTCCACCGTGATGGCGTTGTCCGGCGCGCTTTTCTGGTTGAAGAACACCATGTAGCGGTCGTCCGACAGCTTGCCGGCCGCATCGACGCCGAAGCAGCTGACGTCCACTTCCATCGAGCCCGAAACGATATCGAGCGTGACGGCAAACGGGCCATTCAAACCCAGGTCAGCCAGTTTGCCTTTTTGTCCGCGTGTGAAATTGGTCATGGTCGTGCAATCCCTTCGTCGCTTGAGAGTTGAGTCAATGAGGTAGTCGGAACGTGCGCCGGTGCCGCGTCGGCAGCATGGCGGATGCCGAACAGGCGCGCCTGTTCGATGATGCGCTGCGCCCAGCTGCTGTGTGTGGCCACTTCGCACATCGATTCCTGCATGCGGAACACGGCCGGGCTATCCGGGTCGATGATGCGCAATGCCAGTTCGATGTCCGACTGCGCCACCTGGTAATGGCGCTCGATCTGCGGCACTTGGTCCGGGTGGATGGCCGTCTTGGCGATCATGCCGTGCGCCATGTCTTGCGCCACTTCGGCGTCGAGCCAGCTGCCCTGCGACAGGTGCTCGAAGACGGGCGCCGTCAGCTGGAAGCCGTGCGGCTTGAAAATGGTGACCAGGCGGCCGATGACCTGGCCCAGCGGGGTCTGGTAAATGGTGCCGCTGGTGGGGCGGCGCAGGCCCAGCAGGGCTAATAAATCGTTGCCGCCGATGCGCAGGGCCAGGATGCGGCGCCGCACTTCCGGCGCCGACAGGATGATGCGGAACTGCTTCATCTCGTCGTCGTCGAATACTTCCGCCGTTTCCAGGGTCGGCATCAGCAGATGGTGCGTGTGGCGCACCAGCTCGAAATACGCGGCGAAGTTGTGGCGCGTGGATTTCGGCAGCACGAAGCCGCTCAATTTCTCGGCGCCGGGCATGCCCAGCACGCGCGCCAGTACCTCGAGATTACGCACGCGCACGAAGCGCAGGGTATCCGATTCGTCGCACATGTTTTGCAGCGCCAGCGACAAATTGAACAGCGCGTAGCTAAGGTCGCGTTCGGCGATGGCGTCTTCGGTGCAAAGAATGACCGAGCGCAAATGGCTGAATTTGTCGCCATTGGCGATCGCCAGCAAGTCCTTGTGCGTGGTTGGCACATACATGGAGGCGCCCAGCGCCGCCTTGTGTTCACTTTGTGGGTGTAGGGAGTTGTTATCCATCGACTGCGCTCCTGATAAGGGCGACCGCCTGGTACGGCAGCGCCGGTTCTACTATGACGGGTATGGCTTTTTCCTGCGCCAGAAGCAGCAAATGTGCCACGTCCGGCGCATTCGTGTCGCGCACGATCAGGCGCTCGGGCACGCGGCGCAGCAGCACGCGCGTCGCTTCGCCGATGCCTGGCTTGATCAGGTTGATGTCGCTGATGCCGTATTCCTGCTGCGCAGCGGCCATGTAGGCTTGCGAGCGCGCCGCCATGGCTGGCGCATCGCTCGCTTCGGCCAGCGGGATGCCGCTGCTGGCGGCAATGGCCATGGCGTCGGCCACCAGGCCGTCGGCGAAATCGCGCGACTGGTCGTGCTGCTCGAACTGCGCGTAGTACACGCAGCCGTGGAAGTCGTCGGGGCCGATGGCTTCATTGAGCACGGAGCGGCTGACCAGGCCCGAGACGGTGGCGTTCAAAATGCTCGACGGGATCAGGTAGTCGCCCGACGACGCGGCGCAGGCGGCCGTGCCGGCCAGGTCGGCCAGCACGAACAGGCCGCCGTCGATCGCCGTGCCATTGGCGGCATTGAAATCATTGACGGTCTGGTGCAATTCGCGTGAAATCACGCCCTTGCCCGTCCAGCCATCGACGAAGACGATGGAGTCGGCCGCATGGCCCTGTGCCAGGATGTGCTTGAGCGCATTCGCGTCGATGCCGCGGTCGCGGATGATGGAGACGGAATAGTGGCTGCATTCGCGCTGGAATACCTGGCGCAGCAAGTGTCCCAGGATGACGCCCACGGGCGTGCCCGCGCGCGCCAGCGACACCAGCGTAATGGCGCCAGTGCGGCGCGCCGCGATCAGCGCTGCCAGGCGCAGACAGTCGCGCGCCATCTGCAGGCGGTTGGCCGCAAATGCGCTCTGGAACAGCGCCAGGTAGGCGGGCGAGGGCAAAGACTCTGGCGACAGCATCTCGCTGTAGTGGCGCTGGCCGGACTGGATCAAGCGCTCTTTTTCGGCCAGGTCGAGGATGGGTTCGAGCGCCATCGGCGTGAGCAGGAACTCCACATCTTCCTGGCGGTAGCTGCCGCTGAAATGCTGCGTGCTGTCGGTCATAGCGCCGCCACCGTGAGTGCCGCCAGCTGGGTGCCGTTGGGGATGATGGCGTAGTCGCAGGCGGCCATGAAGCGCGCGTCCGAACGGCTGTCGCCCATGCCGAAGCTGAGAATGGGGCCATGTTCGGCTTCCAGCTCCGCGCGCAGGTAAGCCACGGCGCGCGCCTTGTTCAGGGTCTTTGGCAGCACGGCGAGGTTGTTGCCGTTGCGGTGGATGAAGTAGTCCGAACCTTCGGTGGCGATCCATTGCTGCAGCACTTGCTCTTCGATGTCGGCCAGGCGTTCGCCGCGCGCTTCATGGTCCTTGACGACGATGTAGAACGGCGTGTTGTAATCCTCGATCAGGCGCGCGCGCGAGGGCATGCCCGTCTTGATCTGGAAGTCGTCGATGATGCGCATGGCGTCCTGCAGGCCGGGCAGCGCCGTCTGCATGTCGCTTTGCATCAGGGCCAGCCAGCCCGCGTCGAGCGCGCCGCCCGGCTGCAGCACGATGCCGCCGTAATCGAGCACGCTGTAGCTGGTAAACGGCAGGTCGACGCGGCGGAACGCGTCGCCATTTCTCGCCGTGGCGGGGATCAGGGTCATGCCGCTTTGGGCGAATTCAAAGAAGGCGCGCTGGCGCGCCGTCGTAAACGAACAGGCGTCGCCATTTTTCAAATAGGCGGCCGCTTGCAGGTCGGTCTCGCCTGGGCATTTTTTCGGGGTCTGGAACAGTGTGTCGTCCAGATCAACAAACAGGAATTTCTTCAATTTTGGTCTCTGACTGAAAGTGGAACAGGCGGCCATTCAACTGGCCGGCGAGTTGCATGAGGGCCGGGCTGGCCGGCGTTTCATGGCAGATGAAAACGTGCTGGTACTGGCCAGGCGCCACGTTGTACAGGTAATTGGCGATGCCTTCGCCGTAATTGTCGTCGCAGTGGACGATATGGCCGACGGAGCCCCACGACAGGATGGGCGAGCGCGTGGTCGATTGCACCACCACGTTCTTGCCCAGGCTTTCCAGCTCGCGCGCGAGCAGGAACGACGGGTGCATGAATTCGCCCGTGCCCAACACCAGCACGGAGTCGCCGGCGCCGATTTCCTGCGCCAGTTGCACGGCAAGACCTTGCGGCGGCGTGAGGGCGCGTCCCACGCCGATGCGCCCGAAGGCGGGGCTGGCGCCGCGTTCCGCATTCGCTTCGAAGCGCTGCGCGCTGGCCGCTATCGGCGCTGGCGTATCGCCGGCCTGGAAGGCGTAGTGGCCGGACAGCGCCGCGCCGACGGTGGTTGGCAGGCCGAAACGCTCACTCAAGCCCGCGTTGGCGGCCTGGCCCATGAAATTGGTGATCACGCCCAGGTGCAGTTTTTCCAGCTGCGGATAGCGCGCGCGGCACACTTGCACCAGGTTGGCGAAGGTGTTGCCGGTCGACGCTTCATCGTCGATCAGCACCAGGCTGCGCGCGGTGGAAAACAGCGCGCTGGCCGCGTCCGACAAGTGCAGGAACTGGCGTGGCGCGTGGCTGTGCGATTCCTCGAATTCGAAGAAGGGCACCGTGCCCACGCGGTAGCGCGAGCTGTGCAAAAACAGCGCTTTGCAGGAAGAGCCGGGATTGGCGCGCAGCCAGGCTTCGAACACGCCCTGGCCCAGGCCGACGGCCGTTTCCGCCATGGCGATGAAGACCACGGGGCCGGGCAGGCTGGGGGGGATTTGTGCGGCCAGGTCGTCGTGGATGGCTTGCATGGCGCGCGGCGTGACGGGCCAGTGCTTGCCCAGCACTTTTGAAAGGAACAGGAAGCCGCGCTTGGCGTTGGCGCGCGCGGCAAAGCCGATCAGCCAGTCCAGCGGAAAGCGCGCCTCGTCCACCTTCAGGGTCAGCTCGCCCGTGGGCATCTGCTTCTTGACGCTGTTCATGGCAGCTCCACGGCGTAGGCGGCTTCGCCCACGCGCATGCCTTCGTGGATGGCGGGCACGCTGAGCTTGTCAAAGCCCTGGTCGAAGCCGGCCAGCGCCAGGTAGGGCAGGTTGGGACCCGCCGCGCACGCCATGCCGATGCCGCCCGACATGCGCGGGTTGATCTCCAACAAGGCCAGGCCATTCGCGCCTTCGCGGAACTGGATGTTGAACACGCCATTGAGGCGGTAGTCGCGCGCCAGTTTGTCGCAGGCTGCCAGCAAGTCGTCGCGCAGTTCGATCAGCTGGCCGCTGCCGCCCCCATGCAGCTTCTTGCGCGGCACGGCGCAAATCAGCTTGCCCTGGTCGGCGACGCAGTCGGCGCTGTATTCGTGGCCATCGAGGTATTCCATCAGCAGCAGGGTCTTGAACGTTTCCATCTGCGCCAGGCCGTTGCGCAGCTCCTGCGCATTGATCTGGTAGGCGGCGCCGGCCAGCAGCAGCTGGGCGCTGCTGCGCTCTTCATCGAGTATGGCAAAGCCCAGGGCATACACGGATTCGGACGGCTTGATGCACAGCTTGCGGTGCAGGGGGCGCAGTTCGGCGTAGGCGGCGTCGTATTGCGCGATGGTGGTCACGGCGCGGTAGTCGGCCGGGCGCGCCATGGGCAGATCGAGGCCGTCGCAGAAGCGTGCCTTGTCGTGCATCAGGTCCAGTACCTCTTCGGTGGCCACGCTGAGCACGCGCGTGCCGAGGGCGGCGAAGCGCGCGCTGGCGCTGCCGATCAGGCCCGCTTCCTTGCCGGGCCAGAAAATCGTGATACCCCGCTCGCGGCAAAACTCCAGGCACCACTCGACATAATTGTGCCCCGTCAGTCCTGACGGTTCGACCGCATATTCGTGGGCCGACAGGAAGGCGGCCGCGTGCGCGTTCGTATTGCTGCACACGATGTGATAGCGGGGCGCGCCGCTTGTGGCGGCCATGTCGGCCTCGCGGATCAAACGCATGGCCGTGCCGACCGAGGAAAATGTTTTGTTGAACCAAACTCTTTGCATGTACGGGGGACCGGGTAAAGAAAGGGGAAGCCGCGCGCAGGTGCGCGCGCGGGCAGTGTAGCCAGAAAAACTTAACCTGGCCTTATAGAGGGGGAATCAGCCGGCTTTGCCGCTGGCCGTCCATTTTAAAAAGGCGTCGCGGTTGCGCGAGCAGATGAAGACCTTGCCCGAGCCGGAAAAGCGCAGCACGATGCCTTCGCCGCTGGTCACGCTGTTGACGATATTGCCGAGGAAGCCGCCGATGCCGCCGCCGCTGGCACCGCCGCCCGTGGTCACGGAAATCTCGTATTTCAGGCTATTGTCCCAGCACACCACGTGGGAATTGTCGATCACGACATCCTTGCCTGGCTCGACGTCGAGCTGGAACATGGAGCCGAAGCCCGACACCACCACTTGCCCCGTGCCGGCCGTCTCCATGACGAAGAAGCCGCCAGACTGGGCGAACAGCGCGTTGCCGATGCTTTGCGTGCGCACCTTCATTTCCGTGCCCGAGGTGGCGGCGACAAAGGCGCCGTCGTTGAGCAGGTACTGGCGCGCGCCCACGTCGACCACTTCGATGGCGCCCGGCAGGGTGGGCGAGAGCAGGCAGTCGCCGCTGCCACGCACCGCTTCGATGTGCTGCTGGAAGAACGATTCGCCATTCGCGAAGCGGCGCATGATGGCGCTGCCCAAGCCGCCCGTCATCTTGCCTTTCAAGTCCAGCGCCGTCTCCATCATCACCATCGCATCCGATTCGCAATAGATGGTTTCGCCCTGCTTCATGCTGACGTGGAGGAAGGGATCTACGTCTCCCGTGACACTAAATACTGGCATGATAAATCTCCAAAAAAAAGCCGCCTGAGTACGTCCAGGCGGCTGTGTTTAGCGCATAAAACGTTTAGGCATTCACACCGAACGAACGGGCCAGAGGGCCCAGGCCGCCGTTGAAGCCCTGGCCGATGGCCTTGAACTTCCATTCGCCGTTGTAGCGGTAGATTTCGCCAAAGATCATCGCCGTTTCCGTCGAGCTGTCTTCGGACAGGTCGTAGCGGGCGATTTCTTTTTCGCCTTCCGCGTTCAGGCAGCGGATGAAGGCTTTCGAGACCATGCCGAAGTTCTGGCGGCGCGCGTCGGCATCGTGAATGGTGACGGTGATGCTGACGCGGTCAATGTCGGCTGGTACGCGCGACAGGTCGATTTCGATGCGCTCATCGTCGCCTTCGCCTTCGCCCGTGGTGTTGTCGCCCGTGTGGACGACGGAACCGTCGGTCGACTTCAGGTTGTTGTAGAAGATAAAGTCAGAGTCGCCACGGACTTTGCCGTCGCTTTTCAGGAGGAAAGCACTACCGTCAAGGTCGAAGGTGGCGCCATCCGTGGAACGAGGATCCCAGCCGAGGCCGACGATGATCTTCTTCAGGTTCGGTGCTTCCTTGCTCAGGTTGACGTTGCCGCCTTTTTGCAAACTGATTGCCATGTGGTGCTCCTTTTAGTGATTTAGCTTAAACATGCCTTCATGGGATGAGCGCCAGGCGCTCGTGCCATTACTCTTTCAATTGGGGGCGCAACCCCCGATTTCAAGCTTGTGCCGCGTGCCGTTTGCGATAACGCAGGGACGACCACAGCGAGACCAGGATGAATGCCACGCCCGACAGGCCCGTGAACCACTCTGGAATATGGTACTTGACGGACGTCAGCATGATCAAGGCCAGGATGCCGATCGCGTAATGGGCGCCGTGCTCGAGGTAGACGAATTCGTCCAGCGTGCCCTTGTGCACCAGGAAGACCGTCATCGAGCGCACGAACATGGCGCCGATGGCCAGGCCCAGCATGATGATGACGACGTCGTTGGTGATGGCAAAGGCGCCGATCACGCCGTCAAAGCTGAACGAGGCATCCAGCACTTCCAGGTACAGAAAACCGCCGATACTGCCGCGCGCCACCGACTTGACCAGGTCGCCATTGCCGCTTTTGGCTGGCGCGGCGCCTTCTTCCGCGTCATCCTGCAAGTCCGGTTCGCCTTCTTCCAGCAAGCCGCTGATCCAGTTCACACCGATGTAGACGGCGATGCCGACGACGCCCGAAGCGAGCACGCTGTATTTTTCTTCCGCAGGGCCCATCGCCACGCAGGCGGCCACGGCGCCCATGGTGATCAGCACGGCCAGGCTTTCGGTGCCCAGCGCATTGACTTTTTCCTCGGCCCAGCCCAGCCAGTGCAATTCTTTTTCATCGTCGAACAGGAAGTTCAGGAACACCAGCAGCAGGAAGGCGCCGCCGAAGGCCGCCACTTGCGCATGGTTGTCCGTCAGGTGCTTGGCATATACATCCGGCGTGGTGGTGGCCATGGTCCAGACGTCGACCAGGCCCAGGCCCGTGGCGACGGATACGATGACCAGCGGGAACAGCAGCCGCATGCCGAAAACGGCCACGAGGATACCGACCGTCAAAAACAGTTTTTGCCAGAATTCATTCCAGTGGCGCAAGACCGAGGCATTCACCACGGCATTGTCGAACGACAGCGACACTTCCATGACGCCCAGCACGCCCGTGATCCACAGGGCATTGATCAGGCCGGGCATGCCGCCATGGCTGTAACCCCACCAGCCCGATACCGCCATCAGGATAAAAGTGACTAAAAAGGAAATTCTGAAATGCCGCATGAGGACCCCGTTGCAAGTATGAAAGACGTTTGATTATCCGCGCCGCTGTGCGCGCCGCGCTCAGTGTTGATATACGTCAATTGTTGTATATGCCATGATTTTATATTAGTTGCCGCCCGGGGCCGCGTTTTATAGTCTGACGCCAGACAGTTCTGCTGGCGTGGATGATCTGCGATAATTGCGGCGCGCCCGTCTCTCCAGACACACTCTATACATATAAAAGAAGGAATACCCGTGGATATCGCTTACCTCGTCACGCCCCTGATCGCCTGGATCCTGGTCGGACCGATCAAATTCCTGATCAACAGTGTCCGCACGCGGCAATGGGCGTTCGGCCTGGTCGGCAATGGCGGCTTTCCCAGCAACCACAGCGCTGTTGTGTCCAGCATGGCAACCCTGATCGCCTTGCGCGAAGGCATCGGCCACCCCGCCTTCGGCGTGGCCGTGACCCTGGCCTTCATCGTCATCATCGACGCCAACAGCCTGCGCCAGCATGTGGGCAAGCAGGCGGCGGCCATCAACCGCCTGGCCGGGGAAGCGGCCAGCGCCGCGCACAAGACCTTGCGCGAGCGCATGGGCCATACCCTGGTGGAAATCGCCGGCGGCCTGTGCACGGGCGTGGCGATCGGTTTCCTGATCAACACCGTTTTTAGCCGCTAAGCTCGCTTCTCCAGAAACGCAAAACCCCGCTTCAAGGCGGGGTTTTGCGTTTCAGGGCGTAAAAACTACGTTTCATCCATTGATTAAAGCATTACAGGAAACCGCCGATTGACATGCCCGGACACGCTCATGGATACTTTGGCGCTTGTGGTTTTAATAAAAATAAATGCCTGCTAACGCCTGCAGCCCTATCCGGGCTGCGGGACCGTCGCGGTGCTATCTATCCGGAGAATTACCCATGTTGCGCAAAACCCTGTTTGTTCTGGCAATCGCTTCTGCCCTGACCGCCTGCGGCAAAGAGTCCAAAGATCCCGGCAAGGGCGGCAAGAATGCCAAGGAACAGGCGGGCGCCGCCGTCAATTTGCTCGTTTCCCCGGAAGACCTGCTGACCATCCAGAGCAATGCGCTGGCGTCGGGTCCCGTCATCACCGGTTCCGTGCAGCCCGAGCGCAACGCGGACTTGCGCGCCGAAGTGTCGGCCGTGGTGATCCAGGTCATGAAGGAAAACGGCGAAGTCGTCAAGCGGGGCGACGTGCTGGTGCGCCTGGATGAAACGTCCATTCGCGACAGCCTCAATTCGGCCGAGGAAGCCAGCCGTGCCTCGGGCCAGGTGCTGGAACAGTCCGAACGCATGTTCCAGCGCATGAAAACCCTGCGCGCCTCGGGCATGACGTCGACGCAGGCGCTGGAAGACGCGGAAATTCGCCGCAATAATGCGCAAAGCGATCTGTCCGCCGCGAAAAGCCGCGCCGCGCAAGCCCGCCAGCAGCTGCAGCGCACCCTCGTGCGTGCGCCGTTCGACGGCATCGTGAGCGAGCGCAAGGTGTCGAATGGCGATACGGCGCAAATCGGCAAGGAATTGATCAAGGTCATCGATCCGACCAGCATGCGTTTGGAGGGCCTGGTGTCGGCCGACAAGATCGGCGTCGTCAAGGTGGGCCAGCCCGTGCTGTTCCGCATCAATGGTTATCCAGGCCAGGATTTCGCGGGCAAGGTGCGCCGCGTCGATCCTGCCGCCAATGCCGTCACGCGCCAGGTGGCCGTGCTGGTCGATTTCAATGACAAGGAACAGCCGAGAGTGGCCGGCCTGTATGCGGAAGGGCGCATCGAGACGGAAACCGTCAGCGCGCTGATGATACCCGACTCGGCTTTGGTCAAGGCGGGCGACGTGACCTACACGTGGAAGGTCAAGGACAAGGCCTTGCATAAAACCAATTTGCGTATCGGCGCGCGCGACGTGCGCACGGGGCAGTGGGAAGTGCAAAGCGGCCTGGCCAGCGGCGACACCGTGCTGCGCACGCCGGGTTCCACCTTCAAGGATGGGCAGAAGGTGGAATTGACGGCAGCCAAGGCCGTGCCAGCCGCCGCCGTGGCCAGCAGCAGCACCGCCGTTGCCGGTAAAGGAAACTAAGCCATGTTCCTTTCCGATTTCAGTATCAAGCGGCCTACCGCCACCATCGTCCTGATTCTGGCCATGATGTGTGTCGGCTTGCTGGCGCTCAAGAAATTGCGCGTCAACCAGAACCCGGACGTCGAAGTGCCCTTCATCGTCGTCAGCATTCCTTACCCTGGCGCATCACCTGATACGGTCGAGCGCGAAGTGGTGAACCGCCTGGAAAAATCCTTGCAAAGCATTTCCGGCGTGACCGAGGTCAACAGCGATTCGAATGAAGGTTCGGCCACCATCTTCCTGAAGTTTTCCTTCAATACCAATTTGATCGAGGCGTCCGACAATATCCGTAATTCGATTGCCGCCGTGCGCTACAAGTTGCCGACGGAAATGCGGGAGCCTATCTTGCAGCGCATCGACCCGGCCGCCGAGCCGATCATGCAGCTGGCACTGTCGTCGAATACGCAAAGCCACGCGGAAATTTCGCGCCTGGCCGAGGACGTGCTGTCGGACCGCTTCCGCACCGTCGATGGCGTGGCGCTGGTCAACGTGGGCGGTTCGCTGAAGCGCGAGCTGTCCGTGCTGCTGCGCGCGGAAAAATTGCGTGAATATAACGTTTCCGTCAGCGACGTCGTCACTGCCTTGCGCAACCAGAACACGAATGCGCCCGTGGGCAAGGTGCGCGGCATCCTGGACGAGAAAAGCATCCGCCTGGTGGGCCGCATCGAGTCGCCAAGCGACTTCGAAAAAGTGGTGATCAAGCGCCGCGGCGAGGAAATCGTGCGCCTGGCGCAAGTGGCCACCATCGTGGATGGCTTTGCTGAAGTCAACAGCCTGAGCATGCGCAGCGGCAAGCCCAACGTGGGCATGTCGATTACCCGCGTGCGCGACGCCTCCACCGTCAGCGTGGCCAACAAGATTCGCGACATGGTGGCGGAAATCAACAAGACCTTGCCGAAAGGCACGATCTTGCAAGTGACGCGCGACGGTGGCGAAAACGCCCAGCATAGCCTGAACAATGTGATCGAATCGCTGGTCCTGGGCGCCGTGCTGACAATTTTCGTCGTCTACGCCTTCCTGAACTCGTGGCGTTCGACCCTGATCACGGCGCTGAGCCTGCCTACGTCCGTGATTGCCGCCTTCATTGCCGTGTGGCTGTGCGGCTTTACCCTGAACTTCATGACCTTGCTGGGCCTGTCGCTGGCCATCGGCGTGCTGATCGATGACGCCATCGTGGTGCGTGAAAACATCGTGCGCCACATGCAAATGGGCAAGGACCGTCGCACGGCCGCGCTGGAAGGCACGGCCGAGATCGGCATGGCCGTGGCCGCCACGACGTTCTCCATCATCGCCGTCTTCATTCCCGTGGCCTTCATGCCCGGTATCTCTGGCGAATGGTTCCGCCCGTTTGCCTTGACGGTGACGTGCTCGGTGCTGGTCAGCCTGGGCATCTCGTTTACGCTCGACCCCATGCTGTCGGCCTACTGGGGCGACCCGGTCGAGGAACACTCGGCGCCGAAAAAGGGCATCGGCCGCGTGCTGGAGAAATTCAACCACTGGTTCGACCACCAGGCCGACCGCTATGGCCGCGTGATCGCCTGGGCCCTGCATCACCGCCGCTGGATGGCCGTCATCGCCTTCGGCAGCCTGGTGGGGGCCATTGCCCTGCACGCCACGCATGGCGGCACGAGTTTCTTGCCTGCATCCGACTCGGGCAACCTGATGATCAATGTACGCACGCCATCGTCGAGCAGCATCGAGTATTCGCGTTTGAAACTGGAAGCGGCGGCCGTGCTGGCGCGCACCTTGCCTGAAACCAAGGATACCAACAGTTCCATCAATGCTGGTGGCGGCCGCGTGTATGTCGACATCGGCAAGCGCAACACCCGCAAGCGTTCGGCCAAGGAAATCGCGGTCGAGCTGCGTGAGAAGATGTCGCGCCTGGTGGGCGCCGAATACGTGGTGCAGGATGACTTGAGCAACGGTTCGCAAAAGCCCATCCAGGTGGAATTCACGGGTCCCGATTCGCGTAAACTGATGGAAATTACCAACGCCTACATGGACAAGCTGCGCGCCATTCCCGGTGCCGTCGACGTGGGCTTGTCCGAGCAGGACCCGAAAAACGAGCTGCAGATTGAGCTCAACCGTGGCCTGGCCAACTCGATGGGCATTTCCGTCAATGATGCGGCGCAATCGCTGCGCGTGGCGTTTGCCGGCGTGGAAGTGGGCGACTGGGTCGATCCGACGGGCGAAACGCGCGACGTGGCCGTGCGCCTGCATCCCGATGACCGCGTGGCATCGGAAAACATCGAACGCCTGCCGATCAGCGTGACGGGCACGTCGCAAATGGTGCCGCTTGACCAGATCGCCACCATTACCATGGGCAAGGGCCCGTCCGGCATCGAGCACAAGAATGGCAAGCGCACGATCACCGTGTCGGCCAATGCGCAAGGCCGCTCGAACGGCGAAGTGACGACCGACGCCATGAAGCTGGCCAACTCCATCGACTTCCCGCCCGGCTACGGCCTGGCACTCGGTGGCGCCGGCCAGGACCAGCAGGAGCTGTTCACGGAAATGCTGATCGCGCTGGTGATGGGTATCGGCCTGATGTATTTGATCCTGGTGATGCAGTTTGGTTCTTTCACGGCGCCGGTGGCCGTGATGATGTCCTTGCCGCTGAGTCTGATCGGCGTGGTGGTGGCGCTGGTGATCACCAACAATACCCTCAACCTGATGAGCTTTATCGGCATCATCATGCTGATGGGCCTGGTCGCCAAGAACGCCATCTTGCTGCTGGACGCGGCGCGCAAGCGCGAGGAAGAGGGCCATGGCCGCGAAGACGCGCTGATGTATGCGGGCCGCATGCGTTTGCGTCCCATCCTGATGACGACGTTTGCACTGATCGCCGGCATGTTCCCCGTGGCGCTGGGCCTGGGCGAGGGCGGCGAGTTCTACCGTCCATTGGCGATCGCCATCATCGGCGGCACCATCACCTCGACGATTCTGACCCTGCTGGTAGTGCCGACCTTCTATGACAGCATCGAAATCGCCCGCGATGGCGCCGTGGCCAAGTTCCACCGCCGCGCCGCGCGCATGCCCGTGGCCGTGGCCATGATCCTGACCTTGATCGAGTGCGTGCTGACCCTGCTGCTGGTGCGCTTCGTCTACCGCATGCTGAAAAAGGCCGTGCTGTTCCTGATGGGACGCCGCACGCCGAAAGCGGCGTCGGTCAGCCTGCAAAAGTAATACCGGGCCAAGGCGTGGCTTGCGCTGCGCCGTGGTATTTCAAGAGCCTTCTGCGGAAGGCTCTTTTTTTGCCTGTCCGGCTGGCCAGGGTGCGCTAGCTGTTGCGCGGTGGAGAAGTGGTCCCGGTACCTGTTCCCGGTGTCGTACCGTTGTGGGGCGGCGTGGTCGATGGCGGGGTGGTCGTGCCATCGGGATTGGTGGTGGTGCCCGGTGTCATACCAGGCGTGGCCGGCGTCGTGGTGTCCGGGTTGGTCGTGCCCGTGGTGCCGGAAGTGCCGCTGGTGGCGGGCGGCGTTGCCGGCTCGGTGGCGGCGGGTGTGGCGGTGGTGCTGGTGTCGCTGTGTTTGTTGCAAGCACCCAGCAGCGCACAGACGATGGCGCTACCGAGGACGAGCTTGCTGGTGGTCAGGAGTGGAGCCGTCATGATTGTTCCTTTTCAGTGGAAGACTGTCGTGGAAACGCATGCCCCGCCAGATTGCGCATCTGGAACAAGGCTGGCATCGCTTGCAAGGTTTAGAGTGGGTGGGGTGGTACAGGTTCACCGGACTTGTACATGCGTGGTGTTGGCGGGGGCGGGCAGAGCGCTGGGTTTGACGTAGCGCAAACCCGCAATGGATATGGCCAGATGGGCCAGGACAGGGCGTCCTGGCCGCGAACGAATGGTTTATTTGGCGGCAGGGGCCTTGCTTACTTCCACTTCCCAATCCACGCCCGACTCGATGTGATGCTTGGTCGCAAAGTCACCCTGGCTGATGGCGATAGCGACATCGAGCAGGCTGTTCAGGTAGACCAGGGGTTTGCCCTTGGCGACGCCGCCAAACGTGTGCTCGAAGGGCGCCGTGACCTTGGCCACTTGCTTGCCCTTGTGCAAAATGCGCACTTGCAGCGGGTCATGCAGTTTTACCTGCAATGCGTCGAGCAGGGACTTCGGAATATTCGTCCACACATTGCCATATTTCACGTCCAGCACGGGCACGATACCGCGGATGGTGTTGCCGTCGCGCACAGGTTTTTGATACGCGATCTTCACCACGGATTCGCTCGGCAATTGCGGGCCCACCTGTTCATAGCTGATGGCGCCCGAGGCCAGGCGCGCACCGACATACGCGTACACGTCGCGGCCATGGAAGGTGTACGACTCGCTCGATCCCGCCAGGCGGTTGACCTTTTCGTCGATTTCGCGCAGTTCGGCCACGCCGTCGCGCTCGGCGATCAGGGTGAACAGGCCATTGTCCGGCCCCACGAAGTAGCGGCCACCCTTGGTTTTCAACACCACCGACTTGCGATTGGTCCCCACGCCAGGATCGATGACGGACACGAACACCGTGCCTTGCGGCCAGTAATTGGCCGTCTGGTACAAGCGGTAGGCGCCCAGCCAGATATCGTAGTCGGGAATCTGGTGCGTCAGGTCCGAGATGGTGAGCTGGGGATCGACGCCATAGGCGACGCCATGCATGGCGGAGACGGCGCCATCGGCCGTGCCGAAGTCCGTCATCAGCACCAGCGGCGCGGCAGCCTGAGCGGGCGACAGCAGGAGGGTGCTCAGGCAGGCGCCGGCGACGAGGTGGGAGAGGCGTTTGATGATCATGATTTCCTTTGTATCCAGTGTCAGAACGTGTAGCTTAATTTAGCGTAAAAGTAGGCGCCATTGACGCCGATGGGGTTGATGAAATTGTAGGGCAGGGCGCCGCCATACGTGGCGTTATTCGTTTCCCGCACCCGCTGCGGATAGCGGTCGAGGATATTGTTGCCGCCCACGCTCACCGTCAGTTGCTTGCTCAGTTTCAATTGGCCTTCCAGGTCCAGCGACCAGACGGCGCCAAAGCGCTGCGCGGGGATGCCATCGATCAGCGGCGCATCGCTGTCATACGAAAAATCTTTCAGCTCGCCGAAGCGCGTGGCGCGCGCCTGCACGCCCCAGCCGGCCGTCTGCCAATCGGCGCCGAGGATCAATTTGCTGGTCGGTGACGCATGTTTGATGCGGAACAAACTTGTCTCCGTCAGCAGGGTCAGGCTGGGATCGATATTGGCCAGCGCAGCGGAACTCTGGCGCACCTTGTCGAGACTGGTCTTGTTCAGGTTCAGCGCCGCGTTCAGGTTCAGCTTGCCTGACGTGAAGGCCAGGTCGTGATTCAGCACCACGTCCAGGCCTTTTGTGCGCGTGTCGAGCAGGTTGGCCAGGTAGGCCACGGACTGGATGTCGCTGCGGCCATTCGCGGCCAGGTAGGCGGTGACGGCGTCGCTCTGCAAGTCGCTCGAGCGCGTGATGCGGTCGCGGATACGGATCACGTAGGCATCCACCGTCACGCTGGTGGCGGCGGCCGGTTTCCAGGCCAGGCCTAGCGAGACGTTGGTCGACTTTTCAGGTTTCAGCTGTTGCGCGCCGAAGCTGCGCGCCAGCGGGTCGCTGGCCGGCAGCAGGGCCGCCGTTTGCAAGGCCGTACCATCGGCGTTGAAGTTTAATGTGGCGAAGCGGAAGCCCGTCTGCACGAGGGCCGGTGCGCGGAAGCTGTTCGACAGTGAGCCGCGCACGAGGAAGTTGTCCGTCACTTTATAGCGCGTGGACAGCTTGCCCGTGCTGGCGCTGCCGAAGTCGCTGTAGTCGGAATAGCGGGCGGCGGCGCCCATCAGCAGGCGCGGCGTGAGGTCGCTTTCCACGTCCGCATACACGGAGCGGATCTGCCGGCTGCCGTCGTAGGCGTCCGACGGGCGCAAGCCCGGTCCCGCCTGCGCGCCCGGTGGCGCGTCAGTAAAACTGCCGGCCGCATACGAAGCGGGGTCGCCGGCCGAGCTGGTGTAGGTTTCGCGCATCCATTCGGCGCCCACTGCCAGGCTCAAAGGGGCGGGCAAACCGATGTCGATGCTGCGCGTGGCATCAAGGTTCAAGGCGTTCTGGCGGAAGTCGAAGCCGGCCAGCTTGAAACGCGTGGGGCTGGCCGCGCCCAGCGAAGCGTTGACGGAGTGGCTTACGCCGTAGTCAAAGCGGTCGCTGCCGTGGCGCGCGCTGGCATCCCAGTTCCACTCGCCCGTGCTGCCACGCACGCCGGCCACGATGCTGAGGTCGCTCTTGTCGCCGTTGGTGACGGGGCGGTAGCCGTTCGGATACAGGGCCGGCACATTCGACGGGTCGCCCGGATAGCGGAAGTAGGCGCTGCCGTCGGATTTGCGCTCGTTCAAGGTGGCAAACGAGTACAGGTCCAGGCCGTTGGCCAGGGTGAGCTGGGTGTTGTAGAACAGGTAGTTGTTGTGCTGGCGCGAGTCGCCCGACTTGAACACCACTTTGCCGTCGAGCGCCTGGTCGGCCGGCGTGAAGTTGTAGGAAGTCCAGCCCGCGTCGCTGGGGCCGGCCCGTTCCGTGGGCGAGCGGCGCCGCGTTTCCGCGCCGAAGCGGAAGAACCCCGCTTCGCCCAGCGGCACGCCATAGTCGGCGTTGACGATGACGGTCTGGCCATCCGTCAGGGTTTGATCGGTCGGGTCGAAATGCGTGTGGTTGGCGCCATAGCTGACGGAGGCGGCGCCGCCCGTGCGGGCTTTTTTCAGCACGATGTTGATCACGCCCGCCACGGCGTCGCTGCCGTACTGGGCACCGGCGCCGTCGCGCAGGATTTCGATGTGGTCGATGGCGTTGGGCGGAATGGCGTTGATGTCGACCGGCACGGTGCCGGCAAAGCTGCTTTCCGTGTCGAGCACGGCGCTCGTATGGCGGCGCTTGCCGTTGATCAGCACCAGCACCTGGTCGGGCGCGAGGCCCCGCAACTGGATGCCGCGCACGGAGTCTGATGCGCCGCTCGACTCGATGCGGGGGAAATTGATCGACGGCGACAGGTTTTGCAGGGCCGCGCCCACGTCGCCTGTCGACAGCGCATTGCTCACTTCGCGCGTGCCGAAGCGGTCGATGGGCACGCTGCTGTCGAACACCGTGCGATTGCGCGCGCGCGAGCCGACGACGGTGACCTGGTCGATGCTGGCGCCGGTCGTTTCATTGGCGCTGCCGGTGGTGGCTTGCGCATCTTGTGCCCAGGCGGACGGTGCGCCCAGCATGGCGCAGGCCAGCACGATGGTGCGCAGCGGCGTGGCGGGAGTGGCAGATACAGGATAGAAATGGCGCGGATGCACGGCGTGGTCCTTTGGGCTCGATTAGTGTCGGTGTGAAAACAGTTGCCATGAGCTTAAGGGAGGCACCCGCCGGCGCTAACGATTCTTTCTGGATATGCTTATGCTGTTGTTTTTATGCCGCCAGGAACGCGGCAGGGAAGGCGTGATGTAGCCAAGGCGTGCTGTCGATAGCGTCCAAGCATGCCTCCGAAGTATCAGGATTTCGGCGCAGTCGGCATGTCGGGCTGGGCCGTGATGGGGGTGCCGGCCGCTTCCAGCGGCGCGACGAAGTTGCACAGGTCCAGTTGCAGCTTGCCGTGCCTGCCCAGGGCGGGATTGAAAGCGTAGGAGGTGACGCCGCAGTTGGGTACGTCGGCCGCCTTGTCGATGGCCAGGATGGCCTGCTCGTCGCAGCGTTCCAGCAGGTAGCGCAAGCAGTTGACGATGACCTGGTGGCCGACGATCAGTACCCGTTCGCCCCGGTATTCGCGGGTGATGGTGTCGAGCACGCTGCGCAGGCGCAGGATGACGTCGCACCAGCTTTCGCCGCCCGGTGGGCGGAAGTAAAATTTACCGACGTGCTGGCGCTGCTCGTACAGTTCCGGGTACTTGCTGGCGATGCCGTGCACGGTCAGGCGGTCGAGAATGCCGAATTCCTTTTCGCGCAGGCGTTCGTCGGCCACCACGGAGGCGAGGCTGTCCGCATCGATGCGCGCCAGCACGGCTTGCGCCGTCTGCTGCGCCCGCACGTAGGGCGAGTACAGCACGACGGTCGGTTGTTGTTCAGGGGGGAGGGCGGCGAACCAGTCGCCCAGGGCGTGCGCCTGGCGCGCGCCAAGCTCGGAGAGGGGGACATCGACATCGCGCTCGGCGATGGCGATCAACAGCTGTTTTTCCGCTTCGGCGGCATCGCGCGCCACGTTGCCGGCACTTTGGCCGTGACGCACGATCCAGATTTGCTGCGGCCATTTCTGTTCCATCGCCTTGCGCCTTCCTAAGTATTGACTATGTATCAATATAGATGAAAGCGGCAAGGCGCGGCGCGCCGGTGGATGGCTACTTAGGCGGCATGTTCCGCTTCATCCAAGTCGGGCGCGTCGTCGCTGTTGTAGACGGCCAGGTCGGTCTGTCCCATGACCCTGCTGGTGACGGTGCCGGCCGTGATCGAGCCGCTCACGTTGAGGGCCGTGCGGCCCATGTCGATCAGCGGTTCGACGGAGATCAGCAAGCCGGCCAGTGCGACGGGCAAGTCCATGGCCGACAGCACGATCAGCGCGGCAAACGTGGCACCGCCGCCCACGCCGGCCACGCCAACGGAACCGATGGTGATGATGGCCAGCAGTGGCAGCAGGAAGCTGACGGTGAACGGGTCGACGCCGACGGTAGGGGCGATCATCACGGCCAGCATGGCCGGATAGATGCCGGCGCAGCCGTTCTGGCCGATGGTCGAACCGAACGAGGCGGCGAAGTTGGCGATGCCTTCCGGCGTGCCCAGGCGCTGGGTTTGCGTCTGCACGCTCATCGGTATCGAACCGGCGCTCGTGCGCGACGTAAACGCGAAAGCCAGCACGGGAAAGACTTTTTTCACGAAGCGCAGCGGGTTCAGGCCCACTCCGGCGATGATGGCCAGGTGTACCAGGAACATCAATATCAACGCGCTGTACGAGGCGACGACGAAGTTGATCAGTTTCAAGATGTCCGTGTAGCTCGACGAGGCCACCACCTCAAACATCAGCGCGAACACGCCGTACGGTGTCAGGCGCAGCACCAGGGTGACCATGCGCATGACGATGGAGTGCGCCACTTTCATGAAGCTTTCGAAGGAAGCGAAGATTTCCGGCTTTTTCGCGGCGATGCCCGTGGCCGAGATGCCGATGAAAATGGAAAACACCACCACGGCGATGGTCGACGTCTTGCGCGCTCCCGTCATGTCGAGGAAGGGGTTGGTCGGCACGAAGCTGACCAGCAGTTTGGGCAGCGACAGGGCTTTCGCCGTTTCCAGCGAGCCTTGCAACTGCACGCCGCGCGCCACTTCCGCGGCGCTCGAGGTCAGGCCGACGGCCGTCAGGCCGAACAGTTTGGCCATTAAAATGCCCAGCGCGGCGGCGATCGTGGTGGTAATCAGGAGGGTGCCGATGGTCAGCGCGCTGATCTTGCCCAGGGAACTCGCATCCTTGAGTTTTAAAATGGCGGAAATGATGGAGACCATGATCAGCGGCATGATGATCATCTGCAGCAGTTTTACGTAGCCGCTGCCGACGATGTCGATGTATTCATTGGTGCCCGCGATGATGGGCGAGCCGGCGCCATACAGCCACTGCACTGCCGCACCGAGCAGCACGCCGAGGCCCAGGCCCGTGAAGACGCGCACGGTAAACGTCGCGTGTTTGCGTTGCTGGTGGAACATGAAGGCGAAGACGAGCAACGCTACGAGCAGGTTCAGAATGATGTTAATTGCCATGAAGGGGGCCTTATCTTGGTTTTATTCGAGACTGCACGCAGCACATAAAACAGTACTACAACTGACAACTGCCCCAGCCCGGGGCGGAAGGGCAAGCACTGTACAGTACTATGGGGGCGTTTTGCGCAATACCGCTGCGAATATTACGCTATATAAATATGCTTCACAGGCATAAGCGCAGGTATAGGTCTGCCGGATGATTGTGAAAACGAAGATTTCATGCCAGCATTGCACGTTTGTTCGTTTGCTAATCTGGCGCACTATTTTTAAGGAAAAAGATGAATGCTTTAACGGAAGCCCAAGTACTCGATGCGGAAGAGCGCTTGCGCCTGGCCATGATGGCCTCCGACGTGGCTGTACTGAATGATTTGCTGGCCGATGACTTGTTGTTTACGAATCACTTGGGGCACTTGCTGAGCAAGCATGCGGACCTGGCGGCGCACGAGCAGCGCCTGCTGACCATCACCGATCTGCGCGCCTCCGAGCGCCATGTGCGCGTCAACGGAAACATGGCCGTGGTCTCCGTGCGCATGCAGCTGACGGGCAGTTATCACGACGCGGAAACGCATGGCGACTTCCGTTTTACGCGCGTCTGGACGCAGGATGCGACCGGTGCGCTGCAAGTGACCGCCGCCCATTCTGGCGTCGTGGCATAGGGGTGAGGTAGTGGATCATCGTTCCAAAGGGCAGCTGTTGGAAGCTGTCATCGCCGCCGGCCCGGCCACCCTGGCCATCACGGCCGGCTATCCCGTGCTGCTGTACAACCTGGTGCGCACCTGGGCCGACGCCCCCGGCGCCAATGCCCTGGCCGCTCTGTTGTTGACGGGCGGCCTGTGGGCCTTGCTGGAGTTCTGGCGCATTGCGCTGGCGACAGTGGCGCGCAAGGCATATGCGTTCAACTGGCGCTTCTGGCTGGCCATCGCCGCTTTTCTCGCCTGCTTCGTGCGCTTCGTGCCGGATATGCCGGCCGGACTGATGCTGCTGTTGCTGGTGTTGCCGGCACTGGCGTGGACCCATTTCATTTTGCTGCAGGTCAAACGTCCGCGCGGCGCCTGAGTTTCGCACAAGCATTGCAAGCCGTGGCAAGATCGTCATGCCACGGCCCCTGGACATCGATATAATCATTCCCGCATGCATGGCAAACGGCATGCTTGGCGCAACTTCTCTTATTTTGAAAGAATTTCGATGAAAGCTCTCTTTTTGCTGCTGTTCGTATCGGGCGCGGCCCTGGCCGATGATGCTGCCATGTTGCAATGCCGTTCGCTGGCCGATATCGCCAGCCGCGTGAAATGCTATGACGCCATTCCTCTGAGCGCCGCCGCGCCCATCGCCCCCGTTACTGCGGTGCCGACCGCGCAGCAGCGCGAGCAAAGCTTTGGCATGGAAACGGTCAAGGCGCCCAAGGCAGCCGAGCCGGAAGAAAACAAGTCGATCAGCAGCAGCATCGCCGGCAAGTTCGATGGCTGGAGCGGCAACGAATTGATCAAATTGAGCAATGGCCAGGTCTGGCGCATCGTCGATGGCAGCTCCGCCGTGCTGGCGCCGCAGAACAATCCCAAGGTGACGGTCGAACGCAATTTCATCGGCACCTTCTTCCTGAAGATCGAAGGCACGAACAACTCGCCCAAGGTGCGCCGCGTGCAATAAGCTGCGCCAGTCTCAGTCTCAGTCTCAGTCTCAGTCCTCTGCGTCAAGCCAGACGATGCGGCCATTGCCCGCCTCATGCAGATGGGCCAGCAGCGCGGTGGCCGCCGTTTCAGGCAGGCTGAAGTCGAACAGCACGGCGTCGCCGTGTGTCACGTTCAGCAAGGTGGCACCGGCGCCATCGAGTTCGCGGCGCAGCATGCCTTCCATCGCGTACGGCACCGTGCAGCGCAAGGTGCGCTGGCGCACGATGGCCGTCTTTTCCGCCTGCAACAACGCTTGCGCTACGCTGTCCGTGTAGGCACGCACCAGGCCGCCTGCGCCCAGCTTGATCCCGCCAAAGTAGCGCACGACGGTGGCCAGCACGCCTTCCAGATCCTGGTGGCGCAGCACGTCGAGCATGGGCCGCCCGGCCGTGCCGCTCGGTTCGCCATCATCAACGGCCGCCGACTGCCCGCCCGCCAGCAAGGCCCAGCACACATGGCATGCACCCGGATGCTGCGCCTTCAAGTCGTTGACCACCTGCTGCGCGCTGGCGCGGTCCGTCATCGGCTGCACGCAACCGATGAAACGGCTTTTCTTGATGATCAGTTCGCTGTGGACGGAGGTGGCAATGGTAAACGGCATGGCGGGTGCGAAGGCGGGCAAAGCAGCATGATAGAGGAAATGCGCGCCGGGGACGAGTCAGCCCGGTCGCGCTGCGGAAACTGATACCAGTTCGCGCAGCGCAAGGTCGCGCACTTGCAGGATATCGAACAGTCCCAGCGCGTGCAGGGCGGGCAAGGCGTCGAGGATGTCGCGCTCGGCGATGCCTCGTTCGGCGTCGCTGGTGGTCTCGTCCAGCCACAGCCTGGCATTGGCGAGGAAGGCTCCCACCGTTCCCTTGCGCACGGTGACGCCATTGAACTGGCCCTGGTTTTGTTGATCGGCTAATACGTCTTCTGCACGCATGGTGAACTCCTGAACGATGGAAAGACTCCACTGTATGATGGCGGGATTGTCTTGCCTGCGTTGTTTATGTCATTCGATACGTCAAATCCGCCAATCTTGCCTTCGACGCCGTCGCCGCTGCGTGCCATGCGCATTGCCCAGCCGCAGGAACGGGTGACGGCGGCGCACAGTCATGCCAGTGGTCAGCTATTCGGCGCCATGCGGGGCTTGCTTTCCGTTGCTGCCGATAGCGGGCAGTGGGTGGTGCCGGCCAGCCACTGCGTGTGGGTGCCGCCCCATCACGTCCATGCGCTGCGTTCGCATGGCCCGTTTGCGGGCTGGAGTGTGTATGTGGACGAGACCAGTTGCGGCAGCTTGCCCGCTGCGCCTTGCGTGATGCGCGTCTCGGGCTTGCTGCGCGAGGCGGTGGGCCGCGCCAGCGCCTGGGACGAGGGCGCGCTGGACGCGCGGCAGATCAGGGTAGCGGGCGTGATCCTCGACGAGATCGCCGCCGCGCCGCACGAATCCTTCGGCTTGCCCCTGCCCACGGACCCGCGCCTGTTGCGTGTGGCGCGCGCCGTGCTCGATGACCTGGCCGACGAGCGGGGCGTGGAAGCGCTGGCCGCCTGGGCCGGCGTATCACCGCGCACCCTTGCCCGCCGTTTTACGCTCGAGACGGGCTTTACGCCCTCCGCCTGGCGCCAGCGCGCCCGCATCCTGCGCGCCCTGGAATTATTGGCCACCGGCCAGCCCGTGACGACGATTGCGCTGGACCTGGGCTACGACAACGTCAGCGCCTTCATCGCCATGTTCAAGCGGGTGATGGGGGTGACGCCGGGGAGGTATGGGGAAGGGAATGGCAGTGAATCGAGCAATATCGGCGTTTGATAAAGCGCAACTTGCTGTTGATAGAGGTGGTCAAGGCTGAAATCGTGTACGAATGCCGGACTTGACTCCGGTCCCCATAACTATCGCTGGTGGTGCTGTTTGCCTGTCGCCGATTCCTATGTCATTTCAATTCTTTTACTGCTTTCTTATTTTCTAAACGTTGCTGAACTTTCTTGATATCTTCTGCTACTTCTAGCATCTCGGGCATAGTGCCTCCAATGTCCGCAATAGCCTTGCGCACCTTTTGACCCACATCGTAGTGCGCAGCGTTGGCGTTAGACTTTCCCTTTATCCCCTCGCGGCGTAGTTTGTCCTCGGCTTGCGTAAGCCGAAAAAGATTCGCCGCTAGTTCCGTGCTGCCCATGTGATCTAAGATCTTCGCATTTCCGGTGAGTCGCTTGGTAGTTTTGATGCCCGCCGCATCCAGTCCGTTGTATAGACCTCGGTAGCCAGCATTTTGGAACGCTGCATACTCCATTGGCTGAACTACACCAGCGTCTTTCGCGGCATCTGCCAAGTCCTTATTGTGCTCAGCAATGTCATTGCGCAATGACAGGCGGCGATGTTGTTCAATTAGCTGCTCATCATAATCTGTTTGTAGTTCTTGTCGGCGCGTTTGTACCGCAAAATATGTTTGAGCAAACGCCACCTGTTTTTTCT
The DNA here is from genome assembly GCF_049897625.1 of Janthinobacterium sp. PSPC1-1. Taxonomy (NCBI): domain Bacteria; kingdom Pseudomonadati; phylum Pseudomonadota; class Betaproteobacteria; order Burkholderiales; family Oxalobacteraceae; genus Janthinobacterium; species Janthinobacterium sp. PSPC1-1. The sequence goes on along the minus strand of NZ_JAFCWP010000012.1, from coordinate 55,049 downwards.
TGGAGTCGGCATTCTGTGCAATCAAATATGCGCCGTATCTGGTAACCTTGATATCGCGAATTCGCGACTCTACTCCTGCTTGAGTTTTAACGTTTTCGCTTATCTCCGAAAAATGCTCATTGATGGTGAGTCCACTTTGATTGCAGGCGATATACGCACGCTGTATGACGCCTTCAAAGCTTTGCCAGGACCCATAGCCCAACAGTTCCATCAATTCAAGTGCGCTCCAATATTGGACGTTCTCGGCAGTCGTCTTCGCAGCATCCTCGAAGCCTGCGATTACTTGCTCTGAGGTGCCATGGAACGGGAGGTCTTCCGGAGGTGACTGCAAAACTGGAACGGCAGCCTTCGTCATCTCACCTGTAGCGTCCACTGGGGCAGGAAACCCTACCTCACCTTTTAGCATGCGGCGAATGTTATCGAGCGCAGCTTTAGCCGTTTGACGGCTCACAGTTGCGCCTTCTTCGTCCTTCGACATATAACCTCCCAGTTGTGCCAAAGCTCGATTTTATACCGGTTCCATCGAACTAAGCATCAGCGGCAGAAAGGCATTGCGATTGTGGTTGCCTTGAAACGTCTTGCAGGTCTAGATGCGAGTGGGAGGTTTTTTGAAGCGACCAGACACAAAAAAGCCCATGAACCGAAATTCGTGGGCTTTCCTGAAGTATTTGGTAGGCCGTGCGGGATTCGAACCTGCGACCAACGGATTAAAAGTCCGCTGCTCTACCAGCTGAGCTAACGACCCAAAAACTTTGACTACTTACTGCGGTAATACTGTGCGGTACGTGCTTGCCATGAAGGCATGCAAGCGGACTGCAAATTCTTGGTAGGCCGTGCGGGATTCGAACCTGCGACCAACGGATTAAAAGTCCGCTGCTCTACCAGCTGAGCTAACGACCCAAGGGCGGCTATTATGACGGCCAACGGCGGTTTTGGGAAGGGCCGGGGTGGAAAAAAGCCTTGCATGGTCCTCATGCGCGGTCTAATATAAGTAGATAGCCTACCTATTTATCTGATTCCATGCCTACAACCGAAGACCTTCCCATTCCCGCACGCGCGCTGGCGCTGTCCGATGACTTGCGCCTGGCGTTCAAGCGCCTGTTGCGCTCCATGCAGCGTGAAGGGGGCGAGCTGGAGGGTGGCGTATCGATGATGCAGTACATGCTGCTGGCGCTGATCCATGAGCAGCCCGGCATCGGCGTGGCCGCGCTGGCGCGTCTGCAGAATGTGCGCGGGCCCACCGTCAGCGCGCAGGTCAAGTCGCTCGAAGAAGCGTGCCTGGTCGAGCGCAGCGCGCCCGATCCGCAGGACCGGCGTCGCTCGGGCCTGCAGGTGTCCGCGCAAGGCTTGAGCATGCTCGAAACCTTGCGCGCGCGCCGCCGCGATGCGCTGGCGCGGCGCATCGCCCGCTTGTCGCCGCAGCAGATCGATGCGCTGGCCGCCGCCATGCAGCCCCTGCTTGAGATTGGCCAGGCATGAGCGGCCACGATCACGCCGCAGGCGCTGAAAAAGACGCCGCGAAGCCCGTCACCGAACGCGAAGTGCGCGCCATCTATCTGGGCCTGATGGCCGTGCTGGGCCTCGGTGCGCTGGATCAGAGCATCGTCGCCACGGCCTTGCCGCGCATCGTCGATGATCTGGGCGGCATGGCGCACTTGTCATGGGTGGTGACGGCGTACGTGCTGGCCTCGACGGCCACCATGCCCCTGTACGGCAAGCTGGCCGACCAGTACGGCCGCCGTCCCATGATCTTCACGGCCCTGCTGACCTTTTTGCTCGGTTCCGTGCTGTGTGGATTGGCGCAGAATATGACGGAGCTGATCATTTTTCGCGCCATCCAGGGCCTGGGTGCGGGCGGCTTCATGCCGCTGGCGCAAATCATTATTGGCGACATCGTGCCGCCGGCCGAACGGGGCAAGCGGCAGGGCATGGTGCCCATCGTGTATGCCGTCACCAGCGTGCTGGGCCCCGTGCTGGGCGGCGTCATCACGGATGCCTTGTCGTGGCACTGGATTTTCTATGTCAACCTGCCCATCGGCGCGGTGGCCTTTGTCATCATTGCGCGCGCCATGCGCAAACCCGCGCGCACGCATGCGCACAAGATCGACTACCTGGGGTCGGCATTGCTGACGGGCGCCATCACGGCGGCCCTGCTGGTGCTGGCGCTGGGCGGCACGGAATGGCCGTGGGATTCCTTGGCCATCAAGGTGTGCGGCGGCATTGCCGTGCTGCTGGGTATCTGGCTAGCCTTCCACGTGAGCAGGGTGGATGAACCCGTGCTGCCGCCCGATCTGTTCGAGAACCGCACCTTTAATATTGCCAGTCTGGTGATGGCCATGACTTTCATGGGCTTGATGGGCGCCAGCGTCTTCTTTCCCCTGTTCTTTCAGCTGGTGATGGGCACCAGTCCGGCGGAGTCCGGCGTGATGACGGTGGCGATGATGGTGGGGCTGGTGGCGTCGTCGATGTTCAACGGACGTGTGCTGTCGCGCTCGGGCAAGTACAAGATGGTGCAGGTGGCGGGATTGGCCGTGGCAGTGGTGGCGTTTGCCGTGCTGGCCTGGGCCATGGCAACGTCGCGCGGTTACTGGATCATCGAGCCGGCCATCTTCCTCCTCGGCACGGGGCTGGGACTGGTGATGCCGAACATGACGATAGCCGTGCAAAATGCCTTGCCCCTGGCGCGCCGCGGCGTGGGCACGGCCATGCTGGCCTTTTTCCGCTCGCTGGGCGGCTTGCTGGGCGTGACGGCGTCCGGCGCCATCCTGGCGCACCAGCTGCAGCAACATGGCGTGGAAGCCGTCTCGGCGCTGGGCGCGCATGCGGCGGCGCAGACGGTGGAAGTGTACCGCCATGCGATCGCCAGCGTGTTTGGTGCCGGCGCCGTGCTGCTGCTAGTGGGACTGGTCTTCCTGCTGTTCCTGCCGGAACTGCCCCTGGAGGGGCATCCGGCAACGGTCAACGATGATCAATAGCGTTCGAGCCAGTGCGCGTACGGCGCCGGCAGGGTCCACGAGGCGCGTTCCACGCCGAGTTCCTTGGCGGCAAAGTATGCCCAATGCGGATTGGCCAGGTGCGCCTTGCCGACCATGACCACGTCCAGCTGTTCTTCCTTGACGACGCGCTCGGCAATCGCTGGCGTGCCGAAGCCCCAGGCGGACGAGACAGGAACACCCGCTTCGCGGCGTACGCGCTCGGCGATCGGCCCCATGAAGGCCGGACCCCACGGAATCGACACGTCGGGAATGGTAAAACCCATGCTGACGCTGAGCATATCCATGCCCGCATCCTTGAACTGGCGCACCAGGCCGATCGATTCGAGCAGGGTTTGTTCGTCGCGGCCGTCGAATTCCAGCACGCCGAAGCGGATCGTCAGCGGCAGGTGCTCGGGCCATACGGCACGCACGGCTTTCAATGTTTCCAACAGGAAGCGGCTGCGGTTTTCCACGCTGCCGCCATAGATGTCGTCGCGCTGGTTCGCGTGGGACGAGAAAAAGCTTTGCGCCAGGTAGCCGTGGGCGAAGTGCAGTTCCAGCCATTCGAAGCCCACTTCACGCGCGCGAATGGCCGCGTCGACGAAGTTCTGTTGCACGCGGGCGATATCGTCGAGGTCCATGGCGCGCGGCACTTTCGGCAGGCCGCCGCCAAAGGCGATGGCGGACGGGGCGATGGTTTGCCAGCCGCGCGCGTCGCCGTCAAGAATATGGTCGTCGCCTTCCCATGGTCGGTTGGCGCTGGCCTTGCGGCCTGCGTGGGCGATCTGGATGCCGGGCACGGAGCCGGCCGCCTTGATGGCTTTCACGACAGGCACGAAGGCTTGCGCCAAGTCATCGTTCCAGATGCCCGTGCAGCCGGGCGTGATGCGGCCTTCCGGCGCCACGGCCGTCGCTTCGACAATCACCAGGCCCGCGCCGCCACGGGCCATCCCCGCATAGTGCGACAGATGCCAGTCATTGGCCTGGCCATCGACGGCCATGTACTGGCACATGGGCGGCACGGCGATGCGGTTGCGCAGGGTGATGTCTTTGAGGGTGTAGGGCTGGAAGAGGGCGGACATGGTGGCCTTTGTGTATGTTGATGGAAAAGTAGGGAAATGCTGATTCGGTAGTTCGTAAATATTCGAAGAATGGAATTAGTATAGCGCATGCTGTATGATTCTGCTCATGCGTCCACACAAACATCCTCCCGCCAGCGAATTCGTCCTCGAACGCGTACTCTACGCCTTGAGCGATTCCATTCGCCTCGACATCGTGCGCCACCTGGCCAGAGTGGACGCGGCCGCCTGCGGCGACCTCGATGGCGGGCGGCCGAAGTCGACTGTCTCCCACCATTTCAAGGTCTTGCGCGAAGCGGGCCTGGTCTACACGGAAAACGCGGGCACGACGCACATGAACACCCTGCGCCGCGCCGATATCGAGAGCCGTTTCCCCGGCTTGCTGGACGCCATTCTGGCGCAGCAGCCCTTGGCGTCCGGGCCGCCGGAAGCGGAAAAGCCGGCGGCTTAGCCGCCTGCCGTGCCCCGCCATTTGCCAGGCTCGGCTATGATGTCGGCCTTTCGGTAAATCCTCGGCCGCGCGCCTGTTGCGCGAAGGGCTGGCGACACTGCCTGGCATGGCAAGGGATGGGAATGACGGTAGCAGCAGCGGTATCACGGGCGGACCTGGCAAGTCGTCCGCAGTTTGGCTGGATCAATGGTTTAAAGGCGGGCGCGGCGCAGTTGATCGTGTTGCATCACCTGGCGTTTTACGGCCCCATGTCCGATTACGTGCGCCCCCTGTGGCCCGAGTTGCTGGACTGGCTGGGCGGCAGCGCGCGCATCGCCGTGCAAGTGTTTCTCGTCATCGGCGGCTTCCTGGTCGCCAAATCCCTCTCTCCCGCCGGTCGTCCCGGCATCGCCACCCCCTTGCAAGCCGTCTGGCGCCGCTATGCCAAGCTGGCGCCGCCTTTCCTGGCCGCCACCTTGCTCGCCGCCATCATTACACCCGTGGCCGGCATCTGGATGCTGCACGATTCCATGTCGGCCGCCGTTACCCTGGGCCAGCTGAGCGCCCATGCCTTGCTGCTGCATGGCGTGCTGGGCTATGAATCGCTGTCGGCCGGCGCCTGGTACGTGGCCATCGATTTCCAGCTGTACCTGCTGACGGTATCGCTGCTGTGGCTGGGCGGCCGCCTGGCGGGCCAGCGGCGCGGACACTGGCTGATGCCGCTGGCCGTCACCGTGGGCATCACCTTTTCCTTGCTGTATTTCAATCTCGATGCGGGCTGGGACAATTGGGCGCCGTATTTCTTCGGCAGCTATGGCCTGGGACTCATGGCCTGGTGGGCCAGCGACCCCAGGCGCAAGCCCGGTGCCATGACCGCGCTCATGGTCATGGCCGCCGTACCCGTCCTGCTGGCCCTGGCCGTCGATTACCGCAGCCGCATCGCGCTGGCGCTGATCGTCGCCTGCGCCCTGTTCCTGTTTGGCCGCGCCCGCACGCCCGCGCAGGGCGGCGCCTGGAACATCATCAACGCCCTGGGGCGCATCTCGTATGCCGTATTCCTCGTGCACTTCCCTGTCAGCCTGCTGGTGAATGCCTTGTTTACCTCCTATGTTCCATTGGAGCCGGCCTGGCAGGCGCTGGGCATGCTGACCGCCTGGGGTGCCAGCCTGGTGGCCGGGGCCGCGTTTCACCGCTGGGTGGAGGTGCCGCTGGGGCGGGTGATGGGTGGCGTGGTGGCGCATCTGGCCGGGAGGCCGGCGTTGGTGTCGCGTTAAGGACTGTTTTCCGATATGCCGGGAGAAGGGGCTTAAGGATATAGTTGCCGTGTATGCATGACGGCAAGAATTTCTATCGCGCTTGCTTCAACGCGATACACGACGACATAGTTTGGATGGGCAAGCATTTCGCGCGTACCTGAAACTCTTCCGGGCCGGTATAGGTGAGGGTGGCAGGGAAGTCGGGAGATGGCGTGGTCGATGTCATTGTAAAGCTGCAACGCCGCCGGCTGGTTGCGCTGCGCGATATACGTGAGTATCGCGGTCAAATCTTCCTGCGCTTCAACCTTCCATTGAATCGGCAGCATGGTCATCAGGCCCGGCTGCGACGATTTTTTTCAGTTGCGCCATGACAGTGCCATGTGGGCGGGCAGGGCGGTCATCATTCAGTGACGACAATACCTTGGCGCGAAACCAGTGGTCATAGGTTTCGGCGGCTTCCGTTGTCTCAAATTCGGACGTGGTCGAGGGTAGGATGGTGCTCATGATGGTCTGATTATACGGCAGTCCGACAAAGCTGTATCGCAGGTGATGAGGCGTTTGATTTGTGTCAGGAATGGCATCCTGCGCAAGTGATGCTGCTGAAAACAAAAAAGCCAACCGCGAACGGTTGGCTTCTTCATAGTATTTGGTAGGCCGTGCGGGATTCGAACCTGCGACCAACGGATTAAAAGTCCGCTGCTCTACCAGCTGAGCTAACGACCCAAAAACTTTTTACAACAACTTCGGTAACACTGTGCTGTAAAAAAATGCTTGCTAGTACAACTCGCAAGCAGATCAGTACTGCGTATTCGTGGTAGGCCGTGCGGGATTCGAACCTGCGACCAACGGATTAAAAGTCCGCTGCTCTACCAGCTGAGCTAACGACCCGAAGAAGAAAGATTATAGGGCGTGCCCGGGATTCTGTCAAACCTAACGGGCAACTTTTTCCCCGGTTTTACTTTTTACCGGCCCGTTCCTTGGCCGCTTGCGCCGCGCTGGACTCCGGGTAGCGCGAGATCAGGGCGTTCAGGGTCTTGGTCGCGTTCGGCTTGTCTTTCAGCTCCGTGTAGCAGCTGGCGATGTTGAGCATGGCGTCGGGCGCCTTTGGGCTGTCCGGGTAGTGTTTCAGCACTGCCTGCTGGGCCGTGATGGCGCTCTTGCAGTCGCGCTGGGCGTAATAGGCGTTGCCCAGCCAGTATTGTGCGTTGGCCGCGTAGGCCGATTCCGGGTAGCGTTTCACGAAGGCGTCCAGGGCCGTGACGGCGCCCTTGTAGTCGCCCGACTTGAACAGGCCGAATGCCGACTCGTACGAGCTTTGCTCGGAGACGCCCACGGCCGCTTCCTGGCCATCAATGGTGACCTGGCGCGGCTCGAGCTTGCGCAGGCGCGCGTCGATGTCGGTGTAGAAATCCTTCTGGCGCTTTTGCACATTCGTCAGGTCGTTGCCCAGCACTTCGATCTGGCCGCGCAGGCGGGCGATCTCTTGCATGGTCTGGTCGTGCTGGTTGAGCAGGCTCAAGGTGCTGGTCTTGTCCGCCTTGGTGTCGATGCGGCTGTTCAGGTCGCGTGCCATGGCGTCGACCTTGGCGCGCAGCTCCAGGATGGCCTTGCGCGCTTCGTCGTCGTCGAACAGGGCGGCGTTGGCGTGCAGGGGCAGGTAGGCAAACGCGGCCATCAAGGCGGCGGCGACGCCGGCTTTCGAGAATGTCATCATGGGTCGGGCTTTCAAAGGTTACGCAAAACATGCAAACGGGGCGCCGGGCGGTGAATCACCGCGCTGCGCCCCATTATTATGCCTATGACTGGCCAGTTAGGTAAGCGTCAATGCTGCAGCGCTCACCCGTGAACATCAATAAACGATGTCAGCGCGGCGGTTTTCTGCCCATGCTGCTTCGTTGCTGCCTTGAGCTTTAGGCTTTTCTTTGCCCAGCGACACGGCTTCCATTTGGCCTTCTGGCACGCCCAGGGCGGCCATCGACTTGCGCACGGCTTCAGCACGTTTCTGGCCCAGGGCCAGATTGTACTCAGCGCCACCGCGTTCATCGGTGTTACCTTGGATCAGGATCTTGCGGCTAGGCGTTTTCACCAGGTAGCCAGCGTGGTTTTGCACGACTGCGGTGTCTGCTTCGCGTACGACGTATTTGTCGAAGTCGAAGTAGATGCTGCGGTTAGCCAGCACGCCTTTTGGATCGTCCAGTGGATCGACCGATGCGGTCGTTACTGGCTGAACTTGACGGGTGTCAACTGGAGCGACGACTTTTTCAGGAGCGCGCTCAACCACTGGGGTTTCTGCGACTTTGACTGGGGTGCTGCAGGCGGACAGCAGGGCTGCGGTAGCGGCGATGAAAGCCAAGCTTTTAAAGTTACTCATTTTTATTCTCCGGGTCATGGTTAAAGGTGAAACTGTACAGCATTTACTTCATGAAAGGACCCCAGGTGGGCTCCTTGATATTGCCAGCTTGCGTAGTCAAACGCTGTTTGACGCGGCCATCCACCGATACCACTGCCAGCGACTTGCGTCGTCCGGATTCGGTCGCGTACATGATATATTTCCCGTTGGGCGAAAAGCTCGGTGATTCGTCGTTGGCGGTGTCCGACAGACGCAGTTCCTGACCACTAGCCAGGTCGAGCGCGTAGAGCTGGAAATTGCCGTCGCGACGGGAAATATAAGCGAGAGTCTTCCCGTCGGACGAAATCCGCGGGCTGATGTTGTAGGAGCCGCCAAACGTCACGCGCTTGGCGTCGCCACCGCTGACCGACATGCGGTAGATTTGTGGTCCGCCGCTGCGATCGCTGGTGAAGTAAATGCTTTGGCCATCGGCCGAGAATTGGGGTTCCGTATCGATGCCGCTGCTGTTGCTGACGCGGCGCAAGCCGCTGCCGTCGGCATTGACGGTGTAGACCTGGGTATGGCCATCGCGCGACAGGGCCACTGCCAGGCGTGCGCCGTCCGGGCTCCAGCTGGGTGCCGAATTGCTGCCTTTTTCATTCGATACGATGGTGCGCTGGCGTGTCACCAGGTTTTGCACGTAGACAATCGGTTTTTTCTTTTCAAACGAGACATACGCCACCTTGGTGCCATCCGGCGACCACGATGGCGAAATGATCGGCTCGTTCGAGCGCAGGGCGACCTGGATGCCTTCGCCATCGGCGTCGGCGATTTCCAGGCGGTATTCGCGGCCCGATTGCGTGACGTAGGCGATGCGCGTGGCGAACGCGCCTTTCGTGCCCGTCAACTTCTCATAGATGTCATCGGCGATCTTGTGCGCCAGCAGGCGGTTGAACTGCGGCGCGGCCGCATTGTTCATGCTCGAGATCTGCGCGCCCTTGATGGTGTCGAACAGCTTGTAGCGCACGTCCAGGCGGCCATCGGCCATGCTTTGCACGCTGCCGGCCGCCAGCGCGTCGGCGCCGCGCGACTTCCATTGGTCGTAGCTGACGGGGGCCGTTTCCGATACGGGCGCATCGGCGTCGATCAGCTTGAACACGCCGCTGCGCGCCAGGTCGGCCTTGATGATGCCGGACAGCGATTGCGGCGCCGCCGATTCATTGACAAAGCTGGCGACAGCTACCGGGATCTGGTTGCTGCCGATCCCTGTAATCTCCACGCGCAGCTGCGCCTGGGCGCCGGAGGCTCCCAGCATCAGGCCGGCACAGAGCACGACATAGCTCATTTTTTTCATGGTCATCATTTAGGCAAATCCTTCATCTCGAATATGAGTTCAATCTCGCGTTCCACGGTGCCGTCTTTTTTCTTCGGCAGTGGCGACGATTTATTAATGGCGTTTTCCACCGAGCTGTCATACGCCGGCAGACCGCTGCTTTTAATCTTTCGGACCGAAATAATTTCCCCAGTTGGCAGTTGCTCGATCTTGAACACGGCGCGCGGGTTGCCCGGCACGTCCGTGCTACCGCTGTACGCGATATTGCTCTTGATCTTGCTCGTCAGGGCAGCGACATAGCCGCTGTCCTTGCGTGGCGCGGTCGCTTTCGCGGCCGTGCCCGTTGTGCCGGCGCCCGCCGCACCCGTGATGCGGCTCATTTCCGCGGCGCGCGCCTTGTCGGCGGCTTTGTTCTCTTCCGCCGCTTTCTTGGCCTTGGCGGCTTTTTCGGCCGCGGCTTTTTTATCGGCCAGTTCTTTCTCGGCTTTTTCTTCCGCCGCTTTCTCTTTGGCTTCCTTGGCTTTCTCCAGCTTGTCGGCCTTTTCTGCTTTTTCTTTCTCCAGCTTGGCAGCCTTGTCTTTTTCTTTCTGCTTCTGTTTTTCCAGTTCGCGCTTTTCTTCCTCGCGTTCCTTCAATTCCTGCTTGCGGCGTTCTTCCGCTGCCGCTTTGTCTTTTTCTTCCTTCAGCTTGGCCTTCTTGCGCTCCAGGGCGATCTCCGCCTCGCGCAGGTCAACCTTCGGCTCGGGCGCTGCCACCGGCGGCGGTGGCGGCGGAGCCGGTTGCTCCACTTGCGGTTGCGGCGGCGCCGGTGTCGGCTCCGGTTCCGTCGCCACCTCGGGTGGCGGCGCGGCCGTCTGCACTTTCAGGTCCCATACTTCCGCTTCGACGGCGACAGGTTCCGTATTTTGCCAGTGTACGCCCACCCACAGGAAAAACAGCAGGCCAAGGTGCATCGCCAGCGCCAGGCCCAGCGAGGGCCAGCGGCTGCGTTCGCGCGGCACGCTATAGGGCTTGCCGAGTACATGGTCGATTTGTTTGGTCTGCAAAGTCTAGTCTATCTAAAAACGGTCAAGTCTGGAAACAGGGTAATGCGCTTACTTGGTGGCCAGGCCGACTCTGGTAATGCCCATCTTTTTCGCTTCCGATATGAGCTGGATCACATCGTCGTACTTGCTTTCCTTGTCGCCCGCAATCATCACGGGATAGTCGGGATTGCTCTCGTGTAAGCCGCGCAGCTTGCGCAGCAGGGCGTCGCGGTTCGGTTCCGTTTCCGGCGACAGCTGTTCCTTGCCGATGACGCCGATCGACAGCGAACCATTTGGTTTCAGCACGATCTGAATATAGTCATCGGGCGGTTTCGCCGACCTTTCCGCGTTGGGCAGGTTCACCACGCTGGGATTGTTCGACGATGGCATCACCATGAAAATGATCAGCAGCACCAGCATCACGTCGATATACGGCACGACGTTGATTTCGGACTTGAACTTGCGGCCACGGCCGCCGCGCATGCCGCCGCTATTGAATGAGGAACCCATGGACGCTGCTCCCTTTTAGCGCGACTGGCGCTGCAAGATGTTGGAGAATTCCTCGACGAAGCTTTCGAAGCGGATCGCCAGGCGGTCGATGTCATGCGAAAAACGGTTGTAGGCGACGACGGCGGGAATGGCCGCGAACAGGCCGATGGCGGTGGCGATGAGCGCTTCGGCAATGCCGGGCGCGACGGCAGCCAGGGTAGCTTGCTGCACGTTGGCCAGGCCGCGGAAGGCGTTCATGATGCCCCACACGGTGCCCAGCAGGCCGATGTAGGGCGAGACGGAACCGACGGAAGCGAGGAAGGCCAGGTGCGATTCGAGCACGTCCATTTCGCGCTGGAAGGCGGCGCGCATGGCGCGGCGTGCGCCGTCGAGCACGGCGCCCACGTCCAGCGCTTCGCGCGAACCGTAGGATGCCTTGCCCTTGATGAATTCGCCCATGCCGGCATCGAAGATGCGGGCCAGCGCGCCGCTCTGGTCGCGGTTGCCGCTGGCGCTTTGATGCAGCGCATGCAGGTTGCCGCCGGCCCAGAAGCTGCGTTCAAATTCGATGGTTTGCTTGCGCGCCTGGCGCACGGCAAACATCTTGCGGAAAATGTAAGTCCAGCTGGTCAGGGAAATCAGCAGCAGCAGGGCCATGATCAGTTGCACGATCAAATGGGCATTGGAGATGAGCGCGAGGAAAGAAAGATCTTGTGTAACGTTCATTGGCTGGCAGTCTGTTGGGTGAATTGTCCGGGGGGTGGCGGGTAGGGCTCAGGCGGCGCGCATGCGGGCTGCCACTGCATCAGGCACGGCGCGCGGGCGCAGTGCCGAGTCGACGCAGCCGATCTTGACGCGGGCCGTGTTCAGCAGGCGGTCGCCGCACCAGGCTTGTTGCAGGAAAACGATGGAGGCGCGCCCCATTTTTTCTATGCTTAAGGTTAATCTTACCGTGTCATCGAGCCTGGCTGGCGCATGATAGTCGGCGTTGACGCTTTTGACAACGAACATCGCGTCGTGTTGTTCCAGCAATTCCTGCTGGCCCACGTCGATGGCGCGCAGCCATTCGGTACGCGCGCGTTCGAAGAATTTCAGGTAATTTGCGTAATAGACGATGCCGCCGGCGTCGGTGTCTTCATAGTAGACACGTACGTTCCAGGTAAAGACTGAAGGCATGTTTATTGCGCCAGTAGTGAGATTGAGCAACATTTTACGCGATTTTTCTTCTTGTGACTGTGGGCGCTTGCTGGAAAGCCATGCAAAAGCTGCATATAAGTTGCACCGCAGCATTGTAAATCCGGGGGGCACAATGGCAAGCTTCGTAACATACGCTTACATGCCGCAGCCAGGTTTACGTTCAGCTTAAGAGCCGCAGGCACGCTGCGGGGCGGCCTGTGCCCATGCCCGGGCTGCGATGGCGCGCGGCGATTATAGCCGCACGGTTGCATTCCTTGCTCAATTTGGGCACTTAACTTACAATTTGATTTCCATTACGTCTCACGTGACTGGCGAAAAGTCGGGCGATCTCCATGGATGGCGATCGGCAAACCGGCGAAAGGTGGGCACCCACCGGGAAACGTGAGATTTTTCATCAGCCGTTCGCCTGGGTAGCCACTATGGAAAAGCACGAAGAGGCTGCCTGTCCAATGTTGTTATTCACTTAACGCCGGCTCCCCTCATTCGATCCAACCTGCCAGTACAAGCACCCTCATACTTGGAGTTTTTACATGTTTGCAAAAGATCACACCCTCGCCAACGTCGATCCTGAATTGTTCGCCGTCATTCAAAAAGAGAACACGCGCCAGCACGACCACATCGAACTGATCGCGTCGGAGAACTACACGTCGCCAGCCGTAATGGAAGCGCAAGGCTCGCAGCTGACGAATAAATATGCCGAAGGTTATCCAGGCAAGCGTTACTACGGTGGCTGCGAATTCGTCGACATCGCCGAGCAACTGGCCATCGACCGCGTGAAAAAACTGTTCGGCGCCGAATGCGCGAACGTGCAGCCGAACTCCGGCTCGCAGGCGAACCAGGGCGTGTTCTTTGCCGTGCTGAAACCAGGCGACCTGATCATGGGTATGTCGCTGGCCGAAGGCGGCCACCTGACCCACGGCATGCCGCTGAACATGTCCGGCAAATGGTTTGACGTCGTGTCGTATGGCTTGACGGCGGAAGAAGACATCGATTACGAGGCAATGGAACGTCTGGCCCGTGAACGCAAGCCGAAGCTGATCATCGCCGGCGCGTCGGCCTTCTCGAAAAAGATCGACTTCGAGCGTTTCGGCAAGATCGCCAAGGAAGTGGGCGCCTACTTCATGGTCGACATGGCCCACTACGCCGGCCTGATCGCCGCCGGCCTGTACCCGAATCCGGTGCCATTCGCCGACTTCGTCACCTCGACCACGCACAAATCCTTGCGCGGCCCGCGCGGCGGCATCATCCTGATGAAGGCTGAGCACGAAAAAGCCATCAACTCGGCCATCTTCCCCGGCATCCAGGGCGGCCCGCTGATGCACGTGATCGCCGGCAAGGCCGTCGCCTTCAAGGAGGCGCTGAGCCCGGAATTCGTCGAATACCAGAAGCAAGTGGTCAAGAACGCCGACGTGCTGGCGAAAACCCTGATCAAGCGCGGCCTGCGCATCGTTTCCGGCGGCACCGAATCGCACGTCATGCTGGTCGACCTGCGCGCCAAGAACCTGACGGGCAAGGAAGCCGAAGCCATCCTCGGTTCCGCGCACATCACCTGCAACAAGAACGGCATCCCGAACGACCCGCAAAAACCTTTCGTCACCTCGGGCATCCGCCTGGGCAGCCCGGCGATGACGACGCGCGGTTTCAAGGAAGCGCAAGCGGAAGAAGTGGGCAACCTGATCGCCGACGTGCTGGACAATCCGCATGACGCCGCCACCATCGAGCGCGTGAAAGCGGCCGTGAAAGTGCTGGCCGACGCGCATCCAGTGTACGCATAATTATTTGTCCAGAATGTGTCATACAGAGTAAGATTCTGTATGACACATTCCTTCGTGCCCAAGGGCGCCCGGAGTGATTCGGGCGCCCTTTGTACAAGGGCGGCGATTTCCCGTAATTATTACTATAAAGTTGTAGCCAGCCCATGAAATGTCCATTTTGCCAGCACGGCGACACCCAGGTTCTCGATACGCGCGTATCGGAGGAAGGGGATGCCATTCGGCGCCGCCGCCGTTGCGGCAAATGCGACAAGCGGTTTACCACGTACGAGCGCATTGAACTTATCATGCCGGCCGTCGTCAAAAAGAATGGCAGCCGGACGGAGTTCGCTGCGGATAAGTTGCGCGGCAGTTTGATGCTGGCCTTGCGCAAGCGTCCCGTCGCGGCCGCCTCCGTGGATACGGCCATCGCCTCCATCCAGGAAAAACTGCTGACCAGCGGCTTGCGCGAAGTCGATTCCGGCTATATCGGCGAACTCGTCATGCAGGAACTCAAGCGCCTCGACAAGATCGCCTACATCCGCTTCGCCTCCGTCTACAAGAATTTCGAAGACCTGGCCGAGTTCCAGGATGCGATCGCCGAAGTGGGACAGGCGCGCAGCAAGCCCTGACGCTCACCTTATTGAAAACTTGAAAACGGGGCCGGTTCTGCGCCCCGTGTGCACCACGCCAGCGTTCGCCTGGCAAGCGGTCTGATCAATCCCAACGCTGTTCTTCTCACCTTATCGCCGTGCTGTTTGCGCCAGCGCAGACCCGTTTTTTTGCGCGCGCCTATCGTGTAGCTGGGCCGCCTGTTCTTGCGACTCTGTCTGCGGAAGGGAGTAGCGCATGCGCAATGGCGGTCGCACTATGTTTCCTGCGGGTGGCAGCAGCCTTGTCGAGGTGCTGGTGTCGCTGTTGCTGTTGGCGCTGGGCTTGCTGGGCGCCAGCATCCTGCAACTGCATTCCCTGCGCGCGCGCCACGAGTCGGCGCTGTTGTCGGCGGGCGTGCAACTCGCCGCCGGCATGGCCGAACGCATGCGCGCGAACAGCGTGCTTATGAATGGCCCCGATACGGGCAATCCCTACCTGAACGTGGCCTATGCGGCGGCGGACGACGCCGAAGCAGGCGGCGCGCCCGACTGTTTTGGTGCTGGCGCCTGCAGCGCGGCCGAACTGGCGCAATTCGATATCGCCGAATGGAAACAGCAGCTGCAATCGGCCTTGCCCGGCGCACGCCTGCATATCTGCCGCGACGCGCCCGCCTGGGATGCCGCCGCCCAAGGCTTGCAGTGGGCGTGCAGCGGCGGCAAGGGCGCACCCATCGTCATCAAGCTGGGCTGGCGTGGCCGACAGCCCGATGGTTCGCCCGCCGTGAATGCGGCAGGCGAGTCGCTGCCCAGGCTGACATTCCAGTTGGGCGGAGGCGGCGCATGAACGGCATGCACGCCCGCTTGCGCCGGCATCGTGGCATGAGCCTGCTCGAATTGCTGGTGGCCCTGTCGCTGGGCGCGCTGTTGATGCTGGCGGCCAATAGCGTGCTGCTGGCGGCCAGCGGCAGTTATGGCGACCAGTCCTCCAGTGCGCGCCTGGACGACAACGGCCGCTATGCGCTCGACACCATCACCCGCGCCGTGCGCCAGACGGCCTATGTAAATTGGGACAGCAGCGCCGCGCCCGTCGCCCATGCCGCGCACGACAGCGCGAATATCGCCGGCCTCGACGCGCACAGCCTGGGCAAGAACAGCGAGGGCATCAGCGGCGCGCTGCCCGACGCCCTGCATGGCAGCGATGTGCTGGCCCTGCGCTACTACGGCGCCGGCAAGGAAGAGGGTGGCGACGGTTCCGTGCTCAATTGTGCGGGCTTCGGCGTGGGGGCCGCGCAAACGCAGGCGCAGCGGGGCTGGAGCATTTTCTATGTGGCGCAGGGCGCCGATGGCGAGGGCGAGTTGCGCTGCAAATACCGTGGCGCGAACGGCTGGGGGGCGGACGCCATCATCCGTGGCGTCGATGGTTTTCAGGTGCTGTATGGCCTCGACACGGATATGCCGCCCGACGGCGTGGCGAACCGCTATGTCAACGCCAGCGCGCTCGACGCCTTCGATGCGGCGCTGGTGCTGGTGGGTGAGGATGCGGCCGCGCGCCAGCGCGATTTGTATCGCCGCACGCACTGGAAGCGCGTGGCCGGCGTGCGCGTGGCGCTGCTGTTGCATGGCGAAGCGGGCCAGGCGAACAAGATGGCGGAACTGGGACCGGCGCAGTTCGACCTGTTCGGCAAGGCATATGCCGAGGCGCACGGCGCTGGCGACACGGGCGTGCGCATCGCGCGCACGGCCTTGCCCGCCGCGACGCGCTCGCGGCTGCGACAACTGGTGCAGACAAGCATCATGCTGCGCAACGGGCCGGTCTAGGCGGGCGCCATGATGGCTGGCGCGGGCGGGCGCTGTTGCGAACCTTGGTGCGTAGCTCGTGTGCGTCACGGTGGCGCCACCCTCGTGTATGTGCTGTGCCTGCTGGTGATCATCTTGCTGCTGGGTATATCGGCGGCGCAGATGGCCTTGCAGGGCGAAAAGGCGGCACGCGGCGAGCGCGACCGGCAGATCGCGTTTCAGGCGGCGGAGGAGGCATTGGTGGATGCGCAGAACGATATCGAAGGCTTGCCCGGCGCACCGGGACGCAGCAGCCTCTTCGCGTCAGGCAGTGCGGCCGGCTTCGCGGACGACTGTGGCGAGGGAGGCGCACTGGGCCTGTGCCTGCCTGCAGCGCCGGACGCGCCAGCACTCTGGCTAAGTACGGACCTCGATGGCGCCGAAGGGAGCAGCCGCGCGGTGCCATATGGCCAGTTCACGGGCGCCGTCATGCCGACGGGGCAGGGTTTCCTGCCGTCGCGCCGGCCCCGCTACCTGATCGAACTGCTGCCGTTCCACCCGCCCGGCGCGCAGGCGGCGGCAGTGACTGGCGGCCTGGCCACGGAAAGCTATGTGTACCGCATCACGGCCATCGGTTTTGGCGCGCAGGAAAGCACGCAAGTCGTGCTGCAAAGCTACTATCGCAAAGAGGCGGCGGGAGCGGGGCCATGAGGGCTTGCTCATTCGCTTTGTTGTACGCCTGCCTGACGCTGCTGGCTTGCCTGGCTTGTGGTGCCGTTGCGGCCCAGCCGACGGTGACGCTGGCACGGGCCGACGCGGGCTTGCACGGTGCCAGGGTGCCGCCGAATCTGCTGCTCAACCTGTCCCTCACGCATGCGGCCGCCGCTGCTGCGCATGGCGGCGACTATGCGCCGCAGCGCGAGTACGCCGGTTACTTTCATGCGCGCATGTGCTACAGCTATCCGTACCGCAGCAAGGATGGTGTCATGCTGCCGGACTTGCGCGTAGCGACCGCTTACTTCTCTGTGTTGAAACGGGCCGATGCGCTGCACGGCTGCGGCGGCGATAGTTTTAGTGGTAACTTTCTCAATTGGGCCAGCGCCAGCTTGCTCGATATCGTCCGCTATGCACTGACGGGCGGCGACCGCGTCATCGACGAGGTGCGCAAGACGGTGCTGCAGCGCGCTTACCTGCCCGATGGCGACGGCCCCGTCGACTTCTTTGCCCACTCTGTCTTTTTCCCGCGCAAGGTCTTGCAGGCCGGCGTGGCGGCGGCGACGCCGTTTGCGCTGGCGCAACTGGCCATCGTTTCCTGCCACAACCGCCTGCTGTTCGGCGACGCCAGCTTGCCGCCGGGCGGCAGTTGCGACGCGCCCGGCACTGCCGCCACGCACGGTGTGTTTCTCGCGCGCGTGCGCGTCTGCGACACGGAAGAAGGGCCGCTGCGCGACGACTTGTGTCTGGCGTATGGCAAGAACTACAAGCCCGTGGGCGCCGTGCAGCGCCATGGCGGCCGGCTGCGCGTGGGCGTGTTTGGCCACTTGAACGGCGTGAGCGCCAGCGCCGGTCCCGTGTATGGCGGCGTGCTGCGCGCACCGCTGGCCCACGTGGGACGGCAGCGCTGGACGGCGCCCGACTATCTGCCGCAAGATAATGCCGACGCCGAATGGAATCGAGTCACTGGCGTCTATATGTCTCAAGCTGCGAGCCCTGGCGGCGGGGTGACCGCTTACATCAATGGCCTGGGCCGAAGCAACGCCGGACATCCCGGTGCATACGCGAGGGCGGCGCCGCTGGCCGAATTGCTGTACGAATCGCTGCGCTACCTGCAGGGAAGGCAGGCGAGCGCCCCGGTGCCGCCTGCCACGGCCCCGCCCGCCATCGACGACGGCTTGCCGGTCGTGACTCCATGGAGCGACCCGCAAACGGCCAGCTGCCAGCGCCATGTCGTCGTCAGCCTCGGCGATGCGGGCATGGTGCTCGACCGCTACGTGCCCGGCAATGTTCCTGTGGCTCCCGCATCCAACGGCGACCGCGCCTGCGCCGCCGATGGCTTTGCGTCGCCGCCATTTGATGCGATGGCCTGGACGCACGCGGTGGGCAGCCTGGAAAGCAGCGGCGCGCAGGGCAATCCCGCACCACGGCCCGAACTGGCGGCGCTGGAGCTGCTGGCCCACGGGGCGGGCGGTGCCAGCTACCATGCGGCGGGCCTGGCCTACTGGTCGCATGTGCAGCCACTGCGTCCTGGCGGCAAGAACGACGGCGTGGCAAAGGTCGAGCACTATGCGGGCGACTTGCGCCAGGGCGACCCGGCGAGCGTGCCTGCCGCCACGCCCGCCTCCACACCCTTGTTGCTGGCGGCCAAATATGGCGGCTTTCTCGATGCGAACGGTGACGCCAACCCCTACAAGAGCGCAACGGGCAGCGCGCTGGAGGAGTGGAGCGTGGACGGCCGCTGGCCCGCCCATTACTTGCCCGGCAGCGACCCGGCTGCCCTGATCGCGGGACTGCGCTCAGCCTTTGCGGCTGCCGACAAGGCTACCTTGCCGGCGACGCTTGCCGGACCGGCCCTGATGGCGCTGGCCAGCGGGACGGAAGAGGCATACTGGTTCCAGACGCAGCTGCGCCTGGCCGATGGCAGCATGAGCTTGTCGCGCGCCGCGTTTGCCGTGGGCGCCGCTGGCGCGCTGCTTCCGGGCAAGTCATGGTGGCGCGCCGGCGGGCTGGACAAGGTGGCACCGGATGGAACGCCGACAGTCTTGCGTCCCGTCTACACGCTCGACGCCCAGGGCAGCCTGATGCCGCTGGCCTGGAACCGTCTCGACGCGGAACAGCGCAACGCATTCGACGGCGGGGATGGGCAAGGGGAGGTGCGCCTGGCGTACCTGCTGGGTCAGCGCACGCACGAGGTGGGCCAGCCGGGCGGCTTCCTGCGGCGCAGGTCGGGCAGCCTGGGGGCGGCACCATACGCCAATTTGCTGTACGTGGGCGCGCCCGGGCTGGGCATGCCGGGCGCCGGTTATGGCTTGCACCGCCAGACGCTGCTGCAGCGGCGCAAAATGCTGTACCTGGGCGCCAACGATGGCTTGCTGCATGCCTTCGATGCGCGCACGGGCAGCGAAGTGTTTGCCTATCTGCCGCAGGCGCTGCTGCACGCGGCAGCAGCCGCTGCGAGCACTCACTACAGCCCTGGCCCGCTGCTCGACGGCGCGGCAGCCACGGCGGAAGTGCTGGCGCTGGGACGCTGGAAGACGGTGCTGGTGTCGGGCATGGGCGGCGGGGCACAAGGCGTGTTTGCGCTCGACATCACCGACCCGGCCCGCTTCGCGCAAGACGGGGCGCTGTGGGAGTTTACCGACCGCGACGATAAGCTGATGGGCAATGTGCGCGCGCCGCCATCCTTTGCGCGCATCAACATGGGCGGCAAGGAGGGCGCGCCGGCCTACCGCGATTTTGCCATCGTTGCCAGCGGGTACAACAACCATGTGAATGACGGCAAGGAGACGATGGCGCCCGCAGCGGCCGCCGCCATTTTTCTGCTGGCGCTGGACAAGGCGCCTGGCACACCCTGGCTGTTGGGAAGTAATTACTTCCGGCTCAAGGTGCCCGTGGCCAGCGGCGGCGGTGGCGGCCATGATACTGATGCGGGCGCCGATGCCGATGCCGTCCTCCACGCGCTGGGCCCGCCCGCCGTGGTACCGGGCGGTGACGGCGCACTGGCGTATATCTATGTAGGCGATTTGCAGGGCAATATCTGGCGTCTCGACATGGCCGGCGGGCCGCCGTGGAAGGATGGCCTGGGGCGCAAGCTCGTGTTTGTCGCGCGCGATGCACAGGGCAGGCGCCAGCCCGTGACGCAGCAACCGAGCGTGGCGTACGCGCCCGGTGGCGGCTATGTACTGCTGTTCGGCACGGGCAAGCTGCTCGAAGCGGCCGATACCTGGCCTTCCGCCTTTCTGTCGCAGTCGTTTTATGCCGTGCACGATGATTTGCGGGAAACATCCCCCACGCGCAGCCGGGCCGACCTGGAGCCGCGCAGCCTGGGCGAGGCGGTGGGCGGCGTGCGCGTCGATGGCGCGGAGCTGCGCTATACGGGCAACGAGGCCATGCGCGGCTGGCATCTCGATTTTCTCAATCCCGCGCAGACGGGAGAACGCAGCGTCAGCAGTCCCGTACTGGCCGCAGGCAAGGTGCTGTTCAATACCGTCCTGCCCGGGAGCGACCCTTGCGCCAAGCCGGCCACGCGCCTGTACGTGCTCGATGTGCTGAGCGGCTTTGCCGCCGATGGCGCCGGCGTCGTGCAGGCGGGCGAGCAGACGGGGCGCTTGTTCGATGGCCTGGCGCGCGCGCCGCCGCTGGCGCTGGAACTGAACAGCACGGTGGGCGCCGCGACGGCGGCAGGACGGGCCGAGGGGCGCAAGGAACTGGCCGTGCTGCAACCGGGTTTGCCTGGCGCGGCCAGCGGGACGGTGCTCAAGGTCGTCAGCGCACCGCTGCCGGCCCGGCGCCTCAGCTGGCGCGAAGTGGCGAACTGGCGCGAATTACACGAGGCGGCCAAGAAAAAGTAGGCCCGGCAAGGGTGGCGCATCGGCTGGCACTTTTTTGGAAAGGAGGGTTCGCATGGGGACGTTGGCAAGGCGGCACTGGCCCGCTGCAGACGGTGGCACCCTTGCCGCTACCTTGGGCTTCAGCCTGATCGAACTGTTGTCCGCGCTGGCGATCATGAGTCTGCTGCTGGCGCTGGCCGTACCCGCTTATCACGGCCATGTCGTGCGCGCCAAGCGGGTGCAGGGACAGGCGACCTTGCTGCGGCTGATGCAGCAGCAGGAACGTTATTATTCGCAAAACAATCATTACCTGGCCTTTTCCTCGGTCTCGCCGGCACCGCAGGTGCAAGCGTTTCCGTGGTGGTCCGGCGAAGGGCCGGCTGCCAGCGCGGCTGCCAGCGCGTATGAAATCGAGGCACTGGCTTGTCCCGGCTCGACGATAGGGCAATGTGTGCTGTTGCGGGCCATGCCGGGCACGTCCAAGGTCGATGCGCAATTCCAGGATGCCGATTGTGGTGTCCTGTCCTTGAGCAGCACGGGCCAGCGCGGCAGCAGCGGCCCCGCCAGCCGTTGCTGGCCTTAGTTCATGGTCAAGCCCAAGCGGCCACCGCGGACTGGGCGGACCTTCGGGCATACCTTGCTCGAATTGCTGGCCGTGCTGGCGATTGCGGCGCTGCTGGCGGCCGCCGCCATGCCCAGCCTGCAGCAGTTGCTGGCGCGCCAGCAGGTGCGGGCGGCGGCCACGGACTTGTTCTCGGCCATCGAATTGACGCGGGCGCAGGCGATGGCGCGGGGACAGCGCGTACTGCTGATGCCGGCCGGGCCCGGTGGCACGGACTGGGGCACGGGCTGGCTGGCATTCATCGACCGCAATGCCAACCTGGCGTTCGATGACGGCGACGAATTGTTGTTGCGCCAGGGACCGCTGCCGGCGGGCATTGCGGCCCAGTTTGCGTTTTCCTCGGCCACGGCGCCGTTTTATATCGCCTACAATGGCGCAGGACGCAGTTGCAGCGCGACCAATAGTCTGGCGGCGCGCTGGGGTACCTTGTCCCTGACTTTGGGAAAGCAGGTGCGCCATATTAAAATCAATATGCTGGGCCGGGTGCGCGTGTGCGATCCGCAGCAGCAAGCGGCCAATTGCAGCGGGGTGGCCGACAGTTCGTAACCCGACTTTTCTATTACTCACTATCAAAGAAGCCCGTGGAAATACTCAACGATATCGATGGCATGCGCCTGGCGCTGGAATGGGCGGCGCGCGGTTTATACACGACCTCGCCCAATCCCCGCATCGGCTGCGTGATCGTCCGGGATGGCCAGGTGATCGGCGCTGGCGTGACGCAGGCGGCGGGGCAGGATCATGCCGAGGTGCAAGCGCTGGCGAATGCGGCGGCGCGCGGCAACGACGTGCGCGGCGCCACTGCCTATGTCACGCTGGAACCGTGCAACCACCATGGCCGCACGCCGCCCTGTTCCGATGCGCTCGTGCGCGCGGGGCTGGGGCGCGTCGTGGCCGCCATGACGGACCCGAACCCGCTGGTGGCGGGGCAGGGGCTGGCCAAGCTGGAAGCGGCCGGCATCGCCGTCAGCACGGGCGTGCTGGCCGACGAGGCATATGAAATGAATATCGGCTTCTTTTCGCGCATGCAGCGCGGCAAGCCGTGGGTGCGCATGAAAACGGCGGCCAGCCTGGACGGCATGACGGCCTTGCACAATGGACAAAGCCAGTGGATCACGGGACCGGAGGCGCGTGCCGACGGCCATGCCTGGCGCGCGCGCGCCTGTGCCATCCTGACGGGCATCGGCACGGTCAAGGCGGACGATCCGCAATTGAACGTGCGCGCCGTCGAGACGCCGCGTCAGCCGCGCCGCATCGTCGTCGACAGCCGGCTCGACATCAGCCTCGATGCACGCATCTTGCAAGGCGGCGGCACGTGGATCGTGGCCGCCGTGGCCAACCCCGAGAAAGAGGCGCAGCTGCGCGCCCTGGGCGCGGAAGTCATTCTGCTGCCGAACGCGGCCGGCAAGGTCGACCTGGCCGCGCTGATGCTGGAACTGGGACGCCGGCAATGCA
This sequence comes from Janthinobacterium sp. PSPC1-1, assembly GCF_049897625.1. Lineage (NCBI taxonomy): Bacteria > Pseudomonadati > Pseudomonadota > Betaproteobacteria > Burkholderiales > Oxalobacteraceae > Janthinobacterium > Janthinobacterium sp. PSPC1-1. The sequence goes on along the minus strand of NZ_JAFCWP010000012.1, from coordinate 32,195 downwards.
ATGAAGTCCACGTCGAGGCCGGCGCCAGGCTGAACGGCTCGCTGATCCGCGAAGGCTGCGTCGACGAGTTGCTGGTCTACCTGGCGCCCACCTTGCTGGGCGATGGGCAAGGCATGTTTGCCTTGCCCGCCTTGACGGATCTCAAACAGCAGCGCACTTTGCAATTTCACCAGATTCAGCAAGTGGGCGAAGATTTGCGTATCCTTGCAAGATTCGCCCAGCGCAATTAATAAATTTACTCATTTTTATAGGGTTAGCTCCATGTTTACAGGAATTGTTGCCGCCATTGGCAAGATTGAAACCGTGCAAGCACTCGAAGGCGGCCTCGACGCCGGCGTGCGCCTGACCATCCACGCGGGCGGCTTGCCGCTGGCCGACGTGGCCCTGGGCGATTCGATCGCCATCAATGGCGCCTGCATGACGGTGGTGGAAAAGTCGGACACGGGCTTTGCCGTCGACGTCTCGCGCGAAAGCCTCAATTGCACCGTGGGCCTCGATACCACCACGGAGGTGAACCTGGAAAAAGCCCTGACCCTGGCCGAGCGCCTGGGCGGCCACCTGGTGTCCGGCCACGTCGACGGCCTGGGCATTGTGCGCAAGTTCGAAGCCGTGGGCGAATCGTGGGAGCTGGTCATCGAAGCGCCGCATGAACTGGCGAAATACCTGGCCTTCAAGGGTTCCGTCGTCGTCAATGGCGTGTCCCTGACGGTCAACCGCGTGGACGACCTGGGCGCGGGCGCCGTCAATGGCTGCCGCTTCTCGATCAATTTGATTCCGCACACCATTGCCATGACGACCCTGAAACACTTGACGGTCGATGGCAAGGTCAACCTGGAAATCGATCTGATCGCCCGCTATGTCGAGCGCATGTTGTCGCTGGACAAGGCTGCCGCCTGAAATAAGAACTGAACACAGCAACTGAACACAGCAACACCTCCGCCGGCCTTTGCATCTTGCCAAGCGTGTGTTGCTTTTCTTGCAGACGCGCATACTATGAAGCTTTCCGCAGTGGAGGCTAGCCATGGACCCGATTTCGCGCGCAACCGTGCCCAATGTCATACCGGCGACGCCCCGCGTGGGCGAAACGGCACCTCTGGCGCCCGCGCTGCCTGTGCCGTCGTCCAGCGCGGCGGCGGCCCTCGCCGCTCTGTCATCGACCCAGGTCGACCTCTCTCCGTTGGGGCAGTTCCTGTCCGGCGTGGCCTTGTCGCGTCGGCAACTGCTGGCCTTGCAGGGCGCCGCAGAGCAGGCCGGCACGGCAAATACCCCCGTGAATGTCAATGATGATTTGCTGGCGCTGGCGCGACAGCTGACGGAATCGTTCGCCCAGCTGCAAACGAGCGGCATCGATGCCAGCCAGCTGGCGACGGCGGGTGACACGCCGGGCAGCCTGGCGCAGCGCTACGATTTGTTGTCGGGCGATGGCACCACGGATGCGGCGGCCGCGCTGGCGCAGGACGGCGGCCTGCTCACGCAAGCGCAACTGGCCCGCATCGGCATCGATTTGCGCAATGAAGATGTCGATGCGGCAACTTTGCAGGCCGCATATGCGGCCGACAGTAGCGCCACCCTGGATGCCTTGCAACAGGGAACGGACGTGCTGGCACAGGTGGGTGCCGTGCTGGTCCAGCGGCAGGGCGCGCCGCTGGCGGCCGTGGTCGAAGCGGATTTGACGGGCGCAGCCTTGCCGGCCAGCGCCGCGCAGGCCACGGTTCAAGGGGCGCCGGCACAAACTGCTGCCATTGCACAACGACAACTGGAGCTGCAGCAGCAACTGGAAACGGAAGAGTTGAACCTGGACTTGCAGGAATTGCGGCCGGCGGCGCCGGCAGCCGTCACCATCGATGAGCAGGACTTGCTGCAGGCGCAGCGGGCCGACAGCCTGCGCGTGGATGCCCGGCGCATCGACAGCGAACGCATGAATACCGATCAGCAGGTGCAGCAGGAGGAGGCTGCAGGGGCGATACGGGCGGCGTCCGACCGGGCTCAGTCGCTGGCAGGCGAAGCACAAGTACAAGCCGATGCGGGCCTGGCGACGGCGCAAGCCCAGCTGGCCCAGCAAAATGCCCAGGCGCAAGAGCTGGCCGCGCAAAATGCGGGCATGGCCGTGCCGCCGCCCTCGTCGCAAGATCCGTCCGTGGCGGCGGCCATCGCCGCGTATAACCTCAACAATGCAGCCCTGAATCCGGGCTTGATGAACCGGCCATTGCCGGCCAGCGACTCGCGCCTGCCTCTGGTGGCGCCCGTCGCTGCCGTGGAGCCCGTCAAGCCCGTGACGAAAATCTAGGGCAGCAGGGTAGCGTCCAGGGTAATGTTGGCTTTAAGTAATTTCGATACGGGGCAGCCGGCCTTGGCCTTGCCCGTCAATTCCTCGAATTTCGCCTGGTCGGCGCCCGGTATCTTTGCTTTCAGGATCAGGTGGACGGCCGTGATGGCAAAACCGTCGTCCACCTTGTCGAGGGTCACTTCGGCCGTCGTTTCCATCTTTTCCGCCGTCAGGCCCGCCTCGCCGAGGATCAGCGACAGGGCCATGGTGAAGCAGCCCGCGTGGGCGGCGCCGATCAATTCTTCGGGATTGGTGCCGGGCTTGCCTTCGAAGCGGCTGGCAAAGCCGTAGGGATATTCCTGCAAGGCGCCGCTGCGCGTGCTGATGGCGCCCTTGCCGTCCTTGATGCCGCCTGACCAGATGGCCGATCCGTTGGTTTTCATGTTGCCGCTCCTGTGTGGGGTGTCGTTGCGAGTGGGGCGTCAGCGCCGTGGCGGTGACTCGCTGATCTTATGCTCTTCGCAAGGCTGGCGGCGCGCGTCTTGCCGCCGCCATTTGCGCTGGATCGAGGAATCGGCGCGTTGTAGGGCAGGCTGCGGCGCGCATGCCGCAAAGCTGTCTTATTTCAGGTCTGCAAGCGCTAAATCCTTTAAAATAGCAGGTTATAAGAAAATTCCCGGAAATTCGCGGAATATTCGCACGCGATGTTTCAGTTTTTAGTCTCACTAAGAGGATCAATGATGTCTATATCAAGCACCGAGGAGATCGTCGCTGAATTACGCGCCGGCCGCATGGTGATACTGGTCGATGAAGAAGACCGGGAAAATGAAGGCGATCTGGTGCTTGCCGCCGATTTCGTGACGCCTGAAGCCATCAATTTCATGATCACGCATGCGCGTGGCCTGGTCTGCCTGACCCTGACGGAAGAGCGTTGCGACGAGCTGAACCTGTCGATGATGACGTCGCGCAACGGCACGGCGTATGGCACCAACTTTACCGTGTCCATCGAAGCGGCCGAAGGCGTGACGACGGGTATTTCCGCCGCCGACCGCGCCAAAACCATCCAGGTGGCCGTGGCCAAGGGCACGCAGCCCAGCGATATCGTCCAGCCTGGCCACATCTTCCCGCTGAAAGCGCAAAAAGGCGGCGTGCTGATGCGCGCAGGCCATACGGAAGCCGGCTGCGACTTGACGGCCATGGCCGGCCTGACGCCCGCGTCCGTGATTTGCGAAATCATGAAGGACGACGGCACCATGGCGCGCCTGCCGGACTTGCTGGTGTTTGCCGAGCAGCATGGCTTGAAAATCGGCACGATTGCCGATCTGATCCATTACCGCAGCCAGACGGAGTCCCTGGTCGAGCGCGTTGCCGAGCGTACCCTGCACACGGCGCACGGCGAATTCCGCTTGATCGCGTTCCGCGACAAACCCAGCGCCTCGGCCCACCTGGCCCTCGTGCACGGCGACTTGGCGCCCGGCCTGGAAGCACTGGTGCGCGTGCACCAGCCCGTTTCCCTGCTGGACGTGCTGGAAAGCGAAGCGACCACCCACTCGTGGACGGTAGCGGCCTCGATGGCGGCCATCAAGCAATCCGAGCGGGGCGTGATGGTCTTGCTGAACTGCGGCGAGACCTCTAGCGAGCTGTTTGCCCAGTTCGCCGCGCTGGACACGCCGCAAGCCAAGCCGAAAGGCCGCGCCGCCAGCATGGACTTGCGCAGCTACGGTATCGGCGCGCAAATCCTGCGCGACTTGGGCGTGAGCAAGATGCAATTGCTGGCCAGTCCCCGCAAGATGCCGTCGATGGCCGGTTTCGACCTGGAAGTGACAGGTTTTCAGTGCCATCCTGGCCAGACGCCTAACTAAATTTTTGTCAGGCGTCGATGTGAGAGTAAACGATGGCGGCATGTGCATGTCGCCCTGAACCACCAGATTAAAGAGGCATATGATGAGCGTAGGAACCTATGAAACCAATTTTGCCGGCGAAGGTTTGCGCGTCGGTATCGTCCAGGCACGATTCAATGAAATCGTCGGTGGTGGCTTGCTGTCGGCATGCCTGGAAGAGTTGAGCAAGCTGGGCGTGGCCGATGAAGATATCCTGCACGTGACCGTGCCGGGCGCCCTGGAAATCCCACTGATTCTGCAAAAAATGGCAGAAACCGAGCAATTCGACGCCCTGATCGCACTGGGCGCCGTGATTCGCGGTGAAACCTACCACTTCGAGCTGGTATCGAACGAATCGGGCGCAGGCATCACGCGCATCGGTCTCGATTACGGCATCCCCATCGCCAACGCAGTGTTGACGACGGAAAACGACGAGCAGGCGGAAGTGCGCATGCTGGTCAAGGGAGCCGAAGCGGCACGCGTGGCAGTGGAAATGGCTAATTTAGCGCAAGCGCTGGAAGAGTTGCAAGACACAGACGAGGATTAATCGTGCTTGCGCCGCAGTGTGCTGCCTGGCAGTCCACCGCGGTATTCGTCACTATCTGCAGTAAATACGTATTTAAGAACAGGTAACAATCATGACTGAGAAAAATTTGCTCGCCAATCCCAGCAAAAACCGCACGCCGCGTCACCGCGCGCGCGAGTTTGCGCTGCAGGGCTTGTACCAGTGGCTGCTGAACAATGAAGACGCGACCACCGTCGTGAACAATATTCGCGCCGCGCATGGTTTCGACAAGGCCGATGGCGATCATTTCACGGTGCTGCTGTACGGCGCCATCAAGGATTCGCTGGCGCTGCGCGACAGCATGGCTCCCTTGATCGACCGCAACATCGCGGAACTGTCGCCCATCGAACACGGCATCCTGCTGATCGGCGCGTTCGAGCTGAAGAACAACATGGAAATCCCGTACCGCGTCGTCATCAACGAAGCGGTCGAGCTGGCCAAGTCGTTTGGCGGTATCGACGGCCACAAGTATGTGAACGGCGTGCTGGACAAGCTGGCAGTGAAATTCCGCGAGGAAGAAGTGGGCGCCAACAAGCGCAAGTAATATAGAGTAAGTATTTCCTGTGGCTGAGGCCACAGGGCAAAGAAAAAGCCACCGCACGCAAGTGCCGGTGGCTTTTTCTTTGGATGCCCCTGTGAGGGCTTTTAAAGGGTCACAGGGGAATCAGAGACCCGCGATCTCGTTGTGCGGCAGCACTTTGATGGTGATGCCGCTTTCCGGCGCAGGCGCCTTGGCTGGCGCTGGCGTGTTCGATGCCATCACCGGCGTGCTGGTCGGCACGCGTTGGCCAGCCGATACTTGCTTCAGGCGGCGGTATTCGGCCAGCACGCGCGAGCCGTAGCCCGAGTCGGTGGCGAAATTGGCGGCGCCTACGTAGGTTTTCAGGCCCGCTTCGACGGAACCGCCACGCGTGACGTAGTCTTTCAGGATCAGCGAGCCGACACGGATGTTGGCGACCGGGTTCAGGGCTGCTTGCACGCCGCCCATTTCCTGGAAGCGCTCATGGTGCACTTTCGACATGACTTGCATCAAGCCTTGTGCGCCGACCGGGCTTTCCGCGAACGGGTTCAAGCCCGACTCGATGGCCATCACGGCCAGGATCAGCAGCGGGTCCAGCTTGATTTCGCGGGCCGTCAGGTACGCCGTCGAGACCAGCATATTGGTCGCATCGTTGGCCACGCGGTAGCGTTTGGAGAGCCAGTTGGTGACCCATTGCTGCTGCTTTTGCGTGCCCAGCAAGGCTTTTTCTTCCTTGGTCAACGGTGCCTCGTTGGCGGCGGCCATTTGCACGGATGCAGGCGCTTCCATCAGTGCCGACAGGGCCGGCGCTTCAACGGCTTGCGCCTCTGCCATCGGCAGCGGAAACAGGCTGTGCGTCAGTTGCTTGCCCAGGTCGGGGCGGAACATCAGCAGGGCGATCAGTGCCAGGGCGGAAATGCCGAAGACTGTCAGTGTGTGTTGCGCAGTGGTCAATACGCCACGTGCTGAAATGGCCTGTGCGCGGGCGCGCAAACGCGCCAACGCTGGCTGGCCAGCCACGGTTGAAGCAGGCAATGCTGCTTCAGTGCTACGATGAGTCATAGAGTTCCCCGAAATGTCGCGTCAACAGGCAGTCCCTCCGCGGTCTCGCGGTGTTGTGGGTACTGCCAATGCCGTGCATCAGAAATATCATCGTTTCCGCCGCGTATGGATGCGTGCGAGAAACGCCGTCATTGCTTGCTTGAGCTGATCGGTCCCATGCTGGTATTGGATCAGTCGCAATACAACTTTTACCGGGGGTAAGGCAGACGCCTTTTGAAAACACTCCTTAAAATGTCATGTGGAGCCCCGACTCCGTGAATGAAAGAGAAACGCTAAAATCAAGCTCTGGGCCGGCGTGCTCTTTCAAGTTGGGCGAATTGTAGAAGCCGTTTTATATCAAGTCAATACTAACGAATCGATTCTTTATTACTTTTATGTCTTACTTTTTGTCTTGCATTGTGCCAAAAGCCAATAAAATCAATTACTTGGCATAGATCCTTCAGCAACGGCGTCCGACGTCAAAAAAAATTAAAAACACATGAAATATTCAGATTTGCGAGATTTTATTTCTCAGCTGCAACAAATGGGTGAACTTAAGCCTATTTCGACCCCTATTTCGCCGATTTTGGAGATGACGGAGGTGTGCGACCGCACCTTGCGCGCAGGCGGACCGGCCTTGCTGTTCAACAATCCGACGGGATACGACATGCCGGTGCTGGGCAATCTGTTCGGCACCACGCGCCGCGTGGCGCTGGGCATGGGCGCGGAAGACGTCAGCGAGTTGCGCAAGATCGGCCATGTGCTGGCGCGCCTGAAGGAGCCGGAGCCGCCGAAGGATTTCAAGGACTTGCTGGGCCTCGGTTCGCTGGTGAAATCCGTATGGGACATGTCGCCGAAAGAGTTGCGCGGCGCAAAGTGCCAGGAAATCGTCTGGGAAGGCAATGACGTCGACCTGGCGCGCCTGCCCATCCAGCATTGCTGGCCCGGCGATATTGCGCCCCTGATCACCTGGGGCCTGGTGATCACCAAGGGGCCGAACAAGAAGCGGCAAAACCTGGGCATTTACCGTCAGCAAGTACTGGGACGCAACAAGGTCATCATGCGCTGGCTGGCGCACCGGGGCGGGGCGCTGGACTTCCGCGAGCATGCGATTCAAAGCAAGGGCAAGCCGTATCCGATCGCCGTCGCGCTGGGCGCCGATCCCGCTACTATATTAGGGGCCGTCACGCCGGTGCCGGACAGCCTGTCCGAATACCAGTTCGCCGGCTTGCTGCGCGGCAGCCGCACGGAGCTGGTGAAAGCCATCGGCAGCGAGCTGCGCGTACCCGCCTCGGCCGAAATAGTGCTCGAAGGCCATATCTACCCGGATGAAAACCATCCGAGCGGCTATGAACACGCGCTGGAAGGGCCGTATGGCGACCACACGGGCTACTATAATGAGCAGGACAGTTTCCCCGTGTTTACCATCGACCGCATCACCATGCGCCGCGACCCGATCTACCACTCCACGTACACGGGCAAGCCGCCGGACGAGCCGGCCGTGCTGGGTCTGGCCCTGAACGAAGTGTTCGTGCCCTTGCTGCAAAAGCAGTTCAGCGAAATCACGGATTTCTATCTGCCGCCCGAAGGCTGCAGCTACCGCATGGCCGTGGTGCAGATCAAGAAGCAGTACGCGGGCCACGCCAAGCGCGTGATGTTCGGCGTGTGGAGCTTCCTGCGCCAGTTCATGTATACCAAGTTCATCGTGGTGGTCGACGAAGACGTGAATATCCGCGACTGGAAAGAGGTCATCTGGGCCATCACCACGCGCGTCGACCCCATCCGCGACACGACGCTGGTCGACAACACGCCGATCGATTACCTGGACTTCGCTTCGCCCGTCAGCGGCCTGGGCAGCAAGATGGGCATCGATGCGACGAATAAATGGCCGGGCGAAACGACGCGCGAGTGGGGCACGACGATCGCCATGACGCCGGAAGTGAAGGCCAAGGTGGACAGTATCTGGCAAGAGCTGGGGCTGTAGGTCGGGTTAGCGCTTGCGCGTAACCCGACGTTGCTTGCATGTTCACGATCTGCATACTCAGCAGTGTCGGCCGCGTACTCAGCGGTGTCGGCCTGCATACTCAGCAGTGTCGGCTTACGGCCTGCGGCCTAAGCCGACCTACGCCGACCTACGCCGACCTGCGCCGACCTGCGCCGACCTGCGCCGACGTACGCAGCATTGACACGGCAATTTCCCAATCTTGCGCAGGTCGGTTATAATTGTCCCTGGCGGGCCCCTGCGCATCGTGGCATGGCTAACCTGGTCAGGTCGGGAACGAAGCAGCCACGGCTATTAACCATGAGTGCCGCAGATCAGGCTCGCCTCCTTCGGGAAACAAACAGTAAAGCTGCCGTTGGCGGCTTTTTTGTTTTGCGGCGCTGTGTTTTGCCAGTCCGCATGCTTGCCTGATTTTCCAGAATGCCACTCTCCATGTTATACAATTGCTGCTTTGCCGCGTTTGCCATAGTGTATGGCCCGGCCATGAGGCTTGCGCCCGCCGCGCAGGATCACCCGCAAAATCGCATGGTAAAATCTCAGCATGTCCTATCAAGTCCTCGCCCGTAAATACCGCCCCAAGAATTTCGAGACGCTCGTCGGCCAGGAGCACGTCGTGCGCGCGCTCACGCATGCCTTGCACAGCGGCCGATTGCATCACGCCTACCTGTTCACGGGCACGCGCGGCGTCGGCAAGACGACCCTGTCGCGCATCCTGGCCAAATCGCTCAATTGCATCGGCCCCGATGGCACGGGCGGCATCACGGCCCAGCCTTGCGGCGTCTGCGAAGCATGCACGGCAATCGATGCGGGACGCTTTGTCGACTATATAGAGATGGATGCGGCGTCGAACCGCGGCGTCGATGAAATGGCGCAGCTGCTGGAACAGGCGGTCTACGCGCCCAGCAATGCGCGCTTCAAGGTCTATATGATCGATGAGGTGCACATGCTGACGAACCACGCGTTCAATTCCATGCTGAAAACGCTGGAAGAACCGCCTGAACACGTCAAGTTCATCCTGGCCACGACGGACCCGCAAAAGATTCCCGTGACCGTGCTGTCGCGCTGCCTGCAGTTCAACCTCAAGCAGATGCCGCCCGGCCACATCATCAGCCACCTGGACAATATCCTGGGACAGGAAGGCATCGCCTTCGAACAGCCGGCCTTGCGCCTGCTGGCCCAGGGTGCCCACGGTTCCATGCGCGATGCGCTGTCGCTGACGGACCAGGCCATCGCGTATGCGGCCGGCGCAGTGACGCTTGACGCCGTGCAAGGCATGTTGGGTGCGCTCGACCAATCCTACCTGGTGCGCCTGCTCGACGCGCTGGCGCAGCAGGATGGCGCCGATCTGCTGGCCGTGGCCGACGAGATGGCTTCGCGCAGTCTGTCGTATAACGGCGCGCTGCAGGATCTGGGCACCTTGCTGCACCGCATTGCGCTGGCGCAAACCGTGCCGGCCGCCTTGCCGCAGGATTTGCCCGAATACGCGGACATTGTGCGCCTGTCTGCCGCGTTTGACGCGGAAGAAGTGCAGCTGTTTTACCAGATCGCCGTGCATGGCCGCAATGAACTGGGCCTGGCGCCCGACGAATACGCGGGCTTTACCATGACCTTGCTGCGCATGCTGGCCTTTCGGCCCGGCATAGGCGGCGCCGATGGCGTGCCGGCGGCTGCACCAACTGCCGCACCGAATTCAGGGGCAATGAGCCGTCCCGCCGCTGTCGCCGCCGCGCGCGCCGCCGCTGGCGCGTCCGCACCGACAGTCCGCGCCGCCACCAACAGCGTGGCCAGCCATGCAACCGTGACCCCGCCCGCCGTCGTTGCCGCCGCCGCCAGCATGGCGCGCAGCGAAGCGCCGCCGCCACGTGTGGCCGCACCTGCGCCAGCCCCAGCACCTGTCCCAGCCCCGGCACCGGCACCGGCAGCGCCGCCGCCTGCTGCGGCTGCCCCGGGAGCCTCGGGCGCTCCCATCAGTTCCGCCCGCGCCGCCATCAATGCGGCGCTGGAAGCGGCCCGCGCCGCTTCGAAAGGCCGTCCGGGCAGCGCGCCATCGGCGCCATCGTCGGCGCCCAAGCCAGCCGCGCCGGCACCAGTAGCAGTACCGGAACCTGTCGCCGCAGCGCCAGCCCCGGCCGCGTTCGTCCAGACTGCACCGCCACCGCCCGCCGCCGCGAAAGCGCCGGCGCCGTGGGACGATGCGCCACCCGTCGCCGTGATGGAAGCTCCCGTGGCCGCACCCGCGCCCGTGCAGCCGGCACGCCAGGCAGCGCCACAGCAGGCGCCCGCCGACGACGACTTGCCGCCGTGGGTCACCGAATTTTCCGACGACAGCGCGTCCATCGCCGTGTCGGCGCCCGCCGCGCAAAGTTCCGAGCAGCCGGCCGTCGTCATGCCGCAGCGTGCCGCCAAGCAAGCCGCGCCCAGCGGGCCGTATGTGATCACGCCCGTGCCGGGCCTGGACTGGGATGGCAACTGGCCGGCCGTCGCCGCCGTGCTGCCCTTGCGCGGCGTGGCCCAGCAGCTGGCCGTGCAGGCCGAGCTGATCGAATGCCTGCACGATGGCCACAGCACCACGTTCCGCCTGCGCGTACCGATCGATACGTGGCGCAGCCCGGCCAACGTGGAAAAACTGGCGGCCGCGCTGACCGAACGCTTCGGCCGCAAGGTCGCGGTCGACACGGAACTGGGCGCCGTCTGGTACACGGCCAGCGCGGAAGCGCAGGCCCACCGCGAGGCGTGCCAGCTGCAAGCGGAAGCAACCATCGCCAGCGATCCCTTCGTGCTCGACATGAAGCGTGCATTCGACGCTTTTGTCGTGCCGGGAACGATTACCCCTGCACCGGCCGGCTCCGCCGCGCCGACCCTGCATTGATGATTAACACACTCACAAACTGAATTAACGGAGCATTCTCATGATGAAAAATCAACTGGCTGGCCTGATGAAGCAGGCGCAAGCAATGCAAGACAACATGAAAAAGGCCCAGGACCAACTGGCGCTGGTGGAAGTGGAAGGCCAGTCCGGCGCCGGCCTGGTGAAAATCGTCATGACGTGCAAGAACGACGTCAAGCGCGTCTCCATCGACCCGTCGCTGTTGGCCGACGACAAGGACATGCTGGAAGACCTGGTGGCTGCTGCCTTCAACGACGCCGTGCGCAAGGCGGAAGCGACGTCCGCGGAAAAAATGGCAGGCTTGACCGGCGGCATGAACTTGCCAGCCGGCTTCAAAATGCCATTCTGATGCAATCCCGCATGCGCTCGATCTGTGGCACGGGGCAGGGTTGATCCATGTCCAAGTCGCTTGAATTTTTGACCGAGGCGCTGCGGCGCCTGCCCGGCGTCGGCCCCAAGTCGGCGCAGCGGATGGCATTTCATTTGTTGCAGCACGATAGGGAAGGCGCGGCCATGCTGTCGCGCGCCCTGTTCCAGGCCGTCGATGCCGTGCATCACTGCGGCCTGTGCAATACCTTTACCGAACACGAAGTGTGCGAGACCTGTCTCGACGAAGAGCGCGACAAGCGCTTGCTGTGCGTGGTGGAAACGCCCGCCGACCAGTTGATGATCGAGCAGACGCTCACCTACAAGGGCCTGTATTTCGTCCTCATGGGGCGACTCTCTCCGCTGGACGGCATCGGCCCGAAAGACATCCACCTCGAAAAATTACTGGGCCGCGCCAACGATGGCGTGGTCGGTGAAGTGGTACTGGCTACCAATTTCACCAATGAAGGTGAAGCGACGGCCCATTACATCAGCGAAATGCTGAAGGCGCGGGGCTTGCGCGTGAGCCGCCTGGCCCGCGGCGTACCCGTGGGTGGCGAACTGGAATACGTCGACGCGGGCACGATTGCCCGCGCGATGCTCGACCGCAGGGCAACCTGACCATAACATGACAGAATCCTCCGCGACCACTGCCGCCGATGAAAAACCTTTGGGGCAGGAGTCTTGCCCTGCAGGGCAAGACCGTACGCAGGCAGGCGGCATGCCGCCTGAAACCCCTGCTTTACCTTTAAAAGGCATTAAAGTGCTGGAACTGGGCACCCTGATCGCGGGGCCGTTCTGTGCCCGCATGCTTGCCGAATTCGGCGCCGACGTGATCAAGATCGAGTCGCCCGATGGCGGCGACCCCATCCGTACCTGGCGCGTGCTGAAAGATGGCACCTCCCTGTGGTGGTCGGTGCAGGCGCGCAACAAGAAAAGTCTGACCCTGAACCTGAAGTCGCCCGAGGGCCGCGCCATCGCGCGCCAGCTGGCCCTGGAAGCGGACATCATCGTCGAGAACTACCGCCCCGGCGTGCTGGAAAAGTGGGACCTGGGCTACGAACAGCTGAAAAAGGAAAAGCCGTCCCTCATCATGGTGCGCCTGTCCGGCTTTGGCCAGACGGGGCCGATGAAGGATTTACCGGGTTTCGGCGCCATCGGCGAATCCATGGGCGGCCTGCGCTATGTGTCCGGCTTTGCCGACCGCCCGCCCGTGCGCGTGGGCGTGTCGATCGGCGACTCGGTGGCGGCCCTGCACGGCGTGATCGGCGCCATGATGGCGCTGCGCCACCGCGACGTGACCGGTGGGGTGGCCTCCGGCGAAGGGCAGATGGTCGACGTGGCCCTGTATGAATCCGTGTTCAACCTGATGGAGTCGCTGGTGCCCGAATACGACCAGGCGGGCGTGGTGCGCGAGCGCACGGGCGGTTCCTTGCCCGGCATCGTACCTTCGAATACCTACACGACGGGCGACGGCGAAAACATCGTGATTGCCGGCAACGGCGACGCCATCTTCAAGCGCCTGATGCTGGCCATGGGCCGCATCGATATGGCGGGCGACCCGCAGCTGGCGCGCAACGACGGCAGGGTGGCGCGCACGCAGGAAATCGACGACGCCATCGGCGCCTGGTGCGCCACGCACACGATAGACAGCGCGCTGGCCGTGTTGAAGGCGGCCGACGTGCCGTCTGGCAAAATTTACTCCGTGCGCGATATGCTGAGCGATCCGCAATTTCTCGCCCGCGACATGTTCGAACAACACCATTTCGCCGACGGCACGCCCGTCAAATTGCCCGCCATCAGCCCGAAACTGTCCGCCACGCCCGGCAAGACGCAGTGGCTGGGGCCTACCCTGGGCCAGCACAACGATGAAGTGCTGGCATCGCTCGGCTATGACGCTGCCGCCATCGCGCAACTCAAGGCCGATGGGGTGGTGTGATCCGACGCTACCGGCCGGGCCAACAATGTTGTCGGCTTACGCGCTTCGCGCTAAGCCGACCTACGCAACTCACTGATACCTGTCATGCATCGAATTTTCCGTACCGCGCTTGCCCTGGCATCCGCCGCCATCGTCCTCTCCGCCTGCGCCAGCTTCCCCCACGACGCGCCGATTGCCGGCCTGCGCCTGATCGGCGAGCAGCGCATCGCTTTGAAACAGGCGTTTGAAGGCACCACGGTGGGCGGCCTGTCCGGCATCGACTACGATGCCGCCAACAAGAGCTGGGTGATGGAAAGCGATGACCGCTCGGAAATCAATCCGGCCCGCTTCTACCGCGCTGCCTTGAACTATGACAGCAAGGCGTTTACGGGCGTGACATTGACCAGCGTGCATTTCTTCACGCAGCCTGACGGCAGCCGCTACCCGAACCTGGCGCATGCCAAGCTGGAGAGTGGCGAGCAGGTGCCCGACATCGAGACCATCCGCGTCGATCCGCAGGACGGCAGCCTGTGGTATGGCAGCGAAGGCAACCGCAAGGTGGGTCTGCATCCGTTTGTGCGCCACGCCGATAGCGGCGGCCACTATCTGGCTACCTTGCCCACGCCCGCCATGTTCAATGTCTCGCAGGAAGAAATTGGCTCGCGCAACAACATGAGCTTCGAGGCACTGTCGTTTTCCTCGGATGGCAAGAGCCTGTGGCTGGGCATGGAAGCGGCCCTGTACCAGGATGGCCCGCTGGCCACGCCCGAGATTGGTTCCGTGGTGCGCATCACGCGCCTGGACCGCGCTGGCACCGTGCTGCGCCAGTATGCGTATCCGATTGAAGCCGTGGCTTCGCGGCCCGCGCCGGGGCGCGAAGCGGACAATGGCGTGTCGGAAATTCTTGCCGTGAACGACCATCAGGTGCTGGTGGTGGAGCGGGCCGGCGTGGAACACGCCGATGGCGTGTATTCGAACCATGTGCGCATCTACGCGATGGATACCGATGGCGCCAGCGACATCCAGTCCATGCCGGCGTTGGCGGGCGCGAAGTACGTGCCGGCGCGCAAGCGACTGCTGCTGGACCTGGAAAAGATCGGCCTGGCAAGAATCGACAATATCGAAGGCATCAGTTGGGGCCCGCGCCTGGAAAACGGCCGCCGCAGCCTGGTGATGATTTCCGACGATAATTTCAACGCCCAGCAAGTCACGCAAATCCTTGCCTTCGAAGTGCTCTAGTTTCCAGGCTGGCCAGCTGGTCGGCCTGCCTGACCAGCATGGCCGTAATCGTGTCGTGCGGTGACGGGTGGCCTAAAAAGTATCCCTGCGCCATGTCGCAGCCGTATTCTTCCAGCATCAGCAACTGCTCGTCCGTCTCCACGCCCTCGGCCACCACCACCATCTTCAAGCCATGCGCCATGGCGATGATGGCGCGCGTGATGGCCGCGTTTTCCGTGTCCTGCGGCAAGCCGGCGATAAAGCTCTTGTCGATCTTCAAGGCCCGCACGTCGAAGCGTTTCAGATAATTCATCGACGAGTAGCCAGTGCCGAAGTCGTCGATGGACAGATACACGCCGATGCCGCGCAATTGCTCCAGCGTCACCATGGTGGCGCGCGCATCGTCCATCAAGGTGCCTTCCGTCAGTTCCAGTTCCAGCAGGCGCGCATCGAGGCCCGTGTCGGCCAGCGCCGAGAGCACGATCTGCGTCAGGTTTTCATCCTTGAATTGCTTGGCCGACAGGTTCACGGCCATGCGGATGGCGCGCCCGCCGTCGTTTTGCCACGCCTTGGCCTGGTTGCACGCCGTGCGCAGCACCCATTCGCCGATGGGCACGATCAGCCCCGTCTCTTCGGCCAGCGGGATGAATTCCGTGGGCGAAATGATGCCCCGCTCGGGGTGGCGCCAGCGCACCAGCGCTTCCACGCCCACGATCTGCGTGCTGGGGACGTCGATCTGCGGCTGGTACAGCAAGTACAGCTCGTTGTTCTGCAAGGCTTTCCTCAAGCCCACTTCCATCTTGACGTGGCTCATGATTTCCATCGTCAGCGATGAGCTGTACAGCTTGGCGTTGTTCTTGCCGCAGTTCTTCGCGTGGTACATGGCCGTGTCCGCATATTTGAGTAGCGAATTGCAATCCTCGCCATCTTCCGGATACAGCGAAATGCCGATGCTGGCCGTGACGAAAATCTCGTGCGCCTCGATCATGAAGGGCCGGCGCATGGCTTCCTTGACCCGGTGCGCCACGTTCAGCGCGTCTTCCACGCGCTCCAGGTCGGGAATCAAAATCGTGAATTCGTCGCCGCCCAAGCGCGCCAGGTTGCTGCCGCCGAAGCTGGCCTCAAACTCGTGTTCGGCGCGCAGCACCAGGTCGCTGGGACGGATGGTTTCGCGCAGGCGCTCGGACACCACCTTGAGCAGATGGTCGCCCACGTCGTGGCCCAGGGTGTCGTTGATGCGCTTGAAGGCGTCGAGGTCCATGAACAGCACGGCGAATTTCTTGTCGTGCTCCTTCGAGCGCAGCAGTTCGCGTTCCAGCGTTTCCAGGAAGGCTTGCCGGTTGGGGATACCCGTCAGGCTGTCGCAGTAGGCGAGGCGGCGGATCTGCTCTTCCGTGCGCTTGCGCTCGCTGATGTCGCGCACCAGGCCCAGCACTTCGTCGGCTCCCGTTGCCACCAGGCGCGCCTCGAAATGGCGCGTGCTGTTTTCGTGCGTGAGCGTGTAGTCGACCGAGCCGATGTGCTGCGTGGCCAGCACGGCGTGCGCCTGGTCCAGCAGGCGCGCGGCGATTTCGGGCGGCAGCACGTCGCCGATATGGTTGCCCACGCAGTCGCTGAGGGAAAAGCCGACGCTGGCGTCGTGGCCCTGTTCATAGTCGAGATAAAAGCCTTCGCGGTTCAGGCGAAAGAAGGTGTCGGGGATGGCGGCCAGCACGGCACGGTTGTGCGCGTCGGCGATGCGCAGGCGGGCGATGGCGTCGCTGGCGCGCAGCACGTACAGCGCGCGATGGCCCAGGATGGGCCAGTTGATGGGCTTGGAAATGAAATCCGTGGCGCCCACCTCGTAGGCACGCGTGACCGCTTCCAGCTCGTCGTCGCCCGTGACCATGATGATGGGCACGGTGCCGCCCACTTCCTGGCGGCGGATTTCGCGGCACACGGCAAAGCCGTCCAGGGCCGGCATGTCGACGTCGAGCATGACCAGGTCCGGCCCGCTGTGCTTGTAGCTGGCCAGCGCCTGCACGCCGTCTTCGGCCTCGATCACGTCCAGGCCCACCTGAGTGAGCATTTGCCGCATCAGCAAGCGCATCACGGGATCGTCGTCGGCCACCAGCACCAGGCCGCGTGGGGGAGGGAGGGGCGCTGTCATGTCAGTGTTCCTTCACGAGGATGGCGCTCAGCGATTCGCGTACGGCCAGGAAGGCTTGCTGCATCTGCTGCAGCAGGGCAGCCGCGCCCTCGGTACTGCCGGCGCGGCCCAGTTTTTCCATCTCCTTGCATAGTTGCGCCAGGCCATCGGCGCCCACGTTGGCGCTGCCCGACTTGAGGCTGTGCGCCACCTTGCGCAGCGCTTCCGCATCCGCGCCGGCAATCGCTGCGCGCATGGCGCTCAATTGGCGCGGCGTCTCGCTGGTAAAAGCCAGGATGACGCGTTCCAGCAGCGCATCGCCATCGGCGCGCGACAGGGCGCGGATGTTTTCCAGCGCCTGCCGGTTCAGCGGCTGGCCTGCGGGCGGGGCGGCCGATAGCGGCGTTACCTCGGGCGGCGGTTCGGGCGGCACTTCTACAGGCGCTGGCGGTGTTTGCGCCTGCGGCGCCTCGCTGTGGTGCACGCTGGCCGCGCGCGGCAGGGTGATCCAGCGCGCAATCGTGTGGCCCAGGTCCTGCTGCGTAAAAGGTTTACTCAGGTAATCGTCCATGCCGGCCGCCAGGCATGCCTCGCGGTCGCCCTGCAGCGCATTGGCCGTGATGGCGACGATGGGCAGCACGCGCGCGTGGCCGCACTGCTGTTCATGGCGGCGGATTTCCGCCGTGGCGGCAAAGCCGTCCATCACGGGCATCTGGCAGTCCATCAGGATCAAATCGAAATCCTCGGCCTGCGCCGCCTGCAAGGCTTCTTCGCCGTTGTGCGCGCACACCACGTCCAGGCCCAGGCTGTCGAGCATGGCCAGCGCCACTTCCACGTTGACGCGATTGTCCTCGGCCAGCAGCACGCGGCGGCGCTGGCGCCGGCCCACCTGCCGCGCCGCGTGTGGCGGATGGATGCGCATGCCCTCGCTGGCGCGCGGCGGCGTGACGATGCAGTCGAACAGGTCGCATTCGCGGGCCGGCTTGATCAGCTGGAAGGCCACGCCCGCCTCGCGCCGCTGCACGGGGTCGGCCGCCGCCTGTTCCGTGCTCAGCAGCAGTAATTTGAGGTCGGCCAGCAGCGGGTCGCTCTTGATGGTGGCGGCCAGGGCCAGGCCGCTGGTGCGCGGCAATTCCATGTCGAGCAGGGCCACGGCATACGGCGTGCCCGCCTGCGCGGCCGCGCGCAGCTTGCCCAGGCAGTCGCTGGCGGTGCCGGCGCTGTCGCAGCCGATGTGCCAGCTGGCCAGCTGCCGCTCCAGCACGGCGCGCGTGGCGGGTGTGTGGTCGACGATCAAGGCGCGTAACCCTCGTGTGGTTTTCAGGTTGAAGGACGGGTCATCGCTGTCGACCCGCCGCTTATCGAAATTTACTTCGAACCAGAAGATCGAGCCTTGCGTTAAAGCATTATCAACGCCGATAGTGCCGCCCATCAGCTCCACCAGCTGTTTCGAGATCGTCAAGCCCAGGCCCGTGCCGCCGTGCTTGCGCGTGGTCGAACCATCGGCCTGCGAGAACGATTCGAAGATGCGTGTCTGCGCCTCGCTCGACACGCCGATGCCCGTATCGTGCACCTCGAAGCGCAAACCCACGCTGGGCGCGTCTTCGCTGCACACGGTCACTTTCACGGTGACCTTGCCCGTTTCCGTGAACTTGATGGCATTGCCCAGCAGATTGACGATGATCTGGCGCAAGCGGTTCGGGTCGCCGCAGATGGCGATGGGGATGTCGTAGGCGATATCGAATTCCAGGCTGATGTTTTTCGCTTCCGCCTGCGGCGCGAACACGTGCTCTATGTCGTCGAGCAATTCGCGGAAATTGAAGCGGATGTATTCCACGCTCAGCTTGCCCGCCTCGATCTTGGAGAAATCGAGGATGTCGTTGATGATCACCAGCAAATTCTGCCCCGAGCGCTGCACCATGCTCGTGTAGTGGCGCTGCTGCGGGCTCAAAGGGCTGGCCAGCAGCAGTTCCGTCATGCCCAGCACGCCATTCATCGGTGTGCGGATTTCATGGCTCATGGTGGCGAGGAAGGCGCTTTTCGCCTGGCTGGCCGCCTCGGCCGCATCCTTGGCCTTTTCCAGCTGCGCCGTGCGCACGCCCACCTGGCGCTCGAGCTGGTCGCGGTAATTGGCCAGGGTGCTGTCGCGGCTGTCGATCTGCGCCAGCATGTCGTTGAAACTGTCGATCAGCACGCCCAGCTCGTCGCTGCGCTGGTGCGCGATGCGGTGGCTGTAGGTCTGGCTGCTGGACACTTTTTGCGCCGTATCAATCAGCTTGGTGATCGGTTCGGCAATCACGCTCTTGAAGCGCCGCGCCAGGAAGACTGCGATCAGGAAGGACAGCACGGTGGCGCCGCCAATGGCGCCCACGTGGCGGCCGATGTCGCGCCACATGTGGTTCAGGTCTGCCTCGATCAGCACGGCGCCGATGATCTGCTGCGGCTCGCCTGGCCGGTAGACGGGACGGTACAAACGCATGGCCGGCGCCAGCGTCGTGCCCGCGCCTTGCGTGACGGGCTGCACGGCCATGTCGGCCAGCAAGGCCGGGTCCATGTCTTCCGGCGCTGGCAGGCCGTCCGCATGCTGCGGCGCGCGGTACAGGGCGAACAGGCGCCCGCCCCGGTCGAACAGGGCCGCCTGGGCCACCTCGTCGCGCGCGGCCAGCGCGGCCAGCACCTGCTCCGCCTGTGGCTGCGCCGATTTGCCCGCCAGCAAGGGCACCGCGCTGGCTGCACCGATCACGCCCGCCAGCGACAGCAATTGCTTGCCTTCATCATTCTTGTGGCTGAGCACGGACGTCAGCGCAAACGCCACGAACACCAGCAGCAGCGCGCAGCCCGATGACAGTACCGAGATCATGGTCAGCTTCTGGCTGATGCTGGAGCGTTGGAAATTGAACATGGTGGCGGCGCTTCTCCGGTCGATACGTTGACTGTTTTTTAATTCCTATTGGAAAAATATAGACGCGAAGACACACTCTGATGTTGATGTGGGTCTAAGGGAGGAGAGGGGAGGGGAACTTATACGAGATGAAACAAAAAGGGCGGTCCCGCAGGACCGCCCTCCATTACTGAGTCACAACACCGGACTTAACAACAACCACCACGCTTGCCGGCGCCGCCGTAGCGCGCTTCCTGCCGTTCGCGGAAAAACTCTTCATACGTCATCATCGGCTCGCCGGGATGGGTCACTTCCCGGTGCGCCACATAGGTGTCGTACTCGGGCAAGCCGCACATGAGCCGCATGCTTTGCCCCAGATACCGTCCAGCCTTGATGATTTCGTCGATCATCATTGCACCGTGGGCATGGCCTGGAACGGCGTTTCCTTGGTGCTCGGCTGGCTGTCGCGGCGCGCCTTCAGGATGGTGCGGATGCCGAAGAACAGCACGCTGATCACGACGATGACGAAGAAGGCGGCCAGGCCGGCGTCGAGGTAATCGTTGAAGATGATCTGCTGCATCTGCGCCACCGACTTGGCCGGTGCCAGCAGAGTGCCTTCATCGAGCGCCGCCGAGTATTTCTTCGCATGCGCCAGGAAACCCACACGCGGATTGGCGTCGAAAATCTTTTGCCAGCCCGCCGTCAGCGTGCACAGCAGCAGCCAGATGGTCGGCGTGATGGTGACCCACGCATAGCGGCCTTTTTTCATCTTGAACAGCACGCAAGTGCCGAGGATCAGCGCGATGGCTGCCAGCATCTGGTTGGCGATGCCGAACAGCGGCCACAGGGTGTTGATGCCGCCCAATGGATCGACCACGCCCTGGTACAGGAAGTAGCCCCAGGCCGCCACGCACAGGCCCGTGGCCAGCAGGTTGGCGATGACGTTTTCCGTCTGTTTCAGTGCTGGCACGAAGCTGCCCAGCAAGTCTTGCAGCATGAAGCGGCCCGCACGCGTGCCTGCATCGACGGCCGTCAGGATGAACAGCGCCTCGAACAGGATGGCGAAGTGGTACCAGAAGGCCATCATGGCCTTGCCGCCGATGGCGCCGGAAAGAATCTGCGCCATGCCGACCGCCAGGGTCGGCGCGCCGCCCGCGCGCGAGATGATGCTGTGCTCGCCCACATCCTTGGCCGTCTGCGTCAGCATTTCCGGCGTCACATAGAAGCCCCATTGCGAGATCGCCTGTGCGGCTGACTCGGCCGTGGTGCCGATCAGGGCGGCCGGGCTGTTCATGGCGAAATAGATGCCCGGCTCGATGGTCGAGGCGGCCACCAGGGCCATGATGGCAACGAACGATTCCATCAGCATGGCGCCATAGCCGATGAAGCGGGCGTGGCTTTCGTTTTCAATCATCTTCGGCGTGGTGCCCGAGGAAATCAGCGCGTGGAAGCCGGAGACGGCGCCGCAGGCGATGGTGATGAACAGGAAGGGGAACAGATTGCCCGACCAGACGGGGCCGGAGCCGTCGATGAACTTAGTCATGGCCGGCATTTTCAGGTAAGGCGCGACGACGATGATGCCGATGGCCAGGCCCAGAATCGTGCCGATTTTCAGGAAAGTCGACAGATAGTCGCGCGGTGCCAGCAGCAGCCACACGGGCAGCACGGAAGCGATGAAGCCGTAGCCGATCAGCATCCACGTCAGTTCCGTACCCGTGAACGTGAACATCGGGCCCAGTACGGCGGATTCCTGCACATACTGGCCGCCGATGATGGCCAGCATCAGCAGCACAAAACCGATGATGGAAATCTCGCCGATGCGGCCCACGCGGATGAAGCGCGAGTACACGCCCATGAACAGGGCGATGGGAATCGTCGCCATCACGGTGAAGCTGCCCCATGGGGAACCGGTCAGCGCCTTGACGACGATCAAGGCCAGCACGGCCAAAATGATGACCATGATCATGAAGCAGCCCAGCAAGGCGATCATGCCGGGAATTTCGCCCAGTTCAGCCTTGATCAGGTCGCCCAGCGAGCGGCCGTCGCGGCGCATGGAAATGAACAGCACGATGAAATCCTGCACGGCGCCCGCAAACACCACGCCCGCCAAAATCCACAGCATGCCGGGCAAATAGCCCATCTGTGCGGCCAGCACGGGGCCGACCAGGGGACCGGCGCCGGCAATCGCCGCGAAATGGTGGCCGAACAGCACATATTTGTTGGTCGGCACGTGGTCGAGGCCATCGTTGTGCTTGAAGGCCGGCGTCATGCGGCGTGCGTCCAGGCCCAGCACCTTGTCGGCGATGAACAGGCTGTAGAAACGGTAGGCGATCAGGTAGACGCAGACGGCGGCGATGACGATCCAGATCGCGCTGATCGGTTCGCCACGTTGCAGGGCGACGACGCCCAGGGATCCGGCGCCGGCAAGCGCAAGCGCTGCCCAGCCGAGCTGTTTGAAAATGCGGTTCATGCTTCCTCCAGAGATTGACGGGCGCTGTGCCGTGCGATGATGTGTGCTGCGGGTCCTGGTCGTCGCCAGTTTGATGTGACTTTTGGTGTATTTGCAGCTTATGGCAAGTATTCAGGAATCGTATAATTGCCGCAAGCGCACCACTACGCAGTAACGCTCAGTATTACTACGCAGACCGATCACCGCGCCGCGACGTAAAATCACGCATTCCCACCAGCATCGACGCCGCCGGAGCGCGCCAGGCCATGAAACTCAGACAGAAAGTCATCTTCCTGGCCATCACGCCGCTCATCCTCGCCCTGTGCGCCATCGCGTTTGCTGTGCGGCACCAGGCGATTACCCTGGCCGAGCAGCAGCGCGCCACCATCCAGCAAGCCTACCTGGCCAGCAAGGAGGCCGAGCTCAAGCATTACGTGACCCTGGCCAGCCATTCCATCGCCTCGTTATATGGCTCGGGCCGCAAGGATGCCGCCACGCAAGAGGAAGCCAAGCGCATCCTGTCCGCCCTCAGCTATGGCGACGATGGCTACTTCTTCATCTATGATTTGCAGGGCAAGTCGCTGATGCATCCGCGCCAGCCCGAGCTGGTGGGGCAGAATCTGTGGGAGTTGCGCGACGCGGACGGCAATCTGACCATTCAGCGCCTGATGCAGCGCGCCAGGAGCGGCGGCGGCTTCGAGCGCTACAACTGGATCAAGCCCTCGACCAACAAGTCCGCGCCCAAGCTCGGCTATGTGATATTGATGCCGGAATGGGGCTGGATGATGGGTACCGGTATTTATATGGATGACGTGGACCAGGCGCTGGCCAAGGTTGACGCCCAGCAGTCGCGCAATATCCGCTCGACCATGGAGCTGATCGCCGCCATCGCCATCCTCGGCTCCCTGCTGGTGGCCGCCTGCGGCCTGGTGCTGAACTTGCGCGAATTGCGCGTGGCCGACGCCAAGCTGAAAGTGCTGGCACAGCGCGTGGTCGAATCGCAGGAGGAGGAGCGGGCGCGGCTGTCGCGCGACTTGCATGACGGCATCAGCCAGTGGCTGGTGTCGATTAAACTGCAGATCGAGGCGGGCATCGCGCGTCTGGGCGGCAATGCCGAGCAAAAAGAAAAGGCGCCCGCCACGTTCGAGCGGGCCGCCGAGCAGCTGAATAAGGTGCTGGGCGAAGTGCGGCGCATTTCGCACAACCTGCGCCCGGCCATCCTCGACGACCTGGGACTGGCCGCCGCGCTCGACCACCTGGTGCATGAATTTAACGACAGCAGCAGCGCGCAAGCCAGTTTCACGGCCAGCCCGGCGGCGGCGGGCGAGAGCTTGCCCGACATGGTCAATACCGTCTTGTTCCGCATCGCCCAGGAAGCGCTGACCAATTGCGAGCGCCATGCCCACGCCCGCGGCGTGGAAGTGAGTCTGCGCGAGGCGGGCAAGGCGGTGGAATTGCGCATCCAGGATAATGGCGGCGGCTTCGACTTCGACGGCATCGCCCTGCATCCGCAGCGCGGCATCGGCCTGCGCAACATGACGGAACGCATGGAAGCCATCGGCGGCAGCCTGCACATCACCTCGTCGCCGGCCGGTACCTTGGTGCTGGCGCGGCTCGCCCTTCCACCGACACACTGATGAACAGATACCGAGAAGATACCGAGACATGACCAAGACGATCAACATCCTGCTGGTGGACGACCATCCCCTCGTGCGCGACGGCTTGCGCGCGCGCCTAGAGGCGGTGGCGCATTTCGACGTGGTGGCCGAGGCGGGCGGTGCCGACGAAGCCCTGGCCCAGGCGCGCCTCCATCAGGTGGATCTCGTATTGATGGATATTAATATGCGCGGCATCAACGGCATCGAAGCGACGGCCCTGTTCAAGCAGGCGTTTCCGCAGATTGCCGTGCTGATCCTGTCCATGCACGACAAGCTCGAATACGTGTCGCAAGCCAT
Organism: Janthinobacterium sp. PSPC1-1; assembly: GCF_049897625.1. Taxonomy (NCBI): domain Bacteria; kingdom Pseudomonadati; phylum Pseudomonadota; class Betaproteobacteria; order Burkholderiales; family Oxalobacteraceae; genus Janthinobacterium; species Janthinobacterium sp. PSPC1-1. The sequence goes on along the minus strand of NZ_JAFCWP010000012.1, from coordinate 8,119 downwards.
CGCCGCCGGCGCGCGCGGCTATGTGCTCAAAGATGCTCCAGGGAAAGATATCGTCTTCGCCATCGAGACGGTGATGTCCGGTGGCATTTATTACAGCGCGGCCCTGGCGCGGCAGTTGTCGCGCCCGCAAGTGCACGATTCCTTTCTCACCACGCGCGAGCAGCAAGTGCTGCAACACATCGCGGCGGGCCAGTCGAACAAGCAGATCGCCCGCGACCTGGACTTGAGCGTGCGCACGGTGGAGACGCACCGCCTGAACATCAAGCGCAAGCTGGGCATCGAAGGGCAGGCCGAATTGATCAAATATGCGGTCGAACATGCGCATGGCGGCGGCGCCTGAACGGCGCTCGCGTCACGGTGATTTTTTCAAACCCGCATGACAGGCGGGTCTCCCGGGGGGAGTGTTTTTTTTGAATATTTATTGCCAAAATTAAACTGTTTCACGGGTGAGATTCGGATAGAATGATTCTCGCTGTCGAAATGGCATCCCTGTCGGGCCAGGGTTGCCAATGCTGGTCAGTTTATTTACTATGGCGCCCTACCCACACTGAGATACCGATGTCAGCGTCTGAATCAAACCTGTTTCCGTTGGTGGGATTACAAGCAGTGGCCAATGCTCATAACGAGTGGGTCGCTGTCACCTTGCATGTACCGCAGGCCTCGACGGCGCCGCTGCTGGCGGCGCTGGCCGCTGCCGATGCGTATGCCTTCCTGGCGCCGCTCGACTGCATCATTCCCCTGGCCGACCCGCATGGCGTGGACGAGGCCGTGCTGGCGCAACTGGTGCCGCAACGCACCATTTTCCGTTTGCCGGCGCAACTTGCCGGCGACAAGCAAATCCAGAAAAAATGCCAGCAATGGCGCGACGCCGGCTATCGCATCCTGCTCGATGGCGCCGATGCCGGTCCCGTGGTGGCGGCGCAGGTCGACGCGCGCGCGCTGAGTTTTGACGCGGCGGGCGCCCGCCCGGCCCTGCATCAGCTGCTGCCCTTGCCGGGGCCGCACCTGGCCTACAACATCGTCGACGCGGCGCAGCTTGCCGCATTGCAAGAAATCGGCGTGAGCTGGTTTGCCGGCGACTACGCCTTGCAGCATGCGCGCCAGCAAAGCGAGCCGGAAGACGCCACCTCGCGCCGGCGCTTGCTGGCGCTGCTGGGCCTGCTGGCCCGCGATGCCGACGCGCACGAGCTGGAAGTGCCGCTCAAACAGGACCCATCGCTCAGCTATCATCTATTAAAACTGGTCAATTCGGCCGCCTTTGGTTTTACGGCGCCGATTACCAGCTTCAGCCAGGCTATCAGCCTGCTGGGTCGGCGCCAGCTGCAGCGCTGGCTGCAACTGCTGCTGTATGCGCGGCAACAGGACGATGGCAAGATCCACGCGCTGCTGCCGCTGGCGGCCGTGCGCGCGGCGCAGATGGAAGCGCTGTGCCAGCTGCGCGGCGGCGACCGCGATGCGCAAGATCTGGCCTTCATGACGGGCGTGTTTTCCCTGCTCGACGTCCTGCTGGGCATGCCGATGGAAGAGATCATCGCCACCCTGAACCTGGCGCCCGAAGTCAACGACGCCTTGCTGGAACGCAATGGCGAGCTGGGCACCTTGCTGGCGCTGGTCGAAAGCGCCACGCCGCCGCCCGAAGTCTTGCGCCGTGCCGGCATCGATGGAGAAACCTATTGGCGCAGCCTGCTACAGGCCTACCAATGGGCCATCCAGGTCAGCCGGAACCTCTAGCATGACCTTGCTGCCGGTGTCGGATTACCTCGGTGACAGCGCCGCCCTGTGCGATGCCGTCGTGCGTTTGCGCGGTCCCGCGCTGGTGGCTGAGCTGGGCCGTATCGCCAGCGCCGTGATGGCCAGCCCGCATGGCCAGTTCTTGCCTGCGGGCAGCATGGGCGCCGCTGTGCCCGCCGCGCCGTTTCCCCGCGATACGCCCACCTTGCTGCAGGAAATCAGTTTTGACGGCCACTGTTTCGGCCATTACAGCGTGGCGGGACGCAGCCTGTACAACGACGCCGACCGCCGCCACCTGGCCAGCCTGGCCTCGTTGACGGCCGGCGTGCTGCAGGTGCATTCGCTGGCGCAACGCTCGACCCATGCGTTTGCGCAAGTCGAAGCCTTGCTGGCGCAGCAGACGCAAATCCTCGACCAGTTGCACGAATCCGTGCTGACGATGGACTTGACGGGCTACATCACCAGCTGGAACAAGGGCGCCGAGCGCCTGTTCGGCTACACCTCGGTGGAAGCCGTGGGGCGCAACATCCTGTTCCTGTACGACGACGAAGATACTGGCTTCCACGACGCCTTCCTGGAGCAGGGAGGACGCCTGATGGAAGTGCGCCGCCGAAAGAAGTCGGGCGAAATCTTCTGGGCCAGCCTGTCCCTGTCGCCGCTGCAAGACATGGACGACAAACCCATCGGACTCATCGCCTACCTGACGGACATCACGGAACGCAAGCTGGCCGAAGAGCGATTGCACCACCTGGCCTATTACGATCCGCTGACCAGCCTGCCCAACCGCACCTTGCTGGCCAAGCTGGTCGACCAGGCCCTCTCCGTGGCGCAGCGCAGCAAGATGCTCGGCTGCGTGATGTTCATCGACCTGAACCGTTTTAAGCTGATCAACGACACCCTGGGCCGGCGCATCGGCGATGAATTGCTGCGTCAGGTCTCGCTGCGTTTCCGCAAGGTATTGCGCGACCAGGACCTGGTGGCGCGCCTGGGCGGCGACGAGTTCGCCGTGGGCCTGTTCGACATCGGCCAGCACTTCGAGGCCAGCATGGTGGCGCAAAAGCTGCTCGCTTCCCTGGTGCAACCGTTCCTGATCGAAGGCCACGACTTGCGCGTGGGCGCCAGCATCGGCATCAGCGTGTATCCGCAAGACGGGCAAGACGCGGAAACCCTGCTGCGCCTGGCCGACATCGCCATGTACCGTGCCAAGCAGGACAGCGGCGGCGAAGCGGAAAGCGTGGCCTTCTACAGCCAGGACATGAACCTGGGCATGCAGGCGCGCATGCGCCTGGAAACAGGCTTGCGTCAGGCATTATCGGAACAGCAACTGTTGCTGCATTACCAGCCGAAATACGCGCTGGGCAGCGGGCGCATCATTGGCGCCGAAGCGCTGGTGCGCTGGCACCACCCGCAACACGGCATGATCCCGCCCGCCGAGTTCATCCCCCTGGCCGAATCGACGGGCCTGGTGGTGCAAGTGGGCGAATGGGTGCTGGAAGCGGCCTGCGCCCAGGCGCAAGCGTGGAAACTGGCCGGCCTGCCGCCGATCCGCCTGGCCGTCAACGTCTCCGCGCGCGAATTCACCTCGGCCCTGCCCGCCAGGGTAGCGGCGACCCTGGCCCGCTACGGCCTGGAAGCGGCCTGGCTGGAGCTGGAAATCACGGAAAGCACGCTGATGCACAACATCGAGCGCGTGATCGGCATCATGGACCGCATCACGGCGCTGGGCGTGGCCCTGTCGCTGGACGACTTCGGCACCGGTTATTCCAGCTTGTCCTACCTCAAGCGTTTCCCCATCGACACGCTCAAGATCGACCGCTCGTTTACCACCGGCATCCCGACAGACGCCAGCGACTGCGCCATCGCCAGCACCATCATCAGCATCGCCCAGCAGCTGCACCACAAAGTCATCGCCGAAGGCGTGGAAACGGCCGAACAACTGGCTTTCCTGAAGAGTTCAGGCTGCGATGAAGTGCAAGGCTACCTCTTCTCGCGGCCGCTGCCGGCCGGGGAGTTTGAGCGCGTGTTGCGGGTGAATTGGGAGTTGTAGTTTTACGTTTTCGCAGGTTCGAGGGCCCTCTTTTAGCCCGCAGCAAAGACCCGGGATACCTCATACTCGCCGGGTTTGATTCCAGCACTTGCCTCTGGGGTAAAAGCAACTTCAGCGTTATTTCAAAAGTAGCTTCCTTCGCCCTCGCCAAGGGGTAAATTTTCTGCCAACATGCCTTCCCCCATTGGTAACGCACCCAGCTTTATGTATAATGCAGGCTCTGGAAGCGTGGCCGAGTGGTTGAAGGCACTAGTCTTGAAAACTAGCGACGGGTTAAACTGTTCGTGAGTTCGAATCTCACCGCTTCCGCCAAATTTTGAACATTGCCCCATGAGTTGGGGCTTTTTTTGTTGAGGCGTTTTCGCGCGCTTGTCACTGGTAAGTTCATGGATTGCGAGCAACAAATGTCGTTCAAATTTTCTTATTTTCTCGGTTACAGGGTGTCGCGTGGAAGTATTTTTGGCGCGAACCAATAACACCTTTATCTATCAAGTTCGATCATCGCAAGATACAATCATATGTTGCATTCTATATGGATGAAGTTGCTATTCAGCACCTTCACTGCTATGTAATGTTATTTTTAACAATAAATCTACGTTGCTGCTTAATATTAATCAGTGGGAACTGCGCATATTCGGAGAAGTTATGAAATTTAGTCCCTCTACTATCTATTTTCGTAAAGATGAATCGTTAAACCGTCTCGCTGACACGGTGAACGTTGCGCAGTTTGTTAGCTTTTCTCCTGGAAATTCACAAAAACAAGAGTATTGCCGAATTTTAGGTTATAAGGCAAATCACATGTTTAGCTCCATACATGACGCTCTGATAGCTTTGTTGAACTCTAGTGTTGATCGTTCAATTAACATCCGAAGTTTCCTGCCTAATGACCCTAAAAGTCACGAGTTCATCTATGGGATTCGGTGCATAGATAAAGCGATGGAGTCAGTATTGAGATTGGGACAAGCCGATTTTTTTGTTATTGCAAATGAAACAATTGATGTGAGTGATGGAGGAGTATCTGGGGTTTTGCAGGGCGGGGTAATAGAGTTCTCTCCCGACGATACTCCCCGGTGTGTAGAAAAATCTGGTACAGCATCACTAAGTTATAAATGGGGAAAAAATTTAATTGAGAGCATTTACGGCATCGAATTTCCATTAAAGTCATCAGGGTGTGAACGCATAGAATTCAGTATTCACCCCAGAGCATGTGGTTGGAATAATTCCCATCTAATTGCTTGGGAATACGAAGAGACGGAGTTTTTAGAGCTTGAGCCACAAAATATTTGGCCTAATAATTTTAGTAAAATTGTTGGTGATAAGGCATTTGGCCTATTAATGGCAGACCAAGCAAATTTACCTGTCCCGTACACTACAGTCATCAGTAGAAGGATTGCGCCATTTAGCTTTGGATCACCTACAGGTAAATCAGAAAGATGGATAAGGACATGTCCGACTGAACAAGTTCCTGGTAAGTATACGACTCATCATGGATGGTTGGACCCGTTCGAACTCATGTCAAGAGAAGATCCCCAGCATGTTCATATTGCATCAGTTTTGTCACAACATGCTGTGAGATCCGAATATTCAGGTGCTTTAATTGTGGACGCGAGTGGGCAGCCTTTGATAGAGGGGAAAAAAGGCGATGGCGAGGCATTTATGCTTGGTGCCGCCAAACCAGAAGAATTGCCAAAAGATGTAGTATCTGATGTGTTAAATCTTTTCGGTAAAGCATATGAAAATTTTGGCCCAATTCGATTTGAATGGGTTCACGATGGAAGTAAGGCTTGGATTGTACAACTACATCGTGGTGCTACTGCGACACTGGATAAAATTATTGTACCGGGTGAGCCTGAAGTGTGGATTAAATTTGAAAGCTCGGCAGGCTTACAAGCTTTGAGGAAATGTCTTGCCTCGCTGAAGAGTAACGAGGGACTAATTATTATAGGACAGGTTGGTCTCACCAGCCATGTAGCCGATATTTTGAGAAAATACAACCGCCCAGCAAAAATTTTTTAAAACAAACCTATAGAATCTAGTTGAACATTAATTAAAAAATCATTTTATATTTGGTATCTAATCCCAATATTTTTATATTTAATATTTGAGAAAGATAATTTTTTGATGATATAAAATTTTTACACTTTGCATTCTAGGGAGTTTCTGATTGGTTTAAGTTTTCTTCCAAATAACTTATTTAAGTCCTGATTTTTAAGGTTGTGAATTTTTAGGGTATTAATTAGTCGCCTATTTCCTATTCTTCTCTGAGTTGTCGCCTACCTGCCCTGCCTGCACTTAATAGAATGATTTCCCTTATTCTGTTAAGTGCGTTTAATGTTGGTTTCAATATTTAAACACCAAAATAGATTGAATGCTAGTTGACTCTCCTCTTCCGTTGGTAGGTAAGCCGGAAATGATTTGGATTTATAAAATGTGATTTTTCTAGTGGTATTATTTCTCTAATTTTACTTTCGGAATTAATGATATTTTATGAATTAATTTTAAATCTATTATTTCCATGGAAAAAAGTGTCTTTTTATAACTCTCACATGCAAAATTTCTCTTTTTAATATTGCTTGTGTTTAATTTTTTATCGGAGATAAAAATGGTGAGAAAAATTTTCTTCTTCTGAGGTAAGGTAAGGTGTTATGCTTGATGGAATATCATTTTTCCTTGTGTGGAATATCAAGGAATGTGCTTAAAATCATAAACAACCAAGCTCACTACCAGGAAAAATTTATGTATTCTGAAGAGTCTATTGAATTTGCGCGTGACGAAGAGACGAAAGTAGCTAAACTTGAGTATAGGATAGTTCAACCAACTGATGATCGGAATACTAGTCGTGAAGGGTGCATGAGAGATTATGCACGAGTTTTGTACTCTTCATCTTTTCGACGACTTCAGGGAAAAATGCAGTTGTTAGGTGTGGATGCTAATCGCTTCAATCGAAATAGGCTTACTCACAGCTTAGAGGTTGCTCAGCTCGCGAGATCCATTGCTTCTGATTTGAAGTTGGAAAAAAGTGTTGTGGCTGAAACCTGTTCTCTAGCTCACGATATTGGAAACCCTCCATTCGGTCACTACGGCGAGGTAATATTAAACGAATTAACTGCAGACGTAGGTGGTTACGAAGGAAATGCTCAAGCATTCAGAATACTCAGGACATTGGAAAAAAAGCATCATTCTTATAGTGGTCTTAATTTAACAGTAAGAACTCTGTTTGGAATTACAAAATATTTTTTCAATAGAAATGAGAATAAGAGAAAATTTCTGTACGACGATGATTATGATTTTCTCACCCAAGAGCTGAAGAAAAATTCTGTCTGTGTTAGGAAAGGCATAGATGCACAAATTATGGATTTGTCGGACGAAATTGCGTACGCAGCCCATGATTTGGAAGATGCTCTCAGCTTCGGTGCTATTAATTTAGATGAAATAATCTATGAGTTTAAGATAAGCAAGGAGTTCAACAGCGGGTACGATTTATTTAAGCGTATAGCTGACTCAGCGAGAGATGAAGCCAATAAATGCTGGTGTTTAGAAAGTTCCGAAGAATATTCGGCTGTTCTAAGAAAAGAGTTAACTTCGAAAATAGTACATGAGCTTTGCTTGGATATCAGCGTAGTAGAGGAGAACAATGAGAAAAAAATTGGATATAAAAATAACTCGGTTCTGGCAGAAGGATTGAAAAGACTTTTATTCAAGGCAATTTCGAGGAAGAAGGATGTTCAACTCTATGAAAAAAGAGGAGAGAAAATTATTCGCGGACTTTTCACCGTATTATCGGATGAAAAGTATAACAAGCATAATATTCTCCTACCTCCTGAGCTAAGAAAGCTTAACGAACCCCGTGCACGTGTTGTTGCCGACTATATTGCAGGGATGATGGACGGTTTCGCTGCTGCTGAATACGAAAAATATTTCGGCAGTGGTTCTCTTAAAAATATTTACAAATAATATATATTTTAATAGAGATAAAATCGTTGGCGGTCGCCGGCATTCGTTGACGACAACCGCTTTACATACTTTAGGCAGTCAGAAGGTACTTGCGCCCCTTCTCTTTAGCCAGAAAATGTACCGATACTAGTGGATCGGTATGGACGGCGGTGGTTGTCAATCTGAATGTAACCCGCATGGATGCTAACGTGCATGGCCTTTCACGGAATTTGGTATACTTCAAGTCGGCTGACACCGCTTCCGCCAGGAAATAAAGAAACCGCCTTCGTGAACTGAACCCCAAAAGTTGGACACCAACTTTTGGGGTTTTTCATGTCGAAGTACAGTGAGCAATTTAAGCTCAGCATTATCCAGCAATATTTGTCCGGTTCGGTGGGGTATAAACAG
>NZ_JAFCWP010000011.1:0-174147 GCF_049897625.1 Janthinobacterium sp. PSPC1-1 | reverse complement strand
ACTCGATGCAGTAGCCAGAAGACTCAACGAGCGCCCCAGGAAGACGCTACACTACCAAACACCGGCTCAACGATTTGAACAGTGTGTTGCGTTGACCGATTGAATCCGCACCCCAAAGCGGACATTACTTATGTCGCGGAGCATTCGACACCACGCAAGCGAAGCGAACGACAAAGCGTATCCACCTTAAATTCATTATCTTGCACGCTCACAAAATATCTTTCATTTTGCAGAGCCTCAAATCCAGACGGCAGCGCCCAGATTGGCTCAAGATAATTTCTGAGTGAGCCTTCTAAATAATAGTTAAATCCGTCTATAGATCCGCGTTTGGCGTCATTGGCAAAGACGCAGTCGAACCCCTCAATCCATTTTGCGAACTGGGTACTAATTCTGTGTAGCCCCGGATATAAACGACGTAACGGCGTCGTCAGAAATCGAACCTCGCCGATGGTCCAAATGACGTCGCGGCGAACCTTGGGGAGCAATACAGTCGCCAAAGGCGAAGCATCGGCATCAATCGAGCCGTCAGAGCGGTACTTGATCTCACCGAAATCCTTGAAGTGCAGAGCAGCGCCCCAGTCAGTAAGTGTCACCGTTGGGGGTGCTGCGAGCGCACGAAACCAATCAAGTATTTCAGAGCAGGCTTCTGGACTGGCGGCAAATCGATATGTCATAGCCATCTGGATAGAGCTCCTTTATGAGGTGATTCGCAGACGAATTCCTACGTCTGTTTTTGGCCGGTTGCCGTCGTTGGCAGGTGCCGCCCCAAGGCAGTCGTACCCGAGCGAACCATGGCGTTAATCAAAGACCGTCCAGGGATTCATTACTGCCGGAGAGAACCAGGCTATTCCCTGTGCGGTCAAGATACGTTCTTGCTCAAACCATATTCGGTGACATTGACCACGATTGACTGCCGGTCCAGCAACGATCTTCGCTTCCTCCTTCGCAGCGCGAATTTGCTCCCACAGCGCTGGTTCATCTTCGATTGGGTCGTACAACTGGCTCTTTCCAGATTGGTTTAATGCAGCCTTGAGTACTCTCGACCGCAACAAGGGTTCCATTGATAACAATGCTGTCTTTGCCGTCATCACTGGGCAGCCGGTTGCCTTGTGATACGCAATGAGATCCGAATTTCTGAGCGGTTCGTCGTTTGTCATGGGTTATAGATACAGGTCGTGCAATGTCCGCTTCTGGCCGATAACGGAAGCACTACGCGGCTCTCCAAGTTGATTCGAACTCTTGATGGGAGATCGCACTGTACCCTGGCTCCGTTAAATCGAGAGGCTTTTCTGAGATCCCGCCAAATTCGTCGCTCTCATGCTCGGTACTATAGCAAAGCAGCGGACCAGAATCGTACTGTTCAATTTGTCGGGTAACCCAGCCTGCACCATCGACTTCAAAGTACCACCAGGACGTGCCCCATGCATCGTACCTGTCGCCTCTAGTCTCGTCCCAGTGTCTTTTTACGTAACTTTGCATACTTAGATTGAGTGATGAAAGGTAAGTCAGTCGTCCGCTTCTGGCCGCTTGCCGCCCTTGGCTGGTTCTGCCCTGAAGCGTATTGACTCGCTATCGAGCGAAGTGAGGTTTGAACTTAATTCTTTTTTGATGGCCAGATAAAAGCTATTGTTGCGCAAAATATACCGACATAGGCAGCATGCCCCCAATCGAACTCATGAGCCTCACCAAGGAAGCGAGTGTAAAGCAAGGTTCCAGTAGTAACTCCCAAACCAACGCTGATGAACTGTGGAAATGTTTTTTTCATATGTACCCTAAATGAAGCGATCTGAATCGCCACTATTTCAATACACACTGCTGCCGCAGGTGTACTACTCCAAGTGCAAGAATTTGGCAACGACCTCGTTTGGCCGGTAGTGGCTGACTGCGGCAATGAGCATAACGAATTAGTGAGCGAGAAAAGTCACGCATTGTCACGTCAACGCGAGTGGCTGCTCTTGGCCAACAGCTGCCATGCGCAAGCGAATTACCCGGCGACAAAAGTCATGACTCATCACGCTCGGCATCGCGCTCGCGGCAGCTCAGGGACGCATAGTGCGCCTTGGGCACCTTGTTCTTGATCGCCACTTCGCGCAGGTTATGTGCAAAATCAATATGATCGGTCAGTTTGCAGCGGTTGGCGCGGGCGAACTGTTGCAGATTCTTGATGCTGCCATGGACTTTCAGCGTGATCCCGACGCCGGGGCTGGCGCAGCAGCCTATGTATTTGCTGCGGTATTCTTCTTCGATCAGCACCAGTTCGTGGCCCATGAAGGGCACTGGCTTGTCCAGCAGATAGTAATCGGTGTAGTCGAAGCGCTGGCGGGGCGTCTTGCTGACCAGACCGGCGTGCTGGTAGGCGCGGATGGCCCGGCCGGATGTGCCCGTGCGCTCGGTCGTGCCCTTTTTGAGCTGCATGGCATGCAGCAAGCCGCTTTCAAGTGACACGGTATCGGCGGCGAACGCCATGGCGGAGCAGGCGGCAAGCAGCGTGAAGGCGATGGCGCGTTTCATTTCGCCTCCATTGCCAGCATCTGTTTGATCACCGGCAAGATCATCCGCCATGCATTCGACGTGGCCGCGATCTCGTCGTAATGGCTGGCGCCGGGCAAGATCAGCACTTCCGCATGGTCGCCGGCCAGCTTGGCTTTGGCCGCATAGTCGTGCGCGACGCGGGGCGGGGAGATGGTGTCGAGCTCGCCCGTGGCCAGCACGGTGCGGCTGCCGTTGGGCATCAGGTCGGCCGCGTTGGTGTCGCTGTAGATGTCGGGGCGCTCATTGCTGGCGCTGCCTGCCAGTTGCGCGATGTCGCGCTCGCAGCTGCTCTTGATCAAGTCTCGTTCGTGGCGCAGGTCGGCCAGGCCGCCCAGGCTGAGGATATTCTTGATCGGCAGATACTGTTCGCGGTACAGGGGGCTGCTCTTCGGCAGTTTTTCCCGGCCGGCGATCCATTGCACCAGCTGGCCACCGGCGGAGTGGCCGATGGCGACGATGCGCTTCACGTCAAGCTGGTACTGGGGCGCGTGCTGCTGCAGGCTGTCCAGTGCCGCGTGCATGTCTGCATACGTGCCGGGATAGCCGCCGCCCGGCTCGTCGACCCGGCGGTACTCGACATTCCACACGGCAATCCCTTGCGCCACGAGGGCGCCGGCCACGTTGCGCATCTGCTTGATGCCGCCGAAGGCCACCGTCCAGCAGCCGCCATGCACCAGCACGACGACGGGAAACGGTCCGCTGCCTTCGGGCCGGAACAGCTGCGCGTACTGAGACGGCGCAGAGCCGTACGCGAGCTGCGCCGTGGGGGCGGGGCCGCTCAGGGCCAGGTAGTCGTCCAGGTTCATGGGGGCGGCGACGGCGCCGTGGACGCAGGCGAGCAGGGCGGTGGCGAGCAGGGAGGATGGCAGGGACGTGGGCATCGTTGCTTTCGCTTGAGAATAGAACAACACTGTAGCATAGGCTTACTCTGCAGAAAACAGCCCGCTGCCCCAGGCGCGCGCCATGTCCGCCACGATCTGCCGCGTATCGGCATGGCGGGCTTGCGCGTCGCGTTGGCGGCATGCGGCTGCATCCAGGTGTAACAGCGATTGCGCCATCGTTCTCGCCTGTAAGGTGATCTGCCGCGTCTTCGGTTGGCGCCTTGCCGTGTACGCCTGCAGGCGTTCTTCCAGCGGCACATCCATTTGCAGGCACTGCGCCAGCTGCCAGGCGTCTTCCAGCGCCTGGCATGCGCCCTGGCCGGAAGTAGGCAGGGCGGCATGGGCGGCGTCGCCCACCAGCAAGACGTTGCCGCGCTGCCACTGTTCCACGGGATCATGGTCGTGGATGGCGATTTGCCGCAGTGCCTGCGGTTCGCTGTGCCCGATGACGCGGCGCACGGCTTCCGGCCAGCCGTCGAATAGCCGGGCCAGGTGGTCCTGCAAGCCAGCCCGCCGGCTTGACGGCGGCGTGGCCGCCGTTTGCGCGCCCGCCCAATAGCAGGTGTGCGGGGAAACAGGCACGATGCCGAAGCGCAAGCCACAGCCCCAGTAGTCGTGGATGGCCGGCGCATCGAAGAGCGGCGCTTCACCGGGCGGCAACTGCGTGATGCCCACCCAGTTGATAAAACCCTGATAGCGGGGCGTGTTGTCGCCTGTCACGTACTGCCTCGCGGCCAAGCGCATGCGCCCTTCGGCACCCAGGATCAGGTCCGCCTGCAGCACGCGGCCATCGGCCAGGTGCACCCGCCCTTGCTGCTGCGCATCGCCGGACAGCGACATGACCGGTTGTGCGTATTGCACCTGCACGCCCAGTTCCTGCAGCCGGCCCCGCAAGATGGCTTGCAAGTCGCGCCGCAGGATGGCATGGCTGGCGTGGCCCATGGCGGCGTCCAGCTGGCCGATGTCCAGCGCACTCAATAGCTCGCCGTGCTGGTCCAGGCGGCGCATTGCCACGGGCGTGCCGGCGCGGGCCGCCACGGCACCCAGCAGGCCCAGCTGGTCCAGCACGTGGCTGGCGTTCGGCCACAGCACGACGCCGCCGCCCATGGTGTCGGGCGACGGCTGGCGTTCCACGAGGGTGAGGCGATGGCCGTGGCGCTGCAGGGCCAGCGCGCAGGCGGCGCCCGCGATACCGGCGCCCAGGATCAAGATATGCATGGTGGTTCCTTGATGAAAGGCATCCATGCTAGATCATCATCCCGGCTGGTGGAATGGGGCATAATCGGCATGCATCATTGCAAAATAGGGATAATCATGACGAGCAGTATCGATCTGAATCACTTGCGCTACTTTCTTGCCGTCGTCGAGGCGGGCAGTTTTGCGGGCGCGGCACGCAAGCTTGGCTTGCCGACCTCGAATGTCAGCCGGCATATCGCCCAACTGGAGGCACAACTGGGGTCGCGGCTGCTGGAGCGGACGACGCGGCACTTGCGCATGACGGGGCAGGGGCGCCTGCTGCAGGCGCGGGCGCGGCCCCTGATGGACGATTTGCTGCTGCTGGAGGCAGAATTGCAGGACCAGCACGCCACCTTGCGCGGCGTCTTGAAACTGAGCTTGCCGGCCGAATTCGGCGCGCAGCTGCTGGGGCCGATCATCGCGCAATTTGCGGCCCGGCATGGGGCGCTGGACATCGAATGCCAGACCAGCATGGCCGGCGGCGAACCGCTGCGCGACGACGTGGACCTGGCCATCGTCTTCCAGCGCGGCGTGCCGCCCGACAGTTCCATGATCCAGCAGACTTTGCTGTCTCTGCCCAGCATCGTGGTGGCCGCGCCCGCCTTGCTGGCCCGCACGGGGACGCCGCAGACGGTGGCGCAACTGGCGCAGCTGCCCTGCATCGCCACGCGGGCCGCCCTGCATGGCAAGGCCTGGCAATTTGTCGGGGCGGACGGGCGGGCGCAACCCGTGGCCGTGCAGGCGCGTTACCGGGCCGACAGCGGCGAGATGGCGCGCAGTGCGGCCCTGGCCGGCGTCGGTTTTGCGCTGCTGGCGCGTGCCGCCTGCGCGACGCATCTGGCACGGGGGGATCTCGTGCATATCGAACTGGACCTGCAAGCGGTGCCGCTCGATGTGGTGGCGTGCTATCCCAGCCATCGCCACCTGGCCGCCAAGACGCGCGCCTTGCTGGCGCTGCTGCAACAGACGCTGGCACAGGCATAAAACACTGTTCTGTTTTCCTCCTGCAAGAGGGTTGCCCCATGGTATATTTCGGGCATCAGTTTTCCCCATATCGACACGGTGCACGCAAACAACATTCTTTCCTTGCTGGACGCCGAGCATAGTGCGCTGGGCAGTATCGCGGCAGGCGCCGACCTGGCCCATGCATTGGAGCATTTGTTGCTGGCGTTGCAAGACCTGGCCGATGGCGGCGCGCATGCCTGTCTGCTGCTCATCGACGAGGCCGACCGCTTTTGCGGCTTGTCCGCGCCCAGCCTGCCACAAGACCTGTGCCTGGCCTTGCGGCACGGCGGTGAGCAGCCTTCGCCGTTCGGCACGGCGGCTTTTTCCGGCGCGCCCGTGTATTGCGGCGACATCACGCGCGACGTGCACTGGAGCGCGGGCCGCAAGGAAGCCATGCTGCACGGCTACCGCGCCTGCTGGGTCGCCCCCGTGTTCGGCGCCAAAGGGCATATCCTGGGCGTGCTGGGCCTGTTTTTCCCCGCGTCATGCCATCCCACGCAACCCGAAATCGAACTGCTGGCGCTGGCTGCGCGCGTGGCCGCGCATGTCATCGAGCGGGGCCAGCTGGAAAGAGCGCTGCACGACAGCCGCGAACACTTTCATTACGCCATTGAACTGAACACGCAAGTGCTGTGGACGGCCGACATCGACGGCAAGCTCGACTATGTGGCGCAGCGCTGGCGCGAATGGACGGGCGGCAATGGCCTGGGCACCAGCTGGATGGACGCCATCCACCCCGACGATGTGCCCCATTCCCTGGCGGCCTGGAGCGCAGCGATGAGCAGCGGCCAGCCCCTGGACCAGGAAATGCGCGTGCGCCGCCAGGACGGCCGCTACCGCTGGGTGCACTCGCGCGCGTATTGCCGGCTCGACGAGCGGGGCCAGCCCGTGAAATGGTATGGTTCCTGCGAGGATATCGACGAACACTGGCAGGCGCGCAATGCCTTGCTCGACAGCGAGGCACAGTTCCGTTCGCTCGCCTCGACCATGCCCAACCAGGCCTGGCTGGCGCATGGCAGCGGCGCCACCTACTGGGTCAATGAGCAGGTGTGCGAGTACACGGGGCAATCGATGAAGTCGCTGGTCACCAGCGGCTTTCGCCACTGCGTGCATCCGGACGACGTGCAAGCCACGCAGAAGAGCTGGGAGCGGGCTGTCGCCACGGCCAGCGCCTACGAACACGAGTTCCGCATGCGCCGCGCCAGCGACGGCGCCTACCGCTGGTTCCTGGCGCGCGCCTTGCCCCTGTTCGACGAGACAGGCAAGGTGCTGCGCTGGGTGGGCACGAATACGGACGTGCAGGAACATAAAAACGTGCTGGAAAAGATGGCCTATCTGAATTCCTCGCTGGAAGTGGAAATGGCCAACCGCACGGCCGACCGCGACCGCATGTGGCGGCTGTCGACCGACATCATGCTGGTGGCGGACCTGGCCGGCATGATCATCGCCGTCAATCCCGCCTGGAGCAAGATCCTGGACCGCCCTGAAATCGAATCGCTGGGCATGGATTTCATCAGTCTCGTGCATCCTGACGACCGCATGGCGGCCTTGCAGGATTTGTCGCGCCTGGCCCATGGCGCACCCACCTTGCGCATGGAAAACCGCTACCGGCGCCGCGATGGCGGCTACCGCTGGATTTCCTGGACGGCCGTGCCGGCGCAAAAGCTGATCCACGCCATCGGCCGCGACGTCACCGATGAAAAAGAGGCGCGGCTGGCGCTGGTGCGCAGCGAGCAAGCGTTATTGCAGGCGCAAAAGCTGGAATCGATCGGCAAGCTGACGGGCGGCGTGGCCCACGATTTCAATAACGTGCTGCAAATCATTTCCGGCAATTTGCAATTGCTGAAACTGACGGTGGCCGATAATCCGCAGGCGGCCAGACGCCTCGATTCGGCCGCCTCGGCCGTCGAGCGGGGCGCCAAGCTGTCGTCGCAACTGCTGGCCTTTGCGCGGCGTCAACCGTTGAAGCCGCTGGTGACGGACCTGGGCCGCCTGCTGCGCCGCATGCATGAGCTGATCCGCCGCGCCCTGGGCGAGGCGGTCACCGAGGAAACCTTCATCAGCGACGGCTTGTGGCATACCCTAGTCGATCCGAACCAGATGGAAAACGTGCTGCTAAACATGGCCATCAATGCGCGCGACGCGATGGACAAGGGCGGTCGCCTGACGTTCACCTTGAGCAATGTCACGCTAGATGCCGCCTACGCCAGCCTGCATGCCGATGTGCTGGAGGGGCAATATGTGCTGCTGACCATCACCGACACGGGCCATGGCATGGAGCGCGAGGTGATCGACCAGATTTTCGAACCGTTCTTCACCACCAAGCGCGAAGGCGAAGGTACTGGCCTGGGCCTGTCCATGGCCTACGGCTTCATCCGCCAGAGCGCGGGCCACATCAAGGTGCACAGCGCGCCCGGTGCCGGCACGACGTTTAAAATTTACCTGCCCCGTTCGCTGGAAAAGCTGGCCGAACCGCCAGCGGGGCTGACGGGCCCCGTGCTGGGCGGCGGCGAGACCATCCTCGTGGTGGAAGACGATGCGCCCGTGCAGCACACGGTGGTCGACATGCTGCGCGGCCTGGGCTATGACGTGCTGCATGCGGACGATGGCGCCTCGGCGCTGGCCCTGCTGGGCACGGGTGTGGCCATCGACCTGCTGTTTACGGACGTGGTCATGCCTGGCCCCGTCAGCAGCAAGGAGCTGGCGCAGCAAGCCCGGCGGCTGCTGCCGGAGCTGGCCGTGCTGTTTACCTCGGGCTACACGCACAACGCCATCATGCAGGGCGGGCGGCTGGACCCTGGCGTGGAACTGTTGAGCAAACCCTACCAGCGTGAAGACCTGGCGCGGCGCATCCGCCACTTGCTGGCCGACCGCCGCCTGGTGGGTGCGCCCGACCCGTCCGGGCGGCGCATTCTGCTGGTGGAAGACAATGACGATGCGCGCGAAATGACGACGGAAATGCTGAATATGCTGGGACATACCGTGCATGGCGTGGCCAGTGCCGAGGCAGCCTTGCCCTTGCTGGCCATGCCGGGCCTGGACGTGCTGGTGACGGACATCAGCCTGCCCACCATGTCCGGCCTGGAACTGGCGCGCCATGCGCGCGCCCACTGGCCGCAATTGGAGGTGGTGTTTGCTTCCGGACATGACTGGGGCGCCAGCCTGATGCAGGACACCAGCGCGCGCTTCCTGCGCAAACCGTTTGGCCTGGAAGAACTGGCCGGCGCACTGAAGGCGAGCCGGCTCGACGTTTACTAAGCTCTAAGCCGGCGGCAGCAAGGCGTGCTGCAATTGCTCGACGGTAAATGGTTTGACGAGGAAGCGTGCGGCCGGGTCCAGCACGCCGGAATTGGCCGGCGCATGGCCCGTGGAAAACACCACTTCCAGCTGTGGATAGTCGCGCGCCGCCAGTTCGGCCAGCTCGACGCCTGACATCTGCGGCAGGCTGATATCGGTCAGCAGCAGTTCCAGTCCCGGTGTGCCCAGCAGGGGCAAGGCTTCCTCGGCCGTGCCCACGGTCTGCACCGTGTGTCCCAGCATGGCCAGCAGTTCGCTCGTCATGGCGCGCGCATCGGCATTGTCTTCCACCAGGAGGATATGGCGTCCTGCCGGCAGTGCCGGCGCAGGTTGCGGCGCCAGCTGCGCGCGGTACTGCTGCAGGGCCGTCACGTGGCGGCCGTTGGCCAGCAAGTGGCGGATGCGCCGCGCCAGGTCTTCGCGCCGGTAGGGCTTGCTCAACAACTCGACGCCCGGCTCCAGGCGGCCGCCCTGCATGATGGCGTCCTGCGTGTAGCCCGAGGTAAACAGGACGGCCAGATGCGGCAGCAGCAGCCGTGCCTGGCGCGCCAGTTCCGTGCTGGCGACCTTGCCCGGCATCACCACATCCGTAAACAGCAGGTCGATGGGGACGCCGCTGCCGACGATGGCCAGCGCGCTTTCGCCATCGCTGGCGCGCAGCACGCCATAGCCGAGGCCGCGCAGCATGTCCACCACCGTCGTTTGCACCTGCACGTCGTCTTCCACGACGAGAATGGTTTCCTTGCCGCCCAGCACGGGGCCGCCCAATTGCAGCGGCAATTCCGTTTCCGCTTCGAGCGAGCGCGGCAGGTAGATGCGGAAGGTGCTGCCATGGCCGGGCACGCTGTCCACCGTCAGGTGGCCGCCGCTCTGGCGCAGGAAGCCGTACGCCATGGACAGGCCCAGGCCCGTGCCTTCGCCTTCCTTCTTCGTCGTGAAGAATGGTTCGAAAATCTTGTCCAGCAAATCGGCGGGAATGCCCGTGCCTGTATCCGAGACGGTCAGCTGTACGTAATCGCCGGGCGCCACGTCCGCATGGCGCGCCGCATAGTCGCTGTCCAGCACACTGTTGCCCAGTTCGATGGTCAGCTGGCCCTGGCCATCCATCGCGTCGCGCGCGTTGATGGCCAGGTTGAGGATGACGTTTTCCAGCTGGTGCGGGTCGACCAGGGCGCGCCAGCAATCGTCGGCCAGCAGCAAACGCGTCTCGATGCTTTCGCCCGTGGCGCGCCGCAGCAGTTCTTCCGTCGAACGCAGCAGTTGCGCCAGATCCGTCACCAGCGGTTTCAATGGTTGACGCCGCGCAAAAGCCAGCAGCTGGGCCGACAGCTTGGCGCCCCGTTCCACGGCGGCCGAGGCGCTGGCGATGCGCTTGGCGGCCAGCGGGTCGTCGTCCAGGGTCATTTGCAGCAGTTGCAGATTGCCGGAGATAATTTGCAGCACGTTGTTGAAATCATGGGCCACGCCGCCCGTCAGCTTGCCCAGCGCTTCGAGTTTTTGCGATTGCAGCAAGGCCATCTCGCTGTGGCGCAACGATTCCTGCATGCTGCGCAAGGTGCTTTGCGCTTCCTTTTCCAGGGTGACATGGCGTCCGGTGGCAAACACCAGGTCGCCTTCCGGCGCGGCTACCCACGACAGCCAGCGGTGGCCGCCATCGCGGTGCCGGTAGCGGTTTTCAAAGCTGGGCATGGCTTCTTGCGACACGTGCGCCAGCGCCAGGCGCGTGGCGGCGGCATCCTCGGGCAGCACGAAGTCAAACAGGCTGCGGCCCAGCATTTCTTCGGGCAGCCAGCCCAGGATGGCGGACGAGGCCGGGTTGACGGCGGCAAAGCAGCCGTCGGCATCGATGGCCACCATCAGGTCTTGCGCGCTGCGCCACAGCCGCTCGCGCTCGCTGTTGCGCGCGGCCAGGTCCGCTTCCAGCTTCTTTTCCACGGTGATGTCACGCGCGCTGCAATACACCTTCTCGCCCTCGGGCACGGCCACCCACGACAGCCAGTGCCAGCCACCCAGCTTGTGGCGGTAGCGGTTTTCAAAGCGCAGCGCCGGTTGGCCCTGGTTGGCCGCCTCCCAGGCTGCATGGGTGCGCGGCAAATCGTCCGGGTGGACCAGTTCCAGAAAGCGCGTCGTGCGGATTTCTTCCACCGACCAGCCCAGCGTGGCTTGCCAGGCGGGGTTCGAGTGCTCGAAATAGCCATCGAGGTTGAGCACGCCCAGCAAATCGGGGCTGACGTTCCAGGTGCGGCCGAATTCGCGCGTGCGCTCGGCCACCTGCGTTTCCATGCTGGCACTGAGGGCGCGCAAGCGCGATTCCGCCTGGGCCCGCAAGATGGTCGACCACACCCGTTCCGACACTTGCACCGCCAGTTCGATCTCGTCCGCATGCCACAGGCGCGCCGTGCGACTGTGCACGACGAACAGGGCGCCCAGCCGGCCCTCCTTGGCAATGGGAATGTTCAGGAAGGCACGAATGCCCAGGCGTGCAAACGTGGCCAGCGCGGCCGGCGTGGCCGTGCGCGGGTCGCTGGCCACATCGCTGACGGCCAGCGCCTGGCCCGCTGCCAGCGCATCGGCCAGGCGGGCGGCATAATCGCCGAGGAAATATTCGCCGGCGGCACCGGGCGCCAGGCCATCGCTCCACGCATGCTGCAGGGTGGGGCATTGCAGGGTCTGGTCGATATCGAAACAGGCCACTTGCTGGGCACCCAGGCGCTGGCCCAGCAGCTGCGCCGACAGGGAAAGGATCTCGCCCGTGTCTTGCAGCAGGCGCAGCCGGCGTTCCAGTTGCAGCAAAAAGGCCACGCCGCTGGTGCCGGCCTGGCTGCGGGGGGCAGGTGTGCTGCTCATGCCGGCCTCAGCTGCCGGCCAGGGGCAGGGTGACGCTGAACAGGGCGCCATTGCCGGGCTGGCTTTGCAGGGTGATGGCGCCACCATGCGCATCGACCAATTGCTTGGTGATGAACAGGCCCAGACCCAGCCCGCCTGTGCGGTCCTGGTGCATGACGCGCTCGAAAGCGTCGAAGATGCGTTCCTGGTCGCGCGCATTGATGCCGATGCCATGGTCGCGCACTTCGATGACGGCGCTGTTCTGCGTGTGCGCCAGGCTGATTTCCACGGGCTGGCCCTGGCCGTAGCGCACGGCATTGCTGATCAGGTTGACAACGATCTGCTCGATGCGGAAGGCATCCCAGAACCCCTGGATCGGCTCGAAGGCCATCACTTCCAGCACGCTGCCCGTCGTGGCCGCATACGGTGCCAGGTCGTCCGCCACCCGGCGCACCAGGCTGGTCAGGTCGACGGCTTCGCGGCGGATCGACAACTTGCCGCTGGTGATGCGCGACACGTCGAGCATGTCATCGATCAGGCGCACCATGCTGCGGATTTGCCGCCCGTCGCGCGCCACCATCTTGTTCAGCTTGTCCGGCTCGAAGGCGGCCAGGTTGCCCCGTTCGAGGTTGACGGTGCGCATCTGCGTTTCCAGGAACAGCGTGTTCAGGGGCGTGCGCAGTTCGTGCGCCACCATGGACATGAATTCGTCGCGCATGCGCAGCGAGCGCTGCAGCTCAGCCTGCGTGGCACGTAATTCTTTCAATAAGGCTTCCTGCTGCTGGCGGCTGTGTTCCAGCGCCTGCACCTGGCGCCGCGTCTCGCTGCGCTGCTGGTGCAGGGCCACGAAGACGTTGACCTTGCTTTGCACGGCATTGATATCGAGCGGCTTGTGCAGGAAGTCGACGGCGCCGCTTTCATAGCCCTGGAAGGCGAAATTCATTTCCTTGCCGGCCGCCGTGACGAAGACGATGGGGATGTGACGCGTCTTTTCCGTGCCGCGCATCAATTGCGCCAGCTCAAAACCATCCATTTCCGGCATTTGCACGTCGAGGATGGCCAGCGCGAAATCGTGTTCCAGCAGCAGGGCCAGCGCTTCTTCGCCCGAGGAGGCCTGGTAGACGCTGCGGTCGCTCTCGCGGATCAGCGCATTGAGCGCGCGCAAGTTTTCCGGCAAATCGTCGACGATCAGCAGTTTGGTACTTGTTTCATTCATCATGTTTCATTCCTGGCATGACCATGCCGTCCAGCGTAGTGGGAAGCGGCGTGTGACGGCGCACGCTTGCGGTAGAGCTTTTCGGGACCCGGCAATGGCTCGAAGTCGGCGGCAAAGCGGGTGAAGTGCGTGCTTTCCTTGCTGCCCAGGCCCAGGAAACCCCGGTGGCACAGCGAGTCGTGGAACAGGCCCAGGGCCCGTTCCTGCAAGGTTTTATTGAAGTAAATCAGTACGTTACGGCACAAAATCAATTGCGTTTCAATAAAGACGCTGTCCGTGGACAGGCTGTGATCGGTAAAGTTGATCCGGTCGAGCAGGCGCTGCTGGAAATGCGCGGTGGCATGTTCGACCGTGTAGTACTCGGCCAGCTGGCCCAGGCCGCCTGCGGCCAGGTAGTTGTCGCCGTAGTCGGCAATGCGGTGCAGCGGATATACGCCGCGCGCGGCCGTGGCCAGCGCTTGCGGGTTGATGTCGGTGGCGTAAATCGTGCTGCGCTCGAGCAAGCCTTCCTCGTGCAGCACGATGGCCAGCGACAGCGCCTCTTCGCCCGTGCAGCAGCCGGCCACCCATAGCGTCGGCGACGGGTAGGTTTTCAGCACGGGCACCACCTGTTCGCGCAAGGCGCGGAAAAACGCCGGGTCGCGGAACATTTGCGTGACCGGTACAGTCAAAATCTGCAGCAGCTTGCCAAAGGCGGCCGGGTCGTCCAGCACCAGTTGCTGCAAGGCGGGCAAGTCGGCGCAGTGGAAGCGCTCGAGCGCCTGATGCAGGCGGCGGCGCTGCGAGGGCAGGGAGTAGTCGCGAAAATCATAGCTGTAGCGCTGACAGATCGCCTCCATCAGCGCATGCAGCTGCGCGTCCGTGTAGCGCAGGGACATCACATGCGTTCCATCTTCGGCATCCACACGCGCAGCAGCGAATACAAACGGTCCAGGTCGATCGGCTTGGCCAGGTAATCGGACGCACCCGCCTGCAGGCATTCTTCCTGGTCATTTTTCATGGCCTTGGCGGTAATGGCGATGATGGGCAGCTTGTTGTAGCGGCCATCGGCGCGGATCAAGCGCGTCGCTTCCAGGCCATCCATGCCAGGCATCATGACGTCCATCAAGACCAGGTCGATATCGTCCACGCTGTTGAGCTTGCTGATGGCTTCGAAGCCGTTGCGGCCGATTTCCACCACCACGCCTTTCTGTTCCAGCGCATTCGTCAGCGCAAAGATATTGCGCACGTCGTCGTCCACCAGCAAAATCTTGCGGCCTTCAAACACGCGTTCGCGGCTGCGCACCTGCTGCAGCATGCCCTGGCGCTCGCTCGACAGTTCCGACTCCACCTTGTGCAGGAACAAGGTCACTTCGTCGAGCAGGCGCTCGGGCGAGCGGGCGCCCTTGATGATGATGGAGCGCGAATACTTCATCAGGTCCGCTTCTTCCTCGCGGCTCAGGTTGCGACCTGTGTAGACGATGACGGGCGGGAACGAGCACAGTTCTTCATGTTCCATGCGTTCGAGCAATTCGTTGCCCTGGATATCGGGCAGCTTCAAGTCGATGATCATGCAGTCGAAAATCTGCGTCTTCAGCAATTCCAGCGCCTGCTCGCCCAGCGCCACGGCCGTGATTTCCACGTCGTCGTCGCTGATCAGGTGCACCACGCTTTCGCGCTGGCGTTCGTCATCTTCAACCAGCAGGATGCGCTTCATCTTTTGCGTGAATTTCGATTCGAGCTTGCGGAACACTTCTTTCAGCTGCTCGCGCGTGCGCGGCTTGGTGGCATAGCCGATGGCGCCCAGCTGCATGGCTTCCTGCATCTGGTCATTGCCGGAGACGATGTGCACGGGAATGTGGCGCGTCAGCGGGTTTTCCTTCAATTGCTGCAAGACCAGCAAGCCCGGGCGGTCCGGCAAGCCCATGTCGAGCAGGATGGCGTCGGGCAGGAACTCTTGCGCCAGGCGCAAGCCTTCGTCGGCGCCGTGCGCCACCAGGCAGCGGTATTGCATTTCATGCGCGAGGTCGAACAGGATGCCGGCAAACGAGGGCTCATCCTCGATCACCAGCACGGAACGCTGGCCCGTCTTGCCTGGGGGCGCGCTGTTCCGGTCATCCTGGAAGGTGGGTAGCGGCACGGGCTTGGCGACGGGCGTCGCCTTGGGCGCGATGGCGATTTTTGCGGGCGCTTGTGGCGCCGCTGCCGGCACTGTCGCCGTTTCCACGGCGCGTTCCGGCATGACGGCCGGCAGCACCAATGTAAACGTGCTGCCCTGGCCTGGCGTGCTGGCCAGCTCGATGCTACCGCCCAGCAAGGCGGCCAGATCGCGCGAAATCGACAGGCCCAGGCCCGTGCCGCCATAGCGGCGGCTGGTGGTGCCGTCGGCCTGATGGAAGGCGTCGAACACCTTCTGTTGCTGCTCGTCGGCGATGCCGATGCCGGTATCTTGCACCTCGAAGCGCACCTGGCCCGCCGCATCGGTGCTTACGTGCAGGGACACGGTGCCCGTATCGGTGAATTTGATGGCGTTCGACAGCAGATTTTTCAGGATTTGCTCCAGGCGCTGGCGGTCGCTGACGAGCGACGGCGGCGCGTCCGGCGCCACGCTGATATTCAACGCCAGTTTCTTTTGCTGCGCCTGGGCGCCGAACAGCATCTTCATGCCGCTGAGCAGTTCGTCAAAGGGCACGGCTTCCGGCGTCAATTCCAGCTTGCCCGCCTCGACCTTGGAAATGTCGAGGATATCGTTAATGAGGGTCAACAAATCATTGCCGGCCGAATAAATGGTTTGCGCAAACGTCACTTGCTCCGGCGTCAGGTTGCCGCTGCTATTGTCCGACAGCAGCTTGGACAGGATCAGCGAGCTGTTCAGCGGCGTGCGCAGCTCGTGCGACATGTTCGCCAGGAATTCGGATTTGTAGCGGCTGGCCCGCTGCAGTTCTTCCGCGCGGGCTTCCAGCTGGGCGTGCGCCTGGCCGATGGCCATGTTCTTCTGGTCCAGCGCCAACGCCTGCACGGCCAGCCGTTCGTTCGACTGCTCCAGCGCCGCTTTTTGCTCTTCCAGGTGCGCTTGCGACTGTTCCAGCACGCGCGACTGCTCGCCCAGCTCTTCATTGGCCGTGCGCAATTCTTCCTGCTGCACTTCCAGTTCTTCATTCAGTTGCTGGGTTTCTTCCAGCACATTTTGCAGGCGCTGGCGGTACAGGGCCGCTTCCAGCGACGTGCCGACATTCGCCGCAATCAGGTTCAGCCATTCCTTGGTGCGGGCGCTGACGGGATGCGTAAAGCCCAGTTCGATGACGCCGTTGACGACGCCTTCATTGTTGACGGGCGCCAGGACCAGTTCCAGCGGCGCGCCGTGGCCCAGGCTCGAGGTCACGGTCAGATAATTGTCGGGTACTTGCCGCACATGCTTGAGCTTTTTCTCGCGCGCGGTCTCGCCTACCAGGCCTTCGCCCAGCTTGAAGACCTGTTTTTCCTTCACGCCCTGTTCATTGAAGCCGTACACGGCCGTGCGGCGCAGGCTGCCATCCTCGTCGACGACGTACAGGGTGGCGACGGCCACTTCCAGCCGGTGGGCGAGGAAATCGAGCACGTGCCGTCCCAGCTGCGGCAGGCCCAGCTGGCCACTCGTATGGGCCGCCAGCTCCGTCTGCCCCGTGCGCAGCCAGGCTTGCTCCTGCAGCACCTCGTTATCCTTGCCGCGCTGTTCGAGCGCATCGTTGTAGATGTCGGACAGGCGCAGCAGTTCGCGCCGGCCCAGGTAGGCCAGCAAGCCGGACGATCCCAGGCTGAGGATCAGGAACACCACCACGGCCAGCATGGTGCGGCTCTCGGCCGTATCGGCCCGTTCCTGGCGCAGTCGTTGTTCCATGGACAGGAAGGCGAGGAATTCGCGACGGATTTCATCGAATTCCAGCTTGCCTTCACCCTGGCGCACGCGCGCGAGGAATTCCTGGTTGCTGCGGCGCTGCGCGATCACGCCTTCCGCATACTCCATCCACTGGTTTTGCAGCGCGCGGATGCGGCGCAGGCGGTCCGTCTGGATGGGGCTGTCGGACACGAGGTCCAGCAGGGTGGTCATTTCGACGGCGATCTTTGCCTTGCCCGATTTATACGGCGCCAAAAACGTTTCGTCGCCCGTCAGCAGGTAGCCGCGCATGCCCGTTTCCAGATCGACCGACAGCTTCATGACTTCATTCGCATTGCCGATCACCCGTTCTGAATGCTCGACCGAGCGCAGGGCCGAGAGCAGGTAGGCGATCAGGCCGACAAACACGAGGGCGGTGACGACCCCGATGACCAGCGGTAAGGTCACGTTGCGGGCGAGGATGCGGCGAAAGCTGAAGGAATCGATCGGGGTCTTGGTATTCATCATGTCCGTGGTAGGCTGTCGCGAAAAAACAATTTTAATTGAAATGCAAGTTTTCTGGAGCTCAAGCAAAGCGTGCGCTAGCATAACAGCCTTGCGCTCAATTGCCGACTTGCAAGACGCTGCAAAGCGCGATAGCACACAGATAAAATTTAAGGAAAATCAAGCTTTTTACGATTGAGACAGATCAAAGAGATTGGCTGTTCGCATCCTAAGATGCAGGTGGTGGTGGCGTCCTGTAAACGTCGCCATGTGCAAGGCAGCCCATGCAGGAGGGCAAGCAGAATGGCGTGCTGCTGCTGGACTTGCCGAAGAAGGAGGGCACGCGCGGGCGGAAACTGGCGATACAGTGAGTCGGGCCAGGCGTAGGTCAGATTAGCGCAGCGTAATCTGACAATCTTCGTGGCGGCGCCTGTCGGCTTACGCCCTGCGGGCTAAGCCGGCCTACGAAAAAACGCCGGACGGTGCCGGCGTTTTTTCAATGCTGCGCGCGCTGCGCTGTATATATATGTCAGTCGCGGATTTCCAGCGCCCGGTTCAGGCTCAGGGCAGCCAGCGAGGCGACGGCGCCAGACAGCAGGTAGAAGCTGACATAGGCGAGGCCGAAGTTGGCCGACAGGCCCAGCGCCACCAGCGGAGCGAAGCCTGCGCCCACCAGCCAGGCCAGGTCGGACGTCAGGGCCGCGCCCGTGTAGCGGAAGCGGGCAGGGAAGTTGGCCGTCACGGCGCCAGCTGCCTGGCCGTAGGACAGGCCCAGCAGGCTGAAGCCCACGAGGATGAACACGTCCTGGCCCGCATTGCCGCCGCCCATCAAGGTCGGCACGAAGGCGCTGAAGATGGCGATCAGCACGGCCAGCACGCCCAGGGTGGTGCGGCGACCCACTTTATCGGCCAGCAAGCCGGAAATCACCACGCCGACGGCAGCCAGCACGGCGCCCAGCATCTGCACTTGCAGGAAGTCCGAAGCGGAACGCGTCTGGTAGACGGAAATCCAGGACAGCGGGAACACGGTGACCAGGTGGAACAGGGCGTAGCTGGCCAGCGCGGCGAGGGCGCCGATCAGCACGTTGCGACCCTGGCCGCGGCCCATTTCAAATACGCTGACCGGTTGCAGCTCGCGTTCGTCCAGCAGGCGCGCATATTCATTCGTCGACACCAGGCGCAAGCGGGCAAACAGGGCCACCACGTTGATGGCGAAGGCGACATAGAAAGGATAGCGCCAGCCCCAGTCGAGGAACTCTTCATCCGTCAGGCTGGTCAGCATGTACCAGAACAGGCCGGCGGCAAGCAGGAAGCCGAAGGGCGCGCCCAGTTGGCCCAGCATGGCGTACCAGCCGCGCTTGTTTTCCGGCGCGTTCAGGGCCAGCAGCGATGGCAAGCCATCCCACGAACCGCCCAGGGCCACGCCCTGGCCGATGCGCAGCACGGACAGCCAGATGATGGCGGCAAAGCCCAGGTGCGCGTAGGTCGGCAGGAAGGCGATGCCGGCCGTCGACACGCCCAGCAGGAAGAGGGCGATCGTCAGCTTGGCGCTGCGCCCCATGCGGCGCTGGATCTCCATGAAGATCACGGTGCCGAACGGGCGGGCGATGAAGGCAAACGAGAAAATCAGGAAGGCATACAATGTGCCCTCCAGGCGTTCTTCGAACGGGAAGAAGACGCGTGGAAACACCAGCACCGAGGCGATGGCGTAGACAAAGAAGTCAAAGTATTCGGAAGCGCGGCCGATGATCACGCCGACGGCGATCTCACCGGGGTCGATATGCGATTCGACCGTGCCGGCCCCGCTTGCGTCGCGCAGGGAATGGGGGGAAAAGTCGGCGGGTACATCCCCGCTGTGTGTGCGCGTGCTGGACATGATGATCGTCTCCAATATAGTTTCGAGTTCGGCCAACGCGTAACATACTCCGGGTGTCTCACGCCCGGAGTAGGACTATTCATCAGGTAGTCGTAGGAAAACTCCGCGCCTACGCAGTGAAAGTCCGAGCAAGGGGTAGGACAAAACGTCCAATTGCCAACGCGCTCCAGTGAGAATACAGTACCATATCTTCATCCCCTGTACTGGACTTTCCTGTATGTTTTCATTAAAAGTTCGTCGCGGACTGCTACTCTTACCTCTCGCATTGTTGGCTGGTTGCAATACGGTTGTACTGAATGCGTCTGGTGACATCGCAGTTCAGCAAGGCAATCTGATTGTCATCTCGACATTGCTGATGCTGTTGATTATCGTTCCGGTAATCGCCCTGACCCTGCTGTTTGCATGGCGCTATAGAAAAAACAATACCGCGGCCAAATACGAGCCGGACTGGGACCACTCGACTCGCCTCGAGCTGATTATCTGGGGCGCGCCCCTGCTGATCATCATCGTGCTGGGCCTGCTGACCTGGATCAGCACCCACACCCTCGATCCATACCGCCCATTGAGCCGTATCGACGCCAACCGCCCGATTCCTGCCAGCCACAAGCCGATGATCGTCGAAGTCGTGGCGCTGGACTGGAAATGGCTGTTCATCTACCCGGAGCAAGGCATCGCTTCCGTGAATGAACTGTACGCGCCCGTCGATCGTCCGATCCGCTTCAAGATCACCGCCTCGTCCGTCATGAACTCGTTCTTCATCCCCGCACTGGCAGGTCAGATCTACGCCATGCCGGGCATGGAAACGCAGTTGAATGCCGTCATCAACAAGCCTGGTGTCTACAAGGGCTTCTCCGCGAACTACAGCGGTGCCGGTTTCTCGGGCATGCGCTTCAAGTTCCACGGCGTCAATGATGCGGACTTCGACAAATGGGTGGAATCGGCACGTGCCGGTGGCGGCGCGCTGAACCGCGACGACTACCTGTCGCTGGCCCAGCCTAGCGAACGCGACCCGGTGCGCCGCTACAGCGCCGTACCTAGCGATCTGTACAAGGCAATTCTGAACCGCACCATCGTTTCCGACGCCCTGTGCGTGACGCCGGTCGAGCCATACAAATTGACGATGGCAAAAAGCCCGGTAGCGGCCGTAACGGCAGTAGTCGCTAGCGATGCAGTGGTTGAAAAGGGCGTTCAAGCCAAGTAACAACTGCATGAATCCCGCAGCGCATTGCGCTGCAGATACTGGCGCCGCTTGCCTGGCGCCTCCCTTTTTTCTCTGAGAGTAACAATGCTAGACCATATTGATCTGACGAAGCTTATCTTCGGCCGTCTGACTTGGGATGCAATTCCATTTCACGAACCTATCCTGCTGGCGACCTTTGCGATGGTTGCCCTGGGCGGTATCGCACTCGTTGCGGCACTGACGTATTTCCGCGTCTGGGGTACCCTGTGGCGCGACTGGATCACCAGTATCGACCATAAAAAAATCGGTATCATGTACATGATCCTGGGCCTGGTCATGCTGCTGCGCGGCTTTGCCGACGCGCTGATGATGCGTACCCAGCAGGCGATCGCCTTTGGCGACAATGCAGGCTTCCTGCCACCGCATCACTACGACCAGATCTTCACCGCCCACGGCGTGATCATGATCTTCTTCGTCGCGATGCCTTTCGTGACGGGTCTGATGAACTACGTGGTGCCGCTGCAAATCGGCGCGCGCGACGTGGCGTTCCCTTTCCTCAACAACTTCAGCTTCTGGATGACCACCATGGGCGCCGCCCTGGTCATGGCTTCGCTGTTCGTCGGCGAATTCGCCCGCACGGGCTGGCTGGCCTATCCACCGCTGTCGGGCATCGTCGGCAGTCCGGACGTGGGGGTAGACTATTACATCTGGTCCTTGCAGATTGCCGGGGTCGGGACGCTATTGTCCGGTGTCAACCTGATCGCCACCATCGTCAAGATGCGCGCGCCAGGCATGACCTGGATGAAAATGCCCGTCTTCACCTGGACCGCACTGTGCACCAACATCCTGATCGTCGCCGCCTTCCCGGTACTGACGGCTGTGCTGGCCATGCTGTCGCTAGACCGCGTTGCTGGCTTTAACTTCTTCACGACGGAACTGGGCGGCAACGCCATGATGTACGTCAACCTGATCTGGATCTGGGGTCACCCAGAGGTGTACATTCTGATTCTGCCACTGTTCGGCGTGTTCTCGGAAGTCGTCGCCACGTTCAGCAGCAAGCGCCTGTTCGGCTACGCCTCGATGGTGTACGCCACCTGCGTCATCATGATCCTGTCGTACCTGGTATGGCTGCATCACTTCTTCACCATGGGTTCGGGCGCCAGCGTCAACTCTTTCTTCGGCATCACGACGATGATCATCTCGATCCCGACGGGCGCGAAGATCTTCAACTGGCTGTTTACGATGTACCGCGGCCGTATCCGCTTTGAACTGCCCATGCTGTGGACGATCGGCTTCATGGTCACCTTCACCATCGGCGGCATGACCGGCGTGCTGCTGGCCGTACCACCAGCTGACTTCGTGCTGCACAACAGCCTGTTCCTGATTGCCCACTTCCATAACGTGATTATCGGCGGCGTGGTCTTCGGTGTGTTTGCTGCAATCAACTACTGGTACCCGAAAGCCTTCGGCTACAAGCTCGACGCGTTCTGGGGCAAATGCTCGTTCTGGTTCTGGTTCGTCGGCTTCTACCTGGCCTTCATGCCGCTGTACGTGCTGGGCCTGATGGGCGTGACCCGTCGTGTCAACCACTTTGAAGATCCATCCTTGCAAATCTGGACCATCATCGCCTGGTTTGGCGCCGTCTCGATCGCTTTGGGTATCGCTTCCATGCTGATCCAGTTCGTCGTCAGCTACCGCAACCGTCACGCCCTGCGCGACGTCACCGGTGACCCATGGGGTGGCCGTACGCTGGAATGGTCGACGTCGTCGCCTCCGCCAGACTATAATTTCGCCTTCACGCCACAAGTGCACGAACTCGATGCATGGACTGACATGAAGAAACACGGTTACCAGCGTCCGACGTCCGGTTTCACGAAGATCCACATGCCGAAGAACACCTGGGCTGGTTTCGTGATCGCTGCACTGTCCGCACTGGTTGGTTT
Source organism: Janthinobacterium sp. PSPC1-1 (assembly GCF_049897625.1). Classification (NCBI taxonomy): domain Bacteria; kingdom Pseudomonadati; phylum Pseudomonadota; class Betaproteobacteria; order Burkholderiales; family Oxalobacteraceae; genus Janthinobacterium; species Janthinobacterium sp. PSPC1-1. Next base: position 151,819 of record NZ_JAFCWP010000011.1, on the reverse strand, counting down.
TGGCCTGATCTGGCAAATGTGGCTCGTCGCCAGCATCGGCTTCGTGATCATGATGATTGCGATCATCGTCCATACCTTTAACTACAAGCGCGATTACTACATTCCTGTGGAAGAAGTGGTCCGTACCGAAGACGCTTACACTAAATTGCTGAGCAGCCATGTCTGATACCATCGCCCATAACACCGGCGCCGCTGGCGCCGCACCAAGCACGCGCAGCTATTTTGTGCGCGAGCACCACCCGGAAAACGGCAGCTTGCTGGGTTTCTGGCTCTACCTGATGAGCGATTGCCTGATCTTCGCCTGTCTGTTCGCCACGTACGCCGTGGTGGGCCGCAACTACGCGGACGGCCCGACGGGCGCCGCGCTGTTCGACCTGCCGCTGGTGGCCGTCAACACGGCCATGCTGCTGCTGTCGTCGATCACCTACGGCTTCGCCATGCTGGCCATGCAGCGCAAGCAATTGCGCAGCACCCTGGTCTGGCTGGGCATCACGGGCCTGTTCGGCCTGGCCTTCCTGTCGCTGGAAATGTATGAATTCATTCATCTGATCCACGAAGGCGCCGGTCCGCAGCGTAGCGCGTTCCTGTCGTCGTTCTTCGCCCTGGTCGGCACCCACGGCTTGCACGTGACGTTCGGCGTGATCTGGCTCGTGACCTTGATGTTCCAGTTGAACAAGCATGGCCTGACCCCGGAAAACGGCCGTCGCATGATGTGCCTGTCGCTGTTCTGGCACTTCCTGGACGTCATCTGGATCGGCGTCTTCACCTTTGTCTACCTGATGGGAGTGCTGCCATGAGCGACCACCACACACACGGCGATAGCCACCACCATGACCAACACGATCATGGCAGCCTGAAAAGCTACACGATCGGCTTCATCCTGTCGGTGATCCTGACGGCCATTCCTTTCTGGCTGGTGATGGCGAAAGTCATCACCAATTCGGGCACCATGGGCCTGGTCCTGCTGGCGTTCGCGGCGGTTCAAGTAGTAGTGCACATGGTGTACTTCCTGCACATGAACACCAAGTCCGAAGGCGGCTGGAACATGATGGCACTGATCTTCACGATCATGATCGTGGGCATTGCCATGGCCGGTTCCCTGTGGGTCATGTACCACATGAACCACAACATGATGCCGGATCTGATGCCTGAGTACATGCATACGAAAACGGCTCCATGATGAGTCAACCGCGCCCAAGCAACACCGGGCGCGCCCCTGGCGCCGCATCGCAAGATGCTGCGCCAGGCCCACGCGGCATGGCTGTGCGTTATGCTCTAGCCATACTCGCGGGGATCGTTTTTGCCGGTTTCTGTGCCTTGGGCACCTGGCAAGTCAAGCGCCTGTTCTGGAAGCTTGACCTGATCGAGCGCGTCGAACAACGCGTACATGCGCCCGCAACGGACGCACCTGGACCCGCAGCCTGGGCCAGCATTACGCCACAAACGGATGAATACCGCCACGTGCGACTCTCCGGTACGTATCTCCCCATTTTCAATACCCTGGTGCAGGCAACGACGGCACTGGGCAGCGGTTACTGGCTGGTGACGCCATTGCGCCTGGCCGATGGCAGTACCGTGCTGGTCAACCGCGGCTTCGTGCCGAAACGCGCCAGCATCGCCGCCAGCACGCCGGCCGGCATCGTCAACGTCGACGGCTTGCTGCGCATCAGCGAGACGGGCGGCGGATTCCTGCGCGAAAACAGTCCTGCCACCCAGCACTGGTATTCGCGCGACGTGGCCGCCATCGGCGCCTCGCACATGCTCACCAATGTGGCGCCATACTTTGTCGATGCGAAGGCCAAATCGGAAACGGCCGTGGATGCACCCGTCGGCGGCCTGACCGTGATCTCGTTCCCCAACAACCACCTGGTGTACGCCTTGACGTGGTTTGCGCTGGCCCTGATGGTGGCCGGCATCAGCTGGTGGATCGTGCGCGAAGACAAGCGCCGCCGCGCCCGTGGCGCCCAGCGCCAGGAAAGCGACCATGCCGGGCAGGATTGAGATCCTGCCCAACCGCGAAGTCTTAGAGCGCGGTGCGGTGGCGGCCGAGATGGAACATCCGGCCGGCCACCAGAACATGAAGCTGCTGATCCAGCTGCGCTGGCTGGCCGTGATCGGCCAGATCAGCACCATCTTCGGCGTGGGCGTGGGACTGGGCATCGCCTTGCCCGTGCCCTACATGCTCGAAGTGCTGTCCTGCCTCATCGCTTTCAACCTGGCCAGCCTGCTGCGCTGGCACGAACGCCAGCCCGTGTCCAACACGGCCCTGTTCCTAGCCTTGCTGGTCGACGTCACCGTGCTGACGGCCCAGCTCTACCTGAGCGGCGGCATCAGCAACCCGTTTGCCTTCCTGTACTTATTGCAAGTCATCCTCAGCGCCGTGCTGCTGGAAGTGTGGTCGACCTGGATCATGGTGGCCATTACCAGCCTGTGCCTGGCGGGCCTGGCCTTGCTGCCCGGCCCCTTGATCCTGCCGATCGACCCCGAGCGGGGCTTTGCCAGCCTGTACGTGCAAGGCTTGCTGATCTGTTTTATCCTGAACGCCGCCTTGCTGGTTGTGTTCATCACGCGCATCAACCGCAACCAGCGCGCCGGCGACGCCAAGGTGGCGGACTTGCGCCAGCGCGCGGCGGAAGAAGAGCACATCATCCGCATGGGCTTGCTGGCCTCGGGCGCGGCGCACGAGCTGGGCACGCCGCTGGCAACGCTGTCCGTCATCCTCGGCGACTGGCGCCGCATGCCGGAATTGAGCAAGAACAGCGAATTGCTGGAAGAAATCACGGAAATGCAGGCGCAGTTGCGGCGCTGCAAGAGCATCGTCAGCGGCATTTTGTTGTCGGCGGGCGAGGCGCGCGGCGAATCGTCCGTGAAGACGACGATCAACACCTTCCTCAACGACCTGGTCGATGAGTGGCGCAGCAGCCGCCCGATCCAGAGTTTCGAGTACGATAACCGCATCGAGCATGACGTGCCCGTCGTCTTCGATTCGACCCTGAAACAAACCATTTGCAATGTGCTCGACAATGCGCTGGAAGCGTCGCCCGACTGGCTGCGCTTCGAAGCCACGCGCGAGGCGGATGCCTTGCACCTGGTGATTACCGATGCCGGGCCCGGTTTCGAGCCGTCGATGCTGACGCACCTGGGCAAACCGTATCAAAGCAGCAAGGGTAAGCCTGGTGGTGGCCTGGGTCTGTTCCTGGTGGTGAATGTTGCGCGGACCCTGGGCGGTACGGTGACTGCGCGCAACCGGGTGCAGGGCGGGGCGGTGGTGCATCTGGCCCTGCCGCTGGCGGCCATCAAACTGGAAAGAGAAAGCGACCACCATGCAGGATGACCGTCTGTTACTGATCATCGAAGACGACGCCGCGTTTGCCCGCACGCTGGGCCGCTCGTTCGAGCGGCGCGGCTACCAGGTCATCCTGGCCACCAATTTCGATGAAGCGAGCGCCTTGCTGGAACAGCATTGCCCCGACTACGCCGTCGTCGATTTGAAACTCAATGGCAATACCTCGGGCCTGGCCTGCGTGCAGATGCTGCACCAGCACGACCCGGAGATGCTGATCGTCGTACTGACGGGCTACGCCAGCATCGGCACGGCCGTCGAAGCGATCAAACTGGGCGCTTGCCAGTACCTGGCGAAACCGTCCAACACCGATGACATCGAAGCGGCCTTCGGCCACGTGGCCGGCAGCGCCGACATCGAACTGAGCAACCGCGCCACCAACATCAAGACCCTGGAATGGGAACGCATCCATGAAATGCTGGCCGAGACGGATTTCAATATTTCGGAAACGGCGAGAAGGCTGGGCATGCACCGGCGCACCCTGGCGAGGAAGCTGGAGAAGCAGCGGGTGAAGTGATAAAGCTTTAACTTTTTGTGCTGACACTTATTAAAGCACCCGCCACTCCATCTTCTGCACCTGGATATGCGGATGGCTTTCCAGCGCTCCCATTCCGGCAAAAAGACAAAGCCCTGCTTAGCCCGCTTCCCGCAAAGTCTTCTGTGCCTGCAGGCAGTTGCTCATGTACGCGCTATCGGCGCCGCGCTTGTTGCCTGCGGCCTTGGTGGCACGCACCACGGCTTCGAGCTCGTCCAGCGACGTGGTAGCGCGCATTTCCTCGATGCTCGGCCCCAAAGCGCAGGCGCAGAGGTTTTTCATCTTGGGCACGATGCTCTGGGTCCATTCCGGCATCTTTTCCAGATGCGCGAGCGTTTGCGCATGATCGGTGAAATTGGCGCCCTGGGTATTGGCCTTGTCCATGTATATCTGGATCGCCGGTTCCGTTTGGGAACGCATGCAACTGTTCATGACCGTTTCGATAAGGCCGGCCCGGAACTCATTAAATGGCAGTGGCTCCTTGGCGGCCACGCCGTGCAATGGCAAGGTGAGCAGTGAAGCGATGGCGATCAAGTGCTTTGGTATCAAACGCATGACTTTATTTCTTTGCATGAAAACCTGCATGATAAGCCACATTTCCTATTGGCAACAGGGGGCAGTTCTGCCATTTGTACAAGACCTCCGCCTTGGCGCGTCTTATGCACAGCAAGTTGCATTTTATAAAATGCATATACAGTTCGACTGACAGTTCTATTGCACTGCATGACCTGAAACTGAAGATTTTTCGTTGCTCTTTCGGTTGCAATAGCCCGTATCACCACTGTTAAGTCTATGTCTTCGAAATAAATAACGTCACGGTATTCAATCGTTTTCCCTGTAGGAACTTCGATTTTCTTAAAGAGCTTATCCAATTGTGCACCGACGGGGCGTTTGAGCATTCGCTCATGGACTTCATCGAAAATTTTCTTCGCGAAGCACGTACCGATGAAGCACATCACCGTACGCGCGACCTCCAGCCCTCCAAGCGCATTTGGCTGAGTGTGTCGATGTCGTGCTGGGATCGACTGGAGAATGCCAGCGCCTGGGCATCGTTTTTCAGGTAGGCGTCCAGAAAGCGGCGCACATACAGCGTGCCGCTGCGGTGGGCCAGCATGACATCGGCGCGCTGGTAGTCGCCAAATGCATCGTCAGCGGAAAAGCGCAGGTGCCACGCGCTGAAGTGCGGATGCGTCATCGGCTGCATGGTGCCGATGTAGACGTCGGAATACTTCATGCTGTTGAGATAGCTGATGCCCAGCTTGTCGTTGAGCTCCAGCTCCTCGGCCGACGGGGCACGGGCGCCCAATGACAGCATGGGCACGGGCGTGCGCGCCGACCGCACATAAGTGGCGGCGCCCCATATCTTTGGGTGAAAGCGCATCGAACCGTCGAGGCTGACCGGGGCCTTGATGCGGCTCGAACGCGCCGCGGCAAAGACCTTGGCCATGCCGCCTCAGCTGAAACCGGCCGCTGCAACCTTGCTGATGTCGGCCTGCGGCAGCGTTTGCGCATAGTTGGCAAGGAAGGCAATATCGGCGGCCTGCGCCTCGACGCCTTCGACGTCCTCCTTCATGACGACATGCGGCTGGCGATGACCACATAGCCGTGGCTGGCCAGGTATTCGCACAAGTCCAGTTTTTCGTGTGCGGGGGCTGCGAAGCTTGGCGCGTAGATCGCCACCGGGTAGATCCCTCCGGAGGGCGGGGCGTCGCGTACGGCGAGGGTGGCACTGCCGTATTGGGCTTTTTGCGGTCCGGATATTCAGGCAGCGCGCTACCTGGCCGCCTCGGCGCCGGAGAATGCGAAGTCCACGTCGGACAGGCTGGCCTCGCGATACTCGGCTACCTGCATGCGGGACCGGCCACCTTCCTGGCCGGATACCAGACGAGCGTCTGGATCGCGCGTCCGCGACTGACGGGGAGGGGCTTGCCAAAGGCATCGAGCTGCACGTCCATCGCGCGGCTGTAGTCATACTGCTGCAAGATGTGCAGGCCGACGGCGTGCGGGCCCGCCTCAGGGGCCAGCGAAAGGGGAGCGGCCGCGGTGTCCAGCGTAGCGGCCGTGCACAGGATCAGGAGGCGAAGTTTTTTCATGTCCGGGTAGCGTTGTGAAGTGAATAGGTCTGCGTGGCTAGTCGTTTTCGAACGTCAGTTCGAGCACGCTGTCGTCGCTCCAGTCCTGCTCCCGTAACGGCGGCGTGAACGACGCGCCACTGAAGGGCACGGGTGCGCTTTTGCCGTTGAAGCTGATTGTTGCATTGGCGATGCGCCGCGGTGCGGAAAAGCTGTAGGTGCCCTTTTGCGACACGAAATTGCACGGCCCTCCCATCGCGCTCATCGCCGTGCGCATGGCGAAATGCAAGGTGTCCTTGTCGATGGCCCAATGGACTTCGCAGGCCAGCCGCAGGTCGCCCAGACGGCGGATGGTGTCGCTGGTCGCCGCACTGCGGATGTAGGGAATCCACCTGACCGACCCCGCCTTGCGGTTCACCGTCAGCTCGGCTTTTTCATACAGAGCACCCAGTCCGACGGGCAAGCTGAAGATATTGCGCTCCCCCAGCGGTATCGCCATGCTCACCTCGTCACTTTCCAGTCTGAGCGCGATGGCGTGCATGTCGACGTCGGCACGGCGCGGCTCCAGGATGAAGCGCAATTCGGCGCCTGGCGCCAGTGCATGTTTTTCCTCGAAGCGTTTGACGCCCTTGAGCATGGCACTGTAGGGCTTCCAGTCCGGGTCCCGGATGCCCTTTACGCTGACCGATGCCGCCTCCTCCTGGCCCGCTTGCTCCGTGGTTTGATCCGTATCAGCGTAAGCCTGCACTGCTGCGCCGTATAAACACAGCAGAAGACCCGCTTTTTTGAGTGCACGCATACCCATCCTTCTATTCATGAATGAAAACGTGAGTGTAGAAAAAAACAGAGGTGGGAGCAGGTCTTTAAGACGGAACGTCAATTGGGATGAATGGAATGCTTGAAATCGCTGTCTTTCTACACTTTGCGCATCGGTCTTTACGTCAATGCCATCAGCAAGCCGGAAGCAATGACTACTGCCGCAAATAGCGCGACGGCAAAGCGATTGTGAGGCAGCCCCCTCGCAGGAGGGTAGTGGCCAAGAGTGAATAGTCGCAGCATTGCCCAGCCCGGCCAATAGAACAGCTTTTCAATGACTGTTCCTAACAGACCATACATCAACAGGCGAACGATCCAGACGATGGCGTCGAAAATCCAATCAAGCACAGGTCATCCTCGGGGGGCGCCAACTGATCGAACTCATGCCGCCGCCAGCCATTCCATCTTCTGCACCTGGATATGTGGATGGCTCTCCAGCGCTTCCCATTCCGGCAGGAATACAAAACCCTGCTTCTGGTAAAAGGCGACCGCGCGCGCATTCTCGGGCGCCACGTCGAGCACCAGCCGAGGATGGCCGTTGCCGACGGCGCATTGTTTCACGGCCTCGACCAGACCTTGCGCCACGGCCAGGCCACGATATTCGGGCTGTACCCACATGGCGATCAGGTGGCACTCGCCATTGCCGGCCACTACTTGCGCGGCGAGGCCGATGGGGTGTTCTCCGTCAAAGGCGAGGAAAAACGTGCGCTGCGGCGTGCTGACGGCGCGCTGCTGCCAGTCTGCATCGGAAAAACGGGCCGCGCTGGCGTGGCTGGCGCCAAAGGCCGTGGGAGCATCGAGCAGGGCAGCCAGGCGGGCGGATTTCAGCGCCGGCCAGTCGGCGGCGCTGGTGGGGCGGATAATAATGTTCTTCAAATCTGTGGGCGTCCTTAACTGGTCGGTGTGGCCGTGGAGGACGAAATCTTTTTGTACGCTTCTGCCAGCATCGTGACGGTCGCCACGTCGTTCACGCTGCGCGCCTCGATGACCGTCTCGCCCGCAGCGATGGTGACATCGCCGTTCGCATAGCTGGCGGGAAAGCGGCGCTCGGTGATCTTGTTGGTGAGCACATTGCGCGTATAGCGCAGCGCCACGAGCCGGTCGCCTTCGTGTTTGATCACGACATAATTGGGCACCGTGGTGCGTTCCAGTTTCCAGGTGCCGATAAAGTCTTCGACAGGGGCGGCGCTGGCGTGCAGGTTACAGCAGGCGGCGAGGGCGCCCAGCAGCAGTTTTTTCATGGTGTTGACAGCCTATGCAAGAGTGGCCTGCGGCGCAGGAAAATACGTCCGTCATGCTTGAATGACATGGCGCTTGTCCATGGGATAGCGCCAGCCATTGAAGTATTTGGCAATATTAACAGGATCACTGCCTTGTTTGTCACCGCTCCCAGCATTTTGCTCACCCCTTGTTGCGGGAACGGGGTGAGAGGGGGGGCGAGGGGCGGGAGAATCGGAAATTGCAGTGGCTCGCGCCGCCAGCCAAGGTTTGAGTTCTTTCCAAATGGATACCACGCGCTGCATAGGCGACGAAATCAAGTCCGCAAATGTTCGGCAAGATTTCCTTGTCGTCGTGGCGCTGCGCGAATTTGCAAAAACCGCATGCCCGGTAATTGATGCCGAATTCAAAGTTATCACCTGGCCCCGGCGCTACGAAATCGTAGATGAAATCTTCCGGAAACGCTATCTGATGGCTTTCTGTCGCGCTTAATATCGCCTGCTCGCGCAGCAAAGCCTGATTCTCCGGCGACATGAACTGGCGCCCCGCCTCGTGACGTTCCGCCTCGGGCATGGTGAGCAATTGCGCCTCGTAGCTTTCCCGCTCGATTTCGCCGATCACGGACACCGGCACCCCATGCCGCCGCAGCACCCGGCTGATGGCCATAAAGCCCATGAGACGCATGAAAAAATCACTCATGCGACTTGCCGCGCCGCCGACATAAGGCATTTGGGCAAGAACGAAGTCGAATTCGGCCATCACCTCCTGCCTGATCCTATCCGTATCGGCCAGAGGCGCGCGCTCGCATAACATCGTTTCAGCAAGGTCGAGGCGATGGAGCATGGCAGCCTCCATTGCAGCGCGATGCGACGCGTAAAAGGGATGGATGATATCAGCCATGCAACGCCTCCTTGATATACAGTCTATTGACAATCCAGCGCCGCCATACGTTGTCTGCCTGCGAAGCGACTCAGTTATACTTTAAATTGTTGCCAAAAAAATCGACCACCGTGATGTTGAAGGTTTGGTGAAACGCCTCCCGATTAAAGTCGGGTTCGCTTTTACAAATGACAGGGGCAATGTTCGCAAGTGCGATGCTGCAAGGTGCCAGGAAGTCAAAATGGCCAGCTTTGAGTGCCACGTGATAGTCGGGCTCTTTCGGAAGAGCCCGCAGAACTGCCTCAGTGTAACGGGGGTGCGGCAGGATGACATCGTTCTCTGCGCGCCAGAGTTGCACTGGTATCTTGACGTTTTTCAGTCCATCCGGCGAAAATGTGAACCCCAAAGCCGGGGCCGCCACAACCGCAGCCTTGATGCGATGATCCTGCGCCAGGCCAGAATCGGGCGGCTCGATACCAGCCGGCCCGGTCTTCGCTATCAACTGGCAAGCAAAATCTTTTGGATGTTCGCGGCACATCGGCTCGACCTTAGCGAAATCGGCGAGCCCACCGACGCTTACCAGCGTTGTAAAGCCGCCCGCAGAAAATCCGAACATCCCGATACGCGCTGAATCGATCGTGGCACGGCCATCCCAGCTTGACAACATATGGTCAATGACTCGGCTAATTTGTTTTGGACGATCCATGATGAATACGCTGCGGCTCTGGTCGGCATAGTTGTCGCCCATGTGAGTGACGGCCGCAACGACATAGCCCGCATCGGCCAAAGCAATGGCCGTATCGTAGTGCCCCAGGAAAGAGCCTCCTGTGCCGTGCGACATTACCACCAGCGGCAATGCGCGTCCGTCTATTGTAGCGTTGAATGCAACTGACATCGTTGTTGGTCCCATGGACATGGGCTTCGGTGTTGCCTGACTCGGATACCAGATACCAATCTCCAGCGGCTTGCCATTGGGATCGGAGGCAAATCCGTGCTGGAATCCAGCCGCATGTACGCAAGTGGTGGCAAGTGTCATGGCCAGCGTCGTCAAAGCGGAAAATACAGTCAATTTCAGGTTTTTCATAGATGGGCTGTAAGGGACGGTGTCTTTCTGATTCGATATTCGGACAGCGCTTTCGCAAGAATTACTCATGTTCTCGTTTCGCATTGCTGGAATCGTTAGTCCGCTTCTGGACGAATGGCGCAAGAGTCCTCTCATTTGATTGAATGGATGGACTGAACGCCGCGCAGCGCATGTCAGGCCGGCGTGGGACAGGCGTCGAGGCGTGCGCGCAATGCGGGCCAGGTTTCAAGAAGAAAGTCTCCCTGCTGCGCCATCTGCCCGTCGGCCTGCGCCTGTCGCAACAGGGCTTCGATGGCGGCCACATGCTGTGCCGTCTGCTGTTGCAGCGACAGGTCGAACAGGATCAGGGCCGCTTCGAAGTTGCCGGGCGGACGCTGATCGTCTGGTGGCGTGGCGGGGAAGGGCAGCGCCGCAAACGCCGCACCATGCCAGATGGCCAGGGTTTGCAGGATTTTCTTGCCCAGTTGCCGGGCGGCGCCATCGGCGCCCTCGCTGTACAGCTCGGCCAGGGGCAGGGCCACGTCGAGCGCGGGGCTATCGTCGCGGCGGCACAGGGACAGCAGCAAGGTACCGTTATGTGGCAGTGACACTTCGATCTTGGGCATGCTCATGACAAGCTTTATTTTTTGGTATCAAAAACAGCATACTATGCCCCATTGGCCTGCTTTGCAACGGCAGCGATAGATTATGCGTTAGGGGGGAATGGATATTGCCTTGGGCAAGTCCCATTGTTGTCGCGCATGTCCGGCCTTCCGAGGTTACAGCAAAAGGGGCGTGCAATCTAATTTCCACATGGAAACAATGTAAAAAAATTTCAAATGTGCACGGATACATCGAACTTTGGAAATGCCATTAATTACGATAGCGCTTGCGGACGTTTCTCCGTATTCTTGCTCCAGCACTGACGACCATACTCCCGTCGTTCAGCACTAAGTAATCCTCAGGAAATTATTGTGAATTTATGACGAACAGAACCGGATGCTATGTAAGGCGCCCACTGCGACGCAGTGCGAGCACTGCTAGCAGCGGGCAAGCCTCGTCGGCCACCTTGCAGAGCGCCGGTTATGGAAGTCAGAAATCACAATAATTTATTGGGGGTTACTTAGATCCGCATTGCCGTTCACGAAATTGCACGGTCTGCCATTTGGATTTTCACCGAATGCTGATCGACGCGATTCTCGCCTCACTCCTCGCACCGACTCCGTTTATATAACAAGTCAAATGGCTGTGTTATCTCATGATTTAAGGAAGTTGGCCGTATAGCGTAAAACCTTCTTTCTCGCATATTATTTATTAAAAAACAATGTGTGAAAAAGCGACTAAGTTGCATTTTAATTTCAATATCTCTTGTGTATAAGATTTCTACGCGTATTCTCAATGAATCCACGACAATTTTATAGTGGAAACCAAGCTCTACATTTAGCGGGAGGTCGCATGCGGAAATTCCTCTATTTAATGAAAACGCCCCTGTTTTCAAGTTTCCGAAAGAAAACTAAATAGCTCGCCTAAATCCCGCACGCCGCCATGATCGGCTGGCGGCACCTCACCACCCCTGTTGATGATTTTCATTGTCAAGGAAGTCACTCGCATCAGAAGGGATTCAATTCATGCTGCCACCTCGCTCGCCGCTGTACATCCTGTCAGTTTTGTCGATCTCCGTTTCATCCGCTTTCGCGCAAACCGTTCCGGACGCGGGTTCGCTATTGCAGCAAATTGAAAAAGGGCGATTGGCGCCGCCGGCAAGCAAGCCGGGGCCGCTTCTGGCGCCGCCGCCGCAGCCCATGAAGGAATTGTCGGGAATGTCGGTCACGGTGTCGCGTTTTCAATTCGCCGGCAGTACCTTGCTCACGCAAGCGCAACTGGCGCCTGCCGTAGCAAGTTTCGTGAATCGGCCACTCTCGTTCAATGACCTGCAAAACGCCGCCGCCGCAGTGGCCGAAACCTACCGCAAGGCCGGCTGGATCGTGCGCGTCTATCTGCCACTGCAGGAGATCAAGGACGGCGTCGTGACGCTGCAGGTCGTCGAAGCGGTGTTCGGACAAGTGCGCATGGAAGGCACGGCGCCGACCCGCGTGCCATTCGACAGGCTGGTGCCGATCGTGGGCGCCGCCCAGCCACATGGCGCCGCGCTGAAAGCGCAGGCGATGGACCGCGCCCTGCTGCTGCTCGATGACATGCCTGGCATCAGCACGGCCGGCAGCCTGGCGCCCGGGGAGCAGGCGAATGAAGTCGACCTGGTCTTGAAGATCGAGGATGAAAAACTCATCAACGGGCAGGTCGGCGTCGACAATGCCAGCGCCCGTTCCACCGGCAGCGCGCGCCTGACCGCAGACCTGTACATCAATAGTCCCCTGCGCCTTGGCGACCAGGCGGTCGTCAATCTGATGCATACGGAAGGCAGCGATTATGCCCGCCTGGCCTACACCGTGCCGCTGGGCGCGGCCGGCTGGCGCGTCGGCGCCAACGCGTCACATTTGCGCTACCGGCTGGTGGACGATGCGCTGGCCGCGCTCGACGCATCCGGAACGTCGACCACGAGCGGGGTCGAGGCGACCTACCCGCTGATCCGCGCCCGCCTGAAAAATCTTTACCTGGCCCTCAATTACGACAACAAGCGCTTCGACAATCGGGCGGCGGCCACCACCATCACCAATTACAAGATCGATACCTTCACCGTCGGCTTGAACGGCAATGTGCTGGATCAATACGCTGGCGGCGGCAGTACCAGCGCCAGTCTCGCGCTGGTGCACGGCAAGGTTGACCTGGACGGCTCGCCCAACGCCCGCGCCGATGCCCTGACCACGCGCACCGGCGGCAGTTTCACCAAACTGCGCTATGCCGCCAGCCGCCAGCAGGTACTCACCGAGGCGCTGGCCCTGTACGCCGCGTTCTCGGGTCAGACTGCAGGAAAGAACCTCGATTCGGCCGAGAAATTCTATCTCGGCGGCGCGTATGGCGTGCGCGCCTATCCATCCAATGAAGGTGGTGGTTCGGAAGGGCAGCTGTTCAACCTGGAACTGCGCGCGCGCCTGCCCAACAACGTGAACCTCACCGGCTTCTATGACTGGGGCCACGTGAAGGTCAACCACGACAATCATTTCCCCGGCGCGCCCGCGCTGGGCAGCTATAGCCTCAAGGGCGCGGGACTGTCCGTCGCCTGGCTGGCCAGCTTCGGCCTGAATCTCAAAGCGACCTGGGCCAGGCGCATTGGGAACAATCCGAACCCGACCCTGACGGGAACGGACCAGGATGGTTCCTTCAGAAAGAATCGCTTCTGGCTCCAGGCCAGCATGCCGTTCTAGCTTTCCAGATTTCGCCGTATGCCCCCATTTCGTTTTCCTCTGCTTTGAAGGAGTACCACCATGCACGCGTCCATGAACCGTATTTACCGCTTGATCTGGAGCGAGATTCTTGGCGCCTGGGTCGCCGTGGCGGAAAACGCCAGGGGCAAAGGCAAGCGCAGCGGCCGCACCTTGCTCGCTCCGGCATGCGCGGCGCTCGGTCTTGGCGCCAGCATGGCCGCCTTCGCGGCGCCGCCCGCACCGACCGAGTTGCCGGCCGGCGCGAAGGTCGTTGGCGGCCAGGTCGTGGTCACGCAGAATGGCGCGGCGATGAACATCCAGCAGAGCACGGCGCGCGGGGTGATCGACTGGCAGACGTTCAATCTCGGCGCCAAGGCCAGCGTCAATTTCGCCCAGCCTTCGGCCAGCGCCGTCACCTTGAACCGGGTACTCGATGCGCAACCGAGCCAGATTTTCGGCCGCATCACCTCGAACGGCCAGGTATTCCTGAGCAACCCGAATGGCGTCTATTTCAGCCCCTCCGCGTCGGTCGATGTGGGCGGACTGGTGGCCACTACCCACAATATGTCGAGCGCCGATTTCATGGCGGGCATGAACACGTTTTCACGCGCGGGTGCGACGGGCAGCGTCATCAATGAGGGGAGCTTGCACGCGACGCTGGGCGGCTATATCGCCTTGCTGGCGCCGGAAGTGCGCAACTATGGCCTGATCATGGCCCGCGCCGGTACCGTCGCGCTGGCATCGGGCGAACAGATCAAGCTGCAGTTCGGCGACAGCAATACCCTGGCCGGCGTGGTCGTCACGCCATCCGCGATCGCCGCCCTGATCGAGAACCGGCAGGCGGTGCTGGCTCCCGGCGGCACCATTATCATGTCGGCCCAGGCGGCCAATCGCCTGATGGGCGGCGTGATCAACAACAGCGGCGCGCTGGAGGCCAACGGCTTGACCAACGATGGCGGGCGCATCATGCTCGCTGCATCCGACCAGATCAGCGCCGGCGGCACCATCAGCGCCAACGCGGCGCCCGGCAGCACGGGGCGGGGCGGCACGGTGACCGTGATCGCGGACCTCGCCAATCCGGCCAGCCGCACCGATGTCAGCGGCAGCTTCAGTGCGCGCGGCGGCGACAGCGGCGGCGACGGCGGCTTCATCGAAACCTCCGCCAGCCACCTGACCATCCGCGACGCCACCCGCGTCGACGCGCGCGCCGCGCATGGCAAGTCGGGACAGTGGTTGCTCGATCCGGACGGCTTTACGATTGCCGCCAGCGGCGGTGATATCAGCGGCGCGACCCTGAGCAGCAACCTGGCGACCGCCGATGTCGCCATCGCCAGCACCAACGGCGGCGGCAGCGACGGCAATGTCACCGTCAATGATGTCGTCACCTGGAGCGCCAACAAGCTGACCCTGACGGCCACCAATGACGTCAATATCAATGCGGTGATGACGGCGAGCGGAACGGCCAGCCTCGATCTTGAGCCGACGGCAGGCAAGGTCAATACATCATTTGGCGCCGGCAACACCTTCAAAGGCAAAGTCAATTTCGCCGGCAGCGGTACCTTGACGATCAAGAATCAGGTGTATACGGTCATCAACAGCCTGGGCGCCGACCGCAACGATATGACGCCGGGCACCTTGCAGGGCGTGCAAGCAAGCCAGAACGCCTTCTACGCGCTGGGCAGCGACATCGACGCCACGTCGACCGCCGCCTGGAATGCCAGTGGCGCCATCGGCATGCAGCAGTTTTCCATCTCCTGGGGTGCATTCGATGGGCTCGGTCACGTCATCATCGCGCCTACGATCAACAACCAGTCATCCCTGTTCGCCAGCCTGTATGGCGACAATACGGTTCAGCTGCGCAATCTTGGCATCGTCGGCGGCACGGTCAACGGGGCGCAATACGCGTCTGGCATGGTAGGCCGGAGCTGGGGCAGCATCAGCAACAGTTTCTCGACCATGAACGTTACCGGATTCAATAACACGGGCGGCCTGGTCGGCGAGAGCCAGGCCGGGATCATTAGCAACAGCTATGCCGGCGGCACTATTTCGGGTACCACGAACGTGGGTGGACTGGTGGGGAGAATGTTTGGTGGGCGAACGACAAACAGCTACGCCAGCGGCAATGTCACGGGCACTACGGCGTTCATCGGCGGGCTGGCCGGCGTCAATTACTTCGGCACCATCAGCACCAGCTACGCCAGCGGCAACGTCACTGGCAGTCAGACCGTCGGTGGCCTGGTCGGCCTGAACCAGGCGGCGGGCGGCAGCGGCAGCAACATCATCAATACCTATGCCACGGGGGCGGTCAACGGCAACACCAATGTCGGCGGCCTGGTGGGCGAGAACGGTTCGAACATCAGCAACAGCTATGCCGTGGGCGCCGTGACTATCAACAATGGCAACACCAGTGTGGGTGGCCTGGTCGGCACGCTGTCGGTCGATGGCGAGAACTCGCCGTCGGTCATTAGCAACAGCTTCTGGGATACCCAGACCAGCGGCCAGGCGGCCAGCCGTGGCGGCACCGGCAAGACCAGCGCCGAAATGAAAGCCATGGGCACCTTCACCGGCGCCGGCTGGAATTTCTCTTCGGCGCCCGTGTGGCAGATCAAGGCCAGCGTCAACAACGGTTACCCCTGCCTGACGGCGTTCGCCAACTGCACGATTGCCAAGCAGCTGAGCGTGCATGTGAATAGCAGCCAGAGCAGCAACATCTACGGCGACCTCGTTGGTACATTTACCTATAGCCTGTTCAATGGCGCCACACTGCTGGACGCGAATGGCATGGCGGCCCTTGGGTTGGACGTCAGCGGCAGCGCCTTGTTTGGCGGCGCGCCCAGCGTCGGATCGAATGCGGGGCACTATCAGATTATCTACAACTCGGGTCTGCTCCTGGGCGGCGCCAACGCGGGCGATTACGTCTTCCTCGCCGATGCAGGGCTGAGCTACACGGTGTTCAAACGGCCGCTGGGCCTGGTCGCCACGCGTGTTTACAACAGCGGCAGCGTGATGGGCAATAACGTGATGCAGGCCACCAATCTGGTCGGTTCAGATTGCAGTGGCGGCCTGAGCGCATGCGGCTTGACGGGCAGCGCCTCGGTCGCGAGCAAGAATGTCAGTGCGGGAGCTCAGGCGCTTGGGCTGGGAGGGCTGACCCTGACCGGCAGCAGTGCGATCGATACCAACTACACGCTCACGGGCGCCAGCGGCACAGGCAGCATCACGCCGCGCTCCCTGGCCGTCTTTGCCAGCGGCACCAATCGTGTCTACAACGGCGGCACGGCCGATGTTGCCAACCTGACCCCGGACGACAGCGTCGTGTTCGGCGACGCGCTGACGTATTCGTATACGTCGGCCAACTTCCTCGACAAGAACGTGGGCAATGGCAAGACCGTCAATGTGGCCGGCATCAGCATCGGCGGCCTGGATGCCGGCAACTATGCGCTGGCGAGCGCGACTGCCACCACGAAAGCCAACATCACCCAGCGCGCGCTCGACGTGTTCGCCAGCGGGACCAACCGCGTGTACAACGGCGGCACCAGCGATGCCGTGACCTTGACGCCGGACGACAGCGTCGTGTCCGGCGACCAGCTGATTTATTCTTACGGCGCCGCCAACTTCCTGAATAAAAATGTCGGCACCGGCAAGACCGTCAACGTGACGGGAATCAGCCTGGGTGGCGCCGATGCGGGCAACTACGCCATCGGCAGCACGAGCGCAACGACGCAGGCGAATATCACGGCGCGGCCGCTGAGCGTGTTCGCCAATGCCGGCAACCGTGTTTACAACGGCGGCACCACCGCGCTGGCCACCCTGACGTCCGATGACAGCGTGGTCGGCGGCGATGTACTCAGCTATTCCTACGGCGCCGCCAATTTCCTCGACAAGAACGTTGGCAATGGCAAAATCGTCAACGTGAGCGGCATCAGTATCGGCGGCGCGGATGCGGGCAATTACAGTCTCGACAGCTCCACGGCGACGGCCCACGCCAACATCACGCCGCGCTCCCTGGCGGTGTTCGCCAACGGCAGCAATCGCGTGTATGACGGCAGTACCGTGGATGTGGCGCTCCTGACGCCCGACGACAGCGTCGTGTTCGGCGACGCGCTGACGTATTCGTATACGTCAGCCAACTTCCTCGACAAGAACGTGGGCAATGGCAAGACCGTCAATGTGACCGGCATCAGCATCGGCGGCCTGGATGCCGGCAACTATGCGCTGGCCAGCACGACTGCCACCACGAAAGCCAACATCACCCAGCGCGCGCTCGACGTGTTCGCCAGCGGGACCAACCGCGTGTATGACGGCGGCACCAGCGATGCCGTGACCTTGACGCCGGACGACAGCGTGGTTGCGGGGGACCAGCTCGCTTATGCCTACGCCAGCGCGAATTTCCTCGACAAGAACGTGGGCAGCAACAAGACGGTCAACGTCACCGGCATCGGCATCTCCGGCCTTGATGCGGGCAATTACAGTCTGGCCGGCACCACGGCGACCACGCATGCCAATATCACGGCGCGGCCGTTGTCCGTCTTCGCCAATGCCGGCAACCGTGTTTACAACGGCACCACTACCGCGCTGGCCACCTTGACGCCGGACGACAGCGTCGTGTTCGGCGACCAGCTGACTTATTCTTACAGCACCGCCAATTTCCTGAATAAAAATGTCGGCACCGGCAAAACCGTCAACGTGGGCGGCATCAGTATCGGCGGCGCGGATGCGGGCAATTACAGTCTCGACAGCTCCACGGCGACGACCCAGGCCAACATCACGCCGCGCTCCCTGGCGGTGTTCGCCAACGGGACCAATCGCGTCTACAACGGTGGCACGGCCGATATTGCCAACCTGACGCCCGACGACAGCGTCGTGTTCGGCGACGCGCTGACGTATTCATATACGTCGGCCAACTTCCTCGACAAGAACGTGGGCAATGGCAAGACCGTCAATGTCGCCGGCATCAGCATCGGTGGCCTGGATGCCGGCAACTATAGCCTGGCGAGCACGACTGCCGCCACGACCGCCAACATCACGCCGCGCCCACTGGCCGTCTTTGCCAGCGGGACCAATCGCGTCTACAACGGCGGCACGGTCGATATTGCCAACCTGACCCCGGACGACAGCGTCGTGTTCGGCGACGCGTTGACGTATTCGTATACGTCAGCCAACTTCCTCGACAAGAACGTGGGCACGGGCAAGACCGTCAACGTGACTGGAATCAGCCTGGGTGGTGCCGACGCGGGCAACTACGCCATCGGCAGCACGAGCGCAACGACGCAGGCGAATATCACGGCGCGGCCGTTGTCCGTCTTCGCCAATGCCGGCAACCGTGTTTACAACGGCACCACTACCGCGCTGGCCACCTTGACGCCGGACGACAGCATCGTGTTCGGCGACCAGCTGACTTATTCTTACAGCACCGCCAATTTCCTGAATAAAAATGTCGGCACCGGCAAGACCGTCAACGTGAGCGGCATCAGTATCGGCGGCGCCGATGCGGGCAATTACAGCCTCGACAGCTCCACGGTGACGACCCACGCCAACATCACGCCGCGCTCCCTGGCCGTCTTTGCCAGCGGGACCAATCGCGTGTATGACGGCAGTACCGTGGATGTGGCGCTGCTGACGCCGGACGACAGCGTCGTCACCGGTGACGTGCTGAGCTTTAGCTATGCATCGGCCAATTTCCTGGACAAGAATGTCGGCGTCGGCAAAACGGTCAATGTGAGCGGCATCAGCATGGGCGGTAGCGACGGCGGAAATTACTCTCTGGAAAATACCACGGCTCTTACGCATGCCGATATCACGCCGCGCATGCTCAAGGTCAGTGCCAGCGGCGCCAATCGCGTGTATGACGGCAGCCGCAATGCGACGGTCACCCTGGCCGATGACCGGCTTGCCGGCGATGTGCTGAGCGTCACCGACGAAGCGGCGATATTTTCCGACAAGAACGTCGGCACAGCAAAGGCCGTCAGCGTGACGGGCATCGAGGTCGCCGGCACCGACGCGGCCAACTATGCCTACAACACCTCGGCCACGACGACGGCCGACATCACGGCGCGGGCCTTGGCCGTCAGCGCAAGTGGCGTAAATCGTATCTACAACGGCGGCACGGACGGCAGCGCGATACTGGCGGACAACCGGGTGGCGGGGGATCTGTTGACGCTGACCGGCAATGCCAGTTTCGCGGACAAGAACGCTGGTGTGGGCAAGACTATGAGCGTCAGCAATATCGCGGCCAGCGGCGCCGATGCCGCCAACTATGTCCTGGGCAGCACGGGGCTCGCCACAACGGCCAATATCACGCCGCGCGCGCTCACCGTGGGCGCCACGGGGATCGACCGGCAGTTCGATGGAACCGTCGCCGCGATGGTCGTGCTGGCTGACAACCGCATTGCCGGCGATGCACTGACGCTGGCCGATGGCGGGGCCAGCTTCGCCAGTGCCGATGTGGGCAGCAATAAGCCCGTCACGGTCACGGGGATCAGTATCGCGGGGAGCGATGCCGCCAACTACAGCTTGCAAAACAGCGTCGCCAGCACCAGCGCCAGCATCCTGGCCGCAGGCGTCGAGCCGACCCTGGTGCCGCAACTGCCAGTCACCGTGCCTGTCGTTCCGGCGCCGACCACAGCGGCATCGCCGTTGACGCTGCAAGCGCCGGTGCCGGGTGGCCGGATCGCCGATGGTCAGCGCGATAGCGCTATCACGGTGTCGCTGGTGCGTCCGTTGTCGGATGGCCAGCCGGGCATGGTGAGCGTGTCGATTCCCAAAGAGATGGTGAGCAAGGGTGACGCTTTCAGCTTTGCTTTGCCGGCGCCATTGACGGCGGCCCTGTCAGACCCGCGCGCGTCGGTGCGCATCAGCAGGACCGATGATGCGCCTCTGCCGGCATGGTTGCGTTACGTTGCGCAGACGCACAGTTTTGATGTCTCGGCCGCACCTGCCGGCGCGCTGCCGTTCGAAGTGAAAATCATGATCAATGGGAAACGCTGGATCCTGGTCCTGGCGGAGGGCACGGATAAATAGCGCCTGAGCGCTGCCGGCCGACTCAGGTTTTCCGCTCAGGACTGGTCCCACACCTCGACCGTCAATACCTGCCCGGGTGTGCAAGCGGCGATGCGCTCCCGGTGCAGCGTGATGCTGCCGGGCCAGCCGGCGGGGCTGTCTTCCTGAAAAACGCCTTCCTGCGCCTCGGCGATGCCGCTGGCCAGGAGGGGCGTCAGGTCCGACGCCCGTACCGTGTAGCGGTTCGGAAAGCCGTTGCAGCTCAGCTGGGTCGCCTTGCCTTGTTCACACAGTTGCGTGATCCAGCCCAGGCCGCCCAAGCCCGCATCCCAGTTGGCCAGGATGGCGTCCTTGTTGACCTTGGCCAGGTCGGCCATCTGTTCCGGTGTTTCTGTCGAGATAATGGTCCACCAGCCTGACATGGGTATTCCTTGTAAAAAGTGAAAAATCAGCGGGTCATGGCACGGCGCAGCACATAGCTGAGGCCATCGACGGCGGCCACCATCAGCAGCATGGCGACGATGACGGTGGCGGCATTCTGCATCTGGAACAGCGACAGATGGTATTTCAGCATCTGCCCCAGGCCGCCCGCACCGACCACGCCGAGGATGGCGGCGGCGCGGATATTGTTTTCCCAGCGGTACAGCGTATACGACATCATCTGCGGCCCGCATTGCGGCAAGGTCGCGTACAAAAAGGCTACGGCCGGCCGGGCGCCGTTGATGCGCAAGGTGGCGGCGGGCAGGGGCAGGCAATTTTCAAACGCATCGGCAAACAGACGGCCCAGCACGCCTACCGTATGCAGGGCCAGCGCCAGGGTGCCCGCAAACGGGCCAAGGCCGGCGGCGATCAGCAAAATCGAGGCCCACACCAGCTCGGGGATCGAGCGCAGCACGTTCAGGATAGCGCGCGTGGCGTTGCGCGCCAGCTTGCCGAAACGGCCGCTGGCGGGCAGGGCCAGCAACGCACCCAGGAAAGCGGCGATCACCGTGCCGATGGCCGACATGGCCAAGGTTTCAAAGGTGGCGATGCCGACCTTGGTGAGAAACGCGGGCGCCAGTTCCGGCGGGGCAAAACCGTGCAGGAAATCGGCGCTGGTGCGCACGGCGTCGGCGCTGAAGAACTCGCCCCATTTCAAGGGCAGGGTGGCGAAGCTGGCGATGACCAGCAGCAGCAAGCTGGCCAGCAAGACCCAGGTGGACCAGCGCACGGGAGGGGAAACCGGCAGCATGGAGGTGTCGCCCTTCATGCCAGCCTCCGGCGCAGCATGGCCGAGACCGCATCGGCGCCCGCCACCAGCAGCACGAACACCATCAGCATGGTGGCCAGTTCATTGCCGGCCATCATCTTCATCGATTCATCCATGCGCTGGCCCAGGCCGCCCGCACCGACAAAACCCATGACGACGGAGCCACGGATTGCGCACTCCCAGCGGTAAATCGTATATGACACCAGCTCGGCAGCCGATTCGGGCAAGGCGCCGTACAGCAATGCTTTCAAGCGGCCGCTGCCATTATTCAATAAGGCGTTACAGGCGGACGCATCCGACGATTCGAGGATTTCCGCATACACCTTGCCCAGCATGCCGCAATAGGTCAGGGCGATGGCGATCACGCCGGCCGTCGGTCCCAGGCCGACTATGCGCACCAATAACAAGGCCCACACCAGTTCCGGCACGCTGCGCAGCAGCACCAGCAGCGCGCGCACGGCGTGGCGCACGGCGGCAGCCAGCGGCGACACCTGGCCAGAACCGATGCGCGAAATCGACAAACGCTCCGTCACCAATAAAGTCAGCGGTATGGCCCCCAGCATGGCCAGCGCCATGCCGGCCGTGGCCATGGCGATGGTTTCCCAGCTGGAAATGGCCACCAGTTGCAGAAATTCCAGCGAGTGGGCGGGCGGCACGAAGCTGGCAAGGAATTGCCAGGTGGCGGCCAGGCTTTGTGCATCGAATAAAATCCATGGCTTGAATTCGGCCTGCACCAGCATCGGCCACAGCACCAGCAGCACGATGGCAGCGCCGGTCAGGCGGCCGCGCCAGGCGGGGTCGCGCGGCAGGGCGGAGACCTTCAGCAACGGGGCCTCGCCGCGTTGAGATCGATGGCCACCGGCGCGAATTCTGGCGCCGGATCGGCCTTGTTGCGGTACAGCTGCTCTATCATGGCGTCGCTGACCTCGGCACCAGGCAAGTCGAAGACGATCTTGCCATCGCGCAAGGCGACGATGCGCGTAAAGCAGGCGCGCGCGATTTCCACCTGATGCAGGCTGCAGATCAGGGTGGCGTTGCGCGCCGTCGCTTCCGCTTGCAGCACATGGATCGTCTGCAAAGCGAGTGTGGGGTCGAGCGCGGACAGCGGTTCGTCGACGAGGAACGCTTGCGCATTCGATACCAGTGCGCGCGCCATGCCGCAGCGCTGGCGTTCGCCGCCGGACAGGCGGTCGACGCGCGCATACAGTTTGTCCTGCAGGTTGAATTTACCCAGGGCTTCCCACGCGGCGCGCGGGTCGACGGGTGCCAGCAGGGAACGCATCGCCGTCCACAAGCTCCATTGCGGCAAGCGGCCCGCCAGCACGGCGTTGACGACGCGCTGGCGAGGCGGCAGCGGCGGCGTTTGCGGCGCCAGGAACAGGCGCGCGCGCAAGGCGTGGCGTTCGGCGCTGCCGAGCTGCCACGGCGAAGTGCCGAGGACGCTGAATGTGCCCGATTCCGGGCGCAGGGCGCAGGCCAGCGTATGCAGCAGGCTGGTCTTGCCGGCGCCGGAAGGGCCGATCAGGGCGATCTGTTCACCTTGCGCCACGTCCAGGTCCAGTTCGCGCAGGGCCAGCGCATTGCCGGCGGCGCCCGCGTGGTGGACGCTGACCTTGTGAAGTTGGAATGTCATGCGATGTTTCGGTTTTTTTGGGGTGGTGTCGGATTACGCCATGCAAGGGCAACGTAGGTCGGATTAGGCCGGAGGCCGTAATCCGACAACATTGTTGGATACATTGGCTGTGTCGGATTACGCGGCTTTGCCGCTAATCCGACCTACGGTGAAGCGCGTCGGCGTAAATTACTTCAACAGCTTCGCATCGCGCGCAGCCGCTTCGATATCCTTGTAGTTCTCGGCCTTGGTCGGGATGAACTTCGTGGCGCGCTGCAGGTCGAGGATTTCCTTGCCTTCCGGTGTGGAAGGGTCCAGCGCCAGGAAGGCGTCCGTCAGCTTCTTGCGCACGACGGGGTTCATGTCGGCGCGCACGCTCCAGTTGTAATCATAGTAGCCAGGCGTCGTGTAGAACACGCGCACCTTGCTGGGATCGACCTTTTTCGCTTCCACCAGTTTTTCCCACACGGAGATATTCAAGGTGCCCGCATCGACCTTGCCGCCGGCCACTGCCGCCACGGTGGCGTCATGTGCGCCGGAAAACGCGATGCGCTTCATGTCCGTGTCAGGATTGATCTTGGCAGCCAGCAAGTAGTAGCGTGGCATCAAGTGGCCGGAGGTCGACGATTCCGAACCGAACGTGAAATTCTTGCCCTTCAGGTCGGACAATTGATTGATGTCCTTGCTGGTGGTGACGAACACGGAGCGGAACTTCGTGTCTTCCTCGCGCTGCACCAGCGGCACGATCTTGCCGCCGCTGCGCACATTGGCTTGCACGAAGGTAAAACCGCCGAACCAGACCATGTCGAGCTTGTTATTGATCAAGCCTTCCACGGACGCCGCGTAGTCGGTGACGGGCGTAAATTCCACCTTCATGCCCAGCTTCTTTTCCAGGTAACTGCCCAGCGGTTTGAATTTGCGCTGCAATTCCGTCGGCGCTTCGTCCGGGATGGCGGACACGCGCAACACTTGCTGTGCCTGCGCCAGGCCGCTGTGGATGGCCAGGGTGGCGGCGACGGTGGCCAGGATGGCGGGGAATTTGTTGGAGAACGTGATCATGGGAGTGCCTTTGAAAAAATTGTTCATTAATATACGGAAACCCCGGTACTGCCATCCTGCATCTCGCCGATGACGACGGCGTCGCCAAAGCCTTCGGCGCGGAAAATCGCCAGCACCTGCTCGACGGCTTCCGGCGCGCAGGCCACCAGCAGGGGGCCGGCCGTTTGCGGGTCCGTCAAAATCGCCTTGTCGATGGCGCTCAGGCTGTCTGCCAGCGCCACTTGCGCGCCATATCCCTGCCAGTTGCGGCCGGAAGCACCCGTGATGTTGCCGTTTTGCGCCAGTTGCTGCACTTGCGGCAGCAGCGGCACGTCAGCCATATTGATGCGCGCCTGCAACTTGGCGCCGCGCGCCAGTTCCAGGGTGTGGCCCAGCAAGCCGAAGCCCGTCACGTCCGTCAGCGCATGCACGCCATCGAGCAGGGCCAGTTTCTTGCCCGGGGTATTCAATTTGGTGGTGTTATCGATCAGGGACGCGTAGCCATCCGCGTCCAGTGCATTCTTTTTCAGCGCGGCCGACAGGATGCCCACGCCGATCGGTTTGCCCAATACCAATTTGTCGCCGGCGCGTGCGCCCGCGTTGCGTTTCACTTGCGAAGGGTGCACCAGGCCCAGCACCACCAGGCCATAGATCGGTTCGACGGAATCGATGGTGTGGCCGCCCGCGATGGGGATGCCGGCCTGGGCGCAAATGGTTTCGCCGCCTTTCAAGATGAGGCCGATGGTTTCCACCGGCAGCTTGTTGATCGGCATGCCCACCAGGGCCAGCGCCATGATGGGCGTGCCGCCCATGGCGTACACGTCGGAAATGGCGTTGGTGGCGGCGATGCGGCCAAAATCGAACGGGTCGTCGACGATGGGCATGAAGAAATCCGTGGTGGCGATCAGCGCCTGCTCGTCGTTGAGCTGGTAGACGGCCGCGTCATCCGAGGTTTCTATGCCGACCAGCAATTCTTTGGGCAAGGGAAAGCCGCCGCTGCCCTTTAAAATGTCGGCCAGCACGCCGGGCGCAATTTTGCAGCCGCAGCCGCCGCCATGGGCAAATTCGGTCAATCGGATGGGGGTATTTGGTGTTACTGCGCTATCTGACATGGGAGTTCCTGCTGATGTTGTGTACTGCTATGATCATTTTTACCCCAGACGCAAAATCTGGGGTCGGACCCTCAGGGTCCGACCCCGGTATTCTGTCTTTGGGTTCATTGCTTTCCGTCTCCGACGATAGCACATAATGCGCGCGCGGCTTGCTCAAAGGCATGTTCTGAAATATCGGGCAAGACCAGCGGCGTCGCCTGGGCGTAGCGGCTGAAGTTGCGGGCGATCGATTGCCGGTAGACGGGGTCGTAATGCTGCACCAGCAACTCTTCCACCAGCTCGGCCATGTGGCCCGAGGTCGCCAGTTGCTGCCAGTGGGCAATTTTCTCCTTGCCATGCAGCTGCGTCAACAGGGCCAGCTGCACGTTCAGGCGCGCCGGGTCGCCGACGAAATGCGCATAGTCTTGCATCAGCAATTGCACGCGCTCCCCAATGGCCAGCCGCACGTCCGTGCAGGCGGCCGCGCGCATCTTTTCCATCAGCGCGTCGGGCACGCGCAGCCGGCCCACTTTCTTGCTTTCGGACTCGATGAAGACGGGCAGTTGCGGGTCGAAATGGCGCAACTGCTGCCACAGCGCGCTTTCAAACGCCTTTTGCGAGGGCTGGTGCGCGTCCGGCAAGCCGCCCAGCACGGAGCCGCGGTGGGCCGCCAGGTCTTCCAGGTCGATCACTTGCGCGCCTTGGCGGTCCAGCACTTGCAGCAGGCGGCTCTTGCCGCTGCCCGTGGGGCCGCACAGCACGTTGATGAAGTCGAAGCGTTCGGGCAGGGTGGCCAGCTCGGCATTCACATGGCGCCGGTATTCCTTGTAGCCGCCATTGAGCTGCACTACAGGCCAGCCGATGCGCGCCAGGATGTGCACCATGGCGCCGCTGCGGTTGCCGCCGCGCCAGCAGTAAACGAGGGGCTTCCAATCGTGCGGGTGAGCGAGGAAACCCTCTTCGATATGCCGCGCGATATTTTTCGCGATCAGTGCCGCGCCCAGTTTTTTTGCCTCGAAGGCGCTGGTCTGCTTGTACAGGGTACCCACGCGCACGCGCTGCTCGTCGTCCAGCACGGGCAGGTTGATGGCGCCCGGCAAGTGGTCTTCCGCGAACTCGGACGGGCTGCGCACGTCGATGATGGCATCGAACTCGCTCAAGCGGGGCAGGATGTCGCTGAAAGGCAGGACTGCAGGGTATTTCATCGTGGCGCTGCTGCTTGAAATGGGGAAAGACGTATTATCCCCGATATACGCCGCCGGTGTGGCGGTTTAGCCCAGTAGATGCCCCAGCAGCGGCGCCAGCAGGACTGTCACGATGCCCGAAAAAATCATCGTCAGGCTGGCCACGGCGCCTTCTTCCGTGCCGACCCGGCGCGCCACGGACAAGCCGAAGCCGTGCGCGGCCGCGCCATACGGGGCGCCACGGGCGATGCGCATGCGCAAGGGCAGCAGTTTTAATAACGGTTTGCCCAGCATCAAGCCGAACAGGCCCGTCATCACCACAAAAATCCCCGTCAGCTGGGCCGAGCCGCCCATGTGGCGCGACGCTTCCAGCGCGAACGGCGTCGAGACGGACCGCGCCAGCAGGCTGCGCGCCATGTCGCCGTGCACGCCAAATACCCGGTCCAGCAGCAGGGTGGCGGCCACGGAGGCGACGATGCCGGCGCAGCTGCCCAGCGACAAGGCCAGCCAGTGCTTGCGGATCAGCTTGCGCTCCTGGAAGATGGGCAGCGCGAAGGCGATGGTGGCCGGCCCCAGCAGCCACGGCAGCCAGCGCGTTTCGCCGAAATACGTGGCGAACGGCGTCGAGGTGGCCTGCACGATGATGATCAATATCGCCGAGGTGCAGATGGCGGGCGTCAACAAAAAATGCGGATGGCGGCGGTGCAGCGCCTGGTTGGCATAGAACAGCACCAGGGTCAGCAGCAAAAACAGCAACGACAGGACCAGGGTGCTCATGCTTGCGCCCTGGCTGCGCGCTGGCGCAGCAGCTTATTCAGACGCAACTTGCGTTCATAACGGCACACCCATTCCACCGTCAACGCCGTGGCCAGCATCACGCTGGCAAAACCGAGGCCGATATTGACGAACAGCATCAGACCTTGCGATTTCAATAGTTGTGTAAATTGCACCACGGACACCACCAGCGGAATGAAGAACAGCAGCATGTTGGCCAGCAGCCAGTTCGCGCCCAATTCGATGGCGGCGGGACGCATCCAGCCCGACAGCAGCAGGGCCACCAGCACGAACAGGCCCACGACGCCGCCGGAAAACGGCAAGTGCAGGGCGGAAGCGGCCTCGTCGGCCAGCCACCAGGCGGCAATCAGGATGCCTACTTGCCATGCGGTCTGCGCGGGCTGGCGCCAGACGGGGATGGAGGGCAGGGCGGCGGTGGAACAGTGCAAGGCTTTCACGGCAGGCTTTCAAACGGCTGGGGGAAGGTTTCATTGTAGTGACCCCACATCAAAAGATAAAATGACTTAAACTCATGATTATCATTCGATATTGGAATGTATTATGGATATCCGCTCCCTGCGCTACTTCGTCGAAGTGGTCGAGCAAGCCAGCTTTACGCGCGCCGCCGCCAGGCTGCACGTGACGCAGCCCACCGTCAGCAAGATGATCCAGCAATTGGAACAGTCGCTGGACCTGGCCTTGCTGGACCGCGCCGGCAAGCGTTTTACTTTGACGGACGCGGGCAAGGTGGTGCTGTCGCGCGCGCATGAGCTGCTGGCCCTGCACGCGGAACTGAAGGTGGAGTTGCGCGACCTGCAACACCTTGAGCGGGGAGAACTGCGCGTCGGCGTGTCGCCGCAGACGCATTCCACGCTGGCGCCGTGGCTGGCCGAATACCACCAGCGCTATCCGGGTATCGAACTGAAAATGTATGAAAGCGGCACGCAGGCGATCGAACGGGACTTGCGCACCGGCACGGTGGAACTGGGCACCATGCTCGACTACCCGGGCAATGCGGCCACCTGGCAGGATTTCGAGGCCTTGCCCCTCGTGCGCTCTCCACTGTGCCTGCTGGCCGCGCCCGGCTCGCCATGGCAGGGGCGCGCTTCCGTGGCCCTGGCCGAGCTGGCCGACAGTCCCTTTATCTTCTATGGCGCCGCGTTTGCCCTCAACGACATTGTGCAGGATGCCTGCCAGCGGGCCGGTTTCGCGCCGCGCATCACAGGCCGCAGCGGCCAGTGGGATTTCATCGCCTCACTGGTGCGGCTGGGCGTGGGCATCTGCCTGCTGCCAAAGATGTATTGCGACACGCTGGATCAAGCGCAGTTTGCCGTGATTCCCCTCGATGGTCCTCCCGTGGAATGGAATCTGATGCTGGCCTGGCGCCGTGGCGGGCGGCTGTCGTTCGCTGCGCGCGCCTGGCTGGACCTCGTCAGGGCGCACATGGCGGACGCGGCACGTTTACAATAGGCGCTCGTCAACCACCGCCAAGCATATGAAGAACACAGGTAAAACCAGACTGAAACGCACCGCCGGCTCGCTGCTGCTGGGATTGCTATGCACCGTGGGCCTGATGAGCGAAATGGGCTATGCCCAGGCCGCCATTCCCGTGTATGGCTATTTCGTCAAGAATACCTATCCGCACGATCCCCAGGCTTTCACCCAGGGCTTGCTGTTCAAGGATGGCCACCTGTATGAAAGCACGGGCCAGAATGGCCAGTCCTCCTTGCGCAAGGTGGAATTGACGACGGGCAAGGTGCTGCAGAAAAGCATGCTCGACAAAAAAGTGTTCGGCGAAGGCATCACGGACGTGGGCGATGAGATCCTTGGCCTGACGTGGATGGCGCAGACCGGTTATGTGTTCGACCAGAAAACCTTCAAATTGAAACGCACCTTCAGTTACCAGGGTGAAGGCTGGGGCCTGGCCAGCGATGCTAAATTTGTCTACATGAGCGACGGCACTTCTGCCATCCGCGTGCTCAATCCGAAAACCCTGGCCGAGGTGCGCCGCTTCGAGGTGAAGGCGGAAGGCCGCCCCATCGACCGCCTGAATGAACTGGAAATGGTCAACGGCGAGCTGTTCGCCAATGTGTGGGGCGCGGACGCGATCGCCCGCATTGACCCGGCCAGCGGCAAGGTCGTGGGCTGGATCGACCTGACGGGCTTGCTGCCGCCGGAACAGCGGGGCACGGCCAATCCCGATGCCGTGCTCAACGGCATTGCATGGGATGCGCGGGGCAAGCGCTTGTTTGTCACGGGCAAGCTGTGGCCCAAGCTGTTCGAGATCGAACTGATCGAAATCCAGCGCCGTTGATGTTGGCTATCGGACAGTGTTGCTAGCGGGGAATCGTCTATGATATGCCTCCTTCGCACCTTGCGACCTTTACAGGATGCCATGCTGTCCCTATCTTTACGCCGCCTGGCGGCCGCCGCCAGCGTGTTTGCCGCCATCTGGCCTGCCGCGCAGGCGCAAACACCCTACGTGCCGGTGATGCAGCAATACGGCGACTTTGTCGTCACGCGTGACCGCCACGACCCGCTCGTTACCTTGACTTTTCGCAAGCATGGCTATTGGCCTGGCGGCGCGCGCGAAGTGGTGGAAGTGCGGCCCCTCAAAGCCACGCGCGAGGGCCAGCCCATGCTGCTGGCGTTTACCAAGGGCTATACGGGGCAGGGTACCATCCTCATCGGCGTGCAAAATGGCGAACCGCTGATGCGCCCCATCAGTCCCATGCAGCGCGACAGCATGGTGCGCACGGAACGCGACCCCGAATGGGGCGTGCCGCAGCCGGGCCGCAGTGAGGTGCTGCTGTTTCCCCGCGACGGCCGCGCGCTCGATACGGGCACGGGCGAGCTGCTGTGGTTTGACATGCCGGACACCGTCACGGGCGATTACGCGCCCGCCATGCTGGTCTCCGTCTCGCCCGACGGGCGGCGCGGCGCCTATCTCGCCAGGAAACTGACCAAGTTGCAGGTCATCGTCGCCACGCGCGACGACGGCGTGGCCGGGGTCCTGGCCTTGCCGCCCGATACCTATCAACGGTGGCTGAAACCGTTGTCGGAGGCCGCTTCCGAACAGGCGGGCGCCGCCATCAAGGCGCGCCAGGGCCGCACGGATTCGAACCGTATCCGGCGCGAGTTGGAACTGGCCTGGTTCGGCCAGCAATTTCAATGGAAACAAGGCAAGAATGGCTTGCAAGTGACGGGGCTGGGCCTCAGTTCAACGCCGCCAGAGGGAAAACAGCCATGACACTACCCAAACTCCTCGCCGGCTGCTGCGCCGCATCCCTGCTGGCCGGTTGCGTGCACGGCGAAATGTTCCCCAAGGATTATCTGGCACAGGATATCGACAAGCAACAAGCGTTGCTGGAACTGGATGTGGTCTTCGGGCAAGTGCCCGATGACAAGCTGACGTCGCGCGTGACGGCACGCAATACCGTGGAATACGCGGGCGCACCGCACATCGTCGTGCCGTTCTACCAGAAGGGCCTCGGTTTCGACCAGGGTTTTGCCGGCACCTACATGTTTGCCGTGGTGTATCCGGTCGCCAAGGTCGAGACGGCCACGGCCAGCAGCCGCGTCTTCGGCCAGAAACTTGAAGGCCAGCAGCCGGGCAACCCGCGCTACCGCTTCCGCGTGCCGGGCAAGGCGCAATGGAACAGCAATGAAACCTTCATGCTGAGCTTTGAGCGCAAGGGCCGCCGCGAAGAGATCACTTTCCGCTTCAGCAACGAGCAAAGCTGCCCGTCCGCCTTCCTGGCCAGTACGCCCAAATATGGCTTCCCCATCAAGGTCGTCGCCACCTTCAAGGATAACAAGGGCTGCCTGAAAGTGTGCGACAGCCGCGACCAGTGGCCCGGTTTTTGCGCCTACCAGCCGCCGCCGGCCGCTGGATCGGCAGGCTGAGCAATATCTGCAGACGTAAAAAAGGCCGATGAATATCGGCCTCGATGACAGCTGTAGGCGTTACTTAGCGGTAAAATGCCTCGACTTTGCCCTTCAGCTTGATCTGCAGCGGACGGCCGCGGCGATCCAGCGACTTGGTGGAAGCAACCTTGATCCAGCGTTCGCTGATGCAATATTCTTCCACGTCAAGGCGTTCCTTGTCGTTGAAGCGGATGCCGACGTCGTTCTCGAACACGGCTGCAACGTGGTAAGGGCTGCTAGGGTCGATCGACAGGCGATCGGGCAATGGGGGTAAGGTGGTGGTATCGTTCATGGGCGTAATTATCGCCCAGAATGCCGATCCAGACAACGGGGAGCGCATGCTTATCTGGCCGCCCGCGACATGGTGCCCCCCGTATCTCCTTTCCCTGCCGTCCTTCTTGCCTTACAGATGCCGCGTTTCCTGCGGCGGCGTGTCCCACGCGTCATGCCAGCCATCGACAAAGGTGACGGGCACCTGGGCCAGCTCGGCCACCGACGCATCGTCGAGGCAATTCACGCCGATGCCGACAAACGGCCCGCTGCGCGCAGAATCGCCGCGACCAAATGGGCGCACGCCGCAATGGCGGCAAAAATAATGGCGCTCGCGGCCGGCGCCGAAACGATACTCGCTCAAGTCCGTTTCACCGGCCAGCAGGCGGAAAGCCGTGGGCGGCACCAGGCTGGCCCAGCAGCGGATTTTCAGGCAATAGGAACAATTGCAGCGCAGGCTGGGCGCCGCCAGGTCGATCTCGGCCGCGAAGCGCACGGCGCCGCAGTGGCAACTGCCATGGTAGGTTTTTTTCATCGTGGCCCACTTTACAGGGTTGCCGTACTGTCATGCAACTGCCGGCATGGCGAGGCGCACTATAATGGCGCCTGTTCAAGAGAGAGGAGTCGCAGCATGGAAATGCGCATGACCGACAGCCTGCGGCAACAGGCCTATGCACAGGCGGCGGCCTTCGTGCACACGCTCGACCTGCGCGATCCGCTTGCGCTGCAACGCGACTGGTCGCTGTCGCCGGGCGTGGCCGACGAGATCATCGAAATGCTCGACAGCTATTTTGCGACGAACCAGGCGCTGTCCCTGGCGCCGCTGGCCGAGGCCTTTGTGGCGGGCAAGGGTGGCCGTCCCGCCGTCGATGTGTATGCCACCGATTGCGGGCCGCTGGGTCTGGAATGCCTGTTGCTGGCCGATGGCAAGCCGGGCGAAGCGATCTTGCACCTGGCAATGTCCGGCCACGATGGCGCGCTGCGCCTGCATTATCAATACATCGGATCCTGAGGACAGCATGACCGTACCGATCAGCAAAACACAGCAGCGCATCTGCGACAAATTTGGCTTGCCGGCGCAGGCGCCCGAGCCCATGGTGGCCCTGGCCATCGGCAGCCTGGACCAATCGCCCATCTACGGCACGCGCATCGTGCTGCCGGAAAATGGCAGCATCAGCTGGTTCATCCACTGCGGCGAACACGACGATGCCAGCGGCTTTTACCAACCACTGCATGCGGACCACCTGCATGACATGCTGCCGCAAGTGGTCGATTACCTGGCCTTGCCCAGCGGCGCCAAATTCATTCTCGACCGCGAAGGCTATGAAGACGTGTGGCTGGAAGAGTAATTTTCTAACCGGCAAGATTGTCATTGACGTTGATAAATAGGTATGGGATGCTGCGATTCCGTTTTCAACTGTTGAAAGCCGCATAGTGAATCCACGCCTTCCGTCCGTCCTGCTCGTCATGGCGCTAGCCGCCTTCCCGGCTGGTGTGATAGCCGCCACTGCCAGCCCATCGCAGGCATCGCGCGCGGCACAGGAGATTGCCGCCTTTGTGCGCAGTGAAATGCAGGAGCGCCAGATTCCGGGGCTACAACTGGCGGTGATCCAAGGGGGCAAGGTCGTGCTGAAGCGCAATTTCGGTCTGGCCAGCCTGCAATACCAGGTACCCGTGACGGACGCCAGCCTGTTTTCCATCAATTCGGCGACGAAAGCGTTTACAGGCGTGGCCGTGATGCAACTGGTGCAACAGGGCAAGATCGATCTGGCGACGCCCATCGGCCAGTACCTGGTGGGGCTGCCATCGGCATGGCAAGCCGTGACGGTGACGCAATTGCTCAACCATACCTCGGGCCTGCCCGATGTGCTGGACCAGCGCAGCGGCAAGCTGGTGGGGTCGCAGCCGGACGACGCCGATGCGGCGTGGACGGCCGTGCAGGCGCTGCCGGTGGAGGCAAAACTAGGTGAACGCTTCCGCTACAACCAGACCAATTACGTGTTGCTGGCGCAATTGATCGAACGGCAAAGTAGTCAGCCCTTTGTTTCCTTCATCCAGCGCCGGCAGTTTGACGTGGCCGGCATGCCGCACAGCGGCTTTGGCGACGCGAAGGACGTGGTCGCCAATAAGGCCAGTTCCTACGTGCTGGACCGGGGCGGCAACGGTTACCGCAACGTGATCGAAGACTTTCCCGTGTTCATGCGCGCGGGCGCCGGCATCAACAGCAATGCGGGTGAACTGGCGAACTGGCTCATCGCGCTGCAGTCGGGGCGCTTGCTGGCGCCCGCCAGCCTGGCACGGCTGTGGCAGCCGACCAGCTTGAATGACGGCAAGCCGGCACCGTGGGCGCTAGGCTGGCCCAGCATCGGCCGCGCTGGCCATCGCGCCGTGGCCGGCATCGGCGGCGCCCGCTCGGCCTTTTATGTGTATCCGGACGATGGCCTGGCCGTCATTATCCTCAGCAACCTGGCCGGCGGCCAACCGGAACAGCTGATCGATACCGTCGCCGGCTTCTACATTCCCGCCCTGCGCCAGCAGCGCGGCGGCGCGTATGCCGCGCACCTGCTGCGCCAGCAGGCGGCCAGCGCTGGTTTCGACGGGCTGGACAAGAAATTGGCGGCCATCCGGCGCCAGCACGGGCTGTCTGCGCCCACCGAAGACGACTTGAATGCCTGGGGCTACCGCCTGCTGGGCCGGCAGCAGCCGAAACAGGCGCTCGCCGTCTTCCAGCTAGGCGTGCAACTGTACCCGCAAGGGGCGAACGGCCACGACAGCCTGGCCGAAGCGTACGAGGCCGATGGCGCCACGGCGCTGGCCGTCACGCATTACCGCCGTTCGCTGGAGCTGGACCCGGGCAACACGCACGCCGTGGCGCGCTTGCGCGTGCTGGCCGCCGATTAGGCCGGCGGGGCCGGCAGGGCCAGCACGGCTTCGATCAGTTCGCGTTCATCATACGGGCTGTCCGGCAGCACGATGTCCGGTTGCAGCAAGTAGGGGCTGGCCGCGCCGGATGGGCGCTGGAAGAGCAGGCGCGGCACGCCCAGTTCCAGGCCACTGTTGGGCAGCACGAAACGCTGCGTGCCGCCACTCTGGCGCGTGCGTGCCTGGCCCGCCGCTCCCACCACCTTGCCAAAGCCAAAGTCCTGCATGACATTGCTCAGAAGTACAGAGGAAGAATACGTGCGGCCGCCCACCAGCAAATAGGTGGCGCCCGAGAAGTGCAGCGGATTGTCCAGTTGGGGCTGCTGCCAGGAAGTGATCTCCCCATCGATGACGTCGCCCAGCTTTTCACTCGCGCTCTCGCGTCCCTTGATGACTTTTTTGCGGTAGGTCGAGGCCCAGCGGTAAGGTTGGTCGGCGATATAGCGCAGCACGCCATCGATCCACATGTCGTCGTTGCCGCCGCCATTCTCCCGCACGTCGATCAGCAGCGTGCGCACGCCCGCCTCTTGCACCTGGCGGAAAGCGTCGGCCGTGAACGCCGTGAATTGCGCCTTGTCTGGCCAGGCAAAGGTATTGATGGTCAGCAATGCAGCCTTGCGGGGCAGCAATTCGAAACGGAATTGCTGTGCGAAACTACCATTGCCGGCCAGATAGGCGGGCAGGGCGCTGGATCCTGGTACGGTCAATTGCTGACC
This sequence comes from Janthinobacterium sp. PSPC1-1, assembly GCF_049897625.1. NCBI lineage: Bacteria > Pseudomonadati > Pseudomonadota > Betaproteobacteria > Burkholderiales > Oxalobacteraceae > Janthinobacterium > Janthinobacterium sp. PSPC1-1. The sequence goes on along the minus strand of NZ_JAFCWP010000011.1, from coordinate 116,788 downwards.
TTTTTCAAACTGTAAGGCATAGTTGTCCGGCGCGCCCAGTACTTTCCAGTACAGGAAAGGCCAGCGCAGCGACAGCAGGCTGGTGCGGAACGCGGCCGTTTCACCGTGGCAGCGGATCAGCAAGTCGGCAACGATCTGCTCAGCCGGCACGCCATTGATGCTGGTGATGCGCATGCCTTGCAGCGGCGACGGCGCACCGCCCAGCTGCGCGCGGATGCGCAGGGCGCCGCTGGCATCCAGGCTCACTTCATAGGGAAAGAACCTGCCGCCCGCGTCGAGGAAGGCCTGGCTTTGCGCCAGCGGTGTGGCCGGCGTGATGGCCAGGTGGCCGTCGGCGTAGAGGGGATTGAGCATGGCAAGCAGGCGCCAGGCCTGGTCCGGCGACATCGGCGCCTGCATTTGCTCTGCAATGTATTTGTAGGCTTGCTGCACGGCGGCGGGATCGGCGGAAAAGCTCGGCTGCGGGTGCGTGGCGGCGATCGACTGCTGGATGAAGCGCAGGTCGGCGCGCAACTGCTCCGGTGTCAACAGGGGTGAGGGCTGGGCCAGCGCCAGGGGCGTCCAGCACAACAGGACCAGGCAGGCTGGCAGGTATTTCAGGCGTCGCATCGCATCCTTCCGGGGGGGCAGATAAGGGATGCACTTTAATCAAGTTGAGCCGATTCTGCCACCCCTTTGCGACGGGCGGCAGAACTTGCGTGCCAAGGAGCGAGATCAGGCGACGGGAGGCTTGCCGTGCTCGGCCCCATGCATGGCCAGATAAGCCGTCAGGTTTTCATCGGCGATGCCCAGGGCGCGCAAGACTTCCTTTGTGAAGGTGACGGGCGCCGTGCCCGGTGCAGTGACGACGCGCTGGTCGGCCACGGCCCACGGCACGTCCTGGTACAGGGCCGCGCCCGCATAGCCCGTTTGCAACAGGTTGTCCGCACTGTTGGACGTATGGCGCACGGTGTCGAGCACGCCTGCCTGCGCCAGCACGCGGGTGCCGTCGCAAATTCCGGCCAGCACAATATTTTTGTCGCGGGCGGCGCGCAGCAAGGGCCCCAGGTCGGGCGCCTTGCCGCTTTGCCAGTGGCTGCCGCCGCACACCATCAGCAAATCGAGTTCATCGAGATTGACCTCTTCCAGCGCCAGTTGCGGCGTGACCAGCATGCCTCCGGACGAGGTGACGGGCAGGCCGCCCGGCGTGGCGAACTGCGTGTAAAAGCCGTAATACAGGCGCGCCGTGGAATTGATCAGGGCGGTTTCCCAATCGGCAAAGTTCTCGGTCAGTATGGTGATGGCACGTGTCATGAAAGGTCCTGTCGCAGGTGGAGATATCAATCTTAATACAGGCTGGCTGGCCTGCTGGTGCCGAAAGCATAATAGAAAGTACTGACAATTTCTGTCAGGAGCGCACATGAATTGATTGTGCAGGTGGCAAGGGACTACGCTACAATCGCTGGCCCGTTCGCGCGGGCTTGCCCCTGTTCAATACTTACTCCCTGTCGCCTCCATGCTGATTCTGTTTTGCCGTGTCCTGTTCAGCATTGCTGGCCTGCTGCTGTTCTTTCTCTTCGATCAGTTAAGTGCGAACGAATGCCTGAAATTGTGCGTCTTGCTGGCGGCCTTCCTGCTGGGTGTGGGCGGCGTGCTGCACGCGTGGCGTGGCAGTTCCAGCGCCAGCGCCAGCGCGGTCACCGTGCTGCTGCGCATCGTGGTGCCCGTGTTTTACCTCGACGCCGCCATCAAGGGCTTCTTGCGTGGCTATTTTGGCATGCGGCCCAATCCCAATGCCGTTTTGCAGGCTATGTTTGCGACAGATCAAGCGGAAACGGGCGAGTTTTTCCTGCACAACAGCGTCGCCCTGGCGCAAGCGGCGGGCTGGTTCGTTCTCGTGACGGCGGCGGTGTTGCTGGCCGACCGCCAGTTGCTGCGCCGGCAAGCGGCGCGCGCCAGTAGCGCACCGGGCCTGGCGCAAAAATGCTTTGCCGCCAGCATGGCCATCTTTCTCGTGCTGCTGCACGTCAATACCACCATGCGGCGTGAAAATCCGGCCCTGTTCTGGCCGCTGCGCTACCAGCAGTACAGCGCGCAGCTGGAAGCGATGAAATCCATGCAGCAGGCGCTGACGGCGGCCATGGCCGCGCCGGGCGACTGGCATGTGCGCTATGCGGGCGAGGATGCGCGCACCGTCATCCTGGTGATCGGCGAGAGCACCAATCGCGCCTCGATGTCGCTGTATGGCTACCCGCGCGCCACCACGCCCCGGCTCGATGCCATGCGTGCGAAGCTGCTGGTGTTCAATGATGTGATTTCGCCCGCGTCCAGCACGGTGGAATCGATGATGACGATGCTCACGCCGGCCGATATCGGCAGCCCCGATGCGTGGATGGCCAAGCCAAATTTGCTGATGCTGGCCGAGGCGGCCGGCTACAAGACGTTTTGGGTCTCTAACCAGACGCGCAACGACGGCTGGATCGGTCTGCTGGCGGGCCAGGCCGATGAAAGCGACTTCATCAACTACGGTACTGGCCGTGGCGAAAACAATTTTGATGGCAACCTGTTCCAGCCGTTCGCCCACGCACTGGCCGATAGCGCGCCGAAAAAGCTGATCGTGGTGCACTTGCTGGGCGCCCATCCCAGCTATGACATGCGCTATCCCAGCCACTTTGCGCATTTCGACCAGGCGCGGGACGCCGTCAGCGCGCAGATGGCCAGCCAGGGCAGATCCAGCTGGATACGCCACCAGCGCGATGAGTACGATAACGCCATCCGCTATGGCGATTATGTGCTGGGCACCCTGATCGGCATGGCCGACACAGCCAAGGCCGGGCGCGCCGCCTCGCTGCTGTTCGTCTCCGACCATGGACAGGAAGTGGGTTACAGCCGCAATCACGCGGGCCATTCCGCCTCCGACAAGAGCGGTTATGAAATTCCCATGTTGATCTGGAACAACCAGCAAGCGCCGCAATCGGGGGCCGCGCGCGCCGCGCTGGAAAGCCGGCCGTATCAGACGGACAAGCTCGATGCGACCGTGCTGGGCTTGCTGAAGATCGAGACGCGCTATTACGCGGCGCATGACGATATCCTCAGCGGCGCCTTTCAGCCCGTGCAGCGCTTCATGAATGGCTTGCAATACCAGCGCGGCACGCCGGCGCTGGTGCGCTGAGCCGCCAATGAAAAAGGCCCGGTCCCGCCGCAAGCTGCGGCGGGACCGGGCCCCTGGAGAACACGGTGGATTACTTCTCGGCGAACGCGCGCTCGACAACGAAGTCGCCAGGCGTCGAGGTATTGCCTTCCTTGAAGCCACGCGCTTCCAGCATTTCCTTCAGGTCACGCAGCATGTCCGAGCTGCCGCAGATCATGACGCGGTCTTCGGCCGGGTTCAGCGCCGGCAAGCCCAGGTCTTCGGCCAGTTTGCCGTTCTCGATCAGTGCCGTGATGCGGCCCATGTTGCGGAAATCTTCGCGCGTCACGGTCGGGTAATAGCGCAGCTTGTCGCTGACCATTTCGCCCAGGAATTCATGCTTCGGCAGGTGCTCTTCCAGCAGCTCGCGGTAGGCCAGTTCATCGACCTGGCGCACGCCGTGCACAAGGATCAGCTGGTCGAAGCGCTCGTAGATGTCCGGATCGCGCACGATGCTGAGGAAAGGCGCCAGGCCCGTGCCCGTCGACAGCATGTACAGGCGCTTGCCTGGCAGCAGGTAGTCGGACACCAGGGTGCCCGTCGGCTTGCGGCCGACGATGACGGTGTCGCCCACTTGCAAATGTTGCAAACGCGACGTCAATGGACCGCCCGGCACCTTGATGCTGAAAAATTCCAGGTGCTCTTCGTAATTGGCGCTGGCGATACTGTAGGCGCGCAGCAATGGCTTGCCATCGACGCGCAGGCCGATCATGGTGAAATGGCCATTCGAGAAACGCAGCGACGGGTCGCGCGTGGTGGTAAAGGAGAACAGGGTATCCGTCCAGTGGTGCACGCTTAAAACGCGCTCTTCATTCATCGAACTCATAGTGTTTGTTGGCTGGTCAAAAAAATGGTTAGTTGCTGGCAACTGCTGGCAAAAGTGAAACCCTGTGTAGGCCCAGACGCTATTGTACTGGCGTCCACACGAAATTGTTACCGTCTATCGCCGCCAATGCTGCCGCACACGGTGCCGACATTATAGTGCGAATGGCAAGGCGGGGCTGAAATTCGCCCGGAAACGGGCGGTGGGCATGCGCTCTCTTGACCTGGCTCACTTTTTCAAGGTGCCGCTCCAGGGCTGCCGCCCGCGCGTGCAGGCGCGGGCGCGGCGGCGCCCAGGAAGCGCCGGCGCAGGGCGGCATTCGCCGGATCGGACACATAGCGGGCCACGAGGGCGGCCGCCAGCGCCGTCGCGGCCAGGAACAGCGCCAGCCACGGCAGGCGCTCCGCGTAGCCCAGGCCCGCCTTGTCGACCACGTTACGCATGGCAGCGAGCACGATGATATGGAACAAGTACAGCTCGTAGCTGTGGCGTCCCAGCCATTGCAGCGGTCCGGGGCGGCCCTGGCTGGCCGCCTGGCCCGCCGTGGCGCCCACGATGAAGGCGGCGCTGGCCAGCGCGATCGCGCTGAAGCCGAAGGCTTCATGGCCGGCGATGCCGCGCACGTACACGGCCGCCAGGGCCAGGCCCGCCGCCCAGCGCAACAGTTGCCCAGCCCGCGCACCCGGCTGCCAGTGTTGCGTCAGCAGGGCCGTCAGGCAGCCGATGGCGATGGCGTCGAAACAGGCAAGGTAGCCGTACATGAAATAGATTTCGTTGTCCGCGTGCAAGCTGCGGTACACGGGGCCGGCCACGATGGCCGCGCTGCACAGCAGCATGATCGCATGGCGCCGGCGCAGCAGGCGGCACGACAGCGGCAACAGCAGGTAAAACATTTCCTCGACGGACAGCGACCAGTACACGTTCAGGCAGTAATTGAAATACCCGGCGCTTTGCATCAGCACGTTGTGCCAGAAGGTCAGCACGGAAGCGATGGCGATGACGAAATAGCTGGCTGGCAAATCCTTGCCGCCGTCGGAATTGGCAAAGAAGGGCACGTCCAGCACGCCCAGCAGCACGATCAGGGACAGGGCCAGCAGCAGAGACGGCAGCAGGCGGGCGATGCGGTAGGCATAAAACACGGCCAGGTCGATGCGCGCCAGGTCGCCCCAGCGGCGCAGCGAGGTCGAGGTGATCAAATAGCCGGAAATGACGAAGAACATGGTCACGCCGTAATTGCCCTGGTAGGCGGCTTTCAATAGCCAAGTCGGCAGAACGACGAGCGGGCTGTTCTTCAAGCCATAGGCCAGCGCGAAGTGCAGCAGCAGCACGCACAGGATGGCCGCGCCGCGCAGGGCGTCGATATGATGGTTGCGGGTATTATTCACTGTGGTTCCTTTTCATCATGTCTTGTGACTTATGGGAGCATGATGCGACATGTGTCGCTTGCCGGTCAACGATTATGCAGATAATCGGCGTCGAAAGCGGCAACGGGGCGAGGACAGGGAAGTCTTGCGTGTATGATATTGCCGAACAGAATTGTTGGGCATCTATCATCTTGCGGGCGCGGTTTTTCGTGCCTGCCAGCCCATGAATCTGCGTGCACGATTCCGGCCGCCAGGATGCCTGACCCACAGCGAAAGGTAATAAAGATGTATAAAACAGTGCGCGACATGTTCCTGCATTTCAAGGAAGCCGTCCCATTCCGCCTCGTCCCCGCCCTGATTTGCACGGCCTTGCTGGTGAGCATGCTATTGCTGCCGGCGCCCGACGGCTTGACGCCGAAGGCCTGGGGCCTGGTGGCGATCTTCCTCACCACGATTTTGGCGATCATATTAAAAGTCATGCCGATCGGCGTGATGGCCATGATGGCCATCGTCATCGTTTCCTTGTCGCAAGTGACGTCGACCTCGTCCAAGGGCGCCATCACGGATGCGCTCAGCAGTTTTTCAAATCCCTTGATCTGGCTGATCGTAGTGGCGATTTTGATATCGCGCGGCCTGAAAAAGACGGGGCTGGGCAGCCGCATCGGCCTGCTGTTCATCTCGCTGCTGGGCAAGCGCACCATGGGCATCGGCTATGGCCTGGCGATTTGCGAACTGGTGCTGGCGCCATTTACGCCGAGTAACACCGCGCGCGGTGGCGGCATCGTCCACCCCGTCATGAAATCGATTGCCAACGCCTTCGATTCGGACCCGGCCAAGGGCACGGAAGGTAAAGTGGGCACGTATCTGGCCCTCGTCAACTACCACGCCAACCCGATTACGTCGGCCATGTTCCTCACGGCCACGGCGCCCAATCCGCTGGTGGTCGATTTCGTGGCCAAGGCCAGCGGCCAGAGTTTCCACCTGACGTGGACCACCTGGGCCCTGTGCATGCTGCTGCCGGGCCTGGTCTGCCTGCTGGTGATGCCCCTGATTATCTACTGGCTGTCGCCGCCGGAACTGAAAGCCACGCCGGACGCCGTCACCTACGCCAAGGCGGAACTGAAAAGCATGGGCCCGCTGTCGCCGTCGGAAAAAGTCATGCTGGGCACCTTCGCCCTGCTGCTGTTACTGTGGGCCAACGTGCCCGCCATGCTGTTCGGCCCCGCGTTTTCGCTCGATGCGACGGTCGTCGCCTTCGTCGGCTTGTTCGTGCTGATCATTACCGGCACCATCGACTGGGACGACGTGTTGTCCGAGAAGAGTGCCTGGGATACCCTGGTGTGGTTCGGCGCGCTGGTCATGATGGCCGAGCAGTTGAACAAGACGGGCGTGATCGCCTGGTTCTCGGCCGGCATGAAGGCGGCCATCGTCGCCAGCGGCATGGACTGGCTGCCGATCGCCGGCGTCCTGGTGCTGGTGTTCGTCTTCTCGCATTATTTCTTTGCCAGCACGACGGCCCACATCAGCGCCATGCTGCTGGCCTTCCTGACGGTGGGCCTGCACCTGATTCCCGCCGAATACCATGTGCCGTTCATGCTGATGATGACGGCCGGCTCGGCCATCATGATGACCTTGACCCACTATGCGACAGGCACCTCGCCCATCATCTTCGGCAGCGGCTTCGTGACGATGGGTAACTGGTGGCGGGTCGGCTTCATCATGTGCGTGGTGGAACTGCTGATCTTTGCCGTCGTCGGCACGACGTGGTGGAAGGTGCTTGGTTACTGGTAAGGTGGTACGCCGAGCGGCCCCTCAAGGCAGCTCGCCGCGCACGACCTGCAGCAGATAGGCGCGCGCCGCGCCCCGGTCCATGCCTTTTTCTTGTAATAGCGGCAATAACTGCTCGAATAGCTGGCGCCGCTGCAGAGAGGCCTCGGACGTGTCGCGCCGGTTTGAAAAGAAATCCATCAGGGTCGAGCCGCACAGGCAATTGCGGTAGACCTCGACGATGGCGACGTTGTTGTCATCGAAACTCTGCTTCAGCCCGGAGACATTCTGGCGCATCGCTTGTGTCTGCTGTATGAACTCGTCGGCCGTGGCGAAGACGCGCCCACAGCAGGCGCAATGCTTGGGAAAGGCGGCTTCGGCCAGGGCGCGCAAGCCTTCGAAGAACAGTTGTTCCTGCATGATGGCTCCTGGTGGCGTGCCTAGGCGGCACGGTTGCGGATCTCGACGGTACGGGGACCCTGCGGCGGCCGCTGTATGCCCGATTCGAAGCGCAGGAAGGCTTCGCGCAAATGCTCTTTCAGCAAGGTTTCATCCCAGGGTTTGGTGATGAACTTGTACACCGAGCCTTCGTTGATGGCCGCCGTGACCGAATGCAATTCAGGATAGCCGGACAACATCACGCGCACGATCTCGGGATAGATGCCCTTGATGCGGCGCAAGAGTTCGTTGCCAGACATGCCAGGCATGCGTGCATCCGTGAGTATCACGCCCACGGCATGGGTGGCCACCAGTTCCAGCGCTTCCTGCGGCATGGTGGTGCTGAGTATCTGGTAGCCTTCCTTGCGCAGCGAGCGGCGCAGGGAGGACAGGATATGCTCCTCGTCGTCCACCAGCAGCAGCACGCGCTGCGGCGCGTCGGCATGGCAGTTGTCTGGCGGCAAATGGGTGCCGGCATGCAATAACTGGTCCATCTCGGCGCCGGGCAGTGGGCGGCTGAAGTAATAGCCTTGCATGGCGTCGCAGTGGTTGGTATTGAGAAACCCCAGCTGGCCTTCCGTTTCCACGCCCTCGGCCACCGTGGTCATGTGCAGCGACTTGGCCATGGCGATGATGGAGCGGGTCAGCGAAGCGCCATCCACGCTGTCGGTCACGTCGCGGATGAACGATTGATCGATCTTGACCACGTCGATGGGGAATTGCTTGAGATAGGACAAGCTGGAATAGCCGGTGCCGAAATCGTCCAACGACAAGGTGACGCCGATTTCCTTCAACTGTTCCAGTGCCCGCACCACCAGGTCCCGGTTCTGCATCAGCACGCTCTCCGTCAGCTCCAGTTCCAGGCAATCGGCCGGCACGCCACTTTCCGCCAGCACTTCGCGTACCAGTTCCGGCATGTCGACCTGGCGGAACTGGCGCGCCGACACGTTGACCGCCATCGTCAGGTGCGCAAAGCCGTAGGCATGCCAGACGCCCAGTTGCGCGCAGGCCGTGCGCAGCACCCATTCGCCGATGGGAATGATCATGCCCGTTTCCTCGGCCAGGGGAATGAAGCGGTCCGGCGGCACCAGGCCGATGCCGGGCCGGCGCCAGCGCAGCAGCGCTTCCATGCCATAGATTTTCCCGCTGCTGAGGTCGACCTTGGGCTGGTAGTGCAATTCCAGTTCGTCCAGCGCCAGCGCCTGATGCAGGGCATGTTCGATTTCAGCCCGCTCTTCTACCAGCACGCCCATCTTGTGGTTGTAAAACTGGAAACCGTTGCGGCCCTTGTCCTTGGCGCTGTAGAGGGCCGCATCGGCCGTCTTCAGCAGTATGTCGCCGCTGTCGCCGTCGGAGGGAAACACGCTGGCGCCGATACTGGTGCTGACGTGCAGGGTGTGTTCGCCCAGCAGGAAGGGCTCGGCGAACACCGCCAGCACTTTCTTCACGATCTGTTCAGTCGTCTCGAGGTCGGGCAGGTCCGTCAGCAGGATGACGAATTCGTCGCCGCCCTGGCGGGCCACGGTGTCGCCTTCGCGCACCGCCCCCTTCAGCCTGCGGGCCACTTCCCGCAGCAGCGCATCGCCCACCGGGTGGCCATAGCTGTCGTTGACGAACTTGAAACGATCGAGGTCCATCATCATGGTAGCCAGATGCAGTTTGGTGCGGCGGGCGTGGACGATGGCCTGGCCGATGCGGTCGTTCAGCAACTGACGGTTGGGCAAGTCCGTCAGCGCATCGTGGTTGGCCAGGTACTCGATGCGCAATTCCTGCTGCTTGCGTTCCGTGATGTCCTGCACGGTACCGCGCATCAGCAGCATTTCGCGGCCTTCGCGCACGGCCTCGGCCTGGTGGAAGACGATACGCTCGCCTCCGTCCGGCTGCAGCACCCGGTGTTCCAGGCTGTAGCCGGTGCCGCTGGCATGCAGTTCCATGAAGGCCTCGAGCAGCAGGGGCCGCTGATCCTCTGGCAGGCATTGCAACAGGCGCTCGAAGCTGGTGGGGCCGGAATCGGCGTCCAGGCCCAGGATGCGCAACAGTTCCGGCGACCAGTAGCCGTCGCCATCGGCAAGCCGGTATTCCCAGTTGCCCAGGCGGGCCAGCGCCTGCGCGTGGCTGAGGCTTGCCTGGATACGGCTCAACTCGGTTAGCGCGCTGCTGGCGCGCAGCAGGTAGCGCAGCCGGTGCGCCAGCAAACGCCATTGCATCGGCTTGGAGATGAAATCGCTGGCGCCCGCTTCCAGCGCCTGCTTGATGGAGTCATCGTCATCGTTGCCGGTGAGCACGACGATGGGCACGTGCGCGCCGCCGGGCAGCCGGCGCAGCTGTGCGCAGCATTCGAAGCCGCTCATGCCGGGCATGGCGACGTCGAGCAGGATCAGGTCGGGCACGCCGCGCTGGAAGGCGGCCAGCGCTTCCAGGCCGCTGGCCGCTTCCACGATGCGGAAGCCTTCCGGCTCCAGTGCTTCCGTCACCAGGAAGCGCGTCATGGTGTCGTCATCGACCACCAGGACCAGTGCTTGCGGGGGGAGTGCGGTATTCATATTGCTTCCTTTTCAATGGCCAGGGCGGCGAGGACACGGTCGAGTTCTTGCTGGATGCCGCGGATATGCTGCAGCGCGCTGCCGACGTCATTGCTGCGCGCGTATTGTTCGATTTCACGGCAGGTGGCCGACAAGCCCAGCGCGCCCACGTTGGCGCAGCTGGACTTGAGCGTATGCGCCGCCAGCTGCAGCGCCGCGGCGTCGCTGGCCCCGGCCGCCACTTCCAGCTGGCCCAGCAGGCGCGGGGCGTCGCTGTAGAACAGGTCGATGATGCGGCCCAGCACATCGGGACGGCCGGGACGGCGCATGGCGCGCAGGTTTTGCAGGGCGGCCGCGTCGAGGATGGCCGCCGGTTCGGCCGGCGCCTCCTGGACAGCCTGCGCCGTCACTGCCGGCGTCTGCGCTGCCTTTGGTGCGGTGGACGCCGGACGCCAGCGGGCCAGCACGGCCAGCAGGGCGGCGCGCGTATATGGTTTGGCGAGGTAATCGTCCATGCCCGCATCCAGGCACAGTTCGCGGTCGCCCAGGATGGCATTGGCCGTCAGGGCGATGATGGGCGTGCGGTCACGGCCCTGCTGGGCTTCCATGCGGCGCAGGCGCCGGGTCGCTTCGAAGCCGTCCATTTCCGGCATCTGGCAATCCATCAGGATCACATCGAACGGGTAGCGCTCCCACAGGGCCAGCGCGCGCCGCCCGTTGTCGGCCGGCGTGGCGTCGTAGCCGGTATCTTCCAGCATGGCCAGGGCGATTTCCTGGTTGATCGCATTGTCTTCCACCAGCAGCATGCGCAGCGGCGCCTGGCCCGGGTCTGCGTCAACGGTATCCGGTGCGGCGGGCAGGGCCGGCATGACAGGCACGGTTGGCGCCAGGGTGCCGAAGCCGCCCACGGCTTCGATGCAGTGACGCAATTCCAGCGCCCGCACGGGCTTGGTCAGGCAATATTCCACGCCCAGCGCCGTCACCTGGCGCAGCTCGGCCGAGGCGTCCAGTGAACTGAGCATGATGATTTTCAGCGCCGCCATGCCGGCGTCGGCCTTGATCTTCCGCACCAGTTCGGCGCCATCCATGACAGGCATCCGCATGTCGATGATGGCCAGGTCGAACGGACGCCCGCCGCGCAGCGCGCCTTGCAGCAGGCCCAGCGCCTCGGCGCCGTCGGCGGCGCTGGACGCGGCCATCTGCCACTCGATCGCGTGCTGCAGCAGGATATTGCGGTTGGTGGCATTGTCGTCCACGATCAGCACGTGCAAGGCGCCCAGCGACACGCGCGGCGCCGGCGCCGGTGGCGCATCCGCGGGCGCCACCTTGCCCACGACGACGGTCACGGCGAAGCTGGAACCCAGGCCTGCTACGGATTTGAGGGCAATGTTGCCGCCCATCATCTCCACCAACTGCTTGATGATGGCCAGGCCCAGTCCCGTGCCGCCGTATTTGCGTGAGGTGGTGCTGTCGGCCTGGCGGAACGGCTGGAAGACGGCCGCGGCCGCTTCCGGCGCCATGCCGATGCCCGTGTCGCTCACTTCCAGGCGCAGCTGGCCGGTGGCGGGGCAGCTGACATCGACGGAAATTTCGCCCCGTTCGGTGAATTTGGTGGCGTTATTGAGCAGGTTGGTGAGGATCTGACGCAGGCGCACGGGGTCGCCGCGCACATGCTGCGGCACGTCGGGAGCGATGCGGCAGGTAAATTCGATGGCCTTGCGCTGGATGCCGTTGGCAAACAGTGCCACCACGTCGTCGATCATCTGGCGCAGGTCGAAGGGGATGTGTTCGAGCACCAGTTTGCCCGCCTCGATCTTGGAAAAGTCGAGGATGTCGTCGATGATGCTCAGCAAGCTTTCGCCCGAGCGGTGCACCGTGTGCACGAAACGCTGCTGTTTGGGACTCAGTTCAGTGCGCTGCAGCAATTCCGTCATGCCCAGCACGCCATTCATCGGCGTGCGGATTTCGTGGCTCATCTTGGCCAGGAATTCCGATTTGGCGCGATTGGCGGCGTCGGCCTCGGCCTTGGCCTGCGTGAGCGCCAGGTCGCGCTGTTCCACGTGTTCGAGCATGCCGTTGAAGCCCGTGATCAGCTGCCCCAGCTCATCGCTGCCGTGCTGCGCCACGCGCACCGACAGCGCCTTGCCGTCGCGGATATGCGCAATCGCGTAGGACAGGCGCGCCAGCGGCCTGGCGATGGACGCGCTGATCAGGCCTGTGATGGCCACGCAGGCCAGCAGCAGCACCAGCGCGATGCCGAGGATCAGCGCGAAGGCATGCCGCACGCCATCGCGCACCTTGGCCACCGCATCCTGCTGCTGGTGCGTGATGTGCGCCACCTGCTGCGCGGAATAGGCGGCCTGTTCGCGCTCGAAGGCGCGCACATGGCTGATGACCTCGTCGAGCGCCGCCTGGCTGTCCAGTACGCTGCCTTTGGCTTGCACCAGCCGCTGTCCCGAACGTTCCACCGCGTCCAGATGGGTGTTGACGGCCCTGATTTCGGCCAGCAAGCCCAGCTGGCCTATGCTTTGCAGCAAAGTCTGCATGGTGGCCATGTCGCGGTGCAGGGCGCTGATGCGGCGGGCGATATCGTGGCCCAGGCGCGTGACGTCGCCGGCGGCCGTGGCCAGCATGACTTCGCCCACGTCGATGCTGATGGCGTCGACGGCAAGGTTGATTTCGCCGCTGGCATCCTCGATGCGGGCCGAGGTGTGCATGTAGCGGCTGGCCTGCTCCAGCCGGTCGCGCCCTATCGCCAGTTGCAATTCGATGGGATCGAGTTCCTCGGCCAGGCGCAGGTGGGCGCTGGCCAGGGCGGCGCTGATTTGTTCCTTGATAGTAAGATAGCCAGCCTGCTGCGCCGCGCTGGCGCCGCCCTCGGCCAGCAGTCCCGCGCGCAAAGCCAGCAAGCCGGCGGCAGGATCGAGCAGCTGGTGCGCCGTGGCCAGCAGTTTCGCCCGCAGGGCCAGCTGCGACGGGCTGATGTCGCGCTCGCTGGTGCCCGCCAGGTGCGCCACGGCCGCGGCCAGGCGCTCGCGCAAGGGGGCGATGCGGAAACGGCTCTTCACGGCCTCCGTTTCGGCCAGCGCAATCTGCATGTCGTGGATGCTCTGGCGCAAATCCGTCAGGTAGCGGGCGTTCTGGTTCAGGCGCTGACTTTGCAGCTGCACCTCGGCGGCCGTGGCCTGGGCCTGGCTGTCGACCAGGCGGATCTTGCTGCGCGCCCCCTTGGCTGCGGCCTTGATCTGCGCCAGCACTTGCCGCATCTCCGTTGCCTGCGCCTTGTAGTAGGCCTCGTTTTCCAGGCGTTTGCGCACGGCGAGGCGCATGCGCTGGAATTCCCGTTCGAAGGCCGCGTGGTAGCGGGGCGCCTGTAATTCGCCATGGCGCCGCAAATCGTCGCTGATGCTCTCGGCGGTCTGGATATTGGCGACGATCTTGTTCGACACCTGCTCCAGCTGCGCCAGGTCTTGCGCCTTGCCCAACTCGAAAAAGTCCGAGGCCATATCCTGCACGGTATAACGCAGGTGTAACACGTCCGTGTACAGCGGTACCGTCTCGTCGGTCAAATCGTGCACATGGGTTTCGATGCCCTTCACCAGCAGCAGGCCGGTCGCCGCCATGGCTGCCACGCCCGCCAGCAGGACGGTGCTACTGACGATCAGCTTGGTCCTGATTTTCATGCCAGGCTCCAGGAGAGGGGAACACGCATCACTTCGCGCCAGGCGCCGGGTCGGCCGGGACGATCCTGCCATCGGCGATGCGGGTCAGGAAAACGGCCGTTGATGCCTGGTGGTCGTCTGGTCGCAGCGTCACCTGCAAGCCGCCGAGATCGAGCCGCTCGAAGGTTTCGAAACTCCGGATCAGGCGTTCGCGCGTGAGGTCCGCGCCCGTGCGGCGCAGCGCCGCCACCATCAGCGTGGCCGAGATGCAGCCCTCGAAACTCACAAACGACAGCCTGGCCGCCGGCACATGCCGGGCCAGCAGGTCGGCGCATTCGGCGGCGATGGGCAGCGTGCGGTCCTCGGGCAGGGGCACCACCTGCGAGATCAGGATGTTGTTGCCTTCCGTGCCCAGCAGTTGCAGCAGGCTGTCCGTGCCGACAAAGGACACCGTGGCCAGGGCCGCCTTCAGCTTGGCCTGGCTTGCCTCGCGCACGAACGCTGCCACCGGGGTGTAGGGACCGGCCATGATGACCACTTGCAAGTCGTGACCGATCAGGGCCGCCAGTCCCGCCTTGACGGCCGTGGTGCCGCGCTGGAAGGCGCCCTTGGCGACGAGTTCCATGCCGCGCCGCTGCAGGGCGCGCACGGTGCCGTCGAGCACGGCATTGCCGAAGCCGTCGTCCTGGTACAGGACACCGAAGCGCTTGATGCCCCGGCTGACGAAATACTGCACCAGGGCATCGGACTCATCGTCATAACTGGCACGAAAGTTGATGATTTCATGCACCACGGGGCGGCGCAAGGTCATGGCGCCCGTAAACGCGCCCACCAGCGGCACCTTCATTTCCTGGACGATCGGTATGACGGCGTTGGTGGTGGGCGTCCCCACGTTGCCGAACAGGGCGAATACCTGCTTTTCCTCGACCAGCCTGAGCGTTTCGCTGATGGCCCGGTCCGGGTCGTAGCCATCGTCGGCGACTACCAGCTCGATGCTGCGGCCGTGGATGCCGCCGCGCTGGTTTGCTTCCTGGAAAACGGCCGTCGCCCCATCGAGCATGGCCCGTCCCAGCCCGGAGGCTGCCCCGGTCTGGGCATTGACCATGCCGAGCCGGATGTGCGTATCGGTCACGCCGGGTTCGGCGGCATGGACCATGCCGGCCGCGACGATGATAGCGAAGCAGCAACATTCCGGGAAAAAGCGCGGAAAAAAGCGCGGAAAAAAGCGCATGAGCTACCTTTATTGAGGTTGACCGGTATCAACAGGTACGGGCTTGACAACGAGTATGGAGGAAATTGCCAACGCAAAACTCACACATAGTCACAGTTCCAAAGGCGACTCAGGAAACGGGCATCCGCACCACCACCTTGCCCCGTGCGCGGCCCTGCGCCAGGTAGGCCAGCGCCTGTTTCGCCTCAAGAAAAGGAAACACCCGGTCGATGACGGGGCGGATGCTTCCCGCTTCGACCAAAGCGGCGATCTGCGCCAGCTGGCCGCCGTCGGGACGCACGAAATGGAAGGCATAGCTGGCGCCGCGCCGCCGCGCCAGGCCGATGATCTTGCGGCTGAGCAAACCGAACACCAGTTTCAGCACCACGTGCATGCCGCGTGCGCGGGCGAAGGCGAGGTCCGGCGGGCCGATCAGCGAGACGACGCGGCTGCCGGGCTTGACGATGCACAAGGCCTTTTCCAGACCGTCGCCGCGCAGCGTGCCCAGCACGGCGTCGTAGTCGCGCAGCACCTGCTCGAAGGGCTGCCGCTTGTAGTCGACCACTTCGTCGGCGCCCAGGCCGCGTACCAGTTCGACATTCGGCGTGCTGGTGGTGGTGCCCACGCGGGCGCCCAAGTGCTTGGCCAGCTGGATGGCAAACGTGCCGATACCGCCGGAACCGGCCGGGATGAACACTTTCTGGCCAGGCTGTAACTGCATGCGCTCATGCATGGCTTGCCACGCCGTCAAGCCCACCATGGGTATCGACGCCGCCTGCACGAAATCGAGGTTCGCCGGTTTCAGCGCGGCCGCCTGCTCGGGCACGACGGCAAACTCGGCCAGACTGCCGTATGGCGTGTCGAAAATACTCGCGTACACGGCGTCGCCCACCTTGAAACGCGTGACGGCGCTGCCGACTTCCACCACCACGCCGGCCAAGTCGCTGCCCAGGGTGGCCGGCAAGCGCAGTTTCAATATCGGCTTGAAGTCGCCCTTGGGAATCAGGTTGTCGATGGGATTGAGTCCCACGGCATGCACCCGCACCAGCAGTTCGCCGGGGCCGGGTGCGGGGCGGGGCAGTTCGGCAAACGCCACGTGATCGAGGCCACCGTATTGTTTGAGTTGCAATGCTTGCATGATGTTCTCTCTGGATGCTGGAAAAAGTGCTGGCGTTCAAGCCAGGCGCAGGTCCTTGCGCAAGCCGGCGTCCAGCAGCGCGGCGGGCAGAAAACGGCGCATCAGGCGCAAGCGTGCCGCCAGCGGCCCGGCCGTGTAGCGCAATTTCGGCTGGCGCGCCTGCGCCGCCGCCAATACCGTGTCGGCCACGATGGCCGGGTCTTCGGCGCTGGCCATCAGCGTTTGCAGCCGGCTTGTGACGGCCGCGCGCACTTGCCCGTAGGCGGACAGCGGGCTATCTGGCGCCAGCAGGTTGGCTTCGAACGTGGTTTTCGTATAGGCGGGCTCGATGACGCTGGCGCGGATGCCCCAGCCGCGCACTTCATGGTCGAGCGATTCAGTGTAGCCCTCGATGGCGTGCTTGGTGGCGCAATACAGCGCGCCATAAGGCATGGGCAAAAAGCCGACGACGGAACCGATATTGAGGATGCGCCCGCCGCCCTGGGCCCGCATGTGCGGCAGCACGGCCAGGGTCATGCGCAGCACGCCATAAAAATTCGTGTCGAAGATGGCGCGCGCCTGCGCCATGCTGCTTTCCTCGGCGCCCGCCGGGGCCACGCCGAAACCGGCGTTGTTCACCAGCAGGTCGATGCGGCCTTCGTGCTGCATCACCTCGGCCACGGCGGCAGCGACAGACGCATCGCTGGTGACGTCGAGGGCCAGCATCGCATAAGCGGGTGCGCCCGCCTGGCTACCGCGGCGGCTGGTGCCGTACACCGTGTAGCCCGCTTGCGCCAGGCGCTGGGCCGTGGCCGCGCCGATGCCGGACGAGGCGCCGGTGACCAGGGCAATCTTGTTGTTCTTCATGGCAGTCCTTCAGTGGTTGACAGTATAAAATATGACGGTCGTCATATTGTTGTTTGAAAAAAAACCCGGGACGGTTCAAGGCCTCGGGCGGTGCGGCTAGTTTGCGTCTTGAAACTGCGCCAAGGTGGCCGCACACAGGGCGTCCGACAGGGCCGGCTCGTCGACGGCGCGCGCCAGGATGGTGGCGCCGATCATGGCGCACACCGTCGCCATGGCTTGCGCGTGCGCTTCCGGCTGGCCCCAGTTGGGCATCTGGCGCGCGAACAGGTCGATCATTTCCTTGATGTGGATGGTGGCGGCGCGCCGCACCTCGGGCGCCTGGCGCGGCATTTCCGATCCCAGCGCCGAGACGGGGCAGCCCACCTCGATGGCGGCGATGTGGGCGGGCGCCAGGTAGGCCGCCAGCATGGCCTGCAGCGCCTGGCCCGGCGGGGCGGCAGCCGCCACCCTGGCCGCCAGCGCCACCGATTCGGCGCCCGCGCGGTCGCCCGCTTCGGCCAGCAGCGCGTCGCGCGAGGCGAAGTGCGCGTAGAAGCCGCCGTGCGTCAGGCCCGCTTCCTTCATGATGTCGGCCACGCCCGTGCCCGCATAGCCGCTGCGGCGGATGGCGCGCGTGGCCACCTCGATGATGCGTTCGTGGGTGGCTTCCTTGCGGCTTTGCGCCGATGGTTTCTTGGTAGATGTGTTGTTGGATGAGTTCTGCATGATGATCATCATATAGTATTTTCAAAAACCGCGCAGAACCTGTGCCGACGCGTTGTTCTCTTCCTGGAACGGCGCTAC
The DNA here is from genome assembly GCF_049897625.1 of Janthinobacterium sp. PSPC1-1. Lineage (NCBI taxonomy): Bacteria > Pseudomonadati > Pseudomonadota > Betaproteobacteria > Burkholderiales > Oxalobacteraceae > Janthinobacterium > Janthinobacterium sp. PSPC1-1. The sequence continues at coordinate 99,066 of NZ_JAFCWP010000011.1, read as the reverse complement.
GATGCACTCTATCGACCATCGACCAGGAGCGAAAAATGGCCACTATTCCAGCGGCAGCGACAGAGCATCTGTTTTCCTATGGCACCTTGCAGCAGCCCGAGGTGCAACTGGCCACCTTCGGGCGCCTGCTCGACAGCCGGCCCGACCAGTTGCCCGGCTACCGCCTGGCACTGCTGGCCATCGACGATGCGCAGGTGGTGGCGACCAGCGGCAAGACGCACCATCCGATCGCCTCGTGCAGCGGCACGCCGACCGATTGCGTGCCGGGCGCCGTGCTGGCCGTCTCGGCGGATGAATTGCGGCAGGCTGACGGCTACGAGGTGGCCGCCTACCGGCGCGAGCGCGTCACCCTGGCGTCAGGCATGCAGGCCTGGGCGTACGTAGATGCGCGCGATGCGGCGCCGTGACCGCTGGTTTCGGCGTCGCTTGAATTGGAAAAAGAAGGCTCTGTCACCGGTAAGTAGGGTAAATGCCGGAATCTTCCGTTGACAGTGCTGTCTGACTCTGCATACTCACCTGACAGGGAGCAGATCATGCAGGCAGCCGAATGGATCAGCTTTATCGCCCAGTTTGCGCAGTTGAACCGACGCCAGCGGCAGGCTGGAATGGCCCTGCTGCGTGGCAAGGCCCCACACGACGCGACCGTCGCGCTGCTGGAAAGTGTGGCGCAGCCACGATTGGCCTGTCCCGCCTGCCACTCGCCTCAGCTGCACCGGCATGGCCATGCGCACGGCTTGCAACGCTACCGCTGCGGGCCGTGCGGGCGTACCTTCAATGCCTTGACGGGCACGCCGCTGGCACGCTTCCGCCACAAATCGCTATGGAGGAGCATTTCCACATCTGACGGTGACATAGCCAAAAAGAACGGCTAGTTTTTCAGGCTGCAGAAGGAAGTATAGTGGTCCTGCGTATAGTAGCGTTCCACCAACTTGCGTTTGCCAGCCGGCGTTTGCACAAGCAGTACCGCACGATGCGAACCTGCCCCGCCGTCGCCGCCAATACCCAAATAGTATTCATAATAAACTTCGTCCTTGCCGGCGGCGGGGAGGCGCTTTTCATTATTATTGAATACGACATTGCCCGGACCACCCGCCACCGCGCTCGTCTTTGCGTTGCGGTAGGCGTCATATTCGCTATTTTGCGGGGTAGGCAGGGTTTTGCTCGGTTCCCTTTTGCCGCAGTCGGGGATTTTCGCCGCATAGGCATGGGACGACAACAGGGCGCCTGCCACAATAAGACCCAGCGACCAGGTTGTTGCGCGTTGAGTTTTCATCAATCAGCTTTCGTTGGTGGTGCGTTCAATGGATAGGCTTCTTTTGATACGGCCGGTGTTCGGGCGACCGGAGTAATCTCTGCAATACTGAATATAGTTAAATATTTGAAAATATAACTATCCAATTGTCACCTTCCGATAAATAGTTTTATGTCTTCTTCAGAGAAATGGGAGGGAGTGACAAAATGGTCAATAAATAGATGGCGAAATGCTGCGGGAAATCAATGCAGAGAAAGGCGTTCAGCGTAGTCAGATAGTCATGCACATTAACGTGACAATGTTAGAGTTTTTTTGATTGGCAATTCGTTATGCTAAGTAATCCTCGGGAAATGAGCTTGAATTTATGACGAACAGAACCGGATGCTATGCAAGGCGCCCGCTGCAGAGCGCCGGGTATGGAAGTCAGAAATCACAATAATTTATTGGGGGTTACTTTGGTAGCAGTTATTGGAAACAAGCGAGCCAGTTTATGCATATCGCTTTCCCGATATTTTGTTGTTGAGCATATCAAACCCTGAATGATGAATGTATTCATCGTCAATCATTAACTTCTGATAGGAATCTGCATGAGCCATGACCATCTCGGTTGCGCCTGCTGCAACCTGCCTCATCTGCCTGCGCTGACTACCGGCCTGCTGACGGAAACCGCGCTTGGCGGTGAACTGGATGCGGCGTTTCAACAAGCCTATGCCCGGCACGCCCGGACACTGGGGCCGCAAGCCGTGATCTTCCATAGCGGTGTCATCCATACCCTGGCCGCCGGTGGCAGCGAGCGGGTGGAGGCACTGGGCATGGCCGGCGGCAGCATCATTGCCACGGGCACGCTGCACGAGGTGCGCCAGGCCATGCAAGCGCACCAGCCGGATGAGACGGACCTGCATGGCCGCACCTTGCTGCCCGGCTTCGTCGAACCCCATATGCACGTCCTGCCCAGTGCGCTGTACAAGAGCTGGCTGCCGCTCACGCCCTTCCAGCAGGCACCCCGGCAACAGGAGTTGAATCTGGAATACAGTTTCCAAAGCATCAGCCAACAGATTCGCACCGCGCTGGCGCAGCCGGACAAGCTGCCGAAAGACAAACAAGGCAACCCTTGGGTGCTGGGCTTCGGCGTCGATCCCTCGCTGATGCAGCCTTGGGAAGACATCACCGCCAGCCGGCTGGACCCGCTGAGCAGCACGGTGCCTATCCTGCTGATGAACTCTTCCGGCCACCTTGCCTATCTCAATACCGCTGCGCTGCAGGCGGCCAAGCTCGAGGACACGCCTTCCGGCGTGCTCACCGAGATCAGTATCGCCGAGGCGCTGAAGGTCGCGCCGCAGCCCAGGCTGCCGGAATTTGTCGCCTGCCTGAAGCAGGTGCTGGAGCATGCCTCCGCCATGGGCTTTACCAGCGTATTCGACGCCGGTCTCGGCGCCACCGAGCAGCCGCAGCTGGAAATCGGCTTGCTCAAACTGGCGGCGCACCTGGGACCCGTGCGCATCGGCGCGGCACTGTTCACCAAACCCGAAGAACCGGCGCTGGACAAGTGGCTGCAGCGCTACACGCCGGACCTGGACAGCCACGGCGACCAGCGTTTCAGCATCAGGGCGATCAAGCTGATCGCGGATGGCTCCAACCAGGGCTTGACGGGCTACCAGAGCGAGCCCTATGCCTGTTCGCATGAACACGCCGTCCCTGATGTGCCGGACACCGGCTTGAACAATTACCAGGACACGTCCGTGTTCACCCGCATGCTGGACAAGGCGGTGGGGCAGGGCTGGCCGGTGCTGGTGCACGCCAACGGCGACAAGGCGGTGGAATATGTGCTGGAGAGCTACGCGCGAGTACTTACGCCACGGCCAGGCATACTCAGCGAAGAGGAGGCGCTCAAGCGGCGTCAGCTGCGCCTGCGGGTCGAGCACGCATCGCTGCTGAATGACGATGCCATCGCTAACATGGCGGCACTGCAATTGAACCCCAGTTTCCTCATCGGCCACGTCGGCTATTGGGGGCACACGTTCCAGCGCACCATTTTTGGCCAGGAGCGGGCACAGTTGCTGGACCGCTGCCAGTCGGCACTGCAAGCGGGGATGCACGTCAGCTTGCACTCGGACCATTTCGTCTCGCCACTGGGCGCCTTGCGCATGATGGAACAGGCGGTATTTCGCAGCATGGAGGGTGCGCCAGACAATGAAGTGCTGAACCAGGACGAGTGCCTGAGCCGCATGGCGGCCTTGCGTGCCGTCACGCTCGATGCCGCCTGGCATTGCCACCTCGACCACCTGGTCGGCTCGCTGGAAGCTGGCAAACGGGCCGACCTGGTGATTCTTGCGCAAGACCCGCTGGACGAGAGCGTGCGCAAGCTGCGCGACATCGTGGTGGAGGAGACCTGGCTGGCGGGGGTTAAAGTGCACAGCCACAGCAAGTCGCCAGGCGACATGGCGCGCTGAGCCGCCGCAATGCAACAGCCCCCGATAGCTTTCTGCTGCTACCGGGGGCTGGCGGAAACGCCCGTGCTGGCGCGTTTCAAGGATGGCACTTCAAGCTCAAGCGGGCTTGTGCTTGCCTGCCGAGTAACGGTTCCAGCCATAGCCGGCGACGATGATGGCCAGGATGGCGGCCTGCGCCAGCAGGGTTTCCGCCGTCGGCAGGATGCCCAGCAGGTCGACACGCATGAAATCGACGGGGCTGACGCCGACCCAGCCCGCTTCCTGCAGCGCGGCCACGCCTTTGCCCATCAAAATCACGGCCAGCACGGCCACGAAGGCGGACGTCCACGAGAAGAACTTGCCAATCGGCATGCGGGCACTGGTGCGCAGCAAGGCCCAGGCGATCACGACCAGCAGCACGATGGCCACCAGGAAGCCGCCCAGCAGGGCGCCGCCATTACCGTCCGCCGCCAGGGCGGAATAGAACAGCACGGTTTCAAACACTTCGCGGTAGACGGCGATGAAGGCCAGGGCGAACAGGCCCCAGGCGGAGCGGCGCGTCATGGCCGCCGTGAGTTTCTCGTGCAGATATTCCTGCCAGCGCCCGGCGCTGCTCTTCTGGTGCATCCACAAGCCCACGCTGAGCAGGACCAGGGCCGCGAACACGGAACCGAGCCCTTCGCTCACTTCCCGGCTGGCGCCGCTGATGGTCACCAAATACGTTGCCGCCACCCATGTCAGGCCGCCCGCCACCAGCGCGCTGATCCAGCCGCCATGCACGTAGGGCATGACATCGTTGCGCTTGGCCTTGCGCAGGAAGGCGATGATGCCGATCACGATCAGCAGCGCTTCCACGCCTTCGCGCAGCAAGATCGTCAGGGCGCCGATAAAGGTCGTCATCGGCTCGGCCTTGGCGTCGCCCAGTTCCGCTTCCACGTGGGTAAATAGTTGCTGTAGCTTGTCGCCCGCCGCTTCGGCGTCGGCTACCGTGCCCTTGGCAACGGCGGAACGGTAGGCCAGCATGGCGTTTTCCACGGCCAGCAGCAGGGATTTGTTGCGCGCGCCGACCATCGGCTCGATCGGCTCGAAACCGTCCAGGTAGGCCGACAGGCCCAGGCGCGTGGCGGCCGCGCGGTCGCCCACGCGCACGGCGGCCAGGCTTTCTTCCAGGCGCAGGCGCGACAGGGCCAGGCCGGCAGGCTTGTGCGCCTCGGCCTTGCCAGGGGCGCTGCGCAAGTACGCCGTCAAGGCTTGCGCCTCGTCTGCGCCCAGCTTGGCGGCCGCCGCTTCCTGCGTCAAGGTCGTCACGGCGGCCAGGTCCGCGTACAGTGTCTTGGCCCGTGGATCGTCCTGCCACAGCTTTTCGCCGTGCGCGCGCGCCGCCGCATCGTGCGACATGCCGCCGACAAAAAAGGCCAGGTCCCAGCGCTCGTTTTCGGACAGCTGGCCGAAACTGGCCATCGAAGTGCCCGCCACGCCTTGCGAAATGACCTGGTACAGCGCCATCAGGCTGCGCGACTGTGCCCGTTCGCCATCCGTGAAGGCGATCGGTTTCGGTTCCAAACTGGCCGCCAGCGGACCGTCGCCACCACCGGCCACGCCGTGGCAAGAAGCGCACTGGGCCGCATACAGGGCCGCGCCGCGCATCAGGTTGGGCAGCACTTTCGGCGCCACGGGAATCGGATACGCGGCGATCAGCAAGCCGTTCGCGTGGTGTGCCAGGCGCTTGACTTCCACGCCGTCGGCCTTGGCCACGACGGCTTTGCGCAGGTCGGCGATGGCGGCGGCGATGGCTGCCTGCGAAGCGTGGGCGGGCAGGGCGGCGATCTGCGTCGTCGCGTTGTCGGTAAAATCGAGCATTTCCGCGTATTCCGCTTCGCTGACCACCTTGCCGTGCTCGACGGCGCCGCTGTAATCGACGGCCACATAATCAATCAATTGCCACAATTGCTTGGCGCCGGCGCCAGGATCGGCTACTTGCGCCTGCGCGCCACCGGCCAGTAACAGGCTGAGGCTGGCAGCGACGAGCGGATAGCAGACGAGCCATTTCTTGATAGAACTGAACATGATTCTCATTCTCATTTGTCGTTAACCCGGCGACTATAGGACAGACGGTGCAGGGTGTCAACGGCGCACAGGCATGCGCGAGCGCAAATAGCGGAGTATCTCAGCATGCAGTCTCGTTCTTCTTGAGAACGAGGGTTTTCGACAGGTGGCCTGCTCATCTAGTGCAACACGCGAAGTCAGGGCTCTCGACAATAGCTCTTGAGATGTCATTCTTGATTGCTTATCATATCAATGAGTTTTGAGAATATTGGAGCCTTATGTTCATTGTCCTTTTGCATTACGTTCAACCGCTGGCAGCTATCGAGGCTCACCTTGAGGAGCATCGGAGTTTTCTGGATCGCCACTATGCTGCGGGTCGTTTTTTAGCTTCCGGTGCCCAGATGCCGCGAACAGGAGGTGTCATCCTCGTGAAAAGCCTGAGCCGTGAGGAGTTGGATGGCGTGCTTGCAGAGGATCCCTTCTATCGGGAGCAGATCGCAACTTATCAAGTTATTCAATTTAATCCGAACAAGTTTGGTGTTGGTGTCGAGGCCATTCTTGGCTGAGCGACATCAAAATTGAGTCTGCAGCGTGTCTTGGTCGATATGCTGACCAAGTGCGGAGAGGCTGTAGAAAGGAACGGGGGAACCAGGGCTACTGCCCGGACGCCTGCTTCGCGTACAGGCCCCTGGCCAGGCTGCTGTCCGCATCGTCCACTTGCAGGCCGCCCTTGACGACGCGCAAGGCCAGCTTCTGGAATGCCTGGCCTCTCAGCCATTGCGGGTCGGTGACGGCGAAGGCGGCGAGGCGTTGCTGCGCTCGCTCGGGCGGCACGGCCAGCCATTGATAGTCGGCTTTCGAGCCCTGGCGGCGCAAGCCGGCGCGCACCCAGCGCTCCGACGCCGGCATGCGCACGATGGCGTCGCCGTTCGCCACGCTGACGGCCGTGGCCGACTTGCCGCTTTGCGCTTCGAATTTTACCTCCACGCCGGGCATCGGCCCCACTTGGGGAAAGCCGACGATGGCCACCCACACGCCCGCCTCGGCGGGTTTCTGGATGCGCATTTCCGTTTCCTCAAACACGCGAAACTGCGGCTCCTTGCCGCCGTTGCCCGCCACCAGGGTCACCGTGTCGCCGGCAACGCGCCACTCGCCGCTGGCTTGCTCGTCGGTATTGCCATAACTGAGCATCCATTCGAACGTGCCATCCTTTTTCAGCAGCAGTTCGGAGCCCGTTTCCATGACGCCTTGCAGGTAATAGTGCCCGGGCAAGGCGGACCCAGCCGGCTCGGCCGCGCTGGCGGGAGCGGAGCAGGCGAGGGCGGCGCATGCCAGCAAGCAAGCAAGAGAAATTTTCATCGGTGTGTCCTTTATGGTATGCAATTATGGCAACAAAAATGGAATTGCCGTCGCACGACACACCGGCGCAGTTGGCGCTCTGCTCAGCCGTAACTCAATTGCCGCTGAAATCGAGCACCACGCGCGAGGCCACCTTGCCATGCTCGAGGCGGCTGAAGATCTCATTGATGGCCGACAGCGGCTGCAATTCGATCCCGGCCTTGACCTTGCCGGTCGCGGCAAAGGCAAGCGCCTCGGCCATGTCCTGGCGCGTGCCCACAAAAGAACCGCGTATCGTCACGCAATTGGCGACGACGTCGAACAGCGGCGTCGGGAAGTCGCCCGGCGGCAAGCCCACCAGCACGCAGGTGCCGCGCTTGCGCGTCATCGCCACGCCTTGTTGAAAGGCATCGATCGAAGGCGCCGTGATCAGCACGCCGTGCGCACCGCCACCTGTCGCTTCACGCAGTGCCGCCACGGGGTCGCCCTGGCGCGCGTTGATGGTCACTTCGGCACCGAGGGCACGCGCGTGTTCCAGCTTGCCTTCATCGATGTCGACGGCCGCCACGCGCAAGCCCATGGCCACCGCATATTCGATGGCCAGGTGGCCCAGGCCGCCGATGCCGGACACTGCCAGCCACTGGCCCGGCCGCGCCCCCGTTTCCTTGATGCCCTTGTAGCTGGTCACGCCGGCGCAGATGATGGGTGCTGCCTGCACGGCGGAAAGACCCGTCGGAATATGCGCGACGTAGCGCGGGTCGGCCAGGATGTACTCGGCAAAGCCGCCATTTTTGGTGTAGCCGCCAAACTGCGCCTCGGCGCACACGGTTTCCCAGGCTGCCAGGCAATGTTCGCAATGACCGCAAGCCGAGTAGAGCCAGGGCACGCCGACCCGGTCGCCCAGCTGCACTTCGGTCACGCCCGTGCCCATGGCGACCACCAGGCCGATGCCTTCGTGGCCGGGAATGAACGGCGGTGTAGGCTTGACGGGCCAGTCGCCGCGCGCCGCATGCAAGTCCGTGTGGCACACGCCGCAAGCTTCCGTCTTGACGAGGATCTGGCCGGGACCGGGCACCGGCACGGGGACGTCGCGCAGCACCAGGGGCTGGCCCAGTTGTTCGACAACGGCGGCTTTCATGGTAGTGGGGATCATGTTATTCCTTATGAAGTTGGAGTGGCGTCAGTCACGCGCCCTGCCATGGGCTGGTCAACAGACACTTGCGAATGATCATATTCTGCTGCATGCGATTCGAAAATTGATTGATCTACATCAATGTGTGAGCGCACGGTGCCTAATACTTCAAGAGCGGTGACGTGCGTGCGAAAATCGCCAGCCAGACCGGTGTTGATATCCCGATCCGTAGCGTGCATGCATTCGGAGATGGCTTCGCAGGCGATATGGCAAGATAATATGGCAAGATACTATGGCAAGATACATGGACGAGCATGGACATCTGCCATGTCATCGAGCTACAGGCTGCCCGCCTACGCCACCTCGCTCACCACATAGCGGTACTTGCCCGACGCCTCGGCCGCGATCTCGTCGACTTCCTCGATGGCGATGTCTACTTGCGCGCCCAGCCTGGCCTGGAATCCGGTGACGATGGCGCTGCGCGTGGCGTCATCCAGGCGCGCCACGCAGACCAGCAGCACGCGCGTGCGCAGCAGGCTTTCCTGGATGATTTTAAAACTGCGCACTTGCGGCAGTTCGCGCACGATGTAGACGAGGGCCAGGCCGTGCATGACGGTGCCATCGACGGCCGTGAGGAAATCCGTGCTGCGCCCTTCGATCTTTTGCAGCAGGGGCAAACCGCGTCCGCAGGCGCAAGGCTGCGTGCCCAGCGCGCCCACGTCGCCCGTGGCGTAGCGGATGAACGGATAGTCCCGCGTGGCCAGGTGGGTGACGACGATTTCGCCCGTGGCCCCTGGCGGCAGCGGCTGGCCATTGCCATCCAGGATTTCCACGATGATGTCTTCGGCCGTGATGTGCATGCCGCCTTCCGGGCATTCGTGGGCGATGAAACCCGCGTCGCGCCCGCCGTAGCCATTGGCCACGGGGCAGCCGAAGGCGGCGGCGATCTGCGCGCGCTGCTCGTCGTACAGGCGCTCGGCCGTGACGAACGCCACTTTGACGCCCAGGCCGTCGAGCGGCAGGTCGCGCGCGCCGGCGTGGTTGGCGATGCGGCACAGGGCCGACGGGTAGCCGAACAGCATGCGTGGACGCCAGCGGCGCAATTGCTGCACGTAGCCATCGAGGCGCGCGGGCGACATGGCAAACGCGGGCAGCAGGGTGGTGCGCAGCAGCGCATCGCGCAGGCGGCGCAGGCGGTCTTGCGCCTGCAGCTCGATGGGCGAGCCCCACAACACGGCTTCGCGATCGCCGATATCGACGCCCCACCAGCGCGTGGCGCGCCACTTGGCGGCGATGTCGTGGCTGATCCTGCGCCGTCCGAGGAAAAACTGCAGCGGCTCGCCGCTGGAGCCGCCCGTGGCGAACGGGCGCAAGCCCACGGCGCGGGCGGACTTGAAGCTGTCGCGCGCGCCAGCGATATCAGCCTTGCGCAGCAGCGGCAGGCGCGCTAAATCGGCCAGTTGCCGCACCTGTTCCGGGTCGAAGCCGCAGCTGGAAAACAGCGCGCGGTAGTAGGGCACGTGCGCGCTCGCGTGGCGCAGCAGCGCGCGCAGGCGCGCCAGCTGCCACTCTTTCAGTTGCTGGGCGCTCCACCACTGCGAGCGTTCCAGGCGGCGCAGCAGGCGTACGCTGTGGTGGCCCTTGAGCCATTCATGCAGGGGAAACAGCCAGCGGGCCACACAGCGCGTGTAGGCGCCGGGGCGCGGCGCGGCGCGGATGCGGCGGTAATGCGCGGCCAGGCCGGGCGCGATGCCGGACCAGCCGAAAGTGGCGGCGTGCGCCAGGCCCGCGTCTGCCAGCGTTTGCGCGCGGCTCGGGTCGCGCAGCAGCGCCAGGATGGCCTGCGCCATGGCGGCCGGATCGCCGGGCGGTACCAGCAGCGCCGTCACGCCATCTTGCAGCAGGGCGGGGATGCCGCCCACGTTGGTGCTGACGACGGGCACGCCGCAGGCCAGCGCTTCGAGCACGGAAATGGGCATGTTGTCGGCCAGGCTCGGGTTGAGGACGATGTCGCTGGCCTGGTACAGGGCCGGCATGGCGGCATTGTCGACGGGGCCGGCGAAGCGCACGGAGGCAAGAACGCCGAGCGACCTGGCCAGGCGTGCCAGCGCCGCGCGCTGCTGTCCGCCACCGGCCAGCACCAGGCGCGCCGTTGGAAAGGCCAGCCGCACGAGGGCAAAGGCGCGCACGGCGCTGGTATTGTCGTACAGCGGTTCCAGGTGGCGCGCCACGAGGATGCACGGGCCAGCATCGCGTGGCGCACGCGGCGCAGCCCTTGTAAAACGCTGCAAGTCCACCACGTTCGGCACGATGTGGGCCGTATGGCCATATTGCTCGAAAATGCCGGCCAGGTAGGCCGAGGGCACGACGATGGCGCTGGCGCGCCGCAGGCTGAATGCCACCAGGCGCGGCGAACGGGCGAAAAAGGCGGCCGCTTCGCCGCCCCGGTAGTTGAGCAGGGCCGGTTTGCCTTTCAGGCTGGCGATCCACAATGCCGGCGCCGCGTGCAGATGCCAGGACCAGCCAGAATTGGCCATGATGTGGAACAGGTCCACCGTATTGGCCGTACGCCACAGGCGCCACAAGTGCACGGGCAGGCGCAGCGCAGCGCGCAGGTAGCGGATGCGCGCCAGCCAGGGCGGCAGCACGGGGCCGTTGACGGCCAGCAGCTGCACTTGCGCGCCGTCCTCGCGCAGCTTGCGCGCCAGTTGCGCCGTCTGGTTCGCCATGCCGCCGGCCGGCGGCGGCAGCGGGCCGACCAGGGCGATGCGCAAGCCCGAGAAGATCATGGCGCCACTCCCGCCACCCTGCGCGCCGCGGCCAGGCGCGCATACACGGGCGCATAGCGGCCCACGCTGGCGCTCCAGCTGCGCTCCGTCTCGACGAAGGTGCGCGCCTGGCGCCGCAGCGCCGGCCAGCTGGCGGGCGCCAGCAGCAGGTGCAATACCGCCTGCGCCAGCGCTTCGGCATCGCCGGCGCGAAACAGCATGCCCGTCTTGCCATGTTCGACCAGTTCGCGGTGGCCGCCCACGTCGGACGCCACCACAAGGCGGCCCTGCGCCATCGCCTCTAACGGTTTCAGGGGCGTCACCAGTTCCGTCAGACGCATCGGCAGGCGCGGATACACGCAGATGTCGACCAACTGATAATACGCGGGCACCTGCGCATGCGGCACTCTGCCCGCGAAGACCACGGCGTGCTCCAGGCCCAGCTGCGCCGCCAGCGCGCGCAGCGCCGCTTCCTGCGGCCCGCCGCCGGCCAGCAGCAGCCGCAATGCCGGCTGCGCCGCCAGCAGGCGCGGCATGGCGCGCAGCAGCAGGGCCAGACCTTCGTAGGCATAGAACGAGCCGATGAAGCCGATAACCAGGTGGCCATGCAGGCCCAGTTTATGCGCCAGCCAGTGGTCTTCGGGCGCGGTGGTGCTGAAGGCGAGCGCATCGACGGCGTTCGGAATGACGGTGATTTTATGCGCGGGCACGCCGCGCGCGCACAGCTCGCGCCGCAAACCGTCGCAGATGGTGGTGACGGCGTCGGCGCGGCGCAGCGCATAGGTTTCCAGCGCCCGCGTGAGCCGGTAGCGCAGGCCGCCGGGCCGGCTGCTGCCATGGTCGGCGGCCGCGTCTTCCCAGAAGGCGCGCACTTCATATACGACGGGGATGCCCAGCGCGCGGCCCGCGTTGAGGGCAGCGATGGCGTTCAGGGCGGGCGAATGCGCATGCAGGATGTCCGGCCTGGCTTGCCGCGCCAGCTGGCGCAGGCGCACGGCCAGGCCGATGATGACGGCCACTTGCCGCAGCACGGGCAGGCGCCCCCACCAGCGCGCATTCGGCGCCGTGCGGTAGAAATGCCAGCCGTCGACCAGCTGCTGCGCGCTGTCGGACGGCCCCTGCTTGGCACTGGTGAGCTGCATGGTGAACCAGCCCAGCGCGCGCTGCTGCCGCAGGATGGCCAGGGTGCGAAACGTGTAGCCGCTGTGCAGGGGCAGCGAGTGGTCGAGGATGTGCAGGATGCGCATGGATTTACTCCATTGCCATGGCTGGTGCGGGCACCGGCGCCTGGCGGCCGTCGACGGGCAGCACCTGGCGCAAAAAGGCCTCGAACATCAGCAGCGCCCACAGGGGCGCGCTGTAGTCGCGCCGGCCGCTCGCGTGCTGATCGAGCAGCAGGCGCACGTAGTCCATGTCGAACAGGCCGCATTGCGCCAGGGTGGGGCCCAGCAGGCGCTGTCGCAGGCGCTGGCGCAGCGGGCCGCGCAGCCAGTCGGCCAGCGGCACCGAAAAGCCCATCTTCTGGCGGTACAGCAGGGTGTCGGGCAGCAGCGGACGCAGGGCTTTTTTCAGCAGGTATTTGCCTTCGCCACGCCGCAGCTTGAATTGCGGTGGCAGGCCGGACATCCACGCCACCAGTTCATGGTCGAGCAGCGGCGAGCGCACTTCCAGCGCATGCGCCATGCTGGCCCGGTCCATCTTGGTCAGGATGTCGCCGGGCAGATAGGTTTTCAGGTCCAGGTACTGCACCTGCGACAGCGGATCTTGCGCGGGGCTGGCCAGCGCGTGGCGGCGCAGCACTTCGACGGCGCGGTAGCCTTGCAGGCTGCGCCGCAGTTCGGGGCTGAACAGGCGCGCGCGCATGGCGTCGCCCAGCAGGCTGACGCCGTGAAAATATGCATCCGTCGTGTCGCGCGCCAGGCCTTCGAAGGTGGTCTTGGCGCGCAGGAAGCGGGGCGCCCAGTCGGCCTTCGGGTACAGCCGCCCCAGGGTGCCGAACAGCGACTGGCGCAGGCCGGCCGGCAGCAACGGGTCCATCGCCTTGCGCACTCTTTCTTCGCGCGTGTGCAGGCGGTAGCGCCGGTAGCCGGCCAGGCTTTCATCGCCGCCGTCGCCCGACAGGGCCACTGTGACGCGCTGGCGCGCCAGCTGGCAGACTCTGTACGTGGGAATGGCGGAACTGTCGGCGAACGGTTCGTCGTACAGGTTCGCCAGCAGGTCGATCAGCTCGAAGTCGTCCTGCTCCACCTGGCGCGCGTGGTGCGCCGTGGCGTAGCGGCGCGCCACCAGGTCGGCGTAGCGCGCTTCGTTGTACGCGGGGTCGCCGAACGAGATGGAGCAGGTATTGACGGGCGTGGCGCTGGCGCCGGCCATCAGCGCCACGACGGCGCTGGAGTCGACGCCGCCCGACAAAAAGGCGCCCAGCGGCACTTCGGCCACCATGCGGATGCGCACCGCTTCGCGCAGGCGCGCCAGCAGTTCGTCGGCCGCCTGCGCTTCGCTGGCGGGCGGATTCGGCGTGAATGGAATATCCCAGTACGCTTGCGGCGCGGGCAGCGGCTGGCCGGCGCGAATCGACAAGGTATGCCCGGGCGGCAGCTTGCGCGCGTGCTGGAAGATGCTGCGCGGCTCGGGCACGTAGCCGTAGGCGAAATACTCTTCCACGGCCAGCGGGTCGAGCACGCGCGGCATGGCCGGATGCGCGAGCAGGGCTTTGAGTTCGGAGCCGAACAGCAGGGTGCCATCCTGCGCCTCGCCGTAGTACAGGGGTTTCACGCCCAGGCGGTCGCGCGCCAGGAACAGCAGGTGGCGCCGGCGGTCCCACAGGGCGAAGGCGAACATGCCGCGCAGGCGCTGCACGCATTGTTCTCCCCACTGTTCCCAGGCGTGGACGATGACTTCCGTGTCGCTGCTGGTGCGGAAGCGATGGCCGAACTGGCGCAGTTCGGCCATCAGGCTGCGGTAATTGTAGATTTCGCCATTGAAGACGATGGCGATGCTGCGGTCGGCGTTGAACAGCGGCTGCTGGCCGCTGGCCAGGTCGATCACGGACAGGCGCCGGTGCGCCAGGCCCAGTCCCGGCTCGCGGTGCAGTCCCCCTTCGTCCGGTCCCCGATGGCGCAGGCTGTTGTTCATGCGCGCCAGCAGCAGCACGTCGATGTCGCGCTGGCCCTGCAAATCAAAGATGCCGCTGATGCCGCACATGGGAGGCCTTTCAGGGATAAGTGGACAGGGGAGAGGGCTGGCGCGCGCCCGTCAGGCGGTCGTACACGGCCAGGTAGGCGCCGGCCATGGCGGGCAGGCTGTGCTCGGCCAGCACCTGGCGCCGCCCGCGCGCGCCGTGGCGCGGGCCCAGTTCGGGCATGCTGTAGTAGTCGAGCATGGCGTCGGCCAGCATGTCGGGAGAACCGGCTGGCACCAGGGTGCCGCTCCAGCCCGACTGCACCAGTTCCGCATTGCCGCCCACCTGCGTGGCGACGATGGGCAGCCCCGTCGCCATCGCTTCGAGGATGGTGTTCGAGCTGCCTTCGGCCAGCGAGGGCAGCACGAACAGGTCCATGGCGCGCAGCAGCTGTGCCACGTCGTCGCGCGCGCCGGGCAGCCAGGCCAGATGGGCCACGCCGGCCTGCTGCAGCAACTCCAGGCAGGCCTGGCGGCACGGCCCGTCACCCACGATGAGCAGGCGCAGGCGCGCGCGGGCACCCGGCTGCGCCAGCAACAGCAGAAACGCCTGCACCAGCGAGGCGTGATCCTTGACGGCGGCCATGCGGCCCACGCTGCCGATGACGAAGGCGCCGTTGCACAGGAAGCCGGGCGGCCCGACGGCGGCTGGCGGCCCCAGGCGCGGATGGAATTGCACGCTGTCGACGCCATTGCCGATGTGCGATACTTGTGCGGGCGCCGCGCCGATGCTGTCCACCAGCCATTGCCCCAGGTCGGCGCTGACGGCAATGAAGTGCTGCACCAGGGGCAGCATGCATTTGCGCAGTAGCCGGTATTTGCGGCGCGTGCCGTGCAAGTCGCTCATGTCGCGCCCGTGTTCGCCATGCACGCGCAGGCGTACGCCGGCCAGGCAGGCCAGCAGTTGCGCTTCGAGGCAGCCCAAGTTGCGCGTGTGCACGAGTGCCGGGCGCAGCTGTTTCAGCACGCGGTACAGGCGCAGGTAATGGCGCCAGTCCTTGCCTTCGCGTTTGTCCAGGCTGATGACATCGACACCTGGCGTGGTCAGGCGCTGGCGAAACGCGGTGGCGTTCTTCAGGCAGACGATGGCGTGCCGGTAGCGTTCGGGCGGCAGATGGTTGATCAGGTTGACCAGGCCGTTTTCCAGCCCGCCCACGTCGAGCTGGTGGATCACGTGCACGATCAGCGGGGCGCTGTTGGCCGCTACAGCAGCCTCGCGTGTGTGGCCAGCATCGGTGTCAAGGGCCATGCGGCAGCTCCTGCAGGCGTTGTTCGATGACGGGCAGCGCCGCCTGCAGGAAGGCGTGCAGGCGCGTGCGCGGCGGCGGCGCCAGCTCGTCGTAGGCGGCAAAGACGAGGATGTCGGCGCCATCCTGGCGCCTGCCCAGCAGCTTGGCTTGCGCCAGCAGCAGTTTTACCAGCACGGGTCGGGCCGTGATGATGCCGCCCTGGCGGTAGACGCGCCACACCAGCAGGCGTTCGCCACCGTGCCCCAGCACGCTTTCGCGCACGGCCAGGGCGCTGCCGGCCAGGGTGATGTCTTGCACGCGCTGGGCTAGCGCCATCCAGCGCGCGCCGTATGGCGAGGACTGGTGCGTCAGCAGTTCGGCGTCGCGCGCCTGGCGCGCATACCAGTGCAGTTGCAAGCCCACCGGCGCGCCGTCGCCGTCGCCGCGCGCATACGTGGCGGCAAACCGCGCGGGCGTGCCCGCATACGGCGCCTGCCACGCGGGTGCCGCATCGTGCAGGCGCTGCCAGGCGGGCGGATCGGGCAAGGCCAGCACGGTCGCCGGCATCGCGGCGCCGTCGTCGCGGTGGCTGGCCAGCGCCAGCGCCGGCCACAGCGCCGCCAGCAGCAGGCAAGCCACGCTGGCGCGCACGACTGCGTGCGGGCTGGCGCCGCGCCCGGCTGCGGATGGCACGGCGCGCGCCAGCGGCAATTCGCGCCAGCGCGCGGCCAGCCAGAACAGCAGCAGTACCACCAGGCCGAAGAACAGCCAGCCATAGATCAGGTGGTCGACGCCCACGGCCAGGCGCATGTTGCTCAGGTGGCCCAGCATCACGATCAGGTAGGCGCGCACGCCATTGGCGAGGATGGGCACGATCAGGGCGGCGGCCATGACGGCCAGGCGCCGCCGCGTGCTGTGGAAATTCACATGGGCGAACAGGGCGCCCAGGGCCAGCGCGGCGACCAGGTAGCGCAAGCCGCTGCACGCCTCCACCACCGACCAGTTACCGGTAGGCAGCGAAAAATTGTTGCCATCGCGAAACACGGGCACGCCCGTCCATTGCAGCGCGGTGACGGTGAAGGCAGCCGTGAAGTCGATCAGGGGATCGAGGAAAACTTCGCCAAACGGCACGGCCAGGAACAGATACGCGAGGGGAAAGGCCAGCAGGCGCACGGCTGGCCAGCCAAGGATGGCCAGCACGCAGGCGGGCAGCATGGCCGTGGCCGCATATTGTTCTACCACGGGCACGTTGGCGGCGTCAGCCAACAGCCAGGCCAGGCCCAGCGCGCCCAGCAACAGCAAGCCTAGCCACGACGGCTGGGGTGCCAGCGCGGCCAGGCGGGCGCGCTGGCGCCACGCCAGCCAGCAGCTGATGGGCACGATCAAGAAGCCGTGCGCGAAGGTTTGCGAGCGCGACCACAATTCCAGCATCGACCAGAAGGTGGCGTGGTACAGCAGCACGATGGCGGCCAGGGCCAGCAGCAGGAGCAGCATGGCTTGCTGCTGGTCATGTCTGTGCGGCCAGACGGGCGCATCCGGCAAGCGGGCGACCTGGTCGAGCTGCAAGCTCATGTGGATGGCTCCCGCACGGGCAGTGGCGGCATGCCGGCAGTGCTGGCTCCCGCATCGGCCTCGGTACCGGCCTCGGCAGGCAGGCCCAGCATGGCGCCCAGGCCGCGCAGGTTGCGTTCCCAGTCATAATCCTGCAACACCAGCTGGCGCGCCGCCACGCCGATGGCCGCGCCGCTGCCTTCGGCTGCCCCGCCGCAGGCGTTGCGCAGCACGCGCGCCGCATGGTGGATGAATTCGGCGTCGTCGCGCGCCAGCAGCAGTTCCAGGCCCGGCTGGGCGGCGATGCCTTCCAGCGCCTGCGGCGTGGCCAGCACGATTTTGCCCATCGCCATCGCTTCGAGCACCTTGTTTTGCACGCCGCGGGCGATGCGCAGGGGCGCCACGGCCAGCGCCGCGCCAGCCAGGTAGGGCCGGATGTCGGGCACCTTGCCCGTCACCACCACGCCGGCAACCTTGGCCAGCGCCGTCACGGCGGGCACAGGGGCGCTGCCGACGATATAAAACTGCAACTGGGGAAACTGGCGCCGCAGCGCGGGCCAGACATGGCGCACGAACCATTGCACGGCATCGATGTTCGGCCAGTAATCCATGGCGCCCGTAAATACCAGCGCCTGCACGCCGGGCGGATAGATTGCGCTCTGGGCCGGCATGGGCGTGAAATACGCCGTGTCGACGCCGTTGTTGACATGCCCCGTCTTGCGCCGCGCCATCGGCGCGCACTGGCGGAACAGGGCCGCTTCTGCCGGCGAGACGAAGCTGGCGGCCGTGAACTGCTGGGCGATATGGCGCTCGTACTGCAGCAGCAGCTGCGCTTCGCGCCGGTACAGCAGCGACATGGGCCACGGCTTGCTGTCGCCGTACTGGCGCCATTTGTCGGAATCGACGTCGACGAAATCGATCACGCGGTGCAGGGCGCGGCCCGCGCTGCCGTCGATGTATTGCGCCATGGGCCCGGAAAAGGCCAGCGCATGGCGCACCTTGCCGCTAGATAGTAAGCCATCGACCCATTGCAGCAGGCGCGCATCGCGGTAGTACTGCACGCTCATGGCTTGCCGCGACAGCAGCGCCTGCAGGGCGCGCCAGCGGGCCGTGCCGCGCCGCAGTTCAATGAAGCGCGTGCTGGCACACAGGGCGGCCACGGTTTTCGTATGCTGCCAGTCGTCGTCATCGTCGATGAAACAGCCCAGGTGCACGCGGAAATGCCGGCTCAGGTACTGCAGCATGTGCCACGAGCGTATCTTGTCGCCCTTGTTGGGCGGATACGGCAGGCGGTGGGTGAGGAAGAGCAGTTCGCGCATGGCGTGTCCCCTTGCTTAGCCCAGTTGCCGCACGATGTGCGGCCCCAGCAGGTTGGCCAGCGGCAGCGGCAGGCGGCGCCAGGCGCGGATGAACAGCGCGTATTTGGGATTCAGTGGGTTGACTTCCGGCAAGGCCTTGGCGCGCACGAGCTGGTAGGCATATGGCAGCGGCTGCGGCGTAAAACCCCAGTTTTTCTTGAAGTCCCAGGCCCCAGTACCGAGCTTGCTGCGGCCGAAATCGAACAGGCGGTAGCCGCGTTCGCAGGCGCGGCGCATCGTTTCCCAGTACATGAAGTCGTTGGCGCCCGTGCGGCGCGCCAGCGGCGTGCCGCCGCCGTAGTACGGCAGCACTTCATCGCGGAAATAGAACAGCAGCACGCTGGCCTGCGCCTGCTGGCCGTGATACACGGTGAGGATCTCGCAATCGGTGCCGAAGACCGTGCGCAGCAGGGCAAAATGGCGGCGCGCGAAGACGGGCGTGCCCAGCCGGTGCACGCTGGCCGCGTAGATCGGGTAGAAATGGCTGAGGTCATAATCGATGGCGCTGTGCAGCCCGGCCGCCATGGCCTTGCGCACGACGGCGCGCTGCTTGCGGGGAATGGCCAGCAGGTTCTGTTCGGCATCCGGGAGCAGGGCGCGGCGGAAGGTCGCGTACAGGGGTTTGTGCAGCCAGGTTGGGTGCGGGTTTTCTTGCGCATTTTCGACCACCTCGCGCCAGCGGTATTCCAGGTACCCCACGCCGAGGCGCCGCGCCAGCGCCAGCGCCGCTTTGTCGAGGGCCAGTCGCACGGCCGGGCTGCCGCCGGCGATGCCGCCGTACACGCAAAACGGCAGCGAGACGAGGGACGAGCCGAACAATCGGCTGCGCACATGCGCCAGCGGCAGCACGGCGGCGATGCGCCCGTCCTGTTCCGCGTACAGGAAATGGCTGTCGTGGTGGAAACCTTGCTGCATGATGGTGTGCCAGCCGGCGCGGTGAAAGAAGGTGGCTTCGGGACAGGCCTCGACAAAGGCATCCCAGCGTGCGTGTTCGTGCGCCTGCAGGGACCGCACGGCAATGGCGGCGCTGAACGGCGCCGGGTCGGCAGGAAGGCTGGCCTCGTGCATTATGTGCTTTCCAGAAAAATACGGTCCATGCGGTCCCAGGTGAAGTCGCGCGTCAGGCGCGCCAGCCGCGCTTCCATGCGCCCCAGGTTCAGGTAGTGGCGAAAGCGCGTTTTCGCGCTCAGGCCCGGCGGGCGCGGCTGACCGGGATCGAGTTCCCAAGGATGAAAATAGAATATGCCAGCTTGCCCGTCGCGCGAATTGATGCGTCGCAAAAGCCAGCGCGACAGTGCATACGGCATCAGGCGAAAATAGCCGCCGCCGCCGGCCGGCAAGTTGCGCCCGCGCAGGCGCACGGTGCTGACGGGCAGCTCCAGCACACCGTGGGGACCCTGCGGACGCCAGGCGAAGCGGGGAGCATCCGGCATGCCGTAATGGTCGTGGCGGATCGGGTAGATGCTGGAACTGTAGCGGTAGCCCGCTTCCTGCAACACGTCGAAGGCCCACAGATTGGCTGCGCCGATGGAAAAACTGGGCGCCCGGTAGCCGTGCACGGGCAGCCCCGTCAATTGCTCCAGGATGGTCTTGCTGCGGCGCACATCGTCGGCGAACTGGGCGGCCGACTGGTCGCAGGCGCGCAGGTGCGCATAGCCGTGGCTGGCCACCTCGTGCCCCGCGCCGGTCACGCGGCGCAGCATGGCCGGATAGCGCTCGGCGATCCAGCCCAATGTGAAAAAGGTGGCGTGGATGCGCCGGCTTTCCAGCAGCAGCAGGATGCGCTCGATGTTCGCCTCGACCCGGCATTCCAGGCGGGGCCAGTCGGCGCGCGCGATGTGCGGCGCGAAGGCGGACACCTGGAAATAGTCTTCCACGTCGATGGTCAGGGCGTTGCGCAGTATCGCCGGCGGCGTCATGGCGTGCCCCGGAGCGCCGCCAGCCAGGGCGCGATGACGGCGGCGATGCGCTCGGCTGCGTGGCCATCCCACAGGGGCGGAATGCGGCCCCGCTTGCCTCCCGTCTCGAGGATGGCGCGCGCCAGCGCGAGAATGGTTGCCGGCTGTGTGCCGGCCAGGGTATTCGTGCCGGCGCTGACGGTGACGGGGCGCTCCGTATTGGCGCGCAGGGTCAGACAAGGCACGCCCAGGGCCGTGCTTTCTTCCTGGATGCCGCCGGAATCGGTCAGCACCAGGCGCGCGTCCTGCATCAGGCCCAGCATTTCCAGGTAGCCCAGCGGCGGCAGGCAGACGATGGCCTGCTGCGCCAGCCATCCTTCCAGGCCGGTCAGGTGCAAGCCGGCCAGGGTGCGCGGGTGAATGGGAAACAGCAGCGGCAGCTGGCATGACAATTGCCCGAGCGCCTGCAGCAGCGCTGCGAGCTGCGCCGCATCATCGACGTTCGACGGCCGGTGCAGTGTCAACAGGCCATACGCGGGCGGACAGGCGTGGCCGTGGGCGCGCAGGGTGGTCTCGGGCTTGACTGCGCGCGGCAGTTGCTGCCGCAGGCTGTCGATCATGACGTTGCCCGTGAAGTGGATGCGTTCGGGGGCGATGCCCTCGCGCAGCAGGTTGGCGCGCGCGCTCTCCTCGCTGGTCAGCAGCAGATCGGACAATTGATCCGTCAGCACGCGGTTGATTTCCTCGGGCATGCGCCGGTCGCCGCTGCGCAGGCCTGCCTCGACGTGGATCACGGGAATGTTCCGCTTGGCCGCCACCAGCGCGCACGCCAGGGTGGAATTGACGTCGCCCACCACCAGCACGGCATCGGGCGCCAGCGGCGGATGCGTGTCGAGCACGGCATCGAAGCGGCGCATGATCTCGGCCGTCTGCTGCGCGTGGTTGCCGGAGCCGACGTCGAGGCTGATGTCGGGCGCGCGCAGATCCAGATCCGTAAACAGCTGGCCGTTCATGGCCGCATCGTAGTGTTGGCCGGTATGCAATAGCGTCACGCGCACGGCGGGCGTCTGGCGCGCCAGGGCGGCCAGGATGGGCGCCATTTTCATCAGGTTGGGGCGCGCGGCCACCACGCACAGCAGGTGCGCGGGCGCTGCGGACGCAAGAGAGGGGTCGGACATTGCAGCCTCCTTAGAATTGCATGGTGAGCGTGGCGCTGACGCCGTTTTCGCGGTAGTTGCCGCCCCGGTTGCTGGCGTGGCGCATGTGCCGCACATCGATGCTGGCCGTCATGTTCGGCTGCAGGATGCGGCTGTAGCCGGCCGTCACGGTGATGTTGTTGTCGCGCCGGGGCACGCTCAGCGAGCGCACGCTGGCGTAGCCGGCATTGACATTCACGCTGGTGCGCGAACTGGCTTGCCAGTTCCAGCCCACGTTGGCGCCGAACTGGCGCGTGCGGTCTTCGCTGCCGAACTCCATGCCGGGCAGCAGGGCGCTGTCGATGCCGCTGGCCGTTTGCGCCGTACGGTCGACGGCCGTGACGCCGGCGACCAGCGTGCTTTTGGCCGTGGCGCGCGCCATCGTCAGCTTCAGCTGCTTTTGCAGGAAATAGCGGTGGCTGAAGTAATTGATGGCGCCCCGTTCCGGCCCCAGGCTGTTGGCGTAGCGCAGGAAGGCATTGATGCGCAAGCGTCTGTCGCGTGCGTTGGGAAAGATGCCGCGCCATAATTGATCGAGCAGCTGACCCGCGTCGCGGTCGCCCAGGCGCGCAAACTGCGTGGGCATGGTGGTGATGTCTTCGCTGTAGCTCAGTTGCCAGTTAGTATGGCGCTGCAGGAAGTTGGCATCGAGGCTGTAGGTGGTGCCAAAAAAGCGCTTGCCCGTGCTGAAAGCCAGGCTGGTGCGCGGCGACGGCGTCCACACGCCGCCCAGCGACCAGAAGCGGCCTTCCGGCGCCTTGCCGTTGCTCGATATATAGCCTTCCTTTTCCATGCCGCCGCTGGCCGTGGCCGCCCATTTTCTGCTGAACGGATAGCGCAGGCCCACGCTGCTGCGCTGCATGCGCACGGGCGCCAGCTTGCTGTCCTGCGTGCGGCGCACATCGTGGCTGGCGTTCCAGGACCAGCCGCTGCCGCGCGGTTCGCCGCTGAGCAGCAATTCGAGCTCGTCGCTATGTACCGACAGCAATTCGCCGCCGCTGGCTACCGTATTGCGCGTGTAGCGCAGCTCGGCCGTGGCCAGGCCGCGGAAGCGGTGGCGCAGGTAGGGGCTGATGCTGGTGGTGCGCACCGTGCTGGTATTGTCCGTGTCGGGCAGCTCATCGATCAATTGCGGGCCGAACGGCGAGATGTTGCGCCGGCTTACGCTGGCGTTGGCATCGATGAAGAACCAGTCCTGCACCACCTCGGCGTCGGCTGCGGCGTGCAAGTCGTGGTTGTCGCTATTGCCGCGCTGCCCCGAGAGGTATTTGTGCCAGCTGTAATCGAGGTTCACGCGCAGGCGCGGGCCCGTGCCGATGAGGGCGATGGCGGGCGCGATTTCCGTGATGAAGTCCGATTGCGCCTTGCCGGGCGGCGCGCGCAGCGCATTGTCCGTATAGCTTTCGCGCAGGCGCAGCGACGGTTTCACCAACCAATCGACTGCGCCGGCAGGCAGGGGCAGCAGCAGAGATAGCAAAGGCAGCAACGGCGGCAGCGCCAGCGGTAGCGAAACCCGGCGGCTAGTCGTAATAGCCATAGCCGTAGTAGTCGTTGCCGGGGAACGATTTGGTCTTGTTGTAGATCAAATGTATGTGTTCGCACGAGTCGATCTGGCGCAGCGCTTCCTTGACGGCGTGCTGGGTCGTCGTTTCCGCCTCGACCACCATCACCACTTGGCCCATCTGCCCCACCAGCGCGTGCGCTTCGCTGGTAATGAGCAGGGGCGGCGAATCGAAGACGACGATGCGGTCGCTATAGCGGCTGGCGATTTCGGCCAGCAGTCGGCTCATGGCCCGGCTGGCCAGCAATTCCGTCGCGTGCTTGTTGCTGCGTCCGGCGGGCAGGATGCGCAGGTTGGCCACGTTGGTTTTCAGGATCACGTCCCCCATCGCCAGTTGCGGGTCGAGCAGCACGTCCATCAGCCCAGGCTCGGGCGGCAGGCCCAGCACTTTCAGCACGGACGGACGCGCTACGTCGGCATCGACCAGCAGCACCGTGATATCCATTTCCATGGCGATGCTCATGGCCAGGTTGACGGCGCAATACGTTTTGCCTTCGCCGGGCATGGCGCTGGTGACGACGATCAGGTTGCCGTGGCGGATGGCCTCGGCGCCGCTGGCGCGCGCCTGGCGCAGCAGCGGGCGCTTGATGATGCGGAAGTCTTCGGCCACCGAACTGCGCCCGCCTTCCTGCGTGAGCATGCCTTGCTCCGCCAGGCGGGCCAGGTTCAGGGTGCGGTACTGGGGGGCGGCGGCCGCCGCCGCGCCATCCGCGCCATCCGCACCATCCGCAATATCTGGACCATAAGCCACGCTGGCCTCGGCCACGCCCAGGATCGTGGGTTCCTGCTTGCCGTTGTCCTTGCTGCTCATCGTCACTCCCTTGGTGGCTCTAGAATTTCAGCAGCGCGGCCGTCATGACCCCGCCGTACAGCAGGAACAAGCTACCCAGGCAGCCGGCAAAGGCGTAGCGGGCGCGGCGGCGGCGCACCTGCTGCAGCGGCGTCCAGTTCATCGATACCGTGCCCAGCACATTCAAGCCTGTGGCGTCGCGCAGTTCGGCGGGGCTGAGGAAGGTAGGGCGCACCTGGCTGATCAAGAGGGCCGTGGCGATGCCGGCCACCAGGGCCGCGCCCAGCGCCGCGGAAAACAGCAGCGGACGGTTCGGGCCGACGGGCGCATATTGCACCGTGGGCGGGTCGATGATCTTGAAGGCCATCATCTCGGTGGTGGAACTGAGTTCGCCCGACAGCTTGGCCGCTTCGCGCCGGCCGATCAGCTTTTCATAGTTTTCCTTGTTGATGATGTAGTCGCGGTTCAGTTGCGCCAGCTGCGATTCCACCTCGGGTACGGCATTGCTTTGCGCCAGCAGGCGCTCATTGCGCGCGTTGTATTCCTGCACGCGGGCGCGGATGGCGGCCACCTTGGCGTCCGCGTCCGTCAGCGCCACCTTCAACTGCTGCAACATGGGGCTGTAGTTCTTGCCCGGATCGCCGGACGCCGTTTTCAGCTTGCTTTCCTCGATCTTGCGCTCTTCCAGCTGGGCAATGAGGCGCTTCGAGGCGATGATGTCGGGATGCAACTCCGTAAATTGCATGCGCAGGCTGTCCAGATTCTTGTTGAGCGAGGCGATACGCTCATCGAGTTCCGGGTTGGTGATGGCCGCCGCGTTTGGCTCCAGGTCGAGCACCGGTTCGTCGCCTTCGATCTGGCTCAGGATGGCCTTGCGGGCCTGCTCCGCCTCGACCAGTTCCAGCTTGGCATTGTTCAGGCTATCGGATGACATCAGCAGCTGGCTGCCATAGTCGATGCCCTGGCGCGGCAGCAGCAGGTTGTTGCGGATCTTGAATTCCTTCACCAGATTTTCCGCCGCGCTCAGCTTGTCCTCGTAATTCTTGATTTGCTCGTCGATGAATTGCACGGCCTTCTGCGAATCGCCCTTTTTTCCCTGGAAACTGCCTTCGACAAAGATGGTCAGCAGGCTTTGCACCACGTCGCGCACCAGCTTCGGGTCGCGCCCGCTGTAGCTGATGGTGTAGATGTCGTAGGCGCTGGTGCCGCTGATCTTGATGCGGCTCATCAGCTCGTCGAGCCGGGCTTCGTGTTCGCGCACGGTCTTCGAACCGAGGTCGAGGTCGACCATGCGCATGACGCGCTCCACGTTGGGGCGGCTGAGCAGGGTGCGGCTCATGATGGCCACTTGCTGTTCCGTGTTCGGCACGCTGGTCATGCCAGCCAACAGCGGCTTGAGGATGGTTTGCGTATCGACAAACACGCGCGCCGACGTCTGGAAGTCGTCGGGTAGCGTAATGACCTTGATGAAGCCACCGATCGCCACCAGCCACGCTACCAGCACAGCATGCCAGCGGTACTTCCAGATGCCTTTCAGGCTGGAAAGCAGTTGCTGTATCAATTCCTCCATGTCGCTTCCTTCATGTGACGGTGCTGCACGGTCGATGGCTGGGCGGCGCGGACAACGGCGTCTTGCAAGAAATGCTTGCCTGTTGAGTAAGCAAAGTATAGGGCGCCTGTGGAGCAAGATTTCCCAAGATGATTGCTTCTTGATACGCCTCAAGGTTCACTTGCCGGGTTTTAATAATCATAGGAAGTTCGCGGCCCAGGCTGGTTCTGCGCGGCCTGCCATGGACGCGCCATCGACTCGAAGAGGCCCCGCATGAATCCGTTTCGCCGTGCTTTTGTATGCCACACGCTGCTCCTGGCGTGTAGTGCCAGCTTGCTGGGGGGCTGCCGCACACGCTATCCGCTGGCACCCGCCGACGACAGCGCCCCCATGCACGACTATCTGATCGGCCCGGGCGACTCCGTCAACATCATCGTCTGGCGCAATCCGGAAGTGTCGCTGACGGTGGCCGTGCGGCCTGATGGCAAGATCACCACGCCGCTGGTGGAGGATTTGGCCGCCAGCGGCAAGACCTCGACCCAGCTGGCGCGCGATATCGAGCAAGCCTTGGGCAAGTTTATCCAGCAACCGGTGGTGACGGTCATCGTCACCAATTTCTCGGGCCCGTATGGCGAGCAGATCCGCGTCATCGGCGAGGCGGCCAAGCCGCAGGCGCTGCCGTACCGCCTGGGCATGTCGCTGATGGACGTGCTCATCGCCGTGGGCGGCATCACTGACTTTGCCGCCGGCAACAAGGCCAGTATCATCCGCATGCGCGACGGCAGCCAGCAGCAGCTGCGTGTGCGTCTGGACGATCTGCTCAAGAGTGGCGATATTTCCGCCAACGTCATGATGCGGCCGGGCGACGTGCTGTTGATACCGGAGAGCTTTTTTTAGTAGCGACCCCAGCAATATTAAAACAGCAATTATATTTGTCTTTTTGTACTTTTCAGCAAATTTAAGCGTGCAATTTTGCTATGGAATAGCATATTTCTTCTGTTTTTTTGCCTGGCGCGGGAACTTCTCTGCTTTTTATCTTGTCACAAGGCATTGGCTTCAGTCCGTCTCGACGGCTGCCGATGAACGTGAGGACAAGATGAGCTTTCAAGATGAACCTATTATTTCCTTCGACACGCCCGGTACTTTCAGTGACCTGGTGGTGGGCGAGGGCCAGATCGACCCGGCGATGGAGCACGAGCTAGACCTGCAGCGCTTTCATATCCGCATGGCCAATTCGCGTGGCCGGCGCGAGGCGGCCAGTTTGCTGATCCGCAAAATGTACGGCTGGCGCGGCTATGCCGTCGATCCCGGCATCGCGCATGCGCTGAATAAAATCACCCTGTTTGCGGAAACCGCAGGCTCCACCGTCGGCACCATGACCCTGTGCCTGGACAATGACGAGACGGGCTTGCCCGCCGATGAAAACTTTCGCGACAAGCTCGACGTGCTGCGCGAGCAGGGCCGGCGCCTGTGCGAACCGTCGCGCCTGGCCATCGACAAGGGCGTGAGCAAGCGCGTGTTTGCGGCACTGATTCATATTTCTTATATCTATGCCCACAATATTCACGGCTTTACGGATTACGTGATCGAAGTCAATCCACGCCACGTGGTGTTTTACAAGCGCATGCTGGGTTTCAAGGATTTTGGCGGCGAGCGAGAGTGCACGCGCGTGGGCGCGCCGGCCGTACTGCTGCGCCTGGACCTCGACTACATGGGGGCCCAGATCCGCAAATACGGCGGCATGATGGAACAGCATGGGGGGGAACGGTCGTTTTACCCCTTTTTTTTCCCGACATGGGATGAACCAGGCATCACCGACCGGCTGCGGCAGGGGCGCAACTGACTCATTTATTT
The DNA here is from genome assembly GCF_049897625.1 of Janthinobacterium sp. PSPC1-1. Taxonomy (NCBI): domain Bacteria; kingdom Pseudomonadati; phylum Pseudomonadota; class Betaproteobacteria; order Burkholderiales; family Oxalobacteraceae; genus Janthinobacterium; species Janthinobacterium sp. PSPC1-1. The sequence continues at coordinate 71,935 of NZ_JAFCWP010000011.1, read as the reverse complement.
TTCAACAAGATCGCCTGCATGTGGCTGCCCGGAATCGCGTAGGTGATGCCGCTGGGCGCGGTGATGGCCGCCTCTTTCAAACCCTTGACATACACCATGTTGACGATGCCATAGACGAGACCGGTCTCGGGATCGAACAGGGGGCTGCCGCTGCTGCCCGGATACGCCGTCGCGTCCAGCTGGAATACCGTGTACGGCGCTTTTTGCAGTTGCGCCAGGCGCCGGGTGTCGAGGCGCTGCGCGGTTGCGCTGGGCCTGACCACCGGCGTCAGCGACGATACGGTGGCGCGGTGCGTCACGTGGTGCAGACCCAGCAAGGTACCCAGCGGGAAGCCGGTAAAGGCCATGGCCTGGCCTTCGCGCACCGTGCCCGCGTCGCCCAGCGCCAGGGCCGGCAGGGGCGCGCCAGCCAGGCGCAACAAGGCCAGGTCGTGCTCCGTGTCCAGCGCCTGGATTTTGGCGGGGCGAAATTGCGCCGCCTCGCCTTGGCCTGTGAGTATGCCGATCACTTCGGTGGGATTGGCATCGAGCAGTTTTTGGATCACATGGGCGCAGGTCAGCACACTCAAGCCGTCGCCCGCCACGAAACCCGTGCCGAGGAAATTCATGGGCGGCGTGCGCGTCGCTTGCAGGCTACCGACGCCGACGATGGACGGTTTCACGCGCGCAATGACTTGCGCCAGGGCTTGGTCGGCACGGCAGGGCGCGCTGGCCACAGCCAGGACCAGGCAGGACAGCAGGGCAGAGGAGAATGTCAACGGCAGGGCTTTCATGGCGGCGCACTTTCAGAGGGAGGCGGTTGCGGGGGCTGCAGCAATGCGCACAGCAGCATCAGATAGCACAGCAGGGCGATACGCGGCACGTCGAGCAGGCTGTCGAACAGCCCGACGACGAGAAAACCCAGCAGGGCGGCGGCGCAGGCCAGCGCGCACGGGTTGCCCCCCGTGGCCTGGCGCAGCAGGCGCAGGCCTGCCAGGGAAAGCAGAGCCAGCAGCGTCAGTGCGCCGCACCAGCCCGTTTCCACCAGCACATGCAGCGCCAGGCTCTTGATATGCCACGGCAAGTGATGGTGGTCGCTGCTGAAAAACCAGTAATTGTTGGCCTGCGTAAAGCGCCCATTGGCGATCAATTCCTCGCCGCCGGGCGCGCGCAGGCTCAGATTATCGACGTCGATCACGGACGAGGTGGCCGTGCCGCTGGCCGCCAGTTCCAGCTGCACGGGCGGGCGCAGCAGCCAGGCGCCCGCGCCCAGCCATTTGCTGTCGAACGGCACTTCATAGTGCTGCCAGGCCGGCACGGGACTGCCAGGCGGGGGCGCCTGCAGGCGCAGGGGGATAGGCACGCAAGCTTGTGCGTACAGCAATTGTCTCTGGCACAGACGCACCAGCAGCACGGGCATGGGGCCGCTTCGGCGCACGTCCAGCGCCAGGGTGTAGTGCGTGGCCGGCTGCAGCGGCAGGCGTTGCAGCAGCCGCAGCAGTTCGCCATAGCCGGCGCTGTAGCCGGGACTGGCCAGGCGCACATAGGTGTTGCCGGAATTGCCAGGCTCGCCGCCTTCCTCCGCATAGGCGATGCTGGCCGGCACTTCGCGCCCCGGATTGTGCCAGTAGTACGTGGCGGGAAAGCTGCCCATGCCCATGCCGAACAGCTGATCGCCCCAGTCGGACGGCTGCATGGCCAGCACTTGCTGCCAGTGGCGCAAGCGGCCTTGCATGTCGAAGGCCGTGGTGGCGAAACGTTCGGTGGCGTAATAGCTGGCCGAGACGGGGATGGCCAGCAGCAGCAGGATGCCGGCCGCGCCCGCGATGCTCAGGCTGGCCCGGTCCAGCCGCCATAGTGGCGCGCGCAAGCGTCCATTGCACAGCATCAGCATGGCCAGCAACACGACCAGCCCGGCCGGCGCCAGGGCGGGCGCACCGGCCCAGTGCCAGCCTATCCAGACCAGATTGCACGCCAGCATGCTCCACGCCATCATCGCCAGGACCAGCCTGGCCGGGCCTTTGCCGGCAGCGCCACCCGGCCACAGGGTGCCGGGCAGCAGCGCGCCCGCCAGCAGCACGGTGGCCAGCAGGAACAGGAAATACGGGCCTTTCAGCCAGCCGGCAGCCTGCTTGCCGGCCCCTTCCGGCCACCAGCTGACAAGCAGCCCCTGCAGGCACAGCGCGCACAGCAGGCTTGCCGGCGCCAGGCGCCACGGCAAGGGCCGCGCGGCCAGTACGAAGCTGGCCGTGAGCAGGATGACGGCGGCGAGCAAGCCCCGGTAGCCGGCCACGCTGAACATGGTCACGAGCAGGACGGTGCCCAGGCCGGCCAGCAGCAGCATCAGCAAGGGTTTCCGCATGGTTCGCCGGCCCGTCGGACGCTGCGCCGCGCCGGGAGCTGTGCGCAAGGTCTGCCACATGGCCAGCAGCACGGCCAGCAGCACTGCCGCCGCCAGGGCCGCGTACAGGCCCCGTGAAAAGGTGGTACATGCCGCGTGCAGGGCCAATGCCAGCAGCAGCAAGGCCAGCGCCGCTTGCCAGCGGCTGCGCGCGCGCGCCAGCCACAGTCCCGCAAATGGCAGGCTCAGGGCCAGATAGCCATCCAGCGCGGCGCCGCCCGTGTGCATGGCGGAAAACGGCGCCGTGATGCGGTAGTCGCTGGACAGGTTCGTCAAACCGGGAAACACGGCCCGTTCCCACAGCGCGAACAGGGACACCATGGCCAGCCCGGCCAGCATGCCCGGCAGCGCGTAGCGGCGCAGGGCGGACGGCTCTCCGTCGCGCAGCAGCAGCGGCAGCAGCAGCATGCTCCAGGCCCAGGCCTTGCCCAGTCGCAAGCTGTTGTAGGGGCTCAGGTAATTATCCCAGGCATACACATCGAGGGGCGGCAGCGGCAGCACGCCCCGCAGCAGCGCTGCCAGCCAGGCCAGGCTGCACAGCAGCAGGCAGGCGCGGGCGGCGGACGGGAGCCGCGCCGCGGCGCTGCGGGCCGGTCCGCCCAGGCGCCAATAGCCGCAGGCTACCGTCAGCAACAGCAGCACGTCGATTTCTTCGAGGAAGAACCAGCCCGTCCACGGCGCCAGGTCCAGCACGGGCAGCAGGGCGGGCACGCAGAACAGCCAGCAGGCGGGACGCCAGCACAGCAGCAGGAAATAGGCGGGCAGCAGGGCGGCAAACAGCAGGCCGGGCCAGCCGTGGCCCAGCGGATAATGGCGCAGGGCCAGCATGCAGGCCGCGCCCGCCAGCAAGGCCAGCAGCCGTGCTGCCAGGCCAGGCAAGGCCGCGTGCGCCGCCATGGCCTAGAGCTGGGTCAGCAAGGCCTGCGCCTCGGCCCGCTGCGGGAACTCCTTGTTGGCGGCAAGCAGCTGTTCCAGTTGCTTGCGCGCCCCCGGCTTGTCGCCCGATTTCGCCAGCGCCGCACCCAGGTGGTACTGGATTTCAGGCAACTTCGGCGCCAGGCCGGCCGCCTTGCGCAGCAGGGAGGTCGCGCGCTTGACGTCGCCCTGTTCCAGCACGATCCAGCCCAGAGTATCGAGCACGATGGGGTTGTCCGGTACCAGCTTGAGCGCCTGCTCGGCCGTCGCCTGCGCGCGCGGATCTTTTTCCTGCTGGTACGCCCACGCCAGGTCGTTCAGCGCCGCCACATTGGCCGTGTCCTTGGCAACGATGTACTGCAGCTGTTCGATGGCCGCGCCGTATTGCTTTGCCGCCAGCTTGGCACCGGCCAGGTAGCTGCGCACGCCCAGGTCGTCGGGCTTGTCTTTCAGCCAGGCCGCCATGCGCGCATCGGCCTCGCGCACCTGGCCCGCGGCCAGCAAGGCGCGGTGCAGCTGTACCTGCATGGGGCCAATATTGCTGATCTGCAGGGCGTGTTGGTACAGCTTGACGGCTTCCTGCGGCAGTTTCTGCGCCATCAGCACGTCGCCTTCGAGCTTGTAGCCGGCCGCCAGCTTCGGCTGCTGTTGCTGCACCTGGCGCGCTACGGCCAGTGCATCGCGCTGGCGGTTCAGGCCCAGCAGCAGTGTCACTTCGACCACGCGCGCTTCGAGCAGGGCCGGGTCAAGCGCTTGCGCCCGCTTGACGGCTTGCAGCGCATTCTGGCCGTCGCCCAGTGCCAGGCGCAAGCTGGCGATGCGCATCTGCAGCGGTGCCGACGTCGTCTGCAGGCTGGCCAGCTTGTTGTAGCTGTCGAGCGCCGCCTGCATCTGGCCGGCGCCGTATTCGACCTGCGCCCGCAGGGCCAGCGCATCGGCGTCGTCCGGGTGGCCCGACTGCAGGGTGCGTGCCAGTTCCAGCGCCTTGTCGGGCGCGCCCGTCTGCAGGTAAAAGTTACTCAGCAGCAGGGCCGGCGCGACGGCGTCGGGATTGTCGCGGTGGGCCCGCTCCAGCCAGCGCCGCGCCTCGTCCGTCTTGCCTTGCGAGGCGGCCAGCTTGGCCAGCGCCGCGCACAGGTCGGCATTTTTCGGCGCTTTCGCCAGCGCCCGCTCGAAGCGCTGTTTCGCTTGTTCCGGCTTTTTCCCGGCCAGGTCGAGTTGCGCCAGGTTATTCAGGGCGGGGAGATAGACAGGGTCCATCCCCAGCGCCTGCTCGAAACTGGCGCGCGCGGCGGGTACGTCGCGCAAGGCCATATAGACGCCGCCTTTCAGGTTCAGCAGCAGGGGATTCGTGCCTTTCTGCTGCTGTTCCAGCATCTTGACGGTGGCCAGGGCCTTGTCGTTCTGTTTGTTGCGCAGCAAGGTCAGCACCAGCATGGTGCCCACCTGCGGCGTGCTCTTGTCGAGCATGCTGGCGCGTTCCAGTTCGTCGATGGCACGGCTGTTCTCGCCCATGCCCAGGCGGGTGATGCCCAGCGCCGCATGCAGCCTGGCCGTGTCCGGCGCCAGGGTATTGGCCTTTTCGAAATACGCTGCGGCCTTGTCGTAGCGGCGCGCGCGCAAATGCGCCTCGCCCGCCAGCGACAGCAGTTCCACGTCGTCGGGAACGGTGGCCAGCGCGGGTAGCAGCAGGTCGAGGGCGGCATCGGTCTTGCCACGCATCAGTTCGATCGACGCCATCATCTTGAGCGCGTACAGATGTTTGGGATAGACGGCCAGGAAGCGCTGCAGATAGCTTTCCGCCAGTTGCGGCGAGCCCAGCTTCAGCTGCACGGCGCCGGCCAGCAGGATGGACGGCATGTGCTCGGGCGCCACCTTGAGCACCAGTTGCAACGATTGCAGGGCCGCCTTGTTCTTGCCCTGGCGGAAATCGAGCAGCGCCTGGGCCTGCAGCAATCCCAGGCTGTTGGGCGCCGTCTTGCGCGCCGTGGCCAGCTGGGCCGCCGCTTCCAGGTAGCGGTTTTCCAGGAGATCGAGGTTGGCCAGGTCGATATGCGCCTGGGTATTGTCCGGCTTGAGCTTGAGAATCTGCATGTAGGCGAGGCGCGCCGCGCCGTTCTTGCCCTGCAGGCGCTGCAGGTCGCCCTGCAGGCGCAAGGCGTCGAGGTTGGCGGGCGCGCTTTTCAGCGCCTGGGCCAGCAGCAGCTCGGCCGCCGGCACCTTCTGCTCCAGCGCCACCAGCCGCGCCAGGCCCAGCAAGGCCTCGACCTGGCCAGGATGGGCTTCGAGCATGCGCGCAAACACGGCGCGCGCCTCGTCCTGGCGGCCCAGGGCCAGCAAAGCATCGCCGCGCAGGGCCAGCACGGCTGGCGGCTGCGCCGCATCGTCGGTGATCTCGGCCAGTACCTTGTCGAACTGGCCCAGCATCAGCCAGGCCTTGCCCAGCAATGGCATCACTTGCTGCGCCGCCAGGCCCAGCGACTTTGCTCTGCGCAATTCTTTCTCGGCCGACAGCGCTTCGCCCGTGTCGATATAGATGCTGCCCAGCAGCAAGCGCGCCGCCGCATTGTCCGGCTCCTTTTGCAGCAGGTTCTTCAGCTGGATGATGGCGGCGCGCGCCTCGCCCTTCTGGCGGTACTGCTGCGCCTCGGCCAGCAGGGATGCGCTGCTCTGCGTGCCGTGGCACCCCGTCAGCAAGGGCAGCAGCAGGGTGCAGCACAGCGCGGCGGCCGGCAAGCCGGGGAAAGGGCGGGGCAGGGTACGGGCCATGGAAGTCTCCGGTAGCGGCGTGCGTGAAGGATGGGCATGGCCTAGCTTAAAAAGATGGGCGCCGCTCTCCTTGATTGCGCTCAACAAGCCGCCGATTCTCCGCGCGCCTGCCTGCCGCCGCTCCGTATTTCTTGTTCCTGCTCAAGAATGGCCGGGCCGGCGACCGTAGAATTTCCCGGACGGCGATGCTCAGGCCGCAACCATTGGGAGCACATGCATATGGACAGCAAGGTGGATGGCACGGCGGACGTGGTGGCCGTGGTGGGGCTCGGTTATGTCGGCTTGCAGCTGGCCGTGGCGTTCGGCATGCGCCAGCGCACCATCGGCTTTGACCTATCGGCACGCAAGGTAGAAAGTTACCGCAAGCATGTCGACCCCACGGGCGAAGTGAGTACGGAACAGCTGCGCGCGGCGCAGTGGCTGAGCGTGGGTTGCGATCCAGCCGAGCTGCAGCTGGCCGATTTCATCGTCGTGGCCGTACCCACGCCCGTCGACAGCGCGCACAATCCCGATTTCTCCGCCCTGGCCGGCGCCAGCGCGGCCGTCGGGCGCCACATGCGGCGCGGCGCCACCGTCATCTACGAGTCCACCGTGTATCCGGGCGCCACCGAGGAAATCTGTATCCCCATCCTCGAGCGGCATTCGGGCCTACGCTGGAAGGAAGATTTTCATGTGGGCTTTTCGCCCGAGCGCATCAACCCCGGCGACAAGGACCACACCCTGCACAGCATCCGCAAGGTAGTTTCGGGCGACGACGACGCCACTCTGGACAAGGTGGCCGCCCTGTACGAAGGCGTGGTCGCGGCCGGCGTGCACCGGGCGTCGAGCATCCGCGTGGCCGAAGCGGCCAAGGTGATCGAAAACACGCAGCGCGACCTGAACATCGCGCTGATGAACGAACTGGCCATCATCTTCGACCGCATCGGCATCGATACCCTGGAAGTGCTGCAGGCGGCGGGCACCAAATGGAATTTCCTGCCGTTCCGTCCCGGCCTGGTGGGCGGCCACTGCATCGGCGTCGACCCGTATTATTTGACGCACAAGGCGGAAATGCTGGGCTACCATCCGCATGTGATCCTGGCCGGGCGCCGCATCAACGACGGCATGGCCAAATTCGTGGCAGAAAAGACCATCAAGGAAATGGTGCGCGCCGGTTTCAAATTGAAAGGTTCGCACGTCAACGTGCTGGGCCTGACCTTCAAGGAAAATTGTCCGGACTTGCGCAACTCGAAAGTGGTCGACATGATCCACGAACTGCAATCGTACGGCGTGCAGGTGCATGTGCACGACCCCGTCGCTGATGGCCGCGAAGCGCTGGAAGAGTACGGTTTGACCCTGGAAAGCTGGGAACAGCTGCCGCGGGCCGAGGCCATCATCAGCGCCGTCTCGCACCAGGCCTTGCTGGCCCGTCCGCTGGCCGACTTCCAGGCCAAGGTGCTGGAAAACGGCTGCTTCATCGACATCAAGTCGCATTTCGACCCTCGTCCGCTGGCGGACGGCGGCCTGCACGTGTGGCGGCTGTGATGGCGGCCGACGCTTTCAATGCCGCAGCAGACACGGCGCAGGAGTCAGTCGGTGGCGTGGCGGGCCCGGCTGCCGGCGCCTACGCGCAAGCGTGTGCGCAACTGGCCAGCGAACCGCGCCGCTGGCTGGTGACGGGCGTGGCCGGCTTCATCGGCTCGCACCTGCTGGAAACCTTGCTGCAACTGGGCCAGGAAGTGCGCGGCCTGGACAACTTTATGACGGGCCACCGGCATAACCTGGAGCAAGTGCGCGCCAGCGTGGGCGAAGCGGCGTGGCGGCGCTTCACCTTCATCGAAGGCGATATCCGCGACCCGCAAGCGTGCGCGCGCGCGTGCGGCGTGCCGGCGCCGGCCGCCGGCAGTGGCGACGGTACGGCAGATGGCGGCGGCACTTTGAGCGAGCACGGCCGTGCCGATCCAGGCGGCCCCGTCGCCGTCGATTTTGTGCTGCACCAGGCGGCGCTCGGTTCCGTCTCGCGTTCGCTGGAAGACCCGCTGCTGTGCCATGCCGTCAATGTCAGCGGCTTCCTGAACATGCTGGCCGCCGCGCGCGAGGCGGGCGTGCAGCGCTTCGTGTATGCCGCGTCCAGCGCCACCTATGGCGACCATCCGGCCTTGCCGAAAGTGGAAGAGCACATCGGCGCGCCCCTGTCGCCGTATGCCTTGAGTAAATATGTCAATGAATTGTACGCGCAGGTGTACGCGCGCTGCTACGCCACGCAGATGGTGGGGCTGCGCTATTTCAATGTCTTCGGCCCCAGGCAAGACCCGCTGGGCGCCTACGCGGCCGTCATTCCCCGCTGGATCGCCGCCATGCTGGACGGCCAGGCCGTGCACATCCATGGCGACGGCGCCACCAGCCGCGATTTCTGCTTTGTGCACAATGCCGTGCAAGCCAATATCCTGGCCGCCACCGGTACCGACCCGGCAGCCGTCAACCAGGTCTACAACGTGGCCGTCAACGCCCGCACCAGTCTGACGCAGCTGCACGCCAGCATGCAGCAGATGTTGCTGGCCACCCTCCCGCAGCACGTGCCGCTGGCACCCGAATATGGCGAATTTCGCGCCGGCGACGTGCGCCATTCGCAGGCGGACATCGCCAAGGCGACCCGCTTGCTCGGCTACGTGCCCACGCACGATCTGGCGCAAGGCTTGCGGCACACCATCGCCTGGTATGTGGAGCAGGCGGGCCTGGCATGAGGTACGAGCTGGCCGCACCTGACGTGTGCGCGCAGGCGGCCCGCATTGTGGCCCGCTTACTATACGTCCAATACAATGCCACACCCGCGCGATTGCCAGCCCCCTAGTGTTGCACGGGCGTAGCTGCCGGTGCTGCCGGTGTTGGCGGCTTGGGCGGCTCGGGCACGCCGTCGGTCTTGCTGTGCAGGACGCGGGGCGTGCCGCGGAAATCGGCCGTATGCAGGGTGACGGGGCGGCGCCAGATGCGGGCGATATACGCCAGCACCTGTTCCGCCCGCTCCAGATCGAGGCCGCGCCCATCGCGCTCGTGATCGTGGCGCAGCACCAGGCTGCCGTCGTCGTTGAGCAGGGTGACGGCGATGCACGGCGCGCCATAATTATATTTGGGTGCCAGGATGGCTTCGCGGATGGCCCGCAAGTCGCGGCTGGCCAGGCGCGTTTCGCCGTCGCGGCGGCTTTCATGCACGAACAGGCCCAGGCGGTCAGCCAGTTCCCCGTCCAGGTAGTTGCGGATGAAACTGCAGTCATCGTCGTCGCGGCAAATCTGGCGCGCCCGCGCCAGTCCTTCGCGCTCAATGATGTGTTCCCACATGCAAAAGCCCAGGTGATAGGGATTGACGGCCAGCGCCTGCTGGTGCTCGCCCGCGTAAGGGCGCACCACGTCCGAATGCGACTTGATGGCGGACAGATACAATGCGGGGGGCAGGAAGTCGGCTTCGCGCAGCAGCCGCGCATGCCAGTACGAGGCCCAGCCTTCGTTCATGATCTGGCAGGCGTACACGGGATAGAAGTAAAACGACTCTTCGCGCACGGCCAAAAAAATGTCGCGTTCCCAGTCGGCCAGCTCCGGCCCATGCTGTGCGATGAACCATAATAAATCGTACTCGGCTTGCGGCGGCAGGAGCGGGCGCTGCGCCAGCCGCGCCCTGGCCGCCTCGCGTGCCGCCAGCGTGGCTGCCTCACCGGGCAAGCGCCGGTAGCGCCGGTCAAACGGGTCGTCTGCGGCGGCTTTGCCTGGCGTGCCCGCGACGCCGGCTGGCCCCGATGCCGCGGCATAGGGTGGGCGGTGCAGCTCGGCATGGATGTCCACATGCTGTTCCAGCGCCAGTGCCGCGTCGAGCACGGCTTCCACCTGCTCCTGCCCGTGCCGTTGTAGCGCCATTTCCAGACGCTGCGCCCGCGCCGCGCTTTGTTGCAGGATGTGCTGGCCCGCCATGGCGCCGAAGCGCAGGAACAGGGCATTGCGGCTGGCAAAATCAGCGTGACCGAGCACATGCGCTGTGACGAGGGTGTTTTCGGCCACGGAATTGTGTTCCGCCATGTAGGCATGGCAAGGGTCGCCGGGAAACATGACTTCGAAAATATGCGAATTGCCCATCTTCTGATGCACGAGCTGGTGAATGTAGCGCACGCCGAACGACCAGTGACGCATGCGCACGGGCAAGCCATAGATGGCGATCTCGGCCATGAAACTGTCCGGCACCAGCTCGAACTCGACGGGCGCAAATGCCAGGCCCAGCTCGCGCGCCAGTGCTTCGATGCGCGCCGCGTAGCCGTCCAGGCCCATGGTGTCGACTCTGTCGGCCTTGTCGGCCTGGTCTGGCGCGTCGCCGTGGTTCCGGGCGTCAGGCCGTGTCATGACGCTTCCTCCGTGTCGGCCGCCTCGTGCTGGAAAAAGGTGCGGATGGCCGCCCACACATCGTCAGGCTTGCTGAGGATGCTGCTGTGCAAGGGCAAGCCCTGCCGTTCCTGCTCGGCGCACAGGCTGTGCATTTCCGTTTCCAGGCTGCGCGGCACGCCGGGCAAGGTTTCCACATAGCCCATATAGCTGAGCAAGGCGGCCAGTTCGCGCAAGGCCAGGCCGGCTGCGCCCCGGTCTTCGCTGAAATTTTCGCCATCGGAGGCATAGAACAGATAGGCGTTATAGCGCCCCGGTGCGTAGTGTTCCTGCAGCAGTTCGCGGCTCAGGCGAAAGGCGGTGGACGCCATGGTGCCGCCCATCCCATTGACCTGGAAGAATTCGGCTTCGGAAAATTCCCAGGCCCGCGTCGTATGGGCGATGAAGCGCGTTTCCACGCGCGCATACCTGCGTCGCAAGCCCTGCAAGGCAAAGAAAAAGAAGGATTTGGCCAACTTGCGTTCGGCTTGCGCCATGCTGGCCGACACGTCCAGCACGAAAAACACGACGGCATTCGTGCTGGGCCGGGGCTGTGCCAGCACCTGGCGGTAGCGCAAGTCATCATTGGTGAAGGGCACAGGCTGCGCTTGCAGGGCGCGCCGCTTGATCGCTTCCTTGACGGTGCGGCGCCGGTCCAGGCGCGAGCGGGCGCCATGCCGGTCCAGGCCACTACGTACCAGCCGCACGTCGTCGATCGCGCCCAGGTGGCGCGGTTTCAGGTGCGGTAGCTCGAAGGCTTCCCATAGCCAGTCGAAGATATCGTCGATGGGAAACTCCAGCAACAGGCGCACCGTCCCCTCGCCATCGCCGCCTGGCGCACCAGCCTCGCCTGTGGCGGCAGGGCGTGCCGCGCGCAGGAGATCGCCGGGCTGGCCTTCACCCTGGCCCGCGCCCACGCTGTTGCGCGCGGGCGCCAGGCGGAAATGCGCATGTTCGAGCAGGCGCATGGGCACTTGTACCGTGCGCTGCTGCGGTCCGCCGATCAAGTCAGGCGTGGCGATCAGCTCGGGCAAGTGCGCCTGCACGGCTTCGCGTACTTTCTGGTTGTGGCGCAGCCAGTCGCGCGCGCCGCGCGAGAACAAGCCGTACCAGGGCCGGGCCAGGGCAGGGGAGGTGGAAACTGGCGAAGTCGTGGCGGACATGGCTATTCCTGCGCCAGCAAGGTGGTCACGTAGTTGAGTGCTTCGCGCGCGCTATGGGCGTCATAGCCGTATTCGTCCACCAGGCGCTGCTCGACGGCAGAGATCCTGGCCCGCACGTCATCGTCTGGGCGCTTGGCCGAACCGACCAGGCGCAGCACGTCGCGCCGCTGCTCGAACAGATATTGCTGGATGGCATCGTGCAATTGCGCGTGGCTGCCCAGGCCAAAGGGCTCGCCCCGCTTGAAGGCGCCCATGGCCTTGCGCACCACTTCTTGTCGGAACGACTGCTTGCCCGAGTCGCTGATATGGATTTTTTCTTCCACGGCGCGCAGGAAGCGCTCGTCGGGGCGGCGCTCTTCGCTGGTCATGGGGTCGCGGATCTGGCGGTTGTCGAGCATGGCTTCGACTTCATCGAGATACTTGCTCAGCAAGTCCTGCGCTTCTTGCTCGAACGACACGAACAGGGCCTTGTGCACGTCGGCCTTGACCCAGCGGTTATAGAAATCCTTGCGCGTGAGCACCAGGTAATCGACCCACTGGCGCTTGCGCCGCGGTTCGATGCGCGCATCGCTTTCGATGCCATCCTTCAGGGCCAGCAGCACATCCATGGTGGAGAGGCTGTTGCGCTGAGCGGAAATGATGGCGTGCGACAGGGCATTGATGACGAAACGGGGCGACACGCCCGACAAGCCTTCGTCGGGCGCCTTGTCGCGCTCGCGCAAGCGGCGGATGTCGGCATGCTGCAAGTCGTCGACGTCTTCGTCCGCATACACGCGCAGTTTCTTGACCAGCTCGGCTTCCTTGGCCTCGCCTTCTGGCAGGCGGCTGAGGATGGCGAACACGGCCGCCGCATGCAGCACGTGCGGATCGAGGTGCACGTCGCGGAAGGCAGGCGCGGCCGCCAGGATCAGCTTGCGGTAAATGCGCGCTTCTTCGCGGTAATTGAGCGTATACGGCACTTGCACGATGACCATGCGGTCGAGCAGCGCCTCGTTTTCGCTTTCTTGCAGGAATTTGCGAAATTCGGCCAGGTTCGTGTGTGCGAGGATGGTTTCGTCGAGGTAAATCAGGGGAAAGCGCGACACCTTGACATTCTTTTCCTGCGTCAGGGTGAGTAGTAAATAGAGGAATTCCCTCTTGACCTTGAGGATTTCGATCATTTCCAGCATGCCGCGGCTGGCCGCATACACGGCGCCGGACCACGACCAGGCGCGCGGATCGCCTTCGTCGCCGTACTGCGCCACTTTCGACAGGTCGACGGAACCGACCAGGTCGGCCAGGTCGGCCGTGGTAGGGTCGTGCGGCGCATACGTGCCGATGCCGCAGCGCCCCGCCTCGGACAGGTGGATGCGTTCGACGGGCATGCGCAGGAAGTCGCCCGCGTACTGTTCTTCCAGGCGGGCGCGGCAATGGGGACACAGTTCGCCATGCAGCTCGGCATCATAGCTGGCGCGAAAGTCGGCGCGCATGCTGTGCGGCACCAGGTGCAGCGGTGATTCGTGCACGGGGCAGCCGGCGATGCCGTACAGCGCGCCTTCGCTGCTGTGGCTGTATTCTTCCAGCCCCCGTTTGAGCAGGATCACCAGGGTCGACTTGCCGCCCGACGGCGGGCCCAGCAGCAGCAGCATGCGCCGGCCCACTTCGGAGCCGGCGGCAGCCGCCTTGAAGTAGGCGGCTACGCGGTCGATCGCCTCGTCGATGCCGAACAACTCGTCGTCGAACAGGCGGCAGCGGAAGCGCCCGCTCTCATCGGTCTGGCCGTTCCAGCGCATCATGTCCCACAAGTACTGGTGCGCGCTGCGCGTCAGCAGGGCCGCGCGGCCGGGCAGGATTTGCTCGATAAAGTCGGCAAAACTGCCGCGCCAGGGGCTGATGCGGTGTTTTTCCGCCCAGGCCGCCATGCCTTGCACAAAACCGGCATGCTGGCCTGCTTGCTCGCCCGCAGGCGCATCGTCGTGGCGTGTCGTACCAGGGCTCGTCATTGTTTCCCCATCCATGCCGTTGCTGGCGTTGCTGTTGTTGCTAACCTTGCTGCCGTGGAGCAGGCCCGGTTCCAGCCTGTTGGCCCAGTATACGGCGGCGCCTCTGCCCGCACGCCTGATCTCGCTCAACCTTGACGAGGGAACTATTTTTGCCCGCTTGGCCCCGTTGGCGCAGGGCGGTCACGCGCCTGCGCAATTCAATCCAGATCAATACCGGCCGGCGCGGCCCGTCCACACTGGATATCCAGAGCAACCCACGAGGAGAACATGATGATCGGCAATGATAGCGGTTTCAGCGCCCCACCCGGCAGCAGTGGCCAGGGGCAAAGCGCGGACGATGAAGAGGCCATCGGCCAATTTTCCACCCCCGGCGAGGACGACAATACGATCGAGAGCGCGTCCGTCTCGGACGTGCCCGACGCCCTGAGCGGCGTCAGCATGGAATTGCTGGAAATCAAGCGCAGTATCGAAGACGGCATGCGCCAGTCCATTTCCCAGGCGGGCGGCGTGCGTGCCGCCGACGCCTTCAGCGACGGCGGCAATATCCAGGGCGTGTCCATCGGCCTGGGCGAGGGCGCCAGCGACAGCTCGTCCGGCGAACCGGGCTTGCCGGCCCTGACCCTGTACGTGGCCGAACCGACGTCCGTCGACCGTGCCAAGGCCGCCATCGTGGGGGCCATGGGCGTGCGTGCCGTGGCCAGCGACAGGGTGCCCGTGAATATTGTCGTCACGGGCGTGATCGACGCGCAACCGCACCGTTTCCGCTTGCGTCCGGCGCCGGGCGGCGTGTCGGTCGGGCATTTCCGCATCACGGCTGGCACCATCGGCTGCCTGGCCGTGGGGCGCAGCGCGCCGCGCAACAGCCGTTTGATGATTCTGAGCAATAATCACGTGCTGGCCAATTCCAACGGCGGCGCGTTCAACGACTGCATCGTGCAGCCGGGCCCCATCGATGGCGGGCGTTGCCCGCAAGACCAGGTGGCCGTACTCGAACGCTTCGTGCCCATCAATTTCAGTGGCGGCGTCAATTTTGTCGATTGCGCCACCGGCTGGGCCTGGCCAGACCGCGTGCGTCGCGAACTGGTCTACCTGAGCGGTGGCGTGCCGGCCTATTTCCGCATCAGCAACGCGCTGGCAGCGCCCGCGCTGGGCATGCTGGTCGGCAAATCCGGACGCACGACGCAATTGACGCAGGGCCGCATCACGGGCCTGGGCGCTACCATCAACGTCAATTATGGCGGCGGCAGGATCGCGCTGTTCCAGGATCAGATCGCCATTACGGGCGTCAGCGGGGCATTCAGCGCGGGCGGCGACTCCGGCTCGTCCATCTGGACCTGGAACCAGCAGCGCAATCCCGTCGGTCTGCTGTTTGCCGGCGGCGGCAATATCACGTTTGCCAATCAGATGCGCAGGGTGGTGGTGGCGCTCGATATCAATTTATATACTTGAGCATGGTCACAGAAAACGGCGCGGCGGCGTGATGCTTCCTTGCACTGCGCCACCTTTTGCACGATGATGATATGGTCAGGTGTAGCTGCCATGCATGGCCTGGCGGGCAAGAGGCGCTGCCGTGCCTCCTTGTTCCACGCGTGCCGTGGGCAGCATCAGGAGGATGTGTCATGTCAAACAGTAAATTTGTAACAGCGGCTTACGCCGTCTTCGAGGATGCGGCCATGCCGTATGTGCCGGACGAGGCGAGTAGCCTCGCGGTGGCGGGCTTCGCGCATGCCGCGCCGCCGCCCGGCCGGCTGGAAGCGGCAAAGCGGCGCAACGAGCGGGCCCTGATGGCGATCGATGGGGTCGAAGGCGTCAGCCTGGGGCAGACTGCCATCGGCGGCGAAGCCCTTGTCGTGTATTTGCGCGATGCGTCCGTCAAGCGCCGCGTGCCGTCGCAGGTCGATGGTTACCCGGTGGAAACGAGCATCACAGGCCAGATCGATATCCAGCGCTGGTAGGGCGTAGTGACGTATATGGCAGGCAAGAAAAGCCCGCTTGCGGGCCTTCCTTGCCATGCGTGCGCTGAGCCTATTTGCTCAGGCGGGCTATCGCTTCGGCCACGCCCGCGCCATACGCGGGGTCGCACAGGGTGCAGTTGCCGATGTGGCGTTGCTTGACTTGCTCCGAGGCACCCGAGATGGCACGCGCCGTATTGTCGAACAAGGCTTGCTGCTGTGCCGCAGTCATCAGGCGGAACAGGGCCCGTGGCTGCGAATAGTAATCCTCGTCGACCCTGTGGTTCCAGTGGTCGGCCGCGCCTTCGAGACTCAATGGCGGCTCGCGGAAGTCGGGCTGCTCGGCCCATTCCTGCTCGCTGTTCGGTTCATAGCCCAGGGTGCCGCCCTGGTTGCCGTCGACGCGCATCTGGCCGTCGCGGTGGTAGCTGTGGAACGGGCATTTCGGCGCGTTGACGGGGATATGGCTGTGGTTGACACCGAGGCGATAGCGCTGCGCGTCGCCATACGAGAACAAGCGGCCTTGCAGCATCTTGTCCGGCGAAAAACTGATGCCCGGCACTACGTTGGCCGGGTTGAAGGCCGCCTGTTCCACTTCGGCAAAGTGGTTGTCGGCATTGCGGTTCAGTTCCAGTACGCCCACCTCGATCAGCGGATAGTCGCCGTGCGGCCACACTTTCGACAGATCGAAGGGGTTCAGGTGATACGTGCCTGCCTCTTTTTCCGGCATGATCTGCACGTACAGCGTCCAGCGGGGGAAATCCTTGTTTTCGATGCTTTCGTATAGGTCGCGGTGCGAGCTTTCACGGTCCTTGCCCACCAGCGCCTCGGCTTCGGCATCCGTCAGGTTTTCAATTCCTTGCTGGGTTTTGAAGGTGAACTTGACCCAGAAACGCTCGTTTTGCGCGTTCAGGAAGCTGAAGGTATGGCTGCCGAAGCCGTGCATGTGGCGGAAGCTGCGCGGCAAGCCCCGGTCGCTCATCACCACCGTCACCTGGTGCAGCGCTTCCGGCAGCGAGGTCCAGAAGTCCCAGTTGCTGTTGGCGCTGCGCAAGCCCGTGCGCGGGTCGCGCTTGATCGCGTGATTCAAATCGGGGAATTTCAGCGGGTCGCGCATGAAGAACACGGGCGTGTTGTTGCCGACCAAATCCCAGTTGCCTTCTTCCGTGTAGAACTTCAGGGCGAAGCCGCGGATATCGCGTTCCGCGTCCGCCGCGCCACGTTCGCCGGCCACCGTGGAAAAGCGCGCGAACATGGGCGTTTGCTTGCCCACGGCGCCAAAGATTTTCGCCCGCGTGTAGTGCGTGATGTCGTGCGTGACGGTAAACGTGCCATGCGCGCCGGAACCCTTGGCATGCATGCGGCGCTCGGGAATGACTTCGCGGTCGAAGTGGGCCAGCTTTTCCAGGAACCACACATCTTGCAGCAGGGCAGGGCCACGGGGGCCGGCCGTCTGGATGTTCTGGTTGTCGACGACAGGTGCGCCAAAGGCGGTGGTCAGCTTTTTCATTGGACTCTTTCTTATAGGGAGGTCAACGGACGAGCCAGGGCCTACCCAAACACTGGCTGGGCTGAGCATTGCGACACGCTCACCGAGGCTGGTCCAGAGTAACAAATTTCTAAAAAGCAAATACAGTATGCCAATCGGGGCCAGCAACAGCCCCGCCGCCTCCACGGAAGCAGCTAGACCATCATAGCCCCTCAGCAATGTCCAGTCCAACACGATTGATTTGGCGCAAAGCGCAGCGTTATTTTCTGGCGCGCCAGCGACTTGGCTTAAAACCTGTTCCAGTTATTGTGCCGGTGTTCCGTCGCTTCCTTCATCAGGTGGCCAGCGCGCAAGGCGTCATCGGCCTGCACCGTCATGGCCAGCTCCTGGATGGCGGGCGGGTATTCGTGATGGGCCGCTTCTTCCAGCAGTGCATGGCCCTTGACCAGGTCGCGCGGTACACCGCGGCCTTCGCGGTAGGCGTTGTACAGCAGGAACATGGCATGTGGATTGCCCAGTTCGCTCGATTTTTCCAGCCAGCGCGCGGCTATTACGGCATCTTGCGGCACGCCTTCGCCATTCGCCGCCAGCAAGCCCAGCATCAAGGCCGCCTTGGCGTGCCCTTGCTGCGCCGCTTGCCGGTACCACAGCCAGGCTTGGGCCGGCGTGGCCGCGCGCAGCATTTGTCCCAGTTCGAAGGCCGCTTCCGTGTCGCCGGCGCGGGCCGCCTGTTCGAACAGACTCAGCGCTTCGGAGCGGCGCTCCGGACGGGCCTGGTAAATCAGCGCCAGTTCGCGCTCGGCGACGGGCATGTCCTTGCCGGCCCAGCTGCGGACCTTGCGCTCGGCCTGCTGGTCGCCCGCCTGGCGCGCGTGCATGGCGACGGCTTCGATTTCCGCTGACGTAGGCGGCGGCGATGCCTGGCAGGCGGCCAGGACGGAGGCCAGCACGACGGCGGGGAGGGAAAGTGCGTGTTTCATCTGGATCACCTTGCAGAATGAGGGGCCGGAACTGCAGCAGTTCCGGCCCATGGACCTTATTTGCTCAGGTCGATGCGGTACTTGGCGAAACCGCTGGCGTCGAGGCCGCCTTCGGCCGCCACGTTGGCGATGCCGCTGCCTTGCGCCAGCACCAGGTGACCGGGTGCCGAGCGCAGGATCACGGGACCGGCCGTGGCCGTCTTGACGAAGCTCCAGCTGCGCGCGCTGCCATTCGCCGCCAGGGTCACCTTGCCGCCCTTGGTGCTCAGCGAGGCCAGGTAATTGCTGACCACGGCCTGGTTCGCATCGGGCGACTTGATGATGGTCTTGCTGCCATCGATGCCAGGCACGGCGCCGCCACCACCGGCGCGGTAGTCGTTGGTGGCGACGATGAAATCATCGCCATCGGCGACCGCCGCGCCCTTGTACGTGAGGTTGACGATGCGGCTGCCTGGCTTTTTCGTCACGTCGATCTGGTACGTGAGCGCATTGTTTTCTGCATAGAACACGTCGTAGTTATAAATCGTGCCATACGACGGCACCAGGTCTTGCTCGGCAGTACTGGCCGGGTCGATCTGGCCAAATTGCTTGGCCGATGTTTCCAGCCAGGCCTTCAAGTCCGATCCCTTGATTTTCACGGCTTGCAGGTTGTTGTTGCTATATAAATACAGGTCGCCCGGATTGCGCACTTGCAAGCCGATTGGCGCGGCCGGCGTCGCACCTGCGGCCACATCCGTGAAGTCCGATGGCCCGTTGCGGCCCGCCTTGAATGGCGCGCTGCACGAGATGACGGGGATATTCTTGTAGCTGGACAAGGTCGCATCCGTGCTGGTGGCGATGAAATTCTTCACGTAGTCGAGCTGCGCCTGGTTCACCAGCTGGATGGCGCTGACATCGCCCACCAGCGCGAAGTAGGCGGACATTTCGAAATCCGTGCTGATGCCCAGCGGCTGCTTGGCGTAAGCGATGGTGGCTGCGTGCTCGGTGGCCACCAGCGGCGCAATGGCCGGGTCGGCTTTCACCAGGGTCTTGCCATCCGTGTACTTGAAGCCACGCGATTCCACCGTCGTCTTGGCCGGCTGCACCACCCATTTTCCGGCCTGATACACCATCGTCAGCTTGATGATGCCCAGGCGGCGGCCCCAGCTTTGCGCCATGACGGTCGGTACGCCGTTCACGAAGCCGTTGACGGCGTCGATCTTCGCGCTGGCGGGGAAGGCGGCAAACGAGGCGTCCAGCGCGGCCGCGCCTTCTTCCTTGCCTTTCGGGAAGATCAAGTGGGAATGGCCGATCATCAGTGCGTCGATGCCCGTGCTGGTCAAGTGATAGCTGCCGTTTTCCATCTTCGGGCTGTAGGCGCTGGTGTCCAGGCCGCCATGCGACAGGGCCACGACGAGGTCGGCGCCCTTGTTGCGCAATTCCGGCACATACTGTTTCGCCGCTTCCTGCACGCCCGTCACGCTAACTTTACCAGCGAGCACTTTCTGATCCCATTCGAGGATTTGCGGCGGCACAAAGCTCAGCACGCCCACATTGATCTTCACAGTCAGCTTGCTGCCATCGGGTGCCGTGGCGGCGAAATCGCGGGGCAGCAGGGTGTAGGGCTGGAAAATGGGCTTGCCGCTGGCCACGCCGACTACATTGCTCAGCACGGAAGGGAAGGCGGGCGCGCCGCAGGTAGCCGTCGGCTTGGCCACGCCCGGTATGCCGAAATCCGTGTTGGTGATCTGGCTCAGGTAAGGCAAGCCATAGTTGAATTCATGGTTGCCCATGCCGCCCGCATCATATTTCAGTGCGTTCATGGCCTTGTGTACGGCCAGCGTGCCGGAGCAGGGCACGGGCGCGGCTACGGCTTGTAAATCGGCCAGCAGGGTGCCCTGGATGACGTCGCCATCGTCGAGCAGCACGTTGTTCGGGTTTTCCGCGCGCGCCGCCTGGATCAGGGTCGACGTGCGCTCCAGGCCCAGGCTGGTGTCTTCCGCCAGCGCGTAATAGTTGTAACTCAGGACGTTCGAGTGGATATCGGTGGTTTCCAGCAAGGCCACGCTGACCGTCGTGCCTTCTGGAATGACCTGCGCCGTCGTCGAGCCGCCGTTGCAGCCAGTTATTAAACCTGCACTTGCCAGCGCCGCCAGCATGATCCAATTTGTTTTCATTGCCGCCCTCGGAAAGATTCAAAGGACGCGACTGTAACGCCGCCATATGACGCGGCGATGACAGCCGTGCAGGGCGCATGGATGCACGCTGCCGCGCGATGGCGCGACTGCCTGTCAATGCACGGGCAGTCTTTTCAGCACTTCATTACTAAAGTAAGGCTCGTCTTCTACCCAGAAAATATAGTCCAGGCCCAGGTAATTGCGGGCAAAATCGAGCAAATCTTCGACTGAATTTTTTTTCTTGGTACGGGGATTGATCTGACGCAGGTTGCCATCTTGTACTGCCATGCCCTTCACCAGGTTCGCAGGGTAGTTCTTGATAAAGCCGTAACTCTGACCCATATGGCTTTTCCGATATGGCATCAGGTCGGGACCGCCCACGCCCATCTGCAGCGTTTGCGCTTGCGCAAACAGGCTACGCATATAACCCTTGTCGGTCCACGGCAGCCATTCACCGGGCAAAAAATTCAAATACACCATGGTGGTGGTATGGGGAAAGGCGCCGGCCAGCACCCGCATGTTTTCCTTGATGGCATCGACATACTGTTGCGGCTTGAAATCATCGGGGAAAATCGTATTTCCCTTGCTATCCTCGACGCCGATGTCGATCGAGCTTTCGCTGAAATTAATACCCTCGATTTTCCCGTCAAATTCCTTGCCCAGCGCCTGGATCAGGCGTTGATAACGCTCGCGTACCGGTACTTCCCACATTTTCGGCGACCAGCCGTATTCATCATCCGTCACCGCTTTGTTCGGGTCGCGTTCTGGTGCGGAAAGCATGCTTTGCTTGATGATGCCGCCCTGGTAGCGAGGATCGCTGAGCAAATAGGCCGGCACATTATGGCGTGGCGTAAAGGACTTTTCCTGCAGTTGTATCCACAGTTTTTTCCCGATTGAATCGAGATAGGCGATGTCGTGGCGGATCGCCGAAAAATCATAACGGTCCTGCTCCGGCTCCAGGCTGCGCCATGTGTACACGATTTGCGCGCCACTGAAGCGGGGATCGCTTAACGCTTTATCCGAGGTGATGTTTTCCCCGTTCAGTTCGCGGTGATTGAAGTAGAGATAGTGCTTGATCGGCTTTTTTATGTCTGCCGCAATGGCACTGCCCATCATCAAAACAAGTAAGGCAAGAAGCCTTGTGGAGTTACGTAAGAACATCGATTCCTTGGTGATTGTGAAAATTGAACTGTGGCAAGATGGAGTATCTTCACGCGCCATGCAAGCACAATTTATCAAGCGCGCCAAAAATCTAATTTTGTATCAAATCTATATTTTCTGATGAATTTTTGGCCAATTCAGGATTGTTGCTATTATTTAAAACCCAGAGAACAAGCTTTCCATTTTCAATAATTTCTTTTTTGGAATAGATTGCACTAAAATAATCCTGTAGTTTGTTATTGTCTGTCGGTAACGGCAAATTTTTCATATCTTCAGCGATATCTTCGAAGTAATACCTTGATTTTTCCAATGAAGGATACTTCTTTAGCAAATAATCATTCATGGTATATGGCTCATAATTTCCCACGAATAAGTCTTTTGTCAATATTCCTGTAACTGTAATTTTATTGATATGTTTTTTTAAATATTTAAAATTCTCTTTTGTGGTCGAGAAGTCGGATTGTGAAATTGTGTTATTTTTCGACAATTGCCTGACAACAGAAAGCCGAACATGATCGCCATTGATCTCTATTACTTTGCAAATGTAATAATCCGTTTGAATGCTTTGGCTTCCACCATTAACCCCTGTTCTTTTGTTGAAAATAAAACTCCCAATTTGCAATTTATGCTCAGGGCTGTTAATGGTTTGTTTCCATATATGCGGGTTGTAAATCATTTGCTTAAAAGCATATATGGAGACGAGAGCGAGCAGGCTTATTATCAGTATTTTTTTCATTGGGCTAGGCGAGAATAAAATATTTAAGAGCGGCTTGCTAAGGGCTAATAAAATCGAAGCCAGCCGATGTGATGCTCGCGCGGCCGCGCGGCTGAGAAGCACTGCTGTATGTCTGCACGAGGGGCAGAACCAGTCTTCATCGCATCATCCAGGGGCTGTCGACAACAGTTCAGCCGCCATGCGCTTACTTCGATGGCGTCGCCGACGAGATCGCACTCTAGCACGTCGAGGGCTGGGATCCTGATCCTGCTGGTAGCGCATGGATTCCTCTTTTTCACGGTGGCAGGCAACGATCAGCGCACAAATGCAAGTCGATTGCATTATAATTCTAAAACGCAATTCATTTGCATTAACGAGACCATCGCCAACCCTGCAACTCAGCCAGCCTAAGGAATCCCCATGCCCCAGCGCAAACTCCCCGTCACCGTCCTGTCCGGCTTTCTCGGCGCCGGCAAGACCACCTTGCTCAACCACATACTGCGCAACCGCGAGGGCAAGCGCGTGGCCGTCATCGTCAACGACATGAGCGAAGTCAATATCGACGCCTCGCTCGTCAAGGACAGTGCCGCGGCGGCTGGCGCGGCACTGTCGCGCACGGAAGAAAAACTCGTGGAAATGTCGAACGGTTGCATCTGCTGCACCTTGCGCGACGATTTGTTGCTGGAAGTGCGGCGCCTGGCAGCCGAAGACCGCTTCGATTATCTGCTGATCGAATCGACGGGCGTGGGCGAGCCGATGCCCGTGGCCGCCACCTTCGACTTCGAGGATGAGCACGGCGACAGCCTGAACGACGTGGCGCGCATCGACTGCATGGTCACCGTGGTCGACTGCGCCAACCTGCTGATGGACTTTCATAGCGAAGACAGCCTGGAGCAGCGGGGAGAAACGGCGGGTGAGGGCGACGACCGGCAGCTGGCCAACTTGCTCACGGAACAGATCGAATTCGCCAATGTCATCGTCCTCAACAAGGTCGACATGGTGGCGGCGGCCGAGCGCCTGCGCGTGCTGGCCATTTTAAAAGCCCTGAATCCCGGCGCGCGCATCATCGAAACCAACCAGTCCATCGTGCCGCTCGATGCCATCCTGGGCACGAACTTGTTCGACCTGGAGCAGGCGGCCAGCATGCCGGGCTGGGCCCAGGAGCTGGCTGGCGTGCACACGCCGGAGACGGAAACGTATGGCATCGCCAGCTTCGTCTACCGGGCGAAAGAGCCGTTCCACGCGCAGCGCCTGCATGAGTATATTTCGCAGCCGATTCCGGGAGTGGTGCGCAGCAAGGGATACTTTTGGCTGGCCAGCCGCCCCGAATGGGTGGCCAGCCTGTCCGGCGCGGGCAAGCTGATGAATATCGAACCCGTAGGCCTGTGGTGGGCGTCCGTGCCGAAGGAACGCTGGCCCACGGATGCCGCCTCGCTGGCGGAAGTCAAAGCGGGCTGGAGCGAAACGTATGGCGACCGCTACCAGGAGCTCGTCTTCATTGGCCAGAACATGGACCAGGCCGCCATCGAGGCGGACTTGAAAAAATGTCAATTGAACTATACGGAAACGCGCCAGGGCATGGCCGCCTGGCGCAAGCTGCCCGATCCGTTTCCCCAATGGCAACGCATGGAAGAACTGGAAGACTAACCTTGAACAGGAATACACCATGACAGAACTGATCCCCGTCACCATCATCACGGGTTTTCTCGGCAGCGGGAAAACCACCTTGCTCAAGCGCATATTGCAGGGCGATCACGGCGTGCGCATTGCCGTGATCGAAAACGAATTCGCCGCCGAAAGCATCGACCATGGCTTGCTGGTGCAGGATAGCGACGAGCAGATCGTGGAAATGAACAATGGCTGCATCTGCTGCAGCGTGCGGGGCGACCTGATCCGCATCCTCGGTGAACTGCACGCGAAACGCGCAGCGGGCACGATCGCCTTCGACCACGTGATCATCGAAACGACGGGCCTGGCCGCACCGGGCCCCGTGGCGCAAACCTTTTTTGCGGAGCCGTCAATCAGCGAGTTTTACATGCTCGACGCGATATTAACCGTGGTCGATGCGCGCCATGCGCAGCAGCAATTGACGGCGCACAGGGAAGCGCAGGAGCAGGTGGGCTTTGCCGATCGCATCCTGCTGTCGAAGACGGACCTGGTCAGCAAGGACGCGCTGGCCGCGCTGCGCCAGCGCCTGGTCGCCATCAATGGCCGCGCCGGCATACAGAAAGTGCGCTTCGGCAACGTGCCGCTGCGCGACATCCTGAATATACGCGGTTTCAATTTGAACGCCATCGTCGAACTGGAGCCGGATTTCCTCGGAGAACTGGGCCACCGCCATGGGGACGGCGTGCAATCGTTCGTCTACCACCAGTCCCAGGCCCTCGATTTGCTGCAGGTGGAAAACTTTCTCGATGCCGTGGTGCAGCTGTTCGGCAGCCAGCTGATGCGCTACAAGGGCATTTTGTACGTTGCCGATCTGCCATGCCGCGCCGTGTTCCAGGGCGTGCACATGCTGATGGGCTCGGAACTCGGTGCGCCGTGGCGCGATGAGGAAACGCGCGCCAGCAAGATCATCTTCATCGGCCGCGACTTGCCGCAGGAAATGCTGATCCGTGGCCTGGACCGCTGCGTCCTGGACAGTCTGGCCAAGGTGGCGGCATGAGCGTTGAAGCGGGCTTGCCCGCCCTGGCGCTGATTTTCCTGCTCGGCATGCGGCATGGCCTGGAGCCGGACCACCTGGCCGCCGTCGACGGTCTCACTTTGCGCAGCCAGGCCACCCATGCGCGCTGGACACCTTGGATGGGCGCGCTGTTTGCACTGGGGCATGGCGTCTGCGTGCTGGCCATCTTGGCCGTGGCCGCCGTGGCATCGCAGCAATTTACGCCCTCGCCAAATCTGTTCGGCTGGCTGGAGTGGCTGCCCATCGCCTTGCTGTTGATAATTGCCGCCATGAATGCGCGCAGCTTGCTGGCCGGCGCGCAACTGGCCGAGGTGCGCAGCCGGTTGCTGCCTCGCTGGCTGCGGGGCGCTTCCGGGCCGCTCGGCGCCATCCTCGTCGGCATGCTGTTCGCGCTGGTGTTCGACACGGCCCTGCAGGCGGCGGCCTGGGGCTACGCGGCCGTGGCCCTGGGCGGCATGGGGCCGGCCTTGCTCACGGGTACGGTGTTTGCCGTCGGCATGGGCGTGACGGATACCTTCGATGGCTGGGTCACGGCGAAAGTCATGCGCACCGGCAAGACTGACATCGTGCGGGCCTTCCGTCGCCGTCTGGGCTGGCCCATCGTCGCCATTTGCGTGGCCATGGCCGCCTGCATGGCCGCCGGCAAGCTGGACCCGGCCTGCTCGCTGCCGGAAAGCTGGATGGCAGCACTGGGTGGGGCCATGGTATTGCTGATGGCGGCCCTGTACGGCTGGACATTGCATGGCTTGCGGCGCGTACGTGCGTAAGGGAAGGGCGTGGGTATAATGGAAAAAAACTCCCGAGTCCTCCTATGCCCGCACCCGATATCGTCATCCGCCTGCTGACGCCAGCCGACACCACCGCCTTTTGCGCGCTGCGCCTGCGCGCCATCCTGGATTCTCCCAGCGCGTTTTCCTCGTCGCGCGAGGATGAACTGGCGCGCACGCCCGAGGAACACGTGCAGCGCATCGCCGGCGGTTCCATGCAGCGCGGCTTTGGCGCCTTCGATGGTGATCGTCTCGTGGGTTTTGCCGGCTTGCGGCGCGAATCGCTGCGCCAGTTGTCGCACAAGGCCCTGCTATGGGGCGTGTTTGTCGATGTGACGCAACGGGGCCGTGGCGTGGCGCGGCGGCTCGTCAACGCCTGCATCGAACAGGCCGAGACGGACCCTGCCATCATGCAGGTGCACTTGAGCGTGAATGCGGAAAACAATGCCGCACGGCAACTGTATGAATCGCTGGGATTTATCGCGTATGGCACGGAACCGCGTTCGATGCGCGTGGGCGACTTGTTTTATGACGAGCATCACCTGGCCTTATTGATCAGGTAATGCTGCTGGCAACGCTTACTTGCAGCGCGGGCACAGGCCCTTGATCAGGTAATCGACTTCGCCGCCGCTGAAACCTTCCGGCAAGAGCACGGGCGGGGGCAGCTTGACTTCATTGAAACAGGTGACGTTGGCGCACTTGGTGCACTGGAAATGCGCGTGTTCGTGCGCCTGGTGGCCGGCGCCCGCGCTGAAGCGCCACACCTGGTCGGCGCCCGCGATGCGGTGCACGAGTTCATTTTCCGTCAGCCATTCCAGCACCCGGTACAGGGTGACGGAATCGATATCGCTGTCCTGCGACAGCGCTTGCTGGATTTCATGGTGGGTCAGCGAACGGCTCTGCGCCATTAAAAAGTCGAGCACCTTCACGCGTGTCTTGGTGACGCGGGCGTTGGTGTTACGGATCAGCGATTCGGCGTGCGGTGTAGAAGATGATGTCAACATGATAGGCCTGCTTGCGGGGGATCGGCTGACGGCGTCATCGCCGTGCCAGTTGCCACCCTATGGGCCGTATCTTAGCATGCGTGCCGCACCGGATGAAACGGTGTCATGCTTTGAACGTCCAATAGCGGCCGGCCGGCGTATCGACGGGGTCGAGAAAGCGCTGATCGGCGCGCGTCTGGTCGCGTATCAGATAAAACATGTCGGACAGGGCCGAGCGCTTTTCCGCAAAGTAGGAGTGCTTCATGAAGCTCGTGTCGACCCCGGTGGCGTCGATGGTTTCCACGCCCGCCACGATCAGCATGCCGGCGCCGCTGTCGCCTGCGCGCGGGTAGCCGTGCACGGCTTTCGAGGCGGCCAGGGCCAGGTCTTGCGACGAGGCATACAGTGTGACGGGGTTGCGCGCGTGGGCCAGTTTGGGCGCGATATCGTGCTTGAAGATGGCAGCGTCGATATCGGGCGCGGACAAGATGAGCTCCGTGATCTTTTGCGCCAGCTGCGGCTGCGCGGCCAGCAAGTCGGCCACGGCCCGCGCCAGCCCCCGGCTGCCCATGCTGTGTCCCACCAGATACACTTGCGCCGCCTGCGTGCTGGCGAGAAAGTCGGCCAGAAATGCCGTGATGTGGGGCGTGCTCCATTCGATATTGTTTTCATCGATGGTGTAGGCGGCCAGGTCGCCGCGCGACGGCCAGCTGTAGAACACGGGCGCGCCGTCGAAACCCAGGTCGTAGGCCATTTGTCCCGTGCGCCGCGCCGCATCCTCGAAACTCACGTTGTAGCCGTGCACAAAGACAAACGCGCTCTTGCCGGCCGAGGCTCGGATCCGGGTTGTCAAGGCGGCAAAGAAGTTGTCGCGGTCCTGCACCGTGGCGTCCAGCAGCACCACGTGCTTGGCCGGGTCGTCGCGAAATTCCAGGCGCCACAGCGACGGCGATTCCAGCTGGCCCATGCGGTGGTCGCGGGGAATGCTGATGTCGCAGCTGCCATAGCTGAGCGGGCCATTGCCGCCCATGACGTTGCGTTCGCCGCTGAAGCGCCGGGCCGGCGGCTTGCCCACGTCGCGCTGGCGGTCCGTGGCGAAATACACTTTGACCACCGCATAATTGGAGACGACGGCGCTTTTGTCGGCCGGGGCGGGCACGGCTTCCACGTCGTGTATCTGGGGCAAGGGCCGCTGCAGCGCATCGAGCAAACCTTGCGCGGCAAACAGGGTTGCCATGTAGTCTGGCACGTTTGCCGTGGCCAGGGCGGTCGACAGGGCCAGTTGCAGCCGGGCATCGTCAGGCGCCGCTTCCAGCGCGGCGATGGCGGCCAGGATGTCTGACGCACTGTCGAACTTGGCGATGGCCTGCTTGAGCCTTTGATAGTGGCTGGCGACGGCTTCGGATGCATGGCCGGGCGCGCCTTGCCCGATGGCCGCCACCACAGCGGAAGTGATCAAGTCCATGTGCCACCTGCCTTTCAGGTCAATCTGGATTGAGTGTCAACCCATCGCCATAAAAGCACGCGCAAGGCGATTTGTCCAGCGCCTTGCGCAGCGGTAGCGTCACCGGTCAATGCTGCTTGTCGTCGCTGAACTGCTGCGCCAGCGATTGCAGGGGCGCCACGGTCAGGCCGCCGCGGCTCACGTGCTCGGGGATGGCCACGCGCACGGGCTTGCTGTGCATGTTGGCGGACGACAGCACGTTCGTCGTGGTCTCCGGCGCCGCATTCCACACGGGATCGACGATGCCTTCGAACACATGTTTCAATTGTTCGCCCCAGGTGTCGCGGATCATGCGGAAATACTGGTTCTTTTCATCAATGGTGACGAAGCGCGTGACGGCCAGGCTGCCCGTCTCGTAGACGAGCAGATCGAGCGGCAAGCCGACGGAAATGTTCGAGCGCAGGGTCGAATCCATGGAAATGAGCGCGCACTTGGCCGCCTCGTCCAGGCGCGTGAACGGGTTGATGACCCGGTCGATGATGGGCTTGCCATATTTCGCTTCGCCGATCTGGAAATACGTGTTTTCATCGTGCGATTCGATGAAATTGCCGGCTGAATATACTTGGAACAATCGGCAGCGCTCGGCGCCTATCTGGCCGCCTAAAATGAAGCTGACATTGAAATCGATGCCGCACTCGGCCAGGGCCTTCGCTTCGCGCTGGTGCACGGTGCGCACGGCGTCGCCCACGATGCGCGCCGCATCGTACATGCTGGCCACGTTCCAGATGCTGCGGCCATCCGCATCCACGTGTTCGGAGACGATCTGGCGGATCGCTTGCGAGATCGACAAGTTTCCAGCCGTCATCAGGACCAGCATGCGGTCGCCCGGGTTCTCAAACACGCTCATCTTGCGGAAGGTGCCCACCTGGTCCACGCCGGCGTTGGTGCGGGAGTCGGACAGGAAGACCAGGCCTTCGTTGAGGCGCATGCCTATGCAATAAGTCATCGTCGTAAATCAAGTCAAAGGGGGAAGCATTCTACACCAGCCGAGCCGTGCCACCTGCTGGCAAGGTCCGGCCAGCCTCATTCTTGCCACTACACGGGCACGATCTGCACATCGACTCTTAACGTTTCCGTGCCGCCACCCTGGCGCACGCCGCGCACGGGGGCGGCTGAATCGTAGTCGCGCCCGATGGCCAGGCGGCAATACGCATCCGTCATCAGCCGCGCATGGGTCACGTCGATGCTGACCCAGCCCGCGAAATCCGTGTCTTCCGTCCAGGCATCGACCCAGGCGTGACTGGCCGCATGGCCCGTCGTGCCCGGATCGATATAGCCGGAGACATAGCGGGCCGGGATGCCCCAGGCGTGGCAGCAGGCCAGGAACAGATGGGCATGGTCCTGGCACACGCCGCGCCCCAGGGCCAGCGCGTCGCCTGCCGTGGTGGTGACCATGGTGGCGCCGCTTTCATAGGCCACCTTGCCGACGATGTGCTCGGCCAGGCGCAGCAAATGGCCCGTTCCCGCCGTCACGCGCCGGTCGGGCAGGCTGGCAGCCGCCAGTTCGAGGATGGCGGGGTTGGCCTGCGTCAGGGCTGTCGGCATGGTAAACAACAGCGGCGACAAGGTATCGATCAGGTTCAGGCGTCCCTTGTACGGGTAAATGGTGTCCACCACGCCGTGCGCGACCAGGCTCAGCGAATGATGGCTGCCATTGATGGTCAGCATGTGCGACAGATTGCCGTAGGCATCCGTATAGGCGTGGCACTGGCCCGGCGTGGTGATTTGCCAGGAAAGTGCCCGCTGCTGCGGCTCGATACGCGGCGTCAGGTGCAGCTGCTGGATGGTGTAGGCCAGCGGCGCACTGTAGGCGTAATGGGTTTCGTGGCGGATGGTGAGCTGCATCAGGCCGCCAAGGGAACGAGGAAATCGCGGCTGACGCGGTTGCCCAGGTCGTTGATGTTTTCCAGAAACTCCGTCAGGGTCACGTGCAAACCCGCCTTCATGATGTCGTCGATATGGCCGAATTTCAGCTCCGCATGCAGTTTCCCTGCAAACCGTTCCGTATCGGCCGACACATCGTTGCGGATATGCTTTAAGTTTTCCACCACGTCATCCATGCAGGCAAGTAAAGACCTGGGCATGTCGCCGCGCAACATCAGCAGTTCCGCCACGCGTGCCGGAGTGATCACGTCGCGGTAGACCTTGCGGTAGATTTCGAAGCCGGAAACCGAGCGCAGCAGGGCCGCCCAGTAGTAAAAGTCGCGCTGGGTGATGTCTTTCGAGGTGTCGCGCGCGCCGTGGAACTTCACGTCGAGGATGCGCGCCGTGTTGTCGGCCCGCTCCAGGAAGGTGCCCAGGCGGATGAAGTGGATCGCTTCATCCTTGAGCATGGTGCCTAAAGTGACGCCGCGCGACAGATGCGAGCGGTATTTGACCCATTCGAAGAAGGCGCTGGGGTCCGTTTCCAGCAGATTGCTTTTCAGGCGCTTCTGCATGTCGAGCCAGGTGGCGTTCTGGATTTCCCACACTTCCGTCGTCAACGTGCCCCGCACGGCGCGGGCATTTTCGCGCGCGCCCGTCAGGCAGGCGAGGATGGACGACGGGTTGTTCGGGTCGCGCACCATGAAGTCGAGCACGTCGCGTGTGTGGAAACGGCCATATTTGTGGTCATACGCGCTTTGCAGCTCGGAAATGCCCAGGGTGGCGCGCCAGCCTTGCTCGGCGTCCTGCTCGGACTGGGGCAGCATGGACGTTTGCATGTTGACGTCGAGCATGCGCGCCGTGTTTTCCGCCCGCTCCGTGTAGCGGGCCATCCAGAACAAATGATCGGCGGTGCGGCTCAGCATGTTTTCTCTCCTGCAAAAGCGGATGTCTCTTCCAGTACCCAGGTATCCTTGGTGCCGCCCCCTTGCGAGGAGTTGACCACCAGCGAGCCTTCGCCCAGCGCCACGCGGGTCAGGCCGCCCGGCACCATGGAAATCGTCTTGCCGGACAGCACAAACGGGCGCAAATCGATGTGGCGCGGCGCGATGCCGGCATCCACATACGTGGGGCAGGCGGACAGGGCGAGGGTCGGCTGGGCGATGTAGCCGCCCGGATTGGCCAGCAGGCGCTGGCGGAAGTCCTCGATCTGCGCGGTGCTTGAGGCCGGCCCCACCAGCATGCCGTAGCCGCCCGCGCCATGCACTTCCTTGACGACGAGTTTTGCCAGGTTCGCCAGCACGTAGGACAGGTCGGCGCTCTTGCGGCACTGGTAGGTGGGCACGTTGTTGAGGATCGGCTCTTGCGACAGGTAGAATTTGATCATGTCGGGCACGAAGGGGTAAATCGACTTGTCGTCGGCCACGCCCGTGCCGATGGCGTTCGCCAGGGTGACTCTGCCGGCGCGGTACACGGACAGCAGGCCCGGCACGCCCAGCGAGGAGTCCGAGCGGAAGGCCAGCGGATCGAGGAAATCGTCGTCGACGCGGCGATAAATCACGTCGACGCGCTTGGGCCCACGCGTGGTGCGCATGTAGACGGAGTTGTCGTTGACAAACAGATCCTTGCCTTCGACCAGTTCCACGCCCATTTGCTGGGCCAGGAACGCGTGCTCGAAGTAGGCGGAGTTGTACATGCCCGGCGTCATGACGACGACCGTCGGGTCGTCCACGCCCATCGGGGCGACGGAGCGCAGGTTGTCGAGCAGCATGTCCGGGTAATGGTCGACGGGGGCGATGCGGTTGCGCGCGAACAATTCCGGGAACAGCCGCATCATCATCTTGCGGTCTTCCAGCATGTAGGACACGCCGGACGGCACCCTTAAGTTATCTTCCAGCACATAGAACTCGCCCTGGCCCGCGCGCACGATGTCAACACCCGCGATGTGGGCGTAAATGTCGGAGGCGACGGCAATGCCCTGCATTTCAGGGCGGTACTGGGCATTCTTGTAGATTTGCTCGGCGGGAATGATGCCCGCCTTGATGATGTTTTGCTCATGATAAATATCATGGAGGAACATGTTCAAGGCTTGCACGCGCTGCACCAGGCCCGTTTGCATCTGCGCCCATTCGGCAGCGGGGATGATGCGCGGGATGGTGTCGAACGGTATCAGGCGCTCCGTGCCGGCATCGTCGCCATACACGGCGAACGTGATGCCGACGCGGCGGAACGTCAGGTCGGCTTCGGCCCGCTTGCGGGCGATGGTCTCGGGGGATTGCTGCGCCAGCCAGTTGTCAAATTCACGATAGTGTTCACGTACCTTGCTGTCCGTACCCACCTCATCCGCAGTCATTTCATTGAAAAAATTTGCCATGTTGTGATTTCCCTTGAGCCGTGTCTATGTATAGCTCAGCAGGAAGCGTGCCAGCGGGGCGGCCGCAGGAAGGTGTGAATATGACCACTTTTGTGGCATTGCACCATCTTTTGCACCCGTTTGGTGCGTCAGGTATCACTCTTGGGGCCGTCGGCGGGCTGGACGAACGGACGGCAATCGACGGGCACGTCGAAGATGAAGCTGGTGCCCGTTTCGGGTGCGCTGTCGACGGCGATGCTGCCGCCGTGGCTTTCGGCTACATTTTGCACGAAGGGCAGGCCGATGCCCCAGCCCGGCGCGGGGCTGTCGTTTTCGCGGCGCAAGTAGTCGAAGATGCGTTCGGCTTGTTCCGGCGCGATGGCGTGGCCACCATTGTGGACGGTGAGCATCAGGCGCTCGTGGACCGCTTCCACGTGCACATTGACGGGCGCATCGTCGCCGTACTTGAGGGCATTGCTCAGCAGGTTTTCCAGCGCGCGCCGCAGCGAGTTCTCGCACCACCAACCGGTGACGGATTGTCCGCTGACCTGGCATTTGCCGGGCCGCTGCAGGTTGACCTGGCCGGCCACGGCGTGCACCAGCGGCAGCACGTCGAACTGGCTCAGCGCCAGAGGCAGCCGCTGGCCCCGGTGGTAGCTGAGGCTATCGAGCAATTCCTCGATCATGCTGTCGAGCCGTTTGCTGTGCTCGGCAATTTTGTGCGCCAGCAAGACCACCCGTTCCGGGTCCGCCTGCCGCAGCAGCAACTGGGCGCTGGTGCTGATGACGGCCAGGGGATTGCGCATGTCGTGCGACAGGCCGGCCGCGATGCGGCGCCGGAACCCTTCGTGCATGTTGGTAAATTCGCGTATCGATTCGCGGATGCCCACATCGATCGATGCGTTGATCACTTGCCAATCCTTGCCGCGCAGGGTGATACCCGACGCATGCGCGGTAGCGGCAAAGCAATCGCGGAAGATCTGGTATTCCTGGATCACCTGTTCCGGCCCGTAATTGGTCATACGCGCCCGTTCATTGCCATGCACGGCGGGCACGTTGCTGTTGCTGGTGGCGTTTTCGCGCGGATGGCCCGGCGTGAGCGCTTCGGCCAGGTTGTCGAAAAAGGCGGGCAAGGTATTGATGAGTATGGGCGTGAGCAACTGGTCGGCGCCGCGCACGCTGGCGCGCACGCGCTGCTCCCAGGCGCTGAGGACGGCATCACGCATGGCGAAGAGGCGCTGCGCGCGCTGCAGTGGATGGCGTGCGCTGGCCTGGCGATCCGCCGGATGATCCGTGCCAATATTCACCTGAACTCCCTGACAGGAATGGCTATGCTTCGAATAGTATGCGCCTAATCCGCCGCCAGGGAAACGCCTTGTTGTTCAGTATTGGCTAGCCGCAGGGCCGCATGCAGGCGGGAAAGCGAGGCTGACCAGTCGGCCAGCGAAAAGTTCTGTGGATCATCATGACCGTTCACAAAGCCCGTGTCGAGCACGGCGTGGAAGGCAGGGATCAGCCACGTACCCTTGCGCACGCTGGCGGCGATGTACAGCAGGGCCAGCCGGTCGTATTGCTCGGCCGTAAAACCGGGATCGGGCGCCAGCCCGTCGTTGCCCTTGCCGCCACCGGGCACGGAATGGCGCGGCTGCACCAGTTCTACGTGCAGGAACAGGCCCGTCAGCGACGGCTTGTCCTTTTCCAGCTTGCTGGCATAGCCGGGCGTGCCAAAGTCGCGCACGGCCAAGGAATCGCCGAGTCGGTTCACGTAGACATGGCCTTTCGGCCCGCCGCCCAGCGCCGGATTGCGCAAGCTGAAGTCGTTGAAGTCCCAGCTGGCGTCGTTGATGTGGTCGGGAATGGTTTCTAACAAGAAATTCGGGTAGCTGGTGTCGTGGATGACGAAAAAGCGGGCCATGGGCGCCGCCAGCCGGCCCACGGCGCGCGACAACGGGGCATCGACGGCGCCACCCACGTCCGCTTCGGCTATGCCTTGCCCGGCCAGCCAGGCGCGCAGGCGGGCCGGGGCGATGCCGGTGCGCTGGCCGATGCGGGCATCGAGAAAGTCCGGCAGCGGCGCGCTGTCGCCCAGGCGCGCATACAGTTTCACAGGGCGCAGCAAACACGTGGCTTGCGCCCGCGCATCGCCCTTGAAGCCGCTCTTCCAGGCGGCATACGGGCAGGCGGTTTGCTTTTGGGCAGCGACCGGCAGGGATAGGCACAGCAAGAGCAGCAGGGCAGGGAGTCGTTTCATGCGGGCATTGTCGCCGAATCGCGCGCCCGGGCACAGGCGCGCACGCGAAAAAAAAGCTGCCCGGGGGCAGCTTTGGCGCAGGAGGGCGGAGCTTGCTTTAGAACGCCACGCTGCCCGACACGACAACGGTGCGCGGCGCCGCCAGCACCAAGGAGCCGATGTTGAAGGACGAAACAGCCGACGACCAGTAGTTGCGGTCCGTCACGTTGTCCACGCGGGCGCGCAAGGTCACGTCATGGCCCGCCACTTGCGTCAGGTAGCGCGCGCCGATGTCGAGGCGGGTCCACGATGGCAGTTGCTTGTTGTTGGCCAGGTCCGCATATTGCGTCGAGGTATAGATGCTGCGGGCGTTCAGGCTCAAGCCTGGCGCGCCGGGCACGTCCCATTCACCGCCCACGCTCACCTGTGTTTCCGGCGCGCCGATGGGGCGCTTGCCATTGTTGGCGGCCACGTCGGTCTTGCTTTGCTGCGCATCGAGCCACGTCAAGCCGCCCAGCAGGCGCACGCCCTGCATCGGCGTGCCGAAAATCGACAACTCCAGGCCTCGGTTGCGCTGCTCGCCAGCCAGTTCGGCGCGCTTGCCGACCACGGCCAGCAAGGGCTTGGCCGTGGTGAACAGGGCGGCGCTCATGCCCAGCTTGCCACCGTCATACTTGACGCCGATTTCCTTTTGCTTTGATTTGTACGGCGCAAACACCTCACCCATGTTCTCGACATTGAAGCGCTGGCCGTTTTCCACATACGTTCCCGTGGCCGCCGGTCCATTGACCAGCGCCTCGATGTAGTTGGCGTACAGCGACACGTTCTTGCTGGTTTTGAAGACGATGCCTGCCACGGGCGTCGTGGCGCTCTCGTCATAGGCCTTGCCTTGCAGCACCGAGGTGTTGTAGTCGTAACCGGCATCCTTGATCTGCTGGCGGCGCAGGCCCACGGTCAGCAGCAGCTTGTCGTCGAGGAAGGCCATGGTGTCGGCCAGGGCATAGCTGCTGAGGATGGTTTTCTGGGTGATGCGCGGGTCGCTCATGATGCCGTCCGTATAGGGGGTTGCCGGCGCGGCGACATTGACGGGCGCGTAAATATTGGTGGCAAACGCGTCGCCGATGGCATACGCATTCTTCGCTTCATTCCAGTGCCCGGACCAGCTGGCCACCAGCGTGTGCTTGACGGCGCCCGTGACGAGCTTGCCGCGAATGCCCACTTCGCCCGTGCGGATTTCCTGCTTGCGCGCATTGTCGAAGCGCGACACCGTGGCGTCGCCGTTGATCGAGGTCAATGACGGTTCGGCCAGGCTATTGGCTTCCTTGGTCGAACGGCTGCCGAACGCGGCCCAGGCTACCACATCCTTGGCGAGGTCCACTTCGGCGCGCGCCGTGCCGAACACATCGTGTTCCTTGGAATAGCTCCAGGGCTGGGCGAAGTTCTTAGCCGCGCCGGGCGCGCCAGGCAGCATGGCCACGCTGCCAATGCCGACGGATGGGCGGGGAGACGTCAGGTTGAAATTCTGGTAGCCCGCGTCGGCCGACAGGCGATAGTTGCGGCCGCGGTAGTCGAGACCGACGGAGAACATGCCCACGTCGTGGTCTTCGCGCTGGATGCCGGTCTCGCCCTGGCGCTTGGCGGCGTTGACGCGCACGCCAAATTCCTGCTTGTCGCCGAAGCGGCGCGCCACGTCGATGGCAGCATAGGCGTGGCCGCCCGATTCCACGCCCACCGTCAATTCCGTCAGCGGCGCATTGCCGGCGCGCTTGGGCATCAGATTGATGGCGCCACCGATGCCGCTGCCGCCCGGCGCGGCGCCGTTCAGGAAGGCGCTGGCGCCACGGAACACTTCCACGCGCTCGAGCAGTTCCGGCGATACGTATTGGCGTGGCAAGACGCCGTACAGGCCGTTGTACGCCACGTCATCGGAATCGAGAGCGAAGCCGCGGATCACATATACTTCCTGGAAATTGCCATAGCCGCGCGACATGCGCACGGCCGGATCGCTCTGCAGCAAGTCGCCCACGCTGCGCGCTTGTTGGTCGGCAATAAATTGCTGCGTGTAACTGGTGCTGCCGAATGGCGAGTCCATCATGTCCACGGCGCCGAGTATGCCCATGCGTCCGCCGCGCGCCACCTGGCCACCCGCATACGCTTTCGACAAGCCTTCTGCCGACGCATCGGCCGAGGCGTTGACGAGCACCGTGGGCATGGTTTGCGCGTCGCCGGCCGGCGTGGTCTGGGCATGGGCGGCGCTGCTGGCCAGCAGGAAGGCGGCCAGGGCGAACGGGGTAGGGACGAGGCGGAAGGTGCGCATGGAGTTATCTGGATATTAATGAGAATGATTATCATTATATTCCAGCGCGCCGCGGTGCGTGGGAAAGTGTGAGAATGTTGAAAGAAAGTCGCCATTCGTACAACACACGGCGAGCCAAGGCACTGGAATCTGCCGGAAAAAGGCGCGCCAGACGATACCTTGTGGATTTATCAATGCTTGTCGCACCATTTCGCTAGAATGAGTGATCGCGCCCGGCGCCCACAGGAAACCGCATGCCATTGCACCGCCATCTACCCGCCTCCATGCGCCTGCAGGGGGGCTTGAGCTTGAGAAGCGCGGCCGTCGCGCTGATCCTGGCCATGCACGCGCTGGGCCTGTACTTCCTGTTGCTGCCAGCGCGGCAGCTCAAGCAATACACGGAAGTGGCCTTCATGACCCTGCTGCCGTCCCGGCCGCCGCAGACGCCGCCGATGGCCTTGCCGTTGCCCATGCCGCTTCCATTGCCGCGCGCGCGGGCCAGTATGCCGCCTGTCATCCTTGCGCCACCGGCCGTGGCTGCGGAAGCCATCACGGCTCCCGCCGAGGATTTCCCCGCCGCGCCCGCCACGGCGCCATCCACAGCGGACCTGCGCACGCGCGCCCGGCTGGCGGCGGGGGCCGCCGACAAGGCCCTGCGTGGCGAACTGAAACAAGACAAGCCTTGGCTGGCCGCAGCCGACCTGAAGAGCGAAAGCAGCTTCCAGAAACTGGTCGCCTCCGCCTGGCGCGGCGGCCCCGTCATCCGCGTGGAGGAATACCTGACGGCCGATGGCCGGCCCGCCACGCGCGTCGTCAGCGCCGTCGGCGCCACCTGCTATGGCCTGGATGCGAACCCGGGCGCGGGCGCCGATCCGTTCAAGACGGGCGGCAAGGTCAAACGCGTGCCTTGCCCGGGTTGAGGCGATCTGACCATCGTTGTGGCGGTGCCTGTCGGCTTACGCCCTGCGGGCTAAGCCGACCTACGCATGGCGTAAGGGTGATACATGCCAGGAGATCGCGCGCCGGACCGCGCTCTAGCTGCGCAGGTCAGATTAGCGCAGCGTAATCTGACAATCTTCGTGGCGGTGCTTGTCGGCTTACGGCCGTTGGGCTAAGCCGACCTACGCATGATGCAAGAGTGATCCATGCCAGGCAAAAACCGCGCGGCGGGCAGGGTTTTAGGGGCGGTAACAGGCGATGCCATCCCCCGCAGGGTCGCAAATATGCTAAGTTGCGTCTGCAAATCTTGCCGATACCGACCCGGACGCCCATGCCACCCGAACTCCTCATTCTCGCCCCCAGTCCCTCGGCTGCCGTCAACGCGCAGCTGGAGCAGCAATACACCTGCCATCACGCCTGGCAAGTGCCGGCGGACGAGCGCCACGCCTGGCTGGCCGAGCGGGCGCCGGCCATCCGCGCCGTCGTCACGACGGGCGCGCTGGGATTGAATGCCAGCGACATGGCCTTGCTGCCGCATCTGGAAATCATCGCCGTCAACGGCGTGGGCCTCGACGGCGTGGCGCTCGACCAGGCGCGTGAACGGGGCATCGCCGTCACCACCACGCCGAACGTGCTGACCGATGACGTGGCCGACCTGGCGCTGGCCTTGCTGCTGGCCAGCGCGCGGCACATCGTGGCGCTCGACCGTTTCGTGCGCGACGGCGGCTGGGAACGCCGCGAAGCGATCGCGCCAGCCTCCAGCCTGCGTGGCAAAACGGCCGGCATCTTCGGCTTCGGCCAGATCGGCCAGGCCATCGCGCTGCGTCTGGCTGCCTTCGGCGTCAAGGTGCGCTACTTTCAGCCGCGCGCCATCACGGGCACAGCCGTGCCGCGTGCGCAATCCTTGCTGGCCCTGGCGCAGGAAAGCGATTACCTCTTTGTATGCGCGCCGGGCACGCCGGCCACGCGCCAGAGCATCGACCGCAGCGTGCTCGACGCGCTCGGCCCGCAAGGCACCTTGATCAATATCGCCCGTGGCGCGCTGATCGACGAAGATGCCCTGATCGCCGCCTTGCAGGATGGCCACCTGGGCGCGGCCGGTCTCGACGTGTTTGCGGATGAACCGCGCGTACCAAACGCCCTGCGCGCCTTGCCGAACGTGGTGCTCACGCCCCACGTGGGCAGCCTGACCGTGGAAACGCGCCATGCGATGGGGCAACTGGTGGTCGATAACCTGGCCGCGCACTTTGCCGGCCTGCCGCTGCGCACCCCTGTGCCCTGACGCTGCACCGCCGCGTCAGGGCCGCACCACCCAGCGCACGTCTTCGAGCGACAGCAGCAGTTGCTCTGGCGCGCCGTCCGTAAAGAAGTTCAGGCGGAAATCCATGGCGGCGCCGCCACCCGTGGTCGGCTGCTGCGTGTCATACCATTGCTGCACCTGGGCCACCAGCGCCATCGGCGCGGCGGGAGGCTGGGCCGCATCGATGGGCGCGAGCACGGCCGGCAGCAGGCTGACCGGCAGCGAGGTGCGGGGAAAGCCCGCCACGGCCGGCATCACGCTGTAGGAATAGCTGCCATCCATGGCGATGCGCACGCTGCCCGAGGCGCCCGTGAAGAGGGCGCTGAAGAAGCCTCTCATGTAGGCCGCCACATCGCTGCCGCCCACCGGTGCGACTTGCCGCAAATCATAGCCTTGCCAGCTCAGGCGTGGCAGGATGGGGTCGCTGAACTTGACGACCGGCGTCTGGTACAGGAAGGCATGCATGGTCGACACCTGCGTCTGGCTGGGCGGGCACAGGTAGCGATTGCGCTGCACGTACAGCGAGGCCTGGGCGTTCTTGTACACCATCACGTTCAGCCCTGGCATGCGCACCTCGCGGCCGGTATTGGCCAGTGCGGCGGCAAACGACAGGTCGGGCGCGTCGGCGGCGATGGCCGCGTAGCGGTAGGCCAGCAGCGCATCGGGCGGCGTGGGCGTGGCCGGCGTGGCCCGGTACTGCTGCGCATCGATGTCGAGCACGGGCACGGGCACGCTAACGGCGCCGTTGCTCAGTGTGCCGGCCAGCGGGTCGTAGGTGGCGGGCGCACCGCCAACGGTGACATTGAGCAGCGCATACCAGGCGTCGCCGCCATGGTCTTCCAGGCGCGCGTCGAATTCCACGGCCACGCTGGCTTCGCCTTGCGCCGCCGCCAGCCGCGCCGCGCCGAAATGCCCACCATAGCTGGCTGCCACCTGGGTCACCAGCTGCTGGAAGGCGGTGGTGGCCAGTGTTGCCTTGGCGATACTATCGGCCGTATCCTGCTTGCCATCGAGGGGCGCGAGGAACGCGTCGAGGTCGGCCGAGATGAGCGGATAGTTGCTGACGAAGGCGGCCAGCGCCGTAAACAGGTCGGGACCGGCTGCCGCGGACAGCCTGGCCGCCTGCGGCGGCACGTTGAGCACGACGCTGACATGCACGGCATCCTGCGCCGCCTGGCGATAGGTATAGCTGAAGCTGTAATCCCACTGGGCCAGCTGGGCCGGTTGCAAGCTGTTGGCGGCCAGGCGCATGCGGCCGGCCTGCGGCGCGGCGGACGCGGTGGCGGTCTGCCGGTTGACCGTGGGCGGCACGGGCAGGGCGCGGTTCAGCACGGGGATATATTGCGTGCCATTGCCCAGCGCTACCTCGAACGGACCGGTGATGAACAGCAGCCACTGGCTTTGCGCGTAGTTTTCGATGCCGGGCACGAATTGCTGGTCGAATTCCATGTGCGTGATCTGATAGCGCAAGTCCAGCGGCACATAGGCCTGGCCTTCGACATTCTTCGAGATGAAGTTGAATGACAGCCGGCTCTGCTCTGGCGCGGCCGTGCCTTGTAGCGGCAGCCGGGTCGGGAACAAGGTGTAGTTCTGGTTGCCGTCGCCGGCCGCGTCGTCCGCAGTGCCGCCGGCTGCGCCCGCGCCGGCGGGCTGGCCGTACAGCGCGGGCGGCCCGGCCGCGTAGATGCCGTCCACGCCCGTGATCTGGTCCACGCCGTACACTACCACGGCGCCGGCGGCAAAGGCCGGCCCCAGGGTGGTCAGCAGCTGCTGTCGCATGGTGGCGGCCGCGCTGACGCGCGTGGCTTCGTCCGCCGCGCTGCTGCTGAGCACGGGGCTGACCGTGGCGCTGATGGCGTCGGCCAGCGTCTGTTTCGCCTTGAGTACGAGGCCCAACTGGCCGCTCTGCAGCGGATCGGCGATGCCGTTGAGGCGATCGAGGATGTAGGCGGGCGGCGCATAGGTGGCCGAGAGGAACTTGTCGATGGCGTCGAGACAGCTTTGCAGCCACAGGTTCAGGTCGACGCTATTGAGCGTCAGCGCATGCGCCGTATTGGTCGGATAGGCGTCGATGCTGACCATGCGGCTTTCCAGCGAATTGGCGACCGGCAGCGGCGCGTAGTAGCTGGCCTGCTGGCCCAGGCGGAAATGGATGCCCTGGCCGGGCGTGTCGCTGAAACGCACGGCGAACAACTGCTGCGTCTGCTGGCCGGCGCTACCCACGCGCGTCAGACCCGCGCCAGCGCGCATCGACCATTGCGGCGTCTTCAGGCACGCTTCGAGCGCCTTGGCAAACGTGGTGTAGCTGGACGCGCCGCCATTCGTGTCGGCCTGCGGCAGCACGGCGCTGACCACGCTGGCGCCGTCCGGCAGGGCCGCCAGCACGGGGTCGAGCAGGATGGCCTGGCGCGTCAGCACCAGTGCCACGTCGAGCGCGATGCGGTTGGCGCTGGCCAGTTGCGCCAGCGGTACCGGCACCGACAGCGTGGCGGCGGGCGCCGTGGCGCTGCCGCCGCCGGCCAGCGCCTGCAAGTAGATGGCGCAGGCGGCGACGAAGTCGCGCACCTGTCGCGACTGTGCCTCGCCCAGCGGCTGCAGCGGCGTGGCCAGCAGGGAGTTGCTGAGGGAAATGCTCACCGCATTTCCGCTCAGTCCGGGCACGCCCAGGCCCGTATAGTCCTGGTGCAGCTGGAAGTACAGGCGCTGGTAGGTGGGCAAGTCTTGCGCCGCGTCGGCTGGCGTGGCATACGCCAGGCCATCCATGCGCAAGGTCAGCAGCAGCGCGGGTGCGCCGCCCGCATCCGTGTCGTACAGGTAGCTGGCCTGGACTTTCGGCCAGGCGGACAGGCCCAGCAGGCGATCCGTGTAGCGCAGCGCGGCGGGGGCCTGGTCCAGCGCCCCCGTGTAGCCGGCCGGCGGCGCCTCGAACGGCGTGACGGTGGTGTTGCCGAACAGGTCTTGCCAGCGCAGGGCCAGCGACGCATGGCCGCCCACGCCCAGGTAGGGATTGTCGGCGGCGGGCGGCAGGCCGGCCGGCGGATTGGCCGGCGCCGCATTGAGCGTGGCGAATGGCCGTCCGTCGCTGTTGTTGCCCAGGTAGCCCAGCGCCTGGCGATAGTCGTAAT
Organism: Janthinobacterium sp. PSPC1-1; assembly: GCF_049897625.1. Classification (NCBI taxonomy): domain Bacteria; kingdom Pseudomonadati; phylum Pseudomonadota; class Betaproteobacteria; order Burkholderiales; family Oxalobacteraceae; genus Janthinobacterium; species Janthinobacterium sp. PSPC1-1. Next base: position 29,850 of record NZ_JAFCWP010000011.1, on the reverse strand, counting down.
CGGCCAGGGCCGCAGCCGCATAGCGCCGGCGGTGCGCTTCGCCATCGTTGCCGCCGTCGCTGTCGTTCGCATGGTCCTGCGGTCCGAAGGGCAGGCTGTAGGGACTGGGCAGGAAATACGGGTTGTGGCCCAGGCCGGCCGACAGCGTGTTGTACAGCGCAGACAGGGTCGCTTGCGCATATTGCTGCTGTTGCTGCGGCGTGGGATCGGGCGGCAGCACGGGCACGCCGTCGTTGCTTCGCTTGAGCTGGAACGACAGGTTGCCCGGCGCCAAGGTCGCTTGCGCATCGAGGGCCAGGCTGTCGACGTCGAGCACGGCACCATCGGCGTACAGGCCCGCGGTGGCGGCCGCGCCCAGGGCCAAGGCGTCCACCGACAAGCCATAGTAGGCAGCCAGGGCGGTGAAGGTATTGCCGGGAGCGTCAGACGTGGCTGGCACGCGATAGACGAGCGGCGGAATGCGCATGGTCGCGCCCAGCGCCACCGTCACGCCGGGATTGTAGGCGGCGATCTGCGCCGCGCTCAGCGGGGTGGCGCCGGCCGAGTAATACGCGGCCAGCTGCTCCAGCGCTTGCGCGGGCGCGGCCATGTCTTGCTGGTTCAGCTGGTGCAGGATGCCGCCCACTGGCACGCTGGCGCCGGCGCGCAGCGGCCGCACGGCGTTTTGCTGCGCCAGCTGTCCCACGCCCATGCCATACGTGGCGGCCAGGACGGTCAGGGTGCTCGTGGCGGCGTGGGCCAAAGGCTGGGTCTTGGCCGGCTTGCTCAGCGATTCGAACACCAGCACGTCCTGCTGCGGATCGATCGCCTGCGTTGTCAGCAGGGCGTTGACGAAGTTCGGCACGGTGTCGGCGGCGCCCGCCGCCGGGCGCGCCAGCGGAACCACCAGCGTCAGCGTGGCCGTGCCCGTGGCGTCGAAGACGGATGGGGGCAGGCCAGCGCCCGACACCATGTCCTCGAAATACAGATAGTAGCCGCCGCCGCGCACCACCGATTGCTCCCACAGCAGCTTGATGAATTGCGAGGGACTGTTGGCTATGCCGCGCGGCAAGGCCGTCTCCGCCGCGTCCAGCAGCATGCGGCTGGCCGGTGGATGGCTTTCCGTGGACAGATTGGTTTGCGTCAGGAAGCACAGGTAGTCGGCATCGGCCTGGCCCGTCAGCGCCACCTGGTCGCTGCCGCCTTCGCTATACAGCAGAAACAGGCCGGCCACCAGGGTTTCGCCCACGGCGGCCATGCCGCTCAGCAGGTATTGCAGGCGCTGGGCATCGGCGGCCGACGGTCCCACCAGCTCGTAGACGTGGGCCAGGGTGGCGGCGCTGGCCAGCGCGGTGCCGCTGGCGTCGTTGGTGGCCACGGTGGCGGCCGGCATGCGCGTGATCTGGAAGTCCACGCGCGTGGCGTAGGCATAGCCGCTCAAGTCCTGGAACACCGTGCTGCTGCTGTTGGGCGGCGTGTTGCCGATGCGGGGACGATAGGCGGGCATCAGGGCCAGCATGTCCGCGTACTGCGCCTGCGTGTACAGCGCCTGCAGCGTATCCTGGCGCTGGGCGATACTGGCCAGCATGGCGTCGGGCAATTGCCACAGATACGGCGCGGGCGTGGCCTGGCTGGCGGCGCGCGCCGCTGAAGCGGCGCCGGACGTCACGGCCGTCAGGCGCGCCAGGTCGGCGGTGATCCAGGCGGCGTAGCCTGCCGCAGGGAACTGCCGCGGCTGCAAGGAAGCCAGCGGCAGGAGGTGCAGCGCAGGCGACGGCACGAAGCTGCCCGCCTGCGCATACGCCAGCACGCCCGACAGCAAGCCGTAGGCGGCGTCCAGGTCGATGGGCAGGCTGGTGCCGGGCGCGCCGGCGAAGGTGATGAAATCGAGGGCGACGCCATGCGAAATGGCATTGCGTCCCAGGCCGATGCGGTAGCCGCCGGCGGCGCTGGCGGGCGTGGGGAATTGCTGCCCCGTCAGCTGGTACAGCGCGTAGTCGGTCTGCGTCTTGCTATACAGGAAGGATGGCGACAGGCTCAGGCCCGCCGCCACCGGCAGGCGCAAGCCATAGGTGATGAAGCGCGCGACCTGGCCGGCGGCCTGGGCCACGGCGCCGCTGGCCTGCACGCCGCACCACAGCTGCTCCAGCGGCAAGGCGTCGAGGCGGGCGATGGCCAGCCGGCCCGGGGCCGCGGCGAACAGATCGGCGACGCCGGCATTGTCGCGCCCCAGCGCGGCGGCCGTGGTGGCGAAGCGGCTGGCGATGCTGGCCAGTGTATCGCCGGCAACCGATGCATAGGCCAGCGGCGGCACGGCGAGGAGGGCCGTCGGCAGCAGCAGATCGGTGCGCGCATACAGCGATGCCTGCTGCGCCAGGGCGGCCAGCGGCACGCCCAGCGCGGCGGCGATGGCGCCGAAGCTGTCGCCGGGCGCGGTAACGTGGCTGACGGCGCCGGCGCCGAAGTCGAAGACCAGCGTCACGCCCGTGCGCAGCGCGCGCGGCGCCGCATTCGCGCCGATCAGCTGGGCCGCAGTGGTTTGCCAGCGCCCGCCAGCGCCGGCCGGATCCGTGTAGCGGGCGGCGATGGCTGCCAGCGTATCGCCGGCCTGGATCACGGCGGACAGACCGCCGACCTGCAGCGGCAGCGCGCCGTTCAGCCCATACGTGGCATTCGGCAGCGACACGTCGTCCGCGTCGATGGCGTTGCCGGCCAGGTTGAAGGCGGCGACGATGCTGGCGATGCTGTCGCCTGGCTGCAACGCATAGCTGTAATTGTCGAAGGCATCGATGGCCGATTGCAGCAGCGCGCGGCCGATCAGGCTGAAGACGTCGACGAAGATGAAGGCCGCCATCGATTCGGCGCCAGCGTCGTCCTGCGCCAGCAGCGCGGGCCTGGCGGGCGCCTTGCCCACCTTGGCTGCCACCTGGCGCAGCACGCCGGCCACCGTGCTGCGGTACTGTTCCGTCGCCGTCGCGTAGGTCTCGAGGTCGATCGCTTGCGTGCCGGCGCCGCCTTGCGGGTCGGGCACATCCAGCCGCAGCCCGTCGAACAGCGGGAATAGCGTGGCGCCGTCCATACTGGCGCCCGGCGCGCTGATGTTCACGATGAAGCTGTCGGCAAGGAACTGCAGCAGGTCGCCCATGCCGAATGGTTGCATGGCGGGGTCGGCCAGCACCTGGATGCCCGCCACCAGCTGCGCCAAAGTGACGCTGGCGGTCGCGGCGGCAGCCAGGTCCAGCGCCGCGTCGTCGGCCCGCGTCGCCGGCTGCAAGGCGTCGAGCAGCCACGGGAAATACGCCTTGCACAGCAGGTCGAACGAGGTCTTGCCTGTCCCCGCGCCGCCGGCGGCCGGGTCAGGTGCATCCATGGCGAACAGGCAGACGAACGCGCCTTGCTGCGCGCTGCTGGCGGTGGCGCCCTGCGGCGCCAGCACCGTGAATTGTGGCGCCGTCACCAGTTGCAGCAGCGGCTTGGCATCGGTGCGCAGCACGCGTCGCGGCTGGCGGCGCGGCCCGGCGCGCAGCATGGCGGCCTGCAGTTCCATCGGCAAGGTGCGCGCGCGGCCGCGCGCCAGGCTGTCCAGGCGCAGCGCGCCGCCGCCATCCCACGGCGCGCGACTGTCGCTGCCGATGCGGAATTGTGCGCTGACGGTGGCGGAAAAGCCCACGGAAATGGTGAAGCTGAAGATGCCCAGGTCGATCTTGACGCGCAGGCTGATGCGCACCGAGGCCGTCACGGACAGGGGGATGGCGCGGTAGGATTCGTAGCCGATCTGCACCGACACGGTGATATTGACGAGCAGCGAAGCGCTGATGATCTTCAAGTCCACTTCGCCGTACAGCATGCCGATCACGCCGAACGTGCCCGTCAGCTTGAAGTAGCTGCTGTCCTGTACGCTGCCGGACGCGCCGGCGTTGGCCAGCGCGACGGCGTTGCTGCGGTCGTACGGATGGTAGGTGGCGATCACGCCTTCGATGATGCCGAACACGGTCAGCGCGAAGCCGGCTTTCAGCGGCCCCTTGACGAAGTTGTAGCCCAGGCCCAGCTGCAGGCCCAGGCCGAAGACGATGACGGGATTGAAATACCCGAGATCGGTTTTCGGCACCTGCGTCGCCGTCGCGCTCGACAGCTTGCCGAAATACACGCCGCCCGAGCCCATCACTGGCACGCCGTAGACGATGGCGCTAAAGCTGAACGAGCGCGTAAAGTCCATATTGTAGGGAAAGCCGATGTCGATCAGGAAATCGCCATTCGTGTAGATCTTGATGCCTATCATCGGCAGCACCACGCTGACGGCGCCGAAGTTCAGGTTGCGTATGCTGTCGGGGAAGGTGAAGTCGATCTGGAACAGGCCCACGTCGTCGCTGATCTTCTTGTACAGGATATCGACCACCAGGCCGGCCAGGCCGCCCATCTTGGGGCTGCCCAGGGTCAGGCGCAAGCCGTACAGGTTGGGATCGTTGAAGACGATCTGTACGTCGACGGCCCACACGCCGGCCGTCTGCAGCACGCCGAAATGCGCGGCGATCAGCCAGTTGCTGTCCGGCTGGTAATACGGCTGGCCCTGCACGCCGCTGCCCGGGTTGACGGGATTGTTCTTGCCCGTGGTGGGCGGCACGCCGGCCAGCGCGTCGATGACGGCCTTGGTCGAGCTGAAGTCGGACGCGCCATTGATGGCCACGCGCTGGCCCAACATCAGCAGGAAGACCTTGAAATAGCTGGAACCGGCGCCCGGCACGCTGGGCATCTCTTCCACGTCCTGTCCCTTGTCCGGGTCCAGCAAGTCGCCCATGCTGCCTTTGAGCAATGGCGGTACGCTGGCGTCCAGTGCCAGGGTCACCTTGCCGTCCGTATTGCGCTTGAAGACGATGCTGCGGATGACGATGAATCCGAGGTTGAGGGGGGAACTGAGCGTGTAGGTGGCGCTGAGGCGGTTTTTTTCGCCGGTTTTCAGCGACACGTTGATGGACAGGCCGTCCAGCGTGACCTGGTTCAGCAAGTCCCACGGCGACGGCAGCACGAAATACGGATCGCCCAGCGTGCGCACGAGCGCCTGGATCAGGCTGCCCAGAGACCAACCCGCCAAGGTGAAGCTGAGCATCTCGTTGCCGCTGGTATAGGTTGCCGTGAAACCTTCCCAGCTCACGTACAGCGTGTGGTTCGGCCCCTTGTCCGTCGGCTGGAACGCATAGCCGAAGCCCAGTTTCAGATTGATGGCGGTATAGATCCATACGGCATCGGCTTTGCCCGAGAATTGCTGCGCGGTCGGCTTGGCGCCGTCATACTGCACCGAGAGCGTGGCTTTCTCCAAGCCGATCTGTTGCTGGCCAAGCATGAACAGCCAGGTAAAGGTGGTGTCGACCGTGTAGCTGGTGGCCAGGTCCGTGCTGGGCTTGCCGCTGGGAATGACCGCTTCGATGGCGAACGCGGAAATCTTCAGGTTGCCCGGCAAGAAGAGGGGGAAATCATAGATGCCGCCGGCGGCAAAGAATTGCTTGATCATCTCGCCCACGTCGAGTTCTTGCGCGAGGGAGGCGGAGAGGGTCCAGCGGGGCGGCGTTTCCTGGCTGCTGTAGGCCACGCTGACGGCCGCCTGCAGGCTGGCGCCCACGCCCAGCAAGCCGGAAATGGAACCGGCCCAGGCCGTGCCGGCGCCCGCCTTGCCGGCCTCGACAAGGGCCAGCGCGCCTTCCTGCTTGTCCGCGGCCACCGTGGCGCTGATGCCCGACAGGCTGATCTGGCCGTCCGAAATGCTCAGGATGGGCGCGCCGCCCACCGTCAGGAAGGACAGGCTGATGGCGTAGTCGCTGGAAAACGCGAAGGACTGGGCCGCGCCGTCTATGCTCAGCGCGATATTCGACACCTCGGCCTGGATGCTGTCGGGCAGGCTGACGAGGCCGTTCGAGACGACGGACAGAAAGTCCGACAGCGTGGCCTTGCCGGGAAAGCTGGCCTGGAACAGCTGCGCCGAGTTGAACTGCACGTCGAATTCGCCGCCCGGCGTGCCGTCGAGGTTGCGAAATACCGTGGGCAACAGGGTGAAGGTGGTGCCGAACAGGTATTCATAGCGCGACTTTCCGCTGGCCTTGCTCGCCAGCGGCTGGTAAGCCGTCCAGTCGAGGAAGAACGAGGTGATGGTAAAGCTCAGCGCGGGCGTGGGCGCCGGGATAGGCTGCCAGCTGAGACCGCGCACGGTGCGCAGCTGCAGCGTGACCTGGTCCACCGTGGGCGGCGCCTTGGGCGGGATGCTGCCACTGATGGTCATGCCGCCGAGGCCGAACGACGTCAGGAACTCCTGCAGCACGGCCGGGGTCGCGCGGAAATAGCTGGCGCCCCCGCCGATCAGGCTGATGGCGGCGCCGGGACTGAGGGGCGGCCCGTCGCTGCCCGCTTCCAGGCTGACCGCGTAGTTGCCGTCGCCGTCGGCGTTCGATGGCTGCAGCAGCAGCGACAGCGTGTAGTCGGTGGCGCCTGCGCCTTCCACGCTGAGCGTCGCCGTCAGGGCCAAGGTGGCGGCCTGGTCGCCGTCGGCCGCTTCCTCGTCGTCCGGTTCGCCGTCGCCGCGCAGCAGCAGCTGCATGCCGCCGTCGAGCAGCAGGGCGTCGGGCGGCGCCGCATCGACGGGCGGCGGGATGGTCACGGTCAGGCTGGGCGCAGCCACGCGCAGGTAGCCGGCGAAGGTGCAGTCGAGCTCGCTGAGCGTGGCCGACAGCACACCGCTGGGCATCAGGCCGCCCAGTTCGAACGTCTTGCCGTCGTACAGCGCCATGTCCAGGTAGCCGCCGATCTGCAGCTTGCCCGGCGGCGCCGCCAGGTCGGAAAATAGTTCCAGAAATGGCGTCACGAAGGCGGGCAGGGCCACACTGGCGCTGAGGTTCTGCTTGGCGCCGCCCGTGACGGACAGCCCGCCGTCGCCCCCCCATGGATAGACGCCGTCGGCGCTGGAAAATACCAGCAGCGCGCCCGCCAGCGGCAACTCGCTGAATGGCCAGCCGCCCATGAAGGGAAAGCTGCTATCCCAGTTCCAGTCGGCGGGACTGGCGGCCACCTGCACCACCAGCACGGCCGCGTCATCCCCGTCGTCATCCCCGTTGTCGCCCGGCGTGCGCGCGGCGGCCGGCTGCGTGGAAAACACCAGCGTGGCCGGGGTTTGCAGCAGGCCGCCGATGAAGGGCAGGCTCGCCTTGCTGACTGTAAAGACGCCGTCGCTCACGGCGCCCACGTCGGCTGCCGCGCAGCTGATCAGGAACTGCGCCGCGTCGATCTGGAATGCCTGGCCGATGATGGCGTCGAATTTTTCGGGCGGCGCGACGTCCGGGTCGGCCAGGCCCGCTTCCAGGAAGGCGGCATCGAGGGCGAACGGGCCGCTTCTGGCGGCGTCGACGATGGCTTGCTGCAGGTTTTCCAGCGCGGTATCGGTGGTGGCCATACGAACTTGCTCCTTGAATCAGTCATGATGTCCAGGGCGGACGCTTGCACCCGCCCGACGCTCTGTCTACAGCACGGCAAACAGCGCCAGGTGGTCGCTGGTGCTGCGCAGATAGCCGTAATTGGCCCAGCCGTTCAGCGTGCGCGCCTGGCCTACGGCATACACGGCCGCCGGCGATTGCGGCCAGGCCATGCCGGCAGGCAAGTTCGTAAATTGCGCGGGCAGCGGGCGCGTGCCGATGGGCACGTCCGGGGGCATGGCGCCCGCCGCCGTGAACGGCGTGCCCGACACGGGATTCATCACCGTGAACTGGTAGTTATTCGCCGGCACCAGCGGGTTGATGAGCATATTGTCGATCGAGAAAAAGTTGCTCACCATATCGCTGCCGATATAGTTATAGCCCGGATACGGCGCCGCCAGCAGCGCGCCGCCGGCCGTATTGTCGGACCACAGGAAGCGCGATTGCTGCGTCAGCTGCTGCTTGGTGCGCTTGGGGCGGATATGCGTGGCCAGGTAGCCCTGATACGCGTCGAGCGTCAGGTTCGGTGCCACCGGCATGGCAGGCGGCGGGTTCAGCAGCGGCACGTAGTTGATCGTGCGCAACTGGTCGTAGGCCGTGGTTCGCCCGCCCGCCCCGGGCGGCTGAGCGTAGATGGCGTTCAGGTTGAAGTCGCCGCAGATCAGCTTGATTTCATTGTGCGGCGCGCCGGCAGGCGCCGCCGCCACGTCGTTCACGCCGCGCAGCAGGATATTGATGAAATTGGTGGCGCCACCGTGGTTGGGCGGCGCATGCACGGCAAACAGGGTCAGGTTGCGCGTGATGACGTTGGCCTGGTTGGTTTCCACGAAACTGACCATGAAGGGCTGGCGCAAGCCGTTGAAATTGACCAGACCGCCAACGACGGGCGGCACGGCTGGCGCCGGCGCGGGCGCGAAGGCGATGCGCGCCGCCGCCATGCCCTCGGCCAGGCCGCCGTTGTACTGCGCGCCGGCCGGGATGGTGCGCGCCGGCTGGCCTTGCGGGTTGAGCAAATCCTGGATATTGGGCGCGCCGGCGCCCCCGACCGGGTAGGCGGCGGGCACGGCGCCGGCCGCCACAGCCGACACGCCGCCGCCCGTCCACACGTTCGGCCCCGTGAAATAGCGCCGCACTTCCGTGGGCGTGCCAGCCGTGCCCGATATGCCGCGGTACAGCACGGCGACCGATTCCGTGCGCCCGCCCGTGCCCACTTTCAGCGGCGGCACCATGCGCCAGGCATCGCGGTTGGGGTCGGTGGGGTCGTTGCGCAGCTGTTGCAGCAGGAAGATCGCGCCCTGCAGGCCGCCCGTGGCGGGCGCCAGGTCGCCAGCGCCGGTCGCGCTGGCCGACACCTCGATCAGGACGAAAATATCGGGCTGCGTTGCGCGCAGTATGGTCAGGATATGGTTGCGGCGCTGCAGCGCGGCCACGGCCGGCAGGTTGCCGCCGCAGCGGCCGCCTTCGCCATAGCGGGGCCGCTTGCGGCTGGGATTGTTGACCTTGTTGATGCCGAAGTTCTCGATATTCCAGTACACGACGTTGGTCATGCTGCGCTCCCCAATGAAATGGCAGGCAATGGCAGCGCGGCCAGTGCCGGCTCCTGCCGGGCGGCCGCATCGGCGATGTACGCGGCATACCAGCCCAGGCTGCCCGTATTCTTCGGGTCGCCAAACAGGAAGAACTGGATGTTCGCGTCGGGCGGCAGCTTGGCAATGCCGAGGAACTTGATGGCGATATTGTCGAGCCGCAGGCAATAATAGTAGGAGTCGCCGTCGGGCACTTTTTGCCGCATCAGCCCGATATTGTCGATGGCCAGCTTGAAGATGCCTTGCAGGCTGATCAGCCTGGCGCCGGGCGCCGCGCCGGGCAGCGAGAGACCGACGAAGACGGCTTGCTCGTCGTCGCCGGCGGTGCTGGCGGGCGACCAGGCCAGCAGCAGGGTCGAATGGAAGCCGGCGGCCGAGACGAGCGCGCCCGGCCCGCCCATGGTGACGTCGTACACGACGCCGTGCCATGGCCCGTCGAGCGTGCCCAGGTTCAGCGCCGTGCTGACGGGCAGGAAGCCGAAATCGGCCGGCTTTTGCCCGTCGGCGGCGGCGATAAAGCCCGACAGTTCCAGACCGAAGCCCTTGAACAGGCTGTCCGGCCTGGCCTGGCTGGCGTCGAGGTCGTAGGCCAGGTTGGCCGTCACCTCGTCGAAGCGCACGGCCGACGGCGTCGTCTGCGGATAGCGCATGTCGATCACCAGGTTGGAAAAGGCCAGGCCTGCGCCATCCGGCGGCAGGTCCGGCGCCAGCGCGCCGAACGACAACAGGTCCAGCACCGCGCCCGTGCGGTCGTCCAGGCTGGCGAAGTCCAGCGTGCCCCACACGGAAAAACGGTTCAGCACGGTCGCGCCCGCGTCGATGGTACCCAGGCAGTTGAACTGGATGCGCTGGAAAGCCACGTGGCGCAACAGGTTGCTGTCGAGGCTGAATATCGACGGCGTGGCTTGCTCGAAGATGTAGATGCCGGTGCCATTCTGGTCGATATAGCTGCCGTCGAGTACCACGCCGTTGTTCGGCATCGCATTGCCGCCGAAGGTGGTGGCCGTCACGCGCGAGCCGAGCAAGCCGTTGACGGCCAGCTGCACGTAGCTCTTGAAGGTCTTGATGACGGCATTGTCGAACAGCACCTGCAATTGCAGCACGCGGAACGCATAGTTGTCGGTGTCGGGCAGGGCGATGGGTGTATCGGGCGGCAAGCCGTTGCGCTGGCCTGCGGCGAAGGCCGGATCCTGGTAGTCGACCAGGCCGAAGGTGCTGGAATTGCCGTCGAGGGTGATGCTGCCGTCGCCATGCACCGTCACGCGGCTGGCCGTGAAACCGAAATGGTGGGCGACGAAGCGCGTCAGGTCGAGGCCGGCCGCGATGCCCTGCAGGCCAGCCGGCAGACTGGACGGATCCAGGTCCGCCTGCAGCACCAGCACGCCCGTCCAGGCGGGATCGCTGACCAGTTCCAGGAAATGCCGGTACGGCGATTCGGGCTTGTCCGCCGCCAGCACCTCGGCCGCTTCGATGACATCCTGCAACCACTGCGACAGCCCCGTGTAGGCGATGCCCTGGACGCTGGGGCCGGCGTCGGCGGCCAGCGAAAAATCGGGCGCGCCCGACCAGGCGTTCGGATTGGCGACGCGTTCCCTGACACTGCCGCTGCAATACTTGAGCAGCATTACGTTGCGGTAGGACGTGGGCGTCACGCCCAGGCCCACCTGCGCTTGCATGGTCCAGCCCGCGATGCCCACGGTACTGTCGAAACGCGCGCCGCCGTCCGACAGGTGGGCCGCGTTGACGGCCACCAGGAACAGCTGGTTGGTCTGCAAGGCATCCTGCAAGGTAGCGTCCGGGAAGCGGAAGCCGAACGGCAAGACCTGGCTGCCGCCGCCCAGGGTCTGGCCCAGGGTCACCGACAGGAAGGCATCCTGGTCCTGCTCCTGGCTGGACACGGTGGCGACAGCTCCCTGCGGCGTGGTGCGGTAGTGCGGCGCTTCCGCCACCGCCTCGCCGGCGGCCAGCCCGCGCACGCGGTGGCTGGCGGCCGCGCGCGCCTGCCAGGTGGCGCCGGCGCCGCTGGAAATGACGGCCTTGCGCGTGGCGGCCACGATGCTGCTTTCAAAGCTCGACAGCAGGGAGGCGCTGATCTCCAGCGGGCCACCACTGACGGCGCCGCCATACGGCAGCAGGGGAAAGGCATGTGCGGAGCCCTGTGGCACGGGCAGCGCGGGCGGGGTCGAGGCGAGCACGGTATCGGCGGCTACGGCGCGCAGCAAAGCGGCTGCCCGGGCGGCAGGCGGCAGGCCGTACATGGGACTGCCCGCCGGCTCCGCATGGTATTGCGGCACGGCCGCACCGCCCTTGAGCACGCTGGCCCAGGAGCTGAGGTAAACGGCCGTCAGCGGCGTGGCCACGTTACCAGAATCGGGCAAATCCAGCGTCGCGGCCTGGAACGGGAAGACGGACGCGTAGGCGGGCGAGGCGGGCACGAACAGCAGGCTGTCATTCTCCGGCGCGGCGCCATCATAGGTGGTCATGCTCAGCTGTTCGGAGCCGAAGATGCCGCATAACAAGTTTGTCTGCGTCCCGGCAGCCTGGCCGCCGACGCTCAGGCCGAAGCGCCCGGCCGGCATCAGCAGGGCCTTGCTGGTAGCGGGCAGAGAGGGTGACCGCGCGGCGCAGCCAAAGGCCAGGGCGCCCGACTGCAGGCCGACCACGGGCGGCTGCCCGCTGGTGGCGCCCAGCGGCAGCAAGGTCGTCGCATGGCCCAGCGCCGTGCGGTAGGTGGACGGCAAGGCGGGCTGGCCGGCCGGCAGCAAGCCGCAGCGCAATACGCCTTCCAGCCTGGCCTTGGCGGACAGCTTCTGATTGTAGGGATCGAGCGGGTCGACCGTGCCGACCCAGGCCAGGTTGGCCGACAGCGCGGCGGGCGCGCTCAGCGCCGGGTAGAACAGCTGCTGCAGCTGGCCGCTGGCCGTGTCGCGCGCGCTCAGGGGGAAGCCGACGGCCAGGCCGCCGGGGCCGAAGGTGACGGCAGGGTTGACTGTGGCCGTAAACGTCAGGCAGCCCGCATTCGGGCCTGCCAGCGGCACGAACGTGCGGATCGTGTTGCCGCTGCCCGTGACGCGTATGCCGATATCGCTGGCGTTGCGCTGGAAGGCCAGCGCCGGCGGCGTAGCCAGCGGCGCGGCCAGCCGCAGACTGCCGCTGGCGGCGTCGATGGACAGGCCGACGCCGGACAGCACGTTGAACAGCAGGTCCTGTCCCAGCCGGAAATTGACATTGCTGCTGGTGGCAAAGCCCTTGGTCAGCTGGTTATAGCTGTAGCTGCAGCCGTAGTTTTTGAAGGAATCGGCCGGCGCTGCATCGGCGTCGCGCAGCCACAGCAGCGCGTTCAGGTTCAGTCCCGGCGCCGGCGACTGCTGGTCGATATACGCGGCGAGGGCGGCGATGAAGGGGCCGGGCGCCGCGTCCAGCGCCGCCGGACGGGCGCTGGCAAACACGTAGCCGCCCATGCGCTGCGGCGACAGGCTGTCGGCATAGCTGATGCTGTCCGGCGGCGTGGCCGGCGGCGCGACGGGCGGCAGCAGGTAGCCGGCCCAGGCATGGTCCGCCTGCGGCGGCGATTCATATAGGCTGACCTTGCTGGCGGGATCGGTGGCGACGAAGCTGAAACCCATGACTACCTCCACTCAAGACGCGACTCGGGCTGCGATGCGGCGGCATGGCGGCCGCGCGGTATCGCAATCGTTTACAACGGGTGGGCCCGGAAGGGCGTCGGATGGCCAGGCTGCTTGCCTGGATGCGGTGGCGGGCGGCCATCCAGGGCGCCCGCCCGCAGGCGGGCGCGGAACCGCCGCTTACTGCGAGTTGGAGGTAAAGGTAGCCAGCACGAAGCCCGTGTAGGCATACACGGTGCCGCCGTCGACGATGTCGCCGGAGAGCAGCACGTTATACAGCCCCGTGCTCTGCGGCGAGTAGGTAACCGTCAGGCCGGCTTTCCAGGTGACGACGCCATTGCCCGTGTCGCTTGCCAGCTTGGCCGTCGTGAAACCGGTGCTGACGCTGGGATTCCAGTACGTGGTGCGGCCCTGGAACTGGAAGGCGATGCCGGTCTGGTTGTTGCTGTCGCTGCTGGCGATGGACAGCGCGATGCTGTTCGGCGTGGTGTTGGTGGTGACGCTTTGGCCGGAGGCCAGCGTATGGTTGGTGACTTCGACGCGAGGTAAGTTAGACATGACATTCTCCATGAGGTGATTTCGGCCTGCACTTGCGGTGGGCGCCCCGTGGCCGACAGGTCCGGGGCAGTTGGGTAAGTCGGTGGAAACGGTATTGCAACGGCTTTGCGACCATGCCATAAAAATATGGCGGGACAATACGCAATTTCAAATAAAGACAAGACATTTGATATTAGTCAATCCGGAATTGATTAATATGTTCTTTTATTTGCTTATTCGAAAAATAGTTTCCGGCGATTCGAAATATAACCATGCCGGCTCTTGCACATCACGAGTAGCGATTCTATGCCTATTTTTTTGCGCGATTCTCTCGAATTGTCGCAAAGGCAGTAATGGTGCGCCATCCAGGCGTGGCGCGGGAAAACACCGCCGGCCATTTTTCGCGGCGGCAGGCTATCCTGACAGGCAATGCAATTGAATATAAACGGTTTATTGACTTAAATAGATGGCATGCGCGGCTTTATTGCGCAGCCGGTGCGGGCGGGACCGGACAGCGTTCAAAAACGGCTATCACTTTGCCAGTCAGCGTGTACTGCGTGCCGTCATCGAGAATGGGACCATTGATGAGGATTTGATATTGCTGCGGACCGAGGGCCTGGAAACGCAGGGCCAGTCCTTTCTGGAACGTCACGATGGTATCGCCGCGGTCGGCGTCCAGCTGCAGCAGGATATTCGCTGTCGACAATAAAACCGTCCAATACGCGGTGCCGTTGGCGCGCAGCGCCACCAGGGTGTTGTCATTGATATCGTTGCTGGCCGTGGCGATGGCGTCGCTGTTGACCGTCAGCGCCATGGTTTGCGGCGCCCGGCACGCGGGGGCCGGTTCGGCCAGCTGGCGCGCCAGCGCCGGGGCGTCGCCGCCGAGCGATAGCAGCAGCACGGCAGCCAGCCAGGGGCCGCGCCAATTCAGCTGATACATGGTAGAGGTGGTGTCCCGCGCATGCGGCCCATCGTAGCGAAATTCGGCCGGAAGAGCAAACGCCTGCCGACCGCAGCGCGCCGCCATGGCCGCCATCCCCATCTGCTATGATCGTGCCGTTTTGGCCGCCGCCGCGGGCGCCGGTCCGATATTTATGCAAGGAAAAAAATGAATAATCGCATTTCCCTGCTGCGTCAGCGCGGTGGGCAGGACAGCGGCAAGGTGGGCATGATCGAGCTGTTCTTCGACCTGGTGTTCGTGTTCGCCGTCACGCAACTGTCGCATGGCTTGCTGGCGCATTTGACCGCCATGGGCTGGCTGCAGACGGGCTTGCTGCTGATGGCCGTCTGGTGGGTGTGGATCTTCACGTCGTGGATCACCAACTGGCTCGACCCCGAGCGCATTCCCGTGCGCATCAGCCTGTTCGCCCTGATGCTGGGCGGCCTCATCATGTCGGCCTCGATACCCGAAGCGTTCGGTACGCGCGGCCTGGGCTTTGCGGGCGCGTACGTCGCCATGCAGGTGGGCAGGCCCCTGTTCGCCTGGTGGGCCGTGCGCCATGAAGAACTCGCGCGCCGCCGCAATTTCCAGCGCATCACGCTGTGGGCCGTGCTGTCCGGCATTTTCTGGATCGCCGGCGGCGTGGCGTCGCCTGAGCAGCGCATCTTCTGGTGGGGCGCGGCCCTGCTGATCGATTTGGCGGGACCATGGATGCAGTTCGGCCTGCCCGGCCTGGGCCGTTCTTCGACGGCCGACTGGGATGTCGATGGCGGTCACATGGCCGAACGCTGCGGCCTGTTCGTCATCATCGCCCTCGGTGAATCCCTGCTGGTGACGGGCGCCACCTTTGCGGGCCTGGAATGGACGCCCGGCAACTGGCTGGGCTTCTTGTCGGCTCTGGCCGGCAGCATCGCCATGTGGTGGATCTATTTCGACACGGGCGCCGAGGCGGGTCATCACCGCATCGCCCATTCGAAGGACCCGGGCCGCATCGCCCGCAAGGCGTACACGTATATCCACGTGCTGATCGTGGGCGGCGTGATCGTTTCCGCCGTGGCCGATGAACTGGCCCTGGTGCATCCGGATGAAGCAAGTTTTGCCGGCATCAGCGCCTTGCTGGGTGGCCCGATCCTGTATCTGCTGGGCAATGCGCTATTCAAATGGGTCAGCAACGACCGTGCCACGCCGCCGCTGTCGCATCTGCTGGGCATCTTGATCATCCTGGCGCTGATCCCGATGGCGTATGGCCGCCTGTATTCACCGTTGACCCTGGCCTGCATCACCAGCTGCGTGCTGGTTCTGGTGGCCGTGTGGGAACATATGGCGCTGCGCCGCCCGCCGCCGGAGATCGATCCTTGACGTCCCCCTGACCTTATCCGGGCGGCGCAATGCCGTCCGGATCGCTGCGCGCGTCGAGCTGCAGCTGCAGGAACGCCAGGTCCAGCCAGGCGCCGAACTTGGTGCCCACCTGGCGCATCAAGCCCACTTCCGCGAAGCCCAGCTGCTTGTGCAGGGCGATCGAGCCGGCATTGCCCGCTTCGATGCCCGCCACCATCACATGCTTGCCCAGGCCACGCGCCCGCTCTATCAATTCCCCCATCAAGGCCTTGCCGACGCCGGCGCCGCGGCGATCCGCGCGCACGTACACGGAATGCTCGACCGTATGGCGAAAACCCTCGAACGGGCGCCAGTCGCCGAACGAGGCGTAGCCAGCGACAGTTCCTTCCGCATCGATAGCGACCAGTACGGGATAGCCGGCCCGCTGGCGGTCGGCCAGCCAGGCGGCGCGGTTGGCCGCATCGACCGTCCGTTCATTCCAGATGGCCAGGGTATTGCTGACGGCATCGTTGTAGATGGCCGTAATGGCGTCGATGTCGCCCGCGTGGGCATCGCGTATCTGCATATTGATCTCCTTGCTAGTCGTCTACTATAATGGACAAATCATAGATTGCCACCCGCCACTTGTCCAATAAAATCCCATAGATGTCCACTAAACCAGACGAATTGAACCAGCGCATCGGCGCCCGGGTGCGCCTTGAGCGGGAAAACCTGGGCTGGTCGCTGACGGAGCTGGCGGCCCGTTCGGGCGTGTCGCGCGCGATGGTGCACAAGGTGGAGCGCGGCGATTGCAGCCCCACGGCCACCTTGCTGGCGCGGCTGTCGGGTGCCTTCGGCCTGAGCATGTCCGAACTGATCGCCCGCGCGGAAATGCGCGCAGGGCGCTTGCTGCGCCAGGCCGAGCAGCCCGTGTGGGTCGATCCGCAGAGCGGCTATGTGCGGCGCCATGTGTCGCCCGCGTCCGACATGCCGCTTGACCTCGTGCATATCAGCTTGCCGCCCGGCGCGGTGGTGGCCATGCCGGCCGCCGCCTATGTATCGCGGCGCCAGCTGATCTGGTCACTCAGCGGCAGCCTCGTCTTCATCGAAGGCGATACGCGCCACGTGCTGGACGCGGGCGACTGCCTGGAGCTGGGGCCGCCGGCCGACTGCGTGTTCAAGAATGAAACGGCGACCGCTTGCACTTACGCCGTGGCGGTATTGAAGAACTGCGGCTAAGCCAGCGCCGCTGCCCGCAACTGGGCGATGAAGGTGCGCGCGGCGGGCGCCTGCTCATGGCGGCGGAAGGCTACGGCGATTTCCGAGCTGATCTGCGGCGCTGCCAGCTCGCGGAATACCACGCCGGGCAATTGCACGCTGGCCATCACGGAATGGGGCACGATGGCGCAACCCACGCCCAGCGACACTTCCGTCAGCACGGCCACCAGGCTGCCGGGGCGCGACACCACCTGCGCCGCAAAGCCGCCGCGCCGGCTCACCTCCAATGTTCCCAATTCCTGTTCCGGCACGATGAACGCCTGCTGCGCCAGCGCGGCCGGCCCGATGACGCCGAGGCGTGCCAGCGGGCTGTCGGCCTGCACGGCCAGCACGAAGCGGTCGCGCAGCAACACCACGCTGTCCAGTCCGTCCGGCAAGTGCAGGGGCGGGCGCACAAAGGCCAGGTCGACGCGGCCCTGGTCCAGCAAGCCGGGCAGGGCATCCATCGCGTATTCGCGCGCACTGATATGGATGCCGGGGTGGCTGGCGCGAAAGCGGGAAAACTGGTCTTGCAGCACGCCTGAGTATGCGGCCGAAGCCACGTAGCCGATTTCCAGCCGTCCCAGTTCGCCCCGACCCGCGCGCCGCGCCACGTCCTGCGCCTGCGCCAGTTGCGCCAGCGCGCGCGTGGCCTCGATGACGAACAACTCTCCGGCCGCCGTCAGGGACACGGCGCGCTTGCTGCGCTGGAACAGCCGCGTGCCCAGCAACTGTTCCGTTTCCTGCACCTGCTTGGTCAGCGCGGGCGGCGAAATGCCCAGTTCCGCGGCCGCCCGCGCGAAGTGCAGGCTGTGCGCCACGGCCAGTACGCAGCGGAAATGCCGCAATTCCATCTCTTTGTCTGTATTCACCATGGGTGAATTATAAGGCGCCTGTCTTATAACAGAAAATAATACAAGCCTGCTTAAAATACAGGCATGAAAAATACCAACTGGACTTTATATACGTGCTCGGGCGTGTGTGCGCTGATCATGCTCGATACCAACGTCGTGGCCGTCTCGCTGCCCTCGATCGCCCGCTCGCTCAACGCCAGCTTCGTCGACGTGGAATGGGTGGTCAGCGCCTACATGCTGGCGTTCGCCTCGTTCCTTTTGCCCGCCGGCAGCATCGCCGACCGCCTGGGACGGCGCAGGGTCATGTTGTATGGCCTCGCCGTGTTCGCGCTGGCGTCCCTGCTGTGCGGCCTGGCGTGGACGCCGTTCGTGCTCAACGTGGCGCGCGCCATCAAGGGCCTCGGTGCGGCGCTGCTGCTGACGTCCGCGCTGGCCGTCATCGGCCACACGTTTCACGCGGAAAAGGAGAGGGCGCGCGCCTGGTCCGTGTGGGGCGCGGCCATGGGCGTGGCCATGACGGTGGCACCGCTGCTGGGCGGCCTGATCACGAGCGCCATCAACTGGCGCTGGATTTTCTACCTGAACTTGCCCGTCGTCGCCATCCTGATGCTGCTGGTACGCAAGCACGTGGACGAGTCGAAGGATGCCTCCAACGCCAGTTTCGACCCGGCGGGTGCGCTGCTGTTTTCTGCCGGCTTGTTCTGCATCATCTGGGGCTTGATCGACGCCAGCGTGGCGGGTTGGTCCAGCCATGCCACCATGCTGCGCTTTGCGGCCGGCGCGGCGCTGCTGCTGGTCTTCGTGCTGGTGGAACGGCGCCAGCGCGCACCGATGGTCGATTTATCGCTGTTTGGCCGGCGCGTCTTCGTCGGCGCCGTGCTGGGCATGTTTGGCTACGCCATCGCCGCCCAGGTAATGATGACCTTTTTGCCGCTGTACCTGCAGAACGGCTTCGGCTTTTCCGCCGTGCTGGCCGGTTGCGCCATGCTGCCGTTTGCCGTCGCCATGGTGGTATTTTCCCGCCTTGCGCCGCGCGCCATGCGGGTTCTGGATGATCGCGGCATCCTCGTGACGGGCTTGCTGATCGTCGCCGTGGGCAACGTTGCCACGGCCTTGGCCGCCGCCAGCCTGCAGTACGGCTGGGTGGCTGCCGGCATGGTCATCACGGGGGCGGGCGCCGGATTGCTGAACGGCACGACGCAAAAAGCCATCCTCGCCTGCATTCCCCGCGAGCGCACTGGCATGGGTTCCGGCATCAGCACCACCACGCGTTTTGTCGGCATCGTGCTGGCCGTGGGCGCGCTGGGCGCCGTGCTGGCCATGCGCACGGCGGACTCGTTCGACAAGCTGGCGTGGCTGCACGGTTTGAAAGCCTCGCCCGAGATGATCGGGCGCATCGTCGCCGGCAACGCGGCCGACGCCTTCGGCCAGTTGCCGCCCGCCATGCAGGCCGTGGCGCAGGAAGCGGCGCGCCATGCCTTCATCGACGGCTTTGCAAGCGTGCTGTACCTGGCTGGCGGCTTGGCAGCCGTGGTGGCGGCGCTGGTGTTCGTGCTGGCCAGGCCCGTGCAAAAAGCGGAAAAAGTGTAACTGTTCAGCAAGTTCCGCGTGCGCCGCCTCTGCTTGTAATATGATGCCATCGAGAAATACATGGCATTCATATAACTACCGCAGGTAATCATATGCGCAGAAAACGCATCATCGTCACGAGTGTGCTGGTCGCCGTCATCGGCGTGGCAGCTCCCCTGAGTCTGGCCTTTTACCTGTCGTCCGTGCGCGCAGAGCAGGGCGAGCAGGAACGCCTGCGCCTGCTGGCCGGCTACGCGCTCGAGCGCGCCCACCGTTCCATCGCCTCGGCAAGCATGGCGCTGCGCAGCGCCGATGCGCTGGACCTGGCGCCGTGCTCGGAAGCGCATATCCAGCAGCTGCGCCGCATCACCATCACCACGCGCAGCATCGACGATATCGGCTATGTCGAAAACGGCTTGCTCAAATGCACGTCCACGGGCATGGAGGAGACACGCATCGCCATCACGCCCGCCGATTTGACCCTGGCCAATGGCACGGGCATCGATTTCAACCTGCACCCCGTCGTCAGCGGCGGCAAGCGCATGGTAGGGCTGACTTACCGCGCCTACAAGGTGCTGATCGATCCCGTGCGCTTTTCCGACGTCATCGTCGACAGCGATATCCAGATGGCCGTGGCCATCGGCAAGGGCGGCGTGCTCGACACCTTGCACCATCCGGATCCGGCGCTGGTGCAAGCCCTGCTCGCCGGCAAGCCAACGGCGGACGGCAGCATCCATGCGCTGCTGTACCGCGATGGCTTGACGGCTGTGATGATCGAACCGCGCAGCAAGCTGAACGACAGGCTGCGGCGCGAGCAATTGCTGCTCTTGCCGCTGGGCCTGCTGATGGCCGCCTTCATCGTCGGCATCGTCGTGTGGCTGTCGCGCCGCCGCCTGTCGCTGATGGGCGAACTGAAGATCGCCATCGAGCGGCGCGAATTCTTTGTCCATTATCAACCCATCATCGCGCTCGACACGGGGGTGTGCGTGGGCGCCGAGGCGCTGATACGCTGGCGCCGTCCCGACGGCAGCATGATACGGCCCGACCTGTTCATTCCCGTCGCCGAGGACAGCGAGCTCATCTTGCCCATCACCGACCAGGTGATCGATTGCGTCATCGCCGACATGCGCGCCGCGCTGCTGGCTGACCGCGAACTGCACATCGCCATCAACCTGTGCGCCAGCGATATCGAAACGGGCCGGGTGCTCGAGGTGCTGGAGCGCGCGCTGGACGGCACCGGCATCGAGGCGCAGCAGATCTGGCTGGAAGCAACGGAGCGGGGCTTCATCAACGTGGAAGCGGCGCGCGCCACCATCGACAAGGCCAGAGCGCGCGGCCACGCGGTGGCCATCGACGACTTCGGCACGGGATACTCCAGTCTGTCGAGCCTGCAAAACCTGCCGCTCGACGCCCTCAAAATCGACAAATCCTTCGTCGACACCATCGGCACGGACGCCGCCACCAGCAGCGTCACGCCGCACATCATCGACATGGCGCGCACCCTGAACATGCTGATCGTGGCCGAAGGCATCGAAACGCAGCAGCAAGCTGATTATTTGCGCGAACGCAAGGTCGAATTCGGCCAGGGCTGGCTGTTCGCCAAAGCGCTGCCGGCTGCCGAGTTCCTCACCTTTTATCGGGCGCGCCGCGCGCCATCGTCCATATGAAACAGCCACGCTTTTCGTATCCCCTGCAGCCGCTGCGCGTGCCCGGCGGCTGGCACCTCACCGTCAACACCCTGTTCGAGGTGGAGCCTGGCCCGGATACCATGCAATGGTTCAGCAGCGCACTGCTGCTGTGGGGTCATTGCCGCGACAGCGGCTACTGCTTCAACTCGCATTTCGAGCCGGAAGATGATCCCGCTGGCGAATTCGTGCTGGAGATGGCCAAGGTGGAATATGACCGCCACGGCAAGATCGTTCGGGGCAGCGACGCTTTCCTGGGCGAGTTTCGCACGCGCAGCAAGGCGGCGTTTGTCGAGCGGGTCGAACAATTCATGCAAGACCCGGTCGCCTGAGCGCTACTGCTTGCGCGGCAAGACCACGTCCTGACCGCCTTGCCTGAGCACGGCGCTGACTATTTTGCCCGCCGCATCGCGCGTAAACGCCAGTTCCGCCTCGATGGCACGGAAGAAAAACTGGTCTTTCGCGCTGGCAAACAGGGACGCCGAACCGACACCGGTGCCGGCCGCTTCCAGGCCCTGCTTGCCCTGGCTCACCGTCAAGGTGAAATGTTCCTCAGGGGAATGCTCGAGCACATACTCGGCCACGTATTCAGCCAACGTTGCGCGCGGCAACTCGATCGCGGTTTGCGGCTTTTTCAGCGCTGGCAAAGGCGTGCCGGGCAGCAAGGCGGACAAGCCCAGCGCATCGACGGTGCGCGCCGTGTTCGTCAGCACCACCACGCCCCGCTTGCCGTCCGTGGTGAACGCCGCATAGCTGGTGTAGCCGCCCGTCTGGCCGCTGTGCCAGGCGTAGCTTTGCCCCTGTTGCTGCTCCAGCAGCCAGGCCAGGCCGATTTTTGTATCGCTGTCGGGCGCCAGCGGACGCTGCGGCTTGATCGCCAGCGCATACGGGCGCAGCGGCTTGAACATATACGCTTGCAGGTAGGCAACCATGTCGCGCGCGCTCGAATACACGCCGCCGGCCGGCGCCACCACGTTCAGCTCCCAGGCGGGTGTGGGCTCGCCCGACAGCAAATGGCCGGGCGCCAGGCGCGCCAGCATGCCGTGCGTGGGGCGGTTCGAGGTCGAGCGCATGCCCAGCGGCACCGCGATGCGCTTTTGCAGCAGCGCTTCATAACTGCTGCCGGCCTGCGCCGCCAAGGCCGTGCCCAGCACGGCATAGCCAATGTTCGAATAGTCGAAGGCGCTGCCGGGCGCTCGGGGCAAATGGTAGGCGGCGAGAAACTGCCGCTGCTTCGCTTCCGAGTAGTCGGCATATGGGTTGGCCGGGTCTTTCGGCGCGAAGTTGTCGGGCAGGCGCGGCAGCGAAGAATAGTGCGTGGCCAGGTCGAGCAGGCTGATCGTCTTGCCGTCGAAGGCGGGCAGCGTATAGCCCGGCAATAAAGTGGCTACCGGCTCATCGAGTGTGACCTTGTTCTCGGCGACGGCGTCGGCCAGCAGCAAGGCCGTCATGGTTTTGGTGATGGAGCCGATCTGGTAGACGGTATCGATGCCCGGTTTGATGTGCTTGCCGGCATGCACGCTGCCAAAGCCGTACACGGCGCTGTGCTTGCCGTCGATGACGGCAATGACGATGCTCGGGTGCATGCCCGTGCGCGTGAGTTCCTCGGCGCGCTGGCGCACGGCGTCGTCGAGGACGGGCGCGGCCAGGGCGGCGCTACCGAGCAGGCAAAGGGGGAGGAGGGCGAAAGTGGGTGTCATGGGAACCTTGTCCAGGGTGGGCCGAATACACGCCAGCGCCTGGATAAGGTGGCTGGCATGCCCTGGGAAGGATACGGCGCCAACATGAAGGCCGCCTGAGTTTTATGCCACTTTTGCCGCTTTGCTAAGGTTTGCGCTTGCCCGGCAGCGCCTGGCCGTTCTGGTGCAGGACGACGCCCGTGATGGCGCCCTGGGCGTCGCGCTGGAATACCAGTTGCGCTTCGACCACCTTGTAAAAGAAGGTGTCTTTCGCGCTGGCGTACACGGGTGCTTCGCCCTGGCCCGTGGCGCCCACCAGCAAGCCGTCGGGACCCTGGCGCACGCTGAGGACAAACGTGGGCGCCAGCCCATACTGACCCGCATATTGGGCCAGTTCGGCCGGGGCGATGGCGATTTCCTTCGGCGCCGGGGCATTTGGCGGCGGCAGGCTGCCGGGCAGCAGCACGCCCACGCCCAGGGCGTCAACGTCGCGCGCCGTGCTGCTCAACACTACCACGCCCCGTTTGCCGTCCAGGGTGTAGCCGGCAAAGCTGGCATAGCCGCCCGTCTGCCCGTTATGCCAGGCGAAAGGCTGGCCCTTGACCTGGTCGAGCATCCACGCCAGGCCGATCTTTTTCACGCCGTCGCCATCGCCTGTGCCGGCCAGCACCTGGCGCGGCTGCACGGCCAGTTGCTGCGCGGGACTGGTCGCGCGCATATACGATTGCATGTAGGCAATCATGTCGCGCGCGCTGGAACGCACGGCGCCCGCCCCCGCGATGGCCAGGAAATCCCAGTTCGCGGCCGGCTTGCCATCGGCCAGGTGGCCCGGCGCCAGGCGCGCGCGCAGGGCGGGCGTGGTCACTGCCGAGCTGCTGGCCATGCCCAGCGGACGGAAAATACGCGCTTGCAGCAGTTCTTCGTAAGACATATTGGCTTGCGTGGCCAATGCCGTGCCCAGCAAGCCATACGCCAGATTCGAGTACTCATACGCGGCGCCGGGCGCGCGCGCCAGCGCATGGCCGGCCAGGAAGGTGCGCAACTGGCCTTCGGCATAGTCAGCGTAGGGATTGCGCATGTCCGCCGGCGCCAGGTTGGCGGGCAGCCGGGGCAAGCCGGAAAAGTGCGTGGCCAGCTGTGCCAAGGTGATGTTCCGGCCAGCCAGCGCGGGGATGGCGTAGGCGGGCAGCAGCGCGGCCACCGGCTGATCCAGCTGCGCCTTGCCTGCCACGACGGCGTCCGCCAGCAGCAAGCCCGTCATGGTTTTCGTCACGGAGCCGATTTCATACACGGTGTCGGCATCGGGCACGCCCTTGTCGCCGGGCCGCGCGCGGCCGAAGCCGTACACGGCGCTGTCCTTGCCATCGATCACGGCGATGACCAGGCTCGCATGCTTGCCGTCACGCACCAATGTTTCTGCCCGTTCACGCACGGCGGCATCGAGGGCGGGGGCGGCCAGGGCGGCGGCGCTGGACAGGGACAGCATGGATAGCAGCAGGATGTGCAAGCGTGGGAGCATCGTCGATTCCGTCAGGTAAGTGATTGATGGGAATACAGCATAACAGCTTCATTGACAAGATGGCCGTTTTGGCAAGATGGCGCGGTGAGCATGGCCGCCAGCTGCGCGCGCATGTCGGCGGACATGCATTGCAGCAATTCGCCGCGCCGGCGCGCATCGGCGCGTTTCTTCGATGGCACCTCGGCCAGATCCGGCACCCGGTAGGGTGCGCAGGGCAAGTGATAATTACCGTCGCGCATGCGCAGGGCGTGCAATTCCTGCCACGCCAGGTCGTAGTCGGCGGCGATATGGCGGCGCCGGCGCGCATTCAGGGCGATGCGGTTGTCATTGCTGATCAAAAACAGGTTATTGCAAGCAAAAAAATCACCGAAGTCGCGCAAGGCCGTCACCATCAGGTTTTTCGGACGGCATCCGTGCAGCGCCCGCGTGGCTTCCTTGACGGCCAGCTTGCCTGCCTCCGAGCGCAAGCCTTGCAGCGCGCCCAGCTGCAGGGAGACGCCATCGGCGCGCGGCAGGAACAAAAAACTGGCCAGGTACAGGGGTTGGCCGTCGCGCGTCAGGCGCAGGCACAGTTCGCCTTCGCGGTAGCTGTCGTGGATGGCCGTCAGCTGCAAACGGTACAGTGCCCCGTCCTTGCCTTCGAACGCGGCCAGTACCAGGGGCTGGCGCGCGGCGCGCTCGACCAGCGCGCGCGCGCCCGCCTGCCACAGGAAGCGGTAGTGCCCTTCCAGCAAGGCCAGGCGATCCGCGCAAGCGAGCTGGCGCGAAGCATAAGGCCGGTAAATCTTGAAGCGCAGGCAGGGATGCAGCTGCGCCAGCGAGCTCAAGCCCGGCATGCTGCCCAGGAAAGCTTGCCAGCGCGTGCGCTGGCGGGGAAAGAAGAGGGCGCCCAGCGCCGCTTTCAGGCGGTGGCCGCTGGCGGGAGGGGGTGGCACTGCGGGTGGCACAACGAGCGGCACGGCGGCGCCGTGGCGCAAGGTTGAAACGATGTCATTCATGGTTCTGCCGGAAAATGGCAGGCGCTGCACAATGAGAGCCTTGCCAATTTGAATGCTACGCAGGCAAGGTGAATTTCATATTAAGACGCTAGCCCCACAGGCGTTTAGAGGATGACAACTAAACATTTGCTTTCTAGTAATACGGACGGTTATGCTCGCCGTACCTTAATTCGATGACTGGTATCGCCCATGAAGCACCGCCATTTGCTTGCCATCCCCGCACTGCTCGCCGCACTGGTCGCCCAGGCGCAAGACCGTACGGCCGATCCTTTGGGGCCCTTGGCGCAATGCATCAACCGCAGCGAATTCCAGTTCCGGCAGCAAGACCGCTTGCCCGCGCACGTGACGACGCGCAGCGTCAAGCTGGCAACGGGAGAAGGCCGGGTATCGGTGGCCGACGGCTATCGGCTGATGTTGTTCCACAAGGGCAGCTTGCCGTTCGTGAATCTGAAAATCGAACGCAGCGCCGACGGCCGGTTTGCCGCCGACCACGACACCATCCTGGCACAAATGCAGCAGATGTCGGCCAACAGCAAGCCGCCCCAGGTGGTGCCGCTGGAGAGGGAGACGCGCCAGGGCGTGGAAGTGCTAGCATTGAACAACCCCTATATCACCCGATCGTCCGGCGTGATCAGTCTATACACCTTGCTGCATGCCGCCAGCGGGACGGTCGCCACCGCCTATCTGCTCAATCAGCCGCCGGACAAGCGGGAATTCGCGACGGATGCGCAGTACCAGGCCTTGCGCGACCAGTTCCTTGCCGCGCTGCTCAATTGCATGGCCGATCCAGCGCAGTAAGGCAGGCGGCAGGAACGGAGATATCGTCCATGAAAAAAGCAGCACCGGCACGCAACTCACCTTCGCCAAGGGCGCCGCCTTGCCCGATCCGGCCGACCTGTTCAATGCCAGCCTGGACGGTAACACGCGCCGGGCTATCGACCTGCACCCTCGACACTGCGGCATTCAAGGCGCGATACACGCCGCCGTGACGGCAAATACAGCACCGACACCAAAGCGGACGAACACTTGAGACATTATTTGTATATCTGGCACGACCCGGTGACGCGCATGATTGTCGTTTCCGGCATCGAATTCAAGGATGTCATCCCCGCCCTCCAGGACGCGGACGGCATCGTGCTGCGCAAGGGCGGCGCCGGCACGGCCAGCAAGCCTGCCAGCTATCAGACCTTGGCGCGGCAGCAACTGGCGGCCCTGGCCCAGGAAGACCTGTACGCCTGCGGCAGCCATGCCTGGGCCGACTGGCAGGGCGCACCGCCGGCCCCCGGCGATGCGGATGTGGCCGCGCTGCTCGGCCACCATGGAGCGCTCGCGCCGCTGCCGGCCTTGCGCGGCCGCTTTCTCGCCTTTGCCCACGACGATGGCTGGTATCTGAAGCTGTTGTATGCGGCATGGGACGACGTGGCGGCCTTGCTCGCCGGCGCCATCCCGCCAGCGCTGGGCACGCTCGACATGGATACGCTACAACGGGGAGGTGAAGGCTACTGGCTGCAAGACGGCGTGGTCGAGCTTGAACTGGCCACCCACGACATCGACAGCGTGCTGAATCGCCGCCTGTAGCTCATGAAAACACCGCAAGAAAAGAAACACCTCAGTTACGCCAAAGACCGCCGCAACACGTATGGCGAAAACAGTAAATCCTCGCGCAAGGCGATCCGTGTTCTGGGGCCATCATATCAATCCCAGACCATGTAGACGGGTTCAAACATTGCGTTTCTCCTGGCTATCCATGAGCAGGGCCAGCCTGGCCGCCATGCCGGCATGGTCGCGCAGCAAGCCATCGCGCTCCTGCGCCAATGCGTCCATTTTCTGCTGCGCTATTTGCCCATGTTCCGCCAGCATGTCGAGCTGGCGGTCTTGCGCGGCCAGCGCCACCTTGGCGTCGTTCAGCGCAAGCAGGGCCGTATCGAGCTTGGCCAGCAAGGCATCGGCGGACGCGGCCGCCTGCAGATACTGAAATTCGAACTGGTCGCGCTCGGGGCGCACGGTGGCCAGCGCTGCGCGGTCGGCGGCCGCTTCGCCCGATAAGCGCGTTTGTTCTGCCTGCAACTGCGCCAGGCGCATGTCTTGCTGCACCAGAGTCGCTTGCTGGCCCTGCAAACGATGCTGCAGCTGGGCGTTGTCCTGTTCCAGCCGGCTTACACGCTGCTGCGCCTGGGCGCGTTCTTCGCTGCGCTGGGTAGCGGCCGCTTCCTGGTAATGGTCGAACTGCGAGCGCACCTGCGCCAGCTGGCGGTTCAGGGCGGCGATTTCCTCGCCCCGGTCGGCCAGGCGCTGCGTCAGGCCCGCGTTGTCGCTGTGCAAGGTGGCCAGGGTGACGGCGCGAAAATGATGTTCTTCCTTCAGTTGTGCCAGCGCATGCTGGGTGGCGCGCAATTCCTGGGTGAGGGCGGCGCGCGACTCCGTCAGCTTCAGGCGTTCGCTTTCCGTCTTCTTCAGTTTTTCCAGCGCCGCATCGAGTTCGGCGCGATTCTGCTGCATGCCCGTTTCCAGCTGCTGCGCCACGTCGCGCTGCTGCTTGTCATACACGCCGCGCATCGCTTCCATCAGCTCGGCCGGCAAGCCGGACTCCGTCTTCACGGCGCCAGCACCCTGAAATTCTTCCTTCCAGCGTTTTAACAGGGGAGCGATGGTGCTTTTGCTGCCCGTGCTGCCCAGCGCTTCACGCACGCTGTCGACCGTGGGATTACGTCCATCGGCAGCGACGATTTTGGCTGCTTTCATAACATCAGAGTACAAAATGCCGGTGCGGGCCATGAAACCACCTATGAGCGAAATTTAGTAACGTATTACATGATACGTAATATCGCATCATATTACGATATAAATTTCGATGATTCTTGAGAAATATAAGTCGCGATAAGATCGCTTATCGCGTGTTATGGGGGTGTTTGGCATGGTATTCTGTGTGTCTCCCAGTACAAAACCGCGATTTCGCTGCCGCCATGCCCGATTTGCCCCTCTCGAAACGCCGTATTGCCCCTTCGAAAAACGCCGCCATCGCCGTTGCACCGTTACACGGCGCCCTGATCGCTGCCGAGCTGGCCGCGCGCCACCAGGCGTTTCTCGCCGCCGCCACGTCGGACAACACGCGCCGCACCTACCGTTCCGCCATCCGCCACTTCCAGGCGTGGGGCGGGGCGCTGCCCGCCGACGAGTCGACCGTCATCCGTTACCTGATGGCGTATGCGGACAGCCTGAACGCGCGCACCCTGGCCCTGCGCCTGACGGCCCTGTCGCAATGGCATGTGTATCAGGGCTTTGCCGACCCCGCGTCCACGCCCACCGTGCGCAAGACCCTGGCCGGCATCGCCCGCCTGCACGGCAAGCCGAAAAAGAAGGCCAAGGCGCTGCCATTGGAGGACCTGGAGTTGATCGTGTCCAGACTGGCCGCGCTGGGCAACGTCAAGGCCCTGCGCGACAGCGCCTTGCTGCAACTGGGATTTTTTGGCGGTTTCCGCCGTAGCGAACTGGCGGGATTGACACTGGAAGACGTGAGCTGGGAGCCGCAGGGCATGGTGATCACCTTGCCCCGTTCGAAAACGGATCAGTTGGGGGAGGGCATCGTCAAGGCGATTCCGTTCGGCGACGGCGTCTGCTGTCCGGCAACAGCCCTGCGCGCCTGGCTGGGCGTGGCGCATATCCGCACGGGGCCGCTCTTGCGTACCGTCAACCAGTGGGGCCATGTGGGAGCGAAGGGATTGCACGCCAGCAGCATCAACACCATCCTGGCAAGCTGCGCCAGGATGGCGGCGCTTGATTACGTGCCAGAACTATCGAGCCACAGCCTGCGCCGCGGCATGGCCACCAGCGCACACCGCGCGGGCGCCGATTTCCAGGCCATCAAGCGCCAGGGCGGCTGGCGCCACGACGGCACCGTGCATGGCTATATAGAAGAAGCGGGGCGCTTCGAGGAAAATGCGGCGGGGAGTTTGTTGAAGGCGAAGAAGAAGGCGGCGGGCTGAGGCGCCCGACAGCGCCTTGCTGGCATTGGTCTGGCAGCGAACAGGACGGCCAGTCCTAACGCTCGCACCATGGCTTAGAACGCCTAACAAAACGTCGTCCAGAGAAACAAACGGCCCCGAAGCTGGTCCAACCCACCTGACATCATTTCGGGGGGGCCGCGCCATGGCTAAATCACTTCTTCCTGACGACCTGTGGGCGCTGATTCAGCCTTTGCTACCAGCACATCGTCCTTCTCCCAAAGGCGGGCGTCCTCGCATTGACGACCGCGCCGCCTTGACCGGCATCCTGTTCGTCCTCAAGACCGGTTTGCCTTGGGAATACCTTCCCCGTGAACTGGGTTGCGGCAGCGGCATGAGTTGCTGGCGGCGCCTGCATGCCTGGCAACAGGCGGGTAGCTGGCAACGCATCCATGACGCCATGCTGCAGCACTTGCGGGAATACGACCAGATTCAATGGGAACGCGCTAGTGTCGACTCGGCCAGCGTGCCATCCCCCCCCTCGGCGGACAGCATACCGGCCCCAATCCCACCGGCCGCGGCAAGCTCGGTTGCAAGCACCATCTGCTCGTTGATCAACGCGGACTGCCTCTGGTGGCGAGCATATCATGCGGCAATAGGAGCAGTTGCAGCGCCGTGCCGTCTTGAGTCCGTCGGTAAGTTGAACTTGAAATCTTACAGCTCCACAATGGCATGAACCTCGTAACTTTCCATCAGTGCTTTCCATTTTTTTCCTTTCAATGAAGGCTTCTGGCTGCGGATTCAATCGGTGGTCGCAACACTCTAACCTAAACGCCCAGGTTACAGGAGTGTTGAAGATGAAACAGAAACCACGCATTTATTACACCGAGACTCAGAAGGCCTTGATGTGGG
>NZ_JAFCWP010000010.1:0-223506 GCF_049897625.1 Janthinobacterium sp. PSPC1-1 | reverse complement strand
TGTCGTGCGCGTGTCGTCCGTATTGATGCAGATCAGATACGTACGCGGTGCGGCGCGGGCACGCAGCATGGCCTGTTCCAGTTCAGCAATCGACCCCACGTGTTCGGAGAGCGCGCCCAACGACCGCGCATGCAGGGCAAAGTCGATGGTGGGGGCGCTGTCGGGCAACATATTGTTGAACGAGGCATTGCCGCAGGCCTGCTGCAATCGGTTGATGCAGCCGTAACCGCGATTATCGAGCACGACGATGATGAGTTTCTTGTCCAGCATGACGGAAGTGGCGATTTCCGAATTCATCATCAGGTAGCTGCCATCGCCCACCATGACGATCACCTCGGCATCCGGTTTCGCCATCTTGACGCCGAGGCCGCCGGCAATCTCGTAACCCATGCATGAGTAGCCGTATTCCATGTGGTAGCCGCCCGGTGTTTCCGTTCGCCACAGTTTATGCAGCTCGGCTGGCAAGGTGCCGGCCGCGCAGACGACGATGTCGCGGGTGGTGGAGTCCTCGGATGAACGCTGCACGGCGCCGATGACTTCGCCGTCATACGGCAAGCCGGCCACTTCCCTTTTCCCGGTGATGGATGCCACCGTCGCGCGCCAGGCCTTGCCCGCCTGCTGCGCACGGTCCATCCATTGTCCCGCACTGTTCCAGCTGCCCAGCAGCCGCGACAGGCCCTGCAAGCCAAGCGTCGCGTCCGCCTGCAAGCCCAGGCCCCGGCGTTTCAAGGCGTCAAAACTGTTGACGTTCAGGCTCACCAGTTGCGCCTGCGCAAACAGGGAGTTCGAGCCCGTGGTGAAATCCTGCAGGCGCGTGCCGACGGCCAGCACCACGTCCGCATCAAACGCCAGCGCATTCGCCGCAGGCGAGCCCGTCACGCCGATGGCGCCCAGTTGCAAAGGGTGGTCCCACGGCAAGGCACTCTTGCCCGCCTGGGTTTCCGCCACGGGAATGCCATGCCGTTCGGCAAACGCCTGCAAGGCGGCGCTGGCCTTGCCGTACAGCACGCCACCACCAGCCACGATCAGCGGCTGTCTGGCGTTTTTCAGCAATTCCACCGCTTCTTCCAGTTCCTGCTCGATGGGCGGCAAGGCGCGGAAACGCACGATGCGCGGCTCGAAAAAGTCGGCCGGATAGTCATACGCCATCGTCTGCACGTCTTGCGGCAGCGACAAGGTGACGGGACCGCAGGCGGCCGGGTCCGTCAATGCGGCAATGGCGCGCGGCAAGGCCGTCAGCAATTGCTCTGGATACACGATGCGGTCAAAGTAACGCGACAGCGGCTTGAACGCATCGTTGACCGAGACGCTGCCGTCGCTGCCATCTTCCAGCTGCTGCAGCACCGGGTCCGGTGCACGCGACACGAAGACGTCGCCCGGCAGCAAGAGCACGGGCAGGCGGTTCACGTGCGCCAGGGCGGCGGCCGTCAGCAAATTGGTGGCGCCCGGGCCGATGGAACTGGTGACGGCCATCATGCGCCGGCGCATGTGCGCCTTGGCATAGGCAATCGCCGAGTGCGCCATCGCCTGCTCGTTGTGGGCGCGATACGTGGGGAAGCTGTCGCGATACTGGTACAGCGCTTCGCCCAGGCCAGCGACATTGCCGTGGCCAAAGATGGCGAAGGCGCCGCCGAACAGGAGGTGGCCGTCCTCGGTACGCAATACCGACAGATAGCGCACCAGCGCCTGCGCCATGGTCAACCGAATAGTGGCGCTCATGCCGCACGCTCCAGCCGATTGCGCGTGCGTTGCCACAAGCTGATGAGTTGTTCGAAGTTGGCGCGCACGGCGGCGATCAGGCCCGCGTCGTCCAGGTCTCCGGCCAGCCAGCGGCGGCTCGGTTCCTGGAAGATGGTGCGCCCCACCATGAAGCCGCGGCAGGTCGTGCTGGCACTGGCCTGTTCAAAACTGGCGGCCAGTTTCTCGATCGGAGCATTCAAGCCCAGCAAGACGACGCCACGGCAATACGGATCGCGCTCGTGCACCAGCGCATCGATGGCTTGCCATTGATCGGCGCGCATGCTTTCCAGTTTCCACCATTCGGGGTAAATGCCCAGGTTGTACAGGCGCTTGACGGCGCGCAAAACCGTATCGTCGCCTTGCGGCAGGGATTCAGACGGTATGATTTCCAGCAGCAGTTCGTGACCGCTCACTTGCGCCGCGTCGTACAGGGCCTTGATTTGCGCTTCCTGTTCCAGCCGGTTTTCCACGGTGTCGTCCGGGTGCAGCTGCACCAGGCACTTGATCACGTGTTCCTTTGGCCAGCTGAGCAGATGCGAACCGATGGAGCGGCCCCAATCGAATTGCAGCGGATTCGATCCCGGCAATTCCACGGGACGGCCTATCCACCAGCCCCGCCCCGTCGCATCGTTGAGCGCGTCGACGCCATAGCGGCCATCGATCAGCACGCCCGTCTTGCCGGCCAGCTGCAAGGCCGTTTCCGTCTGCGCCACGGCTTGCACCATCAATTGCTTCAAGGCCGAGATACGCGACTCGGCTGCGCCCGTCTGTTGCGCCAGCTCAAAGAATTGCGTGCGGTGGTCGAAGGCAAACACGCACAGCTCGTCCCATTGCTGGCGCGCGACCGTCGTGCGGTGCAAACGCGACAAGGTGGCATCCTGGTCCGGTTGCGTCAGCTTGGCTGCATTGGCGAGGAAATAGTCGAGCTCGACGGGTGACGGCATGGCCGGTGCGCAGCCGTGGCGCGACACGACCAGGGCGCCGCAGCCATTTGCATAGCGGCAGCACGCCTCGTAATCCTCGCCGCGCAGCCAGCCTTTCAGGAAGCCAGACAGAAACGCATCGCCCGCGCCCAGCACGTTCAGCACTTCCACGCGCACGCCACGGTAGTTATACGCGTCATCCAAACTGGCCGGCACCACATTGTCGATGACGGCGCTGCCCAGCGGGCCCCGCTTGACGACCAGGGTGGCCAGGGTGGCGGCCCGCACGGCGCGCAAGCTGGCCATGATGTCGGCGCCGCCGCCGGCGATCATGAATTCCTCTTCCGTGCCGACGATCAAGTCGAATTGCGGCAGGATCGCCTGCAAATGGCTGGTCACGCCTTCGTTCGAAACGAAGCGCGTTTCGCCGTCCGCCTTGCCCGACAAGCCCCACAGCACAGGCCGGTAATCGATGTCGAGCACGGTGCGCACGTTGTTGGCGCGGGCCAGTTTCAATGCCTGCGTGCTGACGGCGTGCATGGCACTGGTAGAAAAATGCGTACCGGTGATCAGGAGCGCTTTGCTCGAGGCAATGAAGGCCGCATCCACCGACGCCAGGTCGATGGCCATGTCGGCGCAATTGTCCCTGTAAAAGATCAGGGGGAAGGTGTTTTTATCCTTGATGCCCAGCATGACGAGGGCGGTGAGCCTGTCGCGGTCGATGCCGACATGGCTGACGTCGCAGCCCTCTTTCGACAAAGTATCGGTGAGGAAACGGCCCATGTGGTCGTCGCCCACTTTCGACAGCATGGCCGATTTGAGGCCCAGGCGGGCCGTGCCGAAGGCAATGTTCGCCGACGAGCCGCCCAGGTACTTGGCGAAACTGGTCGCGTCTTCCAGGGTGCTGCCGATCTGCTGCGCATACAGGTCCACCGCCAGGCGGCCCAGGCAGATCACGTCGAGCGCGCGGCCCTGGGCAAATTGTGTCGGGTTATTCATGGTTATCCTTAAATCGTGACACCGTCGAGTTCAGCCATCAGCGTTTGCATTTCCGCACCGCCCGCCATCATGTCGAGTACTTCGTCCTTGGAAACGGTTTCCTTGGTGTAAGTGCCCAGCGACTTGCCCCGGTTCAAGAGGGTGAATGAGTCGCCCACGGGGTAGGCGTGGTGCACATTATGGGTAATAAAAATCACGGACAAGCCCCGCTCGCGCGCCTTGTAAATCAGTTTCAGCACATTGAACGACTGTTTCACGCCCAGCGCGGCCGTCGGCTCGTCGAGGATCAGCACGCGCGCGCCGAAGTGGATGGCGCGGGCAATCGCCAGGCACTGGCGCTCGCCGCCCGACATGGTGCCCACGGCCTGGTGCGGGTCGCGCACCATGATGCCCATTTCGGCCAGCTTGTCGCGCGCCGTGGTGGCCGCATACTCCATATCCATCACGGGCAGCACGCCGAACATTTTTTTGATCGGTTCGCGGCCCATGAAGAAATTGCGCGCCACGGACAGCAATGGCACCAGCGCCAGGTCCTGGTAGACGGTGGCCACGCCCAGGTCGAGCGCTTCCTTCGGCGAATTGAAGCAGACGGGCTTGCCGTCGACCAGGTATTGCCCGCTGGTAGGCCGGTGCACGCCGGCCAGGGTCTTGATCAGGGTCGACTTGCCGGCGCCGTTGTCACCCAGCAGGCAATGCACTTCGCCCGGTTTCAAGCGCAGGGTGACGTTTTGCAGGGCGATGACGGAGCCGAAACGTTTGCTGATGTTTTCCAGCGCAAGGATGTATTCGCTCATGGCTTATCTCGCTTCCGTGACACGTGCACGGACAAAGTTGTTGAACAGTACCGCGATCAGCAGCATGACGCCGAGGAAGACGCGGAACCAGTCCGAATTGATATTCGTATAAGTAATGCCGATCTGCACCACGCCGAAGATCAGCGCGCCGAAGCAGGCGCCGACGACGGAACCGTAGCCGCCCGTCAGCAAGGCGCCGCCGATGACGGCCGCGATGATGGCCTCGAACTCCTTTTGCATGCCGCGGTCGGCGGCAGCCGATCCCACGTCAAATACTTGCAGCGTGGCAAACAGGCAGGCACAGAAGGCGGTGAAGACAAACAGCGATACCTTGATGGTTTTCACGGGCACCCCCACGTTCTTGGCCGCGTTGGCATCGCCGCCGACGGCGAAGATCCAGTTGCCGATGCGGGTGCGGGCCAGGACGAAGCCGGACACCAGCGCCAGGCCGGCCCACCAGACGATGACCTTGGGTATGCCCTTGACCAGCGGTGCGCCATTGTCGAGCGCCGTGATCCAGCCCGCCTTGGCCATCCAGGCGAACAGCGAGGTGCCCACTTCGCCATGGAACAGGGTCGTGGCCAGCCAGTCGTCGGCGGCCAGCGCGCCGATGCCGCTGACGATGGTGCGGTTGGCAAACATGATGGACAGGGCCAGGGTCAGGCCGCGCAGGATGAACAGGAAGGCCAGGGTGACGATAAACGACGGCAAGCGCGTCTTGATGACCAGGTAGCCGTTGAGCCAGCCCAGCGCCATCGAACCGGCAAAGGCGAACAGGATGGCGGCCCACACGGGCCAGTGGAAATACACGGAAGGGATGGCGATCATCATGCCGGCAAAGCCGATCATGGAGCCGATCGACAGGTCGAATTCACCGGCGATCATCAATACGCAGGCGCCGATGGCGATGATGCCCAGGTAGGCGGCCACTTGCGCCCAGTTGATCACGCCGTCGAGGTTGAACATGCCAGAGTCGCCGGCCGTCAGGATGAAGAAGGCGAACACCAGGATGGCGCCCGAGATCGAGGCGAATTCCGGACGGCTGAACAGCCGCTTGAGCCAGCTGACCTGCCCCACGCGCTCATCGGTGCCCTGCTTTTGCGGCGGCGTGCCCGAGGCTGCCATGCCGCCCTGGTCCACGCTTAATTTCACGGTACTCATGCTATGTCTCCCTTGTTTATAGCAACCTGCCAGCCTCGACAACAATTCCAGGGCGGCAGGACCCGCGCGCCGGCAAGCATTGCCTGCGCGCGGGGACAACAACTAAGTCTTGATTGAATTGAAAAGCGGGTGCTTAACGGAACTGGCCGGCGTATTTCTCCACCTTGCCGATATTGTCCTTGGTGACATACCCAGGACCGGAACCGATATGGCGCGGGCCATACGATGGCGCCAAACCGTACTCGGCCAGGCGCGCCTTGAACTTGGCGTTATTGATCAGCTTTTCGCGTACCTTGGCCAGGTCCGTGGTCTTGTCCTGCTTCATGATGGCCAGCACGGCAACGGGGATGTAGCCTTGCAGGTAGGGTTGCTGGTCGATGGCAAACTGGATGCTGCCATCCTTGATCGCTTTCGAGATTTCATCGGACAGGTCGAAGGTGGCAAACCACATCTTGCCCTTCAAGCCCATTTTTTCCAGCGCCTTGAGCGAAGCGTGGGCCGAGGTGGGGCCCAGCGCCAGCACGGCTTGCGTCTTCGGATTGTTGCGCAGGTAGGCGCTCAGCTTGCTTTCGATGGTGGTCGGATCTTCGCCCGCATCCAGGGTGGCGGCCTTGAAGTCGACGCCGATCGCATCGGCAAAACCACGGCAGCGCTCGAACGACGATGGATTCGTCGCGTAATGATTGACGCAGACGAAGGATTTGATGCCGGCCGCCTTGGCTTTTTCGCCGGCGCCCTTGCCTGCCTCGTATTCAGGCTGGCCCACATGCATCACGGCGCCCAGCTGTTCGCTTTGCGCCAGGGTGCCCGAGTTGATCGTAATGAAGGGGATTTTCTTCGCCGCCACCAGGCCCAGCGGTTTTTGCAGCACGCTGAAATCGGCGATGCTGACGATCACGCCATCGTAGTTGCGGGCCGCCGATTGCTCGACCAGGCGCGCCATGTCGGCCAGGTCGCCATTCGGCGGGTTGCGGTAGTCGACGCTGACATTGAAGTCTTCACCTGCTTGCTTGACGGAATTTTTGATCGTATTCCACCAGGAATCGGAATCCGGTGCATGGCTGATCAACACGAATTTCTCGCCCGCCGCGTGGCTGGCGTTCATGCCCAGACCCAGTCCCAGGCCGAGGCCCAGCATGGCCAGGCTCTTCAGAAATCCCTTACGCTTATTGCTTTGCATGAATGTCTCCTTGAAGGATTAATTTTTATAGTTGCCAGCTTTTGAAGCGTGTCAACGGGGAGCCGGAAAGCCGGAAAGACCCGATGCACTGCGCACAGCTTAGGCCACAAAAAAGACAAATGCAATAAAATTTTCAAAATAAATTTAAATAGAAAATCATTTCTATTTTCTGAATTCACTCCTATAATTCTCGCCAGAACCAGCACAAAGGAAACAACATGGCAGCCACCGCCCCCATCGAACAACTGATGCAACATATCGCTGCCGAGTACGACAATCTGTCGCGCCAGTTGAAAGTCATCGCCCAATACATTGAAAAGCACCGGGCCAGCCTGATGCTCGAACGCATCAGCGACATCGCCACGGCTTGCGACGTGCAGCCGTCCGCCATCGTGCGTTTCGCGCAGCGCTTCGGCTACACGGGCTTTTCCGAAATGCAAGATGTGTTCCGCCAGGCGTACACGGACCAGGCCGGCGCCACACCCGACTACCAGCAGCGCATCCGCAAGCTCATTTCCACGCGCGACTCTGCCCTCAGCGCAGGCGACCTGACGCGCGAATTCGTCGGCGCCAGCCGTGCTGGCCTGGACGACCTGGCGGCAGGACTCGACGACGCTCAGCTGGAAGCGGCCGTCAATCTGCTGTTAAAAGCAGAAAATATTTATGTGATCGGCGTGCGCCGGTCCTTTCCGATCGCCTCCTACATCGCCTACGCGCTGGAACACACGGACAAGCGTGTGCACCTGATTAGCGGACTGGGCGGCATGCACCGCGAACAGATGCGCAGCGTGCGCGAACGCGATGTGGCGATCGCCATCAGTTTCTCGCCTTACGGCAAGGAAACCCAGCAGTGCATCAAGGCGGCGCAAGACAAGGGCGCCAAGGTCCTGGTGATTACCGACAGCAAGCTGGCCCCGCTCGCGCGGGCCGCCGACGCGCTGCTCACCGTCACCGAGGGCAGCGCCTTCGCCTTCCGCTCGCTGACCAGCACCATCTGCCTGTGCCAGGCGCTGTTCATCGCGCTGGCATACAAATTAGAGCTCGACATCGAAGAAATCCACACCCCAGGAGAACATGATGATTGAAGTAGCGTTGTTCGGCGCCGGACGCATCGGCAAAATCCACGCGGCCAACCTGGCTGCCCAACCCGGCGTGCAGTTCAAGTACGTGGTCGACGTCAACCAGGAGGCGGCGGCCGCGCTGGCCGACTTGCATGGTGGCAGCAGCGCCACGGTGGAAGCGGCGCTGGCCGACCCGGCCATCAAGGCCGTCGTCATCGCTTCCAGCACGGACACACACGCGGACCTGATCCTGCGTTCGGCCGCCGCCGGCAAGGCCATCTTTTGCGAAAAACCCGTCGACCTGACGCTGGACCGGGCGCGCGCCTGCGCCGCCGCCGTCAAGGAAGCCAAGGTCATGTGCATGCTGGGCTTCCAGCGCCGCTACGATCCCACCTTCAATGCCGTCAAGACACGGATTGAGGCGGGCGAGATCGGCACGCCGGAGCTGCTCATTGTGACCAGCCGCGATCCTGGCCCGCCACCGGTCAGCTACATCAAGGTCTCGGGCGGCATCTTCAAGGATATGCTGATCCACGATTTCGACATCTTCCGCTGGATACTCGACGACGAAGCCGTCAGCGTGCACGCCACGGGCAGCTGCCTGGTCGATCCAGCCATCGGCGAGGCGGGCGATCTGGACACGGCCGTCGTCACCATCCGCACGGCGAAGGGACGCTTGTGCCAGATCAATGCCTCGCGCCGCGCCGCCTACGGCTACGACCAGCGCTTCGAAGTGCTGGGCAGCGCCGGCATGCTGCAAGCGGGCAACCACAAGCCGACGGAAGTGACGGCCTATGGCGCCGTCAATGTCAGCGTAGACAAGCCGGAAGATTTTTTCCTGGAACGTTATCGCGTGGCTTACGCGCAGGAAATGGCGCACTTCTTTGACGCCCTCAGCCACGGCACGCCGCTGCGCACCACCGTCCACGATGGCTTGAAGGCGCTGGAACTGGCCGAAGCCGCTACCCTGTCGTGGCGCGAGGGTCGTGTCGTGACCCTGGCGTCGTAACTTTATAAACCAATAATAAAAATATCTGGAGACAGCATGTCATCCCCAACATTAAAAGTCGGCATCGTCGGCCTGGGCCGGCTGGGCCAGCGCCACGCCATCAACCTGGCGCAGCGCGTGCCGAATGCCGAAGTCGTGGCCGCCTGCAGCCCCGTGCAAGCCGAACTGGACTGGGCCGCCAGCACACTGGGCATCACCACCGGCTATGCCGACTACGACGCCTTGCTGGCCCATCCGGGCCTGGACGCCGTGTTTCTCGTCACGCCCACCTCGCTGCATGCGGACCAGATCATCGCCGCCCTGCGCGCCGGCAAGCACGTATTTTGCGAAAAACCACTGTCGCTGGACCTGGCAGACTGCCTGAGGGTGGAAGCGGAAGCGGCGCGCCACCCGCAGCTGACCATCATGATCGGCTTCGTGCGCCGTTTCGACGCCAGCTACCATGACGCGCAGCAAAAGATCGCCCAGGGCCTGATTGGCAAGCCCTACCTCGTGCGTTCACAGACCTGCGACCAGAACGACCCCAGCGGTACCTTCATGCGCTTCGCCCCCACCAGCGGCGGCATCTTCCTCGATTGCAGCGTGCACGACATCGACCTGGCGCGCTGGTTGCTGGGCAATCCCGTGCCCAAGCGCGTGTATGCGAGCGGCACCAACGCCATCCACACGGGCTTGCAGGCGTTCGGCGACGTCGACAACGGCCTGGCCACGGTCGAGTTTGCCGATGGCAGCATGGCCAGCTTCATGGCATCGCGCACCATGGCGCATGGCCATGAAACCCTGACGGAAGTGTTCGGTACGGGCGGCCGTCTGGCCGTGGGCAGCAATCCGCGTCTGAACAGGGTGGAAATTTCGGATGCGCATGGCGTGCGCAATGAATGCACGCCGGACTTCTATGCCCGCTTCGCCGACGCCTTTTTGATTGAGGCGCAGGAGTTTACGGATGCGGCGCTGGGCCGGCGCACCCTGTCACTGACCTTGCACGATGCGACGGAAGCGACGCGCATCGGCCTGGCCATGACGCAAGCCATGCGCGAAGCACGGCCCGTCGAGTTTTAAGCCGCCAGTGGACTCAGGCAGCCGGTGCAGAAAATGGACGTTCGGGCTGTTTGGGCTCCACAGCCAGGCGCAAGCCCATGGCATCGAGGATGGCCGTCAAGGTGCTCAGCGAGGGATTGCCCTCGGGCGACAAGGTGCGGTACAGCTGGGTAGGATTGAGCTTGGCCGCCTGTGCCACGGCAGGCACGCCGCCAAAGGCGCGCGTCAGCTGGCGCAGCACGGCCAGCAGTTCGCCGTGATCGCCATCGACGAGGATATTGTTGATCAATTCAAGGGCGAAGGCGGGATCGTCGCGGTACAGCTCAGCCATTGCCTCGTCATGCGAGCGGTCTCTCGGTGGTTTGCTCATGACCTCTTTCACATCCTCTTGCATGTCCTCTCTCCTTCCAGTCGTGCCAGCAGGCACAGGCGTATTCGATATCTTTCGGTTGCGTGCGCTTGTCGCCTCCGCACAGCAATAAAATGATCTGTTCCCCGGCAATGGCGTAGTAAATACGCTAGCCTGCACCCACATCGATGCGCAATTCCCACACGCCGTCGTGGCAAAACTTGTGATCGCCAAAATTGCCGGGAATCATACGCAGCACGCGCCGCACGATGGCCACCCTGGCCGTATTGTCGCGTTGGCGTTTCAGCCATTCCGTATATAAATCCCTGCCCGATGACGTCAGGTAGTGCCGGATCTCAAACATCATATTCGTCCATAAACGAAAAAAGATCAAGGAGAAAATCACGTGAATACAAAAGACCACGCCATCTTGCGACCAAACCGCGTGACGCAGGTGCCGAATGCCGGGATCACTGATGTATATCAAGATGCGTTCCCCAAGTTAGTGTAAAGAAATGATGTGGCGCGTACACGCCTTACACACATCCGATTGCGCTATACAATAAGCGCTGCCCAACCGCGAAAAATCCTGCCGCCATGACGCACAACGACAGCAACTCCCCTTCCCTCGCCCACGTGGCCGAACGCTACGTCAAGCTGGTCCTGGCCATGGGCCAGCACGATGCCTCATATGTCGATGCGTATTACGGCCCGCCCGCATGGCAGCAAGACGTGGTCAAACAGCCACGGAGTTTGAGCGATATCAAGGATGGCGCAAACGCGGCGCTGGCCCTGCTGGCTGATGACGCATCCTTGCGCGCCGTCAACCTGCGCAAGCAGTTGCAAGCCTTAGTGGCCAAGGCCGATATGCTGCAGGGAGCACGCCTCGATTTCGATACGGAAAGCGCATGCCTGTACGACGCCGTTTCGCCCCACCACAGCCGCGCTTGGTACGAGGCACTGGTGACGGAAATCGACGCCTTGCTGCCCGGCGACGGCACGGTCAGCGACAGGGTCAACGCCTTGCGCGCGCAACTCGTCATTCCCGCCGACAAGCTGCGCGCCGTCATGGAGGCGGCCATCCGCGCAGGCCGCGAACGCACCCTGCAGTACATCGCCCTGCCGGAAGGCGAAGATTTTGTACTGGAATTCGTCAGCAACAAGCCGTGGAGCGGCTACAACTGGTACAAGGGCAACTACCAGAGCGTGATCCAGATCAATACGGACTTGCCCGTGTATATCGATCGCGCCGTCGATCTCGGTTGCCACGAAGCCTATCCGGGCCACCACGTCTACAACGTGCTGCTCGAGCGCGACCTGGTGCGCGGCAAAGGCTGGATGGAGTACTGCATTTATCCGCTGTATTCGCCGCAATCCTTGATCGCCGAAGGCACGGCCAACTACGGCATCGAACTGAGTTTCACGGATGCAGAACGACTGAATTTCGAGCAGCAAGTGCTGTACCCGCTGGCCGGCCTGGACCCGGCGCTGGCGCCCCGCTATGCGCAACTCAATGCGCTGCTGGCCAAACTCGGCTACGCCGACAACGACATCGCGCGCCAGTACCTCGAAGGCAGCATCACGCGCGAAGAAGCGCTGGAATGGCTGGTCAACGTGCGCCTGTATCCGGCCGAGAAATCGGCGCAGCGCCTGCAGTTCTACGATGCCATGGGAGCCTATGTCATCAACTACAATCTGGGCCAGGACATGGCGAAAGCCTATGTCGAACGCCAGGGCGGTACGCGCGCCCAGCACTGGGCCGCCTTCCGCGATTTGATGTCCTCGCCGCGCGTGCCCAGCGCGCTGCTGGCATGAGGCGCACACAGGAGAGTCGCATGCACACCACCCACACTGCCAGCGCCCTGCTGCTGGCCCTGTTCTTCAGCCAAACGGCGTGGGCCAAGGATGCCGCCCTCGCCACGGCACCGACGCCGAGTGCACGCCAGCAGGCGCTGATGGCCACCGTCGTGGGCAGCGCCGCCCATCCGCGCATCCTGCAGGTGCGCCTCGATGAACTGCATCCGACCCAGCCCGCCATCGGCTACGACCAGGTGTACTACAAGCTGGGACGCTATGCGGCCGAAGAAAAACACATCGCCGACATCGCCAGGCCGAAGAAATTCGCTGACCTGTGCGAAGCCAATGGCCAGGGCGACGTCTTGCCCGACACGGCCAATGTGCCAGGTGCCACCCTGGCCGCGCCACCGGCCAGCTACCGCTGCAAGGCGGCCGTGGGCAGCCGTCCGGACGACATGAAGAGCGTCGTCATCGGCCCGCGCGGCGTCGTATACCTGACCGATGGCCACCACACGTTTTCCACCTTTTGGGAGGCCGACGGCGGGCGCAATCATCAATTGAAAGTCTGGGTCAAGGTCAGCGACAATTTCAGCGCGCTGGGCGAAGCGGCGTTCTGGAAGCGCATGCGCGCAGAAAACAAGGTATGGCTGAAAAATGGCAGGAACCAGGCCATCACGCCGCAGCAACTGCCGGCCGCCATCGGCCTGGCGGCGCTGGGCGACGACCCGTACCGCTCGCTCGTCTACTTTACGCGCGAGATCGGCTACAAGCCGCCTGCCCAGGCCGCGGAATTTCTCGAGTTTTACTGGGCCGGCTGGTTGCGCGACAAACCGGCGCTGGACCTGGCGCGCATCGACCTGCTTGATCGCGCCGCGTATGCCGGCGTCATCCTGCAAGCGGCGCAGGCCATGGTGGCGCTGCGGCCTGATGACATCGTCAGCGGCGGAAAGAGCGCCGCTGACCTGGGCGCACTGGACAAGGTCGAGCGAGAAACGCTGGAAGAATTGACGCAGAACAAAGGCAAGCTGGGCTACGCCATCGCGTACAGGAAATCGCTGGCGCAATAATCGCCGGCGCAAACAACAACGGCCCGCCTGTCAGCTGACAGGCGGGCCGTTTTCTATGGCAAGTGCCGTTTACGCGATGCGTTCGCCATTGGCCGGATCAAACAGGGCCGCTTTCGACAGGTTGAACGACAGCTGCATGGTCTGCCCCGGCAGCACGGCTTCGCGCGGATGCGTGCGGCAAGTGACGGCGGCGCCGTTCAGACGCGTCGTCAGCAAGGTGTCGGGGCCGGTCGGCTCGACCAGGTCGATCAGACAACCGAGTTCCTGGCCCACGTCGCCGTGCGCGCTGCTCATGTCCGTGATCTGTTCCGGACGCACGCCCAGAACCACCTCGCGGCCCGCGTAGGCGCGCAGCTTGTCGGCATCGAAAGGCAAGGCCAGGCGCATGCTCTTGCCCGCGTTTTCAATGGCGACAAATACCTCGTTACCCTCGATGACAGGCTTGACGGTAATGAAATTCATCGATGGCGAGCCGATGAAACCGGCCACGAACAGATTCGCCGGATTGTCATAGATTTCCTGCGGCGTGCCCAGTTGCTGCACCACCCCATCCTTCATGACGGCGATCAGGTCGCCCATGGTCATCGCTTCGATCTGGTCATGCGTGACGTAGACGATGGTCGCTTTCAGGCGCTGGTGCAGCAGCTTGATCTCGGCGCGCATTTCCACGCGCAGCTTGGCGTCCAGGTTCGACAGCGGTTCGTCGAACAGGAACAATGACGGCTTGCGCGAAATGGCGCGGCCCATGGCCACGCGCTGGCGCTGACCGCCCGACAGTTGCGCCGGACGGCGGTCCAGCAA
Organism: Janthinobacterium sp. PSPC1-1; assembly: GCF_049897625.1. Lineage (NCBI taxonomy): Bacteria > Pseudomonadati > Pseudomonadota > Betaproteobacteria > Burkholderiales > Oxalobacteraceae > Janthinobacterium > Janthinobacterium sp. PSPC1-1. The sequence goes on along the minus strand of NZ_JAFCWP010000010.1, from coordinate 209,587 downwards.
GTGCGTGATCTGCAGGGTCTCGGCGACGCGGGCGACGATTTCTTCCTGCTCCGCCTTCGGCACCTTTTTTACATTCAGGCCAAACGCGATGTTTTCGCGCACCGTCATCGACGGATACAGCGCATACGACTGGAACACCATGGCGATGTCGCGGTCCTTCGGCGGCAGGTCGTTGACGACCTTGCCGTCGATGAGGATTTCGCCCGAGGTGACGCTTTCCAGGCCGGCCACCATGTTGAGCAAGGTCGATTTTCCGGAGCCGGAGCCGCCGACGAGGATCAGGAACTGGCCATCCTTGATCTCGATGTCGATGCCTTTCAGGACTTCGACGCCATTCGTGTACACCTTGCGGATACCGCGTATCGATAAACTGGACATATTATTTCCTTAACCTTTGACTGCGCCTGCGGTCAGACCGCGCACAAAATATCGGCCTGCGACCAGATAGACCAGCAGGGTAGGCAGCGCGGCAATCACCGCGGCCGCCATGTTGACGTTGTATTCCTTCACGCCCGTGGACGTGTTGACCAGATTGTTCAAGCCCACCGTGATCGGTTGCGAATCGCCGCTGGCGAAGACGATGCCGAACAGGAAGTCGTTCCAGATCTGCGTGAATTGCCAGATGATGCAGACGACGAAAATCGGACCCGAAATCGGCAGCACGATCTTGCGGAAGATCAGGAAGAAGCCGGCGCCATCGATGCGCGCCGCCTTGATCAGTTCTTCCGGCACACCGATGTAGTAGTTACGGAAGAACAGGGTCGTGAAGGCCGTGCCATACACCACGTGCACGAAGACGAGACCCGTGGTGGTATTGGCCAGGCCGAATTCGCCCAGCAGGCGCGCCATCGGCAGGATCACTACCTGGAACGGAATGAAGCAGCCCACCAGCAAGGCGGCGAACAGCATTTCCGAACCACGGAAGCGCCAGTGCGCGAACACATAGCCGTTGAAGGCGCCCAGGAAGGTCGAGATCAGCACGGCGGGTATCACCATCTTGATCGAGTTCCAGAAGAACGGCTGCATGCCGTCGCAGGTGACGCCCGTGCAGGCCGAAGACCAGGCCTTGGACCAGGAATCGAACTGCCACACGTGCGGCAAGGCCAGCAGGTTGCCGCTGCGGATCTCGTCGAGCGATTTGAACGACGTCGACAGGGTCACGTACAGGGGCACGATGTAGTACACCGCGAACAATATCAGCAGCAGGTACAACACCACCCGTCCCAGGGTGAGTTTGTTGTTACGTGTAGGAGTGTGTGTCATCTCATCGCCTTTGCGCTGCGCGTTTCCAGGTACATCAGCGGCACGAGTACGGCCACGATGGTGGCCAACATCATCATTGCCGATGCCGAGCCCAGGCCCAGCTGGCCGCGGGTGAAGGAAAACTGGTACATGAAGATGGCCGGCACGGACGACGAGTTGCCAGGTCCGCCAGCCGTCAGTGCGATGACCAGGTCGAAGCTCTTGATGGCGATATGCGCCAGGATCAGCAGCACGCTGAAGAACACGGGCCGCATGGCAGGAATCACGATGCGCCAGTAGATCGTCGGCAGCGATGCCCCATCGACTTGCGCGGCCTTGATGATTTCATCATCGATGCCGCGCAGGCCGGCCAGGAACAGCGCCATGACGAAGCCCGACGATTGCCACACGCCAGCGATCACCACCGTGTAGATGGCCATGTCGGAATTGACCAGCCAGTCGAAGGTGAACGAGGTCCAGCCCCAGTCGTGCATGACCTTTTCCAGGCCCAGGCTGGGATTGAGCATCCATTTCCAGGCCGTGCCGGTGACGATGAAGGACAGCGCCATCGGATACAGGTAGATGGCGCGCAGCGCGCCTTCGGCGCGGATTTTCTGGTCCAGCAGGATCGCCAGGAACAGGCCGATGGCGATGCTGCAACCGATGAACAGGACACCGAAGATGCCGAGGTTCTTGAGCGAGGTCCACCAGCGCTCATTGTCGAACAGCTCGACGTATTGCACCAGGCCGGCGAACTCGTAGTTCGGCATCAGCCGCGATTCGGTCAGCGACAGCCAACCGGTCAAAAAGATAAAACCATAGACGAACAGCAGACTGGCGATGAGCGTGGGGCCCAGCACCATCTGCGGTATCCATCGGTCGAATTGCTTGCGTATGGACATAGGAGAGCCGTAGAGAGAACTGCGTGTGGCGCCGGCCTGGACGAACGCCAGGGCGGGCGCCTGCGATGCATGCGATGCAGCGGGCGCCGGCGGGAGTGCCGGCGCCGGCGTGATTACTTCACCTTTGCCGCTTTGGCCAATGCAGCAACCGCGTCTTTCGAGCTCATGTTGGTATTCATGAACTTGGCGATGACGTCGGTCACGGCGCCTTGCGTGGCCGATGGCAGCGCCATGCCGTGCGCGAACGATGGCACCAGGCCGCCGGTCTTGTTGGTGGCGTCCATGTCTTCCATCGATTTCAGGGCGCAAGCGTCAAACTTGTCCTTGGAAACGCCGGAACGCACGGGGATGGAACCCTTGTTCAGGTTGAAGATCGACTGGAACTTTGGATTCATGATGGCGTTGGCCAGGGCGATCTGCCCTTTCTTCGCATTCGCATCCTTTTGCGTGAACATGGCAAACGAATCGATGTTGAAGGTGTAAGCCTTGTCCGTGCCAGGCGCTGCCACGCACAGGTAATCCTTGCCCGGCACCTTGCCGGCGGCCGTGAACTCACCCTTGGCCCAGTCGCCCATGAACTGGAAGCCAGCCTTGTTGTTGATGACCATGGCGGTGGCCAGGTTCCAGTCGCGGCCGGCTGCATCCTTGTCGATGTAGGTCTTCACCTTGCCCAGGGTGTCGAACACCTTGAGCATGGTCGGGCCGGTCAATTCCTTCTGGTCCAGCTTGAGGATGGCCTTCTTGTAGAATTCCGTGCCGCCCACGCCCAGCGCGACCGATTCAAACACGGTGGCGTCCTGCCATGGCTGGCCGCCGTGGGCGATCGCGATGCCGCCCGATTTCTTGATTTTCTCGGCCGCATCGAAGAACGCATCCCAGGTGGTCGGGGTGGTGGCCACGCCGGCTTTTTTCAGCACTTCCGGATTGACCCACATCCAGTTGACGCGGTGGACGTTGACGGGAGCGGCAACGTAGTGGCCCTTGTATTTCATGATGTCGGCGACGACTTTCGGCAGCACGGCATCCCATTTGCCTGGAACGGCGGCATCATCGATATTCGCCAGCACGCCTTCCGCGCCCCACTCCTGGATCGATGGACCCTTGATCTGGGCGGCCGTTGGCGGGTTGCCGGAAATGACGCGGGTTTTCAGCGCGGTCGCGGCGTTTTCGCCAGCGCCACCAGCCACGGCGAAGTCTTTCCAGCCGAAGCCGCTTTCCTTCACGATTTGCTGCAACTGGCCCACGGACTTCGCTTCGCCGCCGGAGGTCCAGTAGTGCAACACTTCCACGTCGGTCGCAAAGGCGCTGCCGGCAAATGCCAGGGTGGTCAGTGCGGCCAGTTGGGTAATCTTGAATTTCAGTTTCATCTCCACATTCCTTTTTTGATCAAGCTTTTAGGGGGCTTCGGCATACGGGGGCCGAAAAAGGTGAAATCTGCGCCTGTACCGGCGCTCTTGTACTCAGACCCGCTTGCAAACGGGCATCATCTTCAGTGAAAAGACGGCGCAGTGATCCATGACATGCTTACATCGTATTTATATCACGGGACGGCGCCAAAAACGCATCCGCGAAGGATGCGCCAGGTTGATCTGCACTTACAAAGCCTGCAAACTTAGAACCAAGTTTCCACTTGGAAACCATACGACGTGCCGCTGGTATTGTTGTTGTAGATCGGGCCGCCGTTGTTCGACGCGTTGACCGAGGCGGTAGCCGCATCGTTCCATTTGCCGTAGGTCACAAAAGCGCGCAGTTCAGGACGCGACCATAGGCCAGGACCGGCCGAGATCGTCGGCGCGATGGTCAGCTTGGTCAGGCGCTTGGCCGGCTGGCCACCCGCTTGCGTCACTCTGTCCGTGCCCAGTTCGCCCACCAGCTTGAAGTTGTCGGTGAATGCATACACAGGACGCACGCCAACCGAGGTCCAGGTCGAGGAACCTTTGGCGTTCGACTCGTCTTTTTGCCACAGGGCGACGAATTCCATGCCGAAATTGGCCATCGGCTGGATCGCCATGTCATTGAAGATGCGCGTGCGTTTCACGTCCGAACCGAAATTGGTGTCGCCCGAAGCGCCGAACTGCGCGCCATTGCCGGTGCCAGGACCGACGCCGTACTGCACGCCGAAGGTGTTGCCGCCACCGAATACTTTACCTTGACGGTGGAAGGCCGACAGTTGCCAGCCGTTATTGCGCTTGCCCGTGAGGACGTCGTCCTTGCCTTCGCCGATGATGTAGGTCGCGGCCAGGTCCAGCGTGCCGTTTTCATTGACGGGAATTTCGCCAAAGATGAAGTTCTGGCGCACGGCCGACTTGGTGTTGACGCCGCCGTTCGGCAACGCGATCTTGATGTCGTTGTCCTTGAAGAAGGCATACGAGAATTTACCCGGGCCCGCAGGAATGCGGTCCAGGCCGGCGCCCGTGCCGTTCATGTTGATGTACTGCAGATCCAGCATGTGGATGTCAGGACGGTAGTAGAAGCGTTTACCGATCCAGGCCGTGCCGCCGTTCAGGAAGTCGAGTCCCTGCGCTTCGACGTAGGCCTTGACGATGCCCAGTTTGTTGTCACCGAAATCGGAGTTTGGCGCGTAAGCGTTGACCCAGATGGTGGCCAGGTAGTTCACGCCGCCGGACTTGGCGACGGACTTGGTGTAGCCGAATTCCGTGTAGGCGTCGCACTCATTGCCCAGACGGTATTTCATGGTATTGCCGCCCAGACCGAAGCAGCCTTGCGAGCCGCCGTCGCCCGACGTATTGCTGCCGGCGCCGGCGCGCAGGTAGCCGTGGAAGCCTTCGGAGTCGGATGGATACATTGGATCGGCGGCAGCGGAACCGCTGGCGATGGCTAAGACGATGGCAGCTGGCAGTGTCTTCAACACGGCCTTCAACATGGTGCGATGCAGCATGGTAAGTCTCCTCAGTAGTTATTTTTTATCTAGTCATTCGTGGCCGAATGTACTGGCCAGAATTCTTTCCAGCAGGGACATAGTAACTATACTACGAACAAATATCAACATATTATGTTGTAATCCTACGACTACTCTGCGACACTTTATTTGCGTACTGATGTGCGAGTTGACTGCCCTGTTTTTTTCCGCTGGCGCCAGCGTTTCTGGCACTGTGGACAGGCATTTGCGCAGGCACCCTGCATTTTTCGGCACGCGGCACGTATACGAATTAAAATCCTTGGTTTTTGCCCATAACGACAGTGCGCCGCCACGACCGCGCACGCAGACGAGACTAAGCACCGCCATGAAAATTGATGAAAAAATGGAAGTAGCAGGCAGCGATCCGGCGGAGCGTTTCAGTGAAGGGCCGCGTTTGCTGGCCGACATCGGCGGCACCAATGCCCGCTTCGTGCTCGAAACGCGCCAGGGCCACCTGGAAGCGGTGGCCGTGCTGCCCTGCGACGACTACGCTTCGCTGCTCGACGCCATCACCGCGTATATGGATAGCAGCGAGGCGCGTGCCGCCGGTTCGGCGCGCGTGCGCCATGCGGCCATCGCCATCGCCAATCCCATCGACGACGACAATATCCGCATGATGAACCATCACTGGTTCTTCTCTATCGAGGCGATGCGCGCCGCGCTGGGCCTCGACACGCTGCTGGTGGTGAACGACTTCACGGCGCTGGCCATGGCCCTGCCCTATCTGCGGCCCGACCAGCGCCAGCAGATCGGCGGCGGCATGGCGCGCGCCGACAGCGTCATCGGCCTGCTCGGTTCCGGTACGGGCCTGGGCGTGTCGGGCATGATTCCCGCAGAAGACCGCTGGATCGCGCTGGGCAGCGAAGGGGGCCACGTCAGCTTCGCCCCCTGCGACCAGCGCGAGATGGACGTGCTGTCGTTCGCCTGGCGCGAGCTGTCGCACGTCTCGGCCGAGCGCCTCGCCTCGGGGCGCGGGCTGGAACTGATCTACCGCGCCCTGTCAGACCGGGCTGGCTTGCATGACGTGCCGCCGCTGCTGGCGGCCGACATCACCAGCCGCGCCCTGAACAATGAATGCGACGTGTGCATCGAAGCGGTGGACTGCTTCTGCGCCATCCTCGGCTCCATCGCCGGCAACGTGGCCATGACGCTCGGTGCGCTGGGCGGCATCTACATAGGCGGGGGCATCGTGCCGCGCCTGGGTCCCCTGTTCGAACGGTCGCAATTTCGCGCCCGCTTCGAACAGAAGGGCCGCCTGAACGAATACCTGGCGCAAATTCCCACCTTTCTGATCACGGCCGAACTGCCTACTTTTCTGGGCATCGCCGCCATCCTGGCGCAAAAGCTCAAGCGCGCCCATTCCGGCGCCCCCGTGCTCGAATCGGTGCGCCAGGCGCGCGGGCGCATGAGCCCATCGGAATGCAAGGTGGCAGACTGGGTGCTGAAGGAGCCGAACGCCATGCTCACCTTGCCTATTGCCGAAATCGCCCAGAGGGTCGGCGTGAGCCAGCCGACCGTGATGCGCTTTTGCCGCTCGATCGGCGTGCAAGGCCTGGCCGACTTCAAATTGAAGCTGGCGTCCGGCCTGACGGGCGGCGCCATCACGGTGGCACACTGCCACGTGGAGATCTCGGACTCCGACGCGGAACTGGCGCGCAAGGTGCTGGGCAATAACGCCTCGGCCGCGCTGGCCCTGCGCGACATGCTCGACGTGAAGGCGCTGACGGCCGCCATCGAACTGCTGCGCAGCGCGCAGCGCGTGGAATTGCTGGCCGTGGGCAGCGCCCGCGTGGTGGCCGACGACATGCAGCACAAGCTGCTCAACCTGGGTATCGTCAGCAGCTTCTTTGCCGATCCGCAGGCGCAGGAAATGAGCGCCGCCATGCTGAAACCAGGCGACGTGGCGCTGGTCATATCCCGCTCGGGCGCCCTGCCCGACCTGCTGCGCACCGTCAAGGTGGCGCAGGGCTGCGGCGCGCGCGTGCTGGCCATTACAGCCAGCGGCTCGCCGCTGGCCAAGCTGGCCGACGTGCTGCTGACCCTGAACCACCCGGAAGGCAACCTCAATTTCGTGCCCATGATCGTGCGCCTGCTGCAGCTGATGATGCTCGATATCCTGTCCGTGGGCCTGGCCCGGCGCGACACGGCGCAGCGCACCAGCGCCGCCGAACTGGAAGAGGGTCAATTGCACGGCATGCGCATCAGCGGCAAGCTGAAATTCGGTGGCCACCTCGAATAAGGCGGCGCACGCCGCCCCCGCCTCCTCCGACGCCGCCAGCGGCGCCACCGTGCATGACGTGGCGCGCGTGGCCGGCGTATCGGCCATGACGGTGTCGCGCGTCATCAACGGACGCGCCAGCGTCAGCGCGGCCACGCGCGACAAGGTCGAGGCGGCGATCGCCAGCCTGCACTACCAGCCCAACCTGGCGGCCAGGGCGGCCCGCACGGGCACCCTGCGCATCGGCCTCTTGTACAGCAACCCCAGCGCCGCCTTCCTCAGCGAATTTTTAGTTGGCGCCATGGATCAATGCCGCCAGGGCGGCGGCCAGCTGCTGCTCGAACGCTGCGAAGACCTGGATAGCCAGCGCGCCGGCATCGCCTGCCTGGTGGCGGCCGGCGTGGACGGCATCCTGGTGCCGCCGCCCCTGTGCGATTCGCCAGAGGTGCTGGCGCAGCTGAACCAGATGGGCATCCCCGCCATCGCCGTAGCCACGGCGCGCCCCTCGCCCGATGTGTCGGCCGTGCGCATCGACGACTACGAAGGCGCGCTGGCCATGACGCGCCATTTGATCTCACTGGGCCACCGCGACATCGGCTTCATCGAAGGCGATCCGGCGCACACGCCCGCCCTGCTGCGGCGCCAGGCTTTCGAGGACGCCATGCGCGAAGCGGGCTTGCAGGTGCCGCCGCACAGAGTGGCGCAAGGCTATTTTACGTATCGTTCGGGACTGGACGCGGCGCGCAAGTTGCTGGCGCAAACACCGCGCCCCAGCGCCATCTTCGCCAGCAACGACGACATGGCCGCCGCCACCCTGGCCGTGGCGCACGGCATGGGCTTGCAGGTGCCGGCCGAATTGAGCGTGTGCGGCTTTGACGACACGCCCGTCGCCACCACCGTCTGGCCCGAGCTGACCACCATCCACCAGCCCATCGCCGACATGGCGCGCGCCGCCGTCAGTCTCGTCATCGACGAGATACGCCAGCGCCGCGCGGGAGAACCGGCGCCCGCCACGCATCGCCTGATGGAATTTACGCTGGTCGAGCGGGCATCGTCGGGTGTGTATGCGCCGCTGGCGGCAAAGGGATAGCGCAGACCTTGACGCTGCCAGAACAGGCGATGTCCTACAGCGCCTCGGTCAAGGCGGGGCTGCCGATGGAGGTGACGGCATAACCGTTGCGGCCAGCGCTTTTTGCCTGGTACAGCGCCGTGTCGGCCGCCGTCAATAATGTCCCTGCCGTCGTATCGCCCTGGGCGCTGAACGCCAGGCCGACACTGGTGGCGACATGCAGACCGATACCGCCGCAATCAAAGTGCACGACCATCTCTTGCACGATTTTCTTGCCCAGTATCGCGAGCTCGGACTGATCCGTCAGTTGTTCAAAAATGATGACAAACTCGTCGCCTGCAAGGCGCGCTACCGTGTCCGAGGAGCGGACGCAAGCTTTGAGCCGTTTGGCAAATTCAATCAACACCAGGTCGCCGATGCCATGCCCATAGGTATCATTTATTTTTTTAAAATAATCGATATCCAGATAGGCCAGCGCCAGGCCCGTACCAGCGCGCCGGGCGCGCGTCAATGCCGCGGCCAGCGCCTCGTCAAACATGCGCCTGTTGTGCAGGCCGGTCAGCATGTCGGTACGCGCCAGAGCAGCGAGGTTGCTCTCCGCAGCTTCCCTCTGCAGCGACAGCGCATAGAATGCACGGCTCAGTTTTCCGAACTCGTCTTTGCGGGCGATATCAAACACCGCAATATCGGCATGGCCGGAGCGTATGCTCGCCACATGCCGGCCCAGATCGCCCAAGGGTCGCAAGAGCAGCATCACCGCCAACCAGCCGGCACAACTGGCCAGCAAGGCGACACCTGACGAAGCAATGATGACTTGGGCATAAATATCGGTGATCGGCGTGAATGCCTCGCTTTCAGGGTAGACGGCACCGATGATCCAATCGGCCGCATGCAAATGCTTGTAGGTGATAATGGCCTGCACGCCCGGCTTGGTTTTTCCCTGCATCCAGCCGTCGAATCCACGCAATGCGGCCAGGGTGGAAGGCGTAGCTCCACCCTTTTCTTCACTCACCCGCTTCAGGATGCGCGCCGGGTCCGGATGGTGGAGTATCGTGCCGTCGTCGGTCAACATGAACAGATAACCGCTCTTGCCCGGCTTGAGCTGCTCCCACTGGCCGAAAAATGTCGGGCTCTGCAAATTGATACCGCCAGCGATCATATACAGCAATTTGCCGGCTGCGTCATAGATCGGTTCGGTTACCAGCACAATGGGCTTGCCCGACAGCTGGCTCTTGAATGGACGCGATATCACGCCTTCCCTGAGTCTCACGGTATCGATAAAATATTCCCGCGTGGCGAAATTGAGCGTGCCGACCACGCGCCGGTCATTCATGCTGGCAATCAATTTCCCCGTAGCATCAAAGGCGACGAGATTGAAAAATTCCTCGCGCAGGGTTGGATGCTTTTCAATAAATGCCTGCATCCGCTGCGGATGTTCAACCACATCCGCAGGTAGCCCTTCCGCCAGCACCCTGAGCAGGGCTTTCTTCGCATTCAAGTCGTCGTCGATATAGGCCGCCGCACTGGTCAGCAAGGCGTATTGCTGATTGCCGATGACGGATACCATCTGCCCTTGCGCGACAGACAGTGATGTGAGCGCAACAGAACCCGTCGCGCACAGCACCAGCACGCCCACGAGCACAGTCATCTTGAATTTGAAGCTCCTGGGATTGAAAAATTTCCAGATCTTATACATGCGGACTTCCTTCTCAGCGCCCATGCTCTGTAAAGCGCACAGATCCGGCCAGGTGGCGCCATGCATGGCACTGGGAGGAATGGCATATTGGTCAGCGAATGACTTGGAGTCCATCCCCGCAGATGAATACAGTTGCCGGGACAGGCTCTTGACATGGCGAGAAAGCAAATCTTACGCCTATTCTTGCAAGAAGGGCACCCTGGTGCCGCTGAATACGCACACGCTACCCACATCATCCCAATATAGTGCGCTCCAGCAACGATTCCACCAATTGCACCGACGGCGGGGCACCGCCGGCCGCCAGGCAAGCGCCCGCTCCGGCCGCGACGGCGAAGCGCAAGTGCTGGCCGCCGTCAGCATCGGGCCGGTACATCAGGCTGTACAGCAAGCCGCCGATGCTGGCATCGCCCGCCCCCACCGAGTCGACCACCTCGATGACGGGCGGCGCCGCCTGCCATGTCTGCTCGCCCTGGTACAGGGCCGCGCCCTGCGCGCCGCGCGTATACAAATACGTGGCTTGCCGATTCCAGCCGCGCAGCACGGCAAACGCGCCATCGATGTCATCGTGGCGGAACAGGCCCGCCAGGTCTTCATCTGACACTTTGATCACGTCGGCCAGTTCCGTCATGCGGCGCAGGGTGGCGTCGTAGCGCTCATCCATCATGATACGGAAATTCGGGTCGTAGCTGATCTTCACGCCAGCCGCCTTGAGTTCCTGCGCCAGCGCCACCAGCTTGCCCGCCAGCGGTTCGCGCGCCAGGCTGATGCCGCCGAAATGCACCCATTGCGCGCCCTGCATCCAGCCGGCAGGCAGCTGCGCCGCGTCGAAATGCAGGTCGGCGCTGTCGTCGCCGATGAAGTAATACGTGGGCGGATGCAGTTCATGCACGATGGCCAGCAGCGGCGACTTCGCATGGCGCTGCAAGAAGCGCATGTCCAGGCCCGCTACCTCCGTGGCAGCGGCCAGCGCGTCACCGAAGACGTCGAGGCTGACGGCACCCGCAAAGGCGCTGGGCACGCCCAGGCGCGCCATCACGCGCGCCACGTTCCAGGTCGAGCCGCCCACCTGGCTGCTCCAGGAGTCCGCGCCCGTGCGCAGCATGTCCGTCAGCGCTTCGCCGGCCGACACAAAAGTGGGGAAAGAGGAAAAAGCGGCGGCGCTCATGCTGCACCTTTCAGCACGTTGAGCACTTCATAGCAGGCGCCCATGGTGTGGTAATCGACCTTGCCGGCAGGGCTTTTCTCGTTGCTGATTTTTTGATTCTCGGGCGTCAAAATGCGGTACCAGGCGCCGTGTTCGTGGTCGACGAAGTGCGTCCAGCTGTAATCCCAGATCTTGTCGTAGCTTTGCCAGTAAGCGTCGTCGCCCGTGCGCACGGCCAGCACTGCCGCCGCCGCGAAGCTTTCGGCCTGCACCCAGAAGTATTTGTCGCCATCGCAGATTTCATCTTGCGGGCCAAAGCCGTAGTGGATGCCGCCATGCGCGCCATCCCAGGCCTTGGCCAGGGCCGTGTCGTACAGGGTGCGCGCGCGCGGCAGCAGCCAGTCGGACGGGCCGGCCATGAGCCGGCTGTGGCGCTCCATGATCAGCAGCAGCTTGGCCCATTCCGTGAAGTGGCCGGGCTGGTAGCCCCAGGGACGGAAGATATTGCTCTTGTCGTGCAGGTTGTAATCCCAGTCGATCGACCAGTCAGGCTTGTAGTGCTCCCAGATCATGCCGTTCGCCAGACCCGCCTGGCGCACCGTGATGTTGTGCGCCAGCGTCTCGGCGCGGTGCAGATAGCGCGCTTCACCCGTCGCCTCGAACGCGGCCAGCATGGCTTCGCAGGCGTGCATATTGGAGTTCTGGCCCCGGTAGCCGTCAAGCGTCGCCCAGTCGGCACTGGCCACGTCCGCATACAGGCCGTGTTCTGGCAGCCAGAAACGCTGCTCCATCAGCTCGAACGTTTCGTCCAGATACGCGCGCGCTTCCTGCATCCCCGCCTGCAAGGCGTGCGCATACGCGAGCAGCACGAAGGCCAGGCCGTAGCAGTGGTTGGCGCCGTCTTCCACCGTCTTGGCGCCGTCTTGCCATTTCAGTTGCCAGGCGTAGCCGCCCGTGGCCGGGTCGCGGTGCACGTCGCGCAGGAAGGCCACACCGTGGCGCAGGGCCGCCTGGTAATCGTCATCGCCAAAATGGCGGTAAGCCATGGCGTAATTGAAGATGAAGCGCGTGCTGCTGACCAAGTGCCGCGTGGCCGCGTCGTACACAGTGCCGTCATCGAGGAAGAAGTGATAAAAGCCGCCGCTCGCATCGATGGCGCGCGGGTGATAAAAGTGCATCGTGTGCAGGATATGATTTTCAAGCATCTGCCTGGAGCGGAAATCGGGATTCATGGGTCTCTCATGATATTGTTATCGATAACAATGATGATAGCATGCCGTATCCACTCCGTCATGCCCAGTCAGGGGGTCTTGGCCAGCCTGAGCTTTTCGCGCCACAGTGCCGCCTGGGCAGGGTCGGCCGCCTGTTCCAGTTCGCCCTTATCGTACACCTTGATCAGCCGTTCCATCGCTTCCACGTCGCCCTGCCTGGCCGCCAGCAGGTACAGCGCAAAGGGCTTGGGCGCCCGCCCTTGGCGGGTGGGTCCGCCACGGCCCTGCTCCAGCAGCCGCGCGAAGCCCGTCTGGCCCGGTGGACTCTTCGCGATGGCCGCCATTTCATACCAGCCCAAAGCCGCCTCGTCGCTCTGCGGCACGCCGTGCCCTACTTCATACGAGTAGGCCACGTTGTTCAAGCCCGGCGGGTCGAGCGCCTTGGCCGCCCGCATGTACCAGCCAAATGCTTCCTTGCGCTGCGCCTCGTCCCTGGCCGTCATCATCAGGCGGTAGCCGATTTCATTGTAGGCGTAAATAAAGCCGTTTTCCGCATAAAACTTCAGCCAGTGCAGTGCGTGCGCCCGTTCTTCCGCGCTGCTGTGGATATTCTCGAAGTGCATGGCCAGCGTGAAGTTGGCCAGTTCCACGCCTTGCGCGGCGCCCTTGCGCGACCAGTATTCGCCCAGCTTGCGGTCGATGTCCATGCCCTGCCCCAGCGTATAGGCCACGCCCAGGAAAGCCTGCGCCGGACCATAGCCGCCTTCGGCCGATTTCTGCATCCACGCCAGGCCGGCGTCGGCGTCGTGCGGCGTGCCCTCGCCGTCGTGCAGCATCTGCGACAGCTCCAGCTGGGCGACCGTATCGCCCCCTTCCGCTGCGCGGCGCGTCTTCTCATAGGCGGCGACCTTGTCCGGCGACAGGTCGGCCGGGCGGTTGATCACGGCCTGCACTCTGGCGCGCATGTCGTCGAGGCCGGACATGTCGAATTCGGCCAGCGCCGGATGCTGGCGCGGCGCTGGCAGGGACGCTGGCTGCGCCAGCACGCTCTGCGCCAGCGCCAGGGTCAATATACACAGGATGGTTCTCATTTCTTTTCGCTTTCCGCCAGCTTGCCGCGCCATTCGGCGGCGTCTTCGGCATTCGCCTGTTGTCCCAGTTCGCCTTTGACATACACGTCAATCATGCGCCGCATGGCCGGCACGTCCCCGCTCCATGCGGCCCGCTCGTACCAGATCAGGGCCCACTTGTCCGACTGTTTCACGCCCAGACCCAGCTCATAGGCATGGGCGAAATTGCGCATGCCAGCCGGCTGCTTTTCACGCGCCGATCGTTGATACCAGGCGAAGGCATCGATGCGCTGTGCATCGTCCGTGGCCGCCCGCATCAGATGCTCGCCGAGCGCGTTATAGGCGGGCACAAAGTGCTGCTCGTTCGCCGCCGCCTTCAGCCATTCGATGGCCAGCGCCTGTTCTTCGGCACTGCTGTCGCCATCGATGAATTCCAGCGCCAAAATGGTTTGCGCCAGTGCGTCGCCTTGCGCCACGCCCTTGCGCAACCAGTATTCGCCCTGCACGCGATCGATGGGCACCTTGCCGCCCACCGTGTAGGCCAAACCCAAAGCCGATTGCGCCGGCGCATAGCCGCCTTCGGCCGACTTGCGTATCCAGACCATCGACTGCGCCGTGTCTTGCGGCGTGCCGACGCCCAGCTGCAGCATGCGCGCCAATTCCAGCTGCGCCTCCACGTCGCCCGCTTCGGCCACACGCCGGGTCTCGGCAAACTCGGCGATGCTTTCCGGGCTGTGGCTGGCCACATCGGCCCTTGCCTCGATGGCGATCAGCTGCAGATCGAGCAAGGTGGGCGAGGTTTGCGCCAGAACAGGCAGCGGCAATACTAAAGGGATCAGCAAGAGTAATTTCCTGGGCATGCGGCGGAGTCGGGAAGAAGAAAACACGCATGGTAGCCGATGGCTCGCCAGAAAGGCGCGCACGGTACGGGAAGTTTGACAGGGTACGCCGGCAGGCTTACATTGCACGGGCTCACCACTTAGACAGGAACGCCATGAACCGCCTCGCCACCACCGCCTTGACCCTGCTGCTCGCCGCAGCCTCCGTGGGCGCCAGCGCCGCAGACACCCAGCTGGCAGGCTGCGCCGCCAAGCGCGAAAGCATCCGCAGCGAATTACGCCAAGCGCAGGAACAGGGTCTGTCCGACAAGGTCGCGGGCCTGACGCGCGCGCTCGACGAAGTCAACGCCCACTGCCGCGACAGCACCCTGATCGAACGCCACAACAAGAAGGTGCTGAAGGCGCAGGCGAAAGTGAACCAGACGGAGCGTTCGCTGCGCCTGGCCCAGGAAGCCAATAAAGAACCGAAGAAAATCGCCAAGCTGGAAGGCAAACTGGAAAAGGCCAAGGCGGAACTGGCCGCCCTGCAGGCGCAGCAGCCCTGACGGCAAGCCGCGGCTACCCGGCAGCCAGCGCGAGGCACGTCGTGCAGACATACGCCAGACGCAAGGCTTGCGCTGCGCGCGGCGTGCTGACGTAGCCCCCCAGCAGGCCGGCCGGCAAATCCAGGCCCAGCGCGCGCAAGGTGGCGCCATGGCGCGCCAGTTCGCCAGCCAGCTCGGCTTCCAGCCGTGGCCGGCCACTACGCGCCTGCAGTGCGAGAAGGTCGAGCACCTGGGCCAGCACCCGCGCTGCCGCCGAGCTTTGCTGCGGCACCGATGACGCCAGGCTGGCGCCCCCCAGGCTCTTGAAAAAGCGCGCCAGCGCCGACGGCAGCTTGCCTGCGTCGATCTCGAAATCGAGCGACACCACGCGCAGTTTGCCATTCTTGGCGATGAGCAGCGCCACCGGCTGCCAGCCACCTGGCTCGCCACGCGTGCGGCTGGCCAGCACGGCCCGGATATCAGCGCCATCGGCCACGGCCGCCTGCAGCCGCGTGATGCGCGGACGCAGCGCCGGCAGTGCCGGAATCTGCAAGTCCAGGGCGGCGCCACAGGTGTCGAACACCTGCCAATCGAGCCGCTGCCCCACTTCGTCGAGCTGTGGCCGCGCCACGGCCGCCGGACGCAGCACCACGCAATCGACGGGCTCCGGCGTCAAGCCGACGTTACCACTCATGAAAGCGGCCAGCGCCGTCCAGTCGCTGAAACCCAGACTCTGCCAGCGCGCATCGTCGAGCGCCCACAGCGGCGCCGCACTGGCGCGCACCCCGCTGTCCATGGCAAGCCGCCCATCGTCGGCCAGGGACGCGCCTGCCAACTGCCAGCTCGCCCCGCACATATGCCGGGCGCTGCCGGCGCCCGTCCACAGGCTGCCCGCATCCCATGCCGATTCGCGCGTAAACGAGCGGTCGCTGGCGTCAGGCCGCGCCAGCACGGCCTGCACGATCCGCCCCTCGCCCCCCTCGGCATGCTGCCAGAACGACAAGGTCAGGCCATGCGCGCCGCCGCGCGTTTCCCACCAATACGCGCCTAGCGGCAGCAGGTCGATGGGCGCGTCGCCGGCCGCATCAAAACTGCGCCGCGCCTGTCCGCGCAAGCGCTGCAAGAGCGGGCCAGGCGCATGTTCGAGCGCCGCGCACAAGGCGCCGATGGCCGCCATCTCTTCGAATGCCTGGCGCTCGCTGGCGTGGTAATCGCGCCGCACGAGCAAGTCCAGCGTACCGCCCAGGCCACGCAACAGGGCGGCAAGACGGGGCAGGTTTTCACTGCGTGCCGACATGGTCAGCGCGCGCAGCTGGCCGGCGGCAATCGCGCTGGCATGCGACAGGCCATTGTCGTACAGCTCACCGAGCAGCCGCCGCACCTGGGCCAGGAACACCAGCTCGGACGTAATCATGCCCGGCGCTGCGGCGGCAGGCGCCGTCGCGGCGCCGTCCGGCCAGGCAAACTCCCGTCCATGCTTGCGCCAGACGCAGGCCAGCGCATACAGGTGCAGCGCCTTGCGCAGGGCGGCCGGGGTATCGGACACCATGGCGTCCACACCGGCGCCGCGCAGATAGCTGCAGCCCAGCTTCAACAGGGGCAGCTCGATCTGCAGCCTGGCGTTGACGATGGTGACGTCCGCCTGGTCGCCTTGCGCCAGCCAGGCCAGCGCCTGGCGCACCGCCGGCTTGCCCGCCTGCTTGCAGACGGCCGCGCTGTCGAGCGCCAGCACCTCCTCCTGCACGCCGGCCGGCGGCGCCTCCTGCGCACCGTCCTGTCCACTCTCCTGCGGCAGTTCGCGCAGCCACACCGCAGCGGCCAGGATATGCTTGCACATGCCGGGCGCCGGGCAATCGCAGCGGCCCTTCTGCGGCCCGCCCGCATCGAGCGCCACCCGCTGGCCGTCGGCGACCAGGGCGCCGCCCACGTCATCCTGCCAGCCTACCTTGCCCGCCTCGATATCTTTCAGGGCGCGGCGCAGCAGGCCCGCGTTGGCCAGCGTCGCCAGGCTGTCGTCGTCAAAGCTGCGGTACACGGCGTGCCAGCTCATCCCATTACCCCGGCCAGCCATTCGGCAAAGTGTTGTGGCGTCAGTGCCGCCACGTGCATGCCCTGATCCGCCAGGCGCTGCGCCATGCCATGGTCATACACAGGCTGTGCGCGCGCGTCGAGCGCGGCCAGGCCCAGCAGGGTGACGCGCGACTCGGCCATGCGCTTGAGCGCCGCCAGCAGCGGCCCTGGCGGCGCCCCCTCCTCGAAATCGCTGATCAGGGCCAGTACCGTGCGCTGCGGATTGCTCACCAGCTGCTCGCAGTACTGCACCGCGCGGCCGATATTCGTGCCACCGCCCAGCTGCACCGTCAGCAGCACCTCGACCGGGTCGGCGGCCAGGTGCGTCAGGTCCACCACGCTGGTGTCGAACACCACCAGCCGCACATTCACGGCCGGCAGGCCGGACAGGATGCCGGCCACCACCGCCGCATAGATCACCGAATCCATCATCGAGGCGCTCTGGTCGACGCACAGGATGACGTCCCACGGCAGGCTGCGCTTGACGCGCGCATTGAAGACGGGCCGCGCCATCAGCAGGCGGCGGCTGGCCAGGTCATAGTGTTTCAGGTTGGCGGCAATGGTGGCGCGCCAATCGAAGTTCTGCGCGCTTTGCATCTGCGTGCGGCGAAAGCGATTGCGCCGCCCCACCACCGCGTTGACGAAATCCTTGCGCAGGCGCTCGGTGATTTCCTCGACCACGTGGCGTATCACGGCGCGCACCGTGTCATGCATGTCCGCGCCGAGCCGCCCGCGCATGCCGATCAGGGCGCGCGCCAGCGCCTGGTTCGGCTCCAGGCTGGCCAGCACGGCAGGGTCGCGCAGCAGGCCGCTCAATTCATAGCGTTCGATCGCGTGGCCCTGCACGCGCTCGTACACCTCCTGCGGAAACAGCTTGCGTGCCTGCGCCAGCCAGTCGATGGCGCGCAGCTGGCTGGGGTCCAGCGAACCGCCACCGGCGGCGCGCAGCATGCCCTTGCGCTCATACTCGCGGCCATACAGATAATCGAGGCTGGCATCGAGCCGGCCATCGTTGGCGGACCAGGCTTCCGTTTGCAGCGGCTGCGCGTAGCGTCCCAGCATCAGGCGCCAGCGGCGCAGCAATTCCTGTTGATGCAGATGTTCAGCCATGCGGCTTCTCCGTTGAAAGATCCAGCCAGACAGACAGCGCATCGCGCTCCAGGCAGGCGGCCAGCGCCGCGTTCAGGCGACCACCCGCCAGCATCTCATCTTCGCTGACGTCGTAGTGGAATTCGACCTGCAAGGCGTCCGGCGCAGCGCCGTTGAGCACCGCCAGCGCCTCGGCCAGGTCGCTCGTCTCCTGCGGCTTCAGGCCCGTGAAGGCCAGCCGCAAATCGGGCAGATACTGGATGAAACTGGCCTCGTCCCAGCTGCCGACCAGGGTATTGAAGCTGCGCCGCAGTCCCGGCTGCGTCAGCAGCAATTCAGGCGCGGCGGCCATCAGGCCCGACAGGAAGCGCACGGCATCCTGCGGCGTGGCGCCGGCGCCGAAGCGCTGTTCCAGCAAGCGCGACAAATCCTGCTCACCCCAGGCGCCATCGAGGAACAGCAGCGCGGCGGCAGCGCCGCAGATGCCGGGCGCACAGGCGCGCGTCGCCGTCAGGGCCTGCAGGCGCCGGTGCAGGTCGCCGGCTTCGAAAGCCAGGCCAGCCTCCTGCACCGGCAAGGCGCTGCGTGCGGCACGGCCAAATTCGCGCAATGCCAGCAACTGTCCCACTTGCGCGCCTTCCCCGTCCCTGTCCGTATCGGCCAGTCCGGGCAGCAGGAACAGCGCGGCCGGCCAGACACGCCGCATCAGCGCCAGCACGCCCGGATGTTCGCGCACGCCCAGCGGCTCGCGCGCGCGCCACAGGGTCACCAGCGCATGGCCGCAAGCGACGACGGAGGCAAAATCGGCATCCTCATCGAGATGGCGCGACAACAGCGACAACAGATCGGGCAGACGTTCATGCAAGCCCACCAGGCAGGCACGCACCAGCAGGGCAGCGGCGCTGCCGGCCGAACGGGCCCGGCCCGCGGCGCCCAACGCCTGCTCTTCGCGCAGCAGCCGCGCCAGCGCCACCTCGGCCAGGGTGCTGCCATCGGCGGCCAATTCGATCAGGCGCGCTTCGACCAGCGGCGTCCACGCATACGTCCATTCCTCGAACAGCAGTTCGAGCCGGCTGCCGGCCATGAAATCGGGGCCGCCTTGCCAGCGCGCCAGGTCCGTGTCCAGATACTGCATCAGATGAAAGAAGCGGCTGCGCCGGCGGTGGCGTTCCTTGCGGTACAGGTCCAGCCGCGCCAGCCGCTTGTCGCCGTCGTCGAGGCGCAAGCCGTGGCGATGCGCAGCCGCGCGCGCGTCTTGCACCAGCGGCGGCGAACCGGCCGATGGCGGCACGTCGCCCAGCCGGCTGCCCGTCATCTGGCGCCGCACGTCGTCGAACAGGCCTTGCATGCCATCGTCAATGGCGCCCTTGACGAAGCAGGAGCGCATGGCGTCGAGCACATCCTGGCGGCCTGGCCCCGCATGGCCGCGCAAGGCCGCGAGCCTGGCCGCCTGCAGCACCGCCGCCTGTACCTGCGCCGTGGAAATGCGCTCCTGCACCCCGCGCGCCCGGCTATCCTGGGCCAGCCTGGTCAACTGGTCCACGGCAACGGCAAGCTGATGATCGCCAGGTGCCGGCGACTGCAGGGCATCCCAGACGGCCTGGTAGTAGGCGGGCGCCGGCATGCCGGCGCCGTAGCCATTCAGGGCATCGAGCCGCTCAAAGCTGTAGCGTATCAGCCAGCTGGTGCCGGTAATGGCTGGCGCGGCCGGCGCGGCAGGTGTGGGATTGGCGTCAAGCAGTTCGATCAGCGCGCTGGTGTGAAAGCCGCCGGTGACCACCACCACGGGGCCATCGACCTGCTTGCGCCAGCGGGCGATATGCGCCGCCATGTGGCGTTCGCGCGGCAGGCTGCCCTCCGCTTCCAGCACGGCCGGCTCGTAATCGAGGCGGGCCATGGCGCAGTATGAAAACACGTCGCCAAACACGCTGCGCCAGTCCGCCAGCGCGGCGCGCGAGCGCGCCTCGAACAGGTGATCCCACAGTTCGTCCTGGTCGCGGCAGCCGGCGCGCGCGGCCAGGGCGTTCAGATAGCTGCTGTGGGCCAGGTAGCGCTCGGCCATCAGGCTGCGCGCATCGGCATCGGGCTGCGCGTCCGCCGTGCCCGCGCGCGCCTGCCACGGCAGGTCGATGAAGGCCAGCTGCGCCTGCACGGCCGCCCCCTCGCGCAGCGCCACCCATTCGGGACTGTAATCGCAAAACGGGAAAAACGCCGATGCCGTGCGTGCGCCCTCTGCGCCTGCCGCTGGCGTCTGGCACAACAGCGCCACGGGCGGGCGCGTGCGTTCGTCCAGCAGCAAGGGCAGCATGTCCGTGAAGCCTTCCGGCCCCTCGATCAGCACGGCGGCCGGGCGCAATTCGCGCAGCATGGCCTGCAATGCCTGCGCGCACGCCGGGCTGTGGTGGCGCACCGGCGCAAAGTACACGCCCTGCCCGAACAGCCTGGCGCGCGCGGCAGCCACGCCGGCCGGCAAGTCCGGCGGCAAATTCGGCTGCGAATCCGGCTGCACTACAGCCATAGCTGGCGCGCCGCGTCGCCGAAGCTTTTCCACAAATCGTCGCGGCGGCCACGTTCGCGCACCACCGTGTCGAAATAATGGCGCACGCGCTTGAGGTCATCGGCGTTGTCCTTCAGGACCACGCCCTGCAACTGGTTGGCCAGTTCGCGCGGGCGCAGGGTGCCGTCGCCGAAATGCAGCGCCTCCAGCGAGGCCGCATAGACCAGGTTGACCGCCTCGGCGCTCGACATCACCGCCTCCGGCGTCTTGATGGCCGTGCCTTCGCGGGTCTGGCCGGCGCGCAGTTCCTGGAACGTGGTCACCAGCAGTTCGACCACGTCGCGCTTGACGATGACGGCGGCGCCGATGGCGTCCAGTTCGCGCTGCAGCTGCTGCATCACCAGTTCGACTTCGAAGCCATGGTCGCGGATCGGCTTGACGGTTTCGAAGTTGAAGCGGCGTTTCAGCGCCGACGACATTTCATGCACGCCACGGTCGCGCAAGTTGGCGCTGGCGATGATATTGAAGCCGCGCCGCGCATGCACGCGCGCGTCGCCGCCCAGTTCCGGAATCATCAGCTGCTTTTCCGACATCAGTGAAATGAGCACGTCCTGCATCTCGGGCGCGCAGCGCGTGATTTCTTCGAAGCGCACCAGCTTGCCCGCTTCCATGGCCTGGAACAAGGGCGACGGCACCAGTGCGCGCCGGCTCGGCCCTTCGGCCAGCAGCAAGGCATAGTTCCACGAATACTTGATATGGTCTTCAGTGGTACCGGCCGTGCCCTGTATCGCCAGCGCGGAGTCGCCGCTGATGGCCGCGGCCAGCAATTCGGACAGCAGCGACTTGGCCGTACCCGGCTCGCCCACCAGCATCAGCCCCTGGTGCCCCATCAGGGTGACGATGGCGCGGTCGACCAGCGGATCGTCGCCATAGAATTTGCGGCTCACTTGCAGCGCCGCGTCGCCCAGGATGAAGCGGCGCACCGCGCGCGGCGACAGCTGCCAGCCCTGCGGGCGCGGATCGGTATCGGCCGCCTTCAGACGTTCCAGCTCGCTCGCGTAGCGCTGTTCGGCGCTGCGGCGCACCACCTGGTTATCGTTATGTTGTTCCGTCATGATGTTGCTTTCTTTGCTTACCACGGCATTTTACTTTCCCATTGCGCATCATAGCCGCCGCACGCCTTCGACACCGCCAGATAATCGGCATAGGTTTCGGCCAGCAGCACGGACGGCACGTCGGCCAGCGGCACCGCCTCGTCGCGCCAGGAGCGCGGCAAGGGATAGAATTGCAGCGTTTTCAGGGCAGCCGTCATCAATTCCTCGGGCAGGCTGCTGCCGGAAAATTCGATCACTGCGCGCAAGCCGGCGCTGATGAAATCCTTGTGATACTCGGTGAAGACGCCGCCATCCTCGGCCTGGCCGCGCTGATAGCCATGCTTGCCGAAGGCGCCGCGCAAGCCGAAGGTGTCGCCCACCCAGCCTTCGCGGTCCGCGATGTGCCGGCCCGCCATCAGCGATGCGTCGGGCAATTGATGCGCCAGCTGCTCGAACAGGGGCTTGACCTTGTAATCCTTGAAATGGCGCTGCCAGGCGGCGATCTGCGGCGCGTCCAGCAGCGAGGCGTGCGCCAGGCGCAGCCGGCTGCCTTCGGGCAGCGCGACTTCCTCGTCGTCCGCGTCGAGCAGGCTGCCATCGTCGCTGGGGCGCAGCAGGGTGCGGCCTGCGTCGTCCTCCCTGATCCACACCAGCGCCTGCACCAGGCGGCCCGCGATCGGATGGCCGAGCAGATAATCGCGCCACTCCTGCGCCGGCCAGACACGTCCAGCGCACATGGCTTCGTACAGACGCGCCGTCTGCATGGTGATGACTTGCTTGAGTTCTTTCTTGCACACGGATAGCTGCTGCTTGGCTTCCTTGGCCAGTTCGGGCGATTCGTCCTGGCGCGGCTCGGGCAAGGCCTTGATCTCCTTGCCGTCGGGGTTGTGCAAGCGCGGCTTCATGGCGCCGTCCAAGGTCACCTGGAAGACCCGCTCGCCATACGACAGATCGAGGCGGCCGCTGTCGTCGAAGCCGCCGGTCGGGATGGTGCGGTCGCCCAGCTGGTCATGGCTCCAGCCCTTGCCTTGCGCGATGCGCTCGACCAGCAGACGCGCCTTTTCCTGCACCGAGGCGGTGCGGTAGCGCCGCGCGATCCCCAGTAATAACTGGATGACGGCCGGGTCGTAGCCGTCAGCCAGACCGTCAAGCATCGCTTCGATCTGCGCGCGGCGCGGGTAATGGTCGCGCATATACGCTTGCAGCAGGCTGATCGCCACATGGCCAGGCGTATGCGCGGCCAGCGCCAGGATGCCCTTCTCGCCGATGGCGCTGCCCAGGTATTCGGCCATCTTGTTGCGGCGGATCTGGTCGAACACCTGCTCTTCGCTCATCTTGCCCTGCGCGGCATAATACTCGGGATAGCGCCTGGCCTGGTCCTGGTAGCTCAGGTAGGCCTGCGGCGCACGCGCCTGCGCTTCGGCGGTCGCCACTTCCAGGCTCGGGCCGCGCAGATCCTCGGTGATGAACAGGCGCAGCACCGTCTCGCCCAAGGCGGCGCGGCTTGCCGCGTCGAGCAGGCCCAGATAGCGCAGCAGCAAGGCGTTGCCGCCCGGCTCCTTCAATTTGCAGGCCAGTACCACCCACCAGTGGATGATGTCGGCGTCGACCGGCGTGCCATCCAGCCAGCGGCAGGCGGGCAGCGCCTCGAAGACGAACCAGGCCAGGCCGACGGGCGCCTTGCCCTTCAAGCCCTTGCGCGCGGCGGCCAGCAGGATCTCGGGCGACAGGCGCGGACTCAGGTCCTCGCCCAGTTTTTCCAGCGCCGTCATCAGCGCGGCGATCACGGTCTCGCGCGTCTCCTTGTCCAGCGCCTGGTACAGCGCCGGGACGGCAGCGCGGTAATCGAGGTCAGCCAGCCACCGCGCCGCGCCGATGCGCATGTCCTGCTTGCTCGATCCCAGCGCCTCGGCCACGCGCTTGCCGATATCGGGCAGACTGGCCAGCACCTGCTGCGCGCTGGCGCGGTGCTGCTTGCCCTCGCCCAGCGCGATCTCCATCACGCGCGGCAGCCATTGCGCCGGCAGCACCGGAAAGGTGGCCAGCACTTCCAGGGTGGGACCCAGCTCGGGCGCCACGCCCCGGCGCCTTTCGACGGCGCGCAAGCCCAGGCCCTGCTCGATCAGTTCGGGGCGTTCCGCGAACAGCGGCCAGACCATGTCCGCCGCCAGCACCTGCTGCGGCTTGGCGCCCCACCAGTTGCTGGCCATGCAGGCCATGGCCACGCTGTCATGCTCGTCGCCGGCCTCGCGCATGGCGCGCGCCAGCAGGCGCAGGTCGAAGGTGGACAGGTCCTGCCGCGCCAGCCATCGCTGGAAAAAGTCATCGTGCCAGAAATGAAAAATATTGCGCCGCGTGGCCAGCAGCCAGCGCGCCATGTGCGCCACGCCAAAATCCGGCAAGGCAGCCACCTTGCCCTGCAGCTCGACAGGTTCGCGCGCCAGGTTACTTTGCAAGGGGCCCTCGTCGCCCTTCGCTGCCTCGCCATTGAACACGCGGATGGCCGCTTCCAGCCAGGCCGGCTTGAACGCCTCATAGCGCTTCAGGCGCTCCTGCATCCACTGGTACTTGTGTTTGGCGTGCTGGTTGTCTTCGCGCTCCTGCCGTGCTTCGGCGCGGTACTTTTCCAGCAGTGCCGTATGATTGGCCTGCAGCAGCTGCAGCGCGGCGTCGCCCAAGCGCGCCGCTGGCGGCGCGGGCGGCAGCGGCGGCACGGGAAGTTCCGCCGCGCCGGCATCGCTGGCCGCGCCCAGCCACGACAGCGCATTGCGGATGGCCGCCTGCACCGGCTTGCTCGCCTCCTGCGCCAGCGCCTGTTCCAGCAGCGCACCCTGCCGCGGCCCCAGGCTGCGGCCCAGCAGCTCGGCCGCCTGCACGCGCTCTTCCGTCTTGCCCGTCAACAAGCATTGCTGCAGCAAGACGGCCCTGCGTTCCACGGGAATGGCGGCCAGATGCGGAGCCGCTTCGATGCGCACGCTCTTGCCGCCATCGACGGCCAGGCGCACCAGGATGGCGGCAAAGGCGTCGGCCAGCGCCGGCGCGGCGCCCACACGCCTGGCCAGCTGCACCTTGCCGCTGGCCGACAACAGCGTTGGCAATTGCTCCACCTGCGCGGCATGCGCGAGCATGTAAGCGTCGAGCGCGCCCGGCGCCAGCAGGCGCTGCAGGCAGTTATCGCGCACGTATTCGTTCAATTCGCGCCGCTCGAACACCAGTTGCAGCGCGCCTTCTTCCGCCTCGCCATCGGCGGCCAGCAGGCGCGCCAGCAGCACCACGTCCCAGCCGCGCCGGTTGACCGTGGTCGCCTGTGCGCGGGTCTCGGAAAAACTGGCGAACAACGCATCGCTGAACAGGTAATCGAGCCACTGCGGCACCGCGGCGCCCGTGCGTTCCAGCGTATCGCCCCCGTCGGCGGCCTGCAGCAGCTTGCCCAGGCGCACCAGCAGCGCCGCGTCCAGTGCCGCCGCATCGGACTGGGCGTAGAACTGGTGCCGGTGGCGCAGACTTTCATTGGCCATCGCGCCATCCTTGTTACTCAAATTATGGGTATAAAAATGCGAGTACAGGCGCCCGGGCTTGCCCAGCAAGGTGCCGCCGCGCGGCGCCGCCGCCTGCACATCGAGCAGCACGCCTTCCTGGCGCCCTTCGCAGACGAACTCACAGGCGCGCTCCCACAGCGCAGGCGAGATCTGCGCCAGACCGCGCAAGCCCTTCTTCAACTGCGCCTGCTCATCCAGGCCTGCTACGCCCTGCGCCAGTGCCAGTATTTTTTTAAACATCGGAGATCGTCTTTCCTGTTCATCAAGGCCCTTGCCGGGCGTGTTTTCTTTTCGCAATCGGCGTCCGTATCGGCAGCCTGCATCTTGCATCAAACTTGCTTCCAATCAAGTTGCTGATTGTATATTCTTACCGTCCTGATAGCATGTACGTTTGGATGACGATCAACAAAAAAAAAGCGCTCCCGCAGGAGCGCCATCGCCACGACAGCGGCCTTATGCCGGCGTATCCTGCAGCCGGTAGATGCTGGAGAAATCGAGCCCGCCCGATCCTGCCTTGCTATGCATGTCATACAGCGTGCGCGCCAGGGCGCCCAGCGGTACGCTGGCGCCCGACGCCTCGGCACTTTCCACGGCCAATCCCAGGTCTTTGAGCATCAGGTCGACGCCAAAGCCGCCCGCGTAGCCGCGCGACGCGGGCACGTTCTCGGCCACGCCCGGACACGGGTTGTACACCTCCAGGGTCCAGTTGCGGCCCGAGCTTTTCGCCATCACGTCCGACACCACCTTAGCGTCCAGGCCATTGGCCACGCCCAGGCGTATCGCTTCGCTGGTGCCGATCATCAGAATCCCCAGCAGCATGTTGTTGCAGATCTTGACCGTCTGGCCGCAACCCGAGCCGCCCGCGTGGAAAATCGCCTTGCCCATGATCTCCAGGTAAGGCCGCGCCGCCGCCAGCGCCGCGTCTTCACCGCCCACCATGAAGGTCAAGGTGCCGTTGGTGGCGCCCGCCGTGCCGCCGGAGACGGGCGCGTCCAGCATGGGCATGCCCTTTTCCTCGGCTGCGCGGCCCACCTGGCGCGCCGCCTCGGTGGAAATCGTCGAACAGTCGATCAGCAGGGTGCCGGGCCGCGCCTGCGCCAGAATGCCAGCGTCCCCCAAATACGCCCCCAGCACATGGCGGCTGGCCGGCAGCATGGTGATGACAATGTCGGCCGCCTGGATCGCCGCCGCCTGGTCATCGGACACCAGGCCGCCGCCTTCGGCAAACTGCCGCACGCTGGCCGGCAGCAAGTCAAAGCCCGTCACCGCATGGCCGGCGCGCACCAGGTTTTGCGCCATGGGCAGCCCCATGTTCCCCAGGCCGATGAAAACGATATTGGTGCTCATCGCCGCCTCCTTATTTCATCGAGATGGTGGTATTGACGCCGCTGCCGCCGTCGTCCGGGGCGAACCAGCGTGCCGTGACGGTCTTGGTCTGCGTCCAGAAGTACAAGGCTTGCTTGCCGTTCGGCCCCAGGTCGCCCAGTTTCGACGCCCGCGATCCCGTGAAGCTGAAATAGGCGACGGGCACGGGTATGGCCACGTTGATGCCCACTTGCCCCACGTCGATCTCGTGCTGGAACTTGCGCCCCGCCCAGCCGGACGAAGTGAAGATCGAGGTGCCGTTGCCGTTCGGGTTGGCGTTAATAAAAGCGATGGCCTGGTCCAGCGTATCCGTTTCGACCACGCACATGGCGGGGCCGAAGATTTCCTGCGTGTAGACGGAGTTCGATGCCGCCACCTTCGAGAAAATCGTCGGTCCCATGAAGTTGCCGCCCTCGTAGCCGGCCACCTTGAGGCCGCGGCCATCGAGCAGCAGCTGCGCGCCCTCGTCCACGCCCGCCTGTATCAGTTTTTCCGCGCGCTGCATGGCCACTTTCGAGACCATCGGCCCCAGGTCGGCATCGCGGTCGCTACCCGGCCCCACTTTCAGCGCTTGCGAACGAGCGACGATTTCCGGCAGCCAGGAACGCGCCTCGCCCACCAGCACGACGACGGAATTGGCCATGCAGCGCTGGCCGGCCGCGCCAAAGGCGGCGCCGATCAGGTTATTGATCGCCTGCTCCTTGTTGGCGTCGGCCAGCACCACGCAATGGTTTTTCGCGCCCATCATCGATTGCGCGCGCTTGCCCGATTCGCTGGCGCGGCGGTACACATGCGTGCCCACGTGAGTGGAGCCGATGAAGGACACGGCCTTGATGTCGGGATGGTCGCACAGCATGTTGACGACGTCGGCGCCGCCATGCACGACATTCAATACACCGGCCGGCAAGCCCGCCTGGTACATCAGTTCGACCAGGTACATGGTCGATGACGGGTCTTGCTCCGACGGTTTCAGGACAAAAGTATTGCCGCAGGCGATAGCGATGGGGAACATGAAGCATGGCAGCATGACGGGGAAATTGAAGGCCGTGATGCCGGCGCCCACGCCCAGCGGCTGGTAGATGTTGTAGACATCGACACCGGTGGCCGCGTTTTCCGCGATTTCTCCCAGTTGCAGGGTGGCGATCGAGCACGCGTGCTCCACCACTTCCAGGCCGCGCATGACTTCCCCTTCCGCGTCGGGCAGGGTCTTGCCGTGTTCGCGCGTGATCAGTTCGGCCAAAGCACCAATGTTTTCGCGGATCAGGTGCTGGTACTTGAGCATGATGCGCATGCGCGCCGCCAGCGGGGTATTGCGCCAGGTTTTAAACGCTTCCTTGGCTGTGGCGACGGCGAGGTTGACTTCGTCCGGCGTGGCAAACGGCACTCTGGCGACGATTTCCTGCGTGGCCGGGTTGACGACGTCGCGCCATTCGCTGCTGTTTGATGCGTGATGCTTGCCGCCGATGTGCAGGGGGATGGCGGGGATTTGGGTGAGGGCTTGGTTCATGGTTGAGACTCCGGGTGTGCGATGTTCATAGGACTCGACGGAGCAGCGGAAATCTGGGGTCAGTTCCTTCGGAATCGGGATTTTCCCCACTAGGGAAAATCCCCCCGCCGGGTCTGACCCCGGCTCTCTGCTGCTCAGCCACAATTATTTTTTAACGAGATTGCACGCGGCCGCATCCATCGGCTTGAACGCCTGGTCGGCGGGGATGGTGGACAGCACTTTCAGGTAATCCCACGCGCCTTTCGATTCGGCCGGGGTCTTCACCTGCACCAGGTACATGTCGTGGATGACGCGGCCGTCGGGACGGATCGAGGCGTTATTCATGACAGCATCCTTGATGGGCAGCTCGCGCATTTTCTGGGCGACGATCTTCGAGTCGTCGCTTTTCGCCGCCGCCACCGATTTCAGGTAGTGGTAGACGCTCGAATACACGCCCGCCTGCACCATGGTCGGCTTGGCGCCCTTGTTGAGCGCCTCGAAACGCTTGGCGAAGGCACGGCTGCGGTCATCGTAATCCCAGTAAAAACCGTCCGCGTAGACCAGGCCCTGGGCCGTTTCCAGCCCCAGCGCATGCACGTCGGAGAGGAACACGAGCAAGGCGGCCAGGCGCTGGTCCTTGCCGCTGCCGATGCGAAATTCGCGCGCCTGCTTGATGGCCGAGACCACGTCGGCGCCGCCGTTGGCCAGGCCGATCACCTGCGCTTTCGAGCCTTGCGCCTGCACCAGGAAGGACGAGAAATCGGAGGCGTTGAGCGGATGGCGCACGGCGCCCAGCACCGTGCCGCCATTGCGCTTGACGACTTCGCTGGCGTCTTTTTCCAGCGAATGGCCAAACGCGTAGTCGACGGTGACGAAGTACCACGATTTCTGCCCCAGTTTCGTCAGCGCCGCCGCCGTGCCGGCCGCCTGCGAATAGGTGTCGAACATCCAGTGGAAGCCGTTCGGCGAGCAATCTTCATTCGTCAGACGCGTGGTGGCCGGGCCGCTGAACATGGCGATGCCGCCCTTTTCTTTCATCAGCTTTTGCACGGACAGGGCCACCGAGGAATTGGTGAGATCGGCGATGGCGTCAACCTTGTCGCGGTCTATCCATTCGCGCGCCTTGGAGGCGGCGATATCGGCCTTGTTCAAGTGGTCGGCCGAGAGGATTTCGATCTTCATGCCCTTGCATTCGGCTTTTAAACAATCCTCGACGGCCATCTGGCTGGCGACGACGGAGCCGCGCCCGCCCATGGCCGAATACGGGCCGGACATGTCGGTGAGGATGCCGACCTTGACGACGCCATCGGAAATCTGCGCCTGCGCGCCGCCAAAGGAAAGGGTGAGCGCCAGCGCGCCCATGGCCAGAACGGTTTTTTTCATGCGTGTCTCCAGGTGGATGGGTTTTCTTATATGTTTAGATGCATTCTGCATGTGTAAAAATATGCGCTCAAGTGAAATTAATGCATAATTCCTTTGCAAAAATGCACAGAGAGGGATTGCCATGCTCGATTGGGACAATGTACGGGTCTTCCTGGAACTGACGCGCAGCGCAGGACTCGTCGACGCGGCGAAAAAGCTGGGCATCGACCATTCCACCGTGTCGCGGCGCATGCGCAAGTTCGAGGAGCAGGTGGGCACGCAGCTGTTCGACCGCAATTACGTGGGCTACCAGCTGACGCCCGAGGGCCACCGCCTGATGGAATACGCGGAAAACATGGAAAGCACGGTGTTTGCCGCCACCGAGGAGCTGGGCGAACATAATCGATTGCTGTCGGGCCAGGTGCGCCTGGGCGCTACCGAAGGCTTCGGCGCCATCGTGCTGGCGCCGCACCTGGCGCAGTTTTGCGGGCGTTACCCGCACATCAGCGTGGACCTGATCGCCGTGCCGCGTTTCGTCAGCCTGTCCAAGCGCGAGGCGGACGTGGCCATTTCCATCGAGCGCCCCCTGTCCGGTCCGTATGTGGTGACGAAGCTGTCCGACTATCGCCTGAAACTGTACGCCACACCAGGCTACCTGGCGCGCCACGCGCCGATCACCAGCGTGGCGCAGCTGGCGCAGCACCCGATCATCGGCTACGTGGACGACCTGGTCTTCAGCGCGGAGCTGCGCTACATGGATAACGTGGCGCCCGATTCCCTGCGCGCGTTTCGCAGCACCAGCGTGATTGCGCAATACCATGCGGCGCGCGCGGGCCAGGCGCTGGCGATCCTGCCCTGCTTCGTGGCGCAGCAGTCGAACGAGCTGGTGCCCGTGCTCGATGGCGAGATCGACCTGCTACGCGCCTTCTGGATGATCTCGCCCAGCGAGCGGCGCAATATCGCCCGCGTCAGCGCCCTGTGGAATTATCTGCGCAGCGCCATCGATTTGAATCACGCCTACCTGATGGGCGAGACGGCCACGCCCAGCTGGCCAACTTGAGCCAACTGCTACGCGCTACACTGTCGCCACATAGGAATAAGGAGAACACCATGCTGATGGATGCGAACCAGGCCGTACTGGTCATTGTCGACCTGCAAGGCCGCTTGATGCCGGCCATCCACGATGCCGGCCTGTTGCTGGCGCAAAACCTGCGCCTGGCCAAAATTGCCCGCCTGCTCGACGTGCCCGTGCTGGGCACGGAACAGAACCGCCAGGGACTGGGGCCGAACGTGGAAGAAATCGCCGCGCTGTGCGAACGGACCTTGCACAAGACGCATTTCGGCGCCTGCTTTGATGGCTTGCAGGACATGCTGCCCGCCGGGCGCAAGCAAATCGTCGTCACGGGTTGCGAAGCCCATGTGTGCATGCTGCAAACGGCCATCGGCCTGCTGCAGCTGGGGTATGAAGTCATCATCGCCATCGACGCCGTCGGCTCGCGCCAGGCCGCCAGCCGCGATGCGGCGCTGGCCCGTCTGGACAAGCTGGGCGCCCATCTGGTGACGGTGGAAATGCTGGCCTTTGAATGGTTGCGCGACTGCAAGCATCCGCGTTTCCGCGAAGTATTAGCGCTGATTAAATAGAACGCAGGTTTAAGCCAGATCAAGCCTGACGGCCTTTCATTTGCTAGCTTGGTAACAGCGCCGCCACTCTGAGCGGCGCGCCTTCCACATGAGCAAGGGAACCATCATGGCCTATATCCTGCGGGGCAAACTGTGCGGCTTGATCTGTGCCGAGTGTCCTGAACCGTTGTCGCACGTCATCGTGCGCCTGTACCGCCCGCGCGCGTCGCAAAACGTCACGGCCCTGGCCGTGGCCAGCGCCAAGGAAACCTTCGCCATTCTCACGGACGAGGAAGTGCAGGCGAAAGCCCCCTCCCTGCTGGCCGAAACGCGCACTGACGACGATGGCAACTACAGCTTTACCCTGGGCGACAAGGAACAATACCAGGGCGAGGCCGTGGAAGTGGACGTGTTATGCCCCACCGTGCCGCATCTGAAACCGGGGCCGAAAGACCCCGTGCCGCTGCAGTTTTCCATCACCACCATCCAGCCGCGCTGGCGCCAGGCTGACAATGATTTCCTCGCCGTCTGGGACTATTGCCTGCCGCAGCGCTTCTGGTGCCTGGTGCGCGTCCGCTTCGGCGCCTGGACCATCTGCGGCCGGCTGCGCACCTGCGACGCACCCCACACGCCGATCGCCGGCGCCACCGTGCGCGCCTTCGACGCGGACTGGCTGCAGGACGATGCACTGGGCGTGGCCGTGACCGATGCCAGCGGGCGCTTCCGCATCGATTACCTGACATCAGACTTCACGCTGACGCCGTTTTCACCGTTCATCAACGTGGAGTTCGCCAGCGGCCCCGACGTGTATTTCACGGCGCAGCTGGGCAGCGTGACCATCCTGTCGGAAACGCAAGCCAACGGGCGCCAGCCGGGCCGCGAGAATGTGGGCCACTGCTTCTGCGTGGAATTGTGTTCAAAAGACGTCTTGCCACCCGACGTGGAAGGCGTGCCCCACTGGCAGCAGGTGGAAGTGTTCGATATCCACCCGTTTCCCTCGCTGGCCGGCTTTTCCCCGCAAGGCTATGCGGGCGGCGCCGGCGCGTCCTACGTGTTCGCCGGCGGCGTCACACTGAAAGGCAATTGCCCGCTGCGCAATAGCGCCATCCCCGCCAACCCGCTCGAATACCGTTTCCTGATCGGCGAATGGTCCTGGCCCGGCGGCAGCGACGACCCGACAGCCATCCCCACGGTGGCGCCGGCCAGCCTGGCGCCTTTGAGCCAAGTACTCGGCACCCTGGTCGGCTATGTGTTTTACACGAATGGCCTGGGCCTCGCCGACTCGGCGCAAGTGATCGTCGATGCGGGCGACCTGAAGCCTGGCGGCTGGATAAGGGTGGACAGCAAACCCGTCACCGTGGACATGCGCGACGGCACGACAGCCACCGTCAACGTGGCGCCCAACATCTTCCTGCGCACGTTTGACTTGCTCACTGTGAATACGCCGGCCATCACCAGCCTGCATCCAGCCAAGCTGCCGGGCGGCTTGCCCATCCTCGACGCGGGCCGCAGCCTGACGGCAGCCGAGAGCGAGCCGATACGCCGCTACCGTCTGGGCTTCGAAGTGCGCGACGGCATCAGCCTGGCGCTGGTTGCCACGGATGGACTCGATTCCATCGTCTTCGATAACTCGCCCGTCATCGTGGCGCTGGACCTGGAAGAGTTGCGCAGCAATGCCTGCAACCCCATCGCGGGCGGCCTCGTACATATCCTGTACACGATCGACCATCCGCATTTACGCTTTTTCAATATCACGATTTCCAACAACAACGGCATCGCGCACCCGCCGCCACCGCTGCCGTCCGCCAGCTTCACGCCGCCGCCACCACCGAACAATTATTTGTTCCGCGGCGGCGCGGGTGGGCCTCATCTGTCAGGCAACAATGGCGGTTTTCCCGTCAACGTGGCGCTCGACCCGCCGTGCGCCTACCGCGTGGCCATCGAATGGCAGACGCGGCATTACCTGGCGTCCAGCCACAGCATCGACAGGCTGTATTGTAAATAGGCCTGACTCAGAAATAGCGCACCCACGCCTGCTGCGACGTGCGCTTGTAGTGCGCAAACGCGCGGCAGGGAAAGTACAGCACGGGCATCAGGGCCAGCGCGATCAGCCAGACTTGCCAGATATGCTCGACGCCGTAACGGCCAGCGTGATTGGCGCCCAGCATGGCCTTCAAGGCCAGGCCGATGGCCAGCAGCAAGTATAAATGCAGCAAGTAGTAAAACATGGGCGCGCCACCGAACGTGGCGCAAGCCCGCGTGAACGAGTTGTCCAGCGACTCCAGCCAGGCCAGGCCCAGCAAGCCCAGGCCCAGGGTGAACAGCAAAAAGTCCAGCGACGGCGGATACTTGGTGAAGTTCAGCACGCTCATGGCCGTGCGCACGGCCGTGTCGCCCGCCGCCCATGGCAGGGTTTCGCCATACAGATTGAAGCCACGCAGCACGGCCAGCAGCAGCAAACTGCCCGCGCCCAGCGCCAGCAGCAGGCGACGGCGCCCCTCCGGCGAACGGCTGCGCGCGTACAGCGGCCCGGCCGCATAACCAAGCACGATCACGCCTATCCACGGCAGCAGCGGATAGCTGACCTTGATTTTCATGGCGCCATCGGCGACCAGGTAGCCGCGTTGCAGCAGCACCGTCAGCAGATAGTAGCCAAAGCTGCCCTCTTCCGCACGCAAGCCCGTGAGCAGATGCTGGCCCGCGATAATCGCCACGCCCAGCAGCGCCAGCACTTTCAAAGGCAGCCGGTGCAGCACTGCCAGCGCCATCATGGCCAGGCCGATGACCCAGATCACCTGCAGATACAGCACGGCGGGTGGAAACGCCCCGCTCCAGGCGAAATTGACGAACACCAGTTCCAGCACCACCAGCAGCAAGCCACGCTTGAACAAAAAACCGCTAGCGCTGCGGGGCCCGGCAGCCGGATGCGCATACAGCCAGGCCGAGAGTCCCGTCAGGAAAACGAACATGGGCGCACACACGTGGGCCGCCAGGCGCGTGAAGAACAGGGCCGGATCGACGTGGGCCGCATCCATCGGGTCGCTGACCTGATGGTGTAAAAAGACCGTTTCGCGCACATGATCGAATAGCATGATCAGCATGACGAGGCCGCGCAGTACGTCGATGACGGCGATGCGGGTGCGCAGGGTGGCGGGGGAAGTCAGGGAGGCAGTCATTTATTCATTTTTAAATCTAAGATTAGAAACGGCATGCTTACCCCAACGGCAGAAACTGGGGTCGGACCTTAAGGTCCGACCCCGGCACTTTGCTGTTGGGTGAATACATCAAAACATGTAATGCGCATTCAGGGTCACCATACGCTCGGCCCCCGGCGCCACCCACAGCTGGCTGTAGGAACTCGCATAGTAGCTGCGGTTGAACAGGTTTTCCACGTTCAACGCCAGGCGCAATTGTGCGTTGGGCGAATACGACGCCAGCAATCTGGCCGTCGTGTAGGCCGGCAAGGTGAAACTGCTGCTGGCGGCTACGTCGCCCAGGCGCTCGCCCACGTACTGCACGCCGCCGCCCACGCTGGCCGTGCCCGTACCCAGCGCAAATTGCTGCGTGGCCAGCAGGTTGGCGCTGTGGCGCGGCACGTTGGCCAAGCGGCTGCCCGTCACTATCGTAGTGTCGCCGCGCGTGACGCTGGCGTCCGTATAAGCATACGCGCCCGAGACGCGCAAGCCGCGCGCCACTTCGCCCGACACGTCCAGCTCCAGGCCCCGGCTGCCCACCTCGCCCGCCGCGATGGCAAAATCCGTGTTGGCGGGATTGGTGGTCAGCACATTGCTCTTGCGGATGTCGTACACGGCCAGCGTGCCCGTCAGCTTGCCCGTTTCCAGCTTCGCGCCCAGCTCATACGCGCGGCTGCGCTCGGCAGGAAAAGCCTGGTTATCGATGCTGATGCCGCTGTTGGGCCGGAAACCCTTGGCCGCACTCGCATACAGCGACCACATTTTCGACGGCTGATAGACGAGGCCCGCGCGGGGGCTGGTGGCCGACAGCGACTGCCGGTTGCTCGTGTTGAGGCGATGGTTCGTCACGTCCTGCGTGTACGTATCGTGGCGCACGCCGACCAGCGCCTTCCACTGCGCGCCCAGGTCCAGTTGATCTTGCGCATACACGCCGCGCGCCTTTTGCGCTTCCTGCGTGTCGATGGACAGGGCCAGCGGAGCGGCCTTGCCGCCATACACGGGATTGAAAATGTCGATGGCATAGGCATTCGCGGCCGAGGGATTACGGCGCAGCTGTACCCGATGGTCGTCGAAGTGATAGGCGTCGACACCGGCCAGCACCTCGTGCGCCAACGCGCCCGTTTTGAACTTGCCCAGTACTTCGACCCGTGCCGACACGTCGGTGGCCGAGAAATCGCGGTGGCGGCGCTGGCGGTTCAAGGTGCGGCCATCGGCCAGCAGCTTGTTCGCCTCGGTCGAATAGCCGCTCAATGCGCTGTCGCGGTAAGAAGCACCCGCCTGCAGCGTCCAGTCGTCCGACAGCGCGTGATGGATAAATAACTGCTGCCCCAGCGACTTGACCGTCATGGGCCCGTCGCCCGGTTCGCCCAGGAAGCGCGCGACGGGGACAAGACCCAGCTGGCCATTCACGGCCACCACGCCGCGGTCGAACGGCGCGCGCTGCCGCACCGCTTCGATTTCATACGAGACAGTGGTGTGCTCGCCCGCCAGCCAGAGGAAGGAGGGAGAAAACAGGCTGCGCTCGACTTTCACCGTATCGCGGAAGCTGTGCCCTTCTTCATGCGCCGCGTTCAAACGGTAGGCAAAGCTGTCGCTCAAGGGCCCCGTCAAATCGACGGCGGCGCGGCGCGTGTGGAAACTGCCGAGGGAAACATCGGCGCCGTATTCCGGCACGAACTTCGGCTTTTTCGTCGTGATGTTCACCGTGCCACCCGGCTCGCCCCTGCCGTACAGGGCCGACGCGGGGCCTTTCAGCACTTCCACATTCTGCGTATTGCCGGCGTCGCGCAGGCCGTTGTAGCCCCGGCTGGAACTGAAACCGTTGACCATATAGTCGGAACCGAAATTCGGGTCGCCCGTAAAGCCACGCATGGCGTAACTATCCCACAAGCCGCCCAGCGGACTTTGTTTTGCAATACCGCTGGCCAGGTCCAGCGCGCCGGCCAGGGTCGTCACGCCCGCATCGCGCAGCAAGTCGCCGGTCAGCACGCGCACGCTTTGCGGCAAATCCATCAGCAAGGCATCCGTCTTGGTGGCGCCCGTGGCCGACAGGCTGCGGTAGTGCTGGCGCTCGGCGCTGACGGTGACGACATCGGGCACAACGGGTCCGTCCGCCAGGGCCAGCGGACTGGCAGCGGCCAGCAGCAGCGCCATCGGGCGCCGTAAAAAGAGACACATGGGGAATCCCTGAAAGAGAATGGAATGCAAATGAATTGCATTATAAATGATAATTCACTCTCAATAAAGACCTATACTTCCAGATGCCATCCCCGTGCCTGGCCCGCCTGGCACTGCATGCCGCTGTACACGCCGCCCAGCCGCAGCAATTGCGCATGCGTGCCCCGTTCGACGATGCGCCCCGATTGCATCACCAGGATCTGGTCTGCCTGCGCGGCAATCGCCAGCCGGTGCGTGGCGACCACCACGGCATGGGTACGCGCCAGGTCGGCCAGGGTGGCGATAGCGCGCCGTTCGCTGATGGCGTCAAGCGCCGACAGCGGTTCGTCGAACAGCATCAGCGGCGCGGGTTTCAACAACGCGCGGGCGAACGCCAGCCGCTGGCGCTCGCCACCCGACAAGGTCCAGCCGCCTTCGCCTACCACCGTGTCCAGGCCCTGCGGCAAGGACTGCGCCAGCGATGCCAGACCGGCCGCCGACAGGGCCGCCAGCAGATCCTCCGCCACGATCTGCCGGCCCAGGCTCAGATTGTCGCGCAAGCTGGCCGGCAGCAGCCAGGTATGCTGGAACATCGGTGTCGCCAGTTTTGCCAGCGCGGCGTCGTCATTGGTGCGCATATCGACGCCGCCGGCCAGCAGCACGCCGCTATCGGGATCCAGCTGGCGGCACAGCAATTGCAACAAGGTCGTCTTGCCCGAGCCGGAAGCGCCCGCCAGCACTGTCAGGGAACGCTGAGCAATCTCCAGCGAGACGGCATCGACGATGGGGCGTCCGTCGCGCCGCACGCAGACATGGCGCGCCTCGACGGCCGGCGCGCCCTGCTCCGGCACACGGCCGGGCAACGCCAGCACGGGCAATTCCCGCTCCGCCAGCACGCCATCAAACTGGCGCAGGGTGTGGGCCACCTGCTGCAGGGCGGCGCCCGTGTGCACGACGGCAGCCATCGCCTCGGCCAGCACGGTGGCGACGATCAATGTCGCCAGCAGCGCCGGCACATCGAGGGTGCCGGCCAACACCTGGTGCAAGCCGATGGCCAGCAAGAGTGCATACGCCAGCTGCGCCGCCACGGTAAAACCGAGGGCGGCGGGGAACAGCAAATGCTGGGAGCGCCGTTCCGCCTGGCGCTGTTCCATCAGCGACTGTTCCAGCATGGCGCTGCCCAGCTCGGACCGGCCCGTGGCGCGCAGCACGGGTTGCGCCGCGATATATTCCAGTACGCGGCCATTCGCTTCGGCGCTGCTGGCCGCCAGCGCCGTCTCGGCCCGGCCGCCGCAGGCCAGCGCCCAGCGATACACGAGTAGCAAGGGCGGCATGGCCAGCAGCAGCACCGCACCCAGGCGCCAGTCGACGGCCAGCCAGAGCAGCCCTACCACCAGCGGCGCCAGCACGGCATCGAACAGGGGCTGCAGCAAGTGCGCGGGAGCGCCCATCACGGCCATCACGCCGCCGGAGGCCAGCTGGCGCATATCGCCGGCGCGGCGCGGCGTGCACCAGGCCAGCGGCAGGCGCACGATTTTATCGGCCAGGCGCCGATGCAGCGCATGCGCGCAGTGGGCGCCGGCAGCATAGCCTTTCAATCGCGTGACATGGCGCAGCGCGGCGCTGGCCGTTACCGACAGCAGAAATAGTACCAGCCATGCACCTTCCGCTTGCCCCGGCTGCGGCGCCAGCCAGGCACGCAGCAGCGGCAGCAGCATGCACAGGGCCAGCGCACCCAGAATACTGTTGGCCGCCATCAGCGCCAGCGCAAGGCGCAACTTGCCGGCGGCCGCGCCATCAAGCAGGCGCAATAGCAAACGCACGGTGGCGATCATGGCGTCACCTCGTCAACCCCGCTTTGCGCCGCCCACAGGGCCGCATACCTGCCCCGCGCGGCCAGCAGCTGCGCATGCGTGCCCCGCTCGCACAGGCGTCCGCCATCGAGCAGTACGATCTGGTCGGCCTGCACGATGGTTTGCAGCCGGTGCGCCACCACCAGCACCGTGCGTCCCGCCAGCAAGGCCGACAGGCCAGCCTGCACCTGCGCTTCCGACTCGGGGTCGAGGGCAGCCATCGCCTCGTCCAATACGACGATACGGGGATCGGCCAGCAGGGTGCGGGCGATCGCCAGGCGCTGCGCCTCGCCGCCCGACAGCACCAGGCCTTCGCCCAGCAAGGTGTCATACCCTTGCGGCAAGGCCGTGATGCGGGCATGGATGTGCGCGGCGCGCGCCGCCGCTTCCACCTGGGCGTCGCTTGCCTCCGGCCGCCCCAGGCGGATGTTGTCGCGCGCGGACAGGCGCAGCACCTGCGTGTGCTGCAAGACAAACCCCACACGCGCATACAGCACGGCGGAATCGATCTGGCGCACGTCGACGCCGCCGATGCGCACGGCGCCTGCCGTCACGTCCCACAGGCGCGGCAACAGCATGGCCAGGGTCGACTTGCCGCCGCCCGACGGCCCCACCAGGGCTGTCACGCTGCCCGCAGGCAGGCATAAATCGATGCCGTGCAAAACATCGATACCGCCCGGATAGGCAAAACACACCTGTTCATAACGCACATCGTCGCCGGCCGGCAGCAACGGCGTCGCCGCCTGCGGCATGGGCGCCTCGGCCAGCAAGGCGCCGATCCTGTGCGCCGCCGCCAAGCCTCCCTTCAAGTCATCGGCGCCGTGCCCCAGCGCGGCGACGGGCGCGCACAAGGCCATGCCCAGCAAGGCAAACGGCAGCATCTGCGCGGGCGCCATCGCCGCCGTTTGCGCGCACAGCCAGGCTCCACTCACGACAAAAGCCAGCACGACGGGCGGCGACAGCAGCACATCGACCAGCGCGCCCATGCCGCCCCAGCGCCGCACCCAGGCCAAAAACTGCCGCGCATGGCGCGCCGCCACGGCATGGAAGCGCGCTTGCGGCAGTGTCTCCTGCGCATACGTCTTGAAGACGGCCATGCCCTGCACCAGTTCCACCATCGCCGCCGCCAGTTCGCCGCCAGTGCGCTGCAACTGCGCCTGTCCCTCGCGGAAGGCTGCTGCGTCCATGCCCCGATAGCGCCACCAGGCCAGGGCTGGCGCGACCAGGGTGATAGCCGTCATGCGCCAGTCCGTCTGCAGCAGCCAGGCCAGGCATGCCACGGGCGCGACGACCACGGCAGCCAGGTCGGACGGCGCATGCGCCACCAGGCGGTGCAGCGCAGCCACATCACGCTGCACGATTTCGTTGACCTTGGCCGCATTGCTGCCCGCGTACCAGCCCAGCGGCACTCTGGACAACTGGCGCGCCAGCCGCAGGCGCAACTGGCACTGCAAGTCTGCATCGGCCAGGTGCGTCAGGTGCAGGCCCAGCGCCGTCGTCAGTTGACGCAGGCACAGCGCCGCCAGTGCCAGCCACAGCACATTCCAGGCACGGCCAGCATCGACCTCCGATGCCAATAGCAAGGCGCCCAATTGCGCCATGGCGATGTACGGCAGTACGCCGCACAGCGCGGCCAGCGCCTGCAGCGCGCCAGCGCCCAGCAAACGGCCACGCAGGGGGGCCAGCAAGGCCGATAAATCGCGCCAGTCGCTCACAATGTCCCCTCCACGCAGACGACGGCAGCCGTATCGAGCTGGCGTACCTTGGCGCGTACCCGGTAGACGCGCGCGATCAGGGCGGCGTCAATCACGGCATGCGGCGCGCCCGACGCCGCCAGCACGCCATCATGCAGCACCATCACCTGGTCGGCGCAGCCCAGCGCCAGGTTGATGTCGTGCAGGACGATGACGGTAATCAAAGCATGTTCGCGCGTGGCGCGCCGTATCGCCTCGATCACCTGGAACTGGTGATACAGGTCCAGCGCGCTGGTGGGCTCGTCCAGCAGCAGCACCCTGGGCTGGCGCACCAGCGCCTGGGCCAGGCCCACCAGTTGGCGCTGGCCGCCCGACAGCGCCTCGACCTGGCGACTGGCCAGGGGCAGCAAGTCGAGGCGCGCCAGCACGGCCTCCACCCTGGCCACGGCGGCCGCATCGACCCTGGCGCCCAGCCAGCCTTCGCTGCGCCCCGCCATCGCGGCGCTGAGCACAGCCTCGAACACGCCCAGCCGCGTGCGCGAGGGCAAGCTTTGCGGCAGGTACACCATGCTCTGCGCGCGCCGGGCTTGCGGCCCGCAGGCCAGGTCCACGCCATCGAGCAGCACGGCGCCCTGCATCGATTGCAAGCCGGCGATGCCACGCAACAGGGTCGACTTGCCGGCCCCGTTCGGGCCGATCAGGGCAGTCACGCTGCCCGGCAACAAGGGCGGCAGGCTGACGCCGCGCAGCACCTCGCGCCGTCCATACGCCACGCAGGCATTGCGCACCAGCAGGCCGCTCATGCCGCACCTCCCCGCTGGCGCATGACGATGAGCATGAAAAACGGGATGCCGACCAGCGCCGTGACGATGCCGACGGGGATCAGCACGCCGTCGATCAGCGTCTTGCTGCAAATCGAGGCCAGCGACAGGATCAGCGCACCGGCCAGCGCGGACGCGGGCAACAGCAGGCGGTGGTCCTCGCCCACCAGCAGGCGCGCGATATGCGGCGCCACCAGGCCGATGAAACCGATGGTGCCGACAAAGGACACGGCCAGAGCCGACAGCAGGCTGATACGCAGCAGAGACAGCATGCGCAAGCGGCGCACATCGACGCCGAAGCTGCGCGCGCGGTCCTCGCCCATGGTCAACGCCGTCATGGCCCAGCTGTCGCGCACGGCCCATGGCGCAATCACGGCCAGCGTCGCGGCCAGGATGGCGATCTTGTCCCAGGAAGAGCGCGACAGGCTGCCCATGGTCCAGAACACCAGTTGCTGCAAGCTGTCCTGGCTGGCGACAAACTGCAGCAGCGCCACCAGCGCATTAAAGGCAAACACCAGCGCAATACCGAACAGCACCAGGCTTTCCACGCCGAAGCCGCGCCAGCGCGTCAGCAGGTGCAGCAGGCCGACGGACGCAAACGCGAACAGGAAGGCATTCGCCGACACCACGTACTGGGGCGGCACCCCGGGCAAGCTCCAGTTCAGGACGATGGCCAGCGCAGCGCCGAACGAGGCGGCGGCCGACACGCCGAGGGTGAACGGGCTGGCCAGCGGATTAACGAGGATGGTCTGCATCTCGGCACCCGCCAGCGCCAGCGCGGCGCCCACCAGCACGGCCATCAGCGCATATGGCAGGCGCACATCCCACACGATGACCTGCTCCATGCGCGGCACGCCATCGGGCTGCAACAGCACCTGGAACAAACGGGACATGCCCATGCCGGACGGTCCCGTGGCGATATCGGCCGCCAGCGAGACGGCCAGCGCGCACAGCAGCGCGCCCACCAGCATGACGCGGCGCACATGGCGCTGGCGGTACGCCCTGCCCGCCGCCATGGCAGGCAGCGCTTGTGTCAGCGCGGCGCTCAAGGCTGCAGGTCCACGAACAGCACGCCCATGGCGGGAATCGGCATGAAACGGCGATACATTTCAAGGCGCGTGCGGGCCGGGTCCAGGTCCGCAAACAGCGCCGGATGCAGCCACTTGGCCAGCGCCTGCACGGCCACCAGATGTTCGGGCGAGTCGTAGAACACATGCCACAGACCGTGCGCTCGCCTGCCATTTTTTTCGCGCACGGCGCTCAATTGGGCCGTTTCCGTGCGCGAGGCCACGGCGCGCAGGCTGCTGCGCGCCTGCGCCAGGGTGGCCTGGTAACCGAGGGTCACGCCCCCCTGTCCGCTGGCGAACACGCCCGTCGCCACATACACGTCGGGATCGCGCGACAGGATGTATTCCGGGTTCAGGGTGCCGATGGGGCCGGGGATCTTGCCGGCGCCGATATTCTCGCCACCGGCCAGGGCAATCATCTCGCCGAAATTGCCCGTGCCGGGAGAACCGCAACAGCCTTGCAAGCCCGCCAGCATGTCGACAAAGATGCTGGGGCGGCGAAAGCCGGGCCGGGCCTGCGCCGCTTGCACGGCGCGCGCAACTTTACCCACCTGCTCTTCGTAAAAGGCGATGAAGGCGGCGGCCTGCGCCTGGCGGTCCAGCGCCTTGCCCATCAGGCGCATGCTGGGCACGGTATTTGCCAGCGGATGGTTGCTGAAGTCGACAAAGATCACGGGCACGCCGGCCGCTTCCAGCTGGCGCACGGCGTCACTGCCCGGCGCGGGGCCGTGGCCGCCCGACAGGGCCAGGATGGCCAGGTCGGGCCGCAAGGACAGGGCTTTTTCCACGCTGAAACTGTCGGCCGAGGTGGCGCCCACCAGGGGCACCTGCTCCGCTTGCGGAAAGACCTTGCGGTAGGCCGCGTAGCCCTGCACATCCAGGTGGCGGAAATCACCCTGCCAGCCCGCCAGGCGGGCAAAGGGATTTTTTCCTTCCAACATGGACAAGGTGTAGATCAGGCGGCCTTCACCCAGCACGATGCGCTGCACCTGGTCGGGTACGTTCACCGTGCGTCCCGCCAGGTCGGTGACGGTGACGGCCTCAACTGACAAACTGATGCAGGACAGCAGCGCGGCGGCCAGCATGGACAAGATTTTTCTCATGGCATCACCACGCATGCTTGACGGTCAGCAGCAAGCGGCGCGCATCGCCCGTGCTGCAATTGCTCGATGAACAACTGTCGTAGTAATGCTTGTTGCTCAGATTCGTCACGTTCAGCGCCAGCTGCGTACCCCGCAGGGACGACGACAGCCGCAGCAGATCGATGTCCAGCGCCAGGTCCGTCAGCAGGTAGGACGGCACGTCGATACGGTTGGCGGAGTCGGCCTTGGTGGCGCCCGTGTAGCGCAAGCCCAGGCCGATGCCTAGTCCCGCCAGCGGGCCTTGCACCAGTTTGTACTTGCCCCATACGCTGGCCATGGTCTCCGGCATGCCGACGGGACGCTTGCCCACTTCATTGACGTTATTGCTTTTACTCACTTCCAGGCGGTTCCACGTGACGTTGGCCGCCACGTTGAAATTGCGCGTGAGATTGGCCAGCGCATCGAGTTCCACGCCATGCGATTTGATTTCGCCCGTCTGCAAACGGTTCAGCGAATTGTTCGGATCCAGGGTCTGCACGTTTTCCTGGCGCAGGTCAAACACGGAGGCCGTGAAAAATCCGTCGAAACCGGGCGGCTGGTATTTCACGCCCACTTCCGCCTGCTTGCCCTTGGTGGGGTCGTAGGATTTGCCGTAGAAATCGTTGCCCAGCACGGGGTTGAACGAAGTCATCAGGCTGACGTAAGGTGCCAGGCCATTCTCGGCCAGATAGACGGCGCCCGCCTTCCACGTCAACGCATCATCCTTTTGCGACGGCGGCGTGACGCCGTCCAGGCGGTCGCGCGTGGACGTGTCCGACCAATCCTTGCGCACGCCCGCGCTGAGCACCCATTGCCGCGCCAGCTTGATCTGTTGCTGCGCGTACAGGCCGTACTGGTCCGAGCTTTGCACGGTGCTGGCATAGCGCTCCGGCGTGGGCAGCATATGGCCCAGGTAGACGGGCTGGTACATATCAATCTCGGCGCCGGCCGGACCGCCATTGAGCACATAATCTTCTTTCGTGTGACGGTAATCGAGGCCCACCAGGGTCTCGAATTCGGCGCCGCCGCTGCGCCAACTGGCCTTGGCATTGTTATCCAGCGACCAGCTCTCGCCATCGATATCGAAGAAATAGGGCGTGCGGCGCAAGGTGCGCTGGTCGGCCAGCAGGCGGCCCTGGATGGTTTCCGTGATCAGGTTGACCCGCCCGTAGCGGGCCTTGGAATGGATGCTCCACACGTCATCGATGCGATGCTCCAGCAGATAGGCGAGCGA
The DNA here is from genome assembly GCF_049897625.1 of Janthinobacterium sp. PSPC1-1. NCBI lineage: Bacteria > Pseudomonadati > Pseudomonadota > Betaproteobacteria > Burkholderiales > Oxalobacteraceae > Janthinobacterium > Janthinobacterium sp. PSPC1-1. The sequence goes on along the minus strand of NZ_JAFCWP010000010.1, from coordinate 165,489 downwards.
ATATTGCACGCGGTGATTGTCCAGGCCCTTTTCGTTGAGCATCTGGTTGTAGGGAAGACGGCCATGGCGGTTCGGCAACAGGGTGCCCTGGATGGGCGCCACCACGGCGGGCGGACCGAACTTGTCGCGCGTGTAGTCGGCCAGCAAGGTCAGGCTGGTGGCCGCGCTGGGGCGCCAGCTAAGGGCGGGCGCGATATACACCTTGTCGTCCGGCACGCCGGTGAATTGGGAATCGCTATCGCGCAGCAAGCCCGTCATGCGGTAAGCCCAGTCGCTGCCCTCGCCCATGGGGCCACTCACATCGCCCTGCACCTGCTTGCGGTGGAAGTTGCCCGTCTGCAGTTGCAGTTCGCGGTAGGGCTGGAACAGCGGCTGTTTGCTGATCTGGTTGACGATGCCGCCCGGCGAATTCTGGCCATACAGCACGGAACTGGGTCCCCGCAACACTTCCACCGCTTCCAGGCCATACGGCTCGACCCTGGGCCAGGCTTGCACCGTGGTGCCGCGCAAGCCGTCGCGCAGCATGCCGTTGCTGCCCACGTCGAAGCCGCGGATCTTGACGTTATCGAAACGATCATAGCGCTGCGAAGCGGCCATCGACGGACTGGCCAGCACGCCGGCCGAATACCGCAGCGCCTCGCCGACGGACTGGATGCCCTGCGCATCCATCTGGTCGCGCGTGATGACGGAAACGGAAGCGGGCGTTTCGATCAGCGCCGTATTGGTCTTGCTCGATGTCGTGCTTTGCGTGGCGATTTTCAGGCGCTGCGCTTCGATCGTCACGCCTTGCATGGCTTGCGGCGCATCAGGCGCTTCGGCGGCATAGGCGGCGCGGCAAGCCAGGACCAGCACAAGGGGAAGGGGAACGGCGCGCACAAGGCGCGGCAAACGGTGGGGCTGCGAGCGTGACATACGGTAAATCCTTCCAGGCTTTAAATGAGAATGAATATCATTCATCATAGAATCTGGAAGCGCCGGCTGCTTTCGTTATCGGGCCTTCGCCTTACGAAAGACGGAAAAGATGCAGCCGGCTAAGTAATCCTCGGGAAATTAGTGTGAATTTATGACGAACAGAACCGGATGCTATGCAAGGCGCTCGCTGCGACGCAGTGCGGGCACTGCTAGCAGTGAGCAACGCCGCAGAGCGCCGGTTATGGCAGTCAGAAATCACAATAATTTATTGGGGGTTACTTAGGCGCGTGCCAGCTGGCTGGGCGGCATGCCAAAACGCTGGCGAAACAGGGTGGAGAAATGCGGAATGGCATAGCCGACAAAGCACGCCACCTGCGTCACCGTATAGCCGCCCGCGCTAAGCATGCGATAGGCTTCCTGCAGACGATAATCCTGCACATACTCGAACACGCTGACGCCAAACAGCTGGCGAAAGCCGGCCGTCAGCTTCTTCACGTTCAAGCCGCTTAATCTGGCTATTTCAGGCAAACCCAGCGGTTGCTGGAAATGCTGCTCGGCCAGCTCGCGCGCCTGCTGCAGGCGCTCGATTTCGAAGGCGCTCAAGTCCGCGCCGCTGGCGCCGCCGCGCGACCGTCCCAGTACCCGGTCGCTGGCCACGGCCGCCATCTCCAGCGCCTTGCCCGCCATGTACATGTCGCGCACGGCGCCGTCGAAGGGACACATCAGGATCTGCGTGGCGATGGCCCGCAGGGCCGGCGTGATCGCTTGGCGCATCACCAGCACGCCATCACGGTGCAGCTGCTGGCCGCCCGTGACGGCCAGGCGCTCCAGGTCGAAGCCGCTGCGCTGCGCATGGCCCGCGTCGAGTCCCACTTTCACGTAGCGCTGCAAGGTATTCGCTGCAAAGCGGTCGCAGCCTTCGTGGCGACCCCGCGCCAGCACCAGGTAGACGCCTGCATCGGTGATGGCAAACGGCGCGCGGCCATCCACGCTGCCGCTCAGCTTGCCATTCAGCGAAACGATGACTTGCAAGCCCTCGAACACGGGCGTATTGATGGTGATGGGAGTGGGCGACAGCACGCAACCGGCCGACAAGGTCAGTTCGGAAGACAGTTGCCGCGTCCAGGCAGTCGATACCACGCCATGCTCCATATGAGAATAATTCTCATTTATATTATCATAATGCAGCCTGGATGGCGTGCTGGCCGTGAAAAACCTGCGCCAGAAAGTCCACAAACACTTGCACCTTGGCCGCGCGCAAGTGGCGCGGGTGGAACAGCGCCCACAGGTCCGGTCCCCGCGTGCGGAACGGCTGCAACACTGGCACGAGGCTGCCCTCGCGCAATGGCTGCAACACGGAAACGGACAGCGCCTGCACGATGCCGCAGCCGGCCTGGGCAGCGGCGATCATCGATTCGATATGGTCGAAGGACAAGGCGGCGGCCGGCGTATGCGCATACGGTTCACCCGTGCCCCCGTCCTGGAACAGCCAGGGCCGCACCTGCCGCGCTTTCGGGTACAGGAAATGCAGGCAGGCAAATTGATCCAGTTCCTGCGGCGACTGCGGCATGCCATGCCGGGCAATGAAGTCGGGCGCGGCGCAGCACAGGTAATCCATCTTCAGCAGGCTGCGCGCCACCAGCGCGGAGTCTTGCGGCTCGCCGATGCGCAGCATCACGTCGATACCCTCTTCCACCATGTCGACCAGGCGGTCGCTGACCGTCAGGCGCAGGGAAATGTCGGGATAGGCGGCGATGAAGCGTGGCAAGGCGGGCGCCACCAGGTTGCGGCTGATGCTGCTGGGCATATCCACGCGCAGACTGCCCGAGGGTTTCCCGGCCGCCTGCAACAGACTCGTTTCCAGCGCCGCCATGTCGGCCAGCACCTGACGCGCCTGCGCATGGCACTGCTGGCCTTCGGCCGTGAGCGACATGCTGCGCGTGGTGCGCTGCAAGAGCCGCACGCCGAAGTGCTTTTCCAGCGCCGCTACCTGGTTCGTCACGGAAGACGTGGAAATGCCCAGGCGCTGCGCCGCCTTGCTGAAACCGCCCGCCTCGACCACCGCGCAAAACACGTGCATTGCTTCCAGCCTGTCCATGTATTTCCCTCCTGTTTGACTATGATTATCCACGATACTGAAATAGTGCATCGCGCCGCGCCCCGTTTTTCTTTGTGCCGTCGCCGCCTAGACTGGGCCATCAACCCAATGGAGAACACCATGCAAGCCCTCGTCCTGACTACCTTTGCCGCCCCCATGACCATCGAACACCTGCCCGTGCCGCAGCCCGGCCCCGGGCAAATCCTCGTGCGCATCGCCGCCAGCGGCGTCAATCCACTCGACACGAAAATCGCCGCCGGCGCCGCGCCGCACGCCCGGCCCCGCCTGCCCGCCATCCTCGGCATCGACGTGGCCGGCACGGTGGCGGCCGTGGGCGATGGCGTGACGACTTTTCACATTGGCGCAACAGTGTATGGCATGGCGGGCGGCATAGCCGGCCTCCAGGGTTCGCTGGCCGAGTACGGCGTCTTCGACGCTGCGCTGCTGGCGCCCGTGCCGCCAGGACTGAGCCTGCGCGAGGCAGCCGCCCTGCCCCTCGTCTTCATCACGGCCTGGGAAGGGCTGGTCGACCGCGCCCACGTGCAGGCGGGCGATACCGTGCTGGTGCATGGCGGCGCGGGCGGCGTGGGGCACATGGCCGTGCAGCTCGCCGTCGCCCTTGGCGCCAGGGTGTATGCCACGGGCAGCGCCGCCAGCCGCACTGTCATCGAGGCGCTGGGCGCACGCTTCATCGATTACCGCACCAGCACGGTGGATGATTACGTGAGCGAACATACGGGCGGCGTCGGCTTCGACATCGTCTACGATACGGTGGGCGGCGCCACTTTGGACGCCAGTTTCCAGGCAGCAAAAATCTATGGCGGCCACGTCGTCAGTTGCCTGGGCTGGGGCACGTTCGCCCTGAGCCCGCTGACGGCGCGCGCGGCCAGCTACTCGGGCGTGTTCACCTTATTGCCCCTGTTGAGCGGCGAGGGCCATGCGCGCCATGGCGCGATTCTGCGCGAAGCCAACAAGTTAATAGACGCGGGCAAGCTGCACGTGCGGCTCGACCCACGCCGTTTTACCTTGCACACGGCGCACGATGCGCATATGGCACAGATGGACGGCAGCGCGCGCGGCAAGCTGGTGGTGGAGGTGGCTGATTGAATGCCTGCTTGTTACTTGCAGGCGGAAGCGTTATTATGCAAGAATATACTTGTATAATAGAATGAGGTCGGGCATGCGTGAAAAACTGGAAAAACTGCTGGCGCAGGGACGCGACAGCGCCCTGCTGCGCTTTGGCCTGGGAGATGCCTGCCTGAAAGACCATGACGCTGAGCAAGCCGCCCTGCACCTGGCGCAAGCCACCGTGCAGCAACCCGGCTACTCGGCCGCCTGGAAACTGCTGGGCAAGGCCTTGCACCAATTGACCCGGCTGGATGAAGCGCAGGCCGCCTGGACGACGGGCGTCACAGTAGCCCAGCAGCAAGGCGACCTGCAAGCCGTCAAGGAAATGACGGTGTTCCTGAAACGCCTGCAAAAACAGCAGCAGGCGGCAGAGTAAAACAGTTTAGTGCGCGTGCGCGGCGCCTTTGGCTTCGGCTGGTAACGCAACGCCCCGCTCTTTCGCCAGGCGCTTGGCCAGCAAGCCACCCGCTTCGGCCGCATAGGCGCGGCAGGCGTTGGCGTCGATCAGGGGATTGTCCGTGCCGCTACGCTTAGCGGCCTTGCCCAGCACGTCCGTCGTGCCCGGATGCACGGGGATGATGATGTCGCATGGCAAGGCAGCCACCTTGGCGATGCTCGCTTCGAACGAGGCCGAAACGTCAGGTGAGCCACCCTTGCCCGCGCCTTTGCCCGTATAGCGGAAATCACCACTGGCATACGGGTTCAGGCTGTCCGCATACACGACGTTCAGGCAGCGCGCGCCTTCGCACGAGGTCCAGGTCCACGTCGTGCCGCCGGGCGTGTGGCCCGGTGTCATGTGGGCGGTCAATACCAATGGGCCCACCTTGACGGTATCGCCCTCGCCCACCACCTTGACCTTGGCGACTTTCGCGACATGCACGACAGGATCGGCCTGGTACTGCGGATCATCCTTGCCATTCGTGCCACTTTGCAGCCCCAGGGCGCCCGAGGCGCTGGCCACCACTGTGGCGCCACTGGCCCGTTGCAGCGCGGCAATGCCGCCCGCATGGTCCCAATGGGCGTGCGAATTGAGAATATATTTCACATCCTCGATGCGAAAGCCCAGCGCCTTGATGCTGGCGATGATCAACGGCGCCGATTGCGGCAGCGCACCGTCGAGCAGGATATGGCCCTGCGGGCTCGTCACCAGCACGGCGGACAGGCCGACCGTGCCCACATACCAGCTATTGCCATGGATATTGAATGGCTTGACGGGCGCATTCCATTCCTTGCAACTGTCGCAATCAACAGGATTATTTTGCAGCGGTGCCGGCGTTTTTGCCTGCACTGTACCTGCCGCCATGGTCGCAACCGTAGCCAGCATCAACTTCGCCAATAGTGTCATCTTCATCTCCAGAGTGTAAAAAAGAAGGGCGCCCGCACTGGCGCGCCCTGGGGGGGTATCAATGCATGCGGCCAGTCCTGTCGGCCAGGGTGTCGCGGATGTGGCCGGCGTCGAGCGAGCGCCGCTGCGCGCCGTCGGCGTCCAGCAGCACCACGGTGACGTGCTTGCCGCCGCTGCGCATGCGCATGGTCAGGCAACTGCCCGCTTCGTGGCTGCTGCCCGTCTTGGACAGCAAAATGTCCCAGCCCTTGCCACCCACCAGCGGGTTGGTGTTGTGCAGGGTGCGCGTCTTGCCATTCACAGCCACGCTGGCCTGCGCGTGGCTGGTGATGCGGGCAATGTCCGGATAGCGCACGGCGGCGGCGACGATCTTCGCCACCTCGCTGGCCGTGGACGTATTCGCCGGTGAACTGCCGACCGGCTCCGTCAGGGTGGTGCGGCTCAAGCCCAGGTGGCGGATCTTCGCTTGCAGCGCTTGCGCAAAGGCTGCGTTGCCGCCAGGATAGGTGCGCGCCAGCGCGGCGGCGGCGCGGTTTTCGGACGGCAGCAGCGCCAGTTGCAACAGTGCGCCGCGCGACACGGCCACGCCATCGGCCAGCAGGCTGTGGCGCTGCAGCGAAGCATCCCCATCGGCGCGCACGATGCGCAGCTGTTCATCGGGATCGAGTCCCGCGTCCAGCACCACCATGGCCGTCATCAGCTTGGTAATCGACGCAATCGGCACGACGGCGTCAGCATCCTTCGCCATCAGCACCTGGCCCGTGCTGTCGTCAAAGACCAGCATGTGTTTCGCGCTGACGGGCAAGTCCAGCATCGCGGCGGCGGCCTCGGCCAGGGTCGCCCCGCTGACGGCGGGCTTGCCCTGCACCTGCAACAGCAAGGTGGCGCAGGCCAGCAGCAAAGCGGGCACGGCCAGTTTCCAGCCGGCCGTGTCGGGGCCGGGTGCCATCAGGCGCTCGATGCGCGTCAGCAGCGCCCCGCCCCGTGCCGACATCAGCAAACCGGAATGCTGCGGCACAGCCGTGTGCAGGGACAAGGCATGCAGCGCCGTGGCCAGCTGCTGCGGATCCTGCAGCGCTTGCGCAGCCAGGGCGTCGGCCACCTGTTCGCGTTCGGCCCGCATGCGCGCCGACAGCCACCAGACGACAGGATGAAAAAACAGCAGCGCTTCGGCCACGCTTTGCAACAGGTTGACCAGGTAATCCCAGCGCCGCACGTGCGCCAGTTCATGCGCCAGCAGCGCTTCCAGCAAGGCAACGGGCATGCCGCTCAGCAAGGCGGCCGGCAGCAGGATGACGGGACGCCAGAAGCCCACGGTGACGGGGCTGGTCAATCCCCCGTGCAGCTTCAGCGGCGGCCGCCGGTGCAAGCCCATGCGCAGCGCCAGCGCATCGAGGCGCGCCTGCCAGATGGCCGGGGCGGCCACTGCCTGGCGCCGCAGCCGGCCGACCCAGGCCAGGCCCAGGCACAGGCGCAAGCTCATCAGGCCAACGCCGGCACTCCAGGCCAGCACCAGGGCCGGCATCCACGCTTGCAGCGCGGCGCGCCAGGCGGGCGGCGCGTCCATCGGCAGCTGGGCCAGTGAAGTGCCGGACAGCAGAGACAGCAGGTGGACGGTGGGAATGCATAGGCACAGCAGCAGTGCCAGCGCGCAGACGGCATAGCGCCAGCGCGCGCTGGCATGGCGCAGCAGCCAGAGCAGTACAGCGGAGACGGCGCCGACGATCACGCCCTGCCAGACAAAATACAGCAAGACCCAGCCCAGCGCCGGGACAAAGTTGCCCAAGCTCATATCCAGGTTCATGGCGCGTTGCCATCCTTGCTACGCAGGATTTTTTCAATTTCCAGGCGCTCCGCGTCGCTCACGTGCTCGCGCAGCGCCGTCAACACCAGCGCCTTGCCGGAGCCGGAAAACACCTTGCCGATCAAGTCCTTGAGCAAGCTGGTCTGCAACTTTTCCTGCGCGTCGACGGCCGCATACAGCTGCGGCCGCTGGCTTTCATCGCGGCTCAAGAGTCCCTTGCCATGCATCAGCTGCAACTGGCGCAGCACGGTGGCATAGCTGGCGTCGGCACGCTCTTCAGCCAGGGCGTCATACACGGCGCGCGCGTCGGACGGACCGCGCCGCCACAGGATGCGCAGCAAGTCCAGTTCGGCGGCCGTGGGATGGGGAGTGGAGGTATTTTTTAACATGCCGCCAGAATACCTTCCCTAGAACTTCATGTCTAGAACTTTTTTTCTAGAGCGCTGACGATGGCCCTAGAACTCGCGCAAGCGGTCGAACAGTGCCAGCAAGGCCGCCTCGTCGACCAGCGCCGGCCCCAGTTGCTGCGCCAGTTGGGCCAGCAACTCGGCCAGCACCGTGTAGATTTCCTCGCGCTCGACCGTCTCGATGATGCTTGTCCGCCGCTCGATCTTGTTGAATGCCTCGACATAGGCGGTGACCATCGCCTCCAGCGCGGCGGCCACCGCCGTCGCGTCCATGGCGGCATCGATGCCGCGCGTTACGGCCAGCATGTTCTTGTAGGCCAGCGCCGCCTTTTTCGCATACGCGGGGGAAATATGCTCGCGACCGTCCCAGTCGCGGAACGGGTTGAGCAGATTTTCCGCCAGCCATTCCGGCTTGCGCGCCTTGGTCACCGATAAGTCCAGTCCCAGCGCCGCCGCTTTCTTGTAGCCGGCCTTGATGGCCTTGGCAGCGTCTAGCGGCAAGCTGGTCATCCACAGGGCCGACAGCATCGGCAATTGCGCGGCCGGTGGAAACTCCTCCGCCGTGTAAGCAAACAGATCACAGGCGGTGAACATCCGCAGCTGGGCCAATTGCGCAAGGCTGGCCATCTGCGACGCCAGTCCCGGCTTGCCCCAGATGCGCAAGGCCGTCAGATGGGGAAAGCGCTGCGCCACTTGCGCCAGATCAACGTCTTTCATGCTGACCAGCGACAGGCCGCCCAGCTGGTCGAGACCGTGGAATGACGGCAGCGTCTGCTTGCACTGCAGTGTCAGATGGCGGCCATCGGCGCCATCCTTGATGCGCAGCGCCGGCGATGGCGCGCTGCGCAGCGAGAGAAGACCCAAGCCTTTGTTCAAGACCAGGCTGCTGACGCCATCGGGCTGCAGGATCAGGCGTTCCAGGCCGCTGCCGCTGAAATCGAGCGCAGGCACCGTCGATGACTGCCAGTCCAGCTCATTGATGAAGGGATTGCCCTGGATAAACTCCATCAAGGCTGGCGTGCCGTGGCTGGTCTCGATGGACATCAGGCAAGGCAGCTGCTCCAGTTCGGACAGGTCGCCCAGCGCCTGCAAGACGCTGTCATTGATTTTCGTCGCGTCCTGGCGGAAGACGTGGCCGCCGAGCGTCACTTCACGCTCGCGCGACGCGGCCTTGAACTGCTGGCGCCGCAGCGGATCGATGCGCTCCCAGTTACGCTGGCGCAGCACGCTGTCACCCACGTTCCAGCCACTGCGGTAGCTGTTGACTTCCACATCCACCAGCGGCGCGATATTGCCAACCAGGGTATGACCAGGCGGCACGTTCGCCGTGGCATAGCAGTGATCGTGGCGCTTGTTCCAGAAGAAATAGTCGCACAGCAGCGGCCGCATGGCTTGCACGGCCGCCGCATCGGGCAAGGCGTCACCGGTCCAGTCCAGCTCCAGCACGGCAGCGACCGGCCTGGACGATGAAGCATCCTTGATGCGGGTCACCTGGCAAGCCACGTACTGCTGCAGCTCGGACGAAAATACACTGTAAACATCGCCAACATTCGGTAGCACGCAACTTCCTCTCAAAACACCTGACGGTCGAATGTTGAAACATAGCAAATTTTCAGCGCCCCTGCCGTCCCGCTCAGTCCGTGTGCAGCTTGTGATGCATGCGGCGCAGCCCCAGCCACACGCCGGCCGCCACGAACGGCACCAGGGCGCCGACGAGGATTTCCGGGTTCACGGGCAGGCCCAGCACCTTGGCCGCCTTGCCCGTGTAGCTGAACAGGCCGATCACGTAGTAGGAAATGGCGGCCACGGACAAGCCTTCCACCGCTTGCTGCAAGCGCAGCTGCTGCGCCGCGCGCGCGTTCATCGATTGCAGGATTTGCCGGTTTTGCAATTCCTGCACGATGCCCACGCGCGTGCGCAGCAAGTCATTCGTGTTGGCGATGCGCTGCGCCATCGCTTCCTGGCGGCTGGCCATCGCTTCGCACGTGTTCATGGCGGGCGTCAGTCGGCGGTCCATGAATTCCTCGACCGTGGGAATGCCCTCGATGCGCTCTTCGCGCAACTCCTCGATGCGCGCCTTGACCAGGCCCATGTAGGCTTTCGAGGCGGAAAAACGGTAGCTATTGTCGAGCGACAGCTTTTCAATGCGGGCCGCAAGGCGCGTGATGCGGTCAAGCAAGGCTTGCTCGGCAACGCCCTCGTCGGCCTTGGCCAGGCCGGGCGCGTCGTCCGTATCGACCATGGCGGCGGCCAGGGTCGCCAGTTCGTTTTCGATGGCGTTCAAGGATGGCGCCGCCTGCATGGCGTAAGGCAAACCCAGCAAGGCCATCATGCGGTAGGTTTCGATTTCCAGCACGCGCTGCACCAGGCGGCCCGACTGCTGCGAGTGCATGCCCGCATCGCGGATGACGAAACGGCTGAAGCCGTCGGACTGGATCGTAAAATCTGTCCACAATTCGCCGCCCTGCAACACCTTGCTGCCAGCCAGGGTATTACCCTCGAACACACGCGACAAGCCCTGCATGAAGATCTCGGCCGGTTCGGTCGCCTGCTGCAGCACCACGTGGGCAGCCACCATCAGCTTGCCCTTCAAACCCGCCAGCCACTGCTGCGGCAACTGTTCCAGGGGCATGCGCTCGAACGCCTGTTCCAGGGGCAAGGCGGCGCCCGGATGTTCGGCAAAGGTAAACGTGGCAAATTCCGTGTGGCATTCCCATTTCAGGCGGAAGCGGCCAAAGTCGTAATAAAAATACTTGGCTTCGGCGGCGGGCGGCGTGACGCCGAAATGCGTGCACAGGGCCGCCAGAGTGGCATGCTGGGCCGCCATATTCGACGCACCGGGCGCCGCGCTGTCATCCTTGTACACGGCCAGATGGGTGATCAGCTCGGGGGCATCGAGCTGCAAAAACGGCCGCGAGTGGATTTCCGCAGCCAGCGGCACGCGCAAGGCGTGGTTCAAACTGGAGTTAATCAAGTGCATGATAGCCAAAGGTAAAGTTGCAAAACTGCTTAGACCCGCGCGCGTGCTGTGGCGCCCGCAGCACGGGTCTGATTGTCACAGTGTAACAAAGCAGGAAGCATGCCACTCTTTTCCAAGGCCCGTCATGTTGTTTTGATAATTGCAGATGCGCCCTGCCCCGCCGCTTGGCGGCTGCCCAGCCACCAGAACACGGCAGCCAGCACCACGGCCGACGCCTGTCCCAGCGCCAATTTGAAAGCGCTGTCGAACAGCAACGGTGCGACAAAACCGGACACCAGCGCAAACACCAGCATTTGCACGAAGTTTTGCAAGGAAGCGGCCAAGCCCCGCATCTGCGGGAAAATGTCGAGCGTGGACATGGTCATGCCCGGCAAGGCCAGCGACATGCCGAACGCGTACAGCATCACAGGCACGACGGCGAACGGGATGCTGGCGGCGAACCAGTGGTTGTAAGCGATGTTGAGCGCGCCCGTGGCCGCCATGGCCAGCAAGCCCCAGCGCACCAGCACGGTGCTTTTCACCGCATGGGCCAGCTTGCCCGACAGCGCCGAGCCCAGCACCAAACCCGCCACCATGGGGATGAACATCCAGCCAAACGCCGTTTCCGGCAGGCGCAGCAATTCCAGAATGAAGTGCGGGGCCGACGCGATGTACAGGGCGAAACCGCCAAAGGCGAAGGCCACGGCCAGCGAACGCAGCAGGAACGCCCGGTGGCGCAAGGCCAGCCAGTAATTGCGCGCGATGTTGCCTGGGTGGAAAGGCTGGCGCTGCTCGGCAGATAAACTTTCCGGCAAGCCTTTCAGGCAGGCGAGCGCCAGCAACACGGTGACGGCAAAGGTGAAGACGAACGTCGATTGCCAGCCGTAGGCCACGTGCAGCCAGCCGCCGATGATGGGCGCGATGGCGGGCGCGATGCCGAACACCATCATGATATTGGCCAGCATCTTTTGCGCGGCCGCGCCCGACAGGGTGTCGCGCACGATGGCTTGCCCGATGACCCTGCCCGCTCCCGCCGAGGCGCCCTGCATGCCGCGGAAGAACAGCAGCCAGCCAAAGCTGGGCGCGAACGCGGCGCCAATGGAGCCGACGGCAAAGATCAGCAGGGATGCCAGGATCACGGGACGGCGGCCGAACGAGTCGGACAAGGTACCGTAGAACAAGGTCATGAAGGCGTAGGCGGCCAGGTAGACGCTCAGGGTCTGCTGCACCAGCACGCTGCTGACGTCGAAATGCGTGCCGATCGCGGGAAATGATGGCAAGAAGGTATCGGTGGCGAACGGGCCCAGCATGGCCAGGCCGGCCAGCACCAGGGTCAGGTTGCGCGCCTTCATGCGCCCACCTGCTCGGCATACTGGCGGCGCAAGCCATCGAGGGCCGCCAGCGAGAATTGCGACACATGACGCGCAATGCTGGCGATGCCCGCCTCGTCATACGTGAGTTCCGGCGCCACCAGTTCATGCACGATGCGCGAACGGGCATAGAACACGGCCTGGCCGATCACGCTGAACACGCATTTCTGCACCACGTCGTCCGGCATGGCCGGCCCCACCACGCCACGGATCAAGCCCGTGAACAAGGCGTGCTGCGGACGCACATTGCGCTCGGCCAGCTTGTGGATGGCGGCCGTCGGCTCGATCAGTTCGCGCGCCACCAGGCGGCTGAACAGCGATGCGTGCCCCGAGCGCAGCATATCGGACACGAGCGCCTCGATGGCCAGGCGCAACTGTTCCACGGGCGGCAGCTGCGCCCGCGCACTGGCGGCGGCCACGTCGGCGGCAGAGGCCCGCGCCAATTCGCGCGCATGGTCGAAGGCGGCCAGATGCAGCTCTTCCTTGCTATGAAAATAGTAATTGACCATCGCCACGTTGACGTGGGCCGCCTCGCATATGCGGCGCACGGAGGCGGCCTTGTAGCCCTCGTCGGCAAACAGGTCCGCCGCCGCCTGCAGGATGCGCGCGCGCGCCGGTTCGCTTTCCTTCTCGTTTTCCTTGTCTTCCGTCATGCCAATCCCATCATTTAAACGACCGTTTAATATTGCCCGACATTGTATCAAACAGCTGTTTAATTTTCAAATGAGCGCAAAAAAGCCCGGCGAGCCGGGCTTTGCAAGAACGTAGCGGGAAACTTAGTGCTTCATCGCCGGCATCGGCGCCGAGGAGGCGCCCAGCGGACGGGCCACGGCGGTCACTTCGATGGTTTCGCGGCGCTTGTCTTCGCCCTCGACGACCAGGGTCAGCGGGATCTTGTCACCCGCCTTCACCTGCCCTTTCAGGTCCAGCAGCATGACGTGGTAGCCGCCCGGCTTCAGTTCCACGGCCTTGCCTGCCGGCAAGGCGATTTCCTTGATCTGGCGCATGCGCATCATGTTGTCCGTCATGCTCATTTCATGGATTTCCGCCACGCCCGCCACGGACGAGCGCACTTCCAGCAGGCGCATGGCTTTCGGCGCCGTGATCTGCATGAAGGCGCCCGTGGCTTTTTGCTGCGGCACGGTGGCGCGTACCCACGGGTCGGTAATCTGCACGGAAGTCTGTGCAACGGCGGAGAAGGACAGTACGGTCAGGGCCGTGGCCAGCAGGGTTTTCAGATGGGTCATGATCATTTCCTCGGTATGGTTATAAGGTGTATTTCGATTTCATCAGGGTCTTGATATCTTGCACGCACTCGTCGGCCGTCAACTGGTGCTTCAAGCCCAGGCGCATGCGTCCCTCGGTATCGAGCACATAGCTGATGGCCGTGTGGTCCATCGTGTACGAGCTGCCGCTGGGCACGCGGCGGTAGAAGACCTTGTAATTGAAGGCCGTCTGCGCCGTCGCCTGCGGGTCCGTGCGCAAGCCCAGGAAACTGGGGTCGAAGGCGCGCATGTACTCGCCCAGCAACGCGGGCGTGTCGCGTTCGGGGTCGATACTGATGAAGATCACTTGCAGTTTATCCCCATCGGCGCCCAGTTTCTGGCGGATTTCCAGCGCGCGCGACAGGGCCGTCGGACACACGTCCGGGCATTGCGTAAAGCCAAAGAAGACCATCACATACTTGCCCTTGAAATCGGCCAGGGTGTAGACCTTGCCGTCGGGGCCGCTCAATTTGAAGTCGGGCTTGTAATCGCCTCCCGTCAAATCGAGGCTGTTGTAATGGGGTTTCGGTGCTTGTTCGCAAGCGGCAAGCGTAAGCAATCCCGCCGTGCCGGCGAGAAGGAAAAGACGACGTTTCATGGTAATTCCAGCCCGATGGGCATAGTTGAGACAAGTTAGGACGTAGAAGGCGTGACTGCTGCGTTCAGGCCGCCAAAGGCGGGCCGCGCGGGCTGGCGCCCAGCCACGCAAACTGGGGCTGCGGAGCCTGGTAAAACAATGGCGGATAGTGGTCGTGGCCCGTGATGACGGCCAGCGGCGAGGATGAGGATGGTGGCAAGGCCACGCTGCCCGCGTGATTCATGCAGAACGGGCAATGCTCAATGTGGTGCAGGACGGAATCGGTGGTGGATCTGGCGGCCGGCGCCAGGTCCGCTTGCGTATAGACGGCTCCGCTGGCCGAGCAGATCTCGACGGCAGCGCTGTTCGCGTTCGCGTGCAGCGAGGCAAACGCATACGACAGGGACGGCGACAGCGCATTGAGCAGTATCGCCAGGCAGGCGAACCACATATGCCACTGTTTGCGCTTCAATAAAGATCCCATGGCCCCGATTATAGCGGAGTATGGCTTTCGCGTAGCGCAGGCGCGCCCGCTTGCCCCCGCAGGAACAGGCTGGGGCGCACGCCCGCCACGTCCACGCAGGCGTCACAAAACGCGGGAATCGAGGCGAAACCTGAGCCGGCCGCCACTTGTGCCAGGTCGCGTTCGCCGTCTTCGCCATCGGCGCCCGCTTGCGCCGCCGTGTGCAGCGCATGCGCCAGGCGCTGCTCGCGCACCAGGCTGAGCAATGCCTCGCCCTCGGCAAACAGGCGCGCGCGCGCCTTGTGCGGCGTCACTTGCCACAGGGCCGCCAGGCGGGCCGCCGTCCATTTGCCTTGTGGCGTATCAAAGATGTGCTGCGCCAGCGCCTGGCTCCAGCGCTTGCCGCCGCCGTGGCCGCCATCCGGCGCATCGCCTTCCAGCGCCAGGGTGAACACGGCGGGCTTGCCCCGCCCCGGCATCACGTCGCAGGCAAAACGCAAAAAGGCGGGCACGACAAAACTGTCGCCGCTGCCCAGTTTCTTGGTGGTGATTTCATTATGCAAGGTGACAAAACCCTGGCGCACGGTGACGCGCAGCCGGAGCGGAAAACGCAAGCCCAGCAAGTACAAGGGATGATCGGAAACGAGGGCCATGCGTCAGGTCAAGGTGGTGAACGAGCCATCAGCATGCCACACATCGCGCAAGCAGTCTGTCATCACAGCGACGCCACGCCATAGCGGCGCAAGCCATCGAGGTCCACGACGCGAATCGATTGGTAGGCGATGCTGATCAGTTTCAGCTCGGCCAGGCGGCCCAGGGCCAGGTTCACCCGCTGGCGCGAAATGCCGGTCAGCAAGCCAATTTCTTCCTGCGACAGCTCAAGCACGCTGGAGGTGCGCGGATATAGCATGGGATGGAACAGCTGCGCGATCGCTTGCGCCACTTGCGCGTCGACGGCCAGCAGGCGCTGGTTCTGGATGGTGGCGATGAATTGCCCCATGCGTTCGTTCAGTTGGCGGATGACGAAGGCGTTAAAGGAAAGGCTCTCGGCCAGCAGCAGATGAAACAGGTCCACCGGCACCAGGATGATGTTCGCGGCGCGCACGGCCACCACGTCGTAGCGGCGCAGTTCGCGCTTGAGCACGCTGCCCTCGCCGCACCAGCCACCGGCCGGCACGCCGGAAAACGTGGCGCCGCGCCCATCGGCGTTGTAGACGGCCAGCTTGATCAAGCCCGTGTGCACGCCGATCCAGTGCGCCGACGGTTCGCCGCGCCGCGTGATGAAGGCGCCCGCCTCGTAATGCCGGAGCACGCTGCCGGCGCGCAACAAGGTTTGATGCCGCGCGTCGAGGGCCGTGAACCAGTCGTGGCTATCGAGTTCGGGCACGGCACGCTCTACACTATCATTGCTATTCATTCCATCCTTCAGTTGTCACTAAGATGACAGTGATTTTCCAGCACCGGTGCTATGCTAACCGGTATCAATCCCGAAACAGGGAGCTACAGAATTTTATTTACCAGGAGACAAGCATGACACCTGATTTTAATACCGGCCTCGACAAAAACAGCGCCAACTACGCCGCCCTCACCCCGCTCGACTATATCTCCAGGGCAGCGGCAGTATATGGCAATCGCCTGGCAATTGCACATGGCGCCGTGCGGCAGACCTGGCGCGAAACCTATGCGCGCACGCGCCGCCTGGCCTCCGGCCTCATCAAGCTGGGCGTGGGCACGGGCGACACGGTGGCCGTGATGCTGCCGAACACACCCGCCATGGTGGAAGCGAGTTTTGGCGTGCCCATGGCCGGCGCCGTCCTCAATGCCCTGAATATCCGCCTCGACCTGGCGGCGCTGACCTTCATGCTGCGCCATGGCCACGCGAAAGTATTGCTGGCCGATACGGAATTTGCCGAGCTGGCGCGCCAGATGGCGGCGCAGATTCCCGGTCTGCGCGTGATCCAGGTCAACGACGTGCTGGGACCGGAAGTGGAGGCCTTTTCCGACCTCGACTACGAAAGCTTGCTGGCCAGCGGCGACCCCGACTACGAGTGGCAGCCGCCTGCGGACGAATGGGATGCCATCGCCCTCAACTACACGTCCGGCACCACGGGCGATCCGAAAGGCGTGGTCTACCACCACCGGGGCGCGGCCCTGAATGCCCTGTCGAACATATTAGAGTGGGACATGCCCAAGCATGCCGTGTATTTATGGACATTGCCGATGTTCCACTGCAATGGCTGGTGCTTCCCGTGGACCATCGCCGCGCGCGCCGGCGTCAACGTGTGCCTGCGCAAGTTCGATCCGAAACTGGTGTTCGACCTGATGCGCGAATTGCGCATCACCCACTATTGCGCGGCACCCATCGTGCACGCAGCGCTGGCCAACGCGCCTGCCAGCTGGCGCGAGGGAATCGACTGGACCGTGCGCGGCATGGTAGCCGGTGCGCCGCCGCCGGCCGCCATGGTGGCGAAGATCGAAGCCATGGGCTTTGACTTGATCCACTCATATGGTTTGACGGAAGTGTACGGCCCGGCCGCCATCTGCGCCGAGCAGGACGAGTGGGCGGCCTTGAGCCAGGAAGAGCGCGCCGTATTAAAGTCGCGCCAGGGCGTGCGCTACCATTTGCAAAGCGCCGTCGCCGTGATCGACCCGGAAACCATGCAGCACGTGGCGGCCGATGGTGAACAGATCGGCGAGATCATGTTCCGCGGCAATATCTGCATGAAGGGTTACCTGAAGAATGAAAGGGCGACGCAGGAAGCCTTCGCCGGCGGCTGGTTCCACACGGGCGACCTCGGTGTCATGTATCCGGACGGCTATATCAAGCTGAAGGACCGCAGCAAGGACATCATCATTTCCGGTGGCGAGAATATTTCCAGCGTGGAAGTGGAAGATGCGCTATACCACCACCCGCAAGTGCTGGCCGCCGCCGTCATCGCCCAGCCGGACGAGAAATGGGGCGAGACGCCATGCGCCTTCGTCGAGCTGCGCGAAGGGGCCAGCGTGACGGAAGCGGAATTGATCGCCTTCTGCAAGAACAACCTGGCCGGATTCAAGGTGCCGAAAGCCATTTATTTCGGCCCCCTGCCCCGCACGTCGACGGGCAAGATCCAGAAGTTTGAATTGCGCAAGCGCATGCAGTCGGACAAGGCCATCGACGTCTGACCTCTACCCGTCAGTCGCGCTTGCCGGCCTGCCACGCCGGCTGCGCCACCACCAGGCGCGAAAAACTGGCGATGCTGGCCACGGCGGCAAACCCTGCCGCCAGGCACAGCGCATACGTCGTTCCTTTTGCGGCGGAAACCGTGAAGCAGTAGGCGACCAGCGCGGCGCCCGTCGCCTGGCCGATCAGGCGCGAGGTGGCGACCACGCCACTGGCGCCGCCGGCCCGCTCGGGCGGCGCGCTGCCCATGATGGCTTTCAGATTGGGCGCCTGGAAAAAGCCGAAACCGATGCCGCACAAGGCCATGCGCCAGCCGATGTCGAAGGCGCTCGGGTGCGCCGGTATCCAGATCAAGGTCAGCAAGCCGCCGGCCAGCGCCGCCAGGCCGATGCCTCCCAGCACGCCCGGCGAGTAACGATCGCTCAAACGCCCGGCTACGGGCGCCATCACGGCCACCAGCACGGCCCACGGCGTCATCAAAAACCCCGTTTCGACGGGTGAACGGCCCAGCGTGACTTCAAAATAGAATGGTAGCGAGACGAACGCCAGTCCCTGCGCGGCAAACGTGCAGATGGCCGTCAGCGACGACAGCAGGAATAATGGACGGCGAAACAGGTCGATCGGCAGCATCGGCGCCGCATGTCCCGCCTGGCGGCGCAGCAACAGGACAAAGAACACGGCCACGGCCACCAGTTCCGCCAGCAGGACGGCGCCGGACGCGTGATGGGCGGCGTCGCCGAACAGCAAGATGAGCAAGCCGAAGGCACCCACGTTGTACAGCGCCGTGCGCGCATCCAGGGTGTGGCCGGAGAGTCTGGTGGCCGGCAGCATGCGGCTGGCGAGGAAGAAGCCCGCCACGCCCAGCGGCACATTGATGGCGAACAGCCACGGCCACGACGCCGTCGCCAGGATCAGCGAGGCGGCCGTGGGGCCGATGGCGAACGCGACAGCCACCACCAGCGCATTGTTGCCGAATGCGCGTCCCAGCAAATGTTTCGGATACAGGGCACGCAGCAGCGCCGTATTGACGCTCATCATGGCGCTGGCGCCGACGCCCTGGAACAGCCTTGCCACCACCAGCGACGGCAGGGACCAGGCCAGTGCACAGGCGAGCGACGCCAGGGTAAATAACAGCATGCCGGAGATAAATACGCGCCGGTAGCCGGCGATTTCACCGAGGGCGGAAAACGGCAGCAGGGTCGCCACCATGGCCAACTGGTACACGTTGACGATCCAGACGGAAGCGGCCGGCGTCGTGTGCAGCTCGCTGGCGATGGCCGGCAAGGCCGTGTTGGCGATCGCCGTATCGAGCGAGGCCATGCCCACGCCGATGGCCAGCGCCAGCATGGCCCATAAACGGGCGCCGGGCGGCAAGCCGTCCTCGCCCACCATCACGGGTTGCGTGTGCCGCTGCATAGACCGCTGCATAGACTGCTGCATAAATACACTACCTGTTCATCTTGCTGATCCGGGCAACACACTAGCATGTATGAAAGAAAGCTGCAGAGCAGGCAAGCTTACTTCTGGCAGTCGATGACCTTGAAATCCTTCGAGTAGCAGATACGCAACTCGCCCGAGTGCTTTTCATAGCCGAGCCAGCGGCCCTTCAACTGCGGGTTGTGCTGCTTCATCCACTGGAACAGTTCGTTTTTTGGCATAGTGGAGTCCGGCAACTTCAAGGCCTGGAACAGTTCGCGTTCCTTCTCGAAATACTGCTTGGCCGTATCGAAATCGCAAGCGCCATGCTTTTCCCATTCCCCCTGCAGCAAGGCTTCACCGGGCTGCATGCACATGTAGGGCAAGATGTCGGACGGCGCCAGCTTGGGCAGATTGCCCTTGCAATAGCGCGGATGCATGTCCGTCTTGCGCGGCGGCGTCACGGAAATGTCTTCACACGTGGCGGGATTGGCCGACTGCGCCCACAAGCCATGCACGATCCAGCCGAACTGATTGCTCTCGGCGCACTGGAAGGCGGCCTTCTTCGACACTGCGCCGCGGCGGCGCTGGCTGTCGCAAAATCCTGGCGACCACGACAGCGCCAGCATGAAGTAATCGGTGGGCACGTTGGTGCTTTGCTTGTAGCAGGTGTTTTTCTCGTCCGACGGCTTGACGTCGTAATCGACATAACTGACGTTGCGCGGAATGGCGCAGGTGGCGTCGGCCGCGTGGACGGCGCCAGCGGACAAGCTGAGGAAAACGGCGGCCAGCGCGGGCAAGACAGAGCGAATTTTCATCGAGTTTCCTTCAAGATATAAAAACGCCGGCAATAAAGTGCCGGCGGGGTCAAAACGAACAACATCAGTCACGACACCTGACAAAACCGTAGCGAGCGGCAGTGATTTGTGGCCGAGAAGCGCAACCGTACTCTAGTACGGTGAGCATCGCCGGCCGCAAAGCGCGACGCGCAGTAGGTTTGGTCAGGTGACATCTACTAGCAAACGGTGTGCATCCAGCCGTGGGTATCCGGTGCCGTGCCATGTTGCAAGCCCAGCAGCGCTTCGCGCAGGGCCAGCGTGACGGCGCCGTTTTCATTGTTGTTGATGGTCATTTCAAAGCCGTTGGCCTTGGCCACACCGACCGGCGTGATGACGGCGGCCGTGCCGCAGGCGAACACTTCGGTCATGCGGCCCGAAGCGATGTCGTCGCGCCATTGCTGGACGGACAATTTACGCTCTTCCGTGGCATAGCCGAGGTCTTTTGCCATTTCCAGCAGGCTGCGGCGGGTGATGCCTGGCAGTAAAGTGCCCGTCAGTTCCGGCGTCACGACCGTGATTTTCTCGCCATCCTTGTAGACGAAGAAGAGGTTCATGCCACCCATTTCCTCGATGTACTCGCGGTGCACGGCATCGAGCCAGACGACCTGGTCGCAGCCCTTTTCCTGTGCTTGCGACTGAGCCATCAGGCTGGCCGCGTAGTTGCCCGCGCACTTGGCTTCACCGGTGCCACCAGGCGCGGCGCGCACGAAGTCTTCGCTGATCCACACGGTGACGGGTTTCACTCCTTTCGGGAAATAGGCGCCGGCCGGCGAGGCAAACAGCACGAACAGGTATTCTTCCGAAGGACGCACGCCCAGGTAAGGATCGGTGGCGATCATCAGCGGACGCATGTACAGGCTCTCGCCCGTGTTCTTCGGCACCCAGTTGCGGTCTTGCGCAATCAGCGCATCGCCCGCTTGCAAGAACAGCTCGACAGGAATGGCAGGCATGGCCAGGCGCGCGGCGCTGCGGTTGAAGCGCTCGGCATTCTGTTCTGGACGGAAAGTCTTGATGCTGCCATCAGGCTGGGCAAACGCTTTATAGCCTTCGAAGATGGCCTGGCCGTAGTGCAGGGAAGAAGCGGACGGGTCCAGCGTCAAAGGGCCATAGGCCTTCAGTTCGCCCTGCTGCCACTTGCCGTCACGGTAAGGAATCACCACCATGTGGTCGGTGAAGATGCGGCCGAAGGCGGGATTGACCATGCGCGCGGCGCGCTCGGCGTCGGACAAGGGGTGGGCGGACGGGGTGACGACGAGATTCGGTGTGGAAGTGGTCATGGCGGCAATGGGAACTAGTGAACAGTATCCCTATTGTAGCGCCTATGGCGCCCAATCAGGCAAACGAGGATAGCCCCCATCCCGCGAAAACTGGGCGCCATCATTTGCGAATGATTCTCGTTTGCGTTAAAATGTCAGCCTTCCTTCTTCCCCGCCATGCCTGACGCCTCGCTTGGCAGCGCTATCGAAAGCCGCTTCATGACGACCTCCTCCCTGCCACACCCCCTGCCGCGCGCCAGCGCCGACGATGCGCTGCAGACTCGCCAGCAGCGCCAGCTTGTCGCCCCACAACAACGGCGCTGGCACTGGAGCTGGAAGCAGGTCTGGTTTCAATTGCACTGGTTCATCGGCATCACGGCCGGCACGGTGCTGGTGATCATCGGCCTGAGCGGCGCCACCCTGGCCTTCAAGGATGAATTGCTCGATGTCATGAACCCCGGCGTGCGCCATGTGCCCGTGGAAACACGCGCGCCCCTGACGCCGGCCCAGCTGAGCAACATTGTCGCAGCCGAACACGGCCAGCGCGTGGCGTCCATCACCATGTATGCAGAAGCGGGCGCGGCGCCCCGTTTGTTCTTCGCGCCCAAGAACGGCCAGCGGCGCGGCGAGTCCATTTATGTCCATCCCTACACGGGCGCCACCCAGCCGGCGCTGGCGGGAGCGGAATTTTTCGAGTGGACGGAATCCTTGCATCGCTGGCTGCTGCTGCCGCGCGATCCGGGCCGCCAAGTGGCGGGCGCGCTGGCCCTGTGCCTGCTGGGCCTGGCGCTCTCCGGCCTGTATCTGCGCTGGCCCCGCCGTCCGCTGGACTGGCGCACCTGGCTGACCTTCGATCCTGCATTAAAAGGCCGCTCGTTTTTGTGGAATTTGCACGCCGTGGCCGGCACCTGGTGCCTGGTCGTCTACGTGGCGCTGACCCTGACGGGCATTTACTGGAGCTATGACGTGGTGCGCGACAATATCGATGCCTGGGCCGGCAAGCCCCCAAGGATGGCACAGGCGCCCATGAAAAAGGGGACGGGCAAGGAGAAGGAGGCGCCGGCCGTCGACATCGGCCTGGCCTGGAGCAGCTTCCAGCAACACGCCCCCGGCTGGACCCTGGCCAGCGTGCGCCTGCCCGTGCGCGCCGGTGAAGCCGTGCAATTCACTTGGCTGGCCAGCGACGCGCCGCACGAGCGGGCGCGCAGCCGCATGAGCATTGCCCCGGCCGACGGCAGGCTCACGGAAAATGAACCGTACAGCCAGCAGGCGCTGGGCGCACGCCTCGTCAACATCATTTATCCGCTGCACATGGGCACGTATTTCGGCTTGCCAGGCCGCATCATCGTCACCCTCGCCAGCCTGGGCCTGCCCCTGTTCGCCATCACGGGCTGGATGTTGTACCTGGGCCGCCGCAAGGCCAAGCGAGCTGTGCAGGCGCAGCGGGCTCTGCTGGCTGGCATTGTGGGCAAGACGGACACGGGCTTGCCCACCCTGGTGGCCTACGCCAGCCAGTCGGGCCAGGCCGAGCGCCTGGCCCTGGAAAGCGCGCGCGCCCTGCAGCAGGCGGGGGTAGCCGTCGACGTGCAGTCGCTGGAGCGCTTTGATCCCGCGCAATTGCGCCAGTACGCGCGGGCCCTGGTCGTCGCCAGCACCTTTGGCGAAGGCGAAGCGCCGGACGGCACGCGCCGCTTCGCGCGCCTGCTGCAGCAAACAGCGGGCACGCCGCTGGCCGGCCTGGAAGTGGGCATGCTGGCCCTGGGCGACCGCCATTACAGCGACTTCTGCGGCTTCGGCCATGCGCTGGAGCGCCAATTGCGCGCGCTGGGCGCCACGCCTTTGTTCCCCCTGATCGAAGTCGACAAGCACGACCCCGCCGCCCTGGCCGACTGGTCGCAAGCGCTGGCCCGTTGCAGCGGCAGCGCCATCGACGCCATCGGCGTGCAGGAACAGGCATCGTACGAAGACTGGCGTTTGCTGCGCCGCGTGCTGCTCAACCCTGGCAGCCTGGGCGGCGAACTGCATGAAATCACCTTGACGGGTCCGGCCGGCGCCACCTGGGAAGCGGGCGCGTTGGCGGAAATCATCGGATGCAACGCGGACGGCAGCGAGGGTGACGCGCAGGGTGGGCAACATGCGCCGCGCAGCTACTCGCTCGCTTCGCTGCCATCGGATGGCGAACTGCAATTGCTGGTGCGCCAGGAACGCCATGCGGGCAGCGCAAACGAGGGGTACGGCATCTGTTCCGGCTGGCTCACGCGCTTCGCCCCGCCGGGCGCCGCCATCCGCCTGCGCCTGCAAGCCAATCCCGCCTTCGCCCCTGCCCTGGTCGACGTGCCCTGCATTTATATCGGCAACGGCTCCGGCCTGGCGGGCCTGCGTGCGCACCTGCGCGCGCGCCAGCGGGCGGGACTGGCCCGCAACTGGCTGCTGTTCGGCGAGCGGCAGCAAGCTTTTGACAGTGTCTGCGGCGAAGAGTTGCAAGGCTGGCTCGACGCTGGCCACCTGGCGCGCCTGGACCGTGTCTTTTCGCGCGATGGTGAAACACGACAATACGTGCAGGACCGCCTGCGTGACCATGCCGACGAACTGCGCGACTGGCTGGCGCAAGGCGCCATCGTCTACGTGTGCGGCAGCCTGCAAGGCATGGCGGCAGGAATCGATGCTGTGCTGCAAGAAGTGCTGGGCCAGGAAGGCCTCGACGCCCTGCTGGCGGCGGGACGCTACCGCCGCGACGTGTATTGATCTGCCTCTGCACATTGCCAGCACCGCCCGGCTATGTGGGCGGGCGCACAGTCAGCGCCAGCCATCGGACTAGAGTGGGGACATCGCGGCATGGGGACAACCCCGCGCCGCACCACCCACTGTCTGCGAGGCACCCCATGAAAAACCCCTGGATGAGCATGTACCTGAGCACCGCCAACCGTATCGCCAACACGGCGCGCGGTCACGCCACGGCCGCCGTCAAGCGCGAAGCGGCGAAAAATACGCGGCAGTTGACGCAAGTGTGGTTCGATTCCTTTCTGCCGCCAACTGGCAAGCCACGGCGCAGCCGCAAGGCCAAATAACTGCCTGGCAATAGGCGAACTGGTGCGGTGCATCACAGCAATTAGTTGAAGTTTCAATCAGATGAACTAAACTGCAAGCATGGTAGTACATAGGAAGTGACCGGCAGGCGCCGCATCCCCGCGCCGCCACCGGGCCACCGGGAGACGACCATGTTGACGCTCAAAGTGCTGGCCTGCCTAGCCCTGTCGGCCTTGCTGCTCGTGCCCCTCGTACTGCGCGACGCGATGCAGACGTCGACCGTGCAGCAGATGCAGGTACCGAATGTCGATGCGCATGCCCTGTGGGCCCACTGGCCCAAGCACTAAAATACGCGAGGCTGAGAAAACGTCGCTGGCGGCGTTGCTTTGACTTGCCGTACTAGCGTACTGTCTGCGTCAAAGGCGCCTTGCCAGCGGCGTTTTTCAGCGGCGCTCGGCAACACGTCGCGTCGTTAAAATCCGCTTTGTTGCGGGTGGGGAATTGTTCCCTTCTCGCATTTGTTTTTGTCTCGTTTTCCTCATCCCCTCTTCACTATACTTTTGATCCAGATCATGGATTTCCCCCTTCGCTGCGGCCACACTGGAACAGTCCGCTTCACATCGCGACGGACTTAACCGGGAGCATCGGCATGGGTATATCGGCTTGGAAGGATGAGATGGCGCTGGGCGTTCCCGCCATCGACGAGGCGCATGAGGCGCTGTTTCAGGAGCTGGCGCGGCTGGGGCAGTTGAGCGACCAGCATTTCAGCGTGGCGTTTCGCGAGCTGATTGCGGCCGTCGAGCGCGATTTCCGCGAGGAAGAGGATTTGATGGAACAAATCGCCTTCCCCTCGCTGGCGAATCACCGGGAACAGCATGCGCGCGTGCTCAGCGGCTTGCACCATGCGTGGGCCGCCGTCGATGAAGGCGACCTGGAGCAGGGTCGCCATGCGCTGTCGCTCCTGCCGCAATGGCTGATCTTCCACCAGGCCACCATGGATCTGGCCCTGGCGGCGGCCCTGGAGCTGGTGCAGCGCCAGCCCAACTAGATCTACAGCAGCAGCACCGTGGCTTGCTCGGGCAGGACGACGCGGTAGTGTCCCGGGTATTTGTCTTCGCCGTCGAAAATCTTGCAAAACACGGGCTGATTGATGTCGTTGACGGCCGCTTCATTCATGGGCAAGGTGGCGATCATTTGCTCGCCATCCATCAGCTGCAAGGCGCTGCCCCGCTCGGTCGCGCAAAAGGCCAGCGATTGCACATCGCTGGCAAACGGCCGCTTGTACCACGGCGTGATGGCCCGCACGGCGCGCCGCGCATCGTGCAAGACTTGCCCCACGCGCGTGACATTCCACGCATCGCGCGCCACGGACGGCTGGAGCACGATATTGGCCGTCAGCTCACCCCTGCCCTTGTTCACCAGGAAAGTGCCGTCCTGCGCGGCAATGTCGTCGTTGAGCGGCACGACAAACACGCCGCCGGCGGACACCTTGATCGGCACGGCAGCGCCATTGCCTTGCAGGGCCACGCGCACATCGTCGATGGTGGCACTGAGCTTGGCGGGAATCAGGCGCAGGGCCATGACCACGCTGCCGCTCGACACTTGCCACACTTTCCTGGCCGTCAGATAACTCTCGCGGTAAGCCGTGAAACGGATGCGCGGCGCCTTGGCGTCGCTATTGGCCGTGATCGTCACCGTTTGCGATGGCAAGGCGTCCTCTGCGGGCGCGGGCGCCGCCGACGCAGCAGCTGTGGCGGATGCGGCATCCATGGCGGGCGGCACGCTGGCGCTGTGCAGCGGCGCGGGAACAGCCGGCGGCGGCGCGTGTTCCTGGGCCTGGCCCAGCGACACGACACACAACCATCCGGCACAAGCGATCCATGTACGCATGCATTTCTTTCAATGAGGAAAATATTTTGTCAGCCCCCGCATTATCGCAGAAGGCCAGCCTGTGCGCCGCCCTTGGCCTGTCTGCACTCTGTTGGTGCGCACGCTTGATTATTTGGCAAATACAGCCTATATTGATAATGATTCTTATTCACAAAAGTGAGGGGAATCGCGCACCCTTCTTTTCCACTGCCCGACCGCGCCGGGACTTGCGGTGGAACTGCTATCCAAGCCAGACCACGGGCCAGCCTCATGCCATCCCCCCAGCTACTGCGCACCTCGCCAGACGAGATAGGAACACACACGACTAAAAATACTCCAGGAAAATGATGCAATCGACCACCGCCTTCTCTTCTTCGCGCCAGCCCGCCTTGCGCCCCCTCCCCCGTTTATTACACATCAGCTTGCTCAGCCTTGCCGCTGGCGTGGCCCTGCCGGCACAGGCTGCCGATGCCGCGCCGGCCGACGTGACCATGCCGGCCGTCACCGTGACAGGCCAGTCGACAGCGACGACGGAAGGCACGCAGTCATACACGGCAGGCGAAACGCGCAGTGCCACGCGCATGGATCTGTCCTTGCGCGAGACGCCGCAATCGGTCAGCGTCATCACGCGCCAGCTGCTCGACGACCTGGGCGCTGTGCGCCTGGACCAGGCGCTGGCGCAGACGACAGGCATCCAGGTGGGCCAGAACGACACGGAGCGCACGACGTTTTATGCACGCGGCTTCGGCATCAACAATATCCAGATCGACGGCATGGCGCGCGGCGGCAATGCGCCGCTGCAAGACACCATCCTGTACGACCGCATCGAGGTGGTGCGCGGCGCCACTGGCTTGATGGGCGGCACGGGCGACCCCTCGGCCACCATCAACATGATACGCAAGCGGCCGACGAAAGAGTTCCAGGCCAGCGCCGGCCTCATCATGGGCCGCTGGGATGACCAGCGCTTCGAAGCCGACCTCTCCACGCCGCTGAACGCGGAGGGCAGCGTGCGCGCACGCACGGCCCTGGCCTGGCAAAGACGCGATTCCTATCTTGACATGTATCACGAACGCAAAACGGTCGGCATGGTCATCGTCGAGGCGGACGTGCGTCCCGGCACCCTGCTGACGGCCGGCGTCGACTTCCAGGACAACAAGCCCACGGGCGCCACTTGGGGCGCCGTGCCCTACTGGAACGCGGACGGTAGCCTGGCCAACTTGCCGCGCAACACCAGCTGGACGACGCCATGGAGCACCTGGGCCGAAAAGCAGCACACGGTATTCACGTCGCTGGACCAACGCCTGCCCGGCAACTGGAACATGCACCTGGGCTATGCGCGCACGGAAAGCACGAACCGCACCACTGCTCTCTATGCGGGCAAAGGTTATCCCGATCCCGCCACGGGCACAGGCATGGAACTGTGGACGGGCGCCTGGGGCGCAGGCAAGAACACGGGCGACAATTTCGACGTGTACGCCAGCGGTCCCTTCACCTTGCTGGGGCGCAAGCATACGGCCATCGTCGGCTGGAACGGCGGCAACCAGCGCTCGCGCTCACTGGGCGGCAAAGCGGAAATCAATTACTCGAAATTCCTCCCCGATTACCGCAGCTGGACAGGCAACATCCCCCGCCCCGTGTTCCACCCGGACGGCTCGCACACGGAAACCGTGACGCGCCTGGCAGGTGGCTATGTCGCCACGCGTTTGAGCCTGGCCGACCCGCTGCACCTGATCATCGGCGCGCGCAGCAGCACTTACCGCACGGATACGCGCAACTACAACACGCAAGGCGTGTACACGGGCAGCGGCGACTTCGTGGAAACGCGCAATGAAGTCACGCCGTATGTGGGCGCCGTGTACGACATCAACAAGCAATATTCGGCCTACGCCAGCTTCACGCAGCTGTTCAACCCGCAGACGAGCAAGGACCGCAACGACAAGTTTTTGCCGCCGGAAACGGGCGACAATGCGGAACTGGGCATCAAGGGCGAATTTTATGAAGGCAAGCTGAACGCGTCGGCCGCCCTGTTCCACACGAAGAAAAAGAATCTGGCGGAACTCGACCGCACGGTGCCGCCCGGCTTTTTGCTGCCCGACGGCGGCCAGGCCATGGTGGCCAATGGCACGGGTGTGACGGCCAAGGGCGTGGAATTTGACGTCTCCGGCCAGATCACGCCCGCCTGGGAAGCGAGCGGTGGCTATACCTACCTGCACGCGGCCGAAGCCGATGGCCGCCGCGCCGCCACCACGCAGCCGCGTCATTTGCTGCGCCTGGCCACCAGCTACCGTTTCGACGGCCGCCTGGCTGGCTTGAAAGCGGGCGCCAGCATGACGGCGCAAAGCGCCACCTACAGCGAATCGTGGTACGGCCGTCCGCCATCGGGGAAGATGACGAATATCCCGCAAGCCGGCTATGCACTGGTCAACGCCATGGCCAGCTATGCGCTCAGCAAGCATGCCAGCGTGCAGTTGAACGTGAATAACTTGCTCGATAAAAAGTACTACCGCAACGTGGGCTTCTTCGATGGCGTCTTCTGGGGCGAGCCGCGCAACATCAGCCTGGCCGTACGCACGACGTTTTAAGCGCGCCAGTGTGCGGGCGCGGGCAGGCAGAAGCCATGTAGCAAGGAACCGCCCACGGGCGCCAGCACGGCGGCGGCGACGTGCTCGAACGCGCGCTGGCCGGCCGGCAAGTCGGCCGCGACCAGGCGCAAGGCCCCGTCCAGCTGCCCGGCGATGGCCGCGTCAAATGCCTGCAGGCAGCGAAACAGGTGCTTGCCGCCGCCGCTCCACTGCCCCGCCGCACGCAAGTGCAGGTCCGCCAGCGCTGGATACAGCTGGCAAGCGACGGCCAGCGCCTCGCCCGGGTGCGTGCTGTCGACCAAGTCTTCCAGCGCGGTGGTGATGGCGTAGCGGCGGCGCTGCAAGTTCTCCGCGTCGAGCACGGGCGGCCCGGCGGCATCGATGGCTTGCGCCAGCGCCAGCAATTGCGCGAAATGTTCGCCGGAGGCGCCGATGTTTTCCCCTTCCAGCACCATGTGCGCCAGCGGTACCGTGCCGCCCGGTGAGTCCATTTCCTTGCAAAAATACGTGAACGTGGCCAGGTCGTGCGCGAACAGTTCCACCGTGCGCCCTTCGGCCACGATGGTCGAGCGCCAGGCGCAATCGACGTGCTCGAACAGCAGCAGCAAATCGATATCGGAACTGGGCGTCTGCCGGCCCGTAGCATACGAGCCGCCGATGATGGCCGCCACGGCCGTGGGATAGTGTTCCTGCACCAGCCGCACGGCAATCGCGCGGATGGCGTCATAAGTGGGGATCGTCGTCAAAGCCAGTGCTCCATGCCGAAAAACGCTATCCTACCTGCAATATGCATGCGGCCGCCAGCCTGCTACACTGGCGCTCTCCGATCAAGGAACAAACATGGAATACGACTGCATCGTGGTGCCCTCGCCCGTGGGCGAGCTGACCCTGGTGGCGCGCGGCGCGGCGCTGGCCGCGATTTTGTGGGAAAACGACAAGCCGAACCGCGTGCGCCTGGGCGACATGCGCGTCGATGAAGGTTGCGCCGTACTGCTGGAAACGGCGCGCCAGCTGGGCGAGTATTTTGCCGGCACGCGCCAGCATTTTGAGGTGCCGCTCGATTTTGCCGGCACGCCATTCCAGCAGGAAGTGTGGCGCGCGCTGCTGACGATACCGTACGGCCAGACGCGCAGCTATGGCGAGATCGCGCGCCAGATCGGCCGTCCCGCCGCCGTGCGCGCCGTGGGCGCCGCCAACGGCAAGAATCCCATTTCCATCATCGCCCCCTGCCACCGCGTCATCGGCGCCACGGGCGAGTTGACGGGCTTTGCGGGCGGCCTGCATGCCAAGGAAACGTTATTGGCCCTGGAAGGCATCGCCCTGTCCAGCGACCGCGAAGCGCTGAAGACGGGCCACGCCCGCCGCCGCGCCGTGCATGTTGATACGACGCAAGGCTGTTTATTTTAGCCAGCAGCATCGTTCCCCGTGTGGGATACTCACGCCCCCGCTCAAGCCACCACATCCTATGCCCTACCTTGCCATCCTGTTCTTTGTCGTTCTGTATTTGCTGGCCACGTTCTTTTTCCACATCCCCGCCCTGGTCGCCCTCGTGTATGGCGTGCTGAGCCTGAGCTGTTTCGTCGCCTATGCGATCGACAAGTCGGCCGCCAAACAGGGCCGCTGGCGCACCTCGGAGCGCACCTTGCTGCTGCTGGGACTGCTGTGCGGCTGGCCGGGCGCCTTGCTGGCCCAGCAATGGCTGCGCCACAAGTCCAGCAAGCGTTCATTCCGCGTGCTGTTCTGGATCACCGTCGCCCTCAATATCGGCGCTTTCGTGTATTTCAGCATGCATTACGCGGCGCCCGATATCGGCACCGAGGTCGCGCCCATCGAACTGTAAGCTCACTCGCCCAGCAGGCGCAGCGACTCCAGCCAGTCCGCCTTCCATTCGCGCAGCAACGGTTGCGTGGCGAACGCCTTCTTCAGGTGCGCCATCGGCACGCGGTGCACATCGTGCAAGCCGAACGCCAGGGTGACGGGATGCCACAGGTGGCTGTTCTTGCCACCGCGCGAATTCTTGCGCACGCGCGCGCCATCGTCGCCAAAGATGCCCACGCCACTGGCCATGCCTTTGTCCAGGTCGACCTTGCCCACGCCGGCAAAGGCAATCAAAATCTGCTCGCGCCCCAGGCCCTTCAGGGCGCTGGGCAAGACAAACGGCGCTGCATTGTCAGCTCCCGCTTCCGGCTCTGCCGGCTGCGGGTGCTGCAACTCCTTGAGCAAACGCAACAGATCGCGCTCCTGGAAGTGCAAGCCGTCCATGGGTACACGCAGTCCCGGCGCCTTCAGTTCGATGGCGATGTTGCCCGAGTCGCGCGTAAAACGCAGCCACACATCGTCCGCACCCGAAGCCAGGTGCTGCTTGTCCTCGATAAACACGACGGGCGCCGCATAGCGCGTCACGCCGTCATGGAACAGCTCGGCCCAGGCGTCGCTGTAATCGAGCCAGACATACGGCAAGCCGCCCTGCTCCAGCAGGCGCGCCAGGGTCCACGGCGTGCCCGTCTGTTGCGCCAGCCAGGCACAGGCTTGGGTGGCGGTGGCGCGGTACGGCAAAGGAAGGGAAGTCATGGCAGTTCCGTCGATAAAAGTGGAGCGCAGTGTAGCAGACGCCGCCCTCATCGCCTTGGGCAGGCGCAGCGGGCGCGCTATTTTTACGCGATGTGCTAGGCTGGAAACATCAGCACGCGCCACGGCCATTCCGGCCGCGTGGCACACCACCGCAAGGGGATGACCATGCATTCGAGCACCAACGCCGCCACCACGCCCGCCCCGCCACCGGAACGCGATTCACCCACGCCGGCCAGCGAAAGCCATACCGAGCAAGCGCTGGATGAAGCGCTGAAGGAAAGCTTTCCGGCCAGCGATCCGATTGCCATTGCCATCCCCAAGCCGGTCAGCAAGACGCCAGCAATTTAAACACGCGCACGTCCTGCATCATACTGTTCGCCTGCTCCTGCATGCTGGCCGCTGCCGCTGTGGCCTGTTCGACCAAGGCGGCATTCTGCTGGGTCACTGCATCCATCTGACTGATGGCCTGATTCACCTGTTTGATGCCGTCGCTTTGTTCGTGGCTGGCGACGACGATTTCCCCCATGATGCCCGCCACCAGTTGGACAGATGAGACGATTTTTTGCATCGTGCCGCCCGCCTCATCGGCCAGATTGCTACCAAGCTCGACTTTTTCGACCGACTCGGCAATCAGCTGCTTGATCTCTTTGGCGGCAGTGGCGGAGCGTTGCGCCAGGGTGCGCACCTCCGACGCGACGACAGCAAAACCGCGCCCCAGTTCACCGGCGCGCGCGGCTTCGACAGCCGCGTTCAGGGCC
This sequence comes from Janthinobacterium sp. PSPC1-1, assembly GCF_049897625.1. NCBI lineage: Bacteria > Pseudomonadati > Pseudomonadota > Betaproteobacteria > Burkholderiales > Oxalobacteraceae > Janthinobacterium > Janthinobacterium sp. PSPC1-1. Next base: position 133,680 of record NZ_JAFCWP010000010.1, on the reverse strand, counting down.
AGAATATTGGTCTGAAACGCTATGCCGTCAATCACGGAAATGATCTCGACGATACGCTTCGAGCTGTCCTTGATGGACACCATGGTCGCGACGACACGCTCGACCACTTGCCCGCCCTGCAGCGCTACCGCTGAAGCCGACAAGACCAGTTGATTGGCTTGCTGGGCGTTTTCGGCAGTCTGCTGCACAGTACTGGTTAACTGCTGCATCGCCGACGACGTTTGTTCCAGTGCACCGGCCTGTGCCTCCGTTCTCGCCGAGAGATCCATATTTCCAGCAGCGATTTCCTGCGAGGCAGTCGAAATGGTTTCAGTACCGCTGCGCACGCGGCCCACCGTGTGACGCAGGCTCTCATTCATGCTTTTCAGAGCACTCATCAATTCGCCCGGCTCGTCGCGATAATCGGTCGCGATATGGCTACGCAAATCACCGGAAGCCACAATGCGGGCAACATTCACGGCGTCCTGCAGCGGTCTGGTAATACTCTTGGTAATGAGCACAGCCACCGCAATCCCCGTGCCCAGCGAGAGCACCAGCGTCACCAACAGCAAGCTGCTGGCTACCGTGATGCGCGCTCCCGACTCCGCTTCTATCGCCGACGCGCGTTGGGTGGTCATATCTACCAGTTGCTGAATTGCCTGCAGATGCTGGGCGTAACTCATCGTCATTTTTTTCATCGCAACAGTAGCGCCAACCTTATCCTGTGCCTCAATTGCGGGAATGAACTGTTGCAGTGCAACCGTATAGAAGGCCAGCGCCGGCGCATGTGCCTTGTTCAGCAACAGCTCGGCGATATCGGCATCCAGTTTCGCGTCGTTCCAGAATTTATGGCGCTCATCGTAATCATGTTTGAGCGTTTTAAATCGTGCGATGAACTGCGCCTGTTCGGCACGATCCTCGGTCGCTATCAGCTGAAAACTGACCAGATAGGATTCCAGTATGTATTCTGGCGGTGGCAACACGTCCGCAATCAGATCCTTGCTTTGCACGATTTTCTGATATACCGGGCCGTTCACTTTCCATTCTTGCAGAGTCTTGAACGACCATAGACCATAGAGGATGAAGCCGGCTGAAAAGATCACAATCAGCACAGCTAAACGGTGCGATAGTTTAAGTACTCGTAACATATTCATGATGTTTTCCTTATATTAGCTGTGCTTGCCTCTGGCTCACCTACTGAGGTGACACTACTCTCACATATATTTAACTGCAGTGATGCGAGATGTGCATCTCAGTGCGGTTCTACCGGCACGGCGACGAGTTCTGTGTTGTCGCACAACAAATTATCCTTTCTTCACCGCTTTCTTATTGCTGTGGTTGCTTCCCGGCAATCCGTGAAAAACCATAAAAAAACCCCGCCGGGCAGCGATGGTGAAACCATCGCGCCGGGCGGGGCCAGTCAAGCCGACACGCGCCTACTTCGGCGTGTCACGGTATTGCTCGGGCGTCGTGTCGCCATCGGCGATTTCATACCACATCGCATTGAGCACGGCGAACGTCGCCGCCAGCGGAAGACCCAGTATCCAGGCGAAATACCACATAATTATTTCCTTTCCTTAATTCTTAGTAAGCGTGACCGGTTTCGTCTTCGATGGCTTTGCCGTCAACCTTGCCCCACAGTACTTTATATACCCAGGTCGTGTACGCCACGATGAGGGGAATGAAGACGGCCGTGACGACCAGCATGATGAACAGGGTCATGTGGCTGGACGAGGAATCCCACACCGTCAGGCTGGCGCGCGGGTCGATCGACGATGGCAGGATGAACGGGAACATGGCCGCGCCCACGCTGAGGATAATGCCGGCGATGCTGGCCGCGCTGGCCAGCAAGGCAGGCACTTCGCGGCGCGCGCGCAGGAAGACAAACGCCAGCAGGGGGCCCAGCAAGCCGAAGGCCGGGGCGATCCAGGTCCACGGATGGGCGGCAAAGTTGAGGAACCAGGCGCCCACGTGCACTTGCGCCGTTTTCAGCATCGGGTTCGACGGCCCGTCGACCACCACCGCGCTGCTGATGCGGTAGCCATCGACCCACAGCCACAGGGCCACGCCGGCCAGCGCATACAGCACGACTGTCGCAATCGCCGCCACGCTGCCGTAGCGGCGCGAACGGTCAGCCACGGCGCCGTCCGTTTTCAGCTGCAGCCAGGTGGCGCCGTGCATCACCAGCATGGCCACCGAGACCAGGCCGCACAGCAGCGCAAACGGGTTGAGCAACGCAAAGAACGTGCCGTCATAGAAGATGTGCATGTCTGGCGAGAAACGGAACGGCACGCCCTGCAGCACGTTGCCGATCGCCACGCCGCAGATCAGGGCCGGCACGAAGCCGCCCACGAACAGGGCCGCGTCCCAGCGGGCGCGCCAGCGCGGGTCTTCGCGCTTGCTGCGGAATTTGAACGCCACGGGACGCACGATCAGCGCCACCAGGATGACGAACATGGCCAGGTAAAAGCCCGAGAACGAGACGGCGTACAGCTGCGGCCAGGCGGCAAAGATGGCGCCGCCGCCGAGGATCAGCCACACCTGATTGCCTTCCCACACGGGACCGATACTGTTGATGATGACCCGGCGTTCCAGGTCCGTCTTGCCGGCGAACGGCAGCAATATGCCCGTGCCCAGGTCGAAGCCGTCCGTGATGGCAAAGCCCACCAGCAAGATGCCGATCAGCAGCCACCAGATCAGGCGCAGTGTTTCGTAAGAAATCATTTCATGCAAAATCATGGTCTTGCCCTCCTTAGGCGCGTTGAGTATGAATGGCTGCGGCCGCTGGCACGGGGGCCGGCGCCGTCTCTTCCGGCCCCTTGCGGATGGCCTTGAGCATGAGCTTCATTTCGATAATCAACAGCACGGTGTAGATGGCGGCAAAGCCGGCAATGGTGATGAGCAAGGTGGTCGCGCCCAGGTTCGAGACCGCCACGGCCGTTGGCAGCACGCCTTCGATGACCCACGGCTGGCGGCCTACTTCGGCCACGATCCAGCCCGCTTCAATCGCCACCCACGGCAGCGGGATGGCGAACACGGCCAGCTTCAGCAGCCAACGGTGCTTGTCCAGGGTGCGGCGCGTCGACAGGATGAAGAAAGTGCCGGTGAGCAAGATAAAGAACATGCCCAGGCCCACCATCACGCGGAAGGACCAGAACAAGGGTCCCACGGGCGGCACGGTGTCGAGCGCTGCCTTGCGGATCTGCTCGGGCGTGGCCTGGCGCGGGTCATCGACGTAGCGTTTCAGCAACAAGGCATAGCCCAGGGACTGGCCTTTCGACTCGAACATGTCCTTCGCGTCCTGCGGCACGGGTGCGCCCGGCGCCACGCTGCGGATGGTTTGCAGCGCGTCATACGCCTTGATGCCATCCTTGATCAGCAGTTCGCCGCGGTCGACCAGTTGCTCGATGCCGGGGATTTCCGTCGTCAGCGAACGCGTGCCGATCAGGCCCATCACCATCGGGATGTGCACTGCGTAATGCGTCTCGCGCGCTTTCGCGTCAGGGAAGCCGAAGGCCGTGAAGGCGGCAGGTGCCGGCTCCGTGGTCCACATGGCCTCAATCGCGGCCAGTTTCATCTTTTGATGTTCGGACGACAGGTAGCCGCTTTCATCACCGAGTACCACCACCGACAAGGTGGCGGCCAGGCCGAACGAGGCGGCCACCGTCATCGAGCGCTTGGCCAGCTGCACGTGGCGACCCTTCAGCAGATACCAGGCGGAAATACCTAGCACGAAAATCGACGCGGCCGTATAGCCGGCCGACACCGTATGCACGAATTTCGCCTGCGCCACGGGATTCGTCAGCACGGCGCCGAAATCCGTGATTTCCATGCGCATGGTCTGCGGATTGAAGGCCGCGCCGACGGGATTTTGCATCCAGCCGTTGGCGATCAGGATCCACAGGGCCGAGAAGTTCGAGCCGATGGCCACCAGCCAGGTGGTGATCAGGTGGCCCCGCTTCGACAGCTTGTCCCAGCCGAAGAAGAACAGCCCGACGAAGGTCGCTTCCAGGAAGAAGGCCATCAGTCCCTCGATGGCCAGCGGCGCGCCGAAAATGTCGCCCACATAATGGCTGTAATAGCTCCAGTTCATGCCGAACTGGAATTCCATGACGATGCCCGTCGCTACGCCCATGGCGAAGTTAATGCCGAACAAGACACCCCAGAACTTGGTCATGTCGCGCCAGATGGGGCGGTTCGTCATCACGTAAACCGTCTCCATGATGGCGAGGATCACTGACAGGCCGAGCGTCAGCGGAACGAATATAAAGTGGTACAGAGCTGTCAGCGCGAACTGCAGTCTGGATAAAGCGACAATATCGAAGTCCATATGATTTCCTTGGTGTTTCCCTACTGTAAGTGTAAACCTGGTATCTACATGCGGCTGTTCGATAGCTTCTGCTGCTGTAAGCTATCGGGCTGTGCCGCCCGCCCATCAATCTCCGCGCAAGCCGGCCAACGCCGCCTCGAAGGCGGCTGTGCCCCGGCGCGCGTCACCGACGATGCGGCCATCGCGCAGGCTGACCAGCCGGTCCGCCAGCGCCGCTTCGCGCCGCAAGTGGGTTGCGATCAGCAAGCTGCGTCCGTCGCTGCGCGCGCGCAGGCGCTGCAGGACGTCGATGGCCACCTCCGCATTCAGCGCTTCCGTCGCTTCGTCCAGCAGCCACAAGGTCGATTCGTGCAGGAACAGCCGCGCCAGCGCCAGGCGCCGCGCCTGGCCGCCCGACAAGCCCAGGCCGCCCTCGCCCAGCTGGGTGTCGAGGCCGCCCGCCAAGGCCCGCACTTCCTCATCCAGGCCGGCCGATTGCAGCGCCGCCCACAGCTGCGCATCGCTGGCGGACGGGTCGGCCAGGCGCAGGTTGTCACGCAGGCTGTCCTGGAACAATTCCGTCTTCTGGGTGAACAAACAGGCGCGCGGCGCGGCCACCGTTCCCGACAACGGCGCCAGCTCGCGCGCGGCGATGGCCAGCAAGGTGGACTTGCCCGCACCGCTGGGGCCGATCAAGGCCACGCGCTCGCCATCGGCGATGTGCAGGGAAATATCATGCAAAATGGCATTATTGCTGCCCGCATGCGCGGCGCTGACGTGTTCCAGGCGCAAGCCCGGTGCGGCGTCAAAGGGCGGCAGCGCCACCTCATTGCCGTCAAGGCGCGGCGCCAGGCGGCGCATGGCCAGCAGCATGCGGCCCGCTTCCAGCGCGCCACGGCGCAAGCCCGCAAACGGTTCCACGGCCGTCAGGGCGATCAGCAGGGCCAGCGCCGCCAGCGGCACGTTCAGCGTTTGCTGCTGCACCAGCGCGGCCACGGCCAGCAGCACCCCTGCCAGGGTCGCGCTGCCAGCCACGCCATACGCGGCGCCGGCCGCCGTCTCCAGGCGCAGCAGGGCGAAATCGGCTTGCGCCAGCGAGCGGTCGATCTGTCCCAGCGCGGCGCACTGGGCATTGATGCGGCCCGCCATCACCAAATCCGTCTGGCCGGCCACCAGGTCGATGGTGCCGGAACGCAATTTTTCGATGGCGCGCGAGCGCACGATGGCGGGACGGCGGGCACGCTGTGCCACGACCCAGCTGATGCCGCCGCCGGCGAGCAGCAGCCACGCGGCCAGACCCAGGCCCAGCTGCCACTGCATCACACCCAGCGCCACGCCGGCCAGCAAGGCCACGCACAGGGCCGTAAAGGCCGGCACCAGCAGGCGCAAATACAGCGATTCGAGCGCGTCGATATCGGCCGTCAGGCGGAACAGCAGCTTGGCTGGCTGGCGCAGCAAGCGGCTGGCCGCTTCCGGGCGCGTCCAGCCACGGAACAGTTGCACGCGGATGCTGGCCAGCGCGGCGAACGTGGCGTCGTGCGTGACGAGCCGCTCCGCATAGCGCGAGCCCGTGCGGCCGATGGCCAGCAAGCGGATGCCGGCCGACGGGCCGAACACGTCGAACAGCACGGCCGTGGAGGCATGCAGGCCGGCAATCGAGGTGGCGGTAATAAACCAGCCGGACAAGCCCAACAAGGCCATGCCGGCCACCGCCGTCAGGGCCGCCAGCATGGCGCCCCCGATCAGCTTGCCGGGCTGGGCCAGCAGCAATTGCCGCAGGACGGGGTTCGATATGCGGGAGTTTTTCATGCTGGCTGTTCCTGTTCGTGCTCCTGTGCCTGCGCCCGGACATCGACCTGCACCGCGCGCTGCAGCCGGCCGGCCAGCACGGGGTCGTGCGTGGCGACGAGCATCGTCTTGCCCTTGGCCAATTCCAGCAAGGCGTCCGTGACGCGCGCCGCCGTTTCGCTGTCCAGGTGGGCCGTCGGCTCATCGACCAGCAGCAGGTCCGCATGCGGATGCAGGGCCACGCGGGCCAGGGCCAGGCGCACGGCTTCGCCGCCGGACAAGCCCTGGCCGCCATCGCTGAGCATGATGGCCGGCTGCGCCTGCGCCACGGCAGCCAGGTCGGCCAGGTGCAGCGCCTGCGTCACCTGCGCAGCGTTCGCACCGAGGCGGCCCAGGGTCACATTCTGGCTGACGGACGCGGCAAACACGTGCGGGCGCTGGCCCATCCAGGCCATGCGCTGGCGCAAGGTATTGACGGTGCTGTCTGTCAGGCGCACGCCGCCGATGCGGATCTCGCCATCGCTGACGGGCAGCAAGCCGGCCAGCAGGGATAGCAAGGTGCTCTTGCCGGCGCCGCTGGCGCCCAGCAGGGCCACGTGTTCACCGGCGCGCACCGTCAAGTCGAAGCCCTCGAATACGGGCGCTTCGCCGGGGTGGGCAAAGCGCAGTTGATGGATGTCGACGGCCGGTGGCGGTGCCACCGCCATGGCGGCGGCGGAAACAGCAGCCACTGCCACACCAAAGCCTGGCAGGGGCACGCCCTCGCCCGCCAGGTCGTGCAGGCCGGCCAGGCCCGCTTCGCCGGCCGCCTTGTCGTGCCAGACGGCGGCCAGTTCGCGCAGGGGCTCGAAGAATGCGGGCGCCAGCAGCAGGATGAACAAGCCCTGTCCCAGGCTCAGTTCGCGGCCCCAGGTGCCGAAATTGATGCTACCCAGCAAGGAGAAACCGATAAACGCCGCCACCATGGCGACACCCAGCGCGGAAAACAGTTCCAGCACGGCGGACGACAAAAAGGCGATGCGCAGCACCACCATCGTGCGCCGGCGCACGGATTGTGACGAGGCGTCCAGGCGTTCGGCCGTGGCGTCGACGGCGTCGAGCGCGCGCAGGGTGGCCAGGCCGCGCAGACGGTCCAACAGGAAGGCATTCATGCTGCCCATTTCCACCATCTGCGCGCGGCTGGCCGCTTGCGCGCCCATGCCCACCAGGGCCATGAAGACGGGAATCAGGGGCGCGGCGATGAGCAGGATCAAGGCCGCGATCCACGACAACGGCGTCACGACGGCGAGGATCACGAGCGGCACGGTGAGCACTTTCCAACGCGCCGGCTTGTAGCGCACCAGATACGGCACGATGGCTTCGGCCTGCTCGGCGATGACGCTGGCCGCCTGGCCCGACTGCGCGCGCTGGCGGTCCAGCGGCGAACGCTGCGCCAGCGCTAGCGCCACCTGCGCACGCAAGGTGGTCAGATGGGCGCGCGCCGCCGCGTACATGCGCCGCGCGCCCCACGCTTCGCCGCCGGCGCGCAGCACACCCAGCAGCAGCACGCCAGCGGCCGGCAACAGGGCCGCGCGCCACGGTGCACCATCCAGCATGGCTTGCACGGCCCAGGCCAGCAAGGCCGCTTGTGGCAGCCACAACAAGGCGGCGCCACCTTGCGCCAGGCTGGCGGCGCGGGGAAGGATAAAGCGGGGCAAGGACAGTGGCGTGGTCGGCATCTCTATACTTTTTGAGTTTTCAGAATTTTCTGTAAATTCGATTTTTTGTATAATACTGCGAAACATGACATATATCAATTGACCCTGCGGGTGTGGCGTGAAAAAATTCAGATAATTATGAAAACTCAAAATATCCACATGACGCCGCTGATCCTGACCTTTGTCAGCCATTTCGGCGAGATGGGCAGCCGCTGGGGCTTTAACCGTACGGTGGGACAAGTGTACGCCTTGTTGTTTGTCGCGGAGCATCCTTTGCACGCGGACGAAATCGCGGAACACCTGAGTTTTTCACGCTCGAACGTCAGCATCGGCTTGAAGGAATTGCAGGGCTGGGGCTTGATCCGCCAGTCGCGCATCCCCGGCGACCGGCGCGAGTATTTTTCGTCTCTGGGCGATGTGTGGCAAATCTTCCGCGTGGTAGCCGCCGAACGCCGCCGCCGCGAAGTGGCGCCCACCCTGACGGTGCTGCGCGAATCGCTGCTGGCGCCAGCCACGGAACCCGTGGACCAGTATGCGCAGGAGCGCATGCGCGAAATGTATGAATTGGTCGACCTGGCCAACACCTGGTTCGACGACTTGCAGCGCCTGTCGCCCGAATCGATGGCGCAACTGATGAAAATGGGCGCCAAGGTGCAAAAATTGCTCAACGCCAAGGACCGTCTGTTTGGCGTCAGCAACAACAACGACTGAAGCCCCCTCCCCCAAAGCCGAGACGCCGCCAGGTAATGCCTTAGCACCAACTGGCGCGCTTTGTCACGCCATTTCCCAACGTCATGCTGGCTATCGCTGGCACAGTCAAACATAGCCATATACGATGTTATCAAGTGAACCAATAGAATTATTAAAATTGTATTAATTTATATCAAGAGTAAGCTTTCATTTGCGTATTCGCTACGCGCAGGAAATACTTAAAAGCAGCTAAAAACGGGCAACGGGATGACTTCCCCGGCATGCAGGGACGCGCCCCGACACTATGAAGCGACTGTCTCAAGCACAAGGGGGTTTTCATGAAAAGCGTAAAGAACATTGCCATCAAGGCATCCATACTGGCCGCCCTTACGGCCTTTGGGGGCTTGGCACATGCTGCCACATGGATCGACGTGGGTCCGGCCAGCGGTTTCGTCATCGCCACCAGCACCGTCACGTATTCACCATCGCCGGCACTGCAGGTGAAATATTATGACGATAATCTGGTGCCGCAGAGTCCTGCGGCCATCCAGGGTTACATCAATGGCGTGTTCGGCAGCAGCCTGGGCGCCGCCGTCTCGTTTTGCGACAACGCCACCTCGGGCTGCACTGCCGGCACCACGGCAGGCTGGAGCGCTGGCGTCAATTCCTATACGAGCGCGGCCGCCTATGACTATCTGGCCATCCACTTCGGCCAGGGCGAACTGGTATTCCACTGGGCCGCACCCGTGGCCGCCGGCACCACTTTCACGATAGCGGGCCTGCCCAAAGATCTGAGCAACTACAGGGCCTTCATTTCCGCCGTGCCGGAACCTGAAACCTATGCCATGCTGCTCGCAGGTCTGGGCATGCTGGGCTTCCTGGCACGCCGCCGCCAGGGAAAGTAAGCCGCATAACGGCAGCGGCGTACCAGCGCCCGCTGCCGCCCTCAATGCCAGCCGCATCTTTACGCCGCGCTTGCGACGCCAGGCCCACTGTTTACACCATTTTTAGACCCCCCTCGCTATGCTCGACAGCATCAACTGCTGATCGACAAGGGAGATCTCATGCACGAACAACCGTTTCAGCCACGCGCGCGCAGCGTGATCCGCCAGCACTTGCCCGTGCGGGAACGGCTGCGTCTGGCCCGACTGGCCAACAAAAAAATCGTTTCGGTATGCTCGGCGCTGCTGTGCGCGGTGCCGCTGCTGTATTTGCTGATCGTGGTGCTGTTTGCGCAACCTTAGGGCCGCGTGCTGACAGACAGGAAGAGAGAAGATTGCGGCCGCATGGCGCAAGCCGTGGCCAGTATGAAACTGGTCCGCCCAGAGGGAATCGAACCCCCATTCACGGTTTAGAAGACCGTTGTCCTATCCGTTGAACGATGGGCGGAAAGGTGCAGTATTTTAATCCATGCGCGCCAGCAATGAAATGCCAGCGCGGAATAGAAAACGGGCTGTCATTTCTGACAGCCCGCTTATGACTTTGGTCGGAGTACAAGGATTCGAACCTTGGACCCCCTGGTCCCAAACCAGGTGCGCTACCGGGCTGCGCCACACTCCGAAGACAAGATAATAACGCCCCCAGCCAATTTCGTCAATTGCCATAGACGAATTAGATGGAAAAAACTATCGGCGCTTGCCTTACACACCGACCTTATCCGCGATGCGACGCGCCATCGATTCGGCCTGGCCCTTGTCCTTCGCTTCCACCATCACGCGGATCAACGGTTCGGTGCCCGATGCGCGGATCAGCACGCGGCCCGTGTCGCCCAGTTCGGCCTCGACCAATTCTTTTTCGGCCACCATGGCGGCATTTTTTTGCCAGTCGAAACCGGGCGCCACGCGCAGGTTGATCAGGGTTTGCGGGAACAGCACCAGTTCGGCCAGGCATTGCTGCAGGCTCTGGCCGCTGCGCTTGAGCGCGGACAAGACCTGCAGCGCGGAAACGATGCCGTCGCCCGTCGTGTGGCGGTCCAGGCACAGCAGATGGCCGGAGCCCTCGCCGCCCAGTATCCAGCCCTTTTCCTTCATGACTTCCAGCACGTAGCGGTCGCCCACCTTGGCGCGCGCAAAGCCGATGCCCTGCTGCTTGAACAGCACTTCCAGCGCCATGTTGGTCATCAAGGTGCCGACGGCGCCCGCCACGGGGCCCGTTGCCAGGCGGTCCTTGACCATGACGTACAACAGCTCGTCGCCGTTATACAGGCGACCCGTGGCATCGCACATGATCAGGCGGTCGGCGTCGCCATCGAGGGCGATGCCCAGGTCGGCGCCGTGCTCGACGACGGCTTCAGCCATGGCCTTGGGCGCGGTGGCGCCGAAGCCCGCATTGATATTGAAGCCATCGGGCTTGTTGCCGATGGCGATGACTTCCGCCCCCAGCTCATGGAACACGTGCGGCGCGATATGGTAGGCGGCGCCATGCGCGCAGTCGACGACGATCTTCAGGCCGCGCAAGTCCAGCTCGTTCGGGAAGGTGCTCTTGCAAAATTCGATGTAACGGCCCTGGGCGTCGTCCAGGCGCTTGGCGCGGCCCAGCTTGTCCGACGGTACACAGGCCATGGGCTCGTCGAGCGCCGCTTCGATTTCCAGTTCCACGCTGTCGGGCAGCTTGGTGCCCTGGCTGGAAAAGAACTTGATGCCATTGTCATGATAGGGATTGTGCGAGGCGGAAATGACAACACCGGCCGACAGGCGCAGCGCCCGCGTCAGGTAGGCGATCGCCGGCGTCGGCATGGGGCCGGCCAGCATCACATCCACGCCGGCGGCCGACAGGCCCGCTTCCAGCGCCGCTTCCAGCATGTAGCCGGAAATGCGCGTGTCCTTGCCGATCAGCACCGTCGGGCGTGCCTTGCCGCCTTGCGACTTGGCCAGTACCTTGCCGGCCGCGTAGCCGAGGCGCATGACGAAATCGGGGGTGATCGGGACCGTGCCCACAAGACCGCGGATGCCATCGGTGCCAAAATATTTACGCGTCATCGTATTTCTCTTCTTGTTGTTTATGATAAATCTTACAGGCTCAGTGTGCCATGCGCCAGACCTTCAGTGCATCGACGGTTTCAGCTACATCATGCACACGGATAATTTCTGCACCTTGCGCTACCGCAGCAAGCGCACCGGCAACACTGCCAGCCAGGCGCTGCTCGACGGGACGTCCCGTGACGGCGCCGATCATCGACTTGCGCGACAGGCCCGCCAGCACGGGCAAGCCCAGCTCGCTGCGCAACTGGCGCGTGGCGCGCAGCAAGGCATAGTTTTGTTCCACCGTCTTGCCGAAACCAAAGCCGGGATCGACGCACAGGCGCTCTCGGTCGATGCCGGCCGCCGTCAGGGTGTCGATGCGTTCACGCAGGAAGTCGGTGACTTCGCGCACCACATCCTCGTACTGCGGCTGGGCTTGCATGGTTTCTGGCACGTTTTGCATGTGCATGATGCACAGCGCACAATCACTGTCCTGCACGGCCTCGATGGCGCCCGGCGCGCGAAAAGCGTTGATGTCGTTGATCATGTCGGCGCCCGCCAGGATGGCTTCGCGCATCACTTCGGGTTTATAGGTATCGACGGAGAGGGGCTTGCCGCAGTCGCGCATGGCGTACAGCACCGGCATGACGCGCGCAAGCTCGTCCGGCAACGGCAAGGGCGGCGCGCCGGGGCGGCTCGATTCGCCGCCGATATCGATGATGTCGACGCCGTCGACTATCATCTGCTCGGCGCGCGAGAGGGCAAATTCAAGGTGTTGATACTGGCCCGCATCGGAAAAGGAATCGGGCGTGATGTTCAGGATGCCCATCACCAGCGCCTGCGTGCCGGACAGGTTGAAGCCGAAACGGCCGAATTGTAAATAGTATCGCATGTGAATCTTTTAGTCGTCAGGAAAAAACTGCTGCGGCAACGAAAAAGGGCAAGGATCGCTCCTTACCCTCGCTCTTACGATACCACTGCACGCCACCTGGCAAGCAGTGGTCGCTATCAGGCTGGCGCCGTCACGTTTGGCGAGATGCCGCCCGTGCCGCTGTCACCGCCCGCATTGCGGCGTGGCGGAATGACTTTCGGTGGACGCGGCTCCAGGCCGGCCATGATGTCATTGATTTGCTCTGCATCAATGGTTTCCCATTCCAGCAAGGCTTTGGTCATCATTTCGACCTTGTCGCGGTTGCTTTCCAGCAAAGTGCGCGCCAAAGCATATTGCTTGTCGAGAATGTTGCGGATTTCAGCATCGACCTTTTGCTGGGTCGCTTCCGAGATCGTCTTGGTGGCGCCACCGAAGAAACCTTCGTTTTCGCTGTCTTCGTAGACCATCACGCCCATGCTGTCGGACATGCCGAAGCGGGTCACCATGGAGCGGGCCAGCTTGGTGGCACGCGAGAAGTCGTTCGACGCACCGGTGGACATTTGTCCCACGAAAATCTCTTCGGCGATGCGGCCACCGAACAGGATGGAAATTTCTTCCAGCATCTTGTCCTTGTAGGCGGACAAGTTATCGTGTTCCGGCAACTGCCAGGTCAGGCCCAGGGCCCAGCCGCGCGGCATGATCGTCACCTTGTGCACTGGATCGGCTTTTGGCAGCAACTTGGCGACGACTGCGTGACCGGACTCATGGTAAGCCGTATTGCGACGTTCTTCCTCGCGGATGATCATCGATTTACGCTCAGGACCCATGTAGATCTTGTCTTTCGCATCTTCGAAGTCGGCCATTTCCACCAGGCGCTTGCTGCGGCGGGCGGCAAACAGGGCTGCCTCGTTGACCAGGTTGGCCAGGTCGGCGCCCGAGAAACCGGGAGTGCCACGGGCCAGGATATCGGCTTTCACGTCGGTACTGATAGGTACTTTACGCATGTGCACGTTCAAGATCTGTTCGCGGCCGCGGATATCGGGCAAGCCGACGGACACCTGGCGGTCGAAACGGCCCGGACGCAACAGCGCTTTATCGAGTACGTCGGCACGGTTGGTGGCGGCCACGACGATGACGCCGGAGTTCGCTTCAAAACCGTCCATCTCGACCAGCAACTGGTTCAAGGTCTGTTCGCGCTCGTCATTGCCGCCGCCCATGCCGGCACCGCGGTGACGACCGACAGCGTCGATCTCATCGATGAAGATGATGCACGGTGAATGCTTTTTCGCGTTTTCGAACATGTCGCGCACGCGGCTTGCACCGACGCCGACGAACATTTCCACGAAGTCGGAACCGGAAATCGAGAAGAACGGCACCTTGGCTTCGCCGGCGATGGCGCGCGCGAGCAGGGTTTTACCCGTGCCCGGAGGACCGACCATCAGTACGCCGCGGGGAATGCGGCCGCCCAGTTTCTGGAATTTGCTCGGGTCTTTAAGGAAGTCGACCACTTCGTTGACTTCTTCTTTCGCTTCGTCGCAACCGGCGACATCGGCGAAGGTGACGGTATTGCTGGCTTCATCCATCATGCGCGCCTTCGACTTGCCGAACGAGAATGCCCCGCCCTTGCCGCCGCCTTGCATCTGACGCATGAAGAAGACCCAGACGCCGATCAACAGCAGCATGGGGAACCAGGATACAAAAATAGTTTGCAGGAACGACGCTTCCTCAGGCGGGCGCACATCGAAGTGCACGCCATTGTCGCGCAGATCGCCGATCAGGCCCTTGTCGAGGCTGGTGGCGGTGGTACGCACCTTGGTGTCGTCCATCAGCTTGGCGGTGATCGACGAACCTTCGATCACGACATCCTTGACACGCTTGGCTTTGACTTCATCCAGCAAATCGGAATAAGCGATGGCCTTGCTGCCGCCTGTGGCGCCATGACTGTCGAATTGCTTGAACAGCATGAACAACAGCAGCAATACGACTACCCAGATGGCAGATTTGGAAAACATGTTATTCACGAAGACTCCTTGGATGCAGTGCGCATCTCTTTACCAATAGCTAGAAACACGATTTTACTCGCAATAAGCGGGCCGTGCCAAAGCCCGCCGATCCGTGCGCGCGAAAAAACCGCGCTCACGCAAAAAAAATGCAGTATAAACAATTTAGGCTTTTATGCCATCAGACGCTACTGCACTTCTCGTTCCCATGTGCGGATTACCGCTTAAATATCAAGGGCGGAATCATCTTCTTGCACGGCATTTTTCAGCGGATTCTTGAGGCCACGCCCCATCAGGAAGATTTCTGACGATTTATCGCGGCTGGCCTTGGGCTTTTTCTGCACCACGACCTTGAATTCAGCGCGGAATTTCTCCACGATTTGGCTGAAACCCATGTCTTTGAAGCATTTCACCAACAAGACGCCCGATGGTTTCAAATGCAATTGCGAAAATTCGATGGCCAGGTCAATCAGATGTTCCATGCGCGCAGCGTCCGCCGTGGCGATGCCCGACAGATTCGGCGCCATGTCCGACAGGACCACGTCAACCTTGCGTCCTTGCAACACCACTTCCAGCTGGCGCAGCACGCGCGCTTCGCGGAAGTCGCCCTGGATGAAGTGGAAATCGGCGATCGGCTCCATTTCCAGCATGTCCAGGCCAATCAGGGTACCATTGACCCCGCCGCCGTCCTTGCCGGCCAGCTTGCGCCGCAGATACTGGGCCCAGCTGCCAGGAGTGCAACCAAGGTCGACAATTACCTGTCCGTGCTTGATCAGTTTTTCGTCTTCATCGATTTCTTTGAGCTTGTATGCTGCCCGGGCGCGGTAGCCCTCTTTTTGCGCCAACTTCACATAAGGATCATTTATGTGGTCGTGCAACCAGTTTTTGTTTAATTTCTTCTTTGCCATTCGCGTAGAATACTGCTTTTAAGGGAATTACTAAATATTATTATGCTAAAACTTACACCCGTAGAGCGCAGCGCACTGCGCGCCGAAGCACACGCGCTGAAGCCTATCGTCATCATTGGCGAAGCGGGCTTGACACCTGCTGTACTCAAAGAGATCGACCTTGGCCTGGATTCGCACGGTCTGATTAAAGTCCGCGTGTTCGGCGACGACCGCGAAGCCCGCGTCGGAATGTACGATACGATTTGCGGCAATCTCGGCGCCGCCCCGGTACAACATATTGGCAAACTGCTGGTAATCTACCGTCCGAAAAAAGAAGTGGTTAAGGAGAAGGTCAGCGCCGGCAAAGGCATGCGCGAAGTGACCATCGTCAAGGCCAGCGCCAGCGGCACCAAGCGCCCCAGCGTGACGAAAGTCATGATCAAGGGCAATGAGCGCGTTACCGAAGGCGGTTCCATCAAGCGTGCCAAGCCACGTCAGAAAAGCGCCAAGAAAAGCGCACTGGGCAGCAAGTAAGCCTGTTCACCCGGCAACCGCAAGGCTGCCGGGCTTGAAGCAAGAAGCGGAGCACGGGATATCCCCTGCTCCGCTTTTTTTGTTGCTGCTGCGGCGTCGGATTACGCGTGGCCTCGGGCCTCGCTAATCCGACCTACGTGTTGCCATGTAGGTCGGACTAGCGCGCAGCGCGTAATCCGACAAGCACGGCAGCGATTACTGCTGTTTCCAGATCAATATGCCCGCCAGCAAGCTCTGCACGGCAAAGATCAGGGTCGACACGCCATGCAGCATGCCGAAGCGGCTGCGCATGGCCTCGTCCATGATGCCCGACGGGGCTTGCGCCTTGAGCTCGGCCATCAGCGGCGAAATGCCGAAATGACTGAGCAACGCGCACACCAGCATCGACAGCACCAGCGCCCCCAAGAGACGGCGGCGCTTGAGCTCCAGGGCGCCAGCACCCCATTGCAGCAAGGCCAGCAACACCAAAGCACAGGCGATCGACAGCCACGCCTCGGCGCGGAACATGCTGCCGGCGATATTGCCCGCCAGCACACGGTCGCTCAGGGTAGCAAACAAGGTGGGCGCCACGATGAAGCCGATGGTCCACAGGCTGCCGGCCCACAGGGTGGCAACGAGGAAGCGCAGGCGGGCGAGCATCAGATGTACTGTACTTCCAGGATTTCGTATTCGCGCGGGCCGGACGGCGCCTGCACTTCCACCACGTCGCCGGCGTACTTGCCGATCAGCGCGCGCGCGATCGGGGACGTCACGGAGACTTTGTTCTTTTTCAGGTCGGCTTCATCGAGGCCGACGATCTGGTACGTGACTTTCTGGCCCGATTCCAGGTCTTCCAGGTTCACGGTCGAGGCAAACACCACGCGGCCTTCCGCGTCGAGCGCGGTCGGGTCGATGATTTGCGCTGCGCCCAGCTTGCCTTCGAGCTCGGCGATGCGGCCTTCGACGAAGGCCTGGCGTTCCTTGGCGGCATCGTATTCGGCGTTTTCCGACAAATCTCCGTGCGAGCGCGCTTCGGCGATCGCATCGATGACGATGCGGCGTTCCTTGGTCTTCAAATGATGCAGTTCTTCCTTCAGAAGTTCTGCGCCGTATTTGGTCAATGGGACTGAGGTCATGTTATCTCTACTATCTGCTGGTTATCGGTGCCGTTGTCAGTGTTTTACCACGGTTAACGGACTTACCAAGTGAAAACCACAGAGGCCGCGCGCTGCTCTGCACGGAACTCTGTGGTTGATAAGCATGCAGTGTACCGCCTAACGGCGGCCACTGCAAACGCACTTAGTTCAAGGTCTTGTGCAGACCTTGCAAATCGTACACACGCAACTCATCCAGATGGCGGATGCCTTCGACGGCCGCTTCCGCGCCCGCGATGGTGGTGTAGGTCGTCACGCGCGACGCCAGGGCCGAGGTGCGGATGGCCCGCGAATCGACGATGGCGCTGCGTTTTTCTTCCACGGTGTTAATCACCAACACGATTTCATGGTTCTTGATCATGTCGACGATGTGCGGACGGCCTTCGATCACCTTGTTCACTGGCGTGACGGCGATGCCGGCAGCAGCGATCACGGCGGCGGTGCCCTTGGTGGCGACCACGGTGAAGCCCGACTCGACCAGGTCGCGCGCCACTTGCACGGCGCGTGGCTTGTCCGACGCTTTCACGCTGATGAAGACCTTGCCCGATTTTGGCAGGTTCACGCCAGCGCCCAGTTGCGATTTCACAAACGCTTCGCCGAACGTCAGGCCCACGCCCATGACTTCGCCCGTCGATTTCATTTCAGGGCCCAGGATGGTGTCCACGCCCGGGAACTTGACGAACGGGAACACGGCTTCCTTGACGCTGAAGTAAGGCGGCACGACTTCCTGCGTGATGCCTTGCGAGGCCAGCGACTGGCCGACCATGCAGCGCGCGGCGATCTTCGCCAGTTGCAGACCGGTGGCTTTCGACACGAAAGGCACGGTGCGCGAAGCGCGCGGATTGACTTCCAGCACGAAGACGACGTCTTTCATTTCGCCGTCGATTTCCTGTTTCTGGATGGCGAACTGCACGTTCATCAGGCCGACCACGTTCAAACCCTTGGCCATCAGCGCCGTCTGGCGTTTCAGTTCATCGATGGTTTCTTGCGACAGCGAGTATGGTGGCAAGGAGCAAGCCGAGTCGCCCGAGTGGACGCCAGCCTGTTCGATGTGTTCCATCACGCCGCCGATAAACGTCGTTTCGCCGTCGGAGATGCAATCGACGTCGCACTCGATGGCGTCGTTCAGGAAGCGGTCCAGCAGCACTGGCGAATCGTGCGAGACCTTGACAGCTTCGCGCATGTAGCGCTCGAGGTCGCGTTGCTCATGGACGATTTCCATGGCGCGGCCGCCCAGCACGTACGATGGACGCACGACCAGCGGGTAGCCGATTTCCTGCGCCAGCGCCAAAGCGTCGGCTTCCGTGCGCGCGGTGCGGTTAGGCGGCTGGCGCAGTTCCAGCTTGTGCAGCAGTTGCTGGAAACGCTCGCGGTCTTCGGCCGCATCGATCATGTCGGGCGAGGTGCCGATGATCGGCACGCCATTCGCTTCCAGGTCCAGCGCCAGTTTTAATGGTGTCTGGCCGCCGTACTGCACGATCACGCCCACCGGTTTTTCGATGGCGACGATTTCCAGCACGTCTTCCAGGGTCAGGGACTCGAAGTACAAACGGTCCGAGGTATCGTAGTCAGTCGATACTGTTTCTGGGTTGCAATTGACCATGATGGTTTCGTAGCCGTCTTCGCGCATGGCGAGGGCCGCGTGGACGCAGCAATAGTCAAATTCGATACCCTGGCCGATACGGTTCGGGCCACCGCCCAGCACCATGATCTTTTTCTTGTCGGTCGGATTCGATTCGCACTCTTCGTCGTACGTGGAATACATGTACGCCGTGTCGGTCGAAAATTCCGCCGCGCACGTGTCGACGCGCTTGTAGACGGGACGGATGTTCAGCGCATGACGCTGCAGGCGCACGGCCGTGTCGGTCGTCTGCAGCAAAAAGCCCAGGCGGCGGTCCGAGAAACCCTTCTGTTTCAACTTGTACAGGGTGTTCTTGTCCAGGTTGTCCAGCTTCTGCGTATCCAGCCACAGTTCCAGGTCGACGATTTCCTTGATCTGGATCAGGAACCATGGGTCGATCTTGGTGAGATTGTGCACTTCTTCCAAAGTAAAACCTTGGGCAAACGCATCGCCCACGTACCAGATGCGCTCAGGACCAGGCTCGCCCAGTTCTTCTTCGATCTTTTCGCGGTCCTTGGTCTTTTCGTTCATGCCGTCCACGCCCACTTCCAGGCCGCGCAAGGCTTTCTGGAACGATTCCTGGAACGTACGGCCGATCGCCATCACTTCGCCGACGGATTTCATCTGCGTCGTCAGGTGGTGGTCGGCGGTCGGGAACTTCTCGAACGTGAAACGGGGAATCTTCGTGACGACGTAATCGATCGACGGTTCGAACGAGGCCGGCGTGGCGCCGCCCGTGATTTCATTGCGCAGCTCGTCCAGGGTGTAACCGACGGCCAGCTTGGCGGCGATCTTTGCAATCGGGAAACCCGTGGCTTTCGATGCCAGGGCCGACGAACGCGATACGCGCGGGTTCATCTCGATGACGATCATGCGGCCATCGACAGGGTTGATCGAGAATTGCACGTTCGAGCCACCGGTGTCGACGCCGATCTCGCGCAGCACTGCCAGACTGGCATTGCGCATGATCTGGTATTCCTTGTCCGTCAGGGTTTGCGCCGGCGCAACGGTAATCGAGTCACCCGTGTGCACGCCCATCGGGTCGAGGTTTTCGATCGAGCAGATGATGATGCAGTTGTCCGCCTTGTCGCGTACCACTTCCATCTCGTACTCTTTCCAGCCCAGCAACGATTCTTCGATCAGCAACTCTTTCGTCGGCGAGGCTTCCAGGCCGCGCTTGCAGATGGTTTCGAATTCTTCTTCGTTGTAGGCGATGCCGCCGCCGGAACCGCCCATGGTGAACGATGGACGGATGATGGTCGGGAAACCCAAGGTGCGCTGCACGGCCCACGATTCTTCCATCGAGTGCGCCACGCCGGAGCGGGCCGAACCGAGGCCGATCTTGGTCATCGCGTCCTTGAACTTGGAACGGTCTTCCGCCTTGTCGATGGCTTCCGGCGATGCGCCGATCAGCTCGACGTTATATTTCGCCAGCACGCCGTTGTTGAACAGGTCCAGCGCGCAGTTCAGCGCCGTCTGGCCGCCCATCGTCGGCAGGATGGCGTCAGGACGCTCCTTGGCGATGATGCGTTCAACGACCGACCAGGTGATCGGTTCGATGTAGGTGACGTCGGCCATTTCCGGGTCCGTCATGATGGTCGCAGGATTGCTGTTGACCAGGATGACTTTGTAGCCCTCTTCGCGCAGCGCCTTGCACGCTTGCGCGCCGGAATAATCGAATTCGCAGGCCTGGCCGATCACGATCGGGCCAGCGCCAATAATCAGAATACTTTTGATATCTAAACGTTTAGGCATTTTTCTTTTTCTCCTCCGCAGCCATCAAGTTGATGAAGCGGTCAAACAGGTAAGCAACATCCATCGGGCCCGGCGACGCTTCAGGGTGGCCCTGGAAGCAGAAGGCCGGCTTGTCCGTGCGGGCAAAGCCCTGCAGGGAGCCGTCGAACAGCGATTCATGGGTCACGCGGCAATTCGCGGGCAGAGTTGCCGCGTCGACTGCGAAACCGTGGTTTTGCGAGGTAATCAAGACCTGTTTCGTTTCCAGGTCTTGCACCGGGTGGTTCGCGCCGTGGTGGCCGAACTTCATCTTCAGGGTCTTCGCGCCGGAAGCGATCGCCATGATCTGGTGACCGAGGCAGATGCCGAAGGTCGGGATACCCTTCTCGATCAGCTCCTTGGTTGCCGCAATCGCGTAGTCGCACGGCTCCGGGTCGCCGGGACCGTTCGACAGGAAAATGCCGTCCGGGTTCAGCGCCAGGGCATCGGCTGCGGTGGCTTGCGCCGGCAGCACGGTGACCTTGCAGCCGCGCGCCGTCAGCATGCGCAGGATGTTGCGCTTGACGCCGTAGTCGAAGGCGACCACGTGGTATTTCGCGTCCGCGTCAGCCAGTTGGCCGTAGCCTTCGCCCAAGGTCCATTCCGTTTCGCGGTACTCGTAGGCGGCCTTGCTTGATACCACCTTGGCCAGGTCCATGCCGGCCAGGCCGGGGAAGGAGCGGGCCAGTTCCAGCGCTTGCGCGGCGGATGGCTCATTGCCTTGCGTGCCGACCAGGATGGCACCGCCCTGCGCACCTTTTTCACGCAGGATGCGCGTGAGCTTGCGTGTATCGATGCCGGCGATGGCGACGATATTTTCAGCTTTCAGGTAGTCGGACAGGGAGAGCGTGGAACGGAAATTGGATGCCAGCAATGGCAGATCGCGGATGATGAGGCCAGCGGCGTGAACCTTGGAAGACTCGACGTCTTCCGGATTGACGCCCGTATTGCCGATATGCGGATAGGTCAGGGTGACCATCTGGCGGCAATAGCTTGGGTCGGTAAGGATTTCCTGATACCCGGTCATCGAGGTGTTGAAAACAACCTCGCCCGTGGTATGACCGGCGGCACCGATCGAAAAACCTTTAAAGATCGTTCCATCAGCAAGCGCTAATATGGCTGGAACGGCAGGGCCAGAAAAAAATGGCGGCAAGGGCAACTCCTGATAAAGTTACCGTAGCTGCGCCACGTCAGACCGACCGCCTAGATACCCGAGCCAGATGCACTCAGGGTGTTTCAACGGTCATTTTGAATGAGGGGATGGGTAGTCGCTACGGTATATGTGTGATTGGCTAAACCTTTGAATTATAACCAAAAGGAAGCTTTTCCACAAGGAAGAAAATACAGAAGGCCCGGCATTTTTTGCGCAGCAGCATAAATCCTGCGCCCCATGAAAAAAGCCGCCCGGCTTGCGCGGGGCGGCTGCTTCTGCAACTGCGGCGACTACTTAGGCCGTCAAAGCAGCAATACCTGCTTTGGCGATTTGCGCATCTTCGGCGGACTTCACGCCCGAGACGCCGACGGCGCCCACGTAGTGACCATCAAACACGATGGGCACGCCGCCTTCGAGCAAGCCGTCGATTTCCGGCGCGCTCAGGAACGATACGCGGCCGCCATTGATCATCTCTTCATAGATGCGCGATTCGCGGCGGCCCAGGGCGGCCGTCTTGGCTTTCGATGGGGCGATGTGCGACGAGATCGGCGCCACGCCATCCATGCGCTGCAGCCACAGCAGGTGGCCGCCATCGTCGACGATGGCGATCGTGACCGCCCAGTTATTCTTGACCGCTTCCGCTTCGGCGGCGGCAGCGATTTTCTTTACGTCGTCCAGGGTCAAAATCGGTTTCGATTGCATGGTGCATCCTTGTTATGTTGAATCAAAATTGTATACGAAATGCGCAGCGGCGCGATCGATTACTGATCGCTTACTGCTCGCGTTTGGCTTTCAGCTTTTGCTTGAGCTGCGCCATGACGGCAAACGTCGCCTGCTCGCCCGCCAGGATGGCCTGGTTGCGGCTGTTGAAATCGTTGCCCTTCATGGTGCCCAGGCTGGGCTGGATCACCACGTCCGCATCCTTCAGTTCGAACTGGTTGATGCGCTGGCCCATGATGGCGAAGGTCTGCATCAGCACTTC
This sequence comes from Janthinobacterium sp. PSPC1-1, assembly GCF_049897625.1. NCBI lineage: Bacteria > Pseudomonadati > Pseudomonadota > Betaproteobacteria > Burkholderiales > Oxalobacteraceae > Janthinobacterium > Janthinobacterium sp. PSPC1-1. The sequence continues at coordinate 111,303 of NZ_JAFCWP010000010.1, read as the reverse complement.
CATCGAGCTGATGGCCTTTTGCGTATCCGTTTGTGACGAGATATTCACGGCAATGATGAAATCGGCGCCCATGTCGCGCGCAAAGCGCACGGGCACGGGAGCGACGAGGCCGCCATCGACATAGGTGTGGCCGGCGATCGTCACGGGCTGGAACACGCCGGGCACGGCCGACGAGGCGCGCACCGCCATGCCGGTGTTGCCACGCTGGAACAGGATCGGCTGGCCATTTTTCAAATCGGTCGCCACCACGCCAAACGGAATCTTCAGCTTTTCCAGCGGCACGCCGCCGACAGCCTTGTTGACATAGCTTTGCAGCGCCTCGCCCTTGAGCACGCCGGACGACTTGCCGAACAGGGGCAAGGCCCAGTCGGAAATGGCCGCCTCGTCCATGTCGAAGGCCATCTTTTGCAGGGCGAAGCCGGAGTTGCCTGCCGCATACAGGGCGCCCACCACGCTGCCGGCGCTGGTGCCGGTGACGATGTCGGCGTGGATACCCTGCGATTCGAGCGCCTTGATCACGCCAATGTGCGCGAAGCCGCGCGCCGCGCCACCGCCCAGCGCCAGGCCGATCTTGATCTTGCGCGGCGTGACGACGATGGGTTCCGGTGGCGTCAATACTTGTATGGGTTTCGGGGCGGTGGTATCGCAGCCGGCCAGCGCAAAGGCGGCCAGGGCAAGCAGGGTCAGGCGTTTAGGGAACATGGTGGAGAGTGAGAACCGCGCGCGGCAGTGGCAACAAAGGAGAGCCGATTGTAGCGCAAGCGGGGCCGCTGGCACTGAAGACAGTCTTAAATGTTTATGGTGACAAGGTTCGTGTGCACCGCACTCTGCCACCACACGGCTGCTAGACTGGCACCTGGCTTCTTACTTGCTCCCACTATGTCAGAACATCAATTTGCCGACAGCCGCGCCCTGAGCGCCCCTTTTTCACAGCAACTGGTCAGCCACCCCGGCGACGGCGCCCTCGCCTGGCTGACTTCCGTGCTGGCCACGCAGGCGCCCGCGCTGCGCTCATCGAACGCCATTTTGCTGGCCTACACGGGCAATCCGGCCGCCATCGCCTGGATCGACGCGAATATCGGCTCGCCCGTGGCAGGAGCATGGGGCGTGGCGGCGGCCCTGCTGGGCACGCCCTGGCCGCGCATCCTTGACTGGCTGCAGCGCGGCGGCCCGCACCGGCTGATGGCGCTCGATACCCTGTACGCCTACCGAAAACCCGCCGTCAACATGTCGCCGCTGGAACAGATCGCCGCACCCGTGCTGCCGCAAGCGCCCGCGCGCGCCGGCCTCGATGCCGCGCTGGCCGCTTGCCTGGCCGCGTCCGCCACCCCACGCATCCAGGCGGCCGTCAACTCGATCAACATTCATGCGGACGACATCCTGCGCGGCGGCCCACGCGGCGTTGCCGTGGCCGACTTGCCGCGTCTGTACCTCGATCCGGCGCCGTTCAAGCATGCGCCCGCCATTCTGGAGCAGCACGCGACCGTGGTAGACGGCATGCGCGAAAACCTGCAGAACTTGCTCAAGGGCATACTGTGAACAGGCCAGCTCTGGTGACCATCGACTTGAGCGATATCAACACCGCGCGCCAGTTGCATGCCAGCCTGGCAGCCGCGCTGGCCTTTCCTTCCATGTATGGCATGAACTGGGATGCCTTCTGGGATGCCATCACGGGCCTGGTGGACATGCCGCAACAGCTGGAACTGCGCGGTTGGCCAGCCTTCGCGGCACGCCTGCCCGCCGATGCGGCCATGCTGCAGAACATCCTGGCGCGGATGGCGCAGGACATGCCGGCCCAGGCAGCGCAAGTGCGCTATACCTGAGCCTGCGACATTGTCTACTTCGAATACCCCTGTTCATTGAACTGTCCCGCATCCAGGGTGGCCCAAGCATGCCGGATGCCCCACCACATCAGATAGGCATTGCCGCCGCCACGCGCGCGGAACCACGGTTTCACGGGGTCGATCGGGCGCACCTTGGCCGGCGGCAAGATCAGCACGCCGGTCGTCTGGCCGGCATCGCTGGTGCCCGCCACCAGCACGTTCTGGCCAAAGTGATTCGCCTGCGCGATGCCCAGCGCCACATTCGTCAAGGCCGTGGCGGCGCCCATTTCGCCCAGTAGCGCCGGGGTGTTGAAGGTTTGCTTGAGAAAATCGAAGGCCGGCAATTCAGTCGTCAAGGTTTGCGCCAGGTAGGCGATACGGTCAGGCGACGCCGGCCGGGTGTTGTTCGCATCGTGAATCACATAGCCGATATCTACCTCACTCTTGCGCCCATTCGCGGCCGCTTGCGCCAGCGTCGCCTGCCAGGCCTGCACCGTGGGCGGCGGCAAGCCCTTCTGCGCCGTAAATGCACTGACCTGCTGCGTGGCCGGATAGCCTATCCACGCCAGCGCATCGCGCTCCGTCTTGTAATGGGGACCGGCCAGGACCAGCAAGACCATGTTTTCATTGATCTGCTCATCTTTCGGAAAGCTGGGCGCATCCCAGCTCATCACCCACACCGTTTCAGCGGGATGCGCCTGTAAGTAATCGAGGGCAGCCGCCAGAGACACAAAGCCTGCATTCGCGCCGCCGGCCGTCACGCGCACGTCGGGCGGGGTGGACTTGGTCCAGGAGTTGGGGAAGTTCGGGTTGCCGATGGAAAAGGTATCGATGATCTCCTCGCGCAGGACATCGCCAGCCTGGATGGGATCAAGCCGCTCTGCCGGCACCGCATATTCAACATGGATGCCTGCCAGTTCGTTCCAGCCTATTTTGTTTTTTACGTCATGGGCATTGTAAAAATAGGTGGGATTTGAAAAATACATTCCATGAAATCTCAATATAAACCCCAATACGTACTGACTATGAAAATCACTAAAATCACTTTTACTTTTTTCTGATTGCGCGATATCCGAAACAAACCTGACATCGGAAAATTCTTTCGGATATAGTTCCACCATGTCATCTTTTTTATTAGGTCTTACTTTCCCAAGGGTCCATAGCAGCTGCCACTCAGTAGGATAATCTTGACGTTGGAGTGGATTTAACCATTGCACACCCACTACTTGCGCAGTAAATGGCATTCCGATATTCATAGTGTCAATCTTGTTTTTTCCGACAATTAATTCTGATTTGACGATACATGACGATAGCCCCATCGTTGCCATAATTGCCGCCATGGAAGTAGCTATAAAATTTTTAGCCATGGTTACTATCCCTTATTTAAATATTTCTTATGAAATTTCAGGATGCGCTATTTTCTCGTGAGTTTTTTATTTTATCTGGCATCGAACCTTCTGAAGAACTTTCACTCCAGGCTAACGCTGACAAACCTTTAAAAATCCCTTTTGCAAAATATTTGTGCAGCATTTTCATTTCGTTATTACCTAAAAAACCCTCAAGAAACCGCCAATCCGCCATCGTCCTCAACTCCCGCAAATCCGTTTCCAACAGATGGCAGCAGCCCACGGCCACGTCATACGCCAGCGCCTTTCTGGAATGCTCGCTGTTGGTCAGGATGGTGGAGTGATCGGTGGCATAGGTCCCCACGTTGCCGGCCAGGCCGGCCTGGATTTTCCGCTGGCGCCATGCTGTGTATTGCGCGCTCGCCGTCTCGGGATGGTCTTCTTCCGTGACGTGTTTGCCTTTCTCGACCTTGCCTTCGCGCTTGGCCATCATGCGCAGGGAGGCGTGGTATTCGTATTGCAGTGCCGCTTCGCTCTCCTCGTTGCCGCGCGCGGCATCGGTGCGCTGTTTTTCGCCATGCAGGCCGCCACGCGGTATCTCCAGCTCGCGCTCGCCATGGAACGGGTCGCCCTGCGGATGGGCGGCATCCTTGTTGCGATCCCAGCCATGCGGATGCAGTCCCATGTCAAAGCTGGGGCAGATAGCGCCAAATAACTTCGCCTGCGGGAAGAAGGTCTCTGGCAGGTCGGGCGCTTCCAGCGGGATTTTCCAGTACTTGTCGGGCGAGGCATTGATACGCTTGCGCATCAAGGTGGTGGCCACAATGGCGATGGGCGCAAACGCCACGGTGAGTATCTGGAACAGCCAGTTCTCTTGCGCTTCCAGGCCCTTGGCCACGCTATACGTGGAAATCATGGAAGGCGGATTCCAGAAATGGTCGCTGCCAAAGTCGATGGCAGGACGATGATCGCCCCAGTAGTCGTACGCGCCTTTTACGCCGACAGGAAAACCTTCGGCAAACACGCGCTGGGTAAATATTCCCTTCCCGCCCGCTCTGGCGATTTCACCCGGATCGAGCTTGCCCTGGCGGTCTTTCTTTGGCAGGCCACCCTTGTCCAGCACGGGGCCGGCCAGGCCGCGCCAGCCCATGCCTTGCACCGTCAAGGAGGAAATCACCTGGTCGTGCGGATTGCAATACAGGGTCACGCGTCCCACGGTCGCGCCCCGCAGGCCATAACTGTCAATATCGTGCTGCGCCTTGAACGGGTGGTGCGCACTGCTCATGGCCTGGTCGATTTTCCCGGCTGGCCATTGTGCGGCGCGCCGCTCGCCGATGAGGGCGAAAAAGGCGGCCAGTGTGTCGATGCGCGCCGCGGCCGTCTGGCGACCCGTGCTACCGTCGGCCGCCTTCAGATTCGACGACGTCCAGTTCTCCGCCATATTGTTTTCCACCACGCTGTACGGTGGATTGCACAGCACGTAATTATCGGCAATGCAAGGCCACAGCCTGCCTTGGGAGTCCGCCACCTTGGGCAGGCGTTCACCCAGGAAGGCCGCTGCCATGCTGACCATATTGCCCTGGCTATGACACACGATGGTGATCGGCACGTCGGCCTGCTTTTTCCGGATGGCCTCGATCAACCGCGCCAGGCGGTAGGCGGCCAACACGAAATACGGGCGTGGCGGGCAGGCGTACACCTGTCTGTCATTGGTCGGATTCATGTGCTGAATCTGCATCCACAAAAACAACTGGTCCGACAAGCCTTCGCCCCACAGGTCCGGCAGCGAACTACAACCGTTGGCGAACGGTCCGCCACCCCAGTAATTCTGTTCGTTCAGGAATATGCCGTCGCCATACGTCTGCAACTCCTCGTCATTGGCCGCATAACCCCAGCGAAAGCGGATCACGGGCGAATAGCCATCGCCTTCCATGAAGGTTCTGGGTTTCATTAGGGGATTGATGAAACCGTCGCGCGTCAGCTGCTTCAGATAGCGGGCCGGCGTCATGGCGATGCCCTCTTGCGCGCCGCGATCAGGATCATGCTGGCGCCGGTGCAAACGTGCATTCAATCCCGCGCACAAACCTGTTTCCGCCTCGTCATACCACTCGCCATCGGAATTGACGCCATGCACGAAAATCATGATGCCCGGCAAGGGCAAGCGCGTGGTAATCGGCAGCGTGTCATGGTCGAAGCGCAGCAAGCCGTTTTTTTCGCCTATCTGCAGGTATTTGCTTTCATCGAAGGGCAAGGAGCCCGCCTTGGGCCTGTGTACGCTCATGCCTGACTCCCGTGAATGATGGACAACGCAATATCCACGCTCAGTCGCGCGGCCTGAAAATACGCACCTTGAGTTTTTCCAGGCTGTCGCCCACGATGGCGGCGCCCTTGCCTTCGCTGTCGGCATCGACCACTTGCTGCGAGCCATCCTCGCGATCCACGACGATTTTGACGCCGCTGACGGGACTGTCGTCGAGGCCGGAAAGCACCTGCGGCATGCGACCCAGGTCGCCCTCGTCAAAGCTCGGCAGTTCAGCCTTGCTGCTGGCCGGGCCATTCCAGTGATGGCCGTCGGTCTTGATGGTCAGCGCACCCGGCCCACCCAGTTCCACGTTGCCGCCCGCCAGTTTCAGATAGGCGCCACCGGCCGTCATGAACGTGATTTCATCCTGCGCCATGCCGATCATGCGGGTATTGGCCGTTAATTTCAGGGCCTTGGCGGCGTTCAGCTGCATCTCGTCAAACTGGCTCTGCATGAGAAATTTCCCATGGTGCGCGATCTGGGTGATGCCGCCCTTGTGGGCAAACACGGAAACGCCAGCGCCGGCCTGCATGCTGCAGCGCTGGCCCGCGATCACATGCACATGCTGCTGCGCCACCGTGTCGACATTCACGCCGGCGTAGCTGACGATGGTCTTCGGGCTGCTCAGCGCCAGCCCGGCGGGCGCTGTCAGGCTGGCAGCGGGCGCCACGGCACCAGCAACCGCCTCTTTCAAGGCGGCGGCAGGCACCACGTCAACCGGCAGCGCCTGGTGCGCGCCAGCGTATTCGCCCAGCGATTTGAACAGATCCAGGCACTCTTGCATCAACGCCAGATGTTCCTCAGCGGATAACTGGCTGCCTGTCGCGTCGAGGCGCCGCCAGGCCGACAACAGCAGCGCCTTGCCGCTGCGGATCGCGCCGCCGTGATCGCTGCGCAACTCGAATCCGTCGCCGCGCTGCTGACCAGCGCCGCCGGCGCGCGGCTCGACCAGGAACCCAAGGTTGAGCTCAGTGGTGGCGTGATCGCTGGCCAGCTGGGCACTGATCTGCCTGGGCGTGTCGTCAAAACGCAGCTGATTGCCGCCCTGGCCGCGCACTTCGCGGCTGCGCAGGCCCGCCAGGTAGCGGTTGCCCGGCAGTGCGCCGCGCTTGCTGAGTGCAGGCGGCGGTGCCACGGCGTTGAACAATTGTCCCAGTACAATCGGCCGGTCAGGGTCGCCTGCCAAAAAACCGATCAGCACTTCCGAGCCGATGCGCGGCAATGCCAAGGTGCCGCACTGGTGCGCGCTGCCCTGTCCATCGCCAGCCCAGTTGCTGACGACGCGCAGCCAGGCCGTGTCGCGCTCCGTATCCGAGGCGCCGGAACCTTGCGCATGTGCATGGTCGGCAGCGCGGGTGGCAGGAAAACGCACCTTGATGCGCCCTTGCTCGTCGCAATGCACTTCTTCACCGCTGGGTCCGACGACGATGGCGCTTTGCAGCTGCGGCTGTGGCACATCGCGCTGTGGATCGAATGCGGGCACCAAGGCCACGCTGGAACGCACGCAGCTGAAGCGCATGCGATAACGCGGCGTTTCCGGCCCCGTCTCGCCTGCCACCCAGGTTGCGCCTTGCGCCAGCCAATCACTGGCGGCGAACAGACGCGCGATGCGCGCATCCAGGGCGCGCGGCAGGTTGTTACTGGCATGCACTTCCAATGCCGTGACAAGGAAACGCCGGGCATCTGGCCGATGCTGGTCGATTTCCGGATGACCTTCCAGGCTGAACTGCTGGCCGGCACACAGTGAACGCACGACGCCCTCGCCATGAAAACACTTGGTTTCCACGTCATGGCGCGCCATCGCCAGCAAACCCAGCTGGCGAAAATCTTCTGCGTCATTGCCCATGTGCGGCGTCGCCACGAAATAGTCGTCGAGGCTGGCTGCAAGGCAATTGCCGCTGGCACCCTGGTCCGCCATGCCATCCGCATCCGTCTGCATGAACTGGCGGTTGCGCGGCGCCGCATAATCCCAGCTATGCCGCCCCACGCTGCCTGCCTGCAGGGTGCGCACGGCACCCCAGGCCGTGATGGTATCGCTCTCTTCGGTGGCGTCCGCCCGGTGGTAGCGGATGACAGGCGCCACGTTCTCCGGCAGGCGGCTGGCGTCGTCGAACAGCAACAAGACATGCGACGGCATGGCGTCGGATGTCCCATGCCGTGCGGCGCCAGGCTGGATGACCCAGGAAATGCCGCGCCGCCGCAGCAGGCGCCGGATGAATGCGGCATCGGATTCATTGTGCTGCATGGTCAGTTCGCGCGCCGGAAAGTGACGCCCGGCCAAGGCCTGATCGATTTCGCAAGCAAACGTGGCGCCGATGATGGTATTGCCCAGCCGCCATTCGGCAATCAGCAGTTCGACGATCTCCAGCTCCGTCTTGCCGCGGAACACACGCGTATTGCGGCGTTTTCCCATCAAGGTCAGCGCATCGTGCAGCACCAGCTGGTAAGTGGCGAGGCCGCCATCGCTCAATCCAGCGGAGGCCTGCGCGACGATGCCGCACACGCTGCGCAACTGCCCTGCGTCGGTAACGATCTGCAACTCGGCAGGAACACCGATGAACTGCTTGAGCGGCAACTGCGCATCGAGCGAGACGCAACGTATGCGGTACTCCAGGCCGGCGCAAATGGCTTCGCGCCCATCTACCTGCTGCGGTAACAGCACATCGTCGTTGATTCCGTCCGCATACGCCAGCCGCAGGCGCAATGGCCGGTGATGGGCGTTCAGTTCCTTCGCCGCCAGCATGAACTGCATGAATTCGTCCGCGCTCTCCATTCCATCTCCCCAGTGCCGATACGCCTCGCTCCCAGCTCATCAGTATTCATACATTTGCCGGCTGCCAATTGCGGCGCATCAAGCGGCACCGGGAAATCGGATGTCGTAGCACATGGCGTCACAGTCGCGGCGGGCCTCTTCGCTCAGCAAGCGCGCGCCCTGCCCCAGGCCCGCTGCGCCCTGCTCCACCCTGGCCGTCAGGCTGCTGCCATGCACGTCGGCAGCGCGCAGGATCAGACGGATTTCGTATTGCATGCATGGCAAGCCAAACAGGCTCAACATGTTTTTCAAGGCCAGCGCAGCGGAATGTCCGGGGAGAAAATCGTCGAACTGTGCCCGAGTCAAAGGCCCCAGGTACAGGCGCATGCGCAAGTCCCGGCGCCGGCAGCGCGCGCCCAGCATGGCGCCCTGCCCCAGGCTCACATTGCTGCGATTGAGCAGGGAATGCTCATTGCTTGGGCGCACGTGCCAGGTGCTGACGAAGGACTCGATACGCAAGGGCACGCCGAAATAATCCGCCAGCACATCGGCCATCAACTCGGTGCTGACGGGCCGCTGCCGCAGTGCCGCAGCGTAGTAAGCAAGCGCTTCCGGCGGCAGCGCACCGGTGCTTGCCAGGCGCGCCGGCCAAGCGCCAGCCAGCGCCAGCTGTAATGACAAAAACCCGGGGCGGCCGCTTGCGTCGACCTGGCACTCGATCCGACTGCCGGCCCAGGCCTGATAAAACAGCACGGGCGCGCGTTGCGCCAAGGCATCGAGAAAGGCTCGCGCGCCGGCATTGCCCGTGGCACGCTCCTGGCGCACCAGCCGCTCCGTATAGTGCAGGGGCAAGGTGCCATTCACACCCAGCAAGCCCATGAAACTGGGCCGCAGGTGCAGGCGGCCATGCTCGCCGTCATGCCACACCGCCTCTATCTCGCAGGCGGGAAACGCCAGCGCAACGCTCTGATGGAAACGCAAGCCATCGTGCAGTGCGGAATCGGCGCACGCGCCCTGCCGGCATAGCCAGCGTTCGAGCAGGCGCACGGTCTGAAAGAAACCAAAACGGTATGGCGCCTGGGACAGCAGCGCGATTACGCCAGTGCTTGCTGGCCATTGCGGGGCGGGCATCGCAGCAACTCCTTCCCACTTTTGTGCGAAATGACGAACAAACGGCAATAGCTGTTGACATGAACATACATGCCCAGCACATGCTCGATCACTTGCGCAAAGACATGCAGGCCGCTGCCGACGTAGGCCTCTTCATCCACCGTCAGCAAGACGTCGATGCCAAATACCAGCACGCCGCCACTGGCGTCGGGCATCCAGGTGCTGCTGGCGCGCTGCGTCAAGGCCTGGATACCTTGAATTTGCCGTTGTGACGTGAGTGAAGCAGGCAAATCATGCAGCGCCAGCATTTCCTGAAACAACGCCAGACCATCCTCCTGCAAAGACTGATGATTCAACGACAACAATGCCAGCAAACGGGCTTGCGCAGGCAAGTCAGCTTTAAAGCGATACGCCGGACTCGGCTGGCGCAACAGGCGCACCGGCAGCGCGCCAGCCGGCCCCTCGTGCCGCAGATCGCCATCCGGAGCACCGACCGGCAATGCACTCGGCAAGTTGCGATTGCTGCATGTCAGATCGACCGATACCGTCGTTATCCCGGCATAGGTATCGTCCTCGTCGCCGTCGACAAACGCCAGGCTGCTTTCGTAACCGGGATGGCTGAGCGCCCGCGCCTCATCGCGCCGCGCCACCCAGTAACGGCTCTGCGCGCCGCCAGCCTGCCCATGGCGCATGGCATAAAACGGCTGGCAGTGCGTCAGCGTGCCGGCATGGGCGCCCTGCCGCACCAAGCGCACGGCATCGACACTATGAATGTCATACGCGTGCGCATATTTATGCTCGGCCAGCAGCGGATACTCGCTGTGCATTTGCGTCAACCGGATCGGCGCTGCTGCCTGCTGGAACAAATTAATCACCGGCGTGCAGGCAAGCAGCAAATTGCTTGCCGATACAGACCGTAGCAGGCGTGCGCCAGCGCTGCTGGCAGCGATGTTCCGCAGGCCCAGATGCAAGGTCCAGCGTTGGCATCCAGGCGGCAACAGCGGTGTGATCTGGCCAAGGTCGATATCAAAGAACTGGAATTTGTCAGGGCAGGCGAAGTATTCTGTCAGCAGGCAGTAGGCACGGTGGGAACCCGGCTTGCGCGGCAACAGCGCCTCCTCCGGCAAAAAACCGACGGCACGCAGCGGTACTTGCGCCAGCGGCAACTGCACGCCGCCGGCCTCGATCCAGGCATACGCGGCATGCAAAAACAGGGCATCGCGCAAGGTGGCCGTCAGCGATGGCGTGCCATCGATGAAGACGCGCACGGCCGGCAGCCTCAATTGCTCCAGCGTACCGGCGGCCGACGTGGAGACGATATCGATGGCGATCGCAGTCGATATATCGGACGGTAAATTGACCGCCGCAGCAACATCCATCACGGGAACGAAGCGCGCGCCGGCAAGGCTGAGCGGCGCCAGCACCACGTCATAGGCGGTGCGAAACTTGCAGACGACGCCCTGGTATGGCGGTGCATGCATCAATGTTCCACGCGGCAAGATATCGATGCCGTCGCGCGCCTGGCCCGGCACGCCGCTGGCGTCCACGTGGGCAATCGAGCACGCGGGAAACGGCCTCAGGTAGTGTGGAAAATTCACTTCCAGCATGGACTCGGTGAAAACATGGCGTGCGTCATCGATCTTCTTGGCCGTGCGGGCATTGCACAAGGCATATGCCTCGATCAGGCGCTCGATATGCGGGTCCTGGCAACTGTTGCCAGTCAGACCCAGTGCACCGGCGACGCCGGGATAGCGCGCAGCGAATTCCTGCTGATGCGTACGTAACATATCCAGTTCGAGTTCATAGTATTTCAGCAACGATTCCATGCTGGCAGCTCCAAAGCAGGGCGGGCGACACAGGTCGCCAGACGGAAACTGCATTATTCAATAATGATAGAAAAGTAAGTTGCGCAGGAACAATAAGTCGAGCTGCGGCATGGCAGCAGCATCGTTCCCTGCCGAAATATGCTTGACAGCCCGGCCCCACTTCCCTTACATTAAGTGCATGTCCTCCTTCAAACATTCCTCCCCTTCCCTGCTGTCGCTATCGCGACTACTGCTAGCACGCGCATAAGTTTGCCGCATTGCTTCGCCTGGCCACACGCCGGCGTGTTTCAAAAACCCTGGAAGGTTTGATGATGTTTGCACCATCCCCCGCTACACCCGTAACTTCTGACGCGACCGCCACCGCTGGCGCCGTTGCCCTGTTTTGCCTGCTAAAACTACCGACCGCTTGCCTGGCCTAGTGTTGCGTGGCCGCCCGGCAAGCTTGCGCCACAACCATTGATTTCCCCCCTATCTTCAGGAGTACCCGATCATGATGTTGCAAAACCCAGCTTCCAAATACCGCGCCTTTCCTCCCGTCAAATTGACCGACCGTCAATGGCCGAACCAGATCATCAGCAAACCGCCTATCTGGATGAGCACCGACTTGCGCGACGGCAACCAGTCCTTGATCGAGCCGATGAGCGCGGAAAAGAAGCTGCGCTTCTTCGAGATGCTGATCGCCATCGGCCTGAAGGAAATCGAAGTGGGTTTCCCATCGGCATCGCAGACGGATTTCGACTTCGTGCGCAAGCTCGTGGATGAAAAGCGCATCCCGGACGACGTCACCATCATCGTGCTGACCCAGTCGCGCGAAGAATTGATACGCCGCACGGTGGAATCGGTGGTCGGCGCCAAGCGCGCCATCGTGCACCTGTACAACTCCGTGGCGCCCGTGTTCCGCAAGGTCGTGTTCGGCATGTCGCGCGAAGAAATCACGCAGATCGCCACCACCGGCACCACCCTGGTCAAACAGCTGGTGGCGCAGCATCCGCAAACGGAATGGGGCTTTGAATACACGCCGGAATCGTTTTCCACCACGGAACTCGATTTCTCCAAGCACATCTGCGACGCCGTCAGCGCCATCTGGAAGCCGACGCCGGCCAACAAGATGATCATCAACCTGCCATCGACCGTGGAATGCAGCACGCCCAACGTGTATGCGGACCAGATCGAATGGATGTCGCGCAAACTGGCGCGCCGCGATTCCATCATCATCAGCGTGCATCCGCATAACGACCGCGGCACGGCCGTCGCGTCGGCCGAGCTGGCCGTGATGGCGGGCGCGGACCGCGTGGAAGGCTGCCTGTTCGGCAATGGCGAGCGCACGGGCAACGTCGACCTGGTCACTTTGGCGATGAATTTGTACACGCAGGGCGTGCATCCGGGCCTGGATTTCTCCGACATCGATACCGTGCGCAAGTGCGTGGAAGAGTGCAACCAGTTGCCCGTCCACCCGCGCCACCCATATGCGGGCGACCTGGTCTTCACGGCCTTCTCCGGCTCGCACCAGGATGCGATCAAGAAAGGTTTTGCCAAGCAACAACCGGACAGCATCTGGGAAGTGCCGTACTTGCCCATCGATCCGGCCGACCTGGGCCGCAGCTACGACGCCGTGATCCGCGTCAACAGCCAGTCCGGCAAGGGCGGCATGGCGTATTTGCTGGAACAGGAATACGGCCTGGTCTTGCCGCGCCGCCTGCAGATCGAATTCTCGCGCGCCGTGCAAGCCGTGGCCGACGCCACGGGCCGCGAAATCGCCGCGCAGGATATCCACGAAATCTTCCAGAAGGAATACCTTGAGCAGACGGCGCCGTACGCCTACGCTTCGCACCGCATGGTGGAAGACACCAGCAGCGATGAATCCGTGCAGATCGACATCAGCCTGTCGCACCGCCAGACGCCGCTGGCCCTGCAAGGCGGCGGTAACGGCCCCATCGACGCCTTCGTCAATGCGCTGGGCCTGGACATCAAACTGATGGATTACCATGAGCACTCGATCGGCTCGGGCGCCAACGCGCAAGCGGCTTGCTACGTGGAATTGCGCCTCGACAACGGCCCGACCCTGTTCGGCGCCGCCATCGACAGCAATATCGTCACCGCCTCGTTCAAGGCTGTCTTGTCGGCCGTGAACCGCCGCATCGCGCAGACGGACGCCGAAAAAACAACAGCAGCCGACGTGGCGGCCAGCGCCGCCTGAGCACGACTCGGGCATCCCTCATAGGGAGAAAAAGCGGTACGGCTTGATCGCCGTGCCGCTTTTTCATTTCTATTGGGCAATTAGTAGTGCAAATCAGGTATCGCCGACCGTATAATCGATGCATAACAAGACCACCGGAGACAGATCATTAGCTACCGAGGGAATCAGTATGAAATTGACGGATATGAAGATAGGCGTGCGCCTGGGTGCGGGCTTTGGCGTGGTGCTGCTGCTGATGGCAGTGCTGGTGGGTACGGGACTGTTGCGTCTGGATAAAATCGGCGCGCTCAGCGAGTCCATCATCGAGAAGGACTGGGCCAAGGCCGACGCCATCGCCACCATCCGCAGCACCACGCGCTCGAACGCGGCGCTGGTGCTGGAACTGTTCATCCATGAAGATCCGGCCCGCGCCAACGCCATCCACGGCGAAATCAATGCCAACAAGGCCACCATCAGCGATGCGCTGGTCATCCTCGACCGTCTGATCGTGCTGCCTGAAGGCAAGGAACTGCTGGCTACCCTGAAGCAGCAGCGCAAAGCCTATGTCGCTTCGTTCAGCCAGGCCGACAAGCTGCTGGTGGCAGGACAACGCGCGGAAGCGGCCGTGCATGTGCGCGACGATACCCTGCCCGCCCTGAACCGCTTGCAAAAGACGGTGAACCAACTGAACGAAATCCAGCGCGCAGTGGTCGTGCATGGCGGCCAGCAAATCCAGCATAATATTACAGCAGCGAATATGCTGATGGCCAGCCTGGGCACGGTCGCCCTGCTGCTGGGCGTGCTCTTTGCCTGGTGGGTCACGCGCTCGATCACCACGCCCATCGCCTATGCCCTGCGCGTGGCGCAAGCCGTGGCCGCAGGCGACCTGAGCAGTAAAATCGTGGCCGACGGCAAGGATGAAACGGGCCAGCTGCTGCAGGCGCTGCGCGATATGAATACCAACCTGGCCACCATCGTGGGGCAAGTGCGTGGCGGCACGGGCACCATCGCCGTGGCGTCGAGCCAGATTGCCAGCGGCAATGCCGACCTGTCGGCCCGCACGGAAGCCCAGGCCAGCGCGCTGGAAGAAACGGCCTCGTCGATGATCGAACTGACGAGCACCGTGCGCAGCAACAGCGACAATGCGCGCCAGGCGGACAGCCTGGCCCGCTCGGCATCAACCATCGCCCACCGCGGCGGCACGGCCATGGCGGAAGTGATCGGCACCATGGATGCCATCAATGCGTCCTCGCGCAAAATCGTCGACATCATCGCCGTCATTGACGGCATCGCCTTCCAGACGAATATCCTGGCCCTGAACGCGGCGGTCGAAGCGGCGCGTGCCGGCGAACAGGGACGCGGCTTTGCCGTGGTGGCCACCGAAGTGCGCAACCTGGCGCAGCGCTCGGCGGCGGCGGCCAAGGAAATCAAGGAACTCATTGCCGACTCCGTCAACCGCGTCGGACAGGGCGCGCAGCTGGTCAGCCAGGCAGGCGCCACGATGGATGAAGTGGTGGCCAGCGTGGGCCGGGTCAGCGCCATCGTCGGTGAAATCAGCGTCGCCAACCACGAGCAAAGCGAAGGCATCGAGCAGATCAATGCCGCCATCATGCAGATGGACCAGACGACGCAGCAAAACGCGGCCCTGGTCGAGGAGGCAGCCGCAGCGGCGGCGGCCATGCATGAACAGGCAGGCGAACTGGAAACCCTCGTCAGCCAGTTCAAGCTGGAACAGAACGCCGTCGCCAAGGCGCCGCCTCGCCCTGCGCCAACCTCCACACCGCGCTTGAACTAGTTCAGCTATTCCACCTGGCGCGCCAGTCGGATGCCGGAAAATTGCCAGCGCGCACCAGCCGGGAAGAAATTGCGGTAGCTGGCGCGCGCATGGCCAGCCGGCGTGGCGCATGACGAGCCGCGCAGCACATACTGGTTCAGCATGAACTTGCCGTTGTACTCGCCCAGCGCCCCGGGCGCCGTGCGGTAGCCGGGATATGGCGCGTAGCTGCTGCTGGTCCACTGCCAGCAATGGCCAAACATTTGCCGCAAGCCCGCGCCCGGCGCACCGGCGGCCGGATGCAGTTGCCCCACTTGCACGGCGACGCCCTGCGCCGCCACTTCCCACTCCGCTTCCGTCGGCAGGCGCGCGCCAGCCCAGTGCGCATACGCGTCCGCTTCGAACAGCGACAGGTGCGTGGCCGGCGCCTGCAGGTCGAGCGGGCGCAGCCCGAACAAAGTGAATTCCTGCCAGTGCCCGGCGTCATCGCACTGCCAGTACAGCGGACATGCCAGTTGCTGGCTGCGCACCCAGTCCCAGCCTTCGGCCAGCCACAGGTGCGCCGTGCGGTAGCCGCCCGCCTCGATGAAGGCGAGAAATTCGCCATTCGTCACCAGCGCGCTGGCCAGCTCGAACGGCGCCACGTATTGCGGATGGCGTGGCAATTCATTGTCGAAGCAAAAACCATCGCCCGCATGGCCGATCTGCGCCAGGCCGCCGTCAAACGCGAGCCAGGCGGTGGGCTGTGCAGCTTGCGGCGCTGGCGGCGCGGCGTTGTCAAGATAAGGGGGAAACAGGGCGCTCTGCGCCAGCAGGTGTTTGACGTCCGTCAACAGCAGCTCCTGGTGCTGCTGCTCATGTTCGAGGCCCAGCGCCAGCAGCATGGTCAGGCGTTCGCGCTCGTCGCGCGCCAGTTCGCCCGCCAGCAGGCGGGTGATGCGCGCATCGACATCGATCCGGTAGGCGCGCACTTGCGCCATGCCGGGGCGCGTCAGCAAGCCACGCTGGGCACGCGGATGCTTCTCGCCCACGCCGTTGTAGTAGGAATTGAACAGCACGCGAAAGGCGGGGTGGAATGGCGTGAACGCCGCTTCCATGCTTTCCAGAATAAACGTTTCGAAAAACCAGGTGGTATGCGCCAGATGCCATTTCACGGGACTGGCGTCCGGCATCGACTGGGCGCCGCAATCCTCGTCGGACAAGGGTTCGGCCAGGCGCAGCGAGTGCTGGCGCACCTTGTTGTAATGATCGATCAGCATCTTTTCTTAGTCCCTGATGACGCGCGCGTAAATCACGGCAAACCACTGCTGCGGGTCCGTCCAGACTTGCACGGTGGAAAACCCCGCCTGCTCCAGCAAGCCGACGAAGCTTGCACGGGTGTATTTGTAGCTGTCTTCTGTATGGATGCGTTCGCCTTTCGCGAAGCGCCGCTGGCCACCTTTCCAATGGACAACTTGCTCGCTGCGCGCTTCCAGGTGCATTTCGACGCGGCGCTCGTCGGCATTGAAAAAGCCGTGGTGCTGCCAGGCGCGCACGTCGAAGTCCGCGCCGATCAGACCGTTCACGTGGCGCAGCATGTTCAGGTTGAAGGCGGCCGTGACGCCCAGCGCATCGTCATAGGCGGCGTCGAGGATGGCGTCGTCCTTGATCAGGTCAACGCCGATCAGCAAGCCGCCATCGCCGTCCGCATTCGCACGCAGGCGGCGCAAAAAGGCGGTCGCTTGCTCAGGCGCAAAATTGCCGATCGACGAGCCGGGATAGAAGAACAGGCGCCGCACCTCGCGCACGCTGTCGGGCAAGTCCAGGCGGCTGGAGAAATCCAGGCCCAGGCCCGTCATCTCGATATGCGGAAAGCGCTGCTGCAGCCGGCTCAGCGATTCACTCAGGAAATCATAGGAAATATCCACAGCCACATACTGGGCCGGGTGCAACAGGGGGAACAGGCTGGCGGCCTTGGCGCAATTGCCCGCACCGAGGTCGATCAGGGTGCTGCCCGGCCCCACGGCGTGCGCGATCTCGGCGCCGTGACGGGCGAAGATGGCCGCCTCGGTGCGCGTCGGATAGTACTCGGGCAAGGCGCAAATGGCTTCGAACAGTTTCGAGCCCAGCGCGTCGTACAGGTACTTGGGCGAGGTCCAGGCCTCGCGCGCCAGCAAGCCGCTGCTGATCTCGACTATCGTGGCAGGAGTGGCGCAGGCCACTCGGACGTTGCTGGCGGGAGACAAATCTGACTGCTGTTGCGCGAGTGGCATGGTCATGGGCTGGCGTCGTCTATCAAGGTTCACGAAGGGCTTGCACGGTCAGCCACCGGGCGCCGCCCCTGCCACAGCGGTTTGCGGGCGCCTTTTCCGATGACTTTTTCCCATCATAGCGGAATCCGCACAAGCCAGCCGTGCGACAGGTAACTTAAGCTCAAACGAGCAGTACGTACACAAAATGGGTATTACCCAGCAAAAATGATAATCCTGTCGTATACTACACATTGCCGGCCAATCAATCCGCGCCCCTTTGCAGTTCCCAGGCCCCCCTCTCCCCCGCGTGCCTCCCTTTACGATAGCCGTTAACACCATGCTCGAATTGCGCCATCTGTCGAAGTCCTATGCCCATGCCCGTCCCGTGCTGGCCAACATTTCCTGCCGCTTCAAGGCAGGGGAATTCATTGCCATCATGGGTGACTCGGGCGTCGGCAAGTCGACCTTGCTGAACCTGATCGCCGGCCTCGATACGCCCGATGCGGGTGCCGAAGCGCACCCTATCCTGGTGGACGGCATCGCCATGTCCAGCCTCGATGACGCCGCCGCCACCCGGCTGCGTCGCGCCCGCATGGGCTTTATATTCCAGGCCTTCCACGTCTTGCCGCACCTGACCCTGCTGCAAAACGTGGCCCTGCCGCTGCTGCTCAACGGACTGCCCCAGGAGCGTGCCGCCAGCATGCTCGAAGCGGTCGGCCTGGGCGGACGCGGCGGCGACTTTCCGCAGCAATTGTCCGGCGGCGAAATGCAGCGCGTGGCCATTGCCCGCGCGCTCGTGCACAAGCCGGCGCTGGTGCTGGCCGATGAGCCGACCGGCAACCTCGATCCCGATACGGCACACAGCATCCTGCAATTGCTGCGCGCCGAAATCAAGGCCAACGGCAGTTGCGCGATCATGGTCACGCATTCGCTGGCCGCCGCCGAAATGGCGGACAGAACCATGATCCTGACGAAAAACGGCTTACAAAATACAACAATCGTCGACCAAATTGATCAAACAATCAGTTAATTTAACTGACCATCTTTCACAAGTTTTGTTATCGTAGTATTATTGAAAACACTTGCCTGGTTATCAATGTTGTAACGCGAATGGTATCACGTCACCCGGACAGCCGTACTGCGATGACGAACTATAGCTGGGACCACATACAGTGGTCTCGTCCCTTGCATAACCTGAAGGAGGAGTAAATGAACGTTCGGCAAAAGAAGCTGGAAATGATTGAAGCGATGAACCGGGCGCGTGCGCTCGAACCATCGAGTTTTGTGCCCAACAAGCTGCTCGATACCCTGATCGAGAAGATGAACCTGAAAAATGATGCGGAACTGTGCCGTGTTCTGGAAGTCCAGCCTCCCATCATCAGCAAGATTCGTCACGGCAAACTGTCGGTCGGTGCAACGATTTTATTGCGCATGCATGAAAAATCGGACATCACCATCCGCGAACTGAAGGAACTGTCCGCCACGCCAGTCCATTGAATGACCCGCTGTTGTAATGCCATGCCAGGCACCCAGGTTCCCGGCGCCATGAACTTTTGCCATGCAATTCGCGTAGTTCGCTCACCGCAGCACATCCGAGCACGATAGCGAAGAGACCCAGCCCAAACCATGCTGACCGTTTCTCTGCCCATCCGCTCCAGCGTCCCTCCCCGCTTTCACTCCGCATTCCCCCTGCCAGCCAGCATTTCCACTCAAACTTGATCTGACACAACACGCATAGTCTCCGCAGGCATCAAGGTCAGCTTTTAACCAGTGATCCCAACCGCATGTCCAGCGACCCTCTTGCACCGCCCGTGCTGCGCCTGACGCTCACGCGCGATCCCCTCGCCGACGCCGGCGACTGCCCCGCCGCGCCCGGCTGGCACAGCGAGACCCACGTGC
Source organism: Janthinobacterium sp. PSPC1-1 (assembly GCF_049897625.1). NCBI lineage: Bacteria > Pseudomonadati > Pseudomonadota > Betaproteobacteria > Burkholderiales > Oxalobacteraceae > Janthinobacterium > Janthinobacterium sp. PSPC1-1. The sequence continues at coordinate 92,064 of NZ_JAFCWP010000010.1, read as the reverse complement.
TGTCGGGCGCGCGCGGCATCGGCAGTTGCCGCACCGCACTCGATATCGGTCCGGCCGACGTGGTGCAATTGCTGCTGTGCGATGGCAGTTCGCTGCTGGCGAGCAGCCTGGACCTGCCACGCTATCTGGGGCCGGCCACGGCGGCACGCGACGGTGCGCCCGCCAGCATCGAAGTGGGACTGGCCTTGCGCCCGCAGGCGGCGCGCCCGCCGCCCGGCGCCAGCCGCGACGGCCTGGGTGCCTGGATGCTGCGGGCCGTGCGCGTGTACCGCTGCGGCGCCGCCGCCATGACGGCGCTGGCGGCGGCGGGCGCCTTCCAGGACCGCCAGCTGGAACAGCGCCTGGGCCTGTACCGCTGCGGCATCGAAGCGGGCAGCATGACGGCCGTCGCCAGCCTGCCCGCCGGGCCGGAACCGGTGCTGCTGCTATTGCATGGCACCGCGTCATCGACCCAGCGCAGCTTTGGCGGCCTGTGGCGCAACGGCCTGGCGCCACAGTTGGCGGCGCAATACGGCAACCGCATCTACGGCTACGAGCACCGCAGCCTCAGCGACAGCCCCATCGAGAACGCACTGGCGCTCGTGCGCCAGCTTCCGCACGGCGCCGTGCTGCATCTGCTGGCCCATTCGCGCGGCGGCCTGGTGGGCGAATTGCTGGCGCGCGCGCAGCGCATCGACAGCCGCGGCGCCGTCGACCTGGCTGGCGACAGCCTGGAACGGCTGAGCGAAAACACGGTGGGCGGCGAAGCGTTCAACAGCCACGATATCGAACACTTCACGGCGCAGGCGCAGCTAGGCGGGCGCGGCGGCCACGACGCGGATGCGGCGCGCCTGCGCGAACTGGGCGAGGAGTTGAAGACGCGCGCCATCCGCATCGCCCGCTTCGTACGCGTGGCCTGCCCGGCACGCGGCACCACCCTGATGTCGGGCCGGCTCGACCGCTGGGCCAGCGTGATGTGCAACCTGCTGCCGCAGGATGATGTACCCGATGGCGGCATGGCCTTCCTGCTGGCCTTGGTGCAGCAGCGCTGCGACGCGCGCATCCTGCCTGGCCTGGAAGCGATGATGCCCGACTCGCCCCTGGTGGCGCTGCTCAACGCGCCTGACGTGCGCGTGGCCAGCCCGCTGCACGTGCTGGCCGGCGCGTGCAGCGGCGATGGCTTGCTGGGCTGGCTGGGCGACTGCCTCGGCGACCAGCTGTACGGCGGGCAGAACGACCTGGTGGTCAATTGCGCCTCGATGGCGGGCGGCGCCACGCGCAGCACGCCGGTGCGGCAACTGTTGCTGCGCGGGCCGCAGACGCACCACCTGAACTACTTCGAGCGCGCAGCGTCCGGCATGGCGGCAGTGCAGGCGCTGACGGGCGACGACACCGCCTACCAGCCGCTGGCCGGCATCGAGCACGGCGCGCTGGGACGCGGCGGCGAAGTGCCGAAGCGGCGCGCGCACGCCCCCATCGTGCTGCTGCTGCCCGATATCATGGGCAGCCATCTGCAAGTGGGCAGCAACCGCATCTGGTTCGACCCCGTCAACCTGGTCGAAGGGCGCATCGAGCGCCTGGCCGTGGGCCAGCCGCACATCGTCAGCGCCGGCTGGATCGAATCCTGCTATGAGCCGTTGGCCCGCTTTCTCGCGCAAAGCCAGGAAGTGCGGCCCTTTACGTATGACTGGCGTTTGTCGCTGCAGCACTCCGGCAACGCCTTCCTGCCCGTGCTGGACGAGGCCATGCACGACGCCGAACAGCGCGGACAACCGTTGCGCATCCTTGCCCACGGCATGGGCGGGCTGGTAGCGCGCCTGGCATTGAAGGACCGCTGGCAGCGCTTCGGCGCCCTGCCCGGCAGCCGCCTGCTGCAGGTGGGCACGGCCAACCGGGGCACGCAAGCGATGGTGCAAGTGCTGCTGGGGCGCGATCCGCTGGTGCGGATGCTGGCCTGCTGGATAGGCTGGAAGCACACGCGGCGCCAGTTTCTCGGCTTCGTGCGCGCCTTTCCCGGCGTGCTGGACATGCTGCCGTGGCCGCAGCCGCAGGTGGCGGGCAGCATCGATTATTTCGACAGCGGCGCCTGGGCGCAACTGGCCGCCGGCGACGCGCAAGCGGGCCTGCCCGACGGCTGGCAGGCGCCCGAGGCGCCAGCGCTGGCGGCGGCGCGCGCCACCGTGGCCTTGCTGGAGGCCGCCCCGCCCGATGCCCGCCATTGCAGCTACCTGGCCGGCTGCGCCGACACGCCGGTGGCGCTGCGCCTGCGCGACGGCGGCATCGAGACGGCCTGGTCGCCGGACGGCGATGGCCGCACGGCCTGGCAAGGCGCGGTGCCGGACGGCGTGGAAGCGTGCTACCTGCCGGTGGCGCATGGCGACCTGCTGCTGCAAAAAGAAACCTACCCGGCCATCGCGCAACTGCTCGACAACGGCCAGGGCGCAGGCCTGTCCCGGCGCCCGCCGCACGCGCCTGGCGGCGACCCGCCCCGCTTCCGTGCATACGCTCCCGATGCGCGGCCGCTGTACCCGCAGCCGCAGGAACTGCTCGACGCCGCCCTCGGCGCCGCCGGCCCCGCCAGCGCTGTCGAGAGCCGCGCGCCGCAGCTGAGCCTATCCGTCATCCACGGCAGCATGGCCTCGGCCGACGCACCCGTCATGAGCGGCTGCTACGCCTACGAGTCGCTGCGCGGCAGCATGAGTTTTCTGGACCGCCTGCTGGCCGGCAAGCTGCAGGAAATCCACGCACTGGGGCGCTTCCCGCAGCGTCCCGACTCTGCCCTGGTGGTGCTGCAGCCCGATGCCGCGCGCCGGCCCGGCGGCGCCATCGTCATCGGCCTGGGTGCGCTGGGCGAACTGACGCCGGGCGAACTGGCGCGCGCCTTTGCCGGCGGTCTGCTCGAGTACGCGTGCGTCTGCCTGCAGGTGCGTGCCGCCGGCCATGCGGCTGCGCCGCCGATGGGCGCACACGGCTTGCGCGTGGCCAGCCTGTTGTCCGGTTCCGGCTATGGCGGCTTGAGCATCGCCCTGTGCGCGCGGGCCCTGATCGACGGCGTGCGCAGCGCCAACCGGCGCCTGGAAGACGCGGGCATGGCGTGCCGCATCGGCCACATCGCCATCTATGAACAATCCGAGGCGCGCGCCATCGCCGCCGCCGTGGCCATCGAGCAGATCATGGCCGAGGCGCGCTATCAGGGCAGCTTCACGTTCGAGCGGCGCATCCGCCACAGCCCGGGCGGCTACCGGCGCATCCTGCCCAGCCTGAGCGGCGACAATGGCTGGCGCCGCGTGCAGATCGTCGCCGCGGACCTCTCCGGCGCCCTGCGCTTCACCGTGCTGACGGACCGCGCCCACAACAGCGTCGACGAGGAGCCGAACCAGCGCCAGGCCGTCGATGGCCTGATCATGGACGCCACCGACAACACCACCGACCAGCCGGGCCTGTCGCGCGCGCTGTACGAACTGATGCTGCCGAATGGGCTGAAGGCGGCCATCCCCGAGATGCGCGGCCTGATCCTGGCCGTCGACCAGAGCGCCGCCATCTATCCGTGGGAACTGATGCGCGACGAGGCAGGCAGCGAGGAAAGCCCGCTGTCGACGCGCATCGGCATGGTGCGCCAGCTGGCCAGCCTGCGCGAACAGCCACCCGCCACCAGCCCGCCCAGCAACAGTGTGCTGGTGATCGGCGACACCGATTCCGGCCTGCCCGAGCTGCCCGCCGCGCAAGCCGAAGCGCAGGACGTGGCGCGCATGTTCCGCGCGTACGGCTACCAGGTGCGCGAGCTGCTGCGCCCGCAGGCGCAACGCGTGCTGGTGCACCTGTTCGACGAGCGCTATTTCGCCATCCACCTGGCCGGCCACGGCGAAGTGGCCGGCCCCGGCATCGCCCATACGGGCCTGGTGCTGGGGCCGAAGACGCGGCTGACGGCGGCGCAGGTGGGCAAGCTGAAACGCGTGCCGCAATTCGTCTTCATCAATTGCTGCCACCTGGGCGACATGCGCCCGGACGCCATCGCGCCGTGGTCGAAACTGGCCGCCAGCCTGGCCACGGCCTTCATTGAAATGGGCTCGCAGGCGGTCATCGCGGCCGGCTGGCGCATCGACGACCAGGCGGCCAGCATCTTCGCGCACAGCTTTTATCACGCCATGCTGAGCGGCGAATACTTCGGCGACGCCGTGCGCCTGGCGCGCGAGGCAGCGTATCTGCAGTTTCCCGCCTCGAACACCTGGGGCGCCTACCAGGCGTATGGCGACGACCGTTACCGTTTCCCGAATACCCAGAGCCGGCCCTGGCAGGCGCCCGATTACCACTACCACGGCCACCTGCTGGCCGACCTGGAAACCCTGCATGCGCGCCTGGCGGGCGCCGACCCTGCGCGCCGCGCCGCCATCGAGGAAAAGCTGGCCAGCATCGAGGAAGCCGTGCGCGCGCGCTTCTTCGGCTGCGCCGACATCCGCGAAAACATGGCCGCCACGCGCGCCGGCCTGGGGGGACTGGAGAACACCCTGCGCGCCATCGAGCACTACCGGGCGGCGCACAGCGCAGCCGACGGCAAGGTGTGCTTGCGCGCGCTGGCGCACTGGGCGGAATTGGAGATACGCCAGGGCGCGGCCCTGTGCGGCATCGATGCGGGCGCCGGCATCGAGGTGCCGGCCGTGCCGGATATGGCGCAGGGACGCCAGTTGCTGCAGGATGGAAAACAGCATATCGACCTGCTGGTGGCGCTGGCGCCCACGGCGCAGCGCCTGGCCCTGCTGGGACGCTACTGGGCCTTGCAGGCGCGCCTGGCCTGCGCCGGGGGGAGCTCCGGCGCGCCGGCCTTGCGCGCCATGACCGATGCCTGCCTGGGGGCGCTGGAAGAAGCGCAGCGGCGCAGCGGCGTGGCCGACTGCGACCTGATTTTCCAGGTGCTGGCGGGTGCCCTGCTGTTGAAAGCCCATGGCGACAGCGATGCCTGGCGCGCACTCGATGCGCAACTGGGCGACTTGCTGCACGACGCCATCGCCTATGCGCGCCAGCGCCACGCCGACGAACACCGCGCCATCGACGCCGGCGCCCCCGTGCGCGCCGCCCTGCTGGCAGCCCTGTGGCACGTGCCGGACGGCCAGCCCTTCGACGCGCCCGCGCGCGCCGCCTTCCTGGCCCTGTACCACGACGCCGTGCGGCGCCACGGCAGCATCGGCGAACCCGAAGCGATCATGCTGCCGCTGCACTTCCTGCTTGAACTGCTGCCGCCCGACAGCGCGCAGACCGGCTGGCGCAGCGCCGTGCAGGCGCTGGCCAGCCAGCTGCAGTCCTCACTTCCCGCTATCAGCCAGGCACCACGCCGTAATGGCGCGCATAGCGCTCGTCCAGATTCGCCAGCGGCATCATCATGAACATGTCGGCGCTTTCGAAATCAGGGTCCCACGCCGGTTCGCCGCAAATCCAGGCGCCCGAACGCAGATAGCCCTTGATCAGCGGCGGCACTTGCGGCTTGTGCGCCGCTTCCACCTGGTGGATGGGGAAAGGCAGGTGCGGCGTGACGCGGTATTCGCTTGGGGCCATGTGCTTTTCCGCCAGCGCCTGGTACACGGCGACGGCGTTATGCCCGCCATCGGCCAGGCTGATGCTGGCGCAGCCGACCAGATAGTCGCAGCGCTCGCGGCGCATGTACTCGGCCAGGCCAGACCACAGCAGCATGATCACGCTGCCGCCCCGGTACTTGGGATGGATACAGGCACGGCCCGCTTCGACCATGCGGCCGCGCAGGTTCTTCAGGCGGCTCAGGTCGAACTCGTTTTCCGCATACAGCCGGCCGATCTTGGCCGCCTTGGCCGCGCTCAGCACGCGGTAAGTGCCCACCACTTTCAGGGTATCGGCATCGCGCACGATCAGATGATCGCAATGCGCGTCGAACTCATCGCTGTCGAGGCCATCGGCATTCGCCAGCGAGCTCAATCCCATGGTCTCGATAAACACCTTGTAACGCAAACGCTGGACTTCGCGCAATTCCGCCGCGGTAGTGGCCTGGCTCAGCACCAGTTGGACCGGCCGGGCCTTGGCTTCGTTTGATGCGACTATGTTCTGCATGGTTTCATCCCCTGTGATCAAGACGACTCCAGCGTACTTGTCTAATATGTCAGGAAAATGACAGCCGAATGTCATTTCCATGACGCAAGTCAATGTCAGGGGAAGAGCGTGCGCATTTACCACACTCGCCGGCGCCGTCCGTGAAAACGCCGCTTACAGCGTGATGCCAGGCGTGTAGTCGACGAAAGCATCCTGGCGGCAAAAGCCCACCAGTTTCATGCGCGCCTGCGTGGCGATGGAAATGGCCAGCGAACTGGGGGCGGAAATGGTCGCCAGCAGGGGAATCTGCATGCGCGCCGCCTTGCGCGCCAGCTCGTAGCTGCCGCGGCTGGACAGGAACACGAAGCCGCGCCGCATGTCGACATCGTGCAGCGCGAGGTGGCCAATCAGCTTGTCGAGACCATTGTGTCGGCCGACATCCTCGAACACGTGCACGATATCGCCGTCGGGCGTGCACCAGGCGGCCGCATGCACGCCGCCCGTTTCCTGCATCAGCGCCTGGTGTTCGCGCAAGCCGCTCGACGCGCGCGCCAGCGCGGCCGGCAGGTCGATCTGGATCAGGGATGGCGGCAGCGCTTGCGGCTGCAAGTCGAGCATGTCGATGCTGTCGATGCCGCACACGCCGCAGCCCGTGCGGCCCGTCAGTTGGCGGCGCCGGTCCTTCAGGCGCACGAAATCTTCCTGCGCGATGTTCAAAGCCACTTCGGCGGAGTCAGGGCGCAGCAACACTTCGCAATCGAAGATGGCGGCAGCCGAAGCGACCACGCCTTCCGTCAGCGCGAAGCCGTAGGCAAACGCTTCCAGGTCGCGCGGGGTGGCCATCATGACGACGTGGGAAATGCCATTGAAGACCAGCGCCACGGGGATTTCCTCGGCGACGTGGTCGATGGCATCGGTGGACTGGCCCGCGCGGTGGCGGATGATGGCGCGCTCGACGAAGCCGGCGCGTTCAATACTGATTTCTTCTGACATGGCAACCATGGGGGAACTATCACAGGCCCCATGGTAAACCAGAACGGACAAGCGGGGGGACGGCCCCTCCGCTCGCACCATCAATCCTTCTTCGGACGGCCCGTTTTCAGCTGCGGCAAGCCGGCCAGCACGTTTTGCAGGGTGGCCAGGTCGATCTGGCTGATCAGCGCCACACCGATGCGCAGCAATTCGCTTTTCTTGATTTCGAAACCGGCCTTCAGGCAAGCTTTCTTGACCTGACCCAAGACTTCGTATTCCGCTTCCGGCATGGTGAAGCTGTCGCGCACCAGTTTCGGCTTGCGGGCTTTTTCCTTGACGGCGGCGACCTTGGCGACAGGCGCTTTTTTCGCTGGCGCAGGCTTGGCGGCCGCTTTGGCTACCGGTTTGACGGCGGCTTTCGCTACCGGCTTGGCGACTGCCTTGGCGGCTGGTTTCGCAGCAACCTTGGCGGCCGGCTTGGCAACAGCCGGTTTGGCCACGACGGCCTTGGCCGCCGGTTTGGCGACAGGCGCCTTGGCTACCGCAGGCTTGGCGGCAACGGGCTTGACTGCTGCCGGCTTCGCAGCGGCGGCTTTGGCGGCCACTGGCTTGGCGGCGGCCTTGGCCACCGGCTTGGCTGCCGGTTTGGCTACCGGTTTCGCGGCAGGCTTGGCGGCCGGTGCGGCCTTGGCTGCTGCCGCATTGATCGAAGCGCTGGTGGGGAACATCGATACGGGCGCGCTGTCGGCTTTTTTCATGGGGACGGTTTTGGTCATGGATTATCCAATCTAATAAATAATATAAACAATATATACTCTTTTTTGAAATCTTGCTTGCTACACATCAAGCCATGCATACGGCATGACCTCCTAGGCGCTGGCGCGGATGGTGAAATCGACGCCGACCTCATCCCAGAATTCCTGCTCCTTTTCGATCCAGAACGACACGGTGGGATGGTGCGCCACCCAGCCGCGCTTGATGTCGAGCTCAATTCGGCTCTTCATGCGCAGGCGCAGTTCGCTGAAATCGGCTTCGATACGTGCATGCATGAGCAGAATCGACAGGCGCAGCGCCAGCACGGCCTTGGCGAAATCGGGGTCGGACAGCACTTCGCCAATCTTGCGCAAGTTGCCCTTCTGCGCCAGGATCAAGCGGCTCATGGTCTTCTGTTCGCGCGTGGTAAAGCCGGGCAAGTCCGCGTTTTCCACGATGTAGGATGCGTGCTTGTGGTAGCCCGTCTGCGACACGGCCAGGCCCACTTCGTGCAGCAGGCTGCTCCAGCGCAGGCATTTCACCAAAGCGTCTGACGTGGGCTTGAGTTGCGCATACATGGCCAGCGCCTGCTCGGCCACCCGGCCGGCACGCTGCTGGTCGATATGGAATTTCTCCATGCAGCCCTGCACCGATTGTTCGCGGCGGTCGCGCTTGGTCGAACGCAGGTACAAATCCCACATCACGCCCATGCGCAGGCCAGCCTCGATCGGCGTCATGACGGGAATGGCCAGTTCGCGGAACAGGCCGATCAAGATGGCCAGGCCACCGACGATGGTGCTGGCGCGATCAGGGCGCAAGCCGGGCATGTCGATGCGGCTGGTGTGGCCGAGCTCAATGAAGCGCCGTGCCAGCGCATCGAGGCTGACACCAGACAGCAAGCCATCACCGAGCTTGTTGCGGACGATGATGTCAGCGATGGTGCGGATGGTGCCGGAAGAGCCGTAGGCCGTCTTCCAGTGCTGCGGGCGGTACGGCGGTGCGGCATCCTCGAAATGGCTGCGCGCCGACAGGATGGCCGCCTCGAACGACGGCGCATCGATGCGCCCGCCGATGAAGAACGACAGGCTTTGCTTGACGGTGCCCAGGCTGAAGGACTCGACGCGCTCGATATCGTTGCCGCGCCCCAGTATCAGTTCGGTCGAGCCGCCGCCGATATCCATCACCAGCCGGCGTTCGCCGGGAATGGCCAGCGCATTGGCCACGCCCATGTAGATCAAGCGCCCCTCTTCCTCGCCCGAGATGATCTCGATGGGGTAGCCGATGGCTTGCTCGGCCAGCGGCAGGAAGACGGCGCCGTTGCGCGCCACGCGCATGGCCGAGGTGGCCACCACGCGCACGGCATCGAGTTCGAAGCCCGCGAGGATGGCGCGAAAGCGCTGCAGGCAAGCCAGCGCCCCCTGCATGGCCGCCTCGGTCAGGTCGCCATTGGCGTCCAGGCCGGCGGCCAGGCGTATCGGGTCGCGCACGCTCTTGACCACGCGTATGGTGTCGCCATCATGCTTGCCGACGTGTAAACGAAAACTGTTGGACCCCAGGTCCACCGCTGCATACATACTGGCCTCTTGTCTTGTCATTGCTGTGCCAACTGAAAAAGTTGGCAAATTCAGTTGCTAAACTATATAAATCATTTAAACGATTTAAAAATCCTACCACACTACCCCCATCGTATGACAGCGGCGTGACAGGATTGTGACAAGAAGTCGCGCAGCTGCGACGTTTAGGGCACGATGGTGGTAAACAAATACACCGCGAAAATCACCAGGTGCACGGTGCCCTGCATGACCGTGGTGCGGCCCGTGCCCAGCGACAGGGTAGCCACCATCAGCGACAGCAGCAGCAGCACTGTGGATTTGATATCGAGTCCCAGGGTGATCGTCAGGCCCGTGGCCAGCGATACCACCACCACGGCGGGTATCGTCAGGCCGATGCTGGCCAGGGCGGAGCCGAGCGCCAGGTTCAAGCTCGTTTGCAAGCGGTTGGCGCGCGCCGCACGCACGGCGGCCAGGCCTTCGGGCAGCAGCACGATGGCGGCGATGACGATACCGACCAGGGTCTTTGGCGCACCCATGGCGGCAATCGCCGTCTCCAGCGCGGGCGCCAGCGACTTGGCCAGCAGCACCACGGCGCCCAGGCACACCAGCAGCGCGCCGGCGCTGACCCAGGCGACGGTGGGCGTGGGCGGCGCCGCATGCACCTCTTCGTCGCCGACGGCTTCCTTGGGAAGGAAATAGTCGCGGTGGCGCACCGTCTGCACCAGCACGAAAGTGCCGTACAAGACCAGCGAGATGACGGCGATGAAAATGAGCTGGCTGGAGTTGTAGTACGGGCCGGCGGCGCTGGAGGTGTAATTCGGCAGCACCAGCGTCAGGATGGCGATGGCCGCCAGGGTGGCCAGCGACGCGCTCACGCCCAGCAGGCCGAAGGTCTGCTCGCGGTGGCGCCCGGCGCCCAGCAGCAGGCAAATACCGACGATGCCGTTCAAAATGATCATGATGGCCGCAAACACGGTGTCGCGCGCCAGTCCCGTCGTTTCCGGCCCGCCGGCCAGCATCAGCGAGACGATCAGCGCCACCTCGATCAGGGTCACGGCCAGCGCCAGCACCAGGGTGCCATACGGTTCGCCGATGCGGTGCGCCACCACTTCCGCGTGGTACACGGCGGCCAGCACGCTGCCGATCAGGCCAGCCACCAGCAGGATCTGATAGTAGCCGCCGACATTGAAGGTGGAACCGAACAGGAACAGCCAGCCGGCAAGGGGGGCGGCAAGCGGCCATACAGGCAGAGATTTGAGCATTTTCATTGTGGGCCTGGCAAGAGTAAGAAAGGGGAACTGCGGTGCGGACAGCAAAGGACAGCCAGGACAGCCTGACGTGCACCCCACAGCATAACTTGCCTAGCTTAAATGAAAGTTAGAGAATGCACATGTTCGGGTGCCGGCGGCCAGCATGGCCTGTCTGGTAACATGCCGTTGCAATTTTCTTGTCTTTTTGCTTGCTGCCGCCGTCATACTGCAGGGTACGCCTTACCGGCAACGACCAAGGACAGACCATGATTTCAATACACAACACGGCCATGCGCACCTTCTTCTTCGCGGGCAGCGTATTTTGCGCCGCCGCATACGCGGACACGCCGCCAGCGCGCGAAGCGCAGGTTGACGCGAACTGGGCCACCCCGCCTGCGCCTGCCGCTGAGTCAAAGTGGCAAGACAGCCTGCCGCCCGCGCCACCGGTGGCGCCGCGCGAAGAAAAGATCCTGCCCAAAAGCGAATGGCTCACCGTCGAGCCGATGAAGGCGCCTGACCGGCGCTGCGATCCCGGCCTCGACGCCCTGTTCCTGAGCAAGGAGTGCGGCAAGGAACCCAGCTGGCTGGGCTCGCGCAAAAAGTAAGCCGGCTTAAACGTCCAGCGTGCTGGCGCCCTGCGCTTCCACCACCCTGTTGCGGCCCGCCTGCTTGGCCGCCTGCAGCGCCTCGTCGGCCCGCTTGAACAGGCTGACGGTGCTGTCCTCGGCGCGGATGGTGGTCACGCCCAGGCTGGCCGTCAGCTGCAGCACAGCGCGTTCCGTCTTGACCGGCAGCACTTCGACGGCGGCGCGGATACGCTCGGCCACCATCAGCGCATCGACCAGGGTCGTGCGCGGCAGCTGGATGGCAAATTCGGCGCCGCCCAGGCGGCCCATCAGGTCGCTGTCGCGCAGTTGCTGGCGGCACGTATCGACGATGGTTTTCAGCACTGCGTCGCCCACCGGATGGCCATAGCTGTCGTTGACGCGCTTGAAATGGTCGATATTGAGCACCACCAGCGCCGTCGGCAAGCCGGGCCGGCGCGCCAGCGCCATCCACGGCGCCAGCGCCTGGTAAAAACCGCGCCGGTTCGGCACGCCAGTGGCAGCGTCGAGCACCTCCAGGCGCGCCAGTTCGCCGCCCAGTTTTTCACGCGACAGCAGCAGGTAGCCGAAGGCGTTCGTCAGCATCATCAGGTACAGGGCGCCAAAACCGGCCAGCTGCAACAGCTCGGCGTCAAAAGCGGGGATAGCGGCAGCGAGCACGCCGCGCGCGGCGATCAGCAGCGACAGGATGCCCATGCTGACGACGAGGAAGCGGCGCAGCATGCTCGCCTCGCGCCATTTGAGGCACAGCGCGGCCACGCCGGCGAGGAAAAAGCCGGCCACGATCAGCGAGCCGCCGGCACTGCGCAGCAGCGGCGCCACGTCAAACAGGTAGCAGGCGGCAAACAGCGCCACCGACAACCCCAGCGCCGGCAATACATAACGGCGCCAGCCGCTGCGCCCGGCCGCCTGCCACAGCGCGCCCGCGTCCAGCGCCATGCCGGCAAACAGCAGACTGTTGCCCAGCAAGATGGACAGCATATCGGGCAAGACGCCGCGGAAATACAGCAAACACCAGGCCACGGCCTGGCACTGCTTGGCTACCGCCCAGGTGGACAGGCTGAGCGACTTCTTGCGCTCGTACTCGAAGAAGAACAGGGCCGCGCACAGGCTCAGGTTGCCGAGCGCCAGGGCCAGTACCAGAGTCTTGATATCCATGGGCTACGTTATCGATGCGCAGGCGCGGCGCGCCAGGTCAGATTTCGTGTTCGACATTCGTGCTGCCGTCGCCGACCTTACTGGCCCACGCCTGCACGAAATACTGCTTTTCCACTTCACTGGGCGCCTCATGCCAGAACACGATGAGGGTGCCCTTGTGGTCATGAATCTGCGCCACTTTTTCAATGAATCCGAAGTTGGCGGCCACGTCGGCCAGCGCCGCCGCATAACCATATACGCGCGTCAGCCGCTCGATGCGGTCAGGCTCGGTAAAACTGTTCGTCGCGGTAATGATGGGGTGATCCAAAAACATGCTTGTCTCCATGGTGCCCGACTGCGTGGCCGTGCCGCCGCGCGCCATATGCATATACGCATGCTCGGCGCGGATTAATCGGGTATGCTCATGGGAGCTTATCAGATTTCTCTGAATGCAACAAAGCATCTTCCCCAGTCCACTCAGCGAAGTCGTCCTATGCCGGATAGCAAATTACCTGCCGTGCGCGCCCCCCAGGTGCATACCTGCGGCGACCGGCGCCGCCTGGAATTCCAGCCAGGCATGATCCAGAGCGAAATGTTGCTGTCGCGCCCCGACCATCTGCTGCTGCGCTATGCGCGCGCCATGATGTGCTTCACCCTGTTCGTGCCGCGTCCCCGGCACATCCTGATGGTGGGACTGGGCGGCGGCTCGCTGCTGAAATTCTGCCACCGCCACCTGCCAGACGCACGCATCACGGTGCTGGAACTGCGCGCCGACGTGATCGCCCTGCGCGAGCAGTTCATGCTGCCGCCCGACGACGCGCGCCTGCGCATCATCGAAACGGACGCCGTCAGCTATATCCGCCAGCATCCGGGCTGCGCCGACGTGCTGCTGCTCGACGGCTACGACGAAACGGGCCTGCCGCCCGCACTGGGCAGCGCGCGCTTCTATGCGGACTGCCTGCGCACCCTGCTACCCGGCGGCGTGCTGGTAGCCAACCTGTTCAGTTATGACGCGCACTACCCTGCCATGCTGGCGCGCCTGATGCTCACCTTCCGCGGCGCCGTGTGCCACTTCGACGGCATCGCCGGCAACAACCGCATCGTCTTCGCCGCCAGGCCAGACAAGCTCGGGATGGGCCGGGCCCTGCGCGTCGTGCGCCTGGTGCGCTGGCGGCGCGTATGCGGCCTGGGTTTCCTGAACCGCTGGCTGCCCGCATGGCAGTTGTGGCGCGTGCGCCGGCGGTCAGGCGCGGACAGCGACTGAACGTCGCCTTCCCCGGCCATGGATGTTGTTGCTTAATAGCAGTAATTTGGTGCAAAATCAGCATGATGGATGTGGTTTATGACAAACTGTGGCCTGCGGGGCCGGCAGGCGCCGCCGAATCCAAGTATCCATGAAGTGAGATAGGAAAAAACATGCTGCGTGGCCGCCTGCCATTGTCGATTTCTGCCGCGGCCGCGCTGACCCTTGCCTGCGGCGCCAGCATCACCGCCGTGCTGTTCGCCGCCATCAGCCAGCTCGAATACGACAAAATGAGCCTGAGTCTGCAGCAGCGCGCCGGCGCGCGCGTGGCCGCCATCGAGCAGGGACTCGACGACGCGGTCGAGGTGCTGACCACGACCAACCAGCTGTTTGCCGCCGTCGTACCGGTCACGCGCGAGCAGTTCCACGACTTCACCACGCCGCTATTGCAGCGCCACCCGTTCATCCAGGCCTTCAATTTCCACCGCATCGTGCCGCATGCGCAACGCGCGGCATTCGAGGCCGAGCTGCGGCGCATCGTGCCCGATTACGCCATGACGGAAATGCGCGATGGCGTCGTCTTGCCCGCGACAACGCGCGCCAGCTACCTGGTGGTGGATTACCTCGAACCGCTGCAGGGCAACCGCCCCGCCTTCGGCCTGAACGTGCGCCCTGACGGCTTGCTGGCCAGCGCGCTGGAACAGGCCATCATCAGCGGCCAGACCACCGCCACGGGCCTGCTGGCCCTGGCGCAGGGTCCACAGCAGGGTTTCGTCATCCTGCGCCCCGTGTACCGCCATGGCATGCCCTTGCAGACGGTGCAGCAGCGGCGCGCGGCGCTGATCGGCGATACGGCGGCCATCGTCCGCGCCGGCGAACTGGTGCAGAAAATCCTCGCCGGCGCCGACCTGCTGGGCGACCCGCAGCTTGAACTGAGCGTCTACGCCGATGCTGAAGCCGACCCGCGCCAATTGATCTTCCGGCATGGCCAGGCGCCTGCCGCCGCAGCGGGCGACGCCTGGGAGTCGCTGCCACGCTGGCTGCGATTTGCCTATCACAGCCATTATGACCGGGGCTTTGCCTCCGCTGGCCGGCCCTGGCATGTGCGCGTGGTGGCCCATCCGCGCCCCTTCCTGGCCGACCATCTGGGCTCATTGTTCACCCTCATCACGGGTTTGCTGTTCAGCGTGCTGACGGCCGCCTTTGTGCAATCGCTGACGCAGCGCTCGCGCCGCGTGCAGCTGCTGGTGGAGCAGCGCACGGCCGACCTCAAGCGCAGCAATGAACTGCTCAGCGCCGATGTGCGGGCGCGCCAGCGCACGGAACGCGCCCTGCAGGAAAGCGAAAAACGCTTCCGCCGCCTGCTGGCCCTGTCCTCGGACTGGTACTGGGAACAGGATGTCAACTTCTGCTTCACCCACATCACCGGCGGCTTTACGGACAAGTCGAACATGCCGCTGGAACGCTTCATTGGCATGACGCGCTGGGACAACAACCCGGAGATGCGCAATTCGCGCTGGGGCAAACAGCATATCGCCAACCTGGAAGCGCACCTGCCCTTTTCCAACCTCGAATATGCGATGAAAGACCGCGATGGCCAGCTGCGCTGGTTCAGCATCAATGGCGAACCGCTGTTCAACGAGCTGGGCGAATTTCACGGCTACCGGGGCACAGGGTCCGAAATCACGGAACGCAAGCTGGCCGAGCAGCAAATCCAGCACATCGCCCACCACGACGTGCTGACGGGCTTGCCCAACCGCGCCCTGCTGCGCGACCGCCTGGCGCAGGCCATGGCCCTGTCGCGGCGCAAGAACCGGGCCCTGTGGGTGCTGTTGATCGACCTCGACCGTTTCAAGTTCGTCAACGACAGCCTGGGCCACAAGGCCGGCGACGTGCTGCTGAAAACCATCGCCACGCGCCTGCAGGCCAGCCTGCGCGAAAGCGATACGGTGGCGCGCCTGTCGGGCGACGAATTCGTCGCCATCCTGTGCGAACAGGCCGACGAAGTGCTCAGCGGCGCCATCGTGCAGCGCGTGATGGATGCCGTGGCCCAGCCGGTACTACTCGACGGCAAGGAATTTTTCGTTACCTGCAGCATCGGCGTGGCCGTCTACGACATGTCGCGCTACGACGCCCCCGGCGACGTGACCTTGCATGGCGAGACGCAGAACCTGATCGAGCAGGCCGACATCGCCATGTACTGCGCCAAGAAACAGGGCCGCAACAACATCAAGTTCTACACGACGGCCATGAACCAGGCCACGCTGGAGCGCCTGCGCATCGAGACGGCGCTGCGCAACGCGCTGGAACGCCAGCAGTTCGTGCTGCATTACCAGCCGCAGGTGGACCTGGCCAGCGGACGCATCGTCGGCGTGGAAGCACTGCTGCGCTGGCAGCACCCGGAACTGGGCATGGTGGCGCCGCAGCGCTTCATCGCGCTGGCAGAAGATACGGGCCTGATCGTGCCGATCGGCGCCTGGGTCATGCGCGAAGCGTGCACGCAGGTGAAACGCTGGCATGCGGCGGGACTGGACACGCTGCGCCTGGCCGTGAACCTGTCGGCGCGCCAGTTCAACGAGCCGAACCTGGTCGCCTTGATCGCCGAAGTGCTGCAGGAAACGGGCCTGCGACCCGCCTGTCTGGAACTGGAACTGACGGAAAGCCTGTTCATGCACGACGTGGCGCTGGCCGTCAGCCAGCTGCACGACATGAAGGCGCTGGGGGTGCAACTGTCGATCGACGACTTCGGCACCGGCTATTCCAGTTTCGCCTACCTGCGCACCTTCCCCATCGACGTGCTGAAGATCGACCGCAGTTTCGTCGGCGATGTGGCGCGCGACGCGGACGACGCGGCCATCGTCGTCTCCATCATCGCCCTGGCGCACAATTTGAAGCTGCGCGTGGTGGCCGAAGGCGTGGAAACAGCGGAACAGCTGGACTACCTGCGCCAGCACGGCTGCGACGAAGCGCAAGGCTATTACTTCAGCCATCCGCTGCCGGCGCATGAGGTGGAAGTCCTGCTGCGGGCAGCCATCCACGACACCGGCGCCCTGGCCTGAGCGTACGGCGCTGGCCTTACAGCTTGTGCTGCAGGAATTCGAGGAAGCAGCTGATGCGCTGCGCCAGCTGCGTATTGCGGTAATACACGGCGTGGATCTGCTGGCGGTAGCCCGTGTAGAACGGCTGCAGCACCTGCACCAGGCGGCCGGCCGCGATGTCGTCCTTCGTCATGAAGTCGGACAGGCAGACGATGCCCTGGTCATGCAGCGCCAGCTGGCGCAGGGTTTCGCCACTGGACGCGGCCAGCGCGGGCACGATCTGCAGGCTGTTGCCGGCAGCGTGGCGCAGCGGCCAGTGATTGCCCAGTTCATATTGCGCAAAACCCAGCAGCGCATGGCCGGACAGCGCTTCCGGCGTGTCGGGTACGCCGTGGCGCGCCAGGTAGTCGGGCGTGGCCAGCACGTGCAGCGGGCTGGCAGTCAAGGCGCGCGCATGCAGGGTCGAGTCGACCAGGGCGCCGATGCGGATGGCGATGTCGGTACGGTGCTCGAGCAGGTCGGCGATCTGGTCGTTGCTGGTCAGCTCCAGGCGGATGTCCGGGTACATGGCGCGAAACTCGGCCACGTGGGGCACCACGCAATGCAGCATGAAGGGCGAGGCGGCATCCACGCACAGGCGCCCGGCCGGCTTCTGGCGGCGGATGCGGATCGACTCCTCCACGTCTTCCATCGAGGCGAGGATGGCGCGCGCCTTGTCCAGCAAAAGCTGCCCCTCTTCCGTCAGCTCCATACGCCGCGTGGTGCGCGTCAGCAGCGAGGTGGCCAGCTTGTCTTCCAGGCGCGACAGGGCGCGGCTGACGCCCGAGGTGGTTTGCCCCAGGTGCACGGCGGCCGCGCTCAGGGTGCCGCTGTCGATGACGGTGACGAAGATTTTCAGGTCGTCCGAGTTGATATCCATTCTTGCCCTTGTTTCACAGATCGCGCCATTATAATGGAATCACGGCAACAGTGAGGGCGAGCGGCTACGTCAGGCAACGTAGAACAAAATGGCGATAAAATGACAGCTACTGCCAGCCAGCACGAACAGATGCCAGATGCCGTGGCCATGGCGCAGCTTGTGGTCGGTGGCGTAGAAAGCGATGCCGCCCGTGTAACACAGCCCGCCTGCCACCAGCCACAGGAAGCCGTTCCACTCGAGCGCCGCCAGCAGCGGCTTGATGCCGATGACGACCAGCCAGCCCATGGCCACGTAAATCACCAGCGACAGGATGCGCGCGCCTTTCGCGTACACATATTCCTGCACGATGCCAAACAGCGCCAGTCCCCAGACGACGCCGAACAGCGACCAGCCCCACGGCCCGCGCAGGGTCACCAGCATGAAGGGCGTATAGGTTCCCGCAATGAGCAGATAGATGGCGCAGTGGTCGAGGCGCTGCAGCACGGCCTTGGCCTTGCCGCGCACGCTGTGATACAGGGTGGAAGTGAGGTACAAGGTCAGCAGCATGGCCGCATACACGCTGCAGCTGACGATTTTCCAGGGGTCGCCCGTGCGGGCTGCTGCGACGATCAGGATGACGCCGCCGATGGCCGCCAGCGCGGCGCCCACCGTATGGGAAATGCTGTTGAAGCGTTCACCGTGGTACATGCTTAAGCCGAGCGTATCGAGATGCAGCAAAACTCCGGGGTCAGACCTTCAAGGTCTGACCCCAGTCCTTGTTTTGGGGTTTCAATCAAGCCGCTTCCGCCTTCTTGCGCGCGGGACGGCGCGCCGGGGTCTTGCGCGGCGCCTTGGCCGGCTTGTCTTCAACGACCGAAGCGACTTCCACCGGCGCAGGCTCGATGACTTCGACTACCGCCTCAACCGCCTTCTTGGCCGGCTTTTTCGATGCTGCCGCCTTGCGGGCCGGCGTGCGCGGCTTGGCCTTCGGCTTGGCTTCCACGACCGCTTCCACTATCGGCTCAGGTACAGGTTCAGGCATGGCTTCCACCGCAGCGACTTCGACAACTTCGGCGCGCGCTTCACGGGCACCATCGCCATTCTTGCGGCCGCCACGGCCATTGCGGCGCGAACCGCGCTTGGCGTTGCCCTCTGCCACCACCTCGGCCACCGCTTCCACGGCTTCGGCCACCTCGTGCAGCACTTCCGGCTGCGGCGCCGGCGCATACTGCTCGATGACGTCCGATTCGGCCTCGGCCACCGGCACGAAGGCCTGTGGCGCTTCACTACGGCGTTGCTCGTTCTGCTTGCGGCCGCCACGGCCATTGCGGCGCGAATCGCGGCGGCTGCCGCCTTCGCGGCTGTTGCCCTCTTCCGCCGTCGCGCCGGCCTCGCCACTGGCGATGGTCTCGCTGGCGGCATCCGCGTTCACGGCAGCGGGCACGGCCACCAGGCCGCTGCTGCGGTAGACATACGCGCCCGATTTCTCGTCGCGGCCAAATTCCAGCAAACCGCGCGTCTGCGCTTCTTCCAGCAGGTTGCCGAAGGTGCGGAAACCGTAATACGATTCACTGAAGTCCGGTTTGCGGCGCTTGATCGCTTCTTTCAGCATCGAAGCCCAGATCTTGCCGCTGTCGCCACGTTCGGACACCAGCGCGTCAAAGGTTTCGACGGCCATTTCAATCGCTTCCGTCTTGCGCGACTCGTATTTTTCCTTGCGGCGCACTTCTTCGTCGGGCGAGCGCTTGACAGCGGCAGCCGGGCTTTCGCGCGCGTCGCGCTTGGCGGCCGTGCGGCGGCTCTCGCGCACCAGGTCATCGTAGAAAATGAATTCGTCGCAGTTCGCCACCAGCAGGTCGGAGGTCGACTGCTTGACGCCCACGCCGATCACCTGCTTGGCGTTTTCGCGCAGTTTCGACACCAGCGGCGAAAAATCGGAATCGCCACTGATGATGACGAAGGTGTTCACGTGAGCCTTGGTGTAGCACAGGTCCAGGGCATCGACCACCAGGCGGATGTCGGCCGAATTCTTGCCGGACTGGCGCACGTGGGGAATTTCGATCAGCTCGAAGTTCGCCTCATGCATGGTGCCCTTGAAACTTTTATAACGGTCCCAGTCGCAATATGCCTTCTTGACAACGATGCTGCCCTTGAGCAGCAAGCGTTCGAGGATGGGCTTGATATCGAATTTTTCGTAATTTGCATCTCGCACGCCGAGCGCGACGTTCTCGAAGTCGCAAAACACGGCCATGCTGAGGTTTTCTGGGGATGACGCCATAAGGGTGAATTCTCGCTGGATAATAAGGGCGGACGGGAAGCGCAACGCCTCCCTTTTCGCCTAGTATATTCGCCCATCGCCCGTTTCGGCGACAACTATCGTGCGCGGCAGCCTATTGCGCACCGCCGACGGCGCCGGCGCCCGGCCAAACCACGCTTTCATCGACCGAATACAACTGGCACGGCAGGCTGCTGCGCCGCTGGCACGAAGCGAGTGCGCGCACATCGGGACTTTCGCCCTCCTCGGCCCAGCCCCAGGCGCCACTGGCCGACAGGGCAAAGGCGCGCGGCGCGGTTTTCTCCAAGAAGACGCGGTAGGCAGCGCGGCCCTGCTCTTCCAGATACGGCACGGCGGCGATATCGTCCTGCGGCGCGAAATGCGTGGCAGACGGCGGCGGCGCATCGGCCACGCGATAAACCTGCCGCACCGGCATGCCGATTCTCTGCAGGAAGCGCTCCGTGGCGGGCAGCCACACGGCCACGCCATCGCGGCTGCCCAGGGTCAGGTGGGCATCGCGCTTGAACGGGCCATAGGCCAGCAGTTGCGCCCGGCCGCCGGAACCCGTGAAAGAGCGAAACAGGCGCTGCGCCAGCGCCGGCGAAAAATACGAGTCGTTCGCGCCATACAGCCACAGGCTGGGAATGTGGTTGTAGGCGCCCAGGGTGGCGAAAGTCTTGGCCAGCGCCCCTTGCCAGTCGCAGCCGGGCATGTCGACGCGCAGGCCGCCGGCAGAATTGAGCACGCCGCGCACGCCGGGCAGCACCCTGGTGGCCAGCGCCAGCGCCGCCATGCCGCCATACGACTGGCCCGCGACGACGATGCGTTGCGGGTCGACCCAGCTCTGGCGGCGCGCATACGCCAGTGCGGCGAGCATGTCGCGCGCCTGGCCCTGGGCATTGCCCAGCATGTCGCAGCCGAAATCGCGGTAGGCGCCCGTGGAGCGCGCAAAGCCGGCGCGCATGGGCAGCATCACCGCATAGCCGCGGCGCACGAATTCGGTGGCCATATAGATGAAGCGCTCGCGCTGCTGCAGCCGGGCCGGGCCGGCCTGCTTGCCGTGATTCATCAGCAGCAAGGGAAACGGGCCGGGGCCGGCGGGACGGAACACCGTCGTCTCCAGCATCTCGCGCAAGCCGTCGCCGGCCGGCACCATGATCACCTGCTCGTTCAGGCGCGCATCGAGCGGCAACTGCGAGGGAACAAGCTGGGCTTTCAGGGGCAGGCAAGGCAGACTGAGCAGTAAAGCCAGGAAAATGGGGCGACGCAGATGGAAAATGGCGGACTCCGTGGACGACTTCCCTGCCAGTCTAGGCAGTGAAATGCCACAGAGCAATATGAAAATATTATGTGATGCACCTATTTTTTACGGCAATCACTGGCCGGAAAAATTGTTGCCTTGCACCACCACACTTTTCCCGCTGACGGGAGTAAACTGGACGTATTCTGAAGGAGTCGCCATGTCCATCTCCGCCCTCACCAGCGGTACCTCGGGGCTGACCGCCAACCAGCGCGCGCTGGATGTGGCCGCCAACAATATCGCCAATGCGAATACGCCGGGCTTCCAGCCGCAATCGGCCAACTTCCAGGAAGCCAGCCCGGCCGGCACGGGCGTCACGCTCTCCGTCGAAGGACGCAAGCTGGCCAGCGAAAGCGTCAGCGGCACCAATGCGAATGCGCTCAAGGCCGCCGAAAGCCGGCCGAACGGCGTGGGCCTGGCGTCCGAACTGACGGATAACCTGGTCTACAAGGCCGGTTTCAACCTGTCGGCGAATGTCGTCAAGGCGGCCGACCAGGCCTTGGGCAGCCTGATCGACGTCAAGACTTGAAGCCCTGAGACTCTCTACACCATAGCCAGCGCCAGCGGCGCCATGGCCGGCGCAATCAGCGCCAGCAGCCGTTCGGCCGGAATGCCGTCGCGCGCCTGCACCGACAGGCCATGCAGCAGCGCCGCATAATAATCGCCCAGCGCCTGCACGTCGGCGTCCCCTTTTAACTCTCCTGCCAGCTGCGCCGCGCGCAAGCGCTCGATGACGGCTTGCGTGCGCGCGCGGCGGTGCTGCGCCAGCCAGTCGGCGATGCCGGCGTTTTCCGCACTCGTATTCGTGGCGGCCGTCACTACCATGCAGCCTTGCGGCTGGCCGCTGCGCGTGTACAGCAGCACGGCTTCTTCCAGCATGCGCGCCACCGCCTCGCGCACATTCAGGCTGGCCGCCAGCGCGTGCACGGCAAACGCGCCCTCGCCCGTTTCATACAGCTCCACGGCCTCGCGGAACAGCTGCTCCTTCGAGCCGAACGCCGCATAGATGCGCGCCGAGGCGATGCCCAGCGCCGCCACCAGGTCGGCCATCGACACGCCTTCATAGCCGCGCGTCCAGAACGCGTCGCGCGCTTTTGCCAGCGCCAGCGCGCGGTCAAATTCCCTCGGTCTTCCTGCCATGTTGATCCTCTGCTTGCAAACTGGCGGCCAGTATAACGCCTGGCACGCAACCCGCCTTCGCGATTTATTTTGCAGCGACGCCTTGACCGCGCCAACAATTTCACCTATTCTTTGTCGATCGACAAATAATAGGAGCCGATATGAAAACCATCCAAGGACCCAGCCTGCACCTGGCCCAATTCGCCGCCGATACGGCGCCCTTCAACACCCTGCCCGCCATCGCCGAGTGGGCGGCCGGCATGGGCTTCAAGGCCCTGCAGATTCCCGCCTGGGATGCGCGCCTGTTCGACGTGGCCCAGGCCGCACGCAGCCAGCAATACTGCGATGAACTGGTCGCCATGCTGTCCGGCCATGGCCTGGTCATCAGCGAACTGACGACGCACATCCTCGGCCAGCTGGTGGCAGTGCACCCGGCCTACGACGCGCTGTGCGACAGCTTCGCGCCGGCACACCTGCATGGCCAGCCGGCAGCACGCACGGCATGGGCCATCGAGCAGGTGAAACTGGCGGCGATGGCCTCGAAGCGCCTGGGCCTGACGGACATGGGCACGTTCTCCGGCTCGTTCGCTTGGCCGTATCTGTTCCCGTTTCCGCAGCGCCCGCCCGGCCTGATCGAAACGGCCTTCGACGAGCTGGCGCGCCGCTGGCTGCCCATCCTCGACGTGTGCGAGGAACAGGGCGTCAACCTGTGCTACGAAATTCACCCCAGCGAAGACCTGCATGACGGCATCAGCTTCGAGATGTTTTATGAACGCGTAGGCCGCCATCCGCGCTGCAAGATGCTGTTCGACCCCAGCCACTTCGTGCTGCAGCAGCTGAACTATCTGGAATTCATCGATATCTACAAGGAGCACATCCGCATGTTCCATGTGAAGGATGCGGAGTTCAATCCGACGGGACGGCAAGGCATCTATGGTGGCTACCAGTCGTGGGAAAACCGCGCCGGGCGTTTCCGTTCGCTGGGTGATGGCCAGGTCGATTTCAAGGCGATCTTTTCGAAGATGGCGCAGAACGACTACGCGGGCTGGGCCACGCTGGAATGGGAATGCTGCCTGAAGGACCAGGAAGTGGGCGCGCGCGAAGGCGTGGCCTTCATCAACGCCCACATCATTCCCGTCACGGACAAGATTTTCGACGACTTCGCCGGCGCCCCCGTCAGCGCGCAACAGATCCATCAATTGCTGGGCATCCAGCACAACTAATTAGGGAAACCCCATGAACGAATTTACACACGACTACGTCCGCATCGACGGCCAGCGCCTGCATTGCGTCATCGCTGGTCCCGGCACCGGCAAACCCGTGCTCTTGATTCCCGGCTGGCCGCAAACCTGGTATGCGTGGCGCCATGTGATGGCGGCGCTGGCCGCCAATGGCTACCGGGCCATCGCCATCGACCCGCCCGGCAGTGGCCACTCCAGCCGCCCGGCCGATGGCTACGATACGGGCGCTATTGCCGCCACCCTGCACCGGGCCATGCTGGCCCTGGGCCACGCGCAGTACGACGTGGTGGGTCACGACATCGGCATGTGGGTCGGCTATGCGCTGGCCAGCGATTTCCCGCAGGCCGTGACGAAACTGGCGCTGACGGAAGCCGTGATTCCCGGCCTGGCGCCCGCTCCGCCCATCTTCGTGGCGCCGTCCGACAATATCTTCCTGTGGCATTTCATGTTCAACCAGGTGCTCGATTTGCCGGAAATGCTCACGGCGGGCAAGGAGCGCGAGTACATCCGCTTCATTTTCGACCGCTGGTCGTACCGCCGCGACAAGGTGGCCGTCGACGTGTATGCGGATGCCTATGCCACGCCGGGCGCCCTGCGCGCGGGCTTCGCCTACTACCGCGCCATCCCCGAAACCATCCGGCAAAACCTGGAACGGGCCAAGCGCAGCCTGGCGATGCCCGTGCTGGCCATCGGCGCCGACCACGCGACGAATGATGCGCCCCTGCTGACCATGCAAGGCAAGGCGGATCATTTACAAGGCGCCATCGTCGTCGAATGCGGCCACTTCATCATGGAAGAACAGCCGGAAGCGTTCATCGCTCACCTGCTGCCCTTCCTGGCGGGAGAGCCCGCATGAGCCTCGATCCACTGATCGCCGCCTGGCTGGAGGAGAGCAAAAATGCGCCGCCGCCTGCCTCGCAGGCAGACCTGCGCGCCGCCACGGAAACGGGGCTGCGCCAGCTGCACGGGCCATTGGAAGACGTCGCCTCGATCAAGGATTACGTGCTGCCGGGTGAGCATGCACTGACGGTGCGCGCCTACGTCCCGGCCGGCGCGCAGACGGCCCAGCCTCTGCCCGCCATCGTCTTCGCGCATGGGGGAGGATGGTGTCTGTGCTCGCTGGACCTGTACGACAATCCTTGCCGCGCGCTGGCCAACGCCACCGGCTGCGTGATTTTTTCCGTCGATTACCGGCTGGCGCCCGAGCACAAGTTCCCCGTGCCGCTGAACGACTTTTACCGGGCCTTGTGCTGGGTCGCCGAACATGCGGCGGCGCTGGGCATCGACGTGAAGCGCCTCGCCGTGGGCGGCGACAGCGCGGGCGGCAACCTGGCCGCCGCAGCGGCACTGATGGCGCGCGACCAGGCCGGCCCCGCGCTGGCGCACCAGCTGCTGCTGTACCCGGCGCTCGATTTTGCCTTCGACACGGCTTCCTACCAGCGCTATGCGCAGGGCCATTCGCTGACCCGGGAAGCGATGCGCTTTTGCTGGTCGGCGTACCTGAACGAGCCGGCCGAAGGCGCGCAGCCTTATGCTGCGCCCCTGCGGGCCGCCTCGCTGAAGGACTTGCCGCCGGCGACCGTGCTGGTGTGCGAATTCGATCCGTTGCATGACGAAGGCGCGGCGTATGCACGGCGCTTACGCGACGACGGCGTAGCGGCGCAATACGTGCAGCTCGACGGCATGATCCATGCATCGATGCACATGCTGGGCCTGACGCCAGCGGCGCGCGGCCTGTTCGACGTGGCGGGCCAGGCCATGCGGCAGGCGCTGGGAACGTAAAAAAACCGCCGCCGGGGATGGCTCCACGGCGGCGTATCACATCAGTCCACCAGCTTGCGCACCTCGATGCCATTCAACCATTTCACATGGCGCGGCCCCGTGCGAATGTCCTTTGCCGAGATGAGGGCAATCTCTCCATCGTTGTCGTCGAGCGCCTTGCCGTTTTTTTCGTAGTAGACAATCACGCCCTCGCCGGCCGGCGCGTTGTACAGCTCGCCCCAGGAAAACACCACCGCGTAGCCATCGGTGGCCGTGGCGATGATGGCGAGCTTCTTGACGTCGTTATGACCGGGCGCATCGAGTACCGCCTTGTCGAGGATGTCGCGCAGGCGCACGCCCTTGTAGCTGGTGATGGTCTCGGCCTTGTCGCCGTTGTGGCGCGTGACGGAGATTTCCCCGCCGTTGGCCGGCGGCAGCTGGCGCAGGTCGGCCACCTTCAGTGTCAAAGGCGTTTCCACCATGCCCGTCACCCTGAGCGCGTGGCTCATGTTGTCGCGCGCCGGAGCCGGGTCTGCCCATGCGGGCACCGCAGCCAGCAGCAGCGCGGAGGTAAAGCCAGCCAGTATTGTCTTCAACATGCTGTGTCCTTTCATGACAGTGATAAATCAGAACTGGTACTGTGCATTGGCCAGCCAGGTGCGCCCGGCGCTGGGGAAGCCGTCGGACAGCGCGTAATTGCGGTCACCCAGGTTCGCCACGCCCGCTTCCAGGGTCAATGCCGGCAAGGGGCGGTACACGGCCTTCAGGTTCAGCGTCGTAAAACCGCCAAGTTCCAGGGTGTTCGAGACCCAGCGCCCGCTGTTCGATTCAGCGATGGCCACCACGTCGACCTGGCGCGCCGCGTGCAGCACGGCGTGCGCCGTCAGCTTGTGGCGCGGCACGTCCGTCAGGCGGATGGCGCGGTCGCTGACATTTTTCATGTCCGTATACGTGTAGTTGCCGCCGAAGTCCAGCCAGGCGCCGGCGCGGCCGCGCAAACCCAGTTCCACACCGCTGATATGCGCCCGGCCCGCGTTCTGCATCTGCGCGCGCACGCCCGACACGTTCGCCACGCTCTGGATCTTGTCCTTCACGTCGCTGTAGAACAGCGCCGCCTCCAGCGCCAGGCCTTGCGCATTGCCCTGATAGCCCAGCTCATAGTTCATCGCCTCTTCCGCGCGCAAGGCCGGGTTTTCGATATACGTGCCCAGGCGCTGCGAGTAGCGGTCCTTCAGGGTCGGCAGGCGCGACTTGCGCGCCACAGTGGCATACACGCGCGCATCAAGACCGATCTTGTGGAACAGGCCCGCCTGCAGGTCGGTGGCCGATTGATTACTCGGCAAGGTATACGCATTGCCGGCGCTGTAGACGGTGTCCGGGCGCAGTGCATTGCGCGACACGCCCAGCGACAGTTCCGTCGCCACATTGATGGCGATGCTGTCTTCCGCACCCAGGGTCCACAGGGCATCCTTGTACCAGGTATTGCGCACGCCCTTGGCGTCGAGTTCCTGGTGTTCGTCGGCCTTGACGCTGGCAACGACGCGCAGGCTGTGCGCGGCCAGGCGGAACGATTCGAGTTCCACCGCGCCGCCGTTCGTGCGGTCGTTATAGATGCTGCGCCCGCCGCTGACACTGCCCTGGCCGCTGGTTTTCAGGGTCGTGTAGCTGCCATTGGTGAACGAGGTGATTTCATTGTCGTAGCTGTCGTGGTACAGCCGCAATTTCAGGCGTTCCTGCTGGCCCAGGCGCGTCTGCGAGACGAAATACACGCTTTCCTTGTTCCAGTACGGCCATTGCCAGTAGCGCGCGCCGACGGGGTTGGTCGATGGCGGCTGGCCCTTTTCGCCATGCTGCTTGTAGTAGCTCAGTGCATACTCGTCGCCCGCCTGCGCGCCATCGGGCGTATAACCCACCTTGAACGACAGCTTATGGTCCTTGCGATACGCATTGTTGCGCGTGCCGCCGTCTTCCGTGGCCGTGGGACGGAAGTCGGACGACAGGGGGAAACCGTCGCTGTCGATGTACGACACGCCCGCCTGCAGATACCACAGGCCCTGGTTGGTGCCCACGTTGGCCGATACCTGGCGCTCGCTGCCCGAGCCGAAACCGATCGAGGTATCGCCCTCAAGGCGCGCCACGGGTTTGCGCGAGATCAGGTTGATGGCGCCGCCCAGGGTATTGGCGCCGTAGGCCACGGAGCTGAAACCCTTGGCCACCTGGATGGCGGCCAGGTCGCCAGTCGTGAAGCGGTTGAAATCGACGTAGCCGTCATACGGCACGTAGACGGGAATGCCGTCGATATACAGCGGCACCTGGCGCGCATCGAAGCCGCGGATGGCGACGGTTTTTTCGTTGCGCGAATTGGTCGACAGCGACACGCCCGACAGCAGATTGAGGGCGTCGCCCACGTTGTCGCGGTTAAAGCGGCGCATCTCGGCGCGGCTTACTTGCGACCCCACCTGCTGCTCGCCTACTTGCCCCAGCTGATCGCGCTGGCCGATCACCGTCACCGTGCCCAACACGAACGGTGCCGCCGCATCCGCGTCTTCCTTGCCAGCGGCCTGCTGTGCCAGCGCCAGCATCACGGCGCCTGCCATTACCTGTTTCAACATCGTTTCAATCTTTCCATTATCGTTGTATATCGTCTTATATAGCGATATACAAAAAAATACAAAAAAAGCGGCCACACATGCGGCGGCCGTCATCCAACAGCGCAATATACAGAGGTATATAGCGATGCTCAAGCGACAAGACCAAAAGCGTGCGCACAAGTCAAATTCCATGCCTTTTTCATGCAGCGCAGCATTTCGCTGTGCGAACGCATGTTTCACAAAACGGTTGACATGCGAGATCCGGCTAGGCAAACTGGTTTTCAGGGAGTCAAAAAATGAAGACAAATATGACCAATATTCAGGCCGCAGCCGATCCGGAACTCATCGTCTTCAGCGATGACGAAGAAGGCAAGGACCGCCAGTTCGTCAACGCGCTGGCGCGCGGTCTGGAAGTGCTCCGGTGCTTCCGCCCCGGCGAAGTATTCCTGTCGAACGCGGACATGGCCAAGCGCACGGGCATCCCGAAACCGACGATTTCGCGCCTGACCTATACCCTCACCAAACTCGGCTACCTGAATTATTCGGACAGCCTGGGCAAGTACCAGCTGGGCGCTGGCGTGCTGGCCCTCGGCTACCGCATGCTGTCGAACCTCGACGTGCGCAAGATGGCGCGCCCGCTGATGGAGGAACTGGCCGAACATGCGCAGGCCTCCGTGTCGCTGGGCACGCGCGACCGCCTCAGCATGGTCTACGTGGAAACCTGCCGCAGCAGCGCCAACGTCACCCTGCGCCTTGACGTCGGTTCGCGCATTCCCCTGATGACGACGGCCATGGGCAAGGCCCTGCTGTGCATCCTGCCGCAGGCCGAGCGCGACTACCTGATGGACCATGCGCGCGAGCACGAGACGGAGCGCTGGCCGCGCATCAAGGCCGGCATCGAGCAAGGCTTCAA
Source organism: Janthinobacterium sp. PSPC1-1 (assembly GCF_049897625.1). Classification (NCBI taxonomy): domain Bacteria; kingdom Pseudomonadati; phylum Pseudomonadota; class Betaproteobacteria; order Burkholderiales; family Oxalobacteraceae; genus Janthinobacterium; species Janthinobacterium sp. PSPC1-1. Next base: position 63,385 of record NZ_JAFCWP010000010.1, on the reverse strand, counting down.
GGATTACCAGGAGCGGGGCTTTTGCATCTCGGCTGGCGAGTGGCAGAACGACGTGCATGCGGTGGGCGTGCCCATGCTGGGTGCAGACGGCGAACAGGTCATGGCCTTCAATTGCGGCGGCCCGGCCTTTTTGCTGTCGCGTGAAAAACTCGAAGGTGACCTGGGACCGCGCCTGGTCGCCCTGGTCAAGACAGTGGAAAAAAACCTGGGCCGCGGTTAGACTGCGCGCCCCCCTCTCAACGACAGCTCAAATCAAAGCGCCGAGGAAACCGATGATACGCGACGAAGAAACCCTGAACATCCTGCTCGACAGCATCGCCCGTTTCGTGCGCGAAGTGCTGGTGCCGAACGAGGCGCTGGTGGCCGAAACGGATACCATTCCGCCCGCCATCGTGGCGCAGATGCGTGAACTGGGCCTGTTCGGCCTATCCATCCCGGAAGCCTATGGCGGCCTGGAACTGAGCATGGAAGAGGAAGTGCGCGTGGCCTTTGAAATAGCCCGCACCTCGCCCGCCTTCCGCTCGCTGATCGGCACGAACAACGGCATCGGCTCGCAAGGCATCGTCATCGACGGCACGGAAGCGCAAAAACAATACTATCTGCCCAAGCTGGCGGCTGGCGAGATCATCGGCTCGTTCGCCCTGACGGAAGCGGGGTCCGGCTCCGACGCGGCCTCGCTGCGTACGAGCGCCGTGCGCGACGGCGATTTTTATATCCTCAACGGCAGCAAGCGATACATCACCAACGCGCCCGAAGCGAGCATTTTTACCGTCATGGCCCGCACGGACCCCGTCAAGCGCGGCGCCTCGGCCATTTCCGCCTTCATCGTGGAAAAGGATACCCCGGGCCTCTCGCTGGGGAAAATCGATAAGAAGATGGGCCAGCAAGGCGCGCATACCTGCGACGTCATCTTTGAAAACTGCCGCGTCCCGGCCGCGAACATCATCGGCGGCAAGGAAGGCGTAGGCTTCAAGACGGCCATGAAGGTGCTCGACAAGGGCCGCCTGCACATCGCCGCCGTCTGCGTGGGTGCGGCCGAACGCATGCTGGGCGACGCCCTGGCGTATGCGATGGAACGCCAGCAATTTGGCCAGCCCATCGCCGAATTCCAGCTGATCCAGGCCATGCTGGCCGACAGCAAGGCCGAGATCTACGCGGCGCGCAGCATGGTGCTCGACGCCGCGCGCCGGCGCGACAACAAGGAAGACATTTCGACGGAAGCGTCGTGCTGCAAGCTGTTCGCCTCCGAAATGTGCGGCAGAGTGGCCGACCGCTCCGTGCAGATCCACGGCGGCGCCGGCTATATCAGCGAATACGCGGCCGAACGCTTCTACCGCGACGTGCGCCTGTTCCGCATCTACGAAGGCACGACGCAGATCCAGCAGATCGTCATCGCCCGCAACATGATCAAGGCAGCGCAAAAGTGAAGGAGGTCGCGATGGATATTCCAGCCTTGCTGGCCGGCTTGCCGGCGCGCCTGTCGGCCATCCCCGCCCGCTGGGCGGCGCGTGCGCCGGACGCACCGGCGCTGCATGAAGGCGGACGGCACTGGACCTACGCACAGCTGCAGCACAGTGTGGAAAGCGCCGCGCAGCTGCTGCGCCAGCTGGACGTGCGTGCCGGCGACCGCCTGATGGTGGTGGGCGAGAACAGCGCGCTGCAAGTGGCGCTGATATTTGCAGCGGCCAGCATCGACGCGTGGATCGTCAACGTCAATGCCCGGCTGTCGGCGCGCGAGATCGACACCATCGCCACGCACAGTTCCGCGCGGCGCGTGCTGTTCCTGGCCGGCGCCTCGCCGGAAGCGGCCGCGCATGCCGCGCGTCTGGGCGCGACCACTGCCACGGTCGACGGCATGGGCGAGCTGCTGGTGGGAGAACTGAATGTAGACAGCATCGCTGAAGCCTGCGTGCCCGACAACGAACAGGTGGCCGCGCTGATCTACACGACGGGCACCACGGGCCAATCGAAAGGCGTGATGCTCACGCACCGCAACCTGCTGTTCATCGCCGCCGTTTCCAGCACCTTGCGTGGCTTGACCAGAACCGACCGCGCCTACGGCGTGCTGCCGATTTCGCACGTGTACGGCATGGCCTCGGTGGCCCTGGGTACGCTGTATGCGGGTGCCGCGCTGTACCTGGTGCCACGCTTTTCTGTCGATGGCCTGCTCTCGGCCCTGAAGAATGACGGTTTGACCATCGTGCAGGGCGTGCCCGCCATGTATGCCAAGCTGCTGCAAACCCTGGGTGGCGCCGATACGCCGCTGCCCACGCGGCTGCGCTTTGCGTATGCGGGCGGCTCGCCGCTGGCGCCGTCGCTCAAGCGCGAGGTGGAAAAGCTGCTGGGCACCGCGCTGCACAATGGCTACGGCATGACGGAAAGCGCACCCACCATCAGCCAGACGCGCCTGGAAGCGCCGCGCCGCGACGATTCGGTCGGCATACCGATACCGGGCGTGGAAGTGCGCGTGGTGGACGTGGCCGGCCTGGATGTCGCGCCGGGCGAGCCGGGAGAATTATGGATACGCGGACCGAACATCATGGCCGGCTACTACCGCGAACCGGCCATGACGGCGGCCACCATGCGCAACGGCGGCTGGCTCAATACGGGCGACATGGCGCGCCAGGAACCGGACGGCGCGTTGTTCGTTGTCGGGCGCACCAAGGAACTGATTATCCGCTCCGGCTTCAATGTGTATCCGCTGGAAGTGGAAACGGCGCTCAATGCCCACCCATCCGTGGTGCAGTCGGCCGTGGTCGGGCGCACCCTGGACGATGGCAACGAGGATGTCATCGCCTATGTGGAGCTGGACCCGCGCCAGCCAGCCAGCGTGGCACAATTACAGGCCTGGCTGGCGCAAACCCTGTCGCCGTACAAATGCCCGTCCGCCATCATCGTCATGGAAGCGCTGCCGGCGGCCGCCACGGGCAAGATTTTAAAGGGGCAGCTGCGGCAAATGGCGCAGAATGCACGATAAGTTGACCATGTAGTACCAGACCCGACAATAAAACCAAGCCACATCACCGGAGGAGACACGATGAAACTCACCTACACACGCATCGCCATGGCAGCGCTGGTTGCCAGCGCCTGGATGACGCAGGCCAGCGCCGACGAATTCCTGGTCGGCGCGGAAATCCCGCTGACGGGCAACCTGGCGCGGGTCGGCGCCGGCATGCAGGAAGGGATCATGGTCGCGGCCGAGGTCTTCAACAAGACCAACGGCAAGCACACCATCAAGATCATCACCGTCGACGACGAATCGGCGCCCGCCAAGGCCATCGCCGCCGTGGAAAAGCTGGCCAGCCAGGGCGTGGTGGCCATCACGGGCGGCTATGGATCGAACAATATCTCGCCCGCCTCGGACACGGCCAATAAACTGGGCCTCGTCTACATCACCTCGGGCGGCGTGGACGACAGCCTGGTAGCGAGCGGACGCAAGAATTTTTTCCGCATCAATAACACGGCAGGCTACGAAAAAGCCATGCTGGGACTACTGCAGGACGTGGGCGCCAAGTCCGTCTCCATCGTGTATTCGACCAAGGACGCCACCACGGGCCTGGCGAAAGACGTGGAAAAGGCCCTGACGGCCAAGGGCGTGAAGGTGACGACGCATTCGTTCGACCCGGCCATTACCGACTTCAAGCCCATCATCAACAAGATCAAGCTGCAGGACAAATCGGAAGTGGTGGCCATGGTCGGCTACGAAAACGATTACGTGGGCATCATCCGCGCCGCCCGCGTCCTGAAACCGAAGATCAAGGCCATGGTGGGCGTGTGGTCGCTGGCCACGCCTAAGATGGCATCCGACTTCCCCGACCTGATGCCGAACGTCTTCGGCACGGCCCTGCTGCCCTTCCCGACCGAATTCAAGACGGCCGACGGCAAGGCCTTCAGCGATGCCTACAAGCTGCTGTACAAGAAAGAACCGGACTACCTGGGCCAGTTCGGCTATGTGCAATCGATGCTGCTGTTCGAAGCCATTGCGCGCGCAGCCGACAAGGGCACGCTCAAAAAAGGCGGCGTGGCCGACGAGATGCGCAAGACGGACCGCGAAACCCTGATCGGCCGGGTGCAGTTCGCCGCCAATGGCGACAACCAGAACTTCGTGCACCGCATGGCGCAGCACCAGGACAAGAAGGTGGTGATCGTCTGGCCGAAGGAACACGCCACGGGCAAGCTGGCCTATCCAGCCCTGCCCTGGTAAGCAGCCTCCCGCTGCACACGCGCGCGCCTGCCGGGCGCGCACCGATGAACGGCAGTTCTGCGCTGTGTACACGCGGCGCCAGGGCTGCCTGACGGGATGACGACATGACAGAATTAATCTTGCAAGCCCTGTATTCGGGCTTGCTGCAGGGCGGCTCCTACGCCCTGATCGCACTGGGACTGGCGCTGGTCTTCGGCACCATGAAAGTGATCAACCTGGCGCACGGCGAACTGGTACTGCTGGCCGCTTACATCGCCTACAGCGTCGAATCGGGCCTGGGACTCGGTCCCATGTTCGCCATTCCCATCGCGCTGGTGATCGTCAGCCTGACGTCCGTGGGCGTGTACCTGATCGTCAGCCGCATCAAGAAGGACCGCGAAATCAATTCGCTGATCCTCACCTACGGCATCGGCGTGATACTCACCAATGTCATTTTGCTGGTCTGGAAGGCGGACATCCGCTCGACCTCATCGAGCTGGCTGCAGGAAGGCATCGAGATCGGCCCGTTTTTCAGCATGCGCAGCGAAGTGATTTTCTTCGGCGTCAGCCTGGTGCTGATGGCGGCCCTGTGGCGCTGGCTGGCCACCAGCTGGTATGGCCGCGCCGTGCGCGCCGTGTCCAGCAACCGCGACGCGGCCAAGCTGATGGGCATCGACCCGGGCCGCACGGAACTGGTGTCCTTCCTGGTCGCCGGCATCCTGGCCGCCTTCGCCGGTGTCGCCCTGTTCAGCTATGGCGTGATCCAGCCTGCCTACGGTGGCGCGTTGACGGTAAAAGCCTTCATCATCACGGTATTGGCCGGCATCGGTTCCATCCCCGGCGTGCTGCTGGCCGCCGTGCTGCTGGGCGTGGCCGAAGCGCTGACCGTCACCCTGGCCAGCTCCGCGCTGCAGGAATTGTCCGGCATGGTGCTGTTCCTGCTGGTGTTGTTCATCATGCCGAACGGCCTGTTCGGCGCACAACGGAGGCGCGGATGAAGCGCTCAACTTTCCTTTCAACGGCGGGTTTGCTGCTGGCCGCGTATATCGCCGTGCCGCTGGCCCTGGGCGGCAACCAATATGTGATGAGCATGGTGGTGGCGGCCCTGATCATCGGCGGCGTGGCCATGTCCTGGGCCCTGCTCGGCAATCTGGGCGGCATGGTCAGCTTCGGCCATGCGGCGTTCTTCGGCGTGGGCGCGTATGTCTCCGCCCTCACGACCGTGAAACTGGGCGTGCCCGTATTTGCCGCCATGCTGCTCGGTGGCGCGGGCGCGGCCATCGCCGCCGTCATCATGTTGCCCGTGCTGCGCCTGCGCGGGCCGTACTTTGCGCTGGCCATCCTCGCCTACGCGCACATCTTCCGCATCCTGGCCACGGAATGGAGTGCCGTCACGGGCGGCGCCGGTGGCGTGAACAATATCCCCACCTTGCCCACCGTCTTCGGCTTCGATTTGGCCAGCAAGACGGGCGCCTACCTGGTGGTGCTGACCCTGGTGGTGGCGTGCGCCTTCGCCTACAGCCGCATCCGCGCCAGCCATTACGGCATCGCCCTGCGCGCCATGCACGACAGCGAAGACGCCACGCGCGTCGTAGGCGTCAACAGCACCTTGCTGAAAGGCGCCATGCTGCTGGTGTCGGCCTTCATGGCGGGCCTGTTCGGCGCCTTCAACGCCCACTACATCAACTTCCTGGAGCCCGACTACGCATTCAACAGCCTGTGGGTGACCTTGCCCATCGTAGCGGCCATCTTCGGCGGCTACCGCACGATACTCGGCCCCGTGCTGGGCGCCGTGGTGGTCTATCTGGTCGACCAGCTGATCTTCAAGTCGCTGATCCCCACCGGGCACCAGCTGGTGCTGGGCGTGCTGCTGGTGGCGATGATCGTCTTCAGTCCGAACGGCCTGCTGCCGCTGCTGAAAAAAGCGCTGATCAAGGAGAAAGCGAAGGAGAACGCACATGCTTGAACTCGATAATGTGTCCGTGCGCTTCGGCGGCCTGACGGCCGTCGATTCCGTCACGTTAAAGGTGGGCAGCCACGACGTGATCGGCCTGGTGGGCGCGAATGGCGCCGGCAAGACTACGCTGTTCAATGCGATTTCCGGCCTGGTGCGCCCTACCAGCGGCAGCATCCGCTTCGAGGGACGCGACATCATGGCCACGCCCATGTACCAGCGCGCGCGCCTGGGACTGGGCCGCACCTTCCAGATTCCGCAACCGATGCATGAATTGACGGTGCGCGAAAACCTGATCGTGGCGCAGCGCTTCGGCACCGGCAAGGTGGACCAGCGCAAGATCGATGAAATCCTCGATTTTACGAGCTTGCTTGATAAAGCCGGGCGCGACGCGGCCAGCGAACTGGCGCTGACGGAACTCAAAGCGCTGGAAGTGGCCAAGGCGCTGGCGACGAACCCGAAACTGCTGCTGCTCGATGAAGTGCTGGCCGGCCTGGAAACGAACGGCAAGCGCCGCTTCATGGGCATGCTGAAGGACTTGCACGCGGCCTTTGGCGTGGGCATCGTCATGATCGAGCACGATATCGAAACCATCAGCAATCTGTGCCAGCGCGTGGCCGTGCTCAATTTTGGCCAGCTGATCGCCGACGGCACGCCGGATTGCGTCTTCCGCGATCCGGCCGTCATCGAAAGTTATACAGGGGCAGCCCATGCTTGAGATAGAAAATCTGCGCGCCGGCTATGGCGCCATCAATGTGCTGTGGGATGTGTCGCTGTCCATCCAGAAGGGCAAGCTGACCACCATCATCGGCCCGAACGGGGCCGGCAAGACCACGCTGCTGCGCGCCATCATGGGGCTGCTGCCTGTGGGTGCGGGCAGCATCGCGCTCGACGGCGTGGCCATCAACGGCACGCCCACCTGGAAGATGAGCGATGCGCGCGTGACGATGATCCCCGAGGGGCGCATGACGTTTCGCGACATGAGCGTGGAAGAAAACCTGATCATGGGCGCCTTCCCGAAAGAGCACCGCAGCCACATGCCGGCGCGCCTGGCCGAAGCCTATGCCATGTTCCCGCGCCTGCACGAGCGGCGCAAGCAACTGGCCGGATCACTGTCTGGCGGCGAGGCGCAGATGCTGGCCATGGGACGGGGCTTGATGTCAGACCCGTCGCTGCTCATCATCGACGAGCCTTCGCTGGGACTGGCGCCGCTGGTGGTCAACGAACTGTTCGAGATCCTCGCGCGCCTGAACGACGGCCGGCGCACCATCATCCTCGTCGAGCAGAACACGGCGCGCGCCGTGGGCGTGGCAGATCACGTGTACCTGATGCAAAGCGGCAAAGTGGCGCTGTCGCAGGCTGCGCTTGACGTCGACCTGGAGCACCTGCACGAACTTTATTTTGCACGCTGAGTGATATCAGCCGCACGCGGTTGGCATCACTCGTCGTCGTCGGCCAGTTTGCCGAACGCCAGCAGCTCACTCTTGCCGAGCCCGGTCGTCACGAAGGGATCGTCGGCAGGAAAGTGGCCGCTATCGGCCAGCATGCGCAGCTTGCTCAAGCGCTCGCCCAGCGCCAGCGCCTGCGCCTGCGGATCGGCATCGGCATCGACGCCCACCTGCCCGATCGCGCGGGTCACGGACTGGGGAAACTCCCACAATTCGGCGATCCGTACCGACAAGATGCGCGCTTGCGCAAACACCTGCGCAATGAAGGCGTCCGATTGCGGGAAGGCATCGGGCCCATGCATCTGGTCGATCAGCCGGAACGCCACCACCAGGCCGACATTGGCCATCAGCCCGGCGAGATAGGCATCGAAGGCGTTGGCATGCATCGTCGGCGCGACCAGGCTGGCCGCCAGCGCACATTTTTCGGACTGGCGCCAGATCAGCGGCGCCGTGCGCACGGTCAGGCCGCCGCTTTGCATGCTGACGATGGGACGGAAGGCGACGCGGGCGAGCAGCATGCGCATGCCGTTTTGCCCAAGCAGCATGATGGCGCCTTCCATGTTGTTGATCGACGGGCTGGCGTTGTAGCGCGACTGGTAGCAGGGCCGGTTCGCTTCGCGGTAGACCTCGGCGACCAGCAGCACGTCCTGGGCCAGCTGGCCCGACAGCTTGGCCGCGCTCATGTTTTCATCTTGCAAGGTACGCATCAACTGCGGAATGATGGCTGGAATGCGCGGCACCAGCGCGGCGCCAGCGATCGGTTCACGGGCCAGGCGCGCCAATTCGTCCAGAATCTGCTGCTCAGTCTCCGCCGGAGCCTGCGCCGAACCGGCAGCCGCCAGCCAGCGGTAGTACATGGCATCGATTTCGGTAATGGTGGCTGGCTGCCGTGTCGCCTCGGGAGCCGCCGCCGCCGTGACTGGCGCAGGCTTGCTTTTTTCGTCGCCGCCGTTCAGTAATTTTCCTATCCAGCCCATTTTGCTGTCCAAACCCTGTATGCATCATTATCGCGAAGTTCGCTCCATGATTTTACTTGATGACAGCAGCGCTGGTGCGGCTGGCGTGAGCGCTTTGTCCACCTGCCGCAACATGCTAAAGTAACACTACATGAACCCTGCCCTGCTCGACCAGCGATCCAACATGAACAATCCACTTGCGCACTACATCACCAGCCAGGCGTATAACAACGCCTGGGCCAACCACCGCCTGCTGAAGGCGTGCGGGCAGCTGACCCAGGCCGAGTTCCAGGCCACGCGCGTCAGCTTTTTCCCCACCATCCAGTTCACCCTGAACCACATATTGACGTGCGACTGGTTTTATCTCGACGCGCTCGAACGCGAGCTGCGCGGCGCAGCGCCCCATGCCGACTGCTATATCTTCTTTGAAAAGGACGAGCCATTTACCGATTGCGCGGCCCTGCAGGCGGCGCAGCGCGCGTCGGACCTGCGCCTGATTGCCCATTGCCGCAGCCTGTGCGACGCGGACCTGGCGCGGCCCGTGACGATCTTGCGCGATAATCCGCAAATCGACACGCGCCAGCGCCTGCTGGCGCATGTGTTCCAGCACCAGATCCACCACCGGGGGCAAGTGCACGCCATGCTGGCAGGCACGCGCATCGAAGCGCCGCAGCTCGATGAATTCTATTGCGCAGGCGAAGCGGGCGAACGGGCGCAGGATTTCCTGGAACTGGGCTGGACGGAAGACGACGTGTGGGGCCCGCGCTGAATCATTCCTCGGCGTGGCAGCAGACGCACAGCTTGTTGCCGTCGAGGTCGCGGAAGTAGGCGCCATAATAATTGGCGTGGTAATGGGGTCGCAAGCCGGGTGGCCCCTCGCACACGGCGCCCAGCGCCAGCGCGGCCTGGTAGCTGCGCTCCACCTGGGTGCGGCTGGCCGCCAGCCAGGCCGTCATCTGGCCATTGCCGGGCGTCGCCGGCAAGCCGTCATGCGGCGCCGTCAGCACGAACAGGGGGCGTGGCGCCTCCCGCGCCATCCAGCCGGCCCAGGGGTGGGCCGGATCATGAAATTTTTCGATCAAATCGAGTTCTCCCAGCAAGGCCGTGTAGAAGGCGTAGGCGCGGGGAAAGTCGTTGGTGCCGAGGCAGATATGGGACAGCATGCTGCTCCTTCATGAAATCAAGCATGTGCGGCGAAATGCGCCAGCTGATTATAATGGCGTGTCGTTTCCGGCTCCATTCCATCTCGGCAAACAGTTCGGCAGACGCGGCCGCAAAACCTGGGGTCGATCGTCGTCATGCAGGGCAACTGCGTTCACCAATACGGCCACTCGGATCTGCTGTACTTTGAACGCCACAAGAAACACGCTGGCGCCTGAAAAACCGAACGAACGCTCTATTTATCCGCAGAGTCTCCCCCTGGCGTTGTAAAATAGGCAAATATGGCATGGCATCGGCCGTGCCGCTTGCAAGTCTTTCGCGCACGCGGATGCGCTCACATTCAGGGAAAACCATGAGTCATACAGACAAAAAAGCCTACCTCGTCGGCGGCGGCATCGGCTCGCTGGCCGCGGCCGCCTTCATGATCCGCGACGGCGGCATGCAAGGTTGCAACATCACCATCTTCGAAACATCGCCCGTGACGGGCGGCAGCCTCGATGGCGGCGGCAATGCCGAGGATGGCTACACCTTGCGCGGCGGGCGCATGCTGACTACCGATAATTACGAGTGCACCTGGGACTTGTTCAAGAGCATCCCTTCGCTCGAACATGCGGGCCAGAGCGTCTACGATGAAACCATCGCCTTCAACGCACAGCACATTCCCCACTCGCGCGCGCGCCTGGTCGACCGCAACCGCTTCAAGGTCGATGTCAGCAGCATGGGCTTTTCCATGCAGGACAGGCTGGAACTGCTGAAGCTGACGGAAGCCGATGAAGACACCCTGGGCAGCAGCGCCATCACGGATTGGCTCTCGCCCGAATTTTTCGACACCAAGTTCTGGTACATGTGGGCCACCACGTTTGCCTTCCAGCCCTGGCATAGCGCCGTCGAGTTCAAGCGCTATCTGCACCGCTTCATGATGGAATTTTCGCGCATCGAAACACTGGCCGGCGTCAAGCGCACCGTCTACAACCAGTACGACTCGCTCGTGCGCCCGCTGGTCGCGTGGCTGCAGGAACAAGGCGTGAACATCATCATGGATTGCACGGTGACCGATATCGAGGTACAGGAACCCGAAGGCCGCCTGACTGCCACCGCCCTGCACTGCCAGCGGCGCGGCCTGGCCGACGTGATTCCCGTCGCCGCCGGCGACCTGGTGTTTTTCCAGAACGCCTCGATGACGGATGCCTCCAGCTATGGCAGCATGCACAGCGCACCGGCCAAGCGCACGAAAACCGACAGCCAGGGTTGGCTTCTGTGGGAAAAACTGGCCGAAGGACGCCCGGAGCTGGGCCGTCCAGCCGCCTTCAACAGCAGCATCCCCGAATCGTACTGGGCCTCGTACACGGTCACCCTGAAGGACAGCGCCTTCTTTGACAGGATGGAGCAATTCACGGGCAACAGCGCGGGCACGGGCGGCCTCGTCACCTTCAAGGACAGCAACTGGTTCATGTCCATCGTACTGGCGCACCAGCCCCATTTCGCCGGCCAGCCCGAGGGCGTGCAAGTATTCTGGGGCTATGCGCTGCACCCTGACCGCATCGGCAACTTCGTCGCCAAGCCCATGTCCGAATGCAGCGGCGAGGAAATCCTGCGCGAGCTGTGCGGCCACCTGAACTTCGACCTCGACATCATGGCCACGGCCAATTGCATTCCCTGCCGCATGCCCTACATCACCAGCATGTTCATGCCCCGCGCAAAGAGCGACCGCCCCCTGCCCGTACCGGCCAACTCCGTCAACCTGGCCTTCGTCAGCCAGTTCGTGGAGCTCGCCTACGATGTCGTGTTCACCGTGGAATACTCGGTGCGCGCGGCGCAGACGGCCGTCTACCAGCTGCTCGGCGTGCAGCGCGCCGTGCCGGCCATCCACGCGCACGACAAGTCGCTCAAGGTCAAGCTCGATGCCGTCATCAAGGCGTTCAAATAGCCTCGTTGCTGACGCTTGCACGCAACAACGGCCGCGCCATCGGCCGTGCAGGCGCTTGATTTAAGACTGGCTTCAGCCTCGCCGTGCATCGTGGATAGGGCGCCAGCAACAATGGCGCCTCCCCTCACACTCACGGGCACGGCCCAGCGAAAGAGCCAAGATGAAAACATGGATGCGCGCCAACAAAGGTTTTTTGATGTTTATCCTGCTGTTCGGCGTGTTCCGCACGGCCGTGGCGGACTGGAATCCGATACCGTCGGCATCCATGCGGCCCAACCTGCTCGAAGGCGACGTGGTCTTCGTCAACCGCCTCGCCTTCAACCTGAAAGTGCCGCTCACCGATATCGTGCTGCAGCGCCTGGGCGACCCGCAGCGGGGCGATATCGTCACCTTTTCCTCGCCGAAAGACGGCACGCGATTGATCAAGCGCATCATCGCACTGCCCGGCGACACGGTGGAAATGCGCAATGAAGAGCTGGTCATCAATGGCCAGCCCGCCCGCTACACGGTGCTCGACACGGCGCCCGAAACCATCGCCCACCTGGGCCAACTGACGGCGCAGCGCATCAGCGAGCGCAACGCGACCGAGCATCACCGCATCCAGGTCTTGCCGCAAATCGCGGGCGCGGCGCGCAGCTTTGCCCCCGTGACGGTGCCCGCCGACCACTTCATGATGCTGGGCGATAACCGCGACAACAGCGCCGACTCGCGCTATTTCGGCTTCGTGCCCCGTGAGTTGCTGATTGGCAAGGCCGAGCGCATCCTCGTCTCGGCCAATATTCAGGAGCATTGGCAGCCGCGGCTGCAGCGTTTCGGCATGAAGCTGGAGTAAACTTCCGCCCTTGCAACGGCGCCCTGCTTTTCGGTTAGCATGGCGCATCATGCAAAACTTTCCCTCAGCCAGCCAGCAGCGCGCCAGCGACGATCCCGCCCTGGAGCAGCTGGCGCAGTTCCTGCAGCGCCATTCCGACGTGCTGCTGCTGACGGGCGCCGGCATCAGCACGGCGTCCGGCATTCCCGCTTACCGCGACACGGACGGCGTGCGACACGGCAATGCCCCCGTGCAAGGCCCCGATTTTCGCCGCCAGGAAGCCGTGCGCCGCCGCTACTGGGCGCGCAGCATGGTGGGCTGGCCCACCCTGGCGCGCGCCACGCCCAATCCCGGTCACCTGGCCATCGCGCAATTGGCCCAGCGCCAGCACATCGGCGGCCTGGTCACGCAAAACGTCGATGGCTTGCATCAGCAGGCAGGCAGCGCCGTCGTCACGGAGTTGCACGGCAGCATACATGGCGTCGTGTGCCTCGATTGTCAGGCCCGCCACACGCGCCGCCTGATCCAGGATCAGCTCGAACGCGACAATCCGCAGCTGCTGGGCGCCACGGCCACGCCGGCGCCTGATGGCGACGCCTTGCTGGAGCCGTCCCAGCTGGCCACCTTCCACCTGCCCGCCTGTCCCCGCTGCGGCGGCACCCTGCAGCCCGATGTGGTGTTTTTCGGCGATGGCGTGCCCACCGCGTGCGCGGCCGAGGCCGAAAGCAAGATGCAGGCCGCCAGCGCCTTGCTGGTGGTGGGCTCGTCCGTGATGGTGTATTCGAGCTTTCGCCTGTGCCGCATGGCGGCCGAGACGGGCAAGCCCGTGGCCGCCATCAACCTGGGCAAGACGCGCGCCGACCATTTGCTGGCATTCAAGACCGAAGCGCCGGCACAGGACATCTTGCCTGCATTAGCGGCCATGCTGGGCTGATCCCGGCTTAGCGGTGCACCACTCTGGCTATACTGTGCGATTGACGAGGAGAATTCATGCTGGAACTGTTGAGTGAACACGCCTGTTTTGGCGGTGTACAACGCTTTTATCGCCACGACGCGCACGCGATCGGCTTGCCCATGCGTTTCTCGGCCTTCATTCCCGATACGCCGCCAGGCAGCGTGGTCAGCACCAAGCGCCCTGCCCTGTTTTACCTGGCCGGCCTGACGTGCACGGAAGAAACGTTCATGATCAAGGGTGGCGCGCAGCGCGTGGCGGCCGAAGAAGGCTTGATCCTGATCGCGCCCGACACCAGCCCCCGTGGCGCGAATATCGCGGGTGAGACGGATGCCTGGGATTTCGGCGAGGGCGCCGGCTTTTACGTCGATGCCACCGAAGCGCCGTGGCGCAGCCACTATCGGATGTATAGCTACCTGCTGGAACTGCGCGCCGTGCTGGAACAGGAACTGGCGATCGACGCGCAGCGCACGGGCATTTTCGGCCACTCGATGGGCGGCCATGGCGCTCTGGTGCTGGCCTTGCGCAACCCTGACCTGTTCCGCTCCGTCTCCGCCTTCGCCCCCATCGCCGCACCGAGCCAGTGCCCGTGGGGCAAAAAAGCCTTCACGGGCTACCTGGGCAACGATGCAGCCAGCTGGCAGCAGTACGACGCCAGCGCGCTGATGCGCGGCCGGCAAGGCCAGCCGCCGCTGTTCCCCGAAGGCATCCTTATCGACCAGGGCCTGGCCGACAAGTTCCTGCCCGAGCAACTATACCCCGACGTCTTCGAAGCGGCGTGCCGCGACGCCGGCCAGCCTTTACGACTGCGCCGCCATGCCGGCTATGACCACGGCTATTACTTTATCGCCAGCTTCATGGAAGAGCACGTCCGCTTCCATGCGAGAAACCTGCGCGCCATTGGCTGATTAGAAACTATTGCGCCGTACTGGTATGCCCGTTGAAATGTCTCGTATACCAATCGGTAGCCAGCAGGGCCGCCTGGTGGCGCGTGTCGGGGCCGCCAGGCGCGGCGATCTGTTCCAGTTGTTTATCGCAGCGCAAGGTGGCAAACGCCATGCGGTTCAGGCCGGCGACGTCGGGGTCGCGCCCGCCCACGATCAGCAACGATGGCACGCGCACGTTTTCCAGCGCCGCCTTGCCCGCCATTTCCACCTGGCCATCGCAGACGGCCAGTGCGGCGATTTCCGCGCTGCGCCAGGCCGCCAGCTGCATCACCACGGCGGCGCTGGTGCCATAGCCATACAGGCCGCAGGGCAAGCGCCGTGTGGAAGGGTCGACCTGCAGCCAGCCCAGGGCCTTTTCCAGTTGACGCGCCAGCAGCACGATATCGCTACGCACGAAATACGCGTGCCCGTTGCTGCCGCCACCAGGCTCGACACCGCCCTGGTCGAAGCGCAAGGTGGCGATGCCCGCTCGCAAAAAATCCTGGGAAGTGGCGTGGCTGGACGCGCCCAGATAGTCGCTATCGGCGCCCGCGCCATGGGCAAACAGGACGATACCCACGGGCCGCTCGGGCATTTCAAGCACACCGTCCATTTGAAGTTCATCGGCCGTGATGCTGACAAATTGTTCTTGCATGGCTGCCTCCGCTATCGAGCTGACATCGAGCTGAAATCGCGCTGATTTTGCCGGACCGGGCACCGCCTGCGCGCCCTGAGCGGCTATCCTCAGTGTAGCAGCCTGCGCCCGTTCACGCGCGGCGCTCGTCAAATTTGCCATGCGCCCGCATCAGACGGTGCCGTGCCGGTCCAGCCCCTTCAGCACGGCTTCCGGGCGAATCGGCAAATGCCGCACGCGCGACGCCACGGCGGCAAAGATGGCGTTGCCAATCGCTGGCGCCACGGCCGTCGTGGGCGGTTCGCCCATGCCCGTCGAAGTTGCCGTGCTGGCCACGAATTCGATGTCGAGCTCGGGCACGTCGGCCATGCGCAGGGGCGTGTAGGTATTCAGGTTGGTATCCTTCACTTCGCCATTGAGGAAAGCCGTGCCTTCATGCAAGGCCATGCTGACGCCCCACAACGCGCCCCCTTCCGCCTGCGCCAGCGCGCCATCGGGGTCGACGATGCTGCCCGCGTCGATCACCATGAACAGTTTTTCGACTTTCACCATGCAAGTGCTGCGGTCCACTTTCACCCGGGCAACGCAGGCCGTCCAGGTCGGCATGTCGCGCTCCTGGCCGAACGTGGCGGCGATGCCCAGGCCCGTGTCGGGCGGCATGGCCGTGCCCCAGCCCGCCTTGTCCGCCACCCGCTGCAGCACGTGGGCCAGGCGCGCGGCGCCGCCGACGGCGTTCGGCGCGCTGCCCGCATTGCGCCCCGTCGCCTGCAGCAGCGACAGGCGGAAGGCCAGCGGGTCGACCTTGGCCGCCTGCGCCGCCTCATCCATGAAACTTTCCACAGCCCAATTCGTCCAGCCCGGCCCCACGGAGCGCAGCCAGCCGGGGCGGAAACTGCTGTTGGCCAGGTCGTTCGACACGGCCCGCACGCGCTGCGCGCCCACCGTGTACCAGTGGTCGGCGCCGGCGATGGCGAACGGGTCATACGGATGGCCCTGCTTATCCTTGGCCAGGAAGGCGGGGATCATCGCTTGCGTGGGCCAGCCTGCGCTCGCTTCGTGCACCATCGCCGAGACCTTGCCGGCGTCGTCGAACGCCATGCGCACATGCTGCACGGATGGCGAACGGGGCGAATCGAAACGCGCATCGTCGGACCGCGTGCAAATCATCTTGACGGGGCGTCCCACGGCTTGCGCCGCCAGCGCGGCTGGCACGCAATAATCGCCATTCAAACGCCGTCCGAAGCCGCCACCCAGCAGATAGCTGTGCAACATCACCTTGCTCTCCGGCACCTTCAACGCCTGCGCCAGCACGGGCAGGATCAACGATTGCCACTGGTTGCCCGCATGGATATGCCAGACGCCGTCGATTTCCTGCGCCAGCGCATTCACCGGTTCCAGCTGGAAATGCAGCACGGTGCTGGTCGTGTAGTGGCGTTCCAGTTGCAGGCTGGCATCCTTGAACGCTTGTTCCACGCCATCATCATCGACCACGCGGGCGCCCAGGCTGGCATCGGCCAGCTGTTTGCCCGCATAGTTGAGGATATCCTGCTCCGCCACGTGGGCCGCCGCGCCGGCCCGCCATTTCACCTGCACCAGGTCGGCCGCGCGCATGGCGGCCGCATACGTCTCGGCCACCACCATGACCCAGCCGGGCACCGTGCCGCTGGGGTCCTGCAAGGCGAACGAGCGCAGGTAGCCCTGCACTTTTTTCGCGGCCGTATCATCGATGGACACGACTTTCGAGCCGTAGCGCGTGGGCGGGATCTTCGGGCGCGCATACAGCATGCCGTCGACCTGCGCATCGATGCCGTACACGGCCGTGCCGTTGATTTTCGCCGGAATGTCCAGCGCCTGCACCTGCTGGCCAATCAGCCTGCGCTGCTGCGGCGTTTTCAGCACGATGGCTTTCAGTTGCTCGGGCGTGTACTGGCGCGCCAACTTGCCACGGCGCACGATTTCGCCATAGCTGATCGAGCGCCCCCGGCCATGCACGACACTCAGTTTGGCGTGGCAGGCGGAGACGGGCACGTGCAGCAGGCGCGCGCCCTCCTCGACCAGCGCGAGGCGCCCGGCCGCGCCGGCACGGCTGAGCGGGTCGAAATTCTGCCAGACGGACCAGCTGCCGCCCGTCACCATCAAGCCCCATTTCGGGTCCGTGTCCACGTAATGCAGGCGCACCTTGCTCCAGTCCGCCTCCAGCTCCTCGGCGACGATGCGCGCCAGGGCCGTGCCGATATGCTGGCCCATTTCCGCCTTGGCGATATTCACGGTGATCATGCCGTCACGCTCGATCTGGAACCAGATGCTGGGATCGAACACGGGCGCGGCGCCTTGTTTTGCTGGCGCGGGCGCCGCCTTGCCGGCGGCCAAGGAGCTGTCGGCGCGCAAAAAGGCCAGGGTAAAACCCGTGCCGGCGGCGGCGATCAGGAAACCGCGCCGTCCCAGCGCGCTGGGACGGGCAGCAGAATTTTCTTTCGGCAACTTAAACACGGGGCGCCTCCTGCATGCCGGCCGCCAGTTTAATTGCCTTGCGGATGCGCACATACGCCATGCAGCGGCACAGGTTGCCGCTCATGACGGCATCGATATTCGCATCCGTCGGCTGCGGATAGTCTTTCAACAAGGTGGCCGCCTGCATGATCTGGCCCGACTGGCAATAGCCGCACTGGGGCGCCTGCGTGGCCAACCACGCCCGCTGCAGCGGATGCGTGCCATCGGGCGAGAGGCCTTCGATGGTGGTAATGGCGCAACCGGCCACGGCGGCAATCGGCGTGATGCACGCGCGCATGGCGCGGCCATCGACGTGCACGGTGCAGGCGCCGCACATGCCGATGCCGCAGCCAAACTTGGTGCCTTTTAATTTAACTTCGTCGCGCAGCACCCACAGCAGGGGCGTCTCGGCGTCGGTCTCGGTGCCGAAGGGCTGGCCATTCACAATAAGGTTATACATGAGTGTTATACATAAGATACTTTCAAGAATTACTTGCCGGCCCGCGCGCGTGCCACGGCCGCTTCCAAGTTCGTCCAGGCGGGCTGGGGGCTGCGGCTGCGGCGCAGATAGGCGGCCAGCTGGGCCACGTCGTTGTCCGTCAGCGAGGCGGCAAAGCCGGGCATCAGCACGCCGGGCATGGCCTCGTCCTTGCTGATGCCGTGCAATATCACCTGGATCAGGTTGGCGGGATCGGGTGCGCTGACGGCGCTGTTCAGGCTCAGTTCCGGACGCAGGGCCACGGGCCGGCCGTCGCTGTTCGAGTGGCACGACGCGCAGGCGGCCACGTACAGGCTGGCGCCACGGTCATTGTCGACCAGGCTGACCCGCTGCGAACGCTGGATGCCGGCTTGCACCACGGTATCGGTATCGATCTGACGTTGCTCGACTCCGGCCACGCCGGCAAAATACGTTGCCAGCGCGCGGATATCGCTGTCGGGCGACGCGCCCATGCCTTCGTGCACAACCGCCGACATCGGGCCGGCCGCCACGCCGTGCAGGGCCGTCGCTCCCGTGCGCAGGAAAGCATACAGCTCATCCTGCGTCCACGGCAAGGGCGCCGTGTTGGCACTGGTCAAGGCCGGCGCATACCAGTGATCGATGGAAGCGCCCAGATACGACGAGCCGGCAAGCTCGGCGCCCAGCGCATTGCGCGGCGTGTGGCAGGCGGCGCAATGCGCCAGGCCTTCGGCCAGGTAGCGGCCCCGGTTCCAGTCCAGCCCTTGCGCGGCATCCAGCTGATAACTGGCCGGCTTGAAAAACAGCAACTTCCAGCCCGCCTGCAAGGGGCGCAGGTTCAAAGGGAAAGGCACGCTATTGGCGGGCGCCACCGCATACACGGGCGGGCGCGTCATGAAATACGCGTACAAGGCCGTCAGGTCGGCGTCCGAGACGAGGTTGAAATGCGTGTACGGAAAGACGGGATACAAATGCGCGCCATCGCGGCCCACGCCTTCGCGCATGGCGCGCTGGAAGGCGGCCAGCGACCAGCGGCCGATGCCCGTTTGCCGGTCGGGCGTGATATTCGTCGCGTAGATCGTGCCGAACGGCGTGGCCAGGCCGTGGCCGCCCGCATAGTCGGCGCCGCCCTTGGCCGTATGGCAGGCGGCGCAATTGCCCATGCCGGCCAAAATGCGGCCCCGCTCCACCACTTGCGGGGAAAATGCCGTGGCGGCAGGCGGATCGATGGGCGCCAGCGCGGGGCGCCAGTAATACAAGTAGGCGGCCAGGGCCGCCACAATGAGCAATGCCAGCGACAGCAGCAGGCCGGAGAAAATCTTTTTGAGCAAAACAGGAGTCCGGTAAAAGGCCAAGCACAAGGCTAAGCACGCGCCTGCCGCGCACGGACGGCAGCAACAGGGCAGATTGTGGCAATGAATAGGAGAATCTTACCGCGATTGTGACTTGTTGTATGTACGCAATGACACGCAGGCAACGCCATGCGCGGGCTGCGCCTTATAATCAGCGTTTCAGCACGCCGCCGCTCCTTCATGCATACCGTTACCATCATCCTCATCCTCGTCTTGAGCGTCGTCCTGTGCGGCTTCATCGCCCGTTCGCGCTGGGTCAAGCTGCCGCTGCCCCTGATCCAGATCGCCGGCGGCACGGGATTGGCCCTGTTTGGCGTGCAAGTGCCGCTCGATCCCGATATTTTCTTCCTGCTCTTCATTCCGCCGCTGCTGTTTCTCGATGGCTGGCGCATCCCCAAGGGCGCCTTCTTTTCCGATGCGCGCTCGATCCTGATGCTGGCCATCGGCCTGGTGCTGTTTACCGTGCTGGGCATGGGTTTCTTCATCGACTGGCTGATCCCCAGCGTGCCGCTGGCCGTCGCCTTCGCGCTGGGCGCCATCCTCTCGCCGACGGACCCCGTGGCCGTCTCGGCGATTGCGGCCGGCAACCCGATTCCGCCGCGCCTGATGCACATCCTCGAAGGCGAATCCCTGCTGAACGACGCCTCGGGCCTGGTCTGCTTCACGTTTGCCGTGGGCGCCATGATGACGGGTGGCTTTTCCATCGGCGCCGCCTCGCTGAGTTTCCTGCAGGAAGCAGGCGGCGGCATCGTCATCGGCCTGGCGATCTCGTGGGGCGTGGGCCTGGCAAATAAATGGCTGGTGAGCAAGGTCGGCGAAGAGCCTGGCTTGCAAATCCTGATCAGCATCCTGATCCCGTTCGCCGCCTACCTGGGCGCCGAGCAAATCCACGGCTCGGGTATCCTGGCCGCCGCCACGGCGGGCGTGTCCATGCATTACGCCGACCTGATCGGCCGCCCGCTGGCCGCCACGCGCACCCAGCGCAAGGCCGTGTGGGATACCGTGCAACTGGTCTTGAATGGCGTAATCTTCGTCATGCTGGGCGCGCAGCTGCCCACCACCGTGGCCGGATTGCCCGCCGCCTCCATGGAAGTGGGCGCCGGCAGCGCCTGGAAACTGCCCCTGTTCGTCGTCGCCATCACGGTGGGGCTGACCTTCATGCGCTTCATCTGGGTCTTCATTTCCATGAAACTGACCCTGTTCAAGCACCACAAGAAAATGGCCGGCGAACCGAAGGATGCGGCGCTGCTGGCGCGCCCCAGCCTGCGCCTGCTGCTGGTGGCCTCGTTTGCGGGCGTGCGCGGCGCGCTGACCCTGGCCGGCATCCTGACCCTGCCGTTGTTCTTGCCTGACGGAAATCGTTTCCCCGCGCGCGACCTGGTCATCTTCCTGGCCATGGGCGTGATCTTGCTGTCGCTGATACTGGCCAGCGTCACCCTGCCCCTGCTGACCAAGGGCCTGGTGTTCGCGCCGCCCGCGCGCCGCTCGACGGAAGAGCGCGATGCCCGCGCCGCTGCCGCCGAAGCGGCCATCGCGCGGCTGGAAAAAGTCTGCGAAGGCATCGACAAGAATGACAAGCAGCAAGTCGTCACCGAGGCGGCCAACCGCCTGATCGAAGCCTACCGGCGCCGCCTCGCGTACGGCGAAAGCAGCAACGACGAGGCGACGCGGCTGCAGGAACTGGCCAAGGCCGAACGGGCGCTGCGCCTGGAAGCGCTGAATGCGGAACGCGATGAACTGTACCGCCGCCGCATCTCGGGCGAACTCGACGACACTATCCATTTGCGCCTGCTGCGCGAAATCGACTTGCTGGAAGCGACACTGGAAGAATAGCAACACTCTGTAGCACGACAATAGTGTCTATCAGTTAATTATCATGGTAAAGAATGCAAGTTTCAGCATTCGTGTTTATAATGCAAGCTTTATGGCGTAGCGCCATCATTTACTTTCAGCATGGACTTCCGTACAGTCTGTGTTGTTGAGTAAGGATGTGAATCGCCGCCCGACCTGCATAAAGATACCCGACGCCGTGCCCTCCTCCCACCGCCACCGGCAGCGCCCCGCGCCGCCTGCCCTGCTCGCAGTGCTGCTGACCTCGCTGCTGGCCTCGCTGTTCGCCTGCGGCGCGCTGACGACATGCGCGGCGTGGGCGCAGACGGGCGCGGCGGCCGACGCCAGGCGACCGGCCGAGGTGGCCCAGGTCCTGTTTGGCATCATCAGTTATGTGCGCTGGCCCGTGGCACGCCCGGAAGTGCGCGTCTGCATGCTCGGTGTGTCCCGCTACGGGGCGGCCATCGTCGACAAGCCCGCCTCCAGCCTGGGCCAGCGCATCCGCGTGAAAGTCCCGGCGGCGGCGGCCGCTGCCAGCGAATGCGACGTCATCTACCTGGGCAGCCTGCCCGAGGGCGAACGCGACCAACTGCTGGTGCAGATCATCGGCAAGCCGATTTTATCGGTCGCCGAACCGGGCACGGCCTGCAGCGTGGGCACCATGTTCTGCCTGCGCCTCTCCGAGATGCAAATCGGTTTTGACGTCAACCTCGACGCCATCGCCCGCAGCGGCCTGCGCGTGCATCCGAACGCCTTGCAAATTGCACGTCGCAAGGCAGCGCAGCCATGAGCGCCAGCATGCCCCCAAAACTGGCACGCAAGCCCCGCCGCACGCTCGACAGCGTGCTGCGGCGCGCCCACCTGAGCGTGTCGCTGATTGCCGTGCTGGCGGCCGGCCTGACCCTGACGGCCGTGGCGCTGCTGGCCCTGCGCGTCTATTCGGACCAGAACCTGCGCCTGGTGGCCCGCTCGATGAGCTACACGGTGGAAGGAGCCGTCGTCTTTGGCGACGCCTTGGTAGCCAAAGAAGCGCTGGCCTTGATCGGCGTGAATGAAGATATCGACCAGGCACAAGTGAGCGACAAGGCCGGCAAGGTGCTGGCCCGCTGGGAACGGGGCGAACACGGCACGCGCTACTACATCGAACGCGCGCTGACGGGCTGGATGCTGCCCGATTCGCTGACCTTCCCCGTCATGCGCAATGAACAGGCCATCGGCAGCATCACCCTGGTGCCGCACAGCCGCAGTCTGCTGCCCTTCCTGCTGAGCGGCCTCTCCTGCCTGCTGGCTTGCCTCGTGCTGAGCCTGGTCGTCGCCGTGCGCCTGTCGCGCCGCATGGAAACAGAGATTACCTCGCCGCTGCGCCACCTGGCGGAAACGGCGCACCGCGTGCGGCGCGACCGCTCGTTCGAATTGCGCGTGCCGCCCGCCAACATCGCCGAACTGAACCAGATCAGTGACGACTTCAACGCCCTGCTCGACGAACTGGAGGCGTGGCAAAGCCATCTGCAAAAGGAACACGCCTCGCTGTCGCACCGCGCCAACCACGACAGCCTGACGGGCCTGTCGAACCGCGCCTTCATGGAAGCGGAGCTGGAACGCGCCATCCTCGAAGCGCGCATCGGCAATGGCAAGGTGGCCGTGCTGTTCCTCGACAGCGACCGCTTCAAGTACATCAACGACACCTTCGGCCATGCCTCGGGCGACCGCGTGCTGGTGACGATCGCCGCGCGCATCAAGCAGCAATTGCGCGAGGGCGACCTGGTGGCGCGCCTGGGCGGCGACGAATTCGCCATCCTGCTCAAGCCGCTGCGCAACAGCAGCGACGCCATGCACATCGCCGACAACATCATCGCCGCCATGGCGCAAGCCATTGAACTGCCTACCGGCAACAGCATCGTCACCTCGCTGACCATCGGCGTGGCCGTCTTCCCCGATCACGCCATCGACGCCGTCTCGCTGGTCGGCGCGGCGGACGAAGCCATGTATCGCGCCAAGCAGGCGCAGCGCGGCACGCGCCAGGTGGCGCGCCTGCCGCAACCCCACACTCACCCCTGACCCAAGGAGCAACACCATGCAATTCATCTACACACAATTACGCCGCGGCTTCCTCGGTCTGTTCATGCTGGGCCTGCTGGCCGCCTGCCAGAGCACGCCAGAGACAAAACCGCTGTTCAACGCCGAACAAGTGACCACCCTGAAGGAACAAGGCTTCAAGCAGACGGACGAAGGCTGGGAGCTGAGCTTTACCGACAAGCTGCTGTTCGATTTCGGCGCTTCCAGCCTGACGGCGCCGAGCCGGGCCGCCATCCAGAAAATCAGCGCCGCCCTGCTGAAAGTGGGCATTACCCACATGCGCGTGGAAGGCCATACGGATAATGAAGGTGCCGAAGTACTCAACAACAAGCTGTCGCTGGCGCGCGCCAACGTGGTGGCCGATGCGATGGGCGTGGTCGGCATTCCACGCGGCAATATCGTCGTCAAGGGCCTGGGCATGAGCAAGCCCGTCGCCTCGAACGCCACCAAGGCTGGCCAGGCAGAAAACCGCCGCGTCACCGTCATCGTTTCGGCGCCTTGAGCTTGGGCGTGCCCGCCGTGCGCTGGGTCGTGATGGGCGTGTCCGGCTGCGGCAAGAGCGCCGTCGGCAGCCTGCTGGCCGACGCCTTGCACGTGCCCTACGTGGAGGGCGACGACGTGCATCCGCCGCAAAACGTGGCCAAGATGGCCGCCGGCATTGCGCTCGACGATGCCGACCGGGCCGGCTGGCTGGCCACCCTGCGCGAGCGCATCGCCACGGCCCGTGCGCAAGGCAGCGGCCTGGTCGTCTCCTGCTCGGCCCTGAAACGCGCCTACCGCGACGTACTGCGCGAGGGCGACCCGGCCCTGCGCTTTGCCCACCTGGACGGTCCGCGCGCCGTGCTGGAACGCCGCATGCAGCGCCCCGGCCATTTCATGCCGCCCAGCCTGCTCGACAGCCAGCTGGCCACCCTGCAGCCCTTGCAGCCGGACGAGGCCGGCATCGTGCTCGACATCCGTCAGC
This sequence comes from Janthinobacterium sp. PSPC1-1, assembly GCF_049897625.1. Lineage (NCBI taxonomy): Bacteria > Pseudomonadati > Pseudomonadota > Betaproteobacteria > Burkholderiales > Oxalobacteraceae > Janthinobacterium > Janthinobacterium sp. PSPC1-1. The sequence goes on along the minus strand of NZ_JAFCWP010000010.1, from coordinate 39,264 downwards.
CGCTGCCCGTTTTGCTGGAACAGATCCTGCAGGCGCCCTGACAGGCAGCCGTGCTGCTGGACAGCCTGCGGCCCCCTGTGTAGACTGGCGCGCACTTTCATAGGGATTTTCATGAACACACCAACGACAAAACCAGCACCTGGCCCGGAATTCTGGGAACGCGCCGACCAGGTCATCGCCCTGGCCAACGAGCAGTGCGAACATAGCCGTGGCAACGAAGTGGCCACCTCGCTGCTGTACGCGGCCGCCCGCTTCAACGCCTTCCTGGTCGCCAGCAAGAGCAACGATGTGGCCAAGATGCAGGAAGAGAAGGAAGGCGCCGTGGCGTTCTTCACGGAACAGTACAAGCGCATGCTCACCGACAACTTCAACGACTACATCACCAACTTCGACAAGTACACGCAACCGTCGTCGGCCCCCGAGGGTTGATAACGGCTGCCAGCCTGGACAGCCACCGCGCCCGCGCCACGCGCGCCGACAGCGTCATTGACGGCGCGGTGCGCCATGCGCCTTTGCCATCGCTGTGGCTGACGGCCATGCTGGCCGGCGCCGTGACTGGCGCCCTGTTCTTCTTCAGCTGGACGGGCCTGCTGCTGTTTATCATCAGCACGGCCATCGTGCTGCTGTTCGGCCACTCGCTGGGCAGCCACCGCAAACTGATCCACGACAGCTTTGAATGCCCGCAATGGCTGGAATATCTGCTGGTGTACCTGGGCGTGCTGGTGGGCCTCAGCGGCCCGCTGGGCCTGCTGCGCCAGCACGAACTGCGTGACTATGCCCAGCGCCTGCCCGATTGCCACCCCTATTTGCGCCACGGCGCCGGTTTCTGGCGCGATGCCTGGTGGCAATCATTCTGCCGCCTGGACCTCGACCATCCGCCGCACATCGCCATCGAGCCACGCATCGCGCACGACCGCTTTTACCGTTTTCTGGAAGCCACCTGGATGCTGCAGCAACTGCCGTGGGCCCTGCTGTTCTTTGCCTGGGGCGGCTGGGGTTTCGTCTGCTGGGGTGTCTGCGCCAGGGTCAGCGCCGGCGTGCTGGGCCACTGGCTGATCGGCTACTTTGCCCACAACCATGGACAAATGCACTTTCATGTCGATGGTGCCGCCGTGCAAGGCAGAAATATCCGCCTGACGTCGCTGCTGACCATGGGCGAATGCTGGCACAATAACCACCATGCGTATCCGGGCTCGGCTCGGCTGGGCCTGCTGCCGGGCGAATGGGACCCGGGCTGGTGGGTCTTGCTGCTCTTGCGGCGCCTGGGCCTCGTATCGGGCCTGCGCCTGCCGCAAGACCTGGCGCCGCGGCCGGAACTGCGCCGCCTCGATCATGCCGACAATCAGGCGTTGTCGCCACCTGCCAGGTAATTGTTTTTGACGCGCACGTAATGCTCGGCCGAATAGCGCAGGTAGGCGATCTCCGCTTCGGTCAGCGCGCGCACCTTGGCGGCGGGACGGCCCACATACAGATGCCCGCTTTCCAGCACCTTGCCCGGTGACACCAGGCTGCCCGCGCCCAGCATCACGTGCTTTTCCACCACCACGTCATCCATGACGATGCTGCCCATGCCGATCAGGCATTCGTCGCCGATGGTGCAGCCGTGCAAGATCACGGAGTGGCCGATGGTCACGTATTTGCCGATGGTCAAGGGAGAACCGTCGGGCTTGGCCGCATTCTTGTGCGACACATGGCCCATGGAAAAGTCCTGGATATTGCTGCCCTCGCCGATGACGATGCGGTTGACGTCACCACGCAGCACACTGTTGCACCAGATGGAACAGTCATCGCCGATCTGCACATCGCCAATCACTTGCGCCGTGTCATGCAGGTAGACTCTTTCGCCCAGCACAGGACGGGTATTCAGGTAGGAGCTGACAGGCATCGCTTTCTCGCTTTTCATTAATAGTAAAAGTAAACATTCACACCCAGCCGGCGGCCAGCACAAAAATCGCCAGGCCATGCGCCAGGGACGCGCCCAGCAAGCCGGCACGGCAATATACCAGCCCCGCCACCACGCCTTCGATTACGGTAAACACGAGGATGGGCGCGCCCACCTGCGTGACGGTGGTGGCGAGGAAAGCGTGGCACAGGCCAAACAGCAAGCCCGACGCGAGCGCCGCGCGCCAGGCCGGCAGCCAGGTGCGCAATTGCTGCTGCAGCAAGCCGCGAAACAGCAATTCCTCATAACAGTTGGCCGCCAGCGCAAAACCCAGCAGCAAGGGCAGCGCGGATGGGGAAACGGGCGCCAGGGACCGCAAGTTAAACAGGGCTTTCAAGCCCGTCGCCAGCGCGATGATCACACACGCGCCCGCCACGCCCAGCAATACGGACAGGACCGGGCGCGTGCCGAACCAGCGGATCTGGCGACGCGCATCGCTTTCCAGCCAACAAGTACTTGCCACCAGTCCCAGCGACATGGCGCCCAGCGCCAGCAAGACCAGCGGCGGCGCCGTGAAGCGCAAGCCGCCCGCCGCCACCTGCCAGTAGCCGTGCGCCGTCATCGCATCGCGCGCCAGCACGAAAAACAAGATATGCACGAGCACGCGCAGCAGCGGTACAGTCCGGGGAACGGCCAGCAGCACGGCGGCGCAGACGAGGAAAGCGGACGTGATCGCCAGCAGGTACTGCGCCAGGGAAGTCAGGTCGGCCATCGCTCACATCGAGAAAAGTACGGTGCCAACGGGCACGGGCGCAGCAATTGTATGCGGCGGCTGGCAAAACGGGCAACCTGTCTTGCTATGTCGCCTTGCGCCAGCCGTGCATCAGCCCATGCGCCGCCAGTCCGGCCGCCAGCCCCCACAGGGCGCCGCCCACGCCCAGCAGTGTCACGTTCGCGGCCGTCGCCAGGAAGGTAATCAAGGCCGTTTCGCGCATGCGCACGTCCGCCATCGCCTGCGCCAGGCTGTTGCCGATGGCGCCCAGCAGGGCCAGGCCCGCCAGCGCCGTGATGAAGCTGCGCGGCAAGACCATGAACAGGCTGGCCAGGGTGACGCCGAAGACGCCCACCAGGATGTACAGCACGCCGCACGCCAGCCCCGCGACATAGCGTTTCGACGGGTCCGCATGCGCATCCTTGCCCGTGCAGATGGCGGCCGTGATGGCGGCCACGTTGAAGGCGTGCGCGCCAAATGGCGCCATGAGCAGCGAACCGAGGCCCGTCACCGTCAAAATCGGATTGGCGCTGACGGGGTAACCATCGTTGCGCAGCACCAGCATGCCGGGCATGTATTGCCCCGTCAGCGTGATCAGGAACAAGGGCAGCGCCACGCCCAAGAGCGACGCCACAGAAAAGCGCGGCATCTCGAACACGGGTGCGGCCAGGGCCAGTTCGATACCTTGCGCATCGATGCGTCCCTGCGCCAGCAACAGGCCCAGGCCGATCAGCATGATGCCCACCACGGCAAAGCGTGCCGTGAAGCGGCGCAGCACGGCGTACGACAGCAGCAGCACCACGACCAGCAGCGGATCGGCACTGGCGCCGTCGAACGCATTCACGCCAAACTGCAGCAAGATGCCGGCGAGCAAACCCGCCGCGATGCCGCCAGGAATCAGCCGCACCAGGCGCTCGAAGGCGCCCGACATGCCCAGCAGAATGAAGGCGATGGCGGATACCATGTAGGCGCCGATCACCTCGGCATACGGCGTGTGCGGCATGACGGTGGCCAGGAACGCCACGCCGGGCGTGGACCAGGCCGTGATGATGGGCGCGCGGTAGCGATAGCTGAGCCAGATGCCCGTCACGCCCACGCCGATGCTCAGCGACCAGACCCACGACGCCGTCTGCGCCGCGCTCAGCTGGGCCAGCTGGGCCGCCTGGAACACCAGCACGAAGGTGCCGCCATAGTTGACGAGGACGGAGATGCAGGCGGCCATCGTGGGGGCAGCAAGATCGCGCCAGTGCAGCCGGTCGGCCATGGCGGCGCTTGTGGTGGTGGTGATGGTGGTGGTTGTCATGTGTATGCCCCTGCCATTGAAAGGGAGCATATTAATGGCCACATGGCCTGCCAAAGCAGGCCAATTTATTAACAAACAACAGACCGCTTTGACACATTTATCCCAGCGCGCGCGCCAGGCGGACGATGCCGCTTTCGATCTCGTGCGGGCTCAAGGCCGCAAAGCCCAGCAGCCAGCCGCCGCGCGCCGGCGGCCTCGCATATAGCCGGCTCAGGCCCGGCAGCACGAGACCCGCCCGCGCCGCCTGCCGTATCGTGTCCAGCTCGTCCCTGCCCTCATGCAGCAAGCAAGGCAGTTGCAAGCCGCCCGGCGGCAGCTGCGCCGTGACCACGTGCGGCAAGTGCCGCTGCACGGCCTGCGCCATCGCGTCGCGGCGCACGGCGTAGACCTTGCGCATGGCGCGCACATGGGCCGCGAAATGGCCATCGGCGATGAAACGGGCCAGTGTCAGCTGGTCCAGTTGCGGCGTATGGCCATCGAGGATGCTGCGCGCATACGTCATCGGTTTCACCAGCGCGGGCGGCAGCACCATGTAGCCGATGCGCAGGCCCGGATACAGCGACTTGGCGAAGGTGCCCAGGTAAATCGTGCGCTGCTGCATGTCTAGCCCCTGCACGCAAGCCGTCGGCAAGCCCGCATAGTGAAACTGGCTGTCGTAGTCGTCCTCGATGATCCAGCCCTGGCGCTCGGCGGCCCAGGCCGTCAGCGCGAAGCGGCGCTCGAGCGCCAGCGTGACGCCCGTCGGGTATTGATGCGACGGCGTGACGTAAATCGTGTTGGCCCCGCTGCGGTCCGCCCGCAGGTGTTCGATGGACAAGCCCTGCGCGTCGACAGGCACGGGCACGACCTGCAATTGCGCCATTTCGAAGGCCTTGCGCGCACCAAAATAGCCGGGATCTTCCATCAATATCGGGCCATGCGCATCGGCCAGCACTTGCGCGCACAGGTACAGCGCCTGGCGCGTGCTGCTCAAGACCAGCACCTGATCCGCCGTGGCCCGCGCGCCCCGCTCCAGATTCACATAGTCGGCGATGGCTTGCCGCAGCGGCGCGGCACCTTGCGGGTCGCCGTGCAGCAGCACATGGTGTTCGCTGCTGGCCGCCTGGCGCCGCAAGCGTTCCCACACATCGAGCGGAAAGGCGCGCGTTTCCGGCAAGCCCGTGGCGAAAGCTTTGACGCTCTGCTGGTCGGCCACGCCGCCGCTGGCGAGAATCTGCGCACCGCGCGCGCTGAGGGCCACCGGCTGCGCGGACAAGGGCGGCAGCGCAGCCGCAGGCTTGCCCAGCAAGCTCGCGCCTATCGTCGGCGAGACAAAACTGCCCGATCCCGTCTGCCGCTGGATATACCCGTCCAGGCGCAGCTGTGCATATGCCATTTCCACCGTGTCGCGCGACACGCCCAGCGATTGCGCCAGCGCGCGCGTGGCCGGCAGGCGCAGGCCACGCGCCAGCACGCCATCGAGTATCAACTGGCGCAGCGCGCGCTGCACGCGCACGCGCAAGTCGAGCGCCGCCAGTTCAGGAGCGGCGAGGCGGATTTTCAGGGTGTCGAGTTCGAACTGCGCCGTCATATGATCTTGGCGCGGGCGGCAGCAACGGCAGCCACGGCCGCCATGCTGCTGGCGTGCGAAAAGCCGTGCTGCTGCAGCACCGCCACCAGCTGTTCGCGAGCGCAGCCCAAACGCAGGTTTTCCGCCACCCAGTCCTGCCAGGCGGCGCCGATCTCCGGCATCGGTTCATCTTCCAGCGTGAGACCGAGTATGCAGCTGGCCAGCAAGCCGTTGATCCGTTTTGTGTCGATCAGGTGCTGCACCACCGCGTGGCCCGAATGGGGAAACGGATGCAGGGTGCAGCGGCCGAAGGCGGCCAGGCGCTGCGCGTGCATGGCGTCGAGATTCACCGATTCGCTGGCGCTGGCGCTGGCGCCAAGGTTAGCAGCGTCGGGCCGCGTGCCGAACACCAGGTGCAGCTGCGTATGCTCGGTCGCCCTGGCGCGGCACAGGGCCGCCAGGTCATAGTACCCCGAGAGCGGCGGGTCTTGCGCCAGCGACTCCATCACGGGCAGCCAGCGCAGCTCATGGTACAAACGCGCCTGCTGCACGTCGAGGAAGGACAAAGGGCCAAAGGCGACGATCTGCTGCGCATCGAGCAGCAAGCCAAACATGACGGCCGCATACGCGCCCATGGACTGGCCGAGGGTAGTGAGCTGGCTTGGCGCAATGCGGTTCACCAGCTCGCGCAGGGCCTGCGCCGTTTCATCCACGTGATTACCCAGGCCCGCGATCTGGCGGTGATACCAGGCATTGCCCGAATCGCGCACGAGGATTTTGTTCAGCGGCTGCCCGCTGACCTGCTCCAGTTTTCTCAGGCGTCCATAAAAATCGAAGGCGGGACGCGAGGTCCACGAGACGAAGCCGAAGGCGATCACCAGCGGCGCGCCGGGCACGATGCGGTCGACCAGCACGTCGTCGGCACTGGTGGCGACCAGTCGATTATCCAGCGCTTGCGCTTGCAGCATCGGCCCGGCTCCCCGATAAAGTTGAAACAGCAGAAAGCATGAGTGTAATGCCAAGGCTGGCAAAATGAAAACAATCGCCGCTACCGTACGCGGGCAGGCACGGAAAAACTGCTAGTCTGGCGACTATTCCCCCATGAACAGGAGCCTCCCATGCTGCATCACCTGAAATACCTGTCCCTCGCCGCCGCCATCGCCATGGCCGGCGGCTGCGCCACCACGTCCGACAGCGCCAAGCCGGACACCGGCCTGGCGCCGCAGGCCAGCCTGACGAATACCTACTGGAAGCTGACGCAACTCGATGGCGCCCCCGTGACGATGGCGCCGGAACAGGAGCGCGAAGTGCGCATCACCCTCACCGACGATGGCAAGGTCCACGGTTTCACGGGCTGCAACCGCGTGATGGGCGGCTACACGCTGGCCGGCAATGCCCTACGTTTCACGCAACTGGCTGGCACGCGCATGGCCTGCCCGCCGCCCCTGATGCAGCTGGAAAGCGCGGTACTGGCCAATTTGAACAGGGTGACGGGCTACCAGCTTGAGGGCGAGAAGCTGATCCTGCTCAAGGATGGCGCGCCCGTGGCCCGCTTTGAATCGGTCTACCTGTGAAATAAAAATCGACTGCCGTTACAATGGCTTCCAGCCCATCATCCGGAAGGAAGCCATGTCCGCACTACCCTCGCCGCCGTCTCCATCAATGCCATCGGCCGCCGGCCGCTACCGGGCTTTTCTGTTTGACATGGACGGCACCGTCATCAATTCCATCGCCGCCGCCGAACGCATCTGGGGCACCTGGGCGCAGCGCCAGGGCCTCGACGTGGCAACCTTCCTGCCCACCATCCACGGTGCGCGCTCGGTCGACACCATCGCCAAACTGCGCCTGCCCGGCGTTGACGCGCAGCGCGAATCGCAGGGCATCACGGATGCGGAAATCATCGATGTGGAAGGAATTATTGAAGTCCAGGGCGCGCTGCGCTTTTTACAGTCGCTGCCGCCCGCGCAATGGGCCATCGTTACGTCGGCGCCGCGCGCGCTGGCGACGGCGCGCCTGAAGGCGGCCGGCATGCCCATTCCCGCCATCATGGTGACGGCGGAAGACGTCAAGGCCGGCAAGCCGAAACCCGATTGCTACCTGCTGGCGGCGGAAAAACTGGGTGTGGCACCCTTTGACTGCCTGGTGTTCGAAGACGCCTCGGTCGGCATCGAGGCGGGCGAAGCGGCCGGCGCGAAGGTCATCGTCGTCACCGCCACGCATGCGCACCCGCTGGTCACGCGCCACCCGGCCATCGACAGCTATGAGAGCATCGTGGCGACCGTCGATGCGGATGGGTTCATTGTGCTGGCGCAGTTGTCCGACCCTGCGGTTGCAGTACCCGCGACAAAATAGTCTGCTCCAGCGCGGCAAAAGCCGCATGGCCGCGCTGGCGGGGGCGCGGCAAGTCCACCTGCACGTCCAGGGTAATCCGCCCATCCTCGATCAGCAGCACCCGGTCGGCCAGGGCCACCGCTTCGGCCACATCGTGCGTCACCAGCACGGCCGTAAAACCCCGCGCCAGCCACAGCGACTCGATCAGCTGCTGCATCTCGATGCGCGTCAGCGCGTCGAGCGCCCCCAAGGGCTCGTCAAGCAGCAGCAATTGCGGTTCGTGCACGAGGGCGCGCGCCAGCGCCACGCGCTGCTTCTGGCCGCCCGACAAGGCCGCCGGCCAGTCGTCGGCGCGTTCGGCCAGGCCCACCGTCCACAGCGAGGCGGCCGCCGCGCCGACGGAGCGGGGCAAACCCAGGGCCACGTTGTCGAGCACCGTCTTCCACGGCAGCAAACGCGATTCCTGGAACATGATGCGGATATCGGGCGCGCCCACGCCGCTGCCGACGGCGATCTTGCCTTCATCGATGCTTTCCAGGCCCGCGATCGAGCGCAGCAAGGTGCTCTTGCCACAGCCGCTGCGTCCCACGATGGCGACGAACTCACCCGCTTCCAGCTGCAGGTCGACGTTGTTCAGGACCGGGCGTTCGCCATACGCCTTGCTCAATTGCGTCAGTTCCAAAGGCACGCCGCGGCGCGCCAAAGGAGCTTGCGGCGCGACCTTGGCTTGCGGCGGCGCGCTGGCGGGATCGTATTGCACGAAGTGCGACAAAAAATCCGTTTCGATCTGGATGGGGGCGAGCAGCATGGTTTTTTCTTTCCTCATTATCGGTAGGCGGGATTCCAGCGCAGGCAGTGGCGTTCCAACCCCCGCGAGAATAAATCGGCCAGCTTGCCCAGCAAGGCGTACAGCAGTATCCCCACCAGCACCACGTCCGTTTGCAGGAATTCGCGCGCATTCATGGTCATGTAGCCGATGCCGGCCTGCGCCGAGATGGTTTCGGCAACGATCAGCAGCACCCACACGAGACCCAGCGAGAAGCGCACGCCCACCAGGATGGAGGGCATGGCGGCCGGCAGGATCACGTCGCGGTACAAGGGCCAGCCGGACAAGCCATAGCTTTTCGCCATTTCGATCAAGCCCTGATCGGCCGAGCGAATGCCGTGGAAGGTGTTCAGGTAGACGGGGAAGAAGACGCCGACGGCCAGCAGAAAGAGCTTGGCCGTCTCGTCGATGCCGAACCACAGGATCACCAGCGGGATCAGGGCCAGCGCCGGGATATTGCGCACCATTTGCAATGTCGTGTCGAGCAGGGTTTCCGCGTGGCGGAAGCTGCCCGTCAATAGGCCCAGCAGCAAACCCAGTCCCGCGCCAATGACGAAACCGACCGTGGCGCGCCACAAACTCGTTTTCAGGTGCAGCCACAATTCGCCCGACACGGCCAGGTGCCAGAAAGCCTTCGCCACGGCCCACGGTTCGGGCAGGATGCGGCTCGACAGCCAGCCCCACTGCGCGGCCAGCTGCCAGGCCAGCAGCAGCGCCACGGGCAAGGCCCACGGCGCCAATGCATTGCGCCATGACGTGCCGGGCGGATGCTTGACGGTGGCCGTCGCCATCTCAGGCTGCCTTTTTCTGCGGCGCGGCCGGCACGATATTGCTGGCCATGACTTCGCCGAAAGGCCCCGTCAGTGACTGCTCACCCACGGCCTTGCCCTTGCCCAGCAACGGGAACACCAGCTCGGCGAAGCGGTACGCTTCTTCCAGGTGCGGGTAGCCCGAGAAAATGAAGGTGTCGATGCCCAGGTCCGCGTATTCCTGCATGCGCGCCACCACCGTCGGGCCGTCGCCCACCAGAGCCGTGCCTGCGCCGCCGCGCACCAGGCCCACGCCGGCCCACAGGTTCGGCGACACTTCGAGCTTGTCGCGCCGTCCGCCATGCAGGGCCGCCATGCGCTGCTGGCCCACGGAATCCATCTTGCCGAATGCCGCCTGCGCCTTGGCGATGATGTCGTCGTCCAGGTGGCTGATCAATTCATCGGCCGCGCGCCAGGCCGCCTCGTTCGTTTCGCGCACGATCACGTGCAATCGGATGCCAAACCGGACTGTGCGACCTTTTTTTGCCGCGCGGGCGCGGATGTCCGCGATCTTTTCCGCCACGGCGGCAGGTGGCTCGCCCCACGTCAGGTACACGTCCATCTGCTCGGCCGCCAGTTCATGCGCGGGCTCCGACGAGCCGCCGAAATACAGCGGCGGATACGGTTTCTGCACGGGCGGGTACAGGGTTTTCGCGCCCTTCACCTGGATATGCTTGCCCTCGAAATCGTAGCCGGCCGCGCCGCCCTCGCCGGCCAGGGTGGCGCGCCAGACCTTGATGAATTCATCGGAGATTTCATAGCGCTTGGCATGGTCGGCAAACAGGCCGTCCGCTTCCAGCTCGCCCTGGTCGCCGCCCGTGACGACGTTGATCAGGAGGCGCCCGTTCGACAGGCGGTCAAACGTGGACGCCATGCGCACGGCCAGGCCCGGCGTGGACAGTCCCGGCCGCACGGCGACCAGGAATTTCAGCTTTTGCGTAACGCTGATCAGGGACGACGCCACCACCCACGCATCTTCGCAGGAGCGGCCTGTGGGCAGCAGCACGCCGTCGTAGCCCAGCGTATCGGCGGCTACGGCCACCTGGCGCAAATAATCGGCATCAACGGGGCGTGCGCCCTGCGACGTGCCCAGGTAGCGGCTGTCGCCGTGGGTGGGGATGAACCAGAAGACATTCAATGACATGATATTTGTTCCTTATTTTGCGCTGGTGGCCAGCTGGCGCGCCGGCAGCAGCGCGTCCTTGACAACGATCGGTTTGGGAATCAGCTTCAGGCTGGAAAACGCGTCCGCCACCCTTTGCTGCGAAGCGATGACGTCGACCGACACGGGTTTGACGCCATACGCATAGCGCGAGGCGGCCAGCGCCACCACCTCCTTGCTCAGACCCGTCTGCGCCGACAAAATCGTCGCCACTTCGTCCGGGTTGTTGCGGCCCCAGTCATCGACCTTGGCCACTTCGTCGAGCACGATGCGCAGAATCTCGGGATTTTTTTCCGCATACGTGCGCGAGGCCAGATAAAACTGGTAGTTCGCCACCAACCCCTTGCCATCGGCCAGCACGCGCGCGCCCAGCTGCTTTTCGGCGGCCGCCAGGAACGGGTCCCAGATGGCCCAGGCATCTACGCTGCCCCGCTCGAAGGCGGCGCGCGCATCGGCCGGCGGCAGGAACACGGGCTGGATGTCGGCATACGCGACACCCGCCTTTTCCAGTGCTTTCAACAGCAGGTAATGCACGTTCGAGCCCTTGTTCAGGGCGATTTTCTTGCCCTTCAAATCGGCCAGGGTGCGCAGGCCGGAACCCTTGGGCACGACGATGGCTTCGCTGGCCGGCGACGCCGGTTCATTGCCGACATACACCAGGTTGGCGCCGGCTGCCTGCGCAAAGATCGGTGGCGCCTCGCCCACGGTGCCGAAATCGATGCTGCCCACGTTCAGGCCTTCCAGCAACACGGGGCCGGCCGGGAACTCCGTCCATTTCACGCCCACACCCTGCTCGGCCAGGCGTTTTTCCAGCGTGCCGCGCCCTTTCAGCAGGGTCAGGGTGCCGTATTTCTGATAACCAATACGCACCTGGACCTCTCCCTTGGCCTGCGCGAGGGCCGCGGCCGGCATGCCGGCCGCCATCACGCCGGCGGCAGCGGCAAACAGCAAGCCCAAAGTGGTACGGCGCGAGAGTCGTTGTGCGTGGCGGTATGTCATGGTGCTTCCTTGGTCGGTAAATAATCAGGCGGCTTGAAATTGCGGGGCGTACGGCTGGTCTTGCAGCGAACGCACGGGATGCGGAACCTCTGCAGGCGCGGGCGGACGCCGGCCCTGCAGCAAGAACAGGCCGGTGGAGAGTTCCTCGATGCCGGCCAATACGCGTGCGGCAATCGGCGCGTCCAGGCTCAGGCCCCTCTCTTCGTGCCACGCAAGCTGCTGCGCATTGGCGTAGATGCTGGTGAACACCTGCTTGGCGCCCAGCGCATGCAGCACGGGACGCAGCGCATAGTCGAGCGCCAGGGTGTGGGCGTGGCCGCCGCCCGTGGCCAGCGGCAGCACCAGCTTGCCGGCCAGGCCATCTTGCGGCAACAGGTCGAGGAAGGCTTTCAGCAACCCTGTATACGCGGCCTTGTAGATGGGCGTGGCGATCACGATGGCGTCGGCGTCGGCCACGGCGCGCACGGCGCGGGCAATCGCCGCGTCGTCGTAGTCGGCCAGCAGCAGGGCACGCGCCGGCAGGTCGCGCACATGCAGCTTGGCGTAGCTGTGACCCTGCAGCGCCAGCTGTTCGCCGATATGCAGCAGCAAGCGGCTGGAACTCGATGGTAGCTGGGGGCTACCGCCCAATAACAAGATGCTCATGTGATGCCCGTCCCTGTAGGTTGTCGAAAGTGGATCTGCTCGGATGCTTGCAGCCTATCGCCATCATCAGCCGGGTAAAACGAATGCTTTCGCGCTTCGATATGCGTTTTTTGACTATCCGGGGCTGACGCCCCGCAAGCGAAGGCGCCGCTCCCCGCGCGGCTTTTTTCGCATATCCATGCGCGGTTTTCTTCGTGTACGGCACGCGCCTGGCGGTGCAATATCGGCCTCATCGTCTTTCTGGAATGTCACTCATGTCTAGCGCTTTACTCCATGCAGCCCTTCCCCAGTCGCCCGTGCCGGAACCCTTGCAGGACGCCATCCGCATCGCAACAAAGCTGGCCGCGCGCCTGGCCGAAACGGCGAATGCCCGCGACCAGGCCGGCGGCCATGCGGCGCAGGAGCGTGAATGGCTGCGCGAGTCGGGTCTGCTCACCTTGTCGATCCCCGTGGAATTCGGCGGCCAGGGCGCGTCGTGGCCCCTCGTGTACCAGGTGATCCGCATCCTGGCGCGCGCCGACAGCGCACTGGCGCATGTCTTCGGCTTCCACCATTTGCAGCTGGCCGGCCTGCAGCTGTATGGCAGCGCGCAACAGCAGCGCCGCCTGCTCACCCTGACCGTCGACGAGCGCCTGTTCTGGGGCAATGCCTTGAATCCCCTCGACAAGCGAGTCACGGCCAGCGACACCAACAGTGGCTTTATCCTCGATGGCATCAAGAGCTTTTCTTCCGGCTCGGTCGGTTCCGACTGGCTGACCGTCTCGGCCTGGCACGCGCCCACGCAGACGGCGCTGATCGCCGCCCTGCCCACGCGCCAGGATGGCGTGAGCGTGCAGGCGGACTGGGACGCCTTCGGCCAGCGCCAGACGGACAGCGGCAATGTGCATTTCCAGGCGGTCGCCCTGCCCCACGAGCTGGTGCTGCAGGCGCCCGCGCAGGCCGCCACGCCGCAAGCGACCGTGCGCTCGCAGATCGCGCAGCTGATCATGTGCAACCTCTATCTGGGTATCGCCGAAGGCGCGTTCGAGGCGGCGCGCCGCTACACGGACGAGCAGGCGAAAGCCTGGTTTGCCTCGGGCGTAGCCAAGGCAACGGAGGATCCCTTGATCCAGCACCGCTACGGCCAGCTGTGGCTCTTGCTGCGCCCCGCGCAAGTGCTGGCTGACGGCGCGGCGCAGGAACTGGAAAAGGTGTTCCGCAAGGGCGCGCTGGTGACGGCGCGCGAACGGGGCTTGCTGGCCGTGGCCGTGGCCGAAGCCAAGTGCCTGGCGCACAAGGCGGGACTCGAAATCAGCAGCCAGATGTTCGAACTGACGGGCGCCCGTTCCACTTCGGCCCAATATGGCTTCGACCGCTACTGGCGCAACGTGCGCGTGCATACGCTGCACGACCCCATCGACTACAAGCTGCGCGACCTGGGACGCTTTGCCTTGAACGGCACCGTGCCCGAGCCGACGGCGTATTCATAATTCACCCACCAAGGAGCCAACATGACCATCGCCCGCCGCAGCATCCTCCTCACCGCCCTGACCCTGGCCCTGGCCAGCAGCTTTGTCCACGCCAAGGACCCGAAAGAAATCACCATCGGCACCAGCGCCGGGCCGTACGCGGACCAGATCAAGCTGGGCATCAAGCCTATCCTGGAAAAACAGGGCTATAAGGTCAAGCTGGTCGAGTTCAACGACTACATCCAGCCGAACTTCGCGCTGGCCGAGGGTTCCCTGGACGCCAACGTCTTCCAGCATATCGTCTACCTGAAGAAATTCGCGCTGGAACACAAGCTGGCGCTGACGGACCTGATTACGATACCCACGGCGCCGATCGCCATCTACAGCAAGAAGCACAAGACCCTGGACGATGTGAAGGAAGGCACGACCGTGGGCTTGCCGAACGATCCGACCAACCAGGCACGCGCGCTGGTGCTGCTCGACCAGCTAGGCTGGATCAAGCTGCGCGCCAGTTTCGACCCCGTGCGCGCGTCGGAAAAGGATATCGCCGTCAACACGAAGAAAATCAAGCTGCTGCCGCTGGAAGCGGCGCAGCTGCCACGCTCGCTGGGCGACACCGACTACTCCTTCATCAACGGCAATTACGCGCTGGCGTCGGGACTGAAACTGACGGAGGCGCTGGTGGCCGAGAAGATCTCGCCCAACTACATCAACCTGGTAGCCATCCGCACGGCGGACAAGGACAAGCAGTTCGCGAAAGACCTGGCGGCCGCCTACCGCTCGCGCGAATTCCTCGACATCACGAATAAACACTTTGCCGGCTATTCGAAACCCGACTACCAGCAAGCCTTGCAGACGGCGGCAAAATAAGCCATGGCAAAGACGATACGCTTCAACGCCTTCCAGATGAATACCGTCGGCCACCAGTCGCCGGGACTGTGGACGCATGCGCGCGACCGCAGCCACCGCTATACCGACCCCGGACACTGGACGGAGCTGGCGCGGCTGCTGGAAGCGGGCCTGTTCGACGCGGTGTTTCTTGCCGACGTGCTGGGCGTGTATGACGTGTACCGGGGCAGCCTCGATGCGGCCCTGGAACACGGCGTGCAGGTGCCGCTGAACGATCCTCTGGCCCTCGTGCCCATCATGGCGCAAGCCACCACCCACCTGGGTTTCGGCGTCACCTGCGCCCTCACCTACGAGCATCCATACACGTTCGCACGGCGCATTTCCACCCTCGACCATCTGACGGGGGGGCGCATCGGCTGGAATATCGTCACCGGCTATTTAGACAGCGCGGCGCGCAACCTGGGTTTACAGCAGCAACTGGGTCACGACGAGCGCTACGACCTGGCCGACGAATATCTCGACGTCGTCTACAAGCTGTGGGAGAAGAGCTGGGACGACGACGCCGTCGTCAACGACAAGGCGCGCGGCATCTACGCCGATCCGGCCAAGGTACATCCGATCAACCATGCCGGGCGCCACTACCAGGTGCCCGGCATCCATTTGTGCGAGCCGTCGCCGCAGCGCACGCCCTTGCTATACCAGGCGGGCACCTCGCCGCGCGGCACGCGCTTTGCGGCGCGCCATGCGGAAGCGACTTTTGTCAGTGGTCCCAGCAAAACGGTGGTCAAGCGTTACGCCGACGACTTGCGCGCCGCCGTGCGGCAAAGCGGGCGCGATGGCGATGCGCTGCTGATCTACGCGCAGGCGCTGGTCATCACGGGCGCCACGGAAGAAGAGGCGCGCGCCAAGCACGCCGACTACCTGCGCCACGTGAATATCGAGGCGGCGCTGGTGCTGCTGTCGGGATGGACGGGCGTCGATTTCAGCCGCTACCCGCTCGACGCCACCATCGACTACATCGATTCCCCGGCCGGGCGCTCGGCGCTGGCGTCGTTCAGCCAGGCCGACCCGGACCGCAAGTGGACGGTGCGCGAGGCGGCCGAATACATCGGCCTGGGCGGGCGCGGCCCGGTGCTGGTGGGCGATGCGCGCCAGGTGGCTGACCAGCTGGAAAGCTGGCTGGACGAAACGGGCATCGACGGCTTCAATCTGGCCTTCGCCGTGGCCCACGACAGCATGGCCGACGTGGTGGCCCACATCGTGCCGGAACTGCAGCGGCGCGGCCGTTATCGCACCCATTACGAGGAAGGCAGCTTGCGCCACAAGGTCTTCGGCCAGGGCCCGCGCCTGCCCGCCAGCCACGCGGGCCGGCAGGTCAGCATCGCACCCGGCAGCGCCACCCTGGCTGCGGCCTGAACACCCGCTTCGCCAGCAGCTCTGCATGCAAGGATGCGTTTGCGTCCAGCCCCGTTCCGTGTCAGCATACGCCACCTTGGCAACACGGATAAGGATTGCAATGCCCCTCACTCTTACACGCGCGCTGGTACTGGCGCTGCTGGCAGGCCATGGCTGCCTGGCATGGGCGCAGGCGCCAGCCACGCCGCCGACGCCGGGCTGCGACGTCTGCGCCACCTGGAATGCCGACCAGGCGCCGTTCCGCATCTTCGGCAATACCTATTATGTGGGCGTGAAAGGCCTCAGTTCCGTGCTGGTGACGTCGCCGAAGGGCCACGTGCTGATCGACGGCGGCTTGCCGGAATCGGCGCCCAAGATCATCGCCAATATCGCCACCCTGGGCTTTCGCATCGAGGACGTCAAGCTGATCCTCAATTCGCACGGCCACATCGACCATGCGGGCGGCCTGGCCGAACTGCAGCGACGCAGCAATGCGCTGGTGGCCGCCAGCCCGTCGGCGGCGCTGGACCTGGCGTCGGGCGAAGTGGGGCCGGACGATCCGCAATACCATGCGCTGCCCAAGTACCCGCCCGTGAAGGACATGCGCCTGGCGCGCGATGGTGGCCATTTCAATGTCGGCCCCGTCAAGCTGACGGCACATGCCACGCCGGGCCACACGCCCGGTGGCCTGAGCTGGACGTGGCAATCGTGCGACGGCCCCCGCTGCCTGAACATGGTCTACGCGGATAGCCTCAACGCCGTCTCGCGGCCCGGCTTCAAGTTCAGCGCCAGCAGCGAGTATCCAAACGCGGTGACGGACTTGCGCCACAGCTTCGAAACGCTGGAAAAACTGCCCTGCGACGTGCTCATTTCGGCGCATCCGGAAGCCTCGCAATTGTGGGAGCGGCAAGAAGCGAGCGCCACGTCCGGCAGCGATGCGTTCGTCGACCCGCAGGCCTGCCACGCCTATGTGGCGGCGGCGCGCACCTTGCTCGACTCTCGCCTGGAACAGGAGCGGTAGGCTTTTCAACCGTGCACGCTGGCGTGGCGCCAATCTGCTACGCTGGCGCCATTCATTTGAAGAAGGATTGCCATGTTCACACTCGCCAGACTGATTCCCCTCGCCGCCATCGTCGCCATCACCGCCGGCTGTGCGCAAACGCCCGTGCGCAGCGACGCTGCCGCCGCCGCGCCAGGCGCCACCTCGCCCGCCAAGCCAGCGCCCAAGCTGACGGGCACGCAGTGGAAGCTGAAGGAATTGAAGGGTAAGCAAGTGGTGCGCAAGGCGCCTGAACAGCGCGAAGTGACCCTGCAGCTGGCCGAAGGCCGCGCCAGTGGCCACAGCGGCTGCAACCAGATGATGGGCGGCTACACCAGCGATGGCATCAGCACCTTGAACTTTGGGCAGATGGCCGGCACCATGATGATGTGCCAGCCGCAGGACATGGACCTCGAACGCCTGCTCCTGACCACCCTGGGCGAAGTCAATGGCTACCGCTACGCCGACCAGGAATTGCTGCTGCTGAAAGATGGCGTGCCCGTGGCGCGCTATGAAGCACTGACGGTGAAGTAAGCCCAACCGCAAATACCGGGGTCGTACCCTCAGGGTACGACCCCGGCCTTATCTGGGTTAACTTTTCCTTCCGCCGCACCTAGTCGTTGCGCATCTGCGCCTGCGATACATTACTCTCAGGTGGCACGCTTTGCGTCAGCCACACATTCCCCCCGATGGTCGATCCCGCGCCGATGGTGATGCGCCCCAGCACGGTCGCGCCCGCGTAGATGACCACGTCGTCCTCGACGATGGGATGGCGCGGCGTGCCCTTGATCAGCGCGCCGCTTGCATCAGCCGGAAAACGCTTGGCGCCCAAGGTGACGGCCTGGTACAGGCGCACGCGCTGGCCGATGATGGCCGTCTCGCCGATCACCACGCCCGTGCCATGGTCGATGAAGAAAGACGCGCCGATGTGCGCGCCCGGGTGGATATCGATGCCCGTCAGCGTGTGCGCGATGTCGGCGATCAGACGCGCCAGGAACGGCGCACCCAGCGCATGCAAGCGGTGCGCCAGGCGGTGATACAAAATGGCGATGGTGCCCGGATAGCACAGCATGATTTCAGCCACCGAAGTGGCGGCCGGGTCGCCCGCGTAGGCGGCCTGCACGTCCGACACCAGCAAGGCGCGGATATCGGGCAGGCTGGCGGCAAAGGCGCGCGTGATGTCGCGCGCCTGCTGCGCCAGGGCCGCATCGTCGCTGGCGCCATCCCCCTCATCGCCGGCCGGTACGGCGTGAGCCGGAGCGGAGAACAGCAGGCCGCGCCGTACCTGTTCACTGAGGCGGTTCAGGGTGGTGTTGAGCGTGTCGCCGACAAAATAGTCGATGCTTTCATCCGTCAGGTTGGGCCGCCCGTAATGCGTGGGGAACAGCGCTGCCGACAGGCCGTTGACGATGGTGGTCAGCGCTTCGCGCGACGGCAGTTCGCGCACCCTGCCGTTATGGCGGATCTTGTGCTTGTCTTCGCGCGAGGTGCGCAAGGCCTGGATCACGGGCCCCAGGTTCCACTGGGCCGTGTCGTCGGCGGGCGCTGCGGGATAAATGCTGTGCATGTCGTATCACTTCCAGAAAATGGCAAACAGGCCGGGTCGCCCCAGCTTAACGGCGCAGACAAGCAAAGCCAACGAAGAATTGCGAGCTTTGATATGCGAAAAACGTATATCGATGACCAACAAAGCCCGCGCCAAACCCGATTCCAGTCACTAAGTAACCCCCAATAAATTATTGTGATTTCTGACTTCCATAACCGGCGCTCTGCGGCGTTGCCCGCTGCTAGCAGTGCTCGCACTGCGTCGCAGCGCGCGCCTTGCATAGCATCCGGTTCTGTTCGTCATAAATTCACAATAATTTCCTGAGGATTACTTAGCGTAAAATGACGGACTAACAAAAACACTCTTTAACATGACTAAATTATTAACCTGGATTTTGGCCGGCCTGGCGATGGTCGGACCGCTGGCAATTGACACCTATCTGCCGTCTTTCCCCGCCATCGTGCAAGATTTCAATGCCAGCCCCCTGCTGGTGCAGCAGACCCTGAGCTTTTTCCTGTTCACGTTCGCCTTCATGATGCTGTTTTACGGCACCCTGTCCGATTCGTTCGGCCGCCGTCCCGTGATTCTCGTCTCGCTGGTGCTGTATGTGATCGCTTCCGTGGGCGCAGCGCTGGCGCCGTCGATGGGCTGGCTGCTGGCCTGGCGCGTGCTGCAAGGACTGGCGGCGGGCGCCGGTTCCGTCATCGGCCGCGCCATCGTGCAAGACCGCTATTCAGGCGCCGCCGCGCAAAAAATCCTCTCGCACATAATGATGGTGTTCGCGCTGGCGCCAGCCATCGCGCCCGTGCTGGGCGGCTGGCTGCAGGTAAGCCTGGGCTGGCGCTGGATTTTCTGGTTCCTCACGGCCTTCGGCGTGCTGATGTTCATCGTCGTCTGGCGCGCGCTGCCGGAAAGCCTGCCGAAGGAACAGCGCCACGCCTTCCACCTGGGCGACATCGCCGTCAATTACTGGAAAGTGCTGTGCCACCGCCAGTTCCTGCTGCTGTCGACGGCCATCGGCGCCGCCTTCGGCGGCTTCGCCCTGTACATCGGCTCGGCCGCCTACTTCATCATCAACATCCTGCATTTGCCGGAGACGGCGTTCGCCTGGCTGTTCATTCCCTTAATTAGCGGCATGGTGTTCGGTTCGGCCCTGTCGGCGAAAATCGCCCACCGCTATAGCCAGCGCCAGATGATCTGGGCCGGCTTCATCTTGATGCTGGTCGCCGCCCTGGCCAACATCGGCTATAACTACTTCTTTGCCGCCGAAGTGCCGTGGGCCGTGCTGCCCCTGTTCTTCTACTCGTTCGCCCTGTCGATCGCCATGCCACCGATGACCCTGATGGCGCTGAACCACTTCCCCAACAACAGCGGCCTGGCCTCGTCGATGCAATCGTTCATCCAGATGCTGCTGTTCGCGCTTGTCTCGGGCCTGGTGGCGCCGCTGCTGTTCGACAGCGCCCTGAACCTGGCGTATGGCGTGATGGCGGGACTGCTGGTGAGTTTGATTTGCTGGGTGTTTGCGCAAGGTAAGGCAGAAGCGTAGGTCGGATTAGGCCCGGAGGGCCGTAATCCGACAACATTGTTGGCGACAGACGTCGGATTACGCGCAAGCGCCTCGGCGGCCCCGCTAATCCGACCTACGAGCAATATACAGCCACGATTACGGCCACGGCGCTGGCGTCACATCGACATACTGCGCCCCGCCCTGCTCCGGGGCCGGCTCCGCCGCATCGCGCGCGGCTGGCTGGTTCAACGACCCCGCCGGCGAACGCAAACTCAAAATCTCCTTACGCGTCTCGACGAAGTCGGCAGAACTCAAGGGATGTTGCTGGTCGGGCCAGTGGCTGACGGCCCATTCCTGCAAGGTTTCAAAGCGCCGCCACAGTTCGGCGATGAATTCGCGGCGCGCTTCTTCCTCTTGCTGCGGCGTCTTTTCGGCGCCTTCCCCGATATGTACTTGCATGGCTGCTCCCTGGCTGATCAATCATCCTGCCAGCCTACTCTGGAACCAGCCAGGCGTCTGTTCGCGAACGAACAAAGAGCTTATTCAGGCATCTTGCGAAAGCCCACGGCCAGGCGATTCCAGGTATTGATGGAGCCGATGGCCAGGGTGACGTTGACCATTTCCGCCGGCGTCAATTGCTGCGCCAGCGCCGCATACACGTCATCGGGTGCCTGGCTTTGCGGCAGCAGGGTCAGCGCTTCCGTCCAGGCCAGCACGGCCCGCTCGCGCGCCGTAAAAAACGGCGTTTCGCGCCAGACGGACACGGCATACAGGCGGCGTTCCGTTTCGCCCGCCTTGCGCGCGTCGCTCGTGTGCATATCCACGCAAAAGGCGCAGCCATTGATTTGCGAGGCGCGCAGGCGGATCAGCTCGAGCAGCGAGTGTTCCACGCCCAGCTTGGCAATCGCCGCTTCCAGCGCATACATGGCCTTGACGGCGTCGGGCGAAGCTTGTGTAAAATCGAGTCGTTGCTGTGTCATGATGCATTCCTTGATGATGAGAGATGCACTATTCTAGAAGCGCGACAACAGCGCGCGGCAGGCCAATCCCCCAAAAAAGCAGCAGACCACCAGCAGATACCCCATGGAATTACATATCCTGATCGACGGCAAGCGCGACCTGGGCGGCCAGCTGTACCGCCAGCTCAGCGCAGCCATTCGCTCGGGCCGCCTGACGGATGGCCAGCAATTGCCGCCCACGCGCCTGCTGGCCAGCCAGCTGGGCCTGTCGCGCAAGACGGTGTCCGACGTGTATGAAAAACTCGGCTATGAAAAGCTGCTGGTCGGCAAGGTCGGCGTGGGCAGCTTCGTGCAGACGCCGCACGCCTCGCCGCAGCGCCGCCACGCCAGCACGCCGCTGGCCAGCGCGCAGCGCATCGCCCGCTGGGAAGCGACGCCCACGCCTTTGCGCCGCGCCAGCCAGGAAACGCCCGCGCGCTACGCCTTCATCGGCGGACGCGCCACGCCCGCGCACTTCCCGCAAGATGAATGGCGCGCCTGCATGCTGCACGCGCTGCGCCAGGATGGGCAGGCGCGCGGCCGCTATGGCCCTGTGGAAGGTTTGCCCGCCTTGCGCGCCGCGATCGCCGGCCATGCCGCCTTCAGCCGCGGCATCCATTGCACCGAGGAACAAGTACTTGTCACCAGCGGCGCGCAGCAAGCCTTGCACTTGCTGGCGCTGACCCTGCTGGAGCCGGGCGACACGGTTGCCGTGGAAGAACCCGGCTACCCGGTGGCGCGCGCCGTATTCGCCAGCCAGGGCGCGCGCGTGGTGGGCGTGGAAGTGGACGAGGATGGCCTTGTCGTCGCACAAATTCCCGACGGCACGCGCTTGATCTATGTCACACCCGCGCATCAATTTCCCCTCGGTATGCCGATGAGCATGGCACGCCGCCACGCTTTGCTGGAGCGTGCCCGGCAGTTGGGGGCCATCATCATCGAAGACGATTACGACAGCGCCTTCCGCTATGAAGGCCGGCCCGAGGATGCGCTGCAAAGCATGGACCGCTATGGTGTCGTGGCGCACGTGGGCAGCTTTTCCAAGATCATGCTGCCGGAATTGCGCCTGGGCTATGTGGTGCTGCCGCAAGCCCTCGTGGCCGCCATGCAGACGGTGAAATACCTGAGCGATTGCCATACGGCCAGCCTGGGCCAGCATGCGCTGGCCAAGTTCATCGACGATGGCCATTTGCTGCGCCACATCCGCCGCTGCCACGACATTTATGCGGGACGGCGCGAACGGCTGCAGCATTGGTTCAACGGCCCGTTGTCGCCGTGGTTCCGCCTGGTGCCCGCCAGCGCCGGCTTCCACGTGGCGGCGCTGGCGCAGGCGCCGCTCGATATCGCCGAGTTGCTGCGCCGGGCGCGCCTGGCCGACATCAGCCTGTATGCGCTGGCCAGCTTTTACCATGGCCCCGCCCGCCACGAAGGCCTGTTCCTCGGCTATGGCGCCATCGACAAGCTCGATATCGACACGGCGCTGGCCCGCGTGCTGGCGATCCTGCAAGACATGGCTCCCCTGCCCCGTAGAGCCTATCCCAGTAGATGAATACATCCCCTGTTGGCGCCCCTCAGAAGCGGGGACGGCGTTGCTCGTCGTCGCGTGGCTCGCCACGCGTCCTTCTCACGCCTTGTCCGCGCTCCTGATGATGCTGCCAGCAGAAGACGCTCCCTACTGGGGTAGGCTCTCAGCGCGGTTGCCAGCGATAGTGCCCCGTGATCGGATAGCTGAATAAGATATTTTCCTCGCGCGCGCCTTCGCCGATGTTGTGGATGATCAGCGGCACGCCGCTCCACGACTGCTTGTCGCTGACGATGCCGATGTGCGTGAGGTTGCGCGGCAGGCGCCAGGTGACGATGTCGCCCGCGCGGTAAGCGTTCGCTTCCTTGGCTGGAGGCAGGCTGGTGCCGTGGCGAGCAAAGTAGGTTCCCAGGTTCGGCACGCGGCGGTGGTCGATATTGCGGTCCGGCCCCTTCATCTGCCAGCGCCCCTGCTGCTGGTACACCTGCCACGCCTTGCGCATGTCTTCGTGCACCAGCACCTGCAAGTCCTGCCCCAGCTGGCGGTAAGCCCGAACGACCACGTCCGTGCACACACCCCGCTCCAGCGGCACGTCGCCGCCCGGATAGGCCAGCCGTTCATAGCGCGGATCGTACTGCACGGTCACGCCCACCTGCTTGCGGGCGGCGGCGACGAGGGCTTGCGGGGTGGCAGGGATTGCCGACGCCAGCATGGGCGCCAGGGCAAGCATCACGGTGAAAAGCGGTTTGATGGGCATCAACGTCGGGGCTTGAATGTAAATGCCAACTTTACCGCAGCGGCAAGAAAAACGTCGGACGCTAGGCCGCAGCCAACTGCGCCAGGTGCGCGGGGAAATCCACGGCCGGTCCCGCCGCATTGATGGTCTCAAAGTAATCATGCCAGCCCGTGGCGGCGATGCCGGCCAGCAAGGCGTCCAGTGCCGCCTCGTCCGGGAAGCGCCAGACGGCATAGAATTGCTGGGCAGCCGCATGCAGCTTGCCGCCATCGATGGCGCCCATGGCCAGCGCTTCGGCGCCGCTGCCGGACAAGGCTGCCATGCCGGCGCCCACCGTGGCGAAATACGATTGGCGCGCGGCGCCATCGAGGGCCAGCCAGGCGGGTTTCGGGCTGTACAGTTCTAACAGATAATGCATGTTTTCTCCTTCGGTGATGAATGATCAGGCCAGCGAGCGCTGGGCCCGCTTGCAAATGCGTGCCGTGGCGGCATTGGAACTTTCTTGTAGCCATTGCGCGCACAGGCTGCGCACCCAGTCCGGCTGGCTCTTGGCCGCATCGTTGAGCCAGTTGGCCACGGAATCCTGCACGTAGATGGCCGGGTCGGCGCGCAGGGGCTGCAACAGGGGCAAGGCCAGCTGCGGCTGTTCCTTTAATTGGGCGATATGCGCGCACCACACACCGCGCGGGCGCAGCGCTTCGCAGGCAAAACGGCGCACTCTTTCCGACGGGTCCGCCGTCCACGGCGCCAGCAGCGCGATGGCGTCAGGCAGATGCTCGGCCAGACGGGGCCGCAGCGCCAGCCAGGCCCATTCGCGCACGCCAAAGTGGCCATCGTCAGACAGCGGCCGCATGGCGGCCAGCTGCTGCGGCAAGGTCCAGCCAGCCTGGGCGGCGATGACAAAGCAGGCCCAGCCACGTACCGTGTCGGATGGGTGTGCTTGCAGTACAGCCGGGTCGGCGTCGGCCTCCAGCAGCAACTGCGCCGCCAGCGCCATGCGTTTGGTGATGCCCGCTGCGGCCTGCGCACGCATCCGGTCCAGCCGGGCGGCACCGATGTCGGGTACGGCTGCAGCCAGCAGCTGGGCGAAATCGATGGCCAGCCCTTCCGTCAGGGTAGCGCTGGCCACGCTGCCCCCATTCAGCAGGGCCAGGCGCGCGGGAGCGATGTCGGCGATGCCACGGCTCATGCAGAACCTCGGTCCGTCTTGCGCCAGGCTTTTTCCAGCAGTCCACTCAATAATTGCATCTCGTCCGGCGTGAAATCGGCAAACAGGCTGGCGATCCATTGCGCATGCTCATCGACCAGGGTCGCGGCGGCCGTGTCTCCCTTGGCGCTCAGGCGCACCAGCAGCTTGCGCCGGTCGACCTGGTCCGCGTGGCGCGCCAGGAAACCATCGCGCTCCAGGCCGTCGAGCAAGCCCGTGATGGTGCCGCGCGTCACGCCGGCCCGCTCGGCCAGCGCGTGCGGCGAGAGTCCGTCAGGCACGTCGCGCAGCAGGGACAGCAGCACAAATTTCCCTTCCGACAAGCCATGCCGGCCCAGGCGCGTGGCGCAATCGCCATCGATGGCGGACGCCAGGCCCAGCACTTCAAAGCACAGGCGCAAGCGCGCCGTGGACTGTGTCATGTCGAGACCGATGGCGCGGCGCTGCACGTCACCCAGCAGGGCCGTGTATTTTTGTTCGAGCTTTATCATATGGCGCAATATAATATGGCGCCATACTACATGTCAAATGAAAAATCGTGAAGGTTTTCCCCTAGCCTTAAAGACGGGCTTTATCCCTTGCCCACGCGATGATGGCATTGGCATCGATGGCGCCCGGCTGGCGCGCCACTTCCACGCCCTTGCGAAACAGGGCCAGGGTGGGAATGCTGCGGATATTGAAACGGCTGCCCAGGTCTGGCGACGCTTCCGTATTGACCTTGACGACACGAAACGCCGGCTCCAGTGTCCTGGCGGCTTGCACATAGAATGGCGCCATGCTGCGGCACGGGCCGCACCAGGGCGCCCAGAAATCCACCAGCACGGGAATGTCGCTGCGTTCGATATGCTTGAGGAAACGGGCGCTGGCCAGGTCCACGGGCTGGCCCGTAAACAAATCTTTCTGGCACTTGCCGCAAGTGGGCTGTTCAATCAAGCGGGCGGCCGGCAGTCGGTTGACGGCGTCGCAATGGGGGCACACGATGTGCAGGGAGTCTGGCGTGGTCGGGGTCATGGCATTCCTGGAAAGGGTAGCGTACAGTTGCCGGACATTTTACGGCGTATCGTGCGGCGGCGCTTGTCTGCATAGTCCGCTATAGTGCGCTGGAACGGCGCGCGTATTGCCCGGCCGGCCAAGGAGAAACATGCCTGATGTCGCAAACAACATGGAGCTGAAGACCGCCGAGCTGGCTACTGCCCTGGCCTTGCAGCGTGCCGCCTGCCTGGTCCATTCCATACCCACGTTCGCCGAGCGCAAACGCGACCTGCAAACCTTGCAGCGCTTCATCCGCGACCATAAAGACGCGCTATGCGAGGCGATCAGCGCCGATTATGGCAACCGCTCCCGGCACGAAACCTTGCTGGCGGAGATATTCCCCGCCATCGACGGGATCGATCACGCACTGAAACAGTTGAAAAAATGGATGAAGCCGCAGCGCCGCAGCGTGGACTGGCGCAATTTTCCTGGCGCCCGCAACCGCGTGCTGCCCCAGCCGCTGGGCGTGGTGGGCGTCATCGTGCCGTGGAATTTCCCCGTCAACCTGAGCCTGGTGCCTTTGACTTACATCTTCGCCGCCGGCAACCGCGCCATGGTCAAGATGAGCGAGAATTCGCGCCACCTGGCGCAACTCTTGATCGAGAAGATGCCCGCCTATTTTCCGCCGGAAAAATTGCAGTTTTTCGACGAGACGGGCGGCGTTGGCATCGCTTTTTCACAACTGCCGTTCGACCACCTGCTGTTTACGGGTTCCGGCCAGACGGGCCGCGCCGTCATGGCGGCGGCCGCGCGCAATCTGTGTCCCGTCACCCTGGAGCTGGGCGGCAAGGCGCCGGCCATCGTCTGCGCCGATTTCGATGTGCGCACGGCGGCCGAACGCATTTTGTTTGTCAAATACCTCAACGCGGGGCAGATCTGCACCAGCGTCGACCACGCCTGGCTACCCGAGGCCAGCATCGCCGCCTTCGTCGAGCATGCGCGCCAGATCATGCCCACGCGCTACCCGCGGCTCGATACGCCCGACTACACTTCCATCATTGACGAGGCCGCCTTTGAGCGCTTGCTGCAGGCGCTCGACGAAGCGCGCGCACGGGGCGCGCAAGTGATTTCGCTGCTGCCAGGTCCGGCCTGGGACCACGCTACGCGCAAGATCGCGCCGCACATCGTGCTCGACGCGCCCGCAGACAGCCTGCTGCTGACGCGCGAAATCTTTGGCCCCATCCTGCCCCTGCGCGGCTATACAGATCTGAACACGGTGATCGGCAGCATCAATGCGGGGCCACGCCCGCTGGCCATCTATCCGTTCAGCAACAATAAGCAGACTGTGCAGCTTCTGATCGACACGGTGATGTCGGGCGGCGTGTCCGTCAACGACGCCCTGTACCACGTGGGCCAGCACGATCTGCCCTTCGGCGGCGTGGGCGAGTCCGGCATGGGCCACTACCACGGCGTGGAAGGTTTTCACACTTTCAGCAAGCTGCGCCCCGTGTTCTATCAGGCGCGCTACAGCGCGTTGAAACTGCTGTGGCCGCCGTATGGCAAGCTGGCCAGCCGCGTGCTGGCCTTTCTGACCCGCTGATTACAGGAACAGCGAGGCGGCGATGGCCCACATGACGAGGGCGATAATGCCGTCGAGCACGCGCCAGGCCATGGGCTTGGCGAACACGGGCGCCAGGTAGCGGGCGCCAAAGCCCAGCAGGAAGAACCACAGGGCCGAAGCCATGATGGCGCCGCCGGCGAAGTAGAAGCGTCCCACACCTTCATGCTGGCCGCCGATCGAGCCGAGCAAGATGACCGTGTCGAGGAAGGCGTGCGGGTTCAGCAGGCTGAACGCCAGCGCCGCACCGATCACGGCCCAGTAGCCTTCAGGCGACTTGGCCGCCGACACCGTCAGGGCCGTTGGGCGCCAGGCCGACTTGGCCGCGCGCAAGCCATACGCGATGAGGAAGGTCGCGCCACCAGCCTTGGCCCACAACAGGAAATTAGGATTGTCGGCAATGAAAGTGCCCATGCCGGCCACGCCGGCCGTGATCAGGATGGCGTCGCACACCAGGCAGACCAGGATGCAGGTGAGCACGTAATGGCGCTTCAGCCCCTGCTTGAGCAAGAATGCGTTCTGCGTGCCGATGGCCACGATCAGGCTCGCTCCGAGCCCCATGCCTTTCAAGAAAATTGCGCTGTCCATATCGATTCCTTTCTATTGCTTTCCATCACGCGCACGGCCGCCCACGCTCTGCCGGCAACGGCAAAGTCATCAGAGGTAGGTGGAGGGTGGTGCGGAACCAGGAGGACCGCGCGAGAGAGTGGAGTTGTTACCCTATTTCAATAGTGTAAAGAAAAAGTAAATATAAGTATAATGAATGATTCTAACCATATATAAGAGAATCTTATGCGCGTCGTCGATTACCGTGGATTGGCCGCCCTCGACGCCGTGATCGGCCTGGGCAGCTTTGAAAAGGCCGCGCAGGCGCTGGCGATTAGCCAGCCGGCCGTGTCGCAGCGCATCCGCACCTTGGAAAACCTGGAAGGCACTTTGTTGATCATCCGCAGCCACCCGCCCCTGCCTACGGAAGCGGGCCAGCGCCTGATCGCCCATTACCGGCAAGTCAAGCTGCTCGAAGCGGCGCTCGACGCCCAGCCCGGCCCCACCACGCAATTGCCAGAGCTGGCCATCGCCGTCAACGCCGACAGCGCCGCCACGTGGATCCCGGAAGCGCTGGGGCCGCTACTCTCGCCGCCGTCCTGCCTGCTCGATATCCGCCTCGACGACCAGGACCACACCCTGAGCCAGCTGCGCGAAGGCCGCGTGTTTGCCTGCGTCAGCAGCGCCAACGACCTGGTGGCCGGCACCACGGCCACGCCGTTGGGCGGCATGCGCTACCTGTGCGTGGCGTCGCCCGCGTTCGCGCAGCAATGGTTTCCCCATGGTTTTACGGTGCAAGCCGTCAGCCAGGCACCGGCCATCACGTTTGGCAGCAAGGATGCCCTGCACGAGCGCTATCTGCAGCACCGCCTCGGCTACACGGGCCGCTATCCGCACCATGTGCTCGGTTCGGCGCGCGACTTCGTGCGCTTCATCGAAGCGGGCTATGCCTACGGCATGGTGCCTTTGCTGCAGGCGGAAACGGCACTGGCCACCGGCAGGCTGGTCGACGTGGCAGCCGGGCAGGCGCTCGACGTGCCCCTGACCTGGCATGCCTGGGATATCCAGACACCCCTCACGCGCACCTTGTCGGACGCCGTCATCGCCACGGCACGCAAATGGCTGCTACAAGATTGAAATAAAACATGCAACAGTTACCTGCGCCAGATTGCAACTTCCCCATGTGCGCCCTGCCCTGCCTGGCCTACACTACAAGCATGATCCATCACCATCAGGAGCTGGCATGACGACCCTGCGCACCATATTGCTCGGTTTGCTGACGACCATCCCGCTCGCCGCCAGCCTGGCCGCCTGCTCACCCTTGAGCGCCATCAATGCCCTGTCGTCCGGCAGTGCCTCGCTAGTGACGCGGGGCCTGGCCTACGGCCCCCTGCCACGGCAAAAACTCGATGTGTACGCCCCCAAAATCCGCACGGGGCCCGTACCCGTGGTGGTGTTCTTTTATGGCGGCAACTGGACGGAGGGCGAGCGCGCCGACTATGCCTTCGTTGGCCACGCGCTCGCTGCGCGCGGCTACCTGGCCGTGATCGCCGACTACCGGCTATATCCGGAGGTGCACTACCCGGAAATTTTGCAGGATGCCGCCCGCGCCGTGGCCTGGGCCGCGATGGAATCGAGCCGCCATGGCGGCGACCCCGCCCGCCTGTTCGTCATGGGCCATAGCGCCGGTGCCTACAATGCGGCAATGGTGGCGCTCGACGCCAGCCTGCTGGCGCGCCACGGCATGCACCCGCACGACTTGCGCGGCTGGATAGGCTTGGCCGGTCCGTATGATTTCCTGCCGATCGAAAACACCACCACCCGGCCCGTCTTCTTTTACCCGGACACGCCCGCCGCTTCGCAGCCCATCCATCACGTGACGGCCGAGGCCCCGCCCGCCCTGCTGATCGCCCCCTTGCCCGGACAAGACAAGCTGGTCAATCCGCAGCGCAATACGGGTGGCCTGGCCATGGCCTTGCGGGCACTGCACCGGCCCGTGACGGAAGTGTATTTCGACAAGGTCAGCCATACCACCCTGGTCGCCTCGCTGGCCAGCCCCCTGCGCATGCTGGCCCCCACGCTGGACGCCGTGAGCGCCTTTATCGACGCCAACAGCAATGTGGATACCATGCTGACACGTAAGATGGGCGCGGGCATGCAGGCTGCCGTCGCGCGCGCCCACGACAAAACGCCCGCCCCCTGAAGGACGGGCGCTCTGCCCGGACCACTACGCACGATGCTGCGCCAGCCAAGAGCCTATCCCAAGGCTCGGCCCTTGCGATGCGAATTCAGCTGGCATTCAGCTACCGGCAACAGTGCGCTTAGTCTTTACGGCTGGCGCTGCTGGTTTTGCTTTGTGCGGAGCCCGCTTGCGATGCGCTGCCGCTGGCGGAGCTTTCGCTGCCGGCCGACTGCTGGCTACCCTGCTGGCTGGCGCTTTGCAGGCTTTGGCCGTCACGGCTGTGCGCACCGCGCTGCTGGTCGCGGTTGCTACCATTTTGATGGTTGGCCTGGAATGGTTCGGCGACGCGCTGCATGACTTCCTGCTGCTTGCGCGCGTTTTTCTGCGTTTCTTCCGCAGCCGTGCGGGCCACTTCTTCGGCCAGGGCCTTGGCAGTACGGCTCGTTTCATTCACATGCTGCTCGGCCACATTGGCCAGTTCGACCTGCGTATCGGCGGCCAGACGCGACAGCTGTTGCTGGTACTTGCGCAGTTGCTCGGCGGCTGGCTGGCCCGCTACGGCAGCCACCTGAAACACATCTTCAGCGCGCTCGAGCGTCAGCAGGTTCTGGCTGGTGACAGTGGTTTCTTCCAGCAAGCCTTGCGCCAGCTGCATGTTCAGGTCACTGAAGTGCTGCACCGACTGGAACAAGGACTTCGACAGACCATTGAAAAAAGCCAGTTGCGCTTCCAGGTGGTTTTTGACGGCTGGGGTAACACTACGGGAATATGGATACATGGAGTTCCTCATTAAATAGCGGTTGGGTAAATACAGGCGACACCACCGGTTGTCGAACGGTGAAGCAGACGACCGAGTTACGCCACGAAACGCGAAAAAACATATCCGATTGGTGGGAAGATGCTTTGCAACGCGAGTCCCAAGGCTACGTGAGCACCGCAGGTGAGACATGATCTGGATCAAAGGTGCGCTAAGCTGCGCAGAAAGTTTTGGCTGGACAGCTTGCTCTTGGCAAACGTCAGTGACAGGAAGGAAAATCTGTGCCAGACACGCTCAACGCGCGGCGCCGGTGCCCGGCACGACGGGCTTGTAGCCATGGCTGCGCAGCGAGGCTTCCAGCCAGCGGTTGCCATACCAGCCACGTGCCAGCAGGTAACTGAGCTCCGCGGCGGCCATCAGCAACATCATCGGACCGATGTGCAGTTCGGTGGCCAGATGACTGCCAAACCACAGGCAGACATCCATCGCCAGCATGAGCAGCAATAGCCACCAGCGGCGCTTGGCCACGGCCCAGAACGAGCCCAGCAACAGGGCAGGCCAGGAAAATCCCGCTTTCACGTAGGCATAGCGGCCCGCATCGTCGGCAAACAGGGTGGCGCTTTGCTTCATGCTGCTCTCTTCTGGTAATGAACGGTGTCAGGGTTCGGGATGGTGGCAGACGGCTTCGACATTGTGACCGTCCGGCCCCAGCACGAAGGCGCCGTAGTAATTCGGGTGATACATGGCGCGGATGCCGGGGGCGCCGTTATCCTTGCCGCCCGCTGCCAGCGCGGCCTGGTAAAACGCGTCCACCTGGGCACGGTTGTCCGCCGTGAAGGCGAGATGCATGCCGGCATGCGGCGTGCCGCCCACGCCAAACCAGAAATCGGGCTTGCCATCCTTGCCCAGGCCAACCCAGCCCTGCTCTTCCATCACCACCGACACGCCCAGGGGCGCCAGGGCGGCCGAAAAGAAGGCCTTGCTGGCCTGGGCATCGCTGACATTCAAACCGATGTGATCAAGAATCATGATGGTGCTCCTCGCAGGTAAGGGGACAGGAAGCGCAGCATGCGCCAATATTGCCTTTTAGGCAAGCAAAACTACAGATCCGGCGCGTAGCGGGCGACCATCTGCGCCTGCGTTTCCTGCGGCCCGCTGCCGCCCGTCTGCTCCGCGATCATCTGGCCCATCGTCGGCAAGACGCAGCGTTCGACTTGCGCCGCGCTGTCCCACAGCCGCGCACGCATGAGGGCCTTGGCGCAGTGCAAGTAAGCCTCGGCTACGCGCAGGCGCATGACCATGCGTGGCGGGTTGCGTTCGGCGGCAAAGTGCGCCAGCAGCGCCGGATCGTCGCTGAGACTGGCCTCGCCATTTACGCGCAAGGTTTCATCGACGCCGGGGATCATGAACAGCAGCCCCGCCCTGCCCGTCTCGGCAATATTGCTGAAACTGTCGAGGCGGTTATTGCCCTTGGCATCGGGCAGCAGCAAGGTATGGGCATCGAGCACGTGTACGAAACCTGGCGCGCCGCCGCGCGGCGAGGCGTCGAGCTGGCCGCCAGCCCCGCCCGTGGCCAGCACGACGAACGGCGATAGCCCGATAAAGGCGATGCAATGCGGGTCGAGATGGTCGAGCTGCTTGCTCAGCGCCCTCCCCTGCGCGGGCGGATAATGCGCGCGCAGTTGCTCCAGCGAATCGATTTCCATGCGCTTCCCCTGCCTAGCGCAAGTTGCCCGTATGTCCGAGCGAATAGCGGCCCGGCTGTGGCCACACGGTCAGGCCGTGCGGTTCCTGGCCGACTTTCACTTTCGAGACGTCGCCACTGTTCGTATCGATGCGATACACCACATCGTCGAAACGGCCGGACAGCCACAGATACTTGCCATCGGCGCTCACATTGCCCATGTCGGGGCTGCCGCCGCCGGGAATCGGCCAGTTCGCCACCACTTTTTCGGTGGCGAAATCGATCACGCTGACGCTGCCCTTGCCATTGCGCTTGCCATGGATGCGGTGCGTGCCGCGGTTGGCCACGTACAGTTTCTTGCCGTCACGGCTCGGGTACAAGCCATGCGCGCCCACGCCCGTCTGGATGAAGCCGATTTCCTTCAGGGTGGCGCCATCGACGATGTGCACGCCGTCGGCGTCCATGTCGGCGATAAAGAATTTCTTGCCGTCCGGCGAGATGCGTATGTCTTGCGGCATGCCCTTCTTGACGCTGCAAATTTCATTCGCGGGGCCGCCCACGGGGCCGGACTCGGCAAAGCGCTTGGCCGGCATCTGCAATTTCAGGTAGCCGTCGACCTTGCGCCCCACCAGGTCGATCTTGGCGATGGTGCCGTCGAATTCGCAGGTAAACATGGCGTAGCGGCCGTCATTCGAGAAATCCGCATGGTTGATGCCGCCGCACTGAGGCGTGTCGATCGAATACTGTACCGCCATGGTCTTCGGATCGCGGAAATCGAGGCGGTGGCGCGCTTCGGCCACGACGATGGCCGACTTGCCGTCCGGCGTGAAGTACATATTATAGGGATCATCGACGGGCACTTCCTTGCCCGGCTTGCCCGTCAAGGGGTCGACCGGCGTCAGACTGCCCTTGTCCGTGCGTTCGGCATTGTTCGCCACCCACAGCGTGCGCAAGTCCCACGACGGCACCACGTGCTGCGGGCCGCTGCCGACCTTGAACTTGTCGACCACTTTCAGGCTGTCTTGGTCGATCACGTACACATCATTCGAGCGCAGGTTGGGCACGTAGACTCTGCGCAAGTGATCCTTGACGACGGGGCTCATATTGCTGCTGGCGATACTGCCATACACGTTTTTCGGGTCCACCAGCGGCGGCATGCCCGGCAGCGGCGAATAGGCGGCAGCCGGCGCGGCGGCGGGGACCGGCGTGCTGGCGCCGATGACCTGGCTGGCCACACCCAGGCCGGCCAGAGCGGCAGCCAGGGCGGACAAGGTGACGATGGTGCGTCGTTGAGATTTTTTCATGTGATTTCGCGTCGTTTCGTTGCAAAAGCCGGGAGTTCAGTACTGCCGGCGGAGAATTTACTTGTTACGTTGCAGCAATTGCTTGATGGCGGCCACCGACGTATCCACCTGCAGCTTGATGCCGATCTGGCCCAGTTCAGTCGTGGCACGCGTGGCGTCGCCGCGCACGCCGTCCGCCACACCAGGCTTGGGCCCGTGGGCCATGGCCTCGCTGCGCACCAGCGACGGGTCCGTCGCCAGCATCAGCGCCGCGTCCGCCAAGCCTGCATGCAGGCCGATCTCGGCGCTGCTGTGGCCGCGCTTCTGCAGCTCGGCAATATATTGCGATTGCGTGATGTCATAGTAATCGAGCAAGGCATACGCACGCGCATCTTTCGCCGTGGAAGCTTTGCCCCAGGCCCGATTGAGCTTATTCGCCACATTCTGCTCGTTCTTCTGGTAACCACCGTGATCACCGAGGAAAATGATGTCGCGGAAACCATGCTGGCGCAAACTGGCGGCTGCCCCTTCCAGCACGGCCTCGAAGGCGGCTGGCGGTATCGAAATCGTGCCGGCAAAGCGCATGTGGCCGGCCGGCGGAGAAATCGCGCCTTCCGGCACGTAGGACACGACGGGCGCGACGATGGTGTTGCCCAGCTTTTGCGCAATCTGGCGCGCCAACAGAGCGGCGCGCACATTGTGCTTGCCCAGCGCAATATACGGCCCGCTCTGCTCGACGCCGCCGATCGGCACCAGCACGGTGGTGGCGCCGTGGTCGATACGGCTGCGCAACTCCGTGCTCGTCAGCTCTTCCAGCATGACGCTGCTGCTGGCAGGCGCGGCCGCCAGAGCGGACGCGGCAGGAATCAGGCAGAACAGGGTCAAGGAAAACAGGGAGCCGAATGGCTTGGACAGAATGGAGGGCGCGCGCGGCGCAAGGGATACATTCGGCAGGGGGAACTGCAGAGTCATAAGCAAACATCTTTCCAAGGTCAAAGCGTGACGCCGTGCCCGGCCTTGCCAGGCAAGCTGGCTGCCACGCAGGAATTGTATTCCATCATGACGGGAAGGGCACGTTAATTTGACGCGGTGCTTTGCAAGGAATTGACGAGGGGAAACTATCTGTCAGACTGTTGTCGCCTTGGCCCAGTCCACCTCGCCATCATGGAGAGCCGCGTGGCGTTTCTCGGCATAGGCCTTGAGCGAGCGCATCGTTTTGGGTAGCCCTAGCCGGACTTGTTTGGCAACGCCTGGTCCGAACAGAAAGGCAAGCGCTCCAGTGAACCACACGCGGTGAACGACTTCCGCTCCGCCATCTACTGCGGCAACCGTGTGCTCGAAGTGGATGCGGAACAGGGGGATATAGCCCTCGACGGTGAACGAGCGGCCTGCGGTGCGCTCGGTAACCAGCATCGGAATACCCATCCCCTTGTTCGGCACTATCCTGCCCTGTGTTCCCGCTGCGAATGGCCCATTGAGCCGGGCTTGCTTTGTATCCGGATCCCACAAGTGCCATCGGTCGACTTCGCTCCAGATTTGATCGATGACCGTGGGCGGGACTGCAATGTGGATGCTTTCTTCGATATGCGCCAATTGGGGGATCTCCCTATCATTGTGATAAAAGTAACTGCGCTAGCTATCCGGCATCGCGCAGTGCCTGGGTATTGGTCAGCGGCATAGCATTTATCATGCAGAATATCCATGATAATTGCGCCAAGCAAAGGATCTTCCTCTGGCAGAAACAAACACAGTTATTTTTCCCTTGCATCGACAAAAACATAGCTGCCGGGATCGTAGGATACACTGTTTTTTTATCATATAAATGTAATTAGATTCTGCTTATGCTTGTCGCAGACAGAATCTGGTCATGACGACAGCCTTGTTTTAAGCCAGGTGTAATCGGTATGCAAGTGAGCAGGCATGTATGTCACACCTGGGCACGATGCTGCCCTAAAAATGCCGGCCATGAACGCCTTGGATTTTGAGAGACTATGAACGCAACACATTGGAGGGTTCAGGAGCTAAATCACCACTCAGCGGATATCGTTTGGCTGAATGCCGAGGGTGCCGGCCGTGCATATCATTTAGTGGGCCTTCATGACTCGAAGACGCATCTCGGCCTGGACGTGAACACCGTTGACTCCATCGAGCGCTTCGCATTCGGCAATGATGTGGCCATCGCGACCAGCTGGTTACGTGCGCGTTTGCCGGGAATTCAGCAAGTCGTAGTGGTGTTTGGAGAAGACGACTGTTTTTTATGCAGCAGTGTGTTCCTGATCGAAAATTGGTCGGATATTTTTGTCCCTTCACGTGACGACGCGATGGTCTATTCGAACGACACGTCACTTATCCTGTTTTATTGCCATGAAAATGCATACGAGGTGGGGCAGCGAATAGCCTATGATTAAAGGCAGCGTTCGGCCAGGAGCAGCCGTTGAAGCGAAACCTGAGTAACTAAAACCCATGATAAAAATTATGGAGTATGAAATACAGCTTCAGCTGGGACAGAAACTTTTCCGCATTTCTCTATTTTTTCTCGTTAATCTTCTTTGCTTGCACCTTTGCGCCTGAAGTTGTACCGGTTCATGCAAGGATTTTTTTCCTTGGCGTTATCGCTACTATTTTCTTGCGTAGGGAGCAATAAATCTGCGTTGGCCTCAGCGACGAAGAGCTTGCAATGGAAGTTCATGCAGCCGATACCACGAGCTTTGTTTCCCGCTTTGCTTCAGTTGCTGGTATTGTCGACAGTGACGATGCGGCTGGATGTGTAAATTGCCACGAATTCACTAGACACTGCTGAGCTGCTCATAAGCTGTGGCTGGATGACTGTTGCAAACAGTCAGTAAAGCCTGTCATGGGGCGGGCCTGCCAACGACGGCAACCGGCCATACAGGACATCCAGTACACAATACCTTCCTTCTCACATTCATTCATGATGACTACCCCTACTCTCGATTCTTCCACCGTCGCCTGCGACGATTCAGGTGTCTATCGAACATTGCTGGAGTCGACCCGCGCAATTCCGTGGCGAATCGACTGGGCCACTATGCGCTTTACTTACATTGGCCCCCAAATTGAGGAGTTGCTCGGCTGGAAACAGTCAAGTTGGCTGTCCGTAAACGACTGGGCCGAACGCATCCATGAAGAGGATCGCAAGAAGACAGTCGATTTTTGTGTCGCACAGTCGCAGATGGGCCTCGATCACGAAGCCGACTATCGGGCGCTAACGGCCGACGGCGAACAGCTTTGGATCCGAGACGTCGTGCACGTGGTGCGTCGCCAGGACGGCAGCGTCGAATCGCTGGTTGGCTTCATGTTCGACATTACCGAGCGTAAGCAGGCCGAGGACAAGATCCTCCAGTTGCAGCGCGAACTGGAAGTGCTCACCTACCGCGACAGCCTGACAGGCGTTGCAAACCGCCGCATGTTCGACACGCTGTACGCGATCGAATGGGCCAAGGCGCGTGCCACTGGCGAACCGCTGTCGCTGATCGTGATCGACATAGATTATTTCAAACAGTACAACGATCATTATGGCCACATGCAAGGTGACGACTGTTTGCGTCGAGTGGCCCAGGCAATGGATGAGGGCGCTTCACGTTCGCGCGACCTATGCGCCCGCCTGGGCGGCGAGGAGTTTGTGCTGCTTCTGCCAGCCACGGACGAGGGAGCAGCCCGCAACGTGGCCGAGCGCTGTCGCAAGCTGCTGGCGCGCAAGGAAATCGAGCATGCACGTTCCGGCGTTGGTCGCTTAGTCACTGTCAGCATGGGCGTCGGCACTATCTTGCCCAGCGCCCTGGTTGACCCCCATGTTTTTCTCGATAGAATAGACCGCCGTCTTTATCAGGCCAAGTCCGGGGGGCGCGACCGTATATGCGACGTCGAGTCGTAAGCTTCCACGACAGTGCTCACAAACCGAACCTCCTCTTTGGGGCGGAAGCTGCCGATGATGGCAACCGGCCAGAAGCGGACCTCCATATTAAGAAGGAGCGAGTGCTCGTGGGAAGTGCCGTTTTAAGCCGGTTGTCCATGATGAGTTTTATGGAACGGGGAAAGGATACAGCTTACCAGAGCGTAAACGCACTCCTGCTTCGGGCAAGCTATGACACGGGGCGAGGCTTGGTGGCTTTTAGTCCCGTTTTAACGCGCTTCGACTGCTACGTCCGCCAAGGGGCGGCCCCCGCCTACGGCGGCAACCGGCCAAAATCGGCCTGTCACGTAAGCGCAGAGCATGACTCTATCGCTGCGGGAGCAGGCCTTGTAGAAAATGCTTGGACTTAAGAGGCTGCTTGATTAATGGACAGAATAAGACATGCAGTCGTTAACGCCCAGTGGTTCAGCGCACTAGGTAGCTATCAACCTAGCGAAGGCCAAATAGCTCTCCCGAATTTGAGTGCCTGGGACAGGCCACGCTTCCCAGCGGAGTTAGACACTAGCTTAGCAAAAATTGCTTCAGATATGGACTGGCTGCCCAGCTCCCGCGATCAACCCGACCCGATCCATGGAGAGCACCTCAGGACCATCTTGAAGGACAATGGAACTGGGTACCAGCAAGAAGTCTTGGAGTCCTACAAGTTGGCCTTGAAATCATTGAGGGTGGTACCCGACAGGACGATTTTCTCTGGGGCGAACGACTTCACACAAGCCGCAAAAGATTCGGCAATCTATTGTGTGCGGATGGCTACCTTGGAAGTCTTGAGTGCCCAACCTAATTTTTGGCTTGACGCTTTGATGATTTATCACGAAGGCAATTGGCCATGTGGTCTGTTGCCTGATGGGACGCTTGTGGTCTTCTAATCGCGTTCCTGGGCCGCATCAATTTGCAGCCAGGGAATGGCAGTCCGCATTGGGCCTATTGTGTTGAAAAACGCGGGTACGGTGATGTTTAGATAGAAATCCTGCCAGCCTCGACTGGCCAGAACCGCCGCTATTGAACGATCACCGACTGCTCGGAGGTCTGAGACATCCCGAAATGGTTGCCGCTCGACATTTTCAACACAATAGGCCAGGAGCGGACAGTGACCGCGCCCAGCTAGAGCTGCGATGTGCTACCGCGTTGGACCTCAAGCGACACGAAAAGGATGATGATGGCTCATACAATGAAAGCATACTGGCAGGACCTGGAAGACGTTGTGGAATCATCCGCAGCGCGCGATTTAACGCTTAACGAAGCGCTCAATCACTGGGCAGATGGCAGGGGCGTTCAAGGCAATTTCTTCGGGCTAATCGATGAGGAGGACTACACTGTTCAGTTTTTTTTCATTGACGGAATACCTGACGATGTAGACGACGCACGTTTCTTGCAGATCGTAGCAGTGGACTTTCCAGTACCCGCTCGGGGAGGGTCATTTACTGTAGTTATAACGATCGGTGAAAGCTCAGCGTGGATTGAAAAGGCATTCGCCATCGGTGCAAACCATGAACGCTACGCGGGGCTGGAGTTTGAACCGTGGTAGTAAGCCGGTTCCGCAGCCAAGAAGCCACTCCATCTGTGCCAGCGCTTCCGCCAAGTGAGCCCTGTCTTGCGTGTCCTCTTGGGTGGAAGTTAACGGTCGTGTCATGAATGTCTGCTTTGGGGTGCGGATTCAATCGGTCAACGCAACACACTGTTCAAATCGTTGAGCCGGTGTTTGGTAGTGTAGCGTCTTCCTGGGGCGCTCGTTGAGTCTTCTGGCTACTGCATCGAGTTGCTCTTGC
>NZ_JAFCWP010000009.1:0-232759 GCF_049897625.1 Janthinobacterium sp. PSPC1-1 | reverse complement strand
TTATTGGCACCGTCTTGCGACGGGTCGCTCACTCAAAAAACTGACAGGCTACTTCCGAAGAAGTATCCTATTTCATTATTTCTTGTGAACATTTGATATTTTAAGTTAGACGCCAATCCTAAGATTGACGCTGCACTTACATCAAATGCCCACACTTATCGACTGTTAATTGTTAAAGAACGGTATTCGGTACTGCTTATTTGCTACTCTCGCGCTATCGACAAAGCGTTGTGTTTGTCAGCTGCGAAGAAGGAAGAGTATGAAGCTTTTTCAGCATTTCGTCAACCTTCTTTTTTACCACTTCACTCAGCATTTGCATGCATCGTTCAGCGAGGGGGCGAATTATAGCCGTGCCCCGTGCACCCTGCAAGGGCTATTTTCGGCCATTTTTATGGCAAGACAAACGATTTCACCAGGGTCAGCTCGCCGGCGGCCCGCATCGGCACCTGGAAGCTCTGCAGCTTTTCACGCGGCGTGCCTTCATTGGTGATGATCGATAAGCGGGCAACCGTCAGCATGGCGGTGTTCTCGCCGCTGCCGTAGTAATTGACATAGGCATGATAGTTGCCCTTCAGGGGAGCGGCACTGGAAAAGATTTCCGGGCCATAGCCGGTAGTCACGTCCACATCCAGCGCGCCACCATCTTTCAAGACGCGATTGCCATACCAGGCGTGGCCACCGTCCGGCGTGACCACATGCAGATCCAGGTCGGTGCCGGGACTGTCCCAGGACAGCACGATACGCAGGCGCGCCTGCGTCTTGCCCTGGTAGCTGTCGACAAACTGGGTGCGTGCGCGGCTCCTGCCATCGGGCGAACGCACTTCCACGCTGTTCGAGCCGCTGCCGAAGCCATACGGTCGCCCATAGCTGCCGTCTTCACCCACTTCCATCGGCATCGCCACGCCGTTGACCACCAGGATGGCGGGCTTGCCCTTGATAGCGCCGGCAATACGCCCCCTTATCTGCGCCGTCTCGGCCTGGCCCGGCTGCAGGTTGACCGACGCGGCGGGGTAATTGACCGCCTGCGTGTATTCCTCAGTTGCACCGGCCGAATTGCGCCAGCCGCTCCTGGGGGCGTCGATGGTGACCTGGGCCTGCGCCCACAATGGCAGCAGCAACAGGGGGCACAAAGGGTAAAGAGGTAGTGTCTTCATCGTCTCAATACTTGAAAGTCTTGACCAGCGTAAGTTCGCCGATACCGCGCAAGGGCACGACAAACTCCTCGCGCCGCTCGCGCGCCGTGTTTTCGTTGAATACCAGCGTAATGCGGCTGGTAATGACGGGCCGCTGGCGCGTGTTCTCGTCGAAGTGATAGCCGTCACCGCTGAAATTGCCCCAGTAATTGATCCATACCTGGTACAGCCCGCGCATCGGCGACGTCATCATGAAATTTTCCGGTCCTGGGCCGTCGACGGTATCAGCATCGAGCCCGCCACCATTGCTCAGGGTCGGGTGCGACCAGAATGCATGCTGGCCATCGGGCGTGACCACATGCAGGTCGACCTCGGCCTGACTGTCGTCCCAGGCGGCGATAATCCGGATCATAGGCTGCGGCCGGCTGCGGTCCGCCTCATAAAACTGCACGCGCTTGACCGGCTTGCCGTCGGGCGAGCGGATCTCGATGCTGTTCGAGCCGGAGCCGAAAGAATAGGCGCGCGCGTAGCGGCCATCATCGTCCGTGTACAGCGGCGTCGGATTGCCATTGACCACCAACTTGTGAACAGGCCGGTTTTTTCCCGCCTTCTCAAGCTCGCCGCGTATCATGCGCCGGCCACTCTGCGCGCCACGATCGATCAGCGAGTAGGGATAATTGACCGCCAGCTCATCGGACTTGTCCGTCAATCCCGCGCGGTTCCAGCCGCCGACGGGAGCGGTCATGCTCTTGTCGGCGGCCTGCACACAAGGCCCGGCCAGGGCCAGCACAGCTGCGCCCGCGATCGGGACGAATACATTCATATCGCCTCCAGGTTAAGGTCGACCAACCGGCGGGCAAGCCGCTCGACATATTCTTCGTCCTGGCCGCGCGGATGACGGCGCAGGCCAAGGTGTAAGTATTCATGGGCCAAGGTGATGCGATCTTCGCGCGTGGCAAGCGGCCGCATGAAGATGCGGTTACGCGACTGCTCCGAATACGGCGCGCCGCTGGACAGGGCACAGACCAGCGGCGCTTGCGGTGGTGCTTCGTAACCGGCCTCGCGCAGCAGCACGCGCTGCCAGCGCGGCACGGAGCGCGCCAGCCAATCCTCGTTCTGCGCCAGGCGACGGCAGCGCGCGCCGGTGTTGCCAAAGGTGCTCAGCGCGCCGCCGGGATAGGCCGCCGCCAGCAATTCATCATAGTGCTTGCCTTGTCTGGCCTGGCGCACCGCCTCGCTCCACGCCATCGTGCCCTCGGATGGCAAGGTGCTGTGATAGCGCACGGTGACGCCATCGACGATCAACTGGTCGGTCCAGCGCGCGATGGCCAGCGCCGCCGGCGTGGCGGGGCTGGGGCTGACGCGCTGGGTTGCGCTGCTGTCGGCGATCTGCTGGCATCCCGCTACGTTCACCGCGTTCTGCTGCAGATACGTGCGCGCGGCGATTGCCAGCGCCTTGGCCGCTTCCGGCTCGCCAGAATTCGCTTCGCGGTCGAGCACGCGCGCCACATATTCATTGACGCCGAAGCGGCCGCGCAATTGCGGGCGACCACCCTTCTCTTGCAGCAGCATCAGCTCCCCGCTGCTGCGCAAGGCGAGGTTCTGTCCATTCTCGAATTGCACATGGTAGCGGCCATTCAGCGGCCCGGGTACGGCCACGCCACCCTCGCCGCGCACGGCACGAATGGGATAACGCTTGAAGTAATCGACCACCACGCAGCCGCCATCGTCGGCCGCACCCACTGGCGGCAAGCTGGCGGCCAGCCTGGGCGCCCACTGCTCAAAGACATTGCTGCTGCCGCCCGCGCCGCCAAACCAGATCGGCGTGCCATCGGACAGCCAGCCTGCCGCGCCACCTATCCGCCCACGCGCCTGGTGCCAGGAATACGTTTTTACGCGCAACTGGCTGCCGAACCAGCGCGCCGTCCCGGCCCCGCGCCCGTCCAGCACCACACGCAGCAGGGCCGCTTCGGCTTCCTGGCGGCTAGCGGCCGGGATGCTGTCCAGCGCGCGCAGCAAGCTGTCCAGGCGCACCATGCGCTTTGGTGCCAGCTGCGCGGGATTGGCCAGCCAGGCAAAGTCGCCAGCCGGTGCGCTACCCAGGCGGCTGGTCCAGTACTGGCGCCATGACGCCGGCGCGATCATCAAACGCCTGGGCGAGAAAAATGGGCCGCAGGATTGCGCCAGCGCCGCGTCATGGCCGATGCTCTGCCCCGCATCGCAGCAATATACTTCTTCCGGATCGCGGCCGCCGCAGCGGTAGTCCGGCATCGCCACCTTGTTATCGCTCGCATACACATACACGAACAGCTTCCACAGGCTGGCCAGCGGCACTTGCCGCGTGCCGTCAAACGGCGGCGAGAGTGGCAGCGTGGCGCCGCCCTGGCGCAGTTGCCGCACTTCCATCTTCCCATCGCGCCACCAGGCGACATCCAGCGATTTTGACGATGACTGCGACCAGGCAGGTGCGGCCAGCAGCAGGGTCGCCATCAATGCAGGAAGGGCTGCGCGCATCACTCGACCTTCAGCGCGCGCATGGTCTTGCCGCCGCCTTCGAAGGCTTTCTGCT
This sequence comes from Janthinobacterium sp. PSPC1-1, assembly GCF_049897625.1. NCBI lineage: Bacteria > Pseudomonadati > Pseudomonadota > Betaproteobacteria > Burkholderiales > Oxalobacteraceae > Janthinobacterium > Janthinobacterium sp. PSPC1-1. The sequence continues at coordinate 229,057 of NZ_JAFCWP010000009.1, read as the reverse complement.
CGGGCTGGTACATGCGGTAAAAGCGCGCCGGCGGCAGCACGTAACTGCCCTTTTGCGCGAAGCGCAGCAAATGGCGCACCGTCACGTCGCCGGCCAAAGGCTCGATCGGCACGGCATAGCCGTCGCGGCGCTCCGTGTGGCGTGCACGTTCCAGCGCGGCCGGCTTGTCGCCCGCCATGACCATGCCCCAGGTGGTCGATTCGACCATGGCGCCTGGCGGCAGCGCCACCTCCAGCAAGCCAAAGCGGTGCTTCGCGCCCGGTGCCGCTTTCAAGGTGATTTCATCGAGGTACAGCGCGTCCGTACTGAGCGCCTCGCCCGGCTTGACCAGTTCTGTCGTATAGCCTCCCTTGCCCGCCTTCATGCGCAGGATGCGACGTTCGACGGCGACCGGCAAGGTCTGCGCTTCGGCCGCGTGACTGTCGTACTGCAGCACGGCCACCGTGCCTGCAGGCGCGGGCGCAGCGAGACGCAATTTGTCAGGCAAGCCCTTGGCGTCAAGCCAGCGCCAGAGCGGCTGGCCACTGCGGCTTTCGCGCTTTTGCCAGGCGCCGTCCAGCGCCACGGCAGGTCCCTTTCCGAACGATGTGCCACCCAGCTTCTTTTGCACCCACAGCAACGTCATCGCGCGGTCGAGGGTCGGCATTTCGGCGCGCACGCCGGCCAGCACCGCGTCGGCCTGCGATGGGGGCACTTCGCCAGCCAGCATCAGCAAGGCCTGCGCCACAGGCGCTTTCGATTCGCGCAAGACTTGCCAGGCGCTGGCCACTTGCAGCTGCAGCCCATGCGGCAAGGCGATGCCATTCTGGCTGGCGACCAGCGCCACCAGGCCCAGCGCCATCGATTGCGCTTCGCGGTCAGAGGCACCGCCCAGCAGCAGGCTGCCGCTGTCGCCTGCCAGGCGCGGCTTGCCGCCCAGGACGGCGATGGCGCTGTCGTCCACCAGGCCGGCAGCCAGTGTCTGCGTGGGCAGGCCCATCTCGCGCGCCATCCACAACACCAGCGCGCGGTCGCCCATCGCATCCTTCAAGCCATGTTCGCTGTAGACGGCCAGCAGCTTGTTCCAGTGCTCGGGCGGCAACTCGATGTGCAGCGCGCGCGCCGCGTACCAGTCGGCGTAATAGGCGTAGGCCGTCATCAAGGCATTGCCGGCCGTGGCGTTGCCCCACCAGCCAAAGACGGCGTTCGGACCAGCCATGGAGACCAGGCGCAGGCGCTGCGCCGTGAGTAGCGTTTGCAGGCGTTCGCTTGCCGCGCCGGTGTCCGGCCCCAGGCTTTGCGTGGCCAGCGCCAGCGGAATCAAGCGGCTCGCCGTCTGTTCCACGCAGCCATACGGATAGTCGATCAAGTCGTCGGCAATGCGCGCGAAGTGGCTGGCCGCGCCCTGCGCGAACGAGACGCGGATATTGCGCGCGTCCGCCGGCAGCTTGAGTGGAGTATCAGCAGTGGAGCCATCGAGCGGCAGCACCAGCGAGCGCGGGCTGCTCCAGGCGGCGGGCAAGGTTTGCATGGCCGTCTCTAACGCGTCGACCACTTTGCCGTTCTGTTTTAACTCCAGACGCAGCGGCCCGCTAGCGGCAGCAGCGAGCGGAAATTCAACGTAATTGACACCCGGTTTGGCAGACAGTTTTTCCGTCTTCGGCTGCGCCCCGCCAGAGAGGAGCACGTCGAGCACCTGCTCCTTGCCCGTCTGGTTGAACACGGCCACCGAGGCACGCGGCGCATCGCCGGCGCGCATCCAGTCAGGCGCCGTCCACTTGGCATAGAAATTCTTGTCCGACCGCAGATAGGCAGTACGCTGGCCGACGCGACCTTGGCTATCCATTGCGCGGCCGGTGATCCTCCAGCGGGTCAGCGCGTCGGGCATGGTAAAGCTCACGCGTGCGTTGCCATTCGCATCGGTCTTCAGCGATGGCGCCCAGTAAGCCGTGTCGATATTGTCGCGACGCGGACGTTCCAGCACCTTGACGCCGCGCTCGTTGTAGTTGTGGCGCGCGGGCGCGCCGGCCGTGCGCCCCTGCGCCATGTCGTAGCTGATGAAAGACAGGCTGGCCGTGGTGCGCACGTTGTTGCGGCGCGGATGGTAGAAGAAGTCGCCGATATCCGGCGCGATTTCCGGCTGCAGCACATAGATCATTTCATCGACCACGCCCAGCGCCACCTGGGTGCTCAGGGGCTTGCCATCGAGGGTGGCCTTCACATCCAGGGTCACCTTCTCGCCCGGTTGGTAGACCTCCTTGTCACTCTTGAACTGCAGCGCGATGCGCGGCTCGATCACTTGCAGGCCGGCGTTCTCGAAGACGAAGTCGCCATTGCGCGTGTAGGCCACCGAGAACGTCATGTTGGGGCCGTGCTCTTCTTTTACCGGGATGCGCACTCTCCACTGCCGCGGCGCCACGCGCTGCGCCTGATACCAATCAGCGGCGCCGGCCATCAAGCCATGGTGTTCCACCTTGTCACGTTCTAACGTGAACAGCGCCTGGTCGACCTTGTCGGAGAAGGTGATCAAGGCCTCGGCCGTGTCGCCCGGACGATAGCGGGCGCGGTCCAATACGATCTCGATGCTGCCCGGCGTCGTCTGCACGCCATCCCCCGAAACCCAGTGGCTGGCGGCGGCCAGCAAGTTGCCGCGTTCGTCGCGCAGCGCCAGCTGATACGAGCCGGAGGCCGGAAATGTCACGTCCCAGCCCTTGGCGTTGGGATCGAACGCGCCCTCGGTCTTGCTCTGTTTTTCCAGCTGCACCATCTGCCAGCGAACGGGCTTGGCCGCACCCTGGCCGTCGGCCAGCAAATCGAAATGCACGTTTTGTCCCGGATCGGAAAACTGGCGCGTGGCCTTCAACTGGTAGCTGCTGCTGGAGCGTTCTATCATCAGCTCGCGCGTCACCTTGACGCGGTAGGCCGCGCCATCGGTCGCCAGCACGGTCAAGATGTAGCGCGAGGGATCGGCGGCCGGCGGCAAGGTGAAGTCCACATTGCCGCTGCCATCGCTCGTCACTTCCTCGGTTTTCAGGGATACCGGGAACAGGCCACTGTAACGCAGCTCCCCCTCAACCATGGTGTTTTGCTGGCCGCGCAGCGACAGGGTCATCTTCGCATTTTTCACGGGTTTGCCATCGGGGTAGCGCAGCGCGATGCTGCCCTTGACCACCTCGCCCGTCTTGAATTCCGGTTTCGATGGCTGGACGTTGATTTCAAAGTGCGGCTTGATATATTCGGCCACGCGGAAGGCCGCGCCATATACGCCATCCTTGTAATTGAAGCGCAGTTCATAGCCGCCAGCCGTCGCCTCGGCAGGCAGGCGGAAGCGCGTGTCGGCGCCCGTGTCACCGGACAGCTGCAGCGTTTGCGTCAGCAGCGGTGTGCCGTTCGGATTGAGCACGGTGAGACTGACAGGCGCGCTGGCCGCGGCCTGCGATGCGCGCGCCGACGTAAATTCACGGCCCAGGAACTTGACGTTAACTTCATCGCCGGGCCGGTACAGGGGCCGGTCGGTCACCGCATAAATCTTGGTGTTATAGATTTCGCTGTCATAGTAAAAATTCTCGGACACGAACACGCCGCCGGCGCGGTCCTGACCCAGCACATACGTATGTTCGGGACTGCCGCGCTCGAGCGACGCGACACCGTCGGCACCGGTGACCGCTGACTGCAGCACGCCGGTGCCGTCGGTCCACGCCACGCTGGCGCCGGCCACGGCGGCGCTGTTGTCGCGCCGCGCCGTCCAGACCAGCATCTGGCCTGACGATACCTTGGTCACCGCCACCGTATCCGACACGAACACCAGGGTGGTGGCGCGGTGCTCACCGATGATCGCTTCGACCAGGTACAAGCCCGGCTTGCGCTTGCCCAGCGGGATCATCACATTGCCGGCGCCGGCGACGATGAAGTCGCTGCTCGATCCATCGAGCTTGACGCCTTTCGGCGGCGCGATGGCCTTGGCCTGCCAGATCGGATAGCGGAAGCTGTCAACCAGCTCCATGCCCTTGATCGGTTTGTACTGCGGATGGTTGGCGAACACGGTCGGCCGGCGGATGGCGTCATTCGTGGCCAGCTGCGGCTGTTCCTTCGTTACCGCGCGGCGCGCCTCGCCGGAAAACAGCTTGCGCCAGGCCAGGCGCGACTGCTTCCACCAGCTATCCCACAGAAAGCTCAAGGTGTTGGCCAGGCCTTCGCCCTGGTAATTGCCCTCCACCTGGATACGGTGCAGATTGCGCTGTTTTTTCAGGAATTCCATCGGTTCGGGCACGCGGTAGACGACGATGTCAGCGCCGGAATACGCTTCCAGGTTCATGCGTCCCATGTCGCGGCCCGGCACTTCCAGACGCACGCGCGCTTCATCAAGACTGCCGTAACTGGCGTCCGACAGCAGGAAGAAGGGCTCACCCTTGAAGGTGGCGTAGTTGCTGGACTCGCGCTCCTGCGCGGAGGCACTGCCCAGCATGAGCAGCGCCAGCAAGCTGGCATATAGCAGCTTCACGAGAAAAATAGGCTTCATGACAGGAACGCCAGCCGGAACACACCGGCGAAATTCGGATTGTTGACCACAGGTTGCCACCGCGTGTCCTTCCAGCTCGTGAGTTCTTTGATATCGACGGTCCGCAGACCATTGTCGTCGGGGGTGACGGTGCCGGTGTGGTAAGCGATGCGCGCCCCCATCCAGACCATCAGGTGCTGTTCGTCGCCCTGGTCGAAAAACAGCAGGTCGCCGGGTAGCGCCTGGCTGATTTCGCGGGCGATGAAACGGCTGTTGTGCTGCACCAGCGCCAGCGCCGTGACAAAGTGGCCGACCTTGCCGCCCGTTTGCACCCAGCGATTGCGCAAGGCCGTCTGGGCCGCGCCAAGCTCCAGCTCGGGCGGCAGGCGCCGGTCGCTGGCGATGCCGTTCGCGCGCAGCCACTTCGCGTCATGCACGCTCAGTGCCTCGTTGACGGCAAAGCGCACCAGGCCGGCGCAATCGCGGTGCGTCCAGCGCGGCGACGGTCCCCGTTCGATCTGCGCGTTGACGATGCGCAGCATCCAGGCCTGGAAGGCGCGGCTCTGGGCCTGCGACAGTTGCACTTGCGGCTCGGCCGCCGCGCGCAGGGCCCAGGCATGGGGGAAGGCAACAGCGGCAGCCCCTCCCGCCAGCCAGCGCAAGGCGGCACGGCGCGCATGCCGCACCATCATCGCGCAGTCTCCTGCCATTCCAGCGTTTCCCATGACGTGCCGCTGGCTGGCTGCCGCTTGAGCACCATGCGCAGCGGCGGATATTTTTTCAAGGCGTTCAGGCGCGGCACCAGGTGTTCGTTGGCGGCTGCGCGCAGTACCGGTTCATTATTCGCCGGCAGGGTATCGAAGGCTTCCAGCTGGATCAGCCGGGCCAGCGATGCCGGCGCGATCAGGCCGATGGTGCGGGAAGCGTCAGGCAGCAGGTCGCTGGCGGCCGGCGCCTGCTTGCGGCGCACGGCCAGCACCTGGTCCACCAGCTTGCCGTCGGCCGAGAAGACAACAGTATTGCCGGCCACGGCCAGCGCCGGCGTGGACTGGCCCAGGGCCGTGGCGACACTGCGCTCCCAACGCACAAACTCACCTTTACTATCCTTGCCGGTAGTCTTGCGCACGGGATCCTTGCCGCCGATGGCCGCCTCGAACAGGCTGCCATATACAGCGTCATCACCGGCCTGCGCACTGCGCGTGGCCACGAACACGGGCGTATGCAGGCGCGAAGTGCCGTACCAGCAGGCGGCGGCGGGCCCTTGCAAGTGCTGGGCCAGCGGCACCACCGGTTCCGATGTCTTGCTGCCCAGGCGCTTGAGCACGGGCTGCAGCGCGGTCCAGTCGACCGGCACGCTGAAGCAGGCGCTGGGATGATGCGGCAGCTGCGGCCACAGGGAGCTGCTGTCGTAGCCGCCGTTTTTCAATTTATCGGCATTGAGCAGCACCTTTGACTGCCAGGCGCCGTGTTGAAAATCGAAGCGCAACGCTTCGAGCGCGCCAAAGAAGGGCTGGTAGCCGAACGACAGGAAGTCCGCCTTGACGGCGATGCTGTGACCCTCGGGCGCGGCGTTATCGAGATGGAACTGCGCATGAAAAACGTTCTGTTTGGCCGGCTCCGACGCCAGCAGGCTGGCCACGGTTTTCTCGGCCGTGCCATCGCCATGCTTGCTATCGCTGCCGCCATACAGCATGCCGGGATGCGACAGGATGACCAGGCGCTGGCCATGTGCGGCAAACAGCAAGGTGCGCTGCCAGGCGTAATTGAGTGCGTACACGGGCACGCTGTCGCCATCGACGCGCAAGCTGCCGGCCACGCGCATTTGCGTATCCTTCAAGGCGATCTTGCCCGCCTCCTCCAGCAAACGCGTCAACTGGCTGCGCGACACGGCGATGGCGAAATGCTTGAGCGAGCCGTCGGCGTCGCGCCACAAGGCCACTTCCGCCGGCTGGTCCAGCACCATGCGCAGCAACTGGTCGCCCCAGCCCAGTTCATGTTCGTAGGCGATGCGGCGCAGGCTGCCCTTGAGCCCCAGCCGGTCTTCGCTTTGCTCGTAATAGAACAGGAAATCCTCGCGCAGCACGTCGCGCGCCAGCGGCACCGTCAGCAGGTCACGCGGCAAGGCCGACAGGCTTTTCGTGCGGACCAGCGCGTCGGGCCTGGACAAATCGAGCTTCAGGCTGTTGACCAGCCCCATCGCGCCCCAGCCAAACGCGCGGTAGCCGACCAGCGCAGCCGCCACCAGCGCCACGCCAGCAAGTGAGCCGAGCAGGACCTTGTTATTGAGTACTTTTTTCACCAGCACCGTGTATCCCCTGTTGCCCTGCCGAAGCATTGCCAAGTTGGTAATTATTGACAAATGGTAACATGGCATTTGTGGCCGCAGCGCACCGGTGACGCGACAGCGTAAAATAGCGGTTTCGCCGTTTCCATCGCTGCCATGACCATCCTGCTCTCCACCCTGAACGCCCGCTATACCCACGCTTCGCTGGGATTGCGCTATCTGCTGGCCAATATGGGGCCGTTGCAGGCGCAGACGCGGCTGCAGGAATTCGTCATCGGCACCAAGACAACAGAACTGGTCGAGCGCATCCTGACGAACAAGCCGCGCATCATCGGTTTTGGCGTGTATATATGGAACGTCGAGGAAACCACCAAACTGGTGGCCATGCTCAAGCGCGTGGCGCCCGACGTCATCATCGTGCTGGGCGGGCCGGAAGTGTCGCACGAGGCAGGTGAGCAAGAGATCGTCAAGCTGGCCGACTACCTGATCACGGGCTGGGGCGACGTCACCTTCCCCAAGCTGTGCGGCGAGATCCTCAACGGCCCGAAACCGCTGATGAAGATCCATGCCGGCGTGCAAGCCCCGCTGGCGGAACTGCAACTGCCCTACTCCTTGTATACAGATGACGATATCCGCCACCGCACGATTTACGTGGAAGCGTCGCGCGGCTGCCCGTTCAAGTGCGAATTTTGCCTGTCGGCGCTGGACAAGACGGCCTGGCCCTTCGCGCTGGAGAACTTCCTGGCCGAGATGGAGTCCTTGCATGCGCGCGGTGCGCGCCTGTTCAAGTTCGTCGACCGCACCTTCAACCTGAACATCAAGACCAGTTTGAAGATCATGCAGTTCTTTCTGGACAAGATCGAGGCCAATCCGGACGACCCGATCTATGCCCACTTCGAGCTGGTGCCCGACCACCTGCCCGATGCCTTGAAAGAAGGCATCAGCAAGTTCCCGCCCGGCGCACTGCAGTTCGAGATCGGCATCCAGAGCTTCAATCCGGACGTGCAAGCGCTGGTCAGCCGCAAGCAGGACAATCAAAAGGCGGCCGATAATATCCGCTGGCTGTGCGAAGAATCAAACGCCCACTTGCACGTGGACTTGATCGCCGGCTTGCCAGGCGAGGATGAAGCGAGCTTTGCGGCCGGCTTCAACAAGCTGGTGGCCTTGAAACCGCATGAAATCCAGTTCGGTATCTTGAAGCGGCTGCGTGGCACGCCCATCATCCGCCATACGGAAAATTACGGCATGGTGTTCGACCCGCACCCGCCGTACACCATCCTGGCCAACAAGCAGCTCGATTTCATGAGCATGCAGCGCCTGGTGCGCTTCGCCCGCTACTGGGACCTGGTCGCCAACTCGGGCCGCTTCGCCAATACGGTGCAATGGATGCTGGGCGAGTCGCCGTTTGAAAACTTCATGGACTTTTCGAACTGGCTGTACGCCCATACGGACGCCACGCACCGCATCGCCATGGAGCGCCTGGCCAAGCTGGTGGCGCAATGGCTGCAGACGCGCGGCATGAGCACGGTCGAGGCCAATGCCCTCGTGGCCAGCGACTATGCGGGCGGCGCGCAAGCGGCAAACCACGCCAAAACCAGCGACCAGCCGAAGGCGCACCTGGAGGCGGCAATACCGCAGCGGCAGGCGCGCCATCTGGCCTCCTGAAAGCGTGACGATTGAACATCGGTGGCGGTCTGCGCCATTCTCCCTTAAACTGGCACGATGCCGACTGTACAATCGCCGAAACTGACCCTCTCCCAGACCAGCTCCCAACAGGGAGCCCTTGTCACTGCCAGCGGCACCTGGCAGGTGCACGCGCTCGCGCATGACAATGCCATCAAGGCCATCGACGCCCAGCTCAAGCCCCTGCAGGGCGATGCGAAGACGCAATGGGATCTGTCGTCTATCGACAGCATGGACCATATCGGCGCCCAGCTGTTCTGGAATGCCTGGGGCAAGCAGCGTCCCGCGCAGCTGACCCTGGCGCCGTCGCAGGAAGAGTTTTTCCGGCGCATCGAAGAGACGGGCCCCCTGGAGACGCCGCCTTCGCGCGCCAACCGCCTCACGCCCGTGATGAAGCTGGGCATGACCATCCTGCTGTTTTTCGAACATTTGAAGGGTTTTATTGCCCTTGTCGGCCAGGTGACGCAGGATATCGGCCGCTTTGCGCGCCATCCGATGCGCGGACCATGGCGCGAAATTTCCGCCAATATCTTCCATGCGGGCTTCCAGGCGCTGGGCATCACCGCCCTGGTCGGCTTTCTGATCGGCGTGGTGCTGTCCTATCTGTCGGCGCAGCAGCTGCGCGCCTTTGGCGGCGACATTTACCTGGTCAACCTGCTGGGCATGAGCGTCATCCGCGAACTGGGGCCCTTATTGGCGGCCATCCTGGTGGCCGGCCGCTCGGGCTCGTCCATCACGGCACAACTGGGCGTCATGCGCGTCACGGAAGAACTCGACGCCATGCTGGTGATGGGCATTTCACACGGTTTCCGCCTGATCATGCCGAAAGTGCTGGCCCTGGCCATTTCCATGCCCCTGCTCGTCATCTGGACGGATACGGCCGCGCTGATTGGCGGCATGGTGGCGGCCAAGGTGGAATTGAATCTGTCGGCGCGCTACTTCATCCAGAAGCTGCCGGACGCCGTGCCGCTGGCCAATTACATGATCGGCCTGGGCAAGGGCGTCATCTTCGGCATGCTGATCGCCCTCGTCTCCTGCCACTTCGGCCTGCGCATCAAGGCCAACACGGAAAGCCTGGGGCACGGCACCACCACCGCCGTCGTCACGGCCATCACCGTGGTGATCCTGGCCGACGCCGTGTTCGCCATCGTCTTCAATGGAGTGGGCTACTGATGGCGGACGACACCGATATCGCTTGTGGCACGGGCAAGGACGGCCAGTTCAACCTGCATGGCAGCGCGCCCGTGGTGGAAATCACCAATCTGTGGACCAAGTTCGGCCGCACCGTCGTGCACCAGGACTTGAACCTGGAAATCGAACGGGGCGAAATCCTCTCCATCGTGGGCGGCTCCGGCACGGGCAAGACGGTGCTGCTGCGCCAGATGCTGGGCCTGGAACATCCGGCACGGGGCTGCGTCAAAGTCTTTGGCGAAGATATCAACAAAGCAAGTTCCGACCAGTTGCAGCAATTGCGCAACCACTGGGGCATGCTGTTCCAGCAAGGCGCCCTGTATTCGGCCCTGACCGTGTTCGACAACGTGGCGCAACCGATGCGCGAATTGCGCGTGCTGCCCGAAGCGCTGGTGCACGACGCGGTATTATTAAAGATGAACATGGTGGGACTGGGTCCGGAACATGCGCTGAAAATGCCGTCGGACTTGTCGGGCGGCATGATCAAGCGCGTGGCTCTGGCGCGCGCCCTGGCGCTGGAACCGAAGCTGCTGTTCCTCGACGAACCGACGGCGGGCCTGGACCCGGATCTGTCGGAAAGTTTTGTCGCCCTGATCCAGTCGCTGCACCGCGAGCTGGGCTTGACGGTGGTGATGGTCACGCATGACCTCGACACCCTGTTCGCCCTGTCCACGCGCATCGCCGTGCTGGCGGAAAAACACGTGATCGCCATCGGCCCCACGCGCGAGGTGATTGAAGTGGACCACCCGTTCATCAAGCAATTTTTCCTCGGTGACCGCGGCAAGCGCGCGCTGGCCGTCCTTGATGAAAAACAGGCGGCGGCAGGCAAGACGGCGCAGCCAGGCGACGATGCCGGCACAGACAAGAAAGCGGAGAAGTAATGGAAAACAGATCACATGCCCTGATGACGGGATTTTTTACACTCACCCTGCTGGTGGCCGCCATTCTGTTCGGCGTCTGGTTCAACCGCGACCGCGTGGAAAGAGTGCCGTATTTGCTCGCCACCACCCTGTCCGTGCCAGGCCTGAACCCGCAGGCGACCGTGCGCTACCGGGGCCTGGAAGTGGGCAAGGTCGACGCCATCGATTTCGACACGCAAAAGGCGGGGCAAATCCTCGTGCACATCAGCGTGGCGCCCGACACCCCCGTCACCGACACCACCTTTGCCAGCCTCGGTTACCAGGGCGTGACGGGCATCGCCTACATCCAGCTCGACGACGAGCACGTGGGTTCGAAATTGCTGGGCACCAGCAAGGACAAGCCATCGCTGATCCCCTTGCGCGCCGGCTTGCTCGACCAGCTGGAAAAACGCGGCAAGCGCATCCTCGACCAGGCCGAGCAGATCACCAACAAGGTGAATAATCTGCTCAGCCCCGACAACCAGGCGGCCATGCTGGGCGCCTTCAATGAAGTGGGCAAGGCAGCCAAGGCCTTTGGCGCCATTCCGCAGCAACTGGAGCCGACCCTGACGCAATTGCCGCAGCTGACGGAACAAACACGCCAAACCTTGACGGCCGTCAGCACGGCCAGCAAGAACGTGTCGGATTTGACGGCCACGTGGAAAAAGCTGGGCAACGACATCCAGGCGCCAGGCGGCGTGCTCGACAAGGTCAATGGCACGGTCGACCGGGTCGGCAATTCGGTGGAAACGGTGGCCAACGGCGTGTCGCTGGAAGTCTTGCCGCAGGTAATCGAGCTGAGCGGCGAGGCGCGCTCCTCCATGCGCGCCCTGAAAACCACCATGAGCACGCTCAATGAACAGCCGCAGAGCATCTTGTTCGGCGCCCCAGACATCCCGCCCGGTCCGGGCGAGCCCGGTTTTTCGGCGCCGGGCAAATAAGGAGAACACCGCATGCATATCCCACGCAAACTCAGCGCACTCATCCTGGCCGGCGCTTTCCTGCTGGGCGGCTGCGCCAGCCGCGGCCCCGTGCCCACGTTTTATGATTTCGGCCCGGCAGCGCCGATGGCGGCAACACCAGCGGCGGCGCCAGCCGTGCCCGTGCTGGTGATCGCCGACGCCAACGGCCCTTCGTGGCTGGACAGCCAGCGCATGTATTACCGGCTGCTGTACGCCGACGCGCAGCAGTCGCGTCCGTACGCCTACAACCGCTGGAACACGCCGCCGCTGCAACTGTTGAGCCAGCGCCTGAAAACGCGCGTGGCGCAAAGCGGCGTGAAAGTGCTGTCAACCACGGACGCGGCCGCCGGCATGCCCCTGCTGCGCATCGATGTCGACGATTTTTCGCAAAACTTTGATACGCAGACGCAAAGCAGCGGCCATGTGTCGCTGCGCGCCTCGCTGTTCCGCGGCCACCGCCTGATCGACCAGAAAACCTTCAGCCGCAGCGGCCCGGCCGGCAGTGCCGATGCACAGGGCGGCGCGCAGGCGCTGGCGGCGGCCTCGGACGCCATCGCCGCCGACCTGCTGGCATGGCTGGGCACACTGAACCTGCCGAAAGAGTGACCGCAGCACAATGACCGACCCCGCAGCCTCCGCCAGCCCGCCAGCGCCACTACCGCCCGCACGCTCGTCGCCCGTATCGCGCGCGACCCTGCTCGCCTACGTTTTCCTGATCGTGTACGCCAGTTGGTTCCCGTTCACGGGCTGGCACAGCAATGGCCTGTCGCCGCTGACTTTCCTGGAAAACACGCGCATGCCGCGCTACTGGACGGGCTTTGACGTGGGCATCAACGTCGTCGGCTATATCCCGCTGGGCGCATTGATCGTGTACTCGCTGTTTCCAAGGATTACTGGTTTCTTTGCCGTCGTGATCGCCAGCCTGTGCGGTATGTTGATTTCCGGTAGCATGGAAGCCGTACAAACCTATTTGCCCAGCCGCGTGTCGTCGAATCTCGACTTTTATACGAACTCGGCCGGCTGCCTTATCGGTTCCATCATCGGCGCCCTGACGGCGCGCAAGCTGCTCGACCATAGCCATCTGTACCGCGTGCGCCAGCGCTGGTTTGCCCAGCACGCCAGCCAGGGCCTGGTGCTGCTGGCGCTGTGGCCGCTGGCGCAAATCTATCCGCAAGGCTATCTGTTCGGCCTGGGACAATTGCTGCCCATCCTGTCGGACTGGGCCTCCAGCCTGATGGGCATGGAGATCGACCTGGCCGCGTATCTGCGTCCCGATGTGATATTAACTGTCGAGCAATACTGGCTATCAGAAACCATCATCACGGCCTGCGGCATGACGGGCGCCGTGCTCACCTTGCTATGCCTGCTGCGCCGCGCCGCACCGCGCGCCGCGCTGATGCTGATCCTCATCGCCGCCGCCTTGATCGTGCGTTCGATGGCCAGCGCCCTGCTGTTTTCGCCCGAAAACGCCTTCGTCTGGATCACGCCGGGTGCCCAGGGCGGCTTTTTGATCGGCCTGATCATGCTGGGCGGCCTGGCCTTCGCGCCCCATGTGGCGCAGCGCCGCATCGCGGCCGCCACCTTGCTGCTGAGCCTGGTGATGGTGAATACAACGCCGATCAACCCGTACTTCATGTCCACCTTGCAAGGCTGGGTACAAGGCAAGTTCCTGAACTTCAATGGCGCGGCGCAATTTTTGGCCTTGCTGTGGCCCTTCATGGCCCTGTGGTTCCTGTGCCTGCCCTCGCACCGCCTGAACCGGCAGGATGACGTGCAGCGCCAGCGTCGCGAAGACCACCCATAAGCGTTATCATTGCGCATTGACGATTCAGCAGGAGCATAGTATGAGCGACGCACCGTATTTTGAACGCCACGTTTTTTTCTGCATGAACAAACGTGAAGACGGCCGCAACAGTTGCGGCGACCATGGCGCGGAAGCGGCGCAAAAGCATTGCAAGCGCCGCATCAAGGAACTCGACATGAATGGCGCGGGCAAGATCCGCATCAACCAGGCCGGCTGCATGGACCGCTGCGAGGAAGGCCCGCTGCTGGTGATCTACCCGGAAGCGACCTGGTACACCTATGTCGACACCAGCGATATCGACGAAATCATCGATACGCACCTGGTGGGCGGCAAGATCGTCGAACGCCTGAAAATCTAAGCCGCATATTTAATCCTAATTTAAGCCTACGCAACCAGTATGAGCATCATGAACAGAAACTCGGAAAAATTTACCCTCGCCGGCCATGCAGGCAGCATGGAAGGCTTGCTCGATTTCCCGGCAGACACTCCGCGCGGCATCGCCCTCGTTGCCCATCCACACCCGCTGTACGGCGGCACGATGGACAACAAGGTCACGCAAACCCTGGCGCGCGCGTTTGTCGCCCTCGGCTACGTGGTGGCGCGCATCAACTTCCGCGGCGTGGGCGCTTCCGAAGGCGTGCATGACCATGGCGCGGGCGAAACGGACGACATGCAATTGCTGTATCAACACATGGTCGGCCTGTATCCGGGCTTGCCCGTGGCCTTGTCCGGTTTCTCGTTCGGCACCTTCGTGCAATCAAAACTGCAGGAACGCCTGGCCGCCGCCGGCACGCCCGTCGAGCGCCTGGCGCTGATCGGCAGCGCGGCCGGAAAATGGGCCATGGCCGACATTCCGGCCGACAGCATTTTGATCCACGGGGAACTGGACGACACGATTCCCCTGTCCGCCGTCTTCGACTGGGCCCGTCCACAAGACATTCCCGTGATCGTGATCCCCGGCGCCGACCACTTTTTCCACCGCAAGCTCAACCACATCAAGAACCTCGTGATTGCGCTGTGGCATGGTGACAAACCCGCAATCGCAGCCGATGATCATTGAAGTGTGGGCTTACTAGCGCCTCCGCAGCTATAATTGATCCGTTTTTTCCACGCGGCCATGTCAGTAGCAACAACATGGCCCTCAGCCTTCATCTTTTTCGCAGACCAGCCTCCATGAAAAAACTTTTAGCGGCACTGGCCTCCAGTGTACTTTTCCTATCCGCCGCCTTCGCCCAGAGCGTTCCAGCCCCGACCATCGCCGCCAAGTCCTGGCTGTTGCTTGATGCCACCAGTGGCCAGATCATTGCTTCGCAAGATCCGGACGCGCGCATCGAACCGGCATCGTTGACCAAGATCATGACGGCCTACCTGACGTTTGCCGCCATCCGCGAAAAGAAACTGGCGCTGGACCAAAAAGTGAATGTCTCCGTGCGCGCCTGGAAAGTCGATTCGAGCAGCTCGAAGATGTTCATCGACCCGGCCACGCCCGTGTCGATCGACGACTTGCTGCATGGCCTGATGATTCAATCGGGTAACGACGCCGCCGTGGCGCTGGCTGAAGCCGTTGCCGGCGATGAAGGCACTTTCGTCGTGCTGATGAACCGCGAAGCGCAACGCATGGGCCTGAAAAACACGCGTTTTGCCAATCCGCATGGTTTGCCTAGCCCGGAGAACTATTCCACAGCGCAAGACTTGTCCGTGCTGGCCAAGCGCGTGATCGCCGACTATCCGGAATTCTACAAAATCGATTCCGTGAAAAGCTTTACGTACAACAAGATCACCCAGCCTAACCGCAACCGCCTGCTGTGGCTGGACCCGACCGTCGATGGCATGAAGACGGGCCACACGGAAGCAGCCGGCTATTGCATGATCGCGTCGGCCCGCCGTCCAGGCGGCACCGGCGAGCGCCGCCTGATCTCCGTGGTGCTGGGCACCACCTCCGACCAGGCCCGCACGCAGGAAAGCCAGAAGCTGCTGAACTGGGGCTTCCAGAACTTCGATACGGTCAAGCTGTACTCGAAAGGCCAGGCCGTGGCCACGCCGGAAGTGTGGAAGGGCTCGAAAGGCACCGTGAAAATCGGTTTCGCCCGCGACGTGCTCGTCACCGTGCCAAAAGGCATGGCTGCCAAGATGAAACCTGTGCTGGAACGCAAGGACCCGCTGGTCGCGCCTCTGGCCGAGAACGCCCCTGTCGGCAAACTGAAAATGATGGTCGACGATAAAGTCCTGCTGGAACTGCCTGTCGTGGCGCTGGAAACCATCAACCAGGCCACGATCTTCGGCCGCGCCTGGGATTCGATGCGCCTGTGGATGAAGTAATTCGTTCTCGTATTCCATAAAAAATGCCCGCAGATGCTGCGGGCATTTTTTTCGTCTGTCTCGCCGCCGCTTTCTCCACAGCATGCTGTAGCGTAGCTGGCTATAATCGTAGGGTATCCCTTCACGCCACCATCAGAAAGCCAGCCCATGAGCCATGTAATTCCCGCCAGCCTGCAAGCACCACGCAGCCGTTTGAGTGCCAACGGCCCCGAACTGTCGCGCATCGTCGCCGGCATGTGGCGCATCGGCGAGTGGAATATGTCGGCGCAGCAGCGCCTGGCCTTCATCGAGCAATGCCTGGCGCTGGGCGTATCGAGTTTCGACCACGCCGATATCTATGGCGACTACAGCGCCGAAGGCTTGTTCGGCGAAGCGCTGGCCCTGCAGCCGGGCTTGCGCGACAAGATGGAGCTGGTCAGCAAGTGCGGCATCAAGCTGCTCTCGCCGCACCGCCCCGGTCACGCCATCCAGCATTACGACACGAGCGCGGCGCACATCACCAGCTCCGTGGAACAGACCTTGCGCCAGCTGCACACGGACCGCCTGGACTTGCTGCTGATCCACCGTCCCGACCCGCTGATGGATTTCGACGAAATCGCTGGCGCCTTCAGCCAATTGAAGCAAGATGGCAAGGTGCTGCACTTTGGCGTATCGAATTTCAGCCGCCACCAGTTCGAGTGCCTGCACCGGCGCTTCCCGCTGGTGACGAACCAGGTGGAATTTTCGCCGCTGCACGTGGCGCCCCTGTTCGACGAAACCTTCGACGGCTTGCAGGACGTGGGAGTGGCGCCGATGATCTGGTCGCCGCTGGCCGGCGGCAGGCTGTTCCAGGGGGGCGATGCGAATGTGGAGAACTTGCGCAATGTCATCAAGCAGATCGCCGACCAGCTGCAGCGGCCGTTTGCCAGCGTGGTGTTTGCGTGGATCATGCAATTGCCTTGCCGGCCCCTGCCGCTGACGGGCACGGGCCGCATCGAGGCGGTGGGCGTGGCAGTGGAAGGCACGCAGTTCACGCTCAGCCGCAGCGACTGGTTCGCCATCCTGCGCGCCGCGCGCGGGCACGAGGTGGCTTAGTCTATTTCATCCGGGTCATTGAAAACCTGGGGAAGCGCAATGCCCCGCCAGCCCAGATACCACGCCAGGTTCAGCGCCAGGGTGGCGGCGATGTAGACGGCGAAGAACAGCGCGAAGAAGCTGGTCTTCAGCCACACCAGCAGGGCGATAGCCACGATCAGCACCAGCAGCGCGGCCAGGCTTTTCTTTTGCTTGGAGCTGGGGAAACGCAAGGTCGACACCATCAGGCTGCCCACGCCCACCAGCAACAGCATCAGCAGATAGCTGTGCAGCATGGAATCGATGGGTGCCGGCCAGGCCACCACCACGGCCGCTACGCAGGCGGCGCCGGCCGTGATCGGCATGCCGACGAAATACAGGGGGTCGGTGCGCCCCACATTCACATTGAAGCGCGCCAGGCGCATGGCGCCACACGCGACGAAGAAGAAGCTGGCCATGCCGCCAAAGCGCAGCAGCAGCGGATCGTGCACGCCCATCTGCACAAAACCATAGCAGTACAACAAGACGGCGGGGGCGCAGCCAAAATTCATCACGTCGGCGATGGAATCGAGCTGCACGCCGAACTGCGAACTGGTGTTCGTCAGGCGTGCCACATAGCCGTCGAGCGCATCAAACACGCCGGCCAGCACCAGCAGCGCTGCCGCCAGGCGGTAGGCATCCGCGTCGCCCACCGGGGCGTTATCGACGGAAATGACGATGCTGGCAAAGCCGCAGGCTATCGACAGCAAAGTCACCATGCTGGGCAAGGCGTATTTGGCGCGCTGCAGGCGCGACTTGGGCAAGGTGTTCAAATTATGGGCAATCAAAGTAGCGGGAGTGAGGCAATGCAGCGGCAAACGCTGCGCTGCGCTCATTCTACCCTGCGCAGCTGCGGGAGCGTCCGCGCACGAGCGCGCGACATATCTTTTCATGGATGCTCTACGGCAGATCAAAATGCCTTAGAATCGTTTCACCGGGCAGCACGCCGGCCTCCACCTCTGTCCGCCTACCTATACAGGAGTCAACTTGATTGTCTCGTCACTGCGTTGGAAACGCTGGATACCCGCCCTGCTGAGCGCAGCCCTGTTGAGCGCCTGTGGCGGAGGCAGCAGCGACAGCAGCAATGCTGGGCAAAGCACCTCGCCCCCTCCCGGGCAGCTGGTACAGGAGCCGGGCGCTCCCGCGCTCAGCAACAATATTGCCACCGATGGCTTCAACTGGTTCAACTACCGGCGCAGCCAGATCGGCCTGTCGCCACTGGTACGCAATGGATTGATCGACAGCGCCGCCCTGGGCCATTCCAGCTATCTGAACCTCAACAATACGGTGGCGCACGAACAAGTGCTGGGCAAGCCCGGCTTTACCGGCGTCACACTGGGCGACCGCCTGGCCAAGGCCGGCTACGTCGTCACGTCGCTGCAGGGCGAAGTCATCGCCGGCGCCAGCAACACGTCCGGCTTTTACCTGGCGGAAGAACTGGTCACGGCCATCTATCACCGCTTCGTCATTTTCGAGCCGCTCTTCAGGGAGGGTGGCGCGGGCGCGGCTGTCAGTGGCGCCGGCTACGCGTATTTCACCACCGACCTGGCAAGCAACCGCAACTATGGCCCCGGGCTGCCGGCGGCGCAAATCGTCACCTATCCCTTCAGCGGGCAGCAAAAAGTGGCCGTCAGTTTTTCCAGCGATAACGAAGCACCCGATCCCGTGCCAAACCAGGATGTGGTCGGCTACCCGATCAGTGTGCATGCCAACTACGGCACGCCAGTCAGCGTGACGGCGTTCAGCGTGCGCCAGCGTGGTGCCGGCGCGGACCTGACGGTACGCCTGCTCACAAGCGGCAACGATGCGCATACGCCGGTCTCGGCCGCATCCATCATTCCGCTGGCGCCCCTGACCGGAAACACCAGCTATGACGTGAGTTTCATCGGCAAAGTCAATGGCGCGGACATCACGCGCAGCTGGTCATTCACGACACGCTAGGCTGCAGGCTGGCGCCAAGCGGGCGCGATGTTGAGCACGACAGGATGTAAAATAGCGGTTCCTGCTTTACGACAGTGACAAGTTTTGGGGCTCTCTGCACAGCATGCTGAAACCACACGCCACTTGCGATGATGATGCCGCCCTGGCGGCATCCGACATGGTCCGTATTCTCGACGTCGAGAACGGACTGGGCCGCATCATGGGCGACCGCATCCTGTACCTGAAAATCCTGCGCCGCTTCCTGCATGACCACGGCACCACGCCGTGCCAGATCCGCGCCGAATTCGATACCGGCAACTATGCTTCCGCGCGCCTGAAGGCGCATACCCTGAAAGGCGCTGCCGGCATGATCGGTGCCCGCCACGTGCACGGCCTGGCGACAACCCTGGAGTCGGCGCTGCGTGCGCAGGCGCCCGACCTGGCCCGGCAGATGCTGCAGCTGGAACTTGCGCAGGATCAATTGCTCGGCGCGGTCAGCAGCATGCTGGGCACACCGGAGAGCACCCACACGGCGGCGCAGGACGTGGCGCCCGACCCGGCCGCACCCGCCATCCAGCTGCTGCTGGCGCGCCTGGCCAGCCATCTGCGCGAAGGCGATGGCGCTGCCATCGACATCCTGGAAAACTCGGCCAGCCTGCTGGCCGCCAGCCTGGGTGTGCACGTCTACCAGGAAGTGGCGGCCGCTGCCCATGAGTTCGACTTCGACGGCGCGCTGGCGGCGCTGCTGCGGCGTCGCTAACGCTCAGCCCGCCACCGCTCAGCTGCTGTACTGCGCCTCTTCCGCATACGCCACGCCACAACTCTTGCAACAGAAACGGCGCACGGCGTCTAGCGGCTTGTCGCAATACCAACATGCGCCTTTCGGCGGCAAGGAGGCGATCAATTCCGGCATGCCGGGCAGTGGGCGCGCCACTACCTCATCCTCGCATTCCACGACATCCGGCTGTTTGCTGTCCATGGCGCTTCCTTTCCTAGCGGCACTTCAAGGCCGCTCAGCAAGATTACGTCAGCGCAGTTTGGACTTCATGACATTTCTCAACGGCGCAGATGCTAGCCTTGCTTTCGATAGCTGCGCACCGCATCATTGGCATTCTCGGCAATGATTTTTTGCCACTTCGGCTGCCCCGCATACTTGGCAGCCAGGCGCTTCCACTGCCGTTGCGCAAGCCCGCACGATTGTTCGATGGCTTGCGTGATCTCGCGCTGGCGCGCCTTGTCGTTATCATCCCATTCGCCGGCAAAGTGCTCGCACATTTGCGCCTGCTCAATAAATTGCGCCACATCCTTCGGCAGTTTTTCCTGTGCACCAGCCAGCAGGGGCAGGCAACTGAACAGCAGAACAAGCAGCAGCTTCATCGAACCTCCTTATTTGCCGATGCAGAAGCGGCTGAAGATCACGCCCAGCAGATCGTCAGGTGAAAATTCACCCGTGATGCTCGACAGCTGCACCTGTGCCAGACGCAGCTCTTCGGCGAACAGGTCCAACGACTGGTCGTCCTGCGCCGCGTGCGCGGCGGCGATGTCCAGGTGCTTGCCGGCCGACTTGAGCGCAATCAAATGGCGTTCGCGCGCCAGGTACAGCGATTCGCCCGTCTGCTGCCAGCCGGCGATGCGCAAGAGCTCGGCGCGCAGCAAGTCGATGCCGATGTGTTCGTGCGCCGACAGATACACGTGCGTGGCATCCGGCAAGGCATCCACGCCGGGCTTGTGGCCAGAGAGATCAATCTTGTTCCACACGCGCACCACGGGCACGCCTTCGGGGAAGGCGGCGACGATGCTTTCATCGGCCAGCGTGGGGCCATGATCTGCGTCAAGCAGGTGCAGGATGACGTCGGCCTTGCCGATTTCGCCCCAGGTGCGTTCGATGCCGATGCGCTCGACGGCATCGATGGTATCGCCCGCGCTGCGGATGCCAGCCGTGTCGATGATGTTGAGCGGAATGCCCTCGATCTGAATGGTTTCGCTGACCTTGTCACGCGTGGTGCCGGCAATCGGCGTGACAATCGCCACGTCGGCGCCCGCCAGCGCGTTCAACAGCGACGATTTACCCACGTTGGGCTGGCCCGCCAGCACGACATTGAGACCTTCGCGCAGCAGCGCGCCCTGCGCCGCCTGCGCAAACACTTTATTCAGCGCTTCGATGACGGCCTTTAATTGGCCGCGGGCGTTCGATTTTTCCAGGAAATCGATTTCTTCTTCCGGGAAGTCCAGGGTCGCCTCGACCAGCATGCGCAAACCCGTCACCTGCTCCACCAGCGCGTGGATCGTCTTCGAGAACGCGCCGGACAGCGATTGCGAGGCAGACTTGGCGGCCGCTTCCGTGGACGCGTCGATCAGGTCGGCCACGGCTTCGGCTTGCGCCAGATCCAGCTTGTCATTCAAAAAGGCGCGGCGCGTGAATTCGCCCGGCTCGGCCAGGCGCAAGCCGTTGTCCTTGCCCGCTTCGAGCACGCGCGCCAGCAGCAGCTGCAGCACGATGGGGCCGCCATGGCCCTGCAATTCCAGCACGTCTTCACCCGTGTACGAATGCGGGCCCTTGAAGTGGATGGCGATGCCTTGGTCGATGATGCTGCCGTCACTTTCCGTGAACGGTAAATAGGTGGCGTGGCGCGGTTTGAGTTGCTGCGCGCCGAACAGGGCCGTCATCAGGGGAGCGAGGTTTTTGCCGGAGGCGCGTACCACGCCGATGCCGCCGCGCCCTGGGGCGGTGGCGATGGCGGCGATAGGGGAAGAGTCGAGTTTCATGGGGATATTGTAATAGGTACGGCAAGGGAAGGTGCAGCAACGTAGGTCGGCTTAGCGCGCAGCGCGTAAGCCGACGCAGCACACGCTGGCGATAGTGTCGGATTACGCGTGGCCTTGCCACGTTAATCCGACCCACAAGAATTAAAAAGCCCGCACTAGGCGGGCTTTCTGTTCGCTGGCCGGAATTACTTGGCGGCAGGCGCGTATTTCTTGGTGATCACCCATTGCTGGCCGATCGACAGGACGTTGTTGACGACCCAGTAGAGTACCAAGCCCGACGGGAAGAAGAAGAACATCACCGAGAATGCCAAAGGCATGAACAGCATCATCTTCGCTTGCATCGGATCGGCCGGGGCCGGGTTCAGCTTGGTCGTGATGTACATCGAGATCGCGTACAGCACGGGCAGGATGCACCAAGGGTCATGCTGGGCCAGGTCGGTGATCCAGCCGATCCATGGCGCGCCGCGGATTTCCACGGACGCGTTCAGCACCCAGTACAGCGCGATAAACACGGGCATCTGGATCAGGATCGGCAGGCAGCCGCCCAGCGGATTGATCTTTTCCGTCTTGTACAGCTCCATCGTGGCCTGGTTCATCTTTTGCGGATCGCCTTTGAAGCGTTCGCGGATGGCTTGCATCTTCGGCGTGACCAGTTTCATCTTGGCCATGCTGCGGTAGCCGGCAGCCGACAAGGGGAAGAACGCCAGCTTGATCAGGATCGTGAAGGCGATGATGGTCCAGCCCCAGTTACCCAGCACGCTGTGGATCTGTTCCATGACCCAGAACATCGGCTTGGCGATGATGGTCAGCCAGCCGTAATCCTTGACCAGTTCCAGGCCAGGCGAGACGTTTTCCAGCAGATGCGCGATTTGCGGACCTGAGTACAGCTTGCTGTCCATGCTGGCCGTGGCGCCTGGCGCCAGGGTAGGCAGAGGCAGCACGTTGCCGATGGCGTACAGGTTGGTGCCGACCTTCTTGGTGAAGATGTCGCGCTTGACGTTTTCAGGCGGAACAAAGGCGGAAACGAAGAAATGTTGCGAAATCGCAAACCAGCCGCCAGTCGCCGTGGCCGGGTGCAGGCCCTTCATGGCGTTGTCGTTGCCCTTCTTCTCGTCTTCCACGGCGGCTTTTTCGATCTTCTCGAACGTCAGCTTCTGGTACTTGTCTTGCGGCGTGTACAGGGTCGGGCCCGTGAAACTGCTGTTAAAGAACGAGTCGCCGACCGGCTTGTTGCCGTCATGCGTCAGTTGCAGATACAGCTGGGGCGTGACGGGCGCTGCGCCCACGTTGGCCACGTCGTGGCGCACGTCGATGACGTAGTCGCCGCGCTTGAAGGTAAACGTCTTGGTCAACTTGACGCCGCCTTCGACCGCTTCCATCACCAGTTGAATTTGCTTGCCATCGGCCAGGGTACGTACGCCAGGCTGCACAGTGAAACCGCTCGCATGGGTAGGGAATGGACCGCCGACCAGGCCCGATTGCGCCAGGTAAGTATGGTTCGCGCCTTCGTCGAACAGCACTTCGTTTTGCTTGCCGTCGTCAGGCTGGCATACCTTGAACAGGCCGAAGCAACCGCCAAACCAGCCCGGATTGCCCGCGCCCTTGAACTTCAGCAATTCCAGACGCTTGACCTGGCCGCCCAGGGTGTCGATGTCGACCTTGATGACGTCGGTGGTGATGGTAATCACTTCGCGCTTGAACGCGGCGGGATCGACAGCCTCACCCGGCAGGGCAGGCACGCCTGCCGCAGCTGGCAGGGCAGCCGTCTTGGCAGGGGTCGCAGGCGCCTTGGCGGTTTGTTCCGTGTTCGCGGAGAACATCGACGGCTTGCCGTTCGAGATCATCCATTCGTTCCAGAGAATTACCAGCGAGACGGAAAACACGATCCACAGGATGGTACGTTTATTGATATCCATTAGGGTATTTGTCAGGAGTGGTTGCAACCGCAAGCGGTCGTTGAAGATTGTTTGCAATCGGCCGGCGGCACCGGGTCGACGCCCCCTTCATTCCAGGGGTGGCAACGGCACAGCCGCTTGGCAGCCAGCAGGCTGCCCTTGGCAGTACCGTGCACGCGCAGCGCTTCCATCGCGTAATGCGAACAGCTCGGATAGAAACGGCAATTCTGTCCCAGCATGGGGCTGATCAGCAACTGATAAGCGCGCAGCAGGAACAGCAACAGGGTTTTCATGGCGCGGACGGTGGTGGCGCAGCAACAGAACGGGCCTGGGCGGCGATTTGCGCCGCGAACAGGCGGCCCAATTCTTCACGCAGCTCGGCTTTGAGCTTGGTCGTGGTGGCCGGACCATCCTTGCTGTTGACGGCGCGCGACAAACGCACCACGCAGTCGACCGGCGGCATCGCGCTGTTGCGAAACAGCTCGCGCGTGACGCGCTTGATCGTGTTGCGGGTCGCCGCGCGTGGCGCGAAACGCTTCGCCACAACGACGCCCAGCCGCGCATGCGGCAATTGATTGTGTCGGGTGTACAGCACAAAATGCGCTGTTTTTTGCGAAGGGCGCAAACGAAAAACGGATGAAAATTCATCCGTTTTAACGATACGCCGAACGCGCGCGAAGTCGTGTGAACCTTCGCGTTGATTGCCGACTGGAGTACAGCTAGCCACGCGATCAGCTGTCAACGACAAGCCTATACGGCCAGACGTTTGCGGCCCTTTGCGCGACGTGCGTTGAGCACATCACGGCCACCACGGGTAGCCATACGAGCGCGGAAGCCGTGCGTACGCTTGCGGCGAACGACGGAAGGTTGGTAAGTACGTTTCATGTTGGTCTCGCTAAAAACAAAAAAAATGCAAAATCGGGTCTGACGTCCCGTCAGTTTTTGGTGCCAATGACAATCGCGCACTTATGCCAAGGCACAAGCTGGCCAATCTCATCGCCCGCTTAATCCACGCTTAGTCCATATTGTCGTTCCAAATGAATAAACACGGAATACGGGCGGGGAACCCTGAATTATTCAGCATATGCCCCCCTCTTGTCAAGGATTGCAGTGATCGCCTGGAAATTTTCGCGCCGGACCCCATCCACCGGCACGCCCCCGCCACAGGCCGCGCCAGCACTGCCTGCATCGGGATAACCGGGGGATAAGTCGCCTCTTATACACACGGCGCCCCACCCCGCCACAGAAAAATAACAGCCGTGCCTGTGGATAACTTTGGCAGTCGGGAGTAGAATAGCGCGTTACGTGTGGCGAGCCCTCGCGCGACGCCGGCCTTGCAACACGGTGAACGCAGGGCAGAATCGATACGCCCTCCCACACCTTTTCACATAGACATACATGGATAATTTCTGGCAGGCCTGTTCCGCGCAGTTGGAACTGGAGCTGACACCGCAACAATTCAGTGCGTGGATCAAACCGCTTATCCCTCTCGATTACGAAGAGGGCAAGCTGCGCATTGCTGCGCCCAATCGCTTCAAGCTCGATTGGGTCAAGACCCAGTTCGCCAGCCGCATCACTGCGCTGGCCATACAGTACTTCGAAGCGCCCACGGAAGTGCAGTTCGTGCTCGACCCGCGCCTGGCCCTGCCGAAGAAGCCCGTCACCGCCAGCACCCCGGCCAGCGATCCGAATGGCGGCGCGCCCAGCGCGCGCGCCGCGGAACCGCAGCCCAGCGTGCCGGAACTGAGCATCGGCGCGGCGCCGCGCCGCGAGCAGAGCCGCATCAACACCGACCTGACTTTCGACAGCTTCGTGACGGGTAAGGCCAACCAGCTGGCGCGCGCCGCCGCCATCCAGGTGGCGAACAATCCGGGCGTGTCATATAACCCGCTGTTCTTCTACGGCGGCGTCGGCCTGGGTAAAACCCACTTGATCCACGCCATCGGCAACCAGGTGATGGCCGACAATCCGGGCGCGAAGATTCGCTACATCCACGCAGAACAGTACGTTCGCGACGTAGTGACCGCTTACCAGCGCAAGGGTTTCGACGATTTCAAGCACTACTATCACTCGCTCGACATGCTGCTGATCGATGATATCCAGTTCTTTGGCGGCAAGAGCCGTACGCAGGAAGAGTTTTTCTATGCGTTCGAGGCATTAATTGCCGCAAAGAAACAGATCATCATCACCTCGGATACCTATCCGAAAGAAATCACGGGCATGGACGACCGCCTGATTTCGCGCTTCGACTCGGGCCTGACGGTGGCCATCGAGCCGCCGGAACTGGAAATGCGCGTGGCGATCTTGCTGAAAAAAGCCAAGCAGGAAGGCGTGACCTTCTCCGACGACGTGGCCTTCTTTGTCGCCAAGCACTTGCGCTCGAACGTGCGCGAGCTCGAAGGCGCGCTGCGCAAAATTCTGGCGTACTCGCGTTTCCATGGCAAGGACATCACGATCGATATCGTCAAGGAAGCCCTGAAGGACTTGTTGTCGGTGCAAAACCGCCAGATTTCCGTGGAAAACATCCAGAAAACGGTGGCCGACTTCTTCAATATCAAGGTAGCCGACATGTATTCCAAGCGCCGGCCCGCAAATATCGCCCGGCCGCGTCAGATCGCCATGTACCTGGCCAAGGAATTGACACAGAAGAGCCTGCCGGAAATCGGCGAGCTGTTCGGCGGCCGCGACCACACCACGGTGCTGCATGCCGTGCGCAAGATCGCGCTGGACCGCACCAAGAACCCGGAATGCAACCACGAATTGCATGTACTGGAGCAAACGTTGAAGGGCTAAGCACCATTTGGCAAGACTGGCTCAAAACGTGCTTTACCCTTATCATCTGGGAGGGCGCCGCAGCCGGTCTGTCGGGGCTCCCTATGGCAACAATTGTTAAATTAATACGTTAAACATCGTACTGTTCAACCTATACATTGAGGATAAATATGCAATTGGTCAAAACCACCCGAGATACCCTTCTCCGGCCACTGCAGATCGTGAGCGGTATTGTCGAGCGTCGGCACACTATGCCGATTCTGGCCAATATCCTCATCCGCAAAGACGGTGAAAATGTCTCCTTCCTGTCGACCGACACCGAAGTGCAGATCACCACGCACGCGGAAATCGGTTCCGGTGCGGACGTTACCGGCACCACCGTGGCCGCGCGCAAGCTGCTGGACATTTTGCGCGCCCTGCCCGAATCGGGCGACGTCACGATGACCCTGCTGAACAAGCGCCTGACCGTGCAAACGGGCAAGTCGCGCTTCGCCCTGCAAACCCTGGCGGCGGAAGAGTTTCCAACCGTGCAACAGGCGGAAAGCTACAACGCCAGCGTTACCCTGCCGCAGAAAACGCTGAAGCACCTGTTCAACATGGTGCATTTCTCGATGGCGCAGCAAGACATCCGCTACTACCTGAACGGCTTGCTGCTGGTTCTGGATGGCAATAATGTCATCGCCGTGGCCACCGACGGCCACCGTCTGGCGTTTTGCCAGGTCGCCACCGAGCAGACGTTTGCGCGCCAGGAAGTGATTATCCCGCGCAAGACCATCATCGAACTGCAGCGCCTGCTGGAAGAGAACGATGAACCGGTGCAGCTGGACATCGCCGCCAATCAGGTGAAACTGACCTTTGCCGACATCGAGCTGATCTCGAAGCTGGTGGAAGGCAAGTTCCCCGACTACACGCGCGTGATTCCAAAAGGCTACAAAAACGACTTCACCATCGGCCGCGATGAACTGCTGCGCTCGCTGCAACGTGCCGCCATCATGACCAGCGACAAGTTCAAGGGCGTGCGCTGCATCATCACCCCGGGCAGCATGAAGATCAGCTCGACCAATGCGGACCAGGAAGAAGCCGTCGAAGAGCTGGAAATCGATTACGGCGGCGATTCCGTCGACATCGGCTTCAACGTGACGTATCTGCTGGACGTGCTGAACAACCTGAAATGCGAATACGTCAACATCGCGCTGGGCGACTCGAACTCGTCCGCCCTGATCTCCATCCCGGACAATGCCGACTTCAAGTATGTCGTCATGCCGATGCGGATCTAAAGACCACAGCAGTGACGTAGGTCGGATTAGCGCAGCGTAATCCGACATGCTGAATCGCCGTCTGTCGGGTTACGCCATTCCGGCTAACCCGACCTACGGTCATCAGCCAGCAGCCCCGAATCAATCAGCAATCGTTATTTGAGAAAGCAGTCCATGTCCGAGAATCCACAAGACACCCCGATCCAGGCCATCACGGAAGAATACGGCGCCTCCTCCATCCAGATCCTGGAAGGTCTGGAAGCCGTACGCAAACGCCCGGGCATGTACATTGGCGACACCTCGGACGGCACCGGCTTGCACCACCTGGTATTCGAAGTGCTGGACAACTCCATCGATGAATCGCTGGCCGGCCACTGCACGGACATCCACGTCACCATCCACAGCGACAATTCGATCTCGATCACCGACAATGGCCGCGGCGTGCCGACCGGCCTGAAAATGGACGACAAGCACGATCCGAAGCGTTCGGCGGCGGAAATCGTCATGACCGAGCTGCACGCGGGCGGCAAGTTCGACCAGAACTCGTACAAGGTATCGGGCGGTCTGCATGGCGTGGGTGTATCCTGCGTCAATGGCCTGTCGAAATTGCTGAAACTGACCATCCGCCGCGATGGCAAAGTGCATCACATGGAATTCGTGCGCGGCGTGCCGCAAGACCGCCAGATCGTCATGGTGGGCGACATCGCCACCTCGCCGATCAAGGTCATCGGCGAAACGGACAAGCGCGGCACCGACGTGCATTTCTGGGCCGACGAAGAGATTTTCACGCATGTGGAATTCCACTACGAAATCCTGGCCAAGCGCATCCGCGAACTGTCCTTCCTGAACAATGGCGTCAAGATCAAATTGTCCGACCAGCGCACGGGCAAGGAAGAAATCTTCGCCTTCGAAGGCGGCACGCGCGGCTTCGTCGAGTACATCAACAAGGCCAAGTCGGTCTTGCACCCGACCATTTTCCAGGCCACGGGCGAGCGCCTGTCGGACCAGGGCACGAACATCTCGGTCGACGTGTCGATGCAGTGGAACGATGCCTACAACGAACAGGTGCTGTGCTTTACGAATAACATCCCGCAACGCGACGGCGGCACCCACCTGACGGGCTTGCGCGCGGCGATGACGCGCGTGATCAACAAATACATCGATGAACACGAGTTCGCCAAAAAGGCGAAAGTGGAAATCAGCGGCGACGACATGCGTGAAGGCCTGACCTGCGTGCTGTCCGTGAAAGTGCCAGAACCGAAATTCTCGTCGCAGACGAAAGACAAGCTGGTGTCGTCAGAAGTGCGCGGCCCCGTCGAAGAGATCGTCGCCAAGACCCTGGCCGATTACCTGCAAGAAAAACCGAACGACGCCAAGATCATTTGCGGCAAGATCGTCGAAGCGGCACGCGCCCGTGAAGCGGCCCGCAAGGCCCGCGACTTGACGCGCCGCAAAGGCATCATGGATGGCCTGGGCCTGTCGGCCAAGCTGGCCGACTGCCAGGAAAAAGACCCGGCCCTGTGCGAACTGTACATCGTCGAGGGTGACTCGGCAGGTGGCTCGGCAAAACAAGGACGCGACCGCAAGTTCCAGGCGATTCTGCCGCTGCGCGGTAAAGTGCTGAACGTGGAAAAAGCCCGTTTCGAGAAAATGCTGTCGTCCGAGCAGATCACCACCCTGATCGCCACGCTCGGCACCTCGATCGGACCGGACGAATTCAACGTCGAAAAGCTGCGCTACCACCGCATCATCATCATGACCGATGCGGACGTCGACGGCGCCCACATCCGTACCCTGCTGCTGACCCTGTTCTACCGCCAGATGCCGCAACTGGTCGAGCGCGGCCACATCTACATCGCGCAACCGCCACTGTACAAAGTGAAATCGGGCCGCGACGAGCGCTATCTGAAAGATGACGCCGAAGAAGCGAGCTACATGATGACGGTGGCGCTGAACACGGCCGTGCTGGTGCCGCGCACAGGCGCGGAAGGCATTTCCGGCGAGACGCTGACGGAACTGGTGCGCAAGTTCAACCTGTCGAACACCATCATGACGCGTCTGACGCGCGTCATCGACCGCGCCGCCCTGACGGCCATCATGACGGGCGTGCAGCTGGACCTGTCGACCCTGGACCTGGCGGAAACCTCCGCCCTGGCCCTGCAGACGGCCATCAACGACAGCGCCGTGAAAGTGCATGTGCGTTCCGACGACTTGTCGGAAAAACACATGCTGCGCATCGAGCGCATGCACCACGGCAACATCAAAGTGACGGCCATCGACGCCGACTTCGTGCAAGGCCCGGACTACGCCGTGCTGAGCAGCGGCGCCGCCACCTTCGAAGGCCTGATCGGCGAAGGCGCCTTCGTGCGCCGCGGCGAAGGCGAACGCATGAAGGAAATCGCCGTGGTCGACTTCCACCAAGCCATGCAATGGCTGCGCGACGAAGCCGAACGCACCGTCTCGAAACAGCGCTACAAAGGTCTGGGCGAGATGAACCCGGCCCAGCTGTGGGAAACCACGATGGACCCGACCGTACGCCGCTTGTTGAAGGTGCAGATCGAAGACGCGATTGCGGCGGATCAGATCTTCACGACGCTGATGGGCGATGATGTGGAACCACGCAGGGCGTTTATTGAGAATAATGCGCTGCGGGCGGGCAATATCGACGTGTAAGCCAGCTTCCCTGGTTTTCGTGACAGCCAAGGCGGCCCTCTTCGGGGCCGCTTTTTTTATGCACGTCAAAATCCTGCTACCATATTGACATACTTGCCAAAAGCAATCAATAATCTACCATAAGCAAGCAACTGGAGCCGGCAATGTCCACGGAATCACTCAGCGAGCGCACGGAGATCGTGCGTCGTTTCAACCGTTTCTATACACGCCAGATTGGCGTGCTGCATGAACACTTGCTAGACAGCGCATTTTCGCTGACGG
Source organism: Janthinobacterium sp. PSPC1-1 (assembly GCF_049897625.1). Lineage (NCBI taxonomy): Bacteria > Pseudomonadati > Pseudomonadota > Betaproteobacteria > Burkholderiales > Oxalobacteraceae > Janthinobacterium > Janthinobacterium sp. PSPC1-1. Next base: position 198,803 of record NZ_JAFCWP010000009.1, on the reverse strand, counting down.
AAGTACGCATCCTGTATGAACTGGCGCACCGGGAGCAACTGACCAGCGCGGACTTGTGCCGCGAGCTGGGCTTGAACGCGGGCTATCTGAGCCGGGTTATTGCCGGGTTTGAAAAACAGGGATTGATCGCCAAGACGCGCTCGCCCACGGATGCACGCGCGGCGCAATTGCAGCTGACCGAACAGGGACAGCGCACCCTCGCGCCCCTGGTCGATGCCTCGCGTCGCGAAGTGACGGCCATGCTGGAACGTTTGCCGCCAACGGTGCAGCAGGAACTGGTCGCTGCCATGGGCCAAATCCAGGGCTTGCTCGGAGAAACGTCGTCCAGTTATATCCTGCGCAACCCGCAGCCGGGCGACATGGGCTGGATCATCCACCGGCAAGCCGTGCTGTATGCGCAGGAATATGGCTGGAACAACGAGTACGAGGCACTCGTTGCCGACATCCTTGCCAAATTCGTGCGGGAATTCGACCCGGTCCGTGAGCGCTGCTGGATCGCCGAGAAGGACGGCAAGGTGATCGGTTCGGTCTTCATCGTGCGCCAGGACGACACGACGGCCAAGCTGCGCCTGCTGTATGTCGATCCGTGCGCGCGCGGCCTGGGCATCGGCAGCCGGCTGGTCGATGAATGCCTGCGCTTCAGCCGCCAGGTCGGCTATACGAACATGGTATTGTGGACCAATAGCATCCTCACCGGCGCGCGCCGCATCTACGACAAGGCTGGCTTCCAGCTGGTCGAGGAAGAAGCGCATCACAGCTTTGGCAAGGACCTGGTCGGCCAGGTGCTGACGCGCGAGCTGTGACGCTCACTGTGGCGGCGGCAGAACACTGGCCGCCAATTTCCTCGCCTGGATCACCAATCCCCCCAAGAAACCAGTACACTAGTTCCTGAGCGCAACTACTTTTGTACGCGCGCCATGCCGCCTGCCGTTGCCGGGAGGCGGCCTTGCCGCAAGGCGTGTTGTCTGCCTGGACAAATGCAATGTTCACTTCGCGCAGCCTGTCTCCTGCCTTCTATTACCTGTTCTTTTCAGGAGAACGGGAGCAGCAGCAGCGCTTTTTCAAGGAACTGCATTTCATTTCGATAGCGATCCTGACGTTTGGCCTGGCTTGCTGGCTGGTCACGTTCAGCCTGACCTTGTCGCGCGCTTCGCTCGATCATGCGCAGGCGGCGCTGGGCGTGGCGGGCATGCTGGTGGGGCTGCTGCTGACCGTCTATGCCAGGTCGCTGCAGGCGATCATCGTCAGCGGTACCATCAGCGTGCTGTTCATCGCTTTCGGCTTTCGCGTGCTGATGCTGGGCACGGAAGACCCCGCTTTTTGGGTGTTGCCACTGGGCGTGATGATCACCTTGACGACGGCCCCCATCTTCAGCGGCATCGCGTATTACCTGGGCGTCTCGCTGGGCGTATGGGCCATCGTGGGGCTGGGGCAGTTTCCCGTGCATGCGGGCCAGGCCGACCAGCATTGGCCCGTGCTGGCCGTCACCATCAGCGTGATCATCGGCCTGGCGCTGAATATCTATTTTCTCGTCTTGCGCATCCATAACTACCGCTCCCAGCGCGAACTGGCGACGATGGCCTACAAGGATGGCTTGACCGGACTCAACAATCGACGCATGTTTACGCAAAGCGCCCGCATCCTGCAGCGTACGGCGCACACACCCGCGTATTTTTTAATGATCGACATCGACGACTTCAAGCAAATCAACGACGTGTACGGCCATGACGCGGGCGACGAGGTGCTGAAAAAGATCGCCGACGTCATCGCGGGGCTGTCGGGCGAGCACCTGTGCGGCCGCCTGGGCGGCGAGGAATTCGCCATCATCTACCTGGGCGAAAAGAACGCGGCCTGCGCCTTTGCCGCGCAACTGGTCGACAGCGTCGAGGCGGCTTTCGTACCGGAACGCAAGGTGTCCGTCAGCATCGGCATGGCGGAAATGATCAAGGAAGCGGACTTGTCGCACAGCTACCGGCGTGCCGATGAATCCTTGTACCAGGCCAAGAAAAGCGGCAAGAACCGCTACGTGCTCAACGCCGCCTGAACATCGCCGTTGGGCGTGGCATCGAGCAGCGCCAGCAAGGCTTGCGGTGAAATCTTCCACGGGTCGCGCTGCTCGGGGTCTACCTCATCCCAGCTGTCCCGGGCGCCGATCTTGAGGATGGTCAAGGGGATGTTCTTGCTCTCAAAGAAGGCCAGCATGCGGCGGATCAAACGGCTCACCTTGGCGTGCTCGTCCGTGTACAAAGAACAGGTATAGAAGCAGCCCTTCTCTCCCATGCGCAATTTCCTGGCCGCGCCGACACGCGATTGAAGCACGTACTTGTACAGGAACTCGGTCACGGCCTCATCGTCGACGGGGATACTGCAGGAAATGGTGATCTTGGCCATGGCAACGGGGGGACAGTGATTCAATAGCCAAGCTTAGCAGAAAGAGTTTCACTCCTGGAGTGCTAAGATCGCGGCGCGCGCATGCCGGCAAGCGGATCGGCATGGCGTCTCGACAAGGATTGCCATTGAACACCCCAGGAAAATTCACTCTGCACATGCTGTCACTGTGCGCTGCCCTGTACCTGCCGCTTTCCAGCATGGCGCAAGCCATTTCTGCCGAGGATGCCGCCTTCGTGGCCGCCACCGTGCCCGTGCCCTCGCCGCCGCTGCCCCTGAGCGCGCATCCCGAGATCCGCGCCGACGTCTTCAGGCTGCTCGGCTATGCGCGTGGCAGCTATACGCAGGACGACACCCTGGTCGCGCTCCAGGTACTCGACAGCATGCAGTCACTGGACGACATCGCGCGCACCATGTTGCCCGATGGGCGCTCGGTGCTGGCCTCCATCGATGCCGGCACGCGCGGAGCATGGCGCGCCGCCATGCTGTTCGACCCGCAACGCAAGCTGTTGGCGCTGGGCCTCGTCAATGGCCATTGTGCCCCCGCCTGCCTGCCGTCCACGCATGCCGTGCTGACACTGTTCCTGCCACCAGGTGCAGAGGACGAGATGGCCGCGCCGCTGCTGGTCTGGGCGCGGCAGCGACCACCGATGCTGGCACAGGCTGCGCCGGAGCAGCAGCAAAGCATTGCTGTGGTGGAATACATCACCACCCGCCCCGGCCAGCCCGGCTGGGAGCCGAACGACGTGCCGCCCGGCTTTCCCGCCAGCTTGCTGCACCTGCTGCTGCCGAATGCGGAACTGAACAGCAGTTCCAGCGGCGGCAAACTCATCGCACCGGCCGGCCTGGCGGGCTTGCCCATGCGCACGCCCACGGAAACGGCCGAGGCCGGCGAAGAGCCCATGCCCGATGCCGACATCACCCTGCGCAGCTATGCCGATTTCCACTGGGTGCTCAACACCTACGCCAAGCTGGCCAAGGGCGCCCAAGTGAAGGGGCATGACGACAAGGTCGTGTTTACGGGCAGCGATGCCAGCGGCCGCTACACGGTGACCTTGCGCGAGCCGGACAAGGAAAACGGCGTCTTCATCAACGTGGCCAGCTGGAAGAAAGAATAGCTCCTACAAGTAGGCGCCGCCCGAGACTTCGATGCGCTGGCCATTGACCCAGCGGTTGCTGTCCGACAACAGCGAAGCGATCATGGCACCGATGTCATCCGGCTGGCCCACGCGGCCCAGCGCCGTTTGCGCGGCGATGAACTGGTTCGTCTGCGGATTGTCGCGCACGTCGCCGCCACCGAAATCCGTGGCGATGGCGCCCGGCGCCACCGTGTTGACGGTGATGCCGCGCGCGCCCAATTCTTTGGCCAGGTAGCGCGTCATCACCTCGACCGCGCCCTTCATGGCCGCGTAGGCCGACATGCCCGGCAAGCTGAAGCGGGTCAAGCCGCTCGACAGGTTCAGGATGCGCCCGCCATCGGCGATCACTGGCAGCAGAGTCTGGGTCAGGAAGTAGACGCCCTTGAAATGGATATTCATGAGCTGATCGAACATGGCCTCACTGGTATCGGCAAACGGCGCCATCAGGCCGATACCGGCATTGTTGACCAAATAATCCAGGGTATCGCGGCCCCAGCCTTGCAAGATGGCTTGCAGCGCATGCGAAAAACCATCGAACGAGGCCACGTCGCCGCAGTCGAGTTGCAAGACGGCGGCGCGGCGGCCCAGTTGCCCGATTTCGGCCGCCACGGCTTCGGCTTCGCCACGCTGCGCATGGTAGGTGAGGATGACATCGACGCCTTGCCGGGCCAAGTGCAGGGCGGCATTGCGGCCCAGGCCGCGGCTGGCGCCCGTCACCAGTGCGATTGTTTGAGTGGTTGACATGTGCATTCCTTGGGTGGGTGAAGAGGAGACCAGTGTCGCGCCGCAGGCGATCCGCGTGAATAGGCAAAACTCCACATTCCATGCCTAAAACTCCAAGCCGCTTGCCAGCCGACGAACAGGCACGCTACGATGGCTGCACAAAAAAAAGTCAGCACCGTTGCTGCTATCAGACCAGGAATGCCATGTCCACTACCCCACTGGCGGCCGCCATCGCCGCGCATACCGCAACGCGCAACACGCCGGATGGCTTTTATGCGACCGATATCACAGCGCTGAAACTGATGCGCATAGGCGAAAAAACCCTGCCCGCCTATGCGCTGTACACGCCCGCCCTGTGCCTGGCCGTGCAAGGCGCCAAGCAAGTGATGCTGGGCGATGCGCTGTTCGATTACGGCGCCATGGAATTTTTGATTGTCAGCGTGGACTTGCCTATTCTTGGCAGGGTGACGCACGCCACACCGGAGCATCCCTTCCTCGCGCTAATCCTCGAACTCGACGTCAAGCTGTTGCAAGACGTGATCCGCCAGCTCGACGGAGAGGCTGTCGCGCCGGGCACGGCGGCGCTGGGCGTCTTCGTGGGACGGCTGGAAGAGCAGGCGGCCGATTGCCTGCTGCGGCTGGTGCAACTGCTGGGCCAGCCGCGCGCCATCGCCATGCTGGCGCCATCCATCCTGCGCGAACTGTATTACTGGCTGCTGAGCAGCCCGCAAGGCGAACAATTACGCCGCCTGGTGGCGCCCGACAGCCGCACCCTGCGCATCGCCGAAGCCATCCACCTGATGCAAGCGGATTTTACCGCCCCCATCGGTATCGGGCGCCTGGCGGCGCTGGCCGGCATGAGCGTCTCGTCCTTCCATGCGCACTTCAAAAGCATCACGTCGCTGACGCCGCTGCAATATCAAAAACAGCTGCGTCTGCTACAAGCGCGGCGCCTGATCGTCACGCGCGCGGCCAATGCCTCGCAAGCCGCGTATCAGGTGGGCTATGAAAGTGCCTCGCAATTCAGCCGCGAATACACGCGCATGTTCGGTACGCCCCCCAGCCGCGAACGGGTGGTGGGTGATGTCATACAGCACTGAAAGATTGCCCCCACGCATAGGCAAATGGCATTTTGCTATTTTGCAGTATGATTTCTTACTGTGCGGCTACGCCGAATCCCTGCCCTGCGCATCTATTGAACTCAAGCTCAACCACGCTTGAGCAGCAACTCTGTCTAAGGAATTCTTATGTTCGGTTTTAATCTGCGCGTCGCCAAGATGGTATGGACGGCTTTCCTCATCGCCTTCCTGCTCTTCCTCACCTACAAGGTCTCGTCGACCCTGATCGTGGTGGTGTTTGCCATTTTCTTCAGCTATCTCGTGTATCCACTGATCGGGCTGCTGGAGCGCTATGGGCCGAAGCGCCTGCCGCGCACGGCCAATATCGGCATCGTCTTCCTGGTGGTGATCTTGCTGGTGGCGATACTGGGTTCCATTTTCGGGGCGCGCATCGAGGAAGAGGCGATCAAGCTCAGCGATCAATTGCCAACACTGCTTAAAGGCAATAATTTTGCCGAGCGCATCCCCTTGCCGGAATTCATGGAACCCTTGCGCGCGCGCCTGCTGTCGTTCATGCAGACACAGCTGAGCAGCGGTACGGGACAAGCCATGCCGCTGGCGAAGGAACTGGGCCTGACCGTCATGCATGCGGCCAGCAACCTGATCTATCTGGTGCTGGTGCCCGTGCTGAGCTTTTTGCTGATCAAGGAAGGCCCGGACATGCGCGATGGCTTGCTGTCCTTGCTGAACCGGCCGAACAAGAAACTCTGGGGCGCCATCATCGATGACCTCGACATCTTGCTGTCGCGCTATGTACGCGCGCTGCTGCTGTTGTCGATCGCCACTTTTGTGTCGTACAGCATCGCCTTTTCCCTGATGGGCGTGCCGTACAGCCTGCTGCTGGCGGGCGCCGCCGCCTTGCTGGAATTCATCCCGTTTGCCGGCCCGCTGGCGGCGGCCGTCATCGCCGTAGTCGTGGCCGGTTTCAGCGGCTACGATCACGTGTTCTGGCTGATCGGCTTTATCGCCGCCTACCGCTTGTTCCAGGATTACGTGGTCAACCCGTACTTGATGAGCGAAGGCGTGGAAGTGAGCCCGCTGATGGTGATCGTCGGCTTGCTGGCCGGCGACCAGTTGGGGGGCGTGGTGGGCATCTTCCTGTCCGTGCCCGTGATGGCGGCCATCAAGATCGTCTTCGTGCGCGCGCGAGCGGCCTTGCAGGCGCGCCATGATGCGCATGAGAAAGCGGAACAGGCGGCAGAGGAAGCGCGCGCCCAGGCCCTGGCCGAGGCGGCGCTGCTGCAGGAACAGGGCAGCAAGGTGGCCCTGTAAGCGCAGTAATTTAAGCAGTCACTTAGAACTCTTCCCACTCGCCGCTGCTATCTGCGGCGGGCTTGGCTGGACGCGGCTTGGCGGCCGCGACAGGTGCTGCCGCAGCGCGGGCCGGTGCCAGGTGCAGGGCCGGGCGTTTCAAGGCTGTGCTGGCGGCGGCCACGACAGGCTTGCGCAAGGCAGGCTTGGCCGCTGCCGGGCCGCTGTGGGCGGCGTCGAGTTTGAAGATGCTGACCATTTCGGCCAGCGCCGCCGCCTGCTCCTGCATCGATTCCGAAGCGGCTGCCGCTTCTTCCACCAGTGCCGCATTTTGTTGCGTCACGGTATCCATTTCCGCCACCGCTTGATTGATCTGGCCGATGCCCAGTTCCTGCTCGCGGCCGGCGGCGCTGATTTCGCCCATGATGTCCGTCACGCGGCGGATGCTGGAGACGATTTCGTCCATCGTCGTGCCCGTCTGGCTGACCAGCGCGCTGCCGGCACCCACGTTCTGCACCGACGCTTCGATGAGCACCTTGATATCCTTGGCGGCGCTGGCCGAGCGGTGCGCCAGGTTGCGCACTTCCGTGGCGACGACGGCAAAGCCACGACCTTGCTCACCGGCACGCGCCGCTTCCACAGCCGCGTTCAGGGCCAGGATGTTGGTCTGGAAGGCAATGCCATCGATCACGCCGATGATGTCGGCGATCTTTTTCGACGATTCGCTGATGGTGCCCATGGTATCGACCACTTGCGCCACCAGCGCGCCACCCTTGACGGCCACGTCCGAAGCGGAGACGGCCAGCTGGTTCGCCTGGCGCGCATTGTCGGAATTCTGCTTGACGGTCGAGGTCAGCTCTTCCAGCGAGGAGGCCGTTTCTTCCAGGCTGGACGCTTGCTGTTCCGTGCGGCTCGATAAATCAAGGTTGCCCGAGGCGATTTCATTGCTGGCCGTGGCGATGGCGCCGCTGCCGTCGCGCACGCCGCGCACGGTGGTCGACAGGCGTTCCTGCATTTTCTGCAAGCCCGTCAGCAGGGCGCCCATCTCGTCGTTGCGCGTGATGACGATATCATTGGCCAGGTTGCCGTCGGCAATAGCACCGAAATGGCGCAGGGCCTGATCCAGCGGGCCGAAGATGGCACGCAGCAGCAAGAAGCTGGAAATAATCGTCAGCAAGGCGCCCACCAGCATGCCGATGATGGCCATGGTCACTTGCGTGCGGTAACTAGCCTGGCTTTCCGCATACATCGCGGCGGCCGAAGTAGCCTGGAATTGCGTCAATGTTTCGGCAGCCTGGTCCAGGGTACGGTACAGCGGCGACAGCCCCTTCATCATCAAGCCGTCAGCTTGTTCGATGTTACCTTCACGCAAAGCCTTGCTCATGACCAGCACGCCATTGTTGATATAGTCGCTGCGCTTCTTGTCCATGTCGTCGGACAGGCGCTTTTCGTCCACGCCTTGCGGCAAGCCCAGGTACACCTTCCAGGACTTGTTGGACGCTTCCAGGAATTGTTCGGCACGCGCCAGGGTCTCCTTGGCATCGGCCGCATCCGGGTGCACCATCACGCGGTCCATCGTGAAGCGGGCGCGGCCCAGGGCGATTTGCGATTCGCCGATCGCTTGCGTCGACGCCAGCTGGTTGCTGTAGACCTCGTTGAGGCTGTTGTTGGCCGATTTCAGGCTGATGATACTCATCACGCCCAGCAAGGCGATCAGCAAGCCCAGCACACTCATGGTGGCAATCAGGCGCATTTTTATTGTTATATTCGACAGCATGCAATTTTCCTTGGTAAGGGCGCAACCATGCCTGGGCATGCCGGACGGATGACGGCAAGCGCCAGATGGGCGAGGCAGTTCTTCATTGTTCAGGACAAAATTCGGTCGATGGAGCGTGAGTGGCGGCTGGGGGGAAGGCGGCCCGCTCATCATCGTCAGGAGTGAAATACAGGGCAACAGGGTTGAGGTTTCCTGTACTTTTAATTTCCTGATTGCAAGATACAGGGAAAAATTCGCTGTAGCAATATGCAGCCGGGATTTTCACGCTTTGTAACAAGTGGATGATGTTTTTTGCGCAGAACTGGCATGCCGCAATCGTGCGCGGTCGCGCCGGCATGCCAGGTATGTTAATCAGCAAGTTAATACATGGTTTCTTCGATGAGCTGGCCATCGTCGCGGAAATACTGGAAGCGGCCCGTTTTTTTGCCCATGTTGTAAGCGCCGATCTGCTTCGGTTTCCCATTCTGGAAATGTTCGATGTTGACGCCGTGCAGCACACCCTTGTTCCAGTTGCGGTGAAATTGCGGCAATTCGCCATCGGGATAAAACAGGGTTTCCGCACCATCGCGCTTGCCGTCGGCAAAGCTGCCCTGGTAACGCCGCTTGCCATCCGGATAAAAACTTTCCATCGTGCCATCGAGCACACCCAGGCGGTAATGCTCGACCAGTTCCAGCTGGCCGCTGGCCGCATACTGCTCCAGTTTGCCATCGGGCTTGCCATCGAGCATGGTCAGCACTTGCCGGCCGCCGTCCGGCGTCGCCTTTTTCCATGGTCCCTGTTTCACGTCATCGACGTAGTTGCCGCCACCGCCAGGTTCGACCCACTGGCCCTGTTTCTTGCCATTCACATAGTTGCCCTGCCATTGCACCACGCCATCGATGCGGCGTTCGCTGGGGCCGTTCAAACGGTCTTTCACAAAATGGTCATAACCGGTGAAGCTGTGCATGTCCGCTGCGCGCCATTCAGCCACGCCCGGGCTCACTTCCCAACGGCCCGTGCGCTGGCCCCGCTGCATCATGCCCGTGGTGGTTTCGTCGCCGCTTTCATACGTCCACGGCCCCTCGGCCTTGTCGTCGACAAAGGCGCCGGACGAGCGGATGGTGTCCGGCTCTTCGAAGTGCCATACGCCGGTGCGCTTGCCCTGCACATACAGGCCACGGGCAAACACGCTGCCCACGCAGTAATTCACGTCGTATTCGACAAATACGCCATCCTGGCTGGCGGCAAAGCGCTGCGGTTGCGTTTCCCAGGTGATCCACTTGACGTGGTAGCTGGGCGCGCGGCCCCCTTCCCAGCCCTTGCCCAGCAGATACGTGACGGTCAGAGCATGGCCCTCCTTTTCCTGGAAGGTTTTTTTATAGGCAAACGCGGGCGCGTCGGCCGGTTTGCCCGGCAGTAACTCGCCGTCGATATTGAAATAGCCGACCAGGGTGCCGTGCGCATGCTCGATGGCGTCGAATTCGGCAACGCCCGAGGGCGCATACGCGATGCTGTAATCGATCAGCTGCAGGGACGCCAGCGCCGCGCGTACCCGCGCTTCATCCATGACCTTGGCGCCGCGCACGATGGCGTCCAGCGCGGGCTGCAAAGTGGTCACCTTGAACATCCTGCCGCCGCTGCGCTCGTAACGGTAGGCATGCAAGCCATAGGCATTCGCACTGCGGCTGAGCACCAAGGTGGTTTCGCCTTCGCTGTCGAGGTCCAGCTGGAACACGGCTTCGATGCTGGCCTTGCCGTACTTGTCCAGGTTCATGCGTTTTTCGCTGATGCCATTGCACTGGCAATAGTAGCCGTTGACTTCGCCATTTTCCCGCAGGAAAGCCAGCACCACGCCGCCATCGCGGCGCTCGATGGCGCTGGCGGTGGCCATGGGGATGCCCTCATAAAAACGCGGCGCTGCCTGCGCTGGCGCCAGGGTACTCAGCGCCAGCAGCGCCGCCATCGTGCTCATCCCAAATATTTTCCGCATGCCAACTCCACTGCCCAAAAGCGCCATTATGCATGGCCGTTCAGGCAGTCCCGGACACCCCAGGACGGTAGCGGCCAAACAACGGTCGCTGCACCGTCTGCGCCAGCAGCACGCCCAGCAGCGAGATGCCGCCGCCGACCAGGTGATATATATGCATGCTTTCGTGCAGCCAGACGATGGCCAGCAAGGCCGTCAGCAGGGGTAGCAGGTTGACGTAGATGCTGCAGCGGTTCGGCCCCAGCAGTTTGACGCCTTCGATCCACAGGTAGGACAGCACGATGGACGAGCCGATGCCCGCATAGCCGATCAGGGGCAAGGTGGTGGCGTCCAGCCTGGCGCTGCCGGGCGGCAGCAGCAGGAACAGCGGCAGCATGCACGCCAGGGCCGCCAGCGCCTGGCAATAAATGGCTTGCCAGGCAGGAATGGACAGACGCCAGCGGCGCAACAGCACGCCATACAAAGCGAAGATCAGGCAGGCCAGCAGCATCAGCGCGTCGCCCGCATGCACGCCCTGCTGCAACAGGGCCAGCATATCGCCGCGCCCTACCAGGTACAGCAAGCCGCCAAACGACAGCACGCCGCCGGCCGCCATGCCCACCGTCAATCGCTCACCCAGCAGCAGCACGCTGAGCAGGGCCGTCATCAGGGGCGCCAGCGCCGTGACGATGGCCATGTTGGTGGCCGTCGTCGATTCGGCGGCGCGGTAAGACAGGCTCTGGAACAGCGCCATCGACATCACGCCGCACAGGGCCAGCTGCCACCACTGGCGCCGGATGGCGGCGCGGTTGCGCCACAGGGGGCGGGCGATAAACGGAGTCATCACCAGCAAGACCAGCACCAGGCGATAAAAGGTGATGGCCGTGGGGGCGATGCTGGATGCAGCCAGCTTCGAGACGACGACGTTGCCGGCCCACAGCAGCATGGCCAGAAACGGATACAGATAGGCGCGCACAGGCATGCGAGGCTCCATAAATAATTGCGGGGGAACCATCATGCCGCAGGCGCGCTGCGCTTTCTCGCGCTAAGATGTCTGTACCTATCGCAAAACTGACCCTGTTTTTATGGATTGCACCTCCGCCGCCTTTCAGGAATTGCTGCCCGTCACGGCGCGCGCCATGGCGCTGGCCGTCGACTATGCGCATGGCCACGTGATTTCCGTGCACCGCCACACGCATGCGCAATTGCTGTACGCCATCGAGGGCGTGATGACCATCGAGGCGCAGGGCGGGCGCTGGGTGGTGCCACCCACGCGCGGCGTATGGCTGCAGCCCGGCATCGCGCACCAGGTGCGCATGAGCGGCGCGGTGAAAATGCGCACCGTCTTCATCGATTGCGCCAGCTCGCCATTGCTGCCGCGCCACAGCTGCGTGCTCGACATCAGCCCCCTGCTGCGGCAACTGATCGTGGCGGCCGTCGATATCGCGCCCGATTTCACGGAAGGCAGCCGCGACTGGCATCTGCTGCAATTGCTGTTGCACGAGCTAAACAGCCTGCCCGTGCTGCCCCTGTATTTGCCCTTACCCGTGGATGCGCGCCTGCGCGGTATTTGCGCGCGGCTGATGGCACAACCGGGAGAGCAAGTGACGGTAGCGCACTGGGCGCAGGAACTGGCGATCACCGAGCGCAGCCTGCACCGCTTGTTCCAGAAACAGACGGGCATGCGCTTTGGCCAGTGGCGCCAGCAGGCCCGTTTGCTGCGGGCGCTGGAACAATTGGCGCACGGCAGCAAGGTCATCGACGTGGCCATGGAGAATGGCTACACCAGCCAGAGTGCGTTTGCGGCCATGTTCAAGAAACATTTCGGCACCACGCCCACCGCGTTTTACCAGGCAAAAGTCATCGCCGCGTAAAAAAAATGCTGCTATGCATCAATAATCATGGGCGATAGCCGCCGCTCTTGTTATCATCGCAAGCCTTATCGCACCGCGCCCATCCTGGCAGCGGTGTTGACCTCAATCACATCACCATGACACAGAATTTCTTCCAGACTTTTATCCTGCTCTTGCTCGTCACCGACCCGTTCGGCAACGTTTCCCTGTTCGTCAATGCCCTGAAGCGGGTACCGGTCGAGCGGCGCTGGAAAGTCGTGGTGCGCGAGTGCATGATCGCCTTCGGCATCTTGCTGCTGTTTATGTTCTTCGGCCGCCATTTCCTGAACGCCTTGCAATTGTCGGAAGTGGCGCTGCGCATCGGCGGCGGCGTAATCCTGTTCCTGATCGCCATGCGCATGGTGTTTCCACAACCCAACGCCGGCAATAGCGACCACGAGATGGGCGGCGAACCGTTCATCGTGCCGCTGGCCATCCCCGCGCTGGCCGGCCCGTCGGCATTGGCGACCGTGCTGCTGTTTTCCTCGCACGAAGTCAATGAAGTGATCGCCCACGTGGCGGGCTTGACGGCCGTGGCCGTCGTCTGGCTGGCCGTCTTCCTGTGCGCCGAACGCTTGCAGCGGGCGCTCGGTCCAAGGGTCATGACGGCGTTCGAGCGCCTGATGGGCTTGATCCTGACGGCGATGGCCATTGAAATGTTGCTGGCCGGCATACGCGCATTTTTGAAGTCTGTATAAAATAGCCTTTCATTCATTCACAGAGGTTTGTCCATGAGCCGTTGCGCCCACATTTGCCTGATGGCCGATTACAACCAGTGGATGAATGCCAAAGTCTACGCGGCCGCGGCCAGCTTGCCGCCCGGCGAGCTGCAGCGCGAGCGGGGCGCCTTTTTCGGCTCCCTGCTGGCTACCCTGAACCACGTGATGGTGGGCGACACCCTGTGGCTGCAGCGCTTCGCCAGGCACCCGGCCGGCTTCCCCATGCTCGACCCCATCCGCGCCATCACGCCGCCCGCCTCGCTCACGCACCCGCTGTTCGCGGCCGAGGATTTTGCCGCCATGCACGCGCACCGGCTGTGGCTGGACCAGCTCATCATCGACTGGGCTGCCTCCATCCGCGAAGAAGACCTCGATCATTTGCTGGACTACCGCAACAGCAAGGGACCAAACCGGCGCGAATTCTTCAGCCTGCTCATGCATTTCTTCAATCACCAGACGCACCACCGGGGCCAGGCCAGCACCCTGCTGTCGCAAGCGGGCGTGGACATCGGCGACACGGATCTACTGTTTCGCATCCCCAACCATATTGCCGACTGAGGGCAGGCGATACAGCCATGCCTTGAGCAGGATTACCCCCAGCGCCAAGGTACCCAACAGCGCGCCGCAGGCCAGCGCCCCCCGCATGCCGTAGGACTCGATGGCCATGCCGCCGGCCAGCGCGCCCAGCGTCACGCCCAGGTTGATGGCGGCGATATACACGCCGATGGCGAACGCGGGCGCCTCGCGCGCTTCGCTGCTGAGCCACACTTGCGTCACGATCAGCCCGCTCGTATGCGCGGCGCCCCAGAACAGCAGCAACACGGCCAGGGCCACCCAGCCGATATCGCCGCCCGCATACTCATACAACAGCCAGTACGCCAGCCCCAGCAGCACGGGCTGCAGCAAGACCGTGCGCAGCACGTGCGTGCCCAGCTGGCGCCCCGCGAACAGATTACCGGCCACGCCGCCCACGCCAAACACCACCAGCGCCAGCCCCGTCTGGCGCGCCGACAAGCCCGCCACCTGCTGCAGATACGCGGCCGCATACGCATACACGGCAAACATGGCGGCAAACACCAGCACGGCGGCGGCAATGGTGAACCACAGGGCGGGTTTGCGCAGCACGGCCAACTGGCGGCCATACGCCATCGGCGCCTCCTGCGGCGTGTCCGGCAGGAACAGGTATAGCCCCAGCGCCGCCAGCGCATTCACCAGTGCGCAGGCAAGGAACGATGCCTCATAGCCATACTGGGCGGCGATCCACGTCGTCAGCGGAATGCCCAGCACCATGCCCATGCTGGTGCCCGTAAACGCATGCGCGCCGGCCCGTGCCGCCTGCTGCGGCGGATACAGGGCGGCGGCGGCCACCATGGCCAGCGAGAAATACACGGGGTGGAACAGGGCCGGCACCATGCGCAGCGCCAGTAGCAGCTCGAAGCGCGGTGCATACGCAGAGGCCACGCTGGCCAGGGCGAACACCAGCAGGGAGGCGATCAACACGCGCTTGCGGCGCCAGCGCGTGGCCAGCAGCACGAGGAAGGGCCCGCCCACGGCGATCACCAGGGCGAACAGACTCACCAATGAGCCCGCCTGCGCCGCCGTCACGCCATAGCGCTGCATAATCATCGGCAAGATGCCCACCACGCCAAACTCGATGCAATACACGCCGAACAGGCCCAGCGCGAGGAAAACGATGGGCCTCATTGCGCTTGCTCCACGCCAGCTTCCTTGCTGCCATAAATCGCCTGGCACAGTTCCATCACGAACGGTCCCGCCATGCCTTCCAATGCAGTATTCGTGAACGCCACCACGGACAGTTCGCGGGCCGGGTCAACAAACCACGAGTGGCCATACGTGCCGCCCATGCGCCACGTTCCCACCGCTTCCGGCGTGGCGGCCAGTTGCGGATCGGTCAATACCGTAAAACCCAGGCCGAAGCCACGGCCCGGCCAGAACGGCAAGTCAAAGCCTCCCGTCTGGCTTTCGCCCATCTGGCGCACCAGCGCAGGCGGCAACAGGGGTGCGCCGCCCTGGCGCAAGGTTTCCAGCAGGCGCATGAAATCAAGAGCGGAACCGAGCATACCGGCGCCGCCGGACGGGTAGGCGTGCGCGTCGAGCGCGCGCGCCGGCGATAACGTAAAACCTGCCATGCCATCGAGAAACGGCAGATGGTCTTCGCCTTCGTCCAGCAAACGCCGCGGCTGCAATTCTCCCGCTGCGCGGTCCGCATACGCCACGGCCAGGCGCGCCGGCTGCGTGCTGATAAAACCCGTGTCGCGCATGGCTAGCGGCGCCGTCACCAGCTGTGCCACGGCGTGCGCCAGCGGCAAACCAGTCACCGCTTCGATCACGCCGCCCAACACGTCGGTGGCAATCGAATACGCCCAGCGCTCGCCCGGTGCATACGCCAGCGGCACGGTGGCCAGGCGGCGCAGGTTTTCTTCAAGGCTGACGGACGACGCATCCATGCCATCGGACACGCCAGCCTGCGCATACGCGCCGCCCGGCGGTTGGAAGAAGCCGTAGTCGAGCCCGGCCGTGTGCGTGAGCAAGTGGCGTACGGTGATGGCCGCCACGGTGCCATCCGGCTGGCGCGGTGCAAAATATGGCAGCCAGCGCGCCACCAGGTCGTCCAGGCCCAGGCGCCCTTGCCCCACCAGCGCCAGCGCGGCCGTAGAGACGATGGGTTTGCTGACGGACGCCAGGCGGAAGATGGCGTCTTCAACCATGGGCGTGCCTGCCTCGCGGTCCAGGTAGCCGGCCGCGCGGCGATAGATTTCCTGGCCACGCTGGCGCACCAGCACCACGGCGCCCACCAGGCGCTGCTGCAAGACGGCATCGAGCAAGGGATCGATGCGGGCGGATAAGGCCGCGGAAGAGAAGTTGTACATCATGGCGTAGCCTTTCAATTGATCGAGCTGCCAAGGTAAGGCAGGCGCGATCAAAGAAAAACAGGCTATAGTTTCTGTCTGTGCGGACGTTGGCATCCGCAATCAATGATGACAAGGGACGACATGGATAACCTGGCGGGATTCACGGCCTTCGTGCAGGCGGCGGAAACGCGCAGCTTCGTGGCAGCGGGCCGCGTGCTGGGTATTTCCGCCTCGGCCATCGGCAAGAGCATCGCCCGGCTGGAAGAGCGGCTGGGCGTGCGCCTGTTTCACCGCAGCACGCGCAGCATCGCACTGACCAGCGAAGGCAGCGTGTTTCTCGAGCGCTGCCGGCGCATCCTGGGCGAGATCGAAGCGGCCGAGCTGGAGTTGACGAACAGCAAGAGCGCACCGCAAGGCCGGCTGCGCGTCAGCCTGCCTTTGGTGGGCAGCTTGCTCAATCCCGTGCTGGCGGCCTTTGCGCGCGCCTATCCGCAAGTGGAACTCGATCTCGATTTCAGCGACCGCCGGGTCGACGTGATCGAGGAAGGCTACGATGCCGTCGTGCGCGCGGGAGAGAGCGCCGACAGCCGCCTGATGAGCCGCCAGCTGGGCCAGTTCCAGCTGCAACTGGTGGCAGCGCCCGCCTATCTGGCACAGCACGGCACACCGGTGCTGCCGGCAGATCTGTTGCGCCATACTTGCCTGCTGTACAAATTTCCCAGCAGCGGCAAGGTCGAGGCCTGGCCACTGCCCGAGTGGCCCGCCCTGCACGCGGCGGGCTTGCCGGCGCTACTGAACTGCAACAATGTCGAGACCCTGCTGCACTTTGCCGAAAACGGCCTGGGCATCGCCGCCCTGCCCGACTTTGCCGTGCGCGCGGCACTGGACGCGGGCCGCTTGCACAGCCTGCTGGATGCGCACCACCAGCACGACGGCGCCTTGCGCATCCTGTGGCCCAGCAGCCGCCACCTGACGCCGAAACTGCGCGCCTTCATCGATTTCCTGGCCATCCACATGTTTCCCCAGCGCTGATGTTTCCTGCTGACGCCGCGCTCGTTGTTTCCACACGACAACTTATTTAATTTGCTACCAAATTTCATACTTTTCGGGGACTTGATACAAGTTTTTGTATTGCAGTGCGAAATTTTGAGGAACAATTACAGACTCGCCGCCGGTACGTATAAACCCGTAGTCCAGGCTTGTCGACGTTTTCTCTCACTTCCGCACCACGAAAGCAATCATGTCACTCACACAATTCAAAATCGGCACCCGCCTCGGAATCGGGTTTGCTGTCGTCCTCGGTCTGCTGGTGGCCGTCTTGCTCGTCGGCCTGTACTCGATGGGCCAACTGAGCGCACGCACCCACGACATCGTGGCCGACAAGAACGTCAAGATGGCTGCGGCCAACACCATGAGCGACAACGTGCGCAACATTACCCTGGCGATCACCAGCGTGGTGGTGGCGCCGACGGAAGCGCTGGTACAGGCGGAACTGGCGAAAATCGGCGAAGCGCGCAAGAAATACGGCGCCGCCAAGGAAACCTTGCAAAAGAAAATCTCGACGGACAAGGAAACGGCGCTGATGGCCGAGCTGGACGCAGCCCTGAAATCGGGCGCACCGCTGAACAACAAAGTCATCGAGCTGCGCAATGCGGGCCAGACGGAAGAGGCGATCGCCTTTTTGACGCAGCAGGCGGCACCCAGCCTGAAGATCGTGCTGGGCGCGCTCGACAGCCTGGTCGCGTATGAAGGCGAACAGGCGGCGCAGGCGGCGACGGATGCCGAAACGCTGAGCGCCAGCGCGCGCGCCTACATGATTACCCTGGGCAGCGTGGCCGTGCTGCTGGGCGCTTTTGTTGCCTGGATCATCACGCGTTCGATTACCCAGCCCATCAATGCGGCAGTCAGTGTGGCCGAAACCGTGGCGTCCGGCGACTTGTCGTCGCACATCGTCGTCAATTCCAGCGATGAAACGGGCCGCCTGCTGGGCGCCCTGAAAGCCATGAACGACAGCTTATTGGGGGTGGTGGCGCAAGTGCGCCATGGCACGGACGCGATCTCCACGGCGTCGAGCGAAATTGCCGCCGGCAACCTCGACCTGTCTTCCCGCACGGAAGAGCAAGCCAGTTCGCTGGAAGAAACGGCGTCGGCCATGGAAGAACTGACTTCCACCGTGAAACAGAACGCGGACAATGCGCGCCAGGCGAATCAACTGGCGAAAAGCGCGTCGGAAGTGGCCGTGCGCGGCGGCAGCATCGTCTCGCAAGTGGTCGACACCATGGGCACCATCAACGCGTCGTCGAAGAAAATCGTCGACATCATCGGCGTCATCGATGGCATCGCCTTCCAGACGAATATCCTGGCCTTGAATGCGGCCGTGGAGGCGGCGCGCGCAGGCGAACAGGGCCGTGGCTTCGCCGTGGTGGCAACAGAGGTGCGTAATCTTGCCCAAAGATCGGCTGGCGCAGCAAAAGAAATCAAGGAACTCATCGCCGCCTCCGTGGCCAACGTGGACACGGGTTCGCGCCTCGTCAATGAAGCGGGACAGACCATGGGCGACATCGTCGACAGCATCGTGCGCGTGACCGACATCATGGGCGAGATCACCTCCGCCACGCACGAGCAAACCATCGGCATCGAGCAGATCAACATGGCCATTGCCCAGATGGATGAAGTGACGCAGCAAAACGCGGCCCTGGTGGAAGAAGCGGCAGCCGCCTCGCAAAGCATGCAGGAACAGGCGGGCGAGCTGGCGCACGTAGTGGGCTTCTTCAAGACAGGCAACCATGTCGCCAGCGCAGCCAGGCTGACGCCAGTGCGCACAGCACCGGCAGCGCCAGCCATCGCACGCCCTGCGGCCAAGCCCGCACCCGCGCGCATGGCCGTGGCGGCCGCGCCGGCACGCCGCAGCAATGCTGGTGCCGAAAGCGAATGGGAAGAGTTTTAAGTAATAGCAGCAAGCTCCAGACGTGTAAGCCAGGCAGGAAGTTGCTGCCTGGCTTTTTTTCGTCCGCAATCGCCACTTTTTTTGCGGCAAAGCCCGCGCAATAGGCGAAAGTGCAAAACACGCGCCGCGCATACGCTTTACAATCCTCGCTCGCTTTACAAAAATATTGGTCATCATGAATCAGGCAGAACAGCAGCGCCTCCTGGCTATCCTGGAGTATTGGCACAAGATCGAATTCTTTATCCCGTTTGACCTGAATCAAATCACGGACGTTGAAGACCAGTCCACCGTGCGTCTCCTGCACCGCGAACAGCTGGCGCAATTGCCGCTGCAGTTCGCCACGCAATGGCAAGTCCCGTCCGACCGCGAGATCGACGGCTTCTCACTGTTCCTCGGCGTGTTCGACAAGGCGGAAATCAACAAGGCTTGTCCGCCGGCCAACGGCCCGGAAAACATCGCCGAAACAGAAAAAACAGAGCTGCTGGGACGCTCGTGCTTTGCCCGCCTGAATCTCAATGCGCTGGGCGAGCCGCAGTTCGACCCCGTGTCCGTGTCGACGTTACCGTGGGCGCTGGGCCGCGCGCGCACGCCGGACTGGTCCGGCCTGAGCCTGGACGCCTTCAGCGACAGCCAGCTGGCGCTGCAAGACAGCTTGCGCAATTTCGCGGCAAGCCGTGTCCCGCAACAAGTGACGGACGAGGCGGGCAATGTCTCGTCGCCCCTGTCCGGCATGGAAATCGCGGCCCTGGCCGACCTGCTGCGCGACTGGGCCGGTTTCCACCCGTCAGCCGGCCAACCGCTGGCCGTGCTGGAGTTGCGCACGCGCAAGAAACGCGCCGCCGTAACGGAAGCCGATACGCTTGAGTCCAGCCAGAACCGCAGCCTGGACTTTGGCGACGCGGTGGAGCCGTCCATCGATATCCTCAACAGTTTTTACCTCGATGACCTGGAACAGATCATCCGCGCCTTGCGTGGCGGCAAGTTGCCCGCGACGGTCGCCGCCTACCTGACGCCGCTGGCGCAGGATGAACGCATCGACCTGTACAGCCCGGCCGGACGCCAGGCGCTGGCCGCCATGCTCAACCCGGCCAATATGAACCGCGGACACTGGCTGGAAGACGCCAGCTACGCCATGAGCCTGATGCAGCAGTTCGCCATCCATGGCGCGCGCACGGGCTTGAGCGAACGCGGCATCTTTTCCGTCAACGGCCCGCCCGGCACGGGCAAGACGACCTTGCTACGCGAATTGTTCGCCGACAACATCGTGCGCCGCGCCAGCGTGCTGTCCTGCCTGGACCGCGCCGGCGACGCCTTCATCGGCAAGGTTGCCGTGGCCTTCGAAGGCGTGCGCGACCCCATCACCATCGCCCGCTTGCGGCCCGAACTGACGGGCTTTGAAATGGTCGTCGCCTCGTCCAACAATGCGGCGGTGGAAAATATTTCCGGCGACTTACCGAAACCGAAACAGCTGGGCAAGGAATGGGCGCGCACGCGTTACTTTGAAAGCGTGGCGCGCCGGGTCGTGGCCGACGGCAATGGCGCCAACCGCGCTCTGGCCGAACAAGAGGCGCCATGGGGCTTGATGTCCTGTGCGCTGGGCAATAGCGCCAACCGCCGCCGCTTCGTCAGCAATTTTTATGACGACGACTGGGATAAAACCACGGCGCGCAAGACGCCGAACGCACAAAATATCCGCCAATGGCTGGCCAGCTACCAGGGCGTCAGCTTCGCCCAGGCCGCGCGCGAGTTTCGCGAAACGGAACACGTGGTGGAAAAGACCCTGGCCGAGCACGCCCAGTACGCAGCCCTGTGGCAAGCCGTGGGCACCTGCACGGAAGCCGACTTCATGCAGGCCAGCCAGCAAGCGCTGATTGCTGCCGAGCAAGAAATGGATGCGGCGAATGGCGCCCTGTCCGGCGCGCTGGCGCAGCAGGACACCCTACTCGCCAGCAAGAAGGAATTGCTGGAAGAGGAACGCCTGGTGGCGCTGACGCAACCGGGGTTCTTTGCCCGCCTGTTCCGCACGGCCCCGGCGCGTGCCTACAAAGATGCCGTCATCGCCAATGCCGAGGCGCAGCGCCAGGCCGCGCGCGACGTGTCCGCCATCAAGCTGCTGCTGAAGGGCGAGCTGGAGCCACGCTGCGAGCGCGCCCGCAACAGCCTGCACATCGCCCTGCGCACGGCGCAGTCGCGCCAGCGCGAATGGGATGACAGCACGGAACTGCTGCGCCGCGCGCGCATGCGTTTCCCCACCATCATCGCCCCGGCCACCCTGGACGAGCTGGACGGCGACGCACTGCAAATTGGCGGCCTGTGGCATGAACCGGCGCTGGCGCGCCTGCGCTCGCGCCTGTTCGCCAAGGCCCTGGCCCTGCATGAAGCGTGGCTGGCGGAAGTGGCGAAGAAGGGCGGTCCCGGCTTTGGCGGCAACTTGCTGGCCGTATCGAAATTGCTGAAAAACAAGCGCGCCTACGACCAGTCGCACATCGCCATGGTCTGGCACAGCCTGTTCATGGTGGTGCCTGTCGTGTCGACCACGTTCGCCTCGTTCGCGCGCCAGTTCCAGGGCATGGGTCCGGAATCGCTGGGCTGGCTGTTCATCGATGAAGCGGGCCAGGCCGTGCCGCAAGCGGCGCTGGGCAGCCTGTGGCGCGCAAAACGTGCTGTCGTCGTGGGCGACCCGCTGCAGATCGAACCCGTGTTCACAGTGCCGGGCCGCCTCGTGCAGACCTTGTCAGCCCTGTCGCCGCATACGCAGGATGGCAGTTACGCGCCGACAAGCGTTTCCGTGCAGACACTGGCCGACAAGGCCAACCGTTATGGCGCGCATGTCGGTGCCGGCAGCGCCCAGCCGCTGTGGATAGGCAGCCCCTTGCGCGTGCACCGCCGCTGCGTGGAGCCGATGTTTTCGCTGGCCAATAGTATCGCCTACGAAGACAAGATGGTCTACGGCTTGAGCGACCGCACGCCGCCGGCCGGCGCGCGCGGCCTGACGCGTGGCCCCAGCTGCTGGATCGACGCTCTTGGTCCCGTCAGCTACAAGCAGGTGGTGCCCGTGCAGCTCGATTTCGTGCTGGAAGTGCTGCTGAAACTGTATCGCCGCGACGGCAAGCTGCCCGACATGTATGTGATTACGCCGTTCAAGGCGGTGCGCAACGAATTGCGCTCGCGCATCATCGACCTGGACTGGGACCGCCGCCTCGGCTACGGCAAGGCACCGACGGCACGCGAATTGCGTCAATGGAGTAGCCAGATGGTGGGCACCGTGCACACCTTCCAGGGCAAGGAACAAAGCGTGGTGATGCTGGTCCTGGGCGCCGACGACAGCACGGCCGGTGCCGCGCAATGGGCGGCGGCCACGCCGAACCTGCTCAACGTGGCCCTGACGCGCGCGCAACACTATGTGTACGTCGTCGGCAACCCCTTGCTGTGGGGACAGTTGCCGCACTTTGCACCAGCGTGTGCGCAATTGCCGCATACGGGCATGCATGAGTTCCTTGTCGAAATGGGCTAAACGGGGAAGGTCAGGCGTGGGTCGGATTAGCATGTAGGTCGGATTAGCGGGGCGAAGCCACGCGTAATCCGACAATATTGTTGGCGCTGCGGTGATGTCGGATTACGCGCTTGCGCGCTAATCCGACCTACGCTCCTGGAGCGGAAACATCAACGTAAACGTCGTGGCGGCCGCGTCGGATGCGACCGTCGCGCTGCCGCCGTGCAATTGCAGGATGGCCGTGACGATGGCCAGCCCTAATCCTGTGGAGGCGGCCGAGTCGCTGCGGGCCGGGTCGGCGCGGTAAAAGCGTTCGAACAGGTGCGGCAAGTGGCGCGCGGGAATGGCGGAGCCGAGGTTGCTCACGCTCAATTCCACGCCCTCGTTCGTCGCGTGCGAGCGCAACAGAATCGTGCTGCCCGGCGCCGCGTGGCGTATCGCGTTCGACAGCAAATTGCCCAGCGCGCGGCGCAGCAGTTGCGGCTCGGCCATCACCGTGCCGCTGCCGTGGCAAGCCAGCGCCAGCCCCCGCTCTTCGGCCAGGCCTTCAAAGAAATCGGCCAGGCGCAAAAATTCATCGTGCACGGACAACGCCTGCTTGAGCAGGACCATCTCGTCCTGTTGCGCCCGCGCCAAAAACAGCATGCTGTCGATCATGCGCGACAGCCGTTCCAGCTCTTCCACATTCGACGACACCAGCTGTTCATATTCGTGCGCACTGCGGGGGCGGGCCAGCATGACCTGGCTTTGCCCCAGCAGATTGGTGACGGGCGTGCGGAATTCATGCGCCAGGTCGGCGGAAAACTGCGACAGCCGCGCATAGCCTTCCTGCAGCCGCGCCAACATGGCGTTCAAGGCCTGAATCAGGGGCAGCAATTCCGTGGGCGCATCGCGCGCCTCCAGTTGCTGCTCCAGCTTGCCGGGCCGCACCAGGGCCGCATGCGCGGCGATATTGCGCAGCGGACGCAATCCCCGCAGCAGCATCACGCTGGCCAGCAAGGCCGCCACCAGCGCGCTGATGGCAACCGACACGACGATCTGCCAGCGGTAGGCGGCAAACATGGCCGTGCGGTCACCGTAGACGCGGGCCACGGAAATGTCGGCCATCTGCGCCGGGTCACCGATGCGCGCGCTGGCCGCCACGACCCTGGCCGGATAGCCGTCGCGGCTGGTCCAACTGACGATGGCGCTGGCCGTCACGGGCGCATCGACGGCGACGGGAACAGCATGCGCCACCGTCTCGCCATGCGGATTGACATCGATCAAACGCGTGCCATCGGCGCGCACGATGCGCACCAGCGAGTTTTCTTGCCCGCTCATGGTGTCGCGGAAATACTGGGGCCGCTCGCGGATGATGTCGAGCGTGCCTGCATTGCCCAGTAGCTGCTGGATCTGGCGCAATTTCCCCAGCAACAAAATGTCATCGCGGCGCTCGATTTCCGCCACAAAAGAGCGGTACAGATGCATGCCCAGCCCGGCCGACACGAGCGCCACGATCAGCACGAAGACGAGCGTGACGCGCAGGGTCAGCGAGCGGCGCAATGGTGCCAGCTTCATTGCGTGGTGCCGCTGTCTGGAGCGTTCGGCGCGCGCAATTCGCAGACATAGCCCATGCCCCGCAAGGTGTGGATCAGCTTGGGTTCGAACGGGTCGTCGAGCTTGCTGCGCAGGCGGCGGATGGCCGCGTCGATGACGTTGGTGTCGCTCTCGAAATTGATGTCCCACACTTGCGAAGCGATGATGGAACGCGACAAGACCTCGCCCTGGCGCCGCGCCAATAAATGCAGCAAACCGAATTCCTTCGCCGTCAGGGTGATGCGCTGGCCTTGCCGGCTAACCTTGCGTTTCATCACGTCGATTTCCATGTCGCCGATGCGAATCACGTCGTCTTCACGCGGCGGCCCGCGGCGCAGCAGGGTACGGATGCGCGCTACCAGTTCGGCAAAGGCAAACGGTTTCACCAGGTAATCGTCGGCGCCCAGTTCCAGCCCTTTCACGCGGTCCTGCACCTCGTCGCGCGCCGTGAGAAAAATCACGGGCACGTCCGCGCCGCCTTCCTGCAAGCGCAGCGCGCGCAGCACTTGCCAGCCATCCATGATGGGCAGCATCACGTCGAGCACAATCAAGTCGGGCGCTTCCGTGCCAGCCAGGTGCAGGCCGTCGCGGCCGTTGCGCGCCAGGCTCACCGTAAAGCCGGACTCGGCCAGCCCGCGCAGCAGATAGTCGCCCGTCTTCGGTTCGTCTTCGATGACCAGGATACGCATGAGTGGGGGCTTTCGTGTGGGAAGTTGAAGCATTTTACGCCGCGCGCAGGCCGCTGCGGATGATAAAAATGTCATGCGGCGATCATCTTCTCGTAGGGCAACACTGGCCATACTGGCGTCACTTTACTCAACGGACCGCCGCATGAAAACCCTGTTACTCGGCAGTACCCTGCTGTGCCTGCTGGCCAGCCCCGCGCACGCCCAGCTGCGCAAGGTCGATGATCTTTCTCTGGCAGCTGCCAACAAGCTGGCCGATGCGGCCATGGCCGCGTGCCAGGCGCAAGGACGGCACATCGTCGTCACCGTACTGGACCGTGGCGGCAATGTCGTGGCCGTGCAGCGCGCCGATGGCGTCGGGCCGCACAACACGGAGGCCAGCCGGCGCAAGGCCTACACGGCCCTGTCGACGAAAAACGATACCCAGGCACTGGCCGTGGCCGCGCGCGGCAATCCCGACATGGCCAATTTGACGACACTGCCGGAACTGTTGCTGCTGGGCGGCGGCCTGCCCTTGCGAGCCAGGGGCGAAGTAGTCGGCGCCATCGGCGTGGCCGGCGGCGGTGGCTCCCTGCAAGACCGCGCCTGCGCCCATGCCGCCCTGGCCGCCATGCCAGAACTCGATTCCCCTACCCTTTGAAAGAGACAACGATGACTTACCTGAAGAAAATCACCGCCATCCTGGCCTTCGCCAGCCTGTCCAGCATGGCCCTGGCCGCCGCCAATCCCTTGAGCGTGCACATCCTCGACCTGCAGAGCGGCCAGCCGACGGCCGGTGTGACGGTGACCCTGGAGCAAAAGAAGGACAATGACTGGAAACAATTAAGCAGTGGCGTGACGAATGCGCAGGGACGCATCGCGGCCATGTATCCGGCCGAGACGCCCATGCAGGCGGGCGACTACCGCATCGTGTTTAAAACAGGCGAACACTATGCGCGCCTGAAACAGGAAACCTTCTTCCCGGAAATTCCCGTGCAATTCCACGTGGAAAAGACTGACCAGCACTATCACATCCCGCTGCTGCTCAGCCCTTTCGGTTTTTCCACGTATCGGGGTAACTAAGGAGCAACTGAAACTTAGCCGAGTGTCTTCGCCGTCTGGCCGAACAGCACGCTTTTCGCATCGCCGCTGACGGTGGGCTGCACGTTGATTTCCGCCGCGCGGGCATACGCGCGCACGGTGGCGGGACGGGCGGCAATGGCCGCGAACCAGCGCGCCAGATGCGGAAAATCTTCCAGCTTCTGGCGCTGGCGTGCGTATGGCACGATCCACGGATAAATCGCCATGTCGGCGATGGAATACGTGTCGCCGGCAACGAATTCGCGGTCGGCCAGGCGCTTGTTCAGCACACCGTATAGCCGGTTCGTTTCGTTGACGTAGCGCGTGATGGCGTACTCGATGGGTTCGGGCGCATATTGCACGAAATGGTGGTTTTGCCCGGCCATGGGACCCAGTCCACCCATTTGCCAGAAAAGCCATTGCATGACTTCGGCGCGCCCGCGCACGTCCGCCGGCAGGAATTGCCCGCTTTTTTCGGCCAGGTATTGCAAGATCGCCCCCGACTCGAACAGGGACAGGGGCGCGCCGCCATCTTCCGGAGCCTGGTCGACGATGGCGGGGATGCGGTTGTTGGGCGCGATGGCAAGAAACTCGGGCTTGAACTGCTCGCCTTTGCCGATGTGTACGGGAATGATGTTGTAGGGGATGCCCGCTTCTTCCAGGAACATCGTCACTTTGTGCCCGTTGGGCGTGGTCCAGTAATACAGGTCGATCATCGTCGTCTTTCAGCTCGTTGGCATGGGGAGGGCGTAACTATTGTCGCGCCGCAACTGGTGTGCATGGATATAATGCCACGTAAGCGAAAAACAAGACGGCGCGTGCCCCTCTTACCATGCGAGCAAGCGCCCACTCTCGCCGCAAGAATTGAACGCCGACATACCCGAGAACCACCAAAGAAAGCCGACCATGCGCAAACTCCTGATCGTCATGCTGTCCGTCCTGCTGTCAGGCTGTGTCCAGGACTTCGCCATCTATATGTTCGACGGCCAGGACCATTCCCTGACCGTGCGCCGCGAGCAACGTTATTTTTGGCAGGATAGCGTGGAAGTGCAGTTGATGGCCACCAATTTGCCGCAATGCCAGCGCCGGCATATCCTGTCCACCGATACACCCGCCGACATCAAGGTGGAGCTGTTTGCGGCCGGTGATGGCCTGTGGAATATCCGTATGGGCAAGCAGTTGTGGCAGGCGGAAACGACGACCTGCAATGAGCTGACGGAAATGGAAAACGACCCGAAAGCCGACCTGGGCCAACCGGTCGGGCAATTCGTGGTCGTCGATGACAAGCTGGAATTCGAGCCGGCGCCGCCAGCGGCGGCACCAGCCCAGTAAATCAGCGCGCCGCCAGGCTGCGCAGCGGCTTTTTCGCCACGGCGCGTGGCGCGCCAGCCGAACTGGAAGCCAGACGCGACGCCGTCGCCGGCTCCTGCGCCGACAGCTTGAAGCGCGCCACCAGTTGCGCCAGCACGGCCGCCTGATCCTGCATGCTGGACGCCGCTGCCGCCGCCTCTTCCACCAGTGCCGCATTTTGCTGCGTCACGCTATCCATTTCCGTGATCGCCTGGTTGACGTGGCCGATGCCCGTGCTTTGCTCGTGCGAGGCGGCCGTGATGTCGGCCATGATGTCGGTCACGCGCGACACGGAAGCGACCACCTGATCCATGGTCGTGCCCGCTTGTGCGACGAGGGCGCTGCCGGCCGCGATGCTGTCGACGGAAGCGCCGATGAGTTCCTTGATTTCCTTCGCCGCACCCGCCGAGCGCTGCGCCAGGTTGCGCACTTCCGACGCCACCACGGCAAAGCCGCGGCCCTGCTCGCCCGCGCGTGCCGCTTCCACCGCCGCGTTCAAGGCCAGGATATTCGTCTGGAAGGCGATGCCGTCGATGACGCCGATGATGTCGACGATCTTGCGCGACGAAGCGTTGATGGTGTCCATGGTACCGATCACTTGCGCCACCACGGCACCGCCCTGGCGCGCCACGGCGGAAGCGGACTGCGCCAGTTCATTCGCCTGCACGGCATTGCCCGCGTTTTGCGTCACGGTCGAGGTCAATTCCTCCATCGAGGCCGCTGTTTCTTCCAGCGAACTGGCTTGCATTTCCGTGCGCGCCGACAAGTCCATATTGCCGCTGGCAATCTCGCTCGATGCCGTGGCAATCGTCTCGGCGCTGTGGCGGATCTCGCTGATCGCGTCGACCAGGTTGGCCTGCATGGTTTTCATCGCATACAGCACGCTGTGGCGGTCGTTGGCATGCGTGCGCACGGCGCCGCTCAGATCGTTATTCGCGATCTGGGCAGCCACGTCGGCCGCATATTCGGGATCGCCGCCCAGCGCATGACGCAGGCTGCGGTTGATCGCCACGACGACGGCGGCCAGCAAGCCGCACACCAGCAGCAGTACGCCCAGCGAGGTGATCAGCGACTGACGGAAGGCCGCGTCGATATCGTCCATGTACACGCCCACCACGATGGTCCAGCTCCACGGCTTGTAGGCCACCACGCGGCTCATCTTCGGTTCCGGATTTTTCTGGCCCGGACGGGGGAAATAGTAGTGGACGAAGCCCTTGCCCGCATCGCTCTTGCCGACGGCAACGATGTCGCGGTACAAATAGGTGCCATTGGCATCCTTGAAATCCGCCATGTTCTTGCCGTTGGTTTGCGGCGCGGCGGGATTCATCACGACAACGGCATCGAGGTTGATGATGGACAAATATCCGGTCTCGCCAAAGCGCATGCTCTTGATGACGGCGCTGGCCTGCTTCTGCGCTTCTTCCTGCGTCAGGGCGCCGCTGGCGGCCAGGTCGCCGAACATCTTGACGGCGCCCAGGCCCAGATCGGCGGCATTGCTCAGGTCGGCGCTGCGCTCCTCGATGCGGATCTTGCGAATTTCCAGGGCGTTATAGACAAAAATAACGGTGATGCATAACAGGCTGCAAATCAGGGGGATCCATAACTTCTGCTGGAACGTCAATTTTTTCATGCTGTGTCTCCAACTCTCTATTGTGCGGCGAAGGGGCGTGGCCTGCTTCCAGCTCGGCAGGCCAGGAATGCGGCGGCGACGGTGCTCTGGCGGCACCGTTCAGACGTTTCCAGCATACGCTCGAACGACCGATACTTACAATGCTGGGAAGCAATGTTTTTTCCACAGTGTTGTTAATGGGCTGCGACAATTGATGAGAATTGATGCTGCGTTGCAATAAAAAAGCAGGCAGATAGGCTATCGCAAGGCAGGCGGGGGTGACGTGCGTGTGTCAAAATGCACACCGGCGGATACACGACGAATCACGATGAATCACGAAAGAACAGCATGACCAAGAATGAAGCCATGAAACGCATCAACGACCGTCTGGGCAAACCCACCCTGACGGACAAGAACACGCATTTTGCCAGCGTCGCCAGCTATGGCACGGACGAAGGCTGGTGGCTGAAGATTCCCTTCCTGACCTTCAAGCAGGAATTGCACTTCATCCTCAACAATGAGAAAACGAAAAGCTTCCAGCACCTGAAAATCGGTGCCAACCAGATCCTCAGCCCCGGCATGAGGTTCCGCAGCACGGGCGGCGCGGCCGACGCCTTCATGTCGGCCTCGGCGCCGAAACGCCTGGTCGACTTGCTCGACGGCGGCAGCAAGTACAACTTCACCAAGCACTTTATTAACGATTATCGTTACTGATGCGCGGCCGTGCCGCCATCGCCTGGCGGCAGCCGCGGCGGTAGCCATGCCCTGAGCAAATGCTGCGCGATGTCGAGCGCGTCGTCGCGGCTGGTGCCGAAATGCAGGGGGTAGCCCCAGAACTTGCCGAACATGACGGCGAAGGCCTTGCCGGCCAGGCGCTTGGCGGCGCTCGGTTCGACCAGCACCATGCCCTGAATATACGCGCGGATGGCCGCCTTGTTCTGCTTCATCCAGAGCGCGGCCCGCTTGCGCTCTGCTTGCGGGTGTTCATGCCCGTCTTCGTCAAAACCTTCCTCGCTGAGGATGACAAACGCCTGGCGGCGCGCCAGCAAGGCGTCGAACTGGGCAAACAGGATATCGGGCTGGACAGGCGCTGCCTCGCGGCGTATCCAGACGAGGGGAAAAGTGGATAAATCAAGCTGCATGGTGTGACTCCTTCGGGGGGTTGCCGTTCCTCCTTACCTTCATCAGAACACTGGCGGCGGCGGTTGCCGTTGAAGCGGGGCTGCGGATGCCCATACGATAGCGTTGGCGGCATCGCGCGTCATTGCATAAAATAGCCATAATATTGTTCAATCCAGCCAAGGCGCCGCGCATGCCCCATCCATTGCTGCCCAACATGCTCTCCACCCAGCTGGGCCTTGACGCTTCGGCCTCCCTCATGGATTTCGACGTCGATGGCGTGCTGCGTCCGCTGCTGGCCGTGGGCCTGGCCAGCGTGCGCGAAGACGCGGAACATGCGCCGCACCAGCACCGCAAGGGGCAGTTGCTGTATGCCACGCGGGGCGTAATTCATTGCGAGGTGGAAAGCGGCGTGTGGATCGTGCCGCCCCAGTGCGCCGTGTGGATACCAGGCGGCCTGATGCATACGGCGCAGGGCGTGGGCGAGGCGGAATGTTATTGCCTGTTTGTCGAGCCGACCATGGCACCGGTCTTGCCCGCCGTCTGCTGCACCGTCGCCGTCTCGCCCTTGCTGCGCGAACTGATCGCCAAGGCGGCCGGCTTTCCCACCCTGACCGCGCTGCACGGCGCACAGGAACGCCTGGTGGCCACACTGCTCGATGAGTTGGCCTCGGCGCCGGTGGAAGACTTGCATTTGCCGATACCGCGCGATGCGCGCCTGCGCCGCCTGGCCGCCCTGCTGCTGGCGCAGCCAGCCGATAAAAGCACGCTGGCCGAATGGGCCAGGCGCATCGGCATGAGCGAGCGCAGCATGACCCGGCAGTCATTGGAGGAAATGGGCATGAGCGTGGGCCGCTGGCGCCGGCAATTGCACGTCATCCTTGCCTTGCAAGGGCTGGCGCAAGGGCACAGCGTGAAAGCCGTGGCGCTGGAACTGGGCTATGAAAACACCAGTGGTTTTGTCACCATGTTCCGCAAGGCGGTGGGCAAGCCACCAGCGCGTTATCTGGCGCAACGCGAATCCGGAAGAATATAAAAAAGGCTCTGTCATCGGTAAGTAGGGTAAATGCTGGAATCTTCCGTTGACAGTGCTGTCTGACTCTGCATACTCACCTGACAAGGAGCAGATCATGCGGCCAACCGAATGGATCAGCTTTATCGCCCAGTTTGCGCAGTTGAACCGACGCCAGCGGCAGGCTGGAATGGCGCTGCTGCGTGGCAATGCCCCATACGACGCGACCGTCGCGCTGCTGGAAAGTGTGGCGCAGCCGCGATTGGCTTGTCCCGCCTGCCACTCGCCTGAGCTGCACCGGCATGGCCATGCACACGGCTTGCAACGCTACCGCTGCGTGCCGTGCGGGCGTACCTTCAATGCCTTGACGGGCACGCCGCTGGCCCGCTTGCGCCACAAGGCGCTATGGATCGAGTATGCCGATTGTCTGCTCGACTCCGCCTCGGTGCGCCAAGCCGCTCAGCAGCTGGGTGTGCACCGCAACACCACCTTTCGCTGGCGCCACCGTTTTTTAACGGTCGCCAAGACGGACCGGCCGCATGGCCTGCATGGCATCGCCGAGGCCGACGAGTTATATCTGCTGGAATCGGAAAAGGGAGCCAGGCGAATGACGCGTCCAGCCCGCCGCCGGGGCGGCCATGCCCGCCAACGCGGCATTTCCAATGAACAGGTCTGTATCCTGGTGGCGCGCGACCGCACGGGACAAACCCTCGATTTTGTCACGGGCAAAGGGGCGCTGACGAAGGCGCAGTTACACCATTGTTTGTTGCCCGTCATCGACAAGGATGTTTTGCTGGTGACCGATGGCCATGCCGCCTACCGGGCCTTCGCCAGGGAGGCGGGCATCAGCCATCAGGCCGTCAACTTGCGCGCCGGCATCCGCGTGCGGGGCGCCGCGCATGTGCAGAACGTCAATGCGTATCACAGCCGCTTGCGCGAATGGCTACGGCCCTTTCACGGTGTGGCGACGCGTTACCTGCCGAACTACCTGGGATGGCGCTGGATCCTTGACGCCCGGCGCATCCGCTCACCAGAAACATTACTGAAGGCAACCCTGGGAGCATTCCCACATCTGACGGTGACATAGCCATAAAAAAAGGCGGCATCAGCCGCCTTCGTCCTGCATTGCCGCCTAAATAATCAGACTTCGCGCGCCAGGGCCAAAAATTCCGTGCGCAGCGCCAGGTTCGGCTGCATCTCGCCCAGCATCGCCGAGGTGATGGTTTCTTCGCCCGGCGTGCGGATGCCGCGGCTTTCCATGCACAGGTGACGGCAGCGTACGACCACGCCCACCGATTTCGGTTCCAGCACTTCCATCAGGGCATTGGCGATCTGCATCGTCATGCGTTCCTGCACTTGCAGGCGCTTGGAGAAGCAATCGACCAGGCGCGTCAGTTTCGACAGGCCAACGATCTTGCCATTAGGTACATAACCGATGGTGGCCTTGCCAAAGAACGGCGCCAGATGGTGTTCGCAATGGCTGTAGACGGGGATGCCGCGCACGACGATCAGCTCGTTGTACTGTTCCGCGCCATCTTCAAAGGCTTTCAGCAAGTCCACCGGGTCCTGGCCATAGCCGGACGTCCAGTGCTTCCACGCCTTGGCCACGCGTGCCGGCGTTTCCAGCAAGCCGGGACGCTGCGGATCTTCGCCAAGGCTGCTGATCAGCCGACGCCAGTCGTTTTCGGAGAATTCTTCTTGAGACATGCTACACCACCCTAAAATTTTCAATTGCCGCCAGTATATAGAAAATGCGGCAAGCTGCCTGAGCAGCCCCCGCTTTACGACACTGCCGGCGGGCGGTGCGCTCTCACCAGCAGCGCGGAAATCGACACGCTGGAACTCGCTTCAGGCCAGGCATCGCCGGGGCCGAACCAGCGCGCCTCGGCGATCTCGTTCTCGTCCAGGCGGATCTCGCCGTCGAGGTAATCGGCCGTAAACGCAATCATCAGCGAATGGGGAAACGGCCAGGACTGGCTCATGAAGTACTGCAAGTTATGCACGCGCAAGCCCACCTCTTCCATCACTTCGCGGTGCACGGCTTCCTCGATCGATTCGCCCGCTTCCAGGAAACCGGCCAGCGGACTGAAACGCTGCGATGGCGAGTTTTTATGCATGGCCAGCAGCACCTGGTCGCCCTTGCGTATCAGCACCATCATGGCGGGCGAGATGCGCGGATACGCCAGCATGCCGCAGGCGGCGCAGGTAAAACAGCGTTCGCCGCGCGTGCGCTGCATGGGCGTGGCGCACACGCCGCAATGGCGGTGCGTGCGCGCCCACTCGGCCAGCTGCACGGCGCGGCTGGCCAGGCCCAGGAAGCCATCATCGACAGCATGGAACAGCGAACGCATGCCGTGCCAGGCCAGGGGACTATCGGCGGGCAACAGCTCCGCATCCGTCCAGACGGTCTGGCAATAGCGGCCCTGCCACAGGCCCACGGGCTGGGCGCGGCTCAGGTCGATATCGAGCGCGGCCGCCTCGGCGGCCGTAGGCAGGGTCAGCTCAGGCGTACGCAGCAATAAACGCCCGCGGTGAAAGACAAACGTCAGCGTCTCGGTGTCGGCCGGGGCCGGTTCGGGTGGGTCGATCAGGGGGACAAAGGCATCAGGAGTCTGCAACATGCTGAAAGTCAATTTGTAAAGGTTGCTCATCATACTCCCGCTGCCGGACGCTTGCGCGCATAGCAGCGGCCAGGCAGCAAAGCAAGCATTCATGCGCCATGACAGTGTTTTTTTTGCGGTACATCCAATCCGTTGCGTAAACGATACTGATAACGATTCTCATTTACGAAATAGCGCCCAGTTATTACAATACCGCCTATTCCGTCTCCATCGCCAGCCACTTGCCCGCGTGCCCAAGCACAGCGGCGCAGAGCCAGCCAGGAACCACCACCCTGAACTTATCGAGAGAGCAAGATGGCAATCAAGAGCCGCAAACACGCCCCAACCCGTTTCAACCAGCACATCGGCGCCGCCCTGGCCGTGATGCTGCTGCCCGTCGCCGCCCAAGCGGCCGACCCGGCCGGCCAGAGTGCCCCGGCATCGCAGCAAACCCTGAACGAAATCAAGGTCGTGGGCTCCAAGGAAAATGATTTCAAGGCCGAAAAAGCCTCGTCGCCGAAATACACGGAAGAGTTGGTCAATACGCCGCAAACCATCGTCGTGATCAAGAAGGAATTGATCGAACAGCAAGGCGCGCTGACCCTGACGGACGCACTGCGCAACACGCCGGGCGTCGGCACCTTCTTCCTCGGCGAAAACGGCAACACGAACACGGGCGACGCCGTCTACATGCGCGGTTTCGATTCATCCGGCAGCATCTATGTCGATGGCGTGCGCGACGTGGGCTCCATTTCGCGCGACGTCTTCAACATCGAACAGATCGATGTACTGAAGGGCCCGGCGGGCACGGACAGCGGCCGCGGTTCGCCCACCGGTTCGATCAACCTGGTCAGCAAGACGGCCAGCATGGCGAACACCTTCAATTCGCTGTTGACGGCGGGTAGCGGTAAGCAGAAACGCGCCACGGCCGACTGGAACCGCATCCTCGACACCGATACCGGTACTGCCTTGCGCCTGAACCTGATGACGCAGGACAGCGGCGATCCGGCGCGCGATGAAGTCAAGAACAAGCGCTGGGCCTTCGCGCCCACCGTCACCTTCGGCATCGGTAAACCGACGCGCATCACGGCCAGCTACCTGCACGTGGATCAAAACAATGTGCCCGACGGCGGCGTGCCGACCATCGGCTTGCCTGGCTATTCGACGCCGGACGTCGCCACCAAGGAGCAACCGGTCATCCGCACCTTCCTGAACGGCGCGGCCAAGGTCGATCCAAAGAATTTCTACGGCTCCACTGCGGACTACAACAAGGTCAAGGCCGACATGGGCACCTTGCGCATCGACCATGATTTCTCGCCCAACGTACAGCTCCAGAACACCACGCGCTACGGCAAGACCAAGCAGGACTACCTGCTGACGGCCTTCATGGGCAGCCAGGTCAACCTGAAGACACCGGTCCCGACCGATCCGTCGACCTGGACCCTGGCGCGCTCGCTGCGCACCGTGAAGGACCAGGAAAACACGATCCTGACCAACCAGACCGTGGTCAGCGCACAGTTCGACACGGGCGTGCTGAAGCACTCCGTGGTGGCGGGCGCCGAGTTCACCAGCGAAAAGCAGACCAACTACAGCTATGTGCCCGCCAGCCTGGGCACCTTGCCGGATGCCAATCTGTACCATCCGAATCCGCGTGACACCGTCACCGGCCACAACCCCGTGCGCAGCGGCGCCTTCACGGAAGGCGAAGTCAACACGCAAAGCCTGTATGTGTTCGACACCGTCAAGTTCGGCGACAAGTGGATCTTCAACGGCGGCGTGCGCTTCGACCACTTCAACACCACCTATGACGCCGTCACCCTGCAAACGGCCGTGGCCCAAGGCCAAGTGCAAAAACTGCCCGTCGGTACGCCGATTCCCACCCATTTGACCCTGAGCGACACCTTGGCCAACGGCAAGATCTCGGCCATGTACAAGCCGACGCCGGACAGCAGCGTGTACGCCTTGCTGGCCACGTCGAAAGCGCCGCCTGGCGTCAACTTCGCCCTGAGCACGGGCGCCAACAGCGCGCAAAACCCGAACTATGACCCGCAGGAAACCACCACCAAGGAAATCGGCACCAAGTGGGACTTCCTGAAGCAAAAACTGTCGCTGTCGGCCGCCGTCTACCAGACCACCGTCAAGAATGAAGTGGAACAAGATCCTGTGATCCCGACCATTTATTACCAGACCGGCAAGAAGCGCGTGGAAGGCATCGAAATCGGCGTGGTGGGCGAGATCATGCATAACTGGCTGGTCAGCGCCGGCTACACGCGCATGAATACCAAGGTCGAATCGGGCAAGGTCGTCACGGCCAGCGGCATCAATAACCTCAGCTACACGCCAAAACAGGCGTTCACCAGCTGGACTTCGTACACCCTGCCGTTTGGCTTGAAGATCGGCGGCGGCGCGCGTTACGTGGGAGAAATGCTGCGCGGCACCGATGGCGCCGTCGGCACGCCAGCCCGCGTGGATGCCTACTGGGTCTTCGACGCCATGGCAACCTATACCGTCAACAAAAACCTCGACTTGCAGTTGAACGCCTACAACCTGGCCGACAAGACCTATGTGGCGGCCATCAACAAGTCCGGTTTCCGCTACACCCCGGGCCAGCCCCGTTCGTTCAGCCTGACGGCAAATATCAAGTTCTGAAATCAATAGCATAGAAACTGCGCCACATCGGGCCCCTCTTCGGAGGGGCTTTTTTATTGTCCTGATAATCTTGTCTTTTTTCCGCCCTCCCCCCTGCCGCGACTAGCGTATGAAAAGTCATACAGCGATCACCCGCCGCGTCCAATATTTCGCGCAAGCACGCCAATTTGCGACATCCTGACAACAAAAAAGCTTCCTTAAATCAACAACTTAAGAAGTTAGGTCGCAAATTCCCATTTCAGGCATATCCTTTGCTATGTACAGGTTTTGCTGCAAATAATCGCTGGCACGCAAGGGCTTGTTTTTGAGAAATACTGACTCCAAGCTTGAGTTGCTCGCTATCAATAATCCGCTCACAGCGGCGTTTCACCGGAGGAGTCAAAATGAAAAAGAAACGGCCATTAACCCTGTACATCCTGATTGCCATGATCCTCGGCATTGCCGTCGGTTATGGATGCAACACCGCCTTCCCTGATGCCAAGCTCAGCGCTCAGATC
Organism: Janthinobacterium sp. PSPC1-1; assembly: GCF_049897625.1. Classification (NCBI taxonomy): domain Bacteria; kingdom Pseudomonadati; phylum Pseudomonadota; class Betaproteobacteria; order Burkholderiales; family Oxalobacteraceae; genus Janthinobacterium; species Janthinobacterium sp. PSPC1-1. The sequence continues at coordinate 162,381 of NZ_JAFCWP010000009.1, read as the reverse complement.
GCTGGCAATATTTCCATCGTCACCGACGTCTTCTTGCGCCTGATCAAAATGATCATTGCGCTGCTGGTATTTTCCACCCTGACAGTCGGTATCGCCCACATGGGCGATGGCAAGACGGCGGGCCGCATCGGCTTGAAAGCCATGTGCTGGTTCGTGGTTGCCTCGCTGGTCTCGCTGGCGCTGGGCATGGTGCTGTCGAACCTGATGCAGCTGGGTACCAACCTGGGCCTGCCATTGCCGGACGTACATGCGTCGACGAATTTGAAAACGGCCGCCTTCACCTTGAAAGATTTCTTCACGCATCTGGTGCCGAAGTCGCCGATCGAGGCCATGGCCAACAATGAAATCCTGCAAGTGCTGGTATTCTCGATCTTCTTCGGCGGCGCACTGGCCGGCCTGGGCGAATCGGGCAAGACCCTGACAGCCGTCGTCGACCAGCTGGCACAAGTCATGCTGCGCATCACCGGCACCATCATGAACCTGGCCCCACTGGCCGTGTTCGCCGCGATGGCCTCCGTCATCACCACCCACGGCCTGGGCGTGCTGATCACGTTTGCCAAGTTCATGGGCGGCTTCTACCTGGGCCTGCTGTGCCTGTGGGCCCTGCTGATCGGCGCCGGCTTTGTCGTCATCGGCCCGCGCATCTTCAAGCTCGTCGGCCTGATCCGCGAACCATTCCTGCTGGCGTTCTCGACGGCCAGCTCGGAAGCGGCGTATCCAAAACTGCTGACGGCGCTCGACCAGTTCGGCGTGGACCGCAAGATTTCCAGTTTTGTGTTGCCAATGGGCTACTCCTTCAACCTCGACGGCTCGATGATGTACTGCACCTTTGCCGTGCTGTTCATTGCACAAGCCTACGGTATCGACCTGTCGATCGGCACGCAGATCACCATGCTGCTGCTGCTGATGCTGACCTCGAAAGGCATGGCCGGTGTGCCGCGCGCCTCGCTGGTGGTGATTGCCGCCACCCTGAACCAATTCAATATCCCGGAAGCGGGCTTGCTGCTGCTGATGGGTGTCGACCAATTCCTCGACATGGGTCGCTCGGCCACCAACGCGGTCGGCAATGCCGTCGCCACGGCCGTCGTCGCCAAGTGGGAAGGTGGCCTGGCCACCGAGGAAGAAGCCGCCGCGGCCAACGCCGCCAACCAGAACACGGAAAGCCATTGGGGCGAAGCTGACCACGCTAGCAAAGCCTGATAGCGCCATGGCCCGCCACAAGCGGGCCATTTATTTGTTGTCCATGTTGAGTAACAAGCAGTCAGGTAGTGCGATCAGTAGTCATTCCAACTTATTAGAGAGATTTTCATGAAAAAAGTCCTGTTTACCCTGCTGGCCCTTGGCGCAGCTTCCGGCGGCGCATTGGCGCAATCGAGCGTGACCATGTATGGCGTGGCTGACGCCGGCCTGGTGTTCGACAAGGATGCGGCCGGCGACCGCCTGAACCGCGTCGCCTCCGGCGTCGCCTCGGGCTCGCGCATCGGCTTCAAGGGCAAGGAAGACCTCGGTGCTGGCCTGGCCGCCACCTTCGTGCTGGAAAGCGGTTTCAATATCGATACCGGTACCTCGGGCCAGGGCGGCCGGCTGTTCGGCCGCCAGGCATACGTCGGCCTGACCGGCAGCGCCGGCGCCGTCACCTTGGGCCGCCAATATACGCCGTACTACCTGGCCCTGCGCGACGTGGCCGATCCGTTTGTCATCGGCCTGGCCGGCACGGCATCGAACATTATGGCGACGAATTATCGCATCGACAACATGGTGCAATACAGCACGCCGACCTGGAGCAAGCTGTCGGCCGACCTGGCGTATGGCTTTGGCGAAGTGGCCGGCGACAATGCGAAAAACCGCAGCATGGGCGGCGCCGTGCACTACATCGACGGTCCGCTGAACGTGACCCTGACGCACCACCGCCAGGAAAATGCGCTGGCGACCCAGCAAACGCGCAACACCCTGCTGGCCACGCGCTACGACTTTGGCGTGCTGCAAGGCAACTTCGGCTACGCCGACAACCGCGCCCTCGACAACAGCAAGAGCAACGACATCCTCGTCGGCTTCAGCGCCCCGTTCGGCGCCACCAAGCTGGTCGCGTCGTACATCCGCCACAACGACAAGAGCAATGCAAACCGTGACGCCCAGCAGTGGGCCATCGGCGCCTTCTATGCGCTGTCCAAGCGCAGCGACCTGTACACAGGTTACGGCCACATCAGCAACAAGAACGGCGCTACCTACAAGGTTGGCAATGCCACCGACGATGGCACCGGCACCAGCGGCTTTAACCTGGGCATGCGCCACACGTTCTAAGGACGTTGAGCTGTCCGTAAAATAAAAGCGTGAGCCGCCGGATGCATATCCGGCGGCTTTTTCTTTTTACGCAATATTTAAATGCGATACTGTGGATTCTTGCAAGTTGGCAGCTGATTTTATGAATAGCAGTAACAAACCTTCCCTTTCCTGGCGCCAGCGCCTGTCGCAACGCTCGGGCCGCGAAACGCTGGCCTGGGGCGTGGTGCTGGCCGCCTGCCTGGCCACCGTCTGGCTCGTGTATTTCTGGACCGAACGCATCGCCATCGGCAAGCTGCAGGCGAGCGGCGCGCAGCGCCTGGAGGTGTATGTCAGCAGCCTGGAAAATGCGCTGGAAAAATACGACTTCCTGCCCAAGACGCTGGAGCTGAACCGCGACGTGATCCGCCTGCTGCAGCATCCGGAAGACCCGGTACTGGTCGATACGGTCAACCATTACCTGGAGCAGATGAATGCCCAGGCGAAATCGTCGACCATTTTCATCAGCAACCTCGACGGCAATACGCGGGCCGCCAGCAACTGGCAGCAGCCCGACAGCTTTATTGGCGACAATATCTCGTTCCGCCCCTACGCCCAGGACGCCCTGCGGGGCACGCCGGGGCGTTTTTATGGCGTCGGCACGACGCGGCTGGAGCCCGGCTACTTCTTTGCCCATGGCATCTACCAGAATGGCCACATGCTGGGACTGGCAACGGTGAAGGTGAACCTGGAAACCCTGGAAAAACGCTGGGTGCAAGGCGCGGACAAGGTCATGCTGGCCGATGAGCACGGCGTGATCTTCCTCAGTTCCATGGCGGACTGGAAGTACAAGACCCTGGCGCCGCTGTCGCCCGCCATCGTCGAAGAACTCAACCGCACGCGCCAGTATTACTCGAAGCAGCTGGAAGCCATTCCCTTCGTCTCCGACCGCCAGTTGGGCAATGGCGCGCGCGTGATCAGCGTGCGCGAGCAGGAACACGCCGATACGCCACCGAAGATCAGCTCCAGCGTCATGACGCAGATCAAGCTCAAGTCGCCGCAAGGTTGGACCTTCATCTATTTATCCGACCTGGCGCAGGCGAAAGCCAGCGCGCGCGCGGCGGCCGCCTTCTCTTGCGTGCTGCTGGGCTTTTTCATGCTGCTGTTCTTTTACCTGCGCCAGCGCCGCGCGGCCGTGGCGCAAAAATTGCGCGCCCGCGAAGACCTGCAACATGCCTACGACAACCTGGAAGCCATGGTCGAGGAACGCACCTCGGAACTCAATGCCATGACGCAAAGCCTGAGCCAGGAAATCGAGGTACGCAGCAAGGCCGAGCAAAAACTCCACATCACGCAAAATGAACTGTTTCAAGCAGGTAAGATGGCCGTGCTGGGACAGATGTCGGCCAGCATCACGCATGAACTCAACCAGCCGCTGACGGCGCTGCGCACCATGTCCGACAATGCCGTCATCCTGCTGGAGCGGGGTCGGCTCGACGATGCGCGGCGCAACCTGGCAAAGATCTCGCAAATTGCGGCCAGGATGGGGACTATTACGGGTCAATTGAAGATTTTTGCGCGCAAGTCGACCACCAGCCTGACCTCCGTCTCGATTCCCACGGCGATCAGCAATGCCCTGTTCCTGGTCGAGCGCCGCCTGCAGGTTGAAAATGTGCGTTTCACCCTGCAATTGCCGCCCGAAGACATCTTCGCCATGTGCGAAAGCAACCGCCTGGAGCAAGTGCTGGTGAACCTGTACGCGAATGCGCTCGACGCCATGAACGGCAGCGACGTGCGCAGCCTGCGCGTGTCCGTCGAATGCACGCCGGAGCACGTGCTGATCCATGTGGCCGACACGGGGCCGGGCCTGTCGACGGAAGTGTACGAACACCTGTTCGAACCGTTCTTCACAACAAAACCGCAAGGACTGGGCCTGGGACTGGGCCTGGCCATTTCCGAACAGATCACGCGCCAGTTCGGCGGCGTGCTGCGCGCCGAAAACGCCCCCGGCGGCGGCGCCATCTTCACCATCGAACTACAGATTGCAACGCAGGAGGAAAAACATGTTTGACGGCTTGAAGGTCTTGCTGGTCGAAGACGACCCCACCGTACGCGAAGGCAGCGAGCAGGCACTGCAGCTGGCCGGCCTGGACGTGCTGGCCTTTCACTCGGCCGAACTGGCCTATAAACTGCTGACGCCGGATTTTCCCGGCATCGTGGTCAGCGATGTGCGCCTGCCGGGCATGAGCGGCCTGGAATTGCTGCAAGCGGTCAAGACGCTCGATGCCAACCTGCCCGTGATCCTCGTCACGGGCCACGGCGACATCACCATGGCCGTGCACGCCATGCGCACAGGCGCCTACGATTTCATCGAAAAGCCGTATTCGTCCGAGCAACTGGTCGACGTCATCCTGCGTGCGCTGGAAACGCGGCGACTCACACTGGAAGTGCACAGCCTGCGCCGCCAGCTCGAGGACGGCGGCGGCATCGAATCACGCCTGCTGGGAAATTCCGTGGCGATGCGCGACATACGGCGCTTGATACTCGACGTTGCCGACGAACCTGCCGACGTGCTGATCTATGGCGACACGGGCACGGGCAAGGAAATGGTGGCCCGCTGCCTGCACGACTTCAGCCATCGCCGCAAGCACAACTTCGTCGCCGTCAACTGCGGTGCGATTCCCGAAAGCATTTTTGAAAGCGAAGTCTTCGGCCACGAACCGGGCGCATTCACGGGCGCGGCCAAGCGGCAAGTGGGCAAGATCGAGCACGCGGATCACGGCACTTTTTTCCTCGACGAAATTGAAAGCCTGCCCCTGTCCTTGCAAGTCAAATTGCTGCGCGTGCTGCAGGAACGCTATATCGAACGCCTGGGCTCGAATGTGCCCACGCCCGTCGACGTGCGCGTCATCGCGGCAGCCAAGCTGGACCTGGAAGAACTGTCGCAGCAGCAGAAATTCCGCAGCGACCTGTACTACCGCCTGAATCTGATCGTGCTGCATTTGCCGCCCTTGCGCGAACGGCGCGAAGACATTCCCATCCTGTTCGAGCACTTCGTGCTGGCCGCCGCCGCCCGCTACAACCGCGCCGCGCCCGTGGTGTCGAGCGCACAGATGCGCAACCTGATGGCCCACTCCTGGCCCGGCAATGTGCGCGAACTGCGCAATATCGCCGACCGCTTCGTACTGGGCATCGCCGGTGGCGCCTCGAGCCTGCTGGCGGGCAATCAGGCCAGCCCACTGTCGCTGGCGGAGCAGGTAAACGGCTTCGAACGCGCGCTGATCGAACAGGAACTACGCGCATATTCCGGCAACGTCAGCGAGGTGAGCACGGTGCTGGGCTTGCCGAAACAGACCCTGTATCACAAGATGCAGAAATACAACCTGGTGGCCGAAGAGTTCAGGTAAGTACGCCGACACGGCCCGTGCGCAGTGGCACGACCCAGTCGGGCCGGCCATTCGCCAGCGCCAGCCGCGCCGCCTGCTCCCAGTCATATTCCACGGCGTGCAACTGCGCCGTCCAGGCGCCGTCCATCGCCTGTTCGGCAATCGCATAGCGCGCATGCGGCGTGCCGTTTTCCATCACGTGCGGATAGCCGTGGTCATCGTCGTAGGCCTGCAAGCCCACGCTGCCCGGGTTGACGATCAGCCGGCCATCGGCCAGGCGCATCTGGCGCGGCATGTGCGTGTGGCCGCACAGGATCAGGGCCGCGTCGGCCGCCCCCGCGCGTTCGGCCACTTCAATCGGCGTAGCGGCGCGGCTGCCTTGCGGCGTGACGCTGTCGAGAAAATACACGAGGTCGCTTGTCGGGGTGCCATGCACGAGCAGCACATCGTGACGCAAGCGCAAGGTGGCGGGCAGCGCATTGATCCACGCGAGTTGCTCGGGCAGCAGTTGCGCGCGCGCAAAAGCGTCGGACACGCCCATGCGCGCCGGATCAGCCAGCAGCTGGCGCTCGTGGTTGCCGCGGATGGTGGGCAAGTCGAGCCCCATCAGGCGCGCCGCCGTGGCGCGCGGCTGCAGATGGCCCGAGACGATATCGCCCAGGTTGACAGTCACGTCCACGCCACGCCGGGCGATGTCGTCCAGCACGGCCTCCAGCGCCTCCAGGTTGCCGTGGATATCGGAAATAGCGGCGATTCTCATGTTTCCTCCTGTGCGCACCATTCTGCACGCGTCCTGCGTTGCAGGCAATGCCGGTGTGGGTACCAGCTATTACACACGGTAGGACAAATCCGACGGCCACTTGCGCCGTGCGGCTACGTAATTCAAAAGTAACAATTGCTACCATTTCCTCATTGCACTGTTGCCCAGCGTGGGCCGCCCAAGCGTCGCGACAGTTTTCACTTTATTTTGAGGAGTTGCCCCATGTTTTCCATGTCCGTGTCTGCCCGCCTGTCCCCACCACGTCCGCACCACCTCGCCTTACGCGGTGCCATGATGCTGGGTGTGCTGGGCATGGCCACGGCGGCCGCCACGGCGCGGGCCGAGCCATCGCCCACGCTGGACCGTGTCAGCATCTCGGTCGGGGCATTTTCCGCCGATCCGCGCATCAATATCGGCGCCGACACACAGTTTGGCCGCATCGACGCGCCCGAATCGAAGCAAAGCCACACGACCATCCCGCGCATCAAGGCGGATGTGCTGATCGGCGACCGCCACGGCCTGGCATTCGACTACTACCGCTACGACAAATCCTACACGCCAAGCCTGACGGGCGAGACCATCATCAATGGCCAGCCCGTCACGGGTACGGCCACGGCGAATGCGGATCTGAAGCTGGACCTGGCCAAGCTGGCCTATAAATGGTGGCTGGGCAGCGGCAACGACACCTTCGGCATCGGTCTGGGTGCCGCCTACTACCATGCTAACCTGAACGGCACGGCCACCGGCGTCGTCAATGGCGAAACGGCCACGGCGCGCGACTCCATCGGCGAGCACGCGTTTGCGCCGCTGCTGGAAGTGGGCTGGCGCCACGCCTTCACGCCAGACTTGCGCATGTATGTGGAAGCGTCGGGCATCAAGAAAAACGGCGGACGCATCAACGGTCATATCTACGGCGGGAATGTCGGCGTGGAATGGTTTCCGTTCAAGAACATCGGTTTCGTGGCCGATTACGGCATTTCGAAAATCAAGCTGCACCGCGACAGCGAACGCAATGCCGACCTGAACATTCGCCTGACGGGACCGTCGGCGTATGTGAAAGTGCGCTTCTAAACGCGCTCAGGCCGCCGGTTTCAGCAAGGTCAGCTGGAACTGCGGCAAGGCCGCATCGTCGTACGCCTCGACCCTGGCAAACGGTAGACATGCAAACGCGTGACGCCAGAACGCGCAGGCAGCGGCATCGTCGCGAAACGTTGCCACCAGCCACGTCTGCGCGCTGTCCAGCAGCACCCTGCGCACCACTTCCAGCGCCACGCCCCGGCGCCGGTATTGCTTCAGAATAAAAAAGTCGCTGAACTCCTGCACTGCCAGCTCACCCGCCATGCCAGGCTCCGTGATGAAAAAACCGGCCAACTCTCCATCGACCTCGATCCAGCTGGCCGAATGGCCGGCTGCGTGCACATACGACGCCAGCCCCGCATCGCACACATCGTAGCGGCCATCGGCCAGCAGCGCCTCGCCGCTCCAGGCGGAATTGTCATAACAGTACAGTTGAAACAGCCGCGCCAGTGCCTCCTCTTCGCCCGGGGCAATGGCGCGCAAGGTGATGATCTTGTGTATGGCATGCATGAAAAGCTTTCCTCCACGGTGGTGTCGATCCAGTGCGCGATCTTATCACCGTCACTCATCCCCGCCTGGGGCATTTCATGCCCGTCTTTCCGCCTCCGGTCGCAAAAAGATTACTTTTTTCCCAATTGCTTATATATTATTGTCTTTAAGTAACATCCGCCATCGCGGTTGACAGAAAACAGGGGCGACCCCCTTGCACAGACCGGCAGACAGGTATCTGCCGGCTTTTTAGACCCAAGCTCTGGAGAGTGCTGCACATGCTATCGATCAAACAGCTGAACAAAACGTATGCCAATGGCGTCAAGGCCATCAACGATGTCAGCCTGGAGATTCCCAACGGAATGTTCGGCTTGCTGGGACCGAATGGCGCAGGGAAGTCCTCGCTGATGCGGACCATTGCCACTTTGCAAGATCCCGACAGCGGCAGCATCCATTTCGATGGCCTCGATGTGCTCAAGGACAAGGCTGGCTTGCGCCGCCAGCTCGGCTATTTGCCGCAGGATTTCGGCGTCTATCCGAAGGTCAGTGCGGAAACCTTGCTCAACCACTTTGCCGTCCTGAAAGGTTTGACGGAAAAGGGCCCGCGCAAGGAAGCCGTGGAAGCCTTGCTGCAGCAAACCAATCTGTGGGAAGCGCGCAAGCGCAACCTGGGCACGTATTCGGGCGGCATGCGCCAGCGCTTCGGCATCGCCCAGGCCCTGCTGGGCGCACCGCGCCTGGTGATCGTCGATGAGCCCACTGCCGGCCTGGACCCGGACGAACGCAACCGCTTCCTGAACCTGCTGGCGAAGATCGGCGAACAAGTGGTGGTGATTCTGTCGACGCACATCGTCGATGACGTGACGGACCTGTGCCCGCGCATGGCCATGATCGTCAAGGGACAGGTGCTGGTGCAGGGCGAGCCGCAGGCGGCCATCGATACCTTGCACGGCAAGGTCTGGCGCCGCAGTGTCACGACGGAAGAACTGGCGCAGTACCAGCAAACCTTGAACGTGCTGTCGACGCGCCTGGTGGGCGGCAAGCCGCAAATCAATGTGTATGCCGACAGCCAGCCCGACAGCGGCTTCGTGCAGATCGCCGCCGATCTGGAAGACGTGTATTTCCTGCACGTGCGCAACGCTGCCCGCCACGGCGCCGCTGCTCCCGCTGCCGCACCGGCCACCTCAGCCGCCGTGGCAGCGTAAGGGGCCGCCATGTGGAAGGAATTTTTCAAGTTTGACCTCGTCTACCAGCTGAAACAGCCGCTGCTGTGGGTCTTTGCAATCATCATGGCCCTGATGGCCTTTGGCGCCACCACCAGCGACTCGGTGCAGATCGGTGGCGCCATCGGCAACATCAACCGCAACGCTCCCACGGTGGTGGCGCAGATGCTGGGCATCTTCAGCCTGCTGGCGATGTTTCTCGTCACCGTCTTCATCGCCGGCGCCGTGCTGCGCGACAGCGAAGTGGGCATGGCCGACATGCTGTTCGCCACGCCCATGCGCAAGTGGGATTACCTGTTCGGCCGCTTCGCCGCCGGCTTTGTCGCCTGCCTGGTGATCTTCGTCGCCATTGCCCTGGCCACCATGCTCGGCCCCGTCATGCCCTGGGTCGATGCGCAGCGCGTGGGCGCGTTCTCGCTGCATGCGTATGCCTGGAGCTTCGCCGTCATCGTCATCCCCAACCTGCTCTTCATCGGCGCCCTGCTGATGCTGCTGGCGGCCACCACGCGTTCGATGATGCTCGTGTACGTGGGCGTGTTGGGCTTTTTCGTGCTGTGGGCCATGGCCGGGGTATTTACGCGCGACATCAACAATGAATGGTATGCCGTGCTGCTCGACCCCTTCGGCGTGCGCGCCTTTGGCCGCATGACGCGCTACTTCACGGCCGCCGAGTCGAATGCCAGCCTGCCGCCACTGTCCGGTTTCCTGCTGGCCAACCGCTTGCTGTGGCTGGGCATTACCGTCGTGCTGTTTGCCGCCACCGTGATCCTCTTCAAACCGCAGCGCACGGGCACGGGCAAGCGCCTGTTCGGCAAGCACAAGACGCCTGCGGCCCCGCCGGCCGTCACCGCGCCGCTGCACCTGCCGCGCAGCATTCCCACCTTTACCCCGGCAACGGCCTGGCGCCAGTGGTGGCAGATCCTGCGCTTCGATGCCGCCGGCGTCTTCAAGAGCGTGCCCTTCCTCGTCATGCTGCTGTTCGGCATCATCAACCTGATCGCCGGCTCCAGCGTGGGCAAGAACATGTACGGCACGGCCGTGTATCCGATGACCCATTTGATGTTACAAAGCATCAACAACAGCTTCAGCTTCCTGTTGATCATCATCGTCACCTTTTATGCGGGTGAGCTGATCTTCAAGGAGCGCCAGGTCAAGATCGCTGACGTCAGCGATGCCATGCCCGTGCCCGGCTGGGTGCCCCTGCTGGCCAAGTGCACGGCCCTGATCGGCGTCATCGCCGGCTACCTGCTGGTGGGCGTCATCACCGCCATCGGTTTCCAGCTCGTCAAGGGCGGTGCGCCCGTGGAGCTGGGCCTGTACCTGAAAGGCACCCTGCTCGGTTCCCTCTTCTTCGTGTTGATGGGATTGTGCGCCCTCACCCTGCAAGTGCTATCGAATAACAAGTTCATCGGCTACCTGCTGGTGATCCTGCTGATGGTGGCGCAAGCCGTGCTGGGCATGCTGCATCTGGAACACAATCTGTACGCCTTCGGCGGCACGCCGGCCATCAAGTATTCGGACATGAATGGCTATGGCCACTTCCTGACCGGCTGGGCCTGGTTCTCCCTGTACTGGAGCCTGTTTACCGTGGCGCTCATCATGCTGGCCCGTGCGTTCTGGGTGCGCGGCCTGTCCGTCGACTGGCGCGCGCGCGTGCGCCTGGCCCGCCAGCGCCTGCAAGGCCGCGCTGGCGCCGCTCTGGCCGTAGTCGTGCTGTGCTGGGCAGGCACGGGCGGCTGGATCTTCTACAACACGAACGTGCTGAACAAGTACGAGACGTCGGACATCGGCATGGACAAGCAGGCCCGCTACGAGAAATTGTACAAGCAATACAAGGGCTTGCCGCAGCTGAAGATCACCGACATCCAGGCCGATGTGGATATCTATCCTGAGCAACGCAAGGTGTTGATCAAGGGCCACTACGTGCTGCAAAACAAGACGCAGCAGCCACTCGACACCCTGCGCATCCAGCTCAACCCGGACCTGGAAACGCACTGGTTGAACTTGCCTGAGCACAAGGTCGCGCTCGACGACAAGGAACTCGGCTTCAGCATCCTCAAGCTGGCGCAACCGCTGGCACCGGGCGCCACCCTGCCGCTGGACTTCACGGTGGCCGTCACGCATCAGGGTTTCACCAACGACGGCGCGCCGGACCAGGTCAACCTGAACGGCAGCTTCTTCAACAACCAGGCCTTCTTCCCCCACTTCGGCTACGCGAAGGAAATGGAGTTGACGGATCGCAACGAACGGCGCAAACGGGGCCTGGGCGAACCGCAGCGCATGGCCAAGCTGGAAGACAAGTCGGCCTACGGCAACACCGTCTTTGGCAATGAAGCGGACTGGATCAATTTCGACACCACCGTCTCCACCAGCGGCGAGCAGATCGCGCTGGCGCCTGGTTACCTGCAGGCAAGCTGGGAAAAGGATGGCCGCCGCTATTACCGCTACAAGATGGACCAGCCGATGATGCCGTTCTTTGCCTACCTGTCGGCCCGCTGGGAGGTAAAGAAAGGCGAATGGCATGGCGTACCGATCGAAATTTACTTTGATAAAAAGCATGGCTATAACACGGATCGCATGATTACCTCCGTGCAAAAGTCGCTCGATTACTACACCACCCAGTTCACGCCCTACCAGCACAAGCAGGTGCGCATCCTGGAATTCCCCGGCTACCAGAGCTTCGCGCAGTCGTTTGCCAATACGATTCCGTATTCGGAAGGCATCGGCTTCATCGCCGACCTGCGCGACAAGGATGACATCGACTACGTGTTCTACGTCACGGCGCATGAAATGGCACACCAGTGGTGGGGCCACCAGGTGATCGGCGCCAACGTACAGGGCGCCACCATGCTGATGGAATCGCTGTCGCAGTACTCGGCGCTGATGGTGATGGAAAAGGAATATGGCCGCGAAAAAATGCGCCGCTTCCTGCGCTATGAACTGGACCGCTACCTGAGCGGGCGCGGCGGCGAAGCCATCGAGGAACAGCCGCTGGCGCGCGTGGAAGGACAGCAATACATCCACTACAACAAAGGCAGCCTGGTGTTCTACCGCCTGCGCGACGAGCTCGGCGAGGAAGCCCTGAACCGTGCCCTGAAACGCTATCTGCAGGACAAGGGCTATCAGCAGGCGCCGTTCACCACCACCCTGGAACTGCTGGCCTACATCCGCGCCGAAGCGCCGCAGGACAAGCAGGCGCTGATCACGGACCTGTTCGAGAAGATCGTCTTCTACGACAACCGCGTGACGCAGGCGTCGGCCGTACAGCGCAAGGATGGCCAGTGGGATGTCACCATGCAGTTGCACCTGGCCAAGCTGGAGTCCGACGGCAAGGGCAAGGAAAGCGCGCGTGCCTATGACGAGCCGGTGGAAATCGCCATCTTCGCGCGCTCCCCTGGCGCCAAAGAAAAGGATGAAACAGTCCTGTTCACGGACAAGCGCAGGGTGTCGGGCAGCGACCCGGTGATCACCATCACCGTGAAGGACAAACCGTTCGAAGTGGGTGTTGATCCTTACAACAAGATGATCGACCGCGTCCCGCGCGATAACCGCAAGGAAATCACGTTCAATTAGGGCTTGCTTGAACCAACGCAAACAGGCCACGCCGTCACCGACAGCGTGGCCTGTTTTTTATGCCGTCAGTGTTTTAACGGTACACCAGTCCACCATCGATCAGCGGCGCCTGGCCCGTCATGTAATCCGAGTCCGGCCCCGCCAGGAAGGAGACCAGCCCCGCCACGTCTTCCGGCGTCTCGGCACGTCCCAGCGCGATGCCGTCCACGTATTTCTTGTACGTCGCACCCAGCTCGGCGCCAGTCAGTTCGGCCATGCGCTTGTCGATGTCGACCCACATGTCGGTGCCGACAACGCCGGGGCAATACGCGTTGACGGTGATGCCGTCGGCCGCCAGTTCCTTGGCCGCCGCCTGCGTCAGCGCGCGCACGGCAAACTTGGTGGCCGAATACACACCCAGCAGGGCGAAGCCGTCATGCCCGGCGATGGAACAGGCATTGATGATCTTGCCCTTCTGCTGGCGTTTCTTGAACGTCTTGGCGGCCGCCTGGATGCCCCACAGCGTCCCTTGCACATTGATGCGCATGATGCGGTCGACTTCTTCCGGCGTGACGTCGAGCAAGGGCTGTACTTGCGCGATGCCGGCATTGTTGACGATGATGTCGAAGCCGCCCAATTCTTGTTCGGCAAACGCCACGGCGGCGCTCACCTGATCGAGCTGCGACACGTCGGCAATGAAGGTGACGGCGCGGCGCCCCAGCGCGCGCACTTCGGCGGCAGCCGTGTCCAGCTTGTCCTGGTTCAAATCCACCAGCGCGATATCGGCGCCATCCTTGGCCAGGCGCAAGGCGATGGCCTTGCCGATACCTTGCGCTGCACCCGTGACCAGCGCGACTTTTCCGGAAATACCCATTTGCGTTCCTTTCAGTACAGGGAAAAAGAGCAGCAAAAAACCGGTCCGGCGCAGCAGCGCCCGCGGCCGGTTCCGCAGCGTAGTGACACTTCAGCCTACCTGAAATTGAAATTTTTCCTCAGCTTGAAACGTGCGCAGCCAAAAAAAGTACCTGGATCAAGAAAGGGGAAAAAACCCATCCTCGAACTGGCCATGCGCGCGCTGCCGTACAGGCGCCTGACAGCCGCTGGCGTAAGATGAATGGCCTCATCATCACCTGCTTATTCATCCACGTTCAAAGGAGTGCCATATGCTGCGTCGTCCACTGCCCCTCCGCGCCAGCCTGCTGCTGGCGGCCCTCGTTTTCACCACGCCCGCCTGGAGCGCCGATCCGGTCCACAAGGAAAACGTCGAATTGACGGCAGGCAAGAACGCGCACAGCGTGAAAGGCAAAATCAAGGGCTACGCCACGGCCGAATACACGCTCACTGGCAAGGCCGGCCAGACCCTCAGCGTCAAGCTCAAGACCAATCAGTCATCGAATTACTTCAACATCCGCCAGCCAGGCCAGGACGAAGCCCTATTCATCGGCTCGACCAGCGGCAACAGTTACCAGGCGAAACTGCCGGCCGATGGCGAGTACACCGTGCAGGTATATTTGATGCGCAACGCGGCACGCAGGAATGCGGTGGCGAATTACAGCCTGGAGATGCGGCTGCGCGATTGAGTCTGCGTCAGCATGACGGCAAGGGGCGCAAAAGAGTCGAGAGTACTGCGCCGATCTTATCTGGCCAGATTCGCTGCCTGGGGGCGGGCGGCCACAAGTGATTCAAGCACCAGGCCCGCCATCACTGCCAGGACCGGCATGATGGGTTCACGGTATCGGAGTATCACGTAAAACAACATGTGAACGCCGGTGTAGCACGCGAGCGCCAGCCAGAGCAGGGCGACCTGCCGATTTCTTAGCCTTGGAATCAGCAGCGTCCCAATCGCAGCGGCAAGCAGGACCAGGAACTGTATCGCCCACAAAAGACGAACCAGCTTTTCTGCCGACGACTGATCTCCTTTGCCCTCATGGAAGGGGGGCGTCCAGAAGTAAGCCGCTTTCTTCACGGCCAACGTCAGGAACGCAGTTGGATGGGCCTGCACCCAAGAAATAGCTTCCTGTTTCAAGGTCTCGGAGGCCTGGACTTCTCCCGTTTTCCGAAGGGCATCCCAGGTAGGGCCACGTGGTGTCTCCGAGATGGAAACAAACATGCCTGTCGCAGCCGGGTTGTTACCCAAATAGAGATTAAAGCCGCCATTGGTGTTCAAGACAGGTGCGCCTATCACTTGCAGGTTCCTGAGCAGCCATGGGCCAGACATCACCAACGCAACTGACAGCGCGAGCATGGCCATGCTTACCCGCTGAACCATCGATGCGGGAGACAGCAGCAACGCCAAGGCAACGACCGCCAGCAATGACAAGGCAGCATTGCCAGTCAATGCCAACAGACCCAAGAGTGCCCCGCACCCGATTGCCACTGTATTCGAGGGCTGACGCGCCAATCTCAGTGCGCACCACATGACCCCCAGCATCAGGGGAATCATCAAGTTTTCCTTGGCCAGATACATCCCATAGATGCCGTTCGGAAGGTACAGCGCCCAGGCGAGTGCGGCGATGCGACGCCCCAACCTGCCTGCGCCCGCTTCCTTGGCCACCAGATAGCACAGGATGATTGCCACCCCTCCCAGGAACATGTTTACCAGGCGAACCGCCAGGAGGTCTTCGCCGAAGAGGAAAAAGACGGGGGCGAGAATAAACAGGGAATAGCCCACGTTATACATCGCATGGTTGCCCATGCTGTCGACAATTCCGTGTCCGCCAAGCAGGTTGAGCGCCATACTCCTGTAGGCAAGTTCATCGTTTTCTGGCACATGCTGGAAGCCGGCCATCGCCGCAACCCTCAGGGCACAGCCGAGGCCTGCGATGATTGCCAGCCACAGCCAATCTTGCTGTTGTTGGGTATCATGTTTATCATTCATCAACTCCTCCCCACCAACCACACCCCTGCACAGATCAGCGCCACGCCAATCACACGGGACATGCTTACCTGCTCGCCTAGCAGGTAAGCGATGGGCAGGGTGAGCACGAATCCCAGGCCTGCCAGGGGATAGGCCTTGCTCACCTCCCATTGCGACAGCACGCCAAGCCAGGCCACCGCGCCCAAGCCATACAAGAAGAAGCCCCCCAGGACATACTTGTCCGTGAGGATATGGATGAGGGTCATGAAAGACTTGGGCTCTGCCATCATTGCCTTCACCCCTGCACCGGACATGCCGGCCTTCAATGAGAACTGCGCCATGACGGATAGCGCGATGCTCAGGATGGCAATGCAGAGCGTTTTCATGGTTAGGTACCCAATACGAGGAAATGCGCTCCCAGCATGATGGCCACCATGGCGCATACGGTCATGCGGCTAGCGTGGTCCTTGAGGGCGTAAATCACCGGGTCATCGTGCATTTCCCCCCGGGATGTTTTCACCCACAGGCGCGCAAGCCAGTAAATCAATCCCAGGGCAACTAGCCACAGCATTTGCGGGGTGCCATAGCGCCCCTGCGTTTCCGGCGCACTGATGAACAGCCCGAACACCACCACGGCAGAGAGGGCCGCCCCGCCCCCCAGGGGCCACAACACCGCCAGATCGGTCACCCGGTAATCGCGTCCACGCGTGGCTGCCTTGCCATTCTCTTCCAGGGTGAGCAGCTCCGCACAGCGCTTCACCAGGGCGAGGCTGAGGAACATGAAGACCGAGAAAGCCAACAACCAGGAACTGGTGGCGGTACCAATGGCAACCGAACCGGCCAGGATGCGCAGGGTATACAGCAGCGATAGCATGAGCACGTCAATCAGCACGTATTCCTTGAGCACCCAGCTATACGCGCTGGTCAGCACGAGGTAAAGCAGGAGCATCAGGAGGAAGGCATGGGACACCGAAAAGGCCAGAACGAGGGCCAGGAGCAACGCCGCCGCCGCCACGACCAGACCCGTCAGAATCGGCAGGCGGGCACTGGCAAAAGGGCGCAGCCGCTTGCGGGGGTGTGCCCTGTCGCTTTCCAGGTCCCAAAGGTCGTTGACCATGTAGCTGGCGGAGGCGGCCAGGGAGAAAGCCATGAAGGCCACGGCCATGGTGAGCATCTTGCCCAGGTCGAGGAATGAGAATGCCGTCAGCAGGGGGACGAACAGCAACAGATTCTTTAACCACTGGTGGACACGCAGGGCTTTCATCCACACGCCCAACCCGCCGCTCTCACCCGGAAACTCGCGTTCGATCGGTACATGCCGTCGAACGGTTTGGCCCGTACGCCAGGCGACATCGACCAGCACCGCCGCCTTGGCGGCTTGCCAGATGGGGATATCTGCCTTGCTGTCGCCAGCATACACAAAGCATGGCCCTACCTGCTCCTGAATGGCTTGCAGCTTGGCCCTGCCCTTGAGGTTGTGACCGGCTTGCGTCGCCAGCACCTTGTCAAACAGGCCCAGGTGCCTGGCCACGTTGCAGGCAATCGAATGGTGGGCCGCCGTCGCCAGGACAATCATGCGGCCCTTCCGCTTTTCCTCGCGCAGGTAATCCAGCAGTGACGCACGGTAAGGGAGGTGTTCGCCCGAGATGCTGGCATGCGCTGCAATGGCTTCCTTGAAGCCTGACCGCCCTCGCATGAGCCAGAACGGCATGCGGAGCAAATTGAGCGGGGATTGCTTCACCACCTTGACGACGGATTCAAGCAGGGTATCGGTTGGCGTCAGCGTGCCGTCAAGATCGACAACCAGGGGCGCTTTGGTCGAAATAGCCACCATGGTCTCCCTATTCTGGTGTGGCACTGCGGATGAAGTGCCGAGAGCAGTCCTTAAATTATAGGGTGAGCCATGATGGCGATAACCGACATAGATCAAGGAAGAGAGCGCTTATCCGTTTGAACTGAAGGCCGGCAGCACCGAAAAGAGACCCAAACCTCCAATAAAAACGCCTCGCAAATCAAAGATTCGCGAGGCGTTGTTTACAGATGAGCCGTATTGCGTCTTAGAACGGAATATCGTCATCCATATCCGAGAAGTTCGGTGCTGGCTTCGGTGCCGGGCGTGGTGCCGGTGCCGGGGCTGGACGCGGAGCGGGTGCCTGGCGCGGGGCCGGGGCCGGGGCCGGGGCGTCGTAGCCGCCACCGCCACCGTAGCTGTCATCGCCACCGCCGGCGTCGCCGCCCATGCCGGAGCGACCGCCCAGCATTTGCATCTGTTCCGCGATGATGTCGGTTGCGTACTTCTCGACGCCGTCCTTGTCCGTGTATTTACGGGTTTGCAGACGGCCTTCGACGTAGACGGACGAGCCTTTTTTCAGGTATTGGCCGACGATTTCCGCCAGGCGGCCGAAGAACGAGATACGGTGCCACTCTGTCAATTCTTTTTGTTCGCCCGTGTTGCGGTCCTTCGATTTGTACGAAGTGGCCACGGCGATGTTGGCGATCGCGTCGCCGCTAGGCATGTAGCGGATTTCCGGGTCACGGCCCAGATTGCCGACGATGATGACTTTGTTGACTGATGCCATGAATAACTCCTGATGAACTGCAGCGGGAGCCGGTGTCCCGCGCGTTAGTTTAGTGTACTAAACGAGGATTATAAGCGACCACGCGGCGCAAAGCACACGCTTTCTGGCGGACGCCCTCTCCCGTGCGGCAGCACGTTTTTTTCATGGCAGGTGAAAACAAGAAACTTGAATACTGGTATTATATACAGTGTTTAAACATCTGCACGCATCTGTATCAAACTTTGTCGGGGCACGTTCGCCCGGCGGCGCAATCCGCCCATGGACGCCTCAGGCATGCAGAGCAAAACCCGGCTATAGTTACAGGTTGACCCGTTGTGGCTCCTCATCTGCACCCAGGCACAATGCGCCGGCCGCACCACTCACTGAAAGCAAGGCAATCACATGGAACAGATCCGCATTCGCGGCGCTCGCACGCATAACCTCAAGAATATCAATCTCGATTTGCCGCGCAATAAGCTGATCGTGATTACCGGCCTGTCCGGCTCCGGCAAGTCTTCGCTGGCCTTCGACACCTTGTACGCTGAGGGCCAGCGCCGCTATGTCGAATCGCTGTCGGCGTACGCGCGCCAGTTCCTGCAATTGATGGAAAAACCGGACGTCGACCTGATCGAGGGCTTATCGCCCGCCATCTCCATCGAACAGAAGGCAACATCGCATAACCCGCGCTCGACGGTGGGCACCGTGACGGAAATCCACGACTATTTGCGCCTGCTGTACGCGCGCGTGGGCACGCCGTACTGCCCCGACCATCCGGAAAACGCGCTGGCCGCCCAGTCCGTATCGCAAATGGTCGATGCCGTGCTGGCCATGCCGGAAGACACCAAACTGATGATCCTCGCGCCCGTCGTCGCGAATCGCAAGGGCGAACATGTCGACCTGTTCGAGCAGATGCAGGCGCAGGGCTTCGTGCGCTTTCGCGTACAGAGCGGCACGCATGCGGCGAAAATCTATGAAGTCGATGACCTGCCGAAATTGAAGAAAACCGAAAAACACACGATCGACGTCGTCATCGACCGGGTCAAGGTGAACCAGGAAATCAAGCAGCGCCTGGCGGAAAGTTTCGAGACGGCCCTGCGGCTGGCCGATGGCCGCGCCATCGCCTACGAAATGGATACCGCCAAGGAACACGTGTATTCGAATAAATTCGCCTGCAATGTGTGCGGTTATTCCTTGCAGGAACTGGAACCGCGCTTGTTCTCGTTCAACAACCCCATGGGCGCCTGCCCGGAATGCGATGGCCTGGGGCACATCGAATTCTTTGACCCGAAACGCATCGTCGCGTTCCCGAATCTGTCGCTGGCCTCGGGCGCCGTCAAGGGCTGGGACCGCCGCAACCAGTTTTATTTCCAGATGCTGTCGAACCTGGCCGCCTACTATGAATTCGACCTGGACATGCCGTTCGAGCAGCTGGCACTGAATGCCCAGCAAGCCGTGTTGTACGGTTCCGGCAAGCAAGTGATTCCGTTTACCTATGTCAACGAACGGGGCCGCACCGTCATCAAGGAACACACGTTCGAAGGCGTGGTCAACAATCTGCAGCGCCGCTACCGCGAGACGGATTCGATGGCCGTCAAGGAAGAACTGGCCAAGTTCATCAATGAAAAATGCTGCCCCTCATGCGATGGCGCGCGCCTGCGCGTGGAAGCGCGCTTCGTCAAGGTCGGCACGGGCAAGCAGCAGCGCGCCATCTATGAGGTGGCGGGAAAACCGCTGCGCGAGACCCTGGAATTCTTTGAAAAACTGAAACTGACGGGCGCCAAGAAAGAGATCGCCGACAGGGTCGTGAAAGAAATCATTTCGCGCCTGAAGTTCCTCAACAATGTGGGCCTCGATTACCTGTCGCTGGACCGCAGCGCCGACACGCTGTCGGGCGGTGAAGCACAGCGCATCCGCCTGGCGTCGCAAATCGGCTCCGGTTTGACGGGCGTCATGTATGTGCTCGACGAACCGTCGATCGGCTTGCATCAGCGCGATAATGACCGCCTGATCGAAACGCTAAAACACTTGCGCGACATCGGCAACAGCGTGCTGGTGGTCGAGCATGACGAAGACGCCATCCGCACGGCCGACTACATCGTCGACATGGGCATCGGCGCGGGCGTGCACGGTGGCGAAATCATCGCCGAAGGCACCCTGCAAGACATTCTCAAGAACAAGAAATCGCTGACGGCGCAATACCTAAACGGCAAGCTGAAAATCGCCGTACCAGCCAAGCGCCACGCCAGCAATCCGGAAAAGCAATTGGTCATTACTGGCGCGACGGGCAACAACCTGAAAAAAGTGTCGCTGAGCTTGCCGGTGGGCTTGATGACGTGCGTGACGGGCGTGTCCGGCTCCGGCAAGTCGTCGCTCGTCAACGATACTTTATATCCGGCCCTGTCGCGCCATTTGTATGGTTCGCAGACGGAACCGGCGCCGCACGAATCGATCAGCGGCCTGGAACATTTCGACAAAGTTATTTCCGTCGACCAGGCGCCCATCGGCCGCACGCCGCGCTCGAACCCCGCCACCTACACGGGCTTGTTTACACCGATCCGCGATCTGTTCGCCACCGTGCCGACGGCCAAGGAACGCGGCTACAGCGCAGGACGCTTCTCGTTCAACGTGAAAGGCGGCCGCTGTGAAGCGTGCCAGGGCGATGGCGTGATCAAGGTCGAAATGCATTTCCTGCCCGATGTCTACGTGCCATGTGATGTGTGCCACGGCAAGCGCTACAACCGCGAAACCCTGGAAGTGCACTACAAGGGCAAGAGCATCACGGAAGTGCTGGGCATGACGGTGGAAGAGGCGCATGAATTCTTCAAGCCCGTGCCCTTGATCGCGCGCAAGCTGCAAACCCTGCTCGACGTGGGCCTGGGCTACATCAAACTGGGCCAGAGCGCCACCACCCTGTCTGGCGGCGAAGCGCAGCGCGTCAAACTGTCGCTGGAATTGTCCAAACGCGACACGGGACGTACCCTGTACATCCTCGATGAACCGACCACGGGCTTGCACTTCCACGACATCGACCTGCTGTTGAAAGTCATCCACCGCCTGCGCGACCAGGGCAACACTTTGGTGATCATCGAGCACAACCTGGACGTCATCAAGACGGCCGACTGGCTGGTCGACCTGGGCCCTGAAGGGGGTGCCGGTGGCGGGCAGATCATTGCCACGGGCACGCCGGAAGACGTGGCGTTGAACCCGGCCAGCGTGACGGGTAAATACCTGGGGCCGCTGCTGAAGCAATAAGCTGCAACACTTGAAAAAATGGCGCGGATTGTCCAGACAATTCGCGCCATTTTTTGTTTCCGCACAAACGTCAGGGTTTGCTCACCTTGTTTGCTTTGGCAACGCGTTCCAGTTTCGTCTGCAAGTAGGCCCAGGAGTACTCAAGCGCCTCATACAGCGCCGCACCGTCTTCCAGCAGGCGCGGCCCAAGCAGGCACATGCCCCGCAGCATTTCCGGCGACTGGCCGCGTTGGCCATTCCAGGCTTGCGCCGCCATCGCCTGGACTTTGTAGCGCTCGCCAGCCTTCTGGCGCTGCGTGTCGACCGCCTTGCCCTCTTCATCCGTCCACACGGTCTGGAAGAAACGGCCGGCGTCCTCATCGGACCAGATACCGCCTTGCTTCATTTCTGCAAGCATGCCATCGAGCGTCTTGTGATAGTGCGCCTGCTGCTTACGCAGGCGCTCGACATTGCTCTTCAGCCCTGCTTCCAGCGTGACGCCATACTGCCGGGCATACTCGATGCTCTCGCAATCCTGGCGGTGCTCGGCATGGGCGCTGCTACCGAGCAGGCAGGCGGCCACGGTGCAAATGATGATGATCGTTTTTTTTATGTTTTGAGCAGGCATGACAGCAAATAATTTCCACAGGACAATTATTATACCGGCAATAAAAAACGGCGCGGATTACTCATGCAATCCGCGCCGTTTCTCTTTTTGCTAGCACCCCAGTCATTGCCGGCGTGTCATTTATCGCACGCCAGTCTTTGCCGGCGTGTTTCTCCCCCACTACTAAACTTTATGCACTCAGCCGCTTTTCCAGCGCAGCCTTGTGATCTGCCAATTCTTGCGGCAGATGATACGCGAGTTTTTCAAACAACTCCGTATGCAATTTCAATTCTTCCCGCCACGCCGCCTTGTCGATCGAAGTGATGGTGTCGAACTGTTGCTGCGTGAATGGCAAGCCATCCCAGTTCAGGTCGCCATACTGCGGCGTCGTGCCGAACAGGTTTTCCACGCCGCCTGCCGTGCCTTCGATGCGCTCCAGCATCCACTTCAGCACGCGCATATTGTCGCCGAAGCCAGGCCAGACGAATTTGCCGGCCTCGTCCGTACGGAACCAGTTGACGCAGTAGATCTTCGGCAGGGCCGCCGGGTTGACCTTGCCCACCTTGACGCCCATGTCCAGCCAATGCTGGAAGTAATCGCTCATGTTATAGCCGATAAACGGCAACATGGCAAATGGATCGCGGCGCACGACGCCCATCTGGCCCACGGCCGCAGCCGTCGTTTCGGAACCCATGGTGGCGGCCATGTAGACGCCTTCGACCCAGTTGCGCGCTTCGGTGACCAGCGGCACGGTAGTGGAGCGGCGGCCACCGAAAATGAAGGCCGAGATCGGCACGCCGGCCGGATCGTCCCAGGCTGCGTCGATCACAGGGTTTTGCGTAGCAGCAACAGTGAAGCGCGCGTTCGGGTGCGCCGCCTTGGTACCGGACGCCGGCGTCCAGTCCTTGCCCTGCCAGTCGATCAGGTGGCTTGGCGCTTCTTTCGTCAAGCCTTCCCACCAGACGTCGCCGTCATCCGTCAGCGCCACGTTGGTGAAAATCGTGTTGTCGCGCATGGACGCCATGCAGTTGTAATTGGTTTTTTCGTTCGTGCCCGGCGCCACGCCGAAGTAACCGGCTTCCGGGTTGATCGCGTACAGGCGGCCATCGGCACCGGGCTTGATCCAGGCGATATCGTCGCCGATGGTGGTCACTTTCCAGCCGTTAAAACTTGCCGGCGGGATCAGCATGGCGAAGTTGGTCTTGCCGCAGGCCGATGGGAACGCTGCCGCGACATAATGCTTCTTGCCTTCCGGCGATTCCACGCCCAAGATCAGCATGTGTTCGGCCAGCCAGCCCGGATTGCTGTCGGACGCCTGCGCTTCCTGGTAGCCCATGTTTGAAGCGATGCGCAGGGCGAAACATTTCTTGCCCAGCAAGGCGTTGCCGCCGTAGCCCGAACCGAAAGACCAGATTTCACGCGTTTCCGGGAAATGCACGATGTACTTGGTGCTGTTGCACGGCCATTTCACGTCTTGCTGGCCGGCAGCCAATGGTGCGCCCACGCTGTGCACGCACGGCACGAATTCGCCATCGGTGCCCAGCACGTCGTACACGGCACGGCCCATGCGGGTCATGACCTTCATGTTCACGGCGACATACGGCGAATCGGACAGTTCCACGCCGATGTGCGCGATGGGCGAGCCCAGCGGGCCCATCGAGAAGGGTACGACGTACATGGTACGGCCGCGCATGCAGCCATCGAACAGGCCGTTCAGGGTGTGGCGCATTTCGCCAGGCTCGGTCCAGTTATTCGTCGGGCCGGCCGCTTCTTTCGTTGCCGAGCAAATATACGTGCGGTCTTCGACACGGGCCACGTCGCTCGGGTCCGAGCAGGCCAGATAGGAATTCGGGCGCTTTTCGGCGTTGAGTTTTTTCATGGTGCCGCTGGCAACCATTTCGGCACACAGACGCTCGTACTCTTCCTGCGAACCATCGCACCAGTAAATACGCTCCGGCTTGGTCAGCGCGGCAATGTCGGCCACCCAGTTGATCAGTTTCTGTTGTTTAATATAAGCTGGGACGTTGAGTGCGGCGACGCCACCCATGACGGGCTGATTCATATTACCTCCAATACCAATAAAAGAAATTCTGGTCATTCCGGCAAGACGGGCAGCATCGTTGAGAGGTGGCTGCGGCTCACTGCGGGCGGCGTCCTCACGCGGGCAGGGCTCTGGTGTCGTTTACCTGGATCATGCACCCAGGCTGCGGGAACAGTTTGCGTTATAACTATACTCAGGAAGCTTCAAAAGTGCCGGCGATTGTACACCCGCCAATCAGCTATTCTCGCAAAAATGTAGGAGAATAGCTTGACTAATGTAGTAGGCTATTCAGCATTTCCCGTATCCTGTTATTTCCCTACCAAATCCTTACTAAAATCGGCCATCCACCATGAAAATTGCCATACTCGATGATTACCAGGATGCCGTGCGCGGCCTCGATTGTTTCAAATTGCTCGATGGCCACGAGGTCAAAGTGTTCAGCAATACGGCGCGGGGCCTGGGTCAGCTGGCCATCCGCCTGGCGCCGTTCGACGCGCTGGTGCTGATCCGCGAACGCAGCAGTTTCAACCGCGCCTTGCTGTCGAAACTGCCGAACCTGAAACTGATTTCGCAAACGGGCAAGGTCAGCGGCCACATCGATGTGGCGGCCGCCACGGAACTGGGCATCGCCATCGCGGAAGGCATCGGCTCGCCCACGGCGCCGGCCGAACTGACGTGGGCGCTGATCATGGCGGCGCAGCGCAAGATCGTGCCGTACGCGCAACATTTACAGGAAGGGCTGTGGCAAACGTCATCCATCGAGCCGGCGCGCAACATGCTCGGTACGGTGCTCAAGGGGCGCACCCTGGCGATCTGGGGCTACGGCAAGATCGGTCAATTGATCGCCGGCTATGGCCGCGCCTTCGGCATGACCATTCTCGTGTGGGGCAGCGAAGCGAGCCGCGCGGCGGCCGTCGCGGCCGGCGATACGGCCGCCACCTCGCGTGTAGCCTTCTTTGAACAAGCGGACGTATTGAGCTTGCACCTGCGCCTGTCCGAGACGACGCGCGGCCTGGTAACAGCCGAGGACCTGGCGCGCATGAAGCCAAACTCGCTTTTCGTCAACACCAGCCGCGCCGAACTGGTGGCCGAGGGCGCTCTGGAAGCGGCGCTGCAGCAGGGGCGCCCGGGCGCGGCCGCGCTGGACGTATTCACGGACGAGCCGCTGGCGCCAGGTGCGCCATTGCTGCTGCTGCCGAACGTGCTGGCCACGCCACACCTGGGCTACGTCGAGCGTGACAGCTATGAACTGTATTTCCGCTACGCCTTGCAAAACATCGTCGATTTTGCGCAGCATGAATGCACGCGCCTGCTCCATCCCGAGGTGTTGCAGCATGCGCGGCAAGCCCCTCAGGAGCGCTGAAACCCCTTGATGAGGTCAGGCTCGCCCGTGATGCGGATGGCGGGCGCGGGCAGCGCGTGCCGGCCGCGCCACAGGCCGGCCCAGCCGGGTGGCCAGGCGATGTCCGGCCCGGCATACGGCGCCACGCCGGCGCGCACGGCGACCACCGGCACGGGCGGCATGTCTTGCAAGGGCTCGCCCGGGGTGCGCTGCATGTCCAGGCTGTACATATAGTTGGGTAATAGAGCGTCGCAGACGCGGCCAAACCAGTCGCTATGGTCGTCGTCCCGTCCCAGCGCCTGCGCCAGGCCTTGCGGATCGAAACGCGCCAGGGCATCGATCAGCTCGCCGGTGGTGGCACCGGGCGTATCGCCCCAGCCCATCACGGGGTTGACGTTGTAATCGGCACCCGAACCGTACCAACCTTCGCGCCAGGGCCGCTGCATCCAGTCGCGCGGCCCCGTAAACAAATGCCAGCGCCAGTGCAGGCCGGACGGCTTGGGCCAAGAATACAGATACAGTTTTTGATAGCCGGCCTGGTGCAGCTCGCGCACCATGGCCATCAGACGCGCATGCGGCATGCGGTCGGGCGGCGCGCGGCGAAACAGGATCGCTTCGCCATCGGCAAACTGCACGTCGTCGGTCGACAGGTTCAGGTCCAGGGTGCGCGCTTCGCTGCCGAAACGGGCGGCGATCCAGCCCGTCAGCAGATTCACGGACGTGATGACGCCATAGCCGCGGTGGCGGTGAAAAATAACGGTGCCGGGAGCGAGCGCTTTCATACGGAGTCGGGGTGGCAGGCAAACAAAGAAACCAGTGTACTCACAGATGACCAAATTTTCCAGATGCGATCTGCAACGGCCCGCCATTCACGCAAGGCACACAATCCACGCTATCATGCGCGTCATTCTCCACTGACATCGTGACCACATCATGACTTTGCGCATACTCGCCACCGGCGGCACTTTCGACAAACACTACAACGAATTGAACGGTACCCTGGGCTTTTCCGACAGTCATTTGCCGGCAGCGATTGCCCGCGCGCGCATGACGGCACCCGTCGCATTGGAGCAACTGCCCCTGCTCGATTCGCTCGACATGCAGGATGCGGACCGCCAGCGCGTGCTGGCCTCGTGCCGCGCGGCACAGGAAAAAGCCATCGTCATCATCCACGGCACCGACACCATGCGCGAGACGGCGCAAGTGCTGGGCGCGGCGAACCTGCAGCAAACGGTGATTTTGACGGGCGCCATGATTCCCTACGAAATCGACAATTCCGATGCCCTGTTCAACCTGGGCTTTGCCTGCGGCGTGGCGCAAACCTTGCCAGCCGGCGTGTACGTGGCCATGAATG
The DNA here is from genome assembly GCF_049897625.1 of Janthinobacterium sp. PSPC1-1. NCBI lineage: Bacteria > Pseudomonadati > Pseudomonadota > Betaproteobacteria > Burkholderiales > Oxalobacteraceae > Janthinobacterium > Janthinobacterium sp. PSPC1-1. Next base: position 135,645 of record NZ_JAFCWP010000009.1, on the reverse strand, counting down.
GCCAGATCTTCGCCTGGGACAATGTGCAAAAGAACCGCGCCGCCGGCGTGTTCCAGCCCTTGTAAGCCGATGGCAGGCAGGATGCAAAAAGCAGACTGGAAAACGGTCTGACTAACATCCTGTCACAATTCAACAAGCCCGTTTTCGACGGGCTTTTTTTACGTTTTTCACTTTTCATAAATTCAGCAATACAACAGATTTCATCGAATTATTATAGGTAAAACATCAAATTGCCAATACAATAATTTTATGTTGTAAAAAAACACCAGCTATCATTTATAAAAACACCGATATTTATAAATATAAAACTGTGATTTAACAATTTGCTTAAATATTCTTCTGTATCTATAATTTATTGCCAAATCTGACACGGTTTAGGTGCATTTTTTCTTGCTGAGACGACATAATGTTCGCCTCGACAAGCAATAAGTGCATTTATAACAATATTGCACTACGTAGTCTTCCACCTCCCACCGACGTGGTTCCACCTACCGTACACGAGCACCGCTGGTCATCTATCCGATGGCTGGATACGTGCTCGTGTACCGCTTGTCGTTATTAAAACTACTACGGAGTAATTGTTACAATGGCATTTAAAGAAAAAATTGGCGTGCGCAGCGTACGCCTGGCCCTGACCGTCCTGGCAGGCAGCGTCTTGTTCTCTGGCCAATCCATGGCGGACGAAGCAATTCAAAAAGTTGAAATTACCGGTTCGAGCATCAAGCGTATTGCCGTCGAAGGCGCACTGCCAGTGCAGCGTCTGTCGCTCGAAGCGATCGCCAAGACCGGCGCCACCACGATTGCCGACCTGGTACAAAATCTGCCTGCCATGCAAGGTTTCCAGATCGGCGCCACGGCAGCCGGTTCCGATTCCGGTGGTCGTACCAGCGCCTCGATCCATGACATCGGCGAAAGCTATACCCTGGTCCTGCTGAACGGCCGCCGCATTGCGCCACAAGGCGCCGACAATACAGTCAACCTGAACGCCATCCCGATGAGCGCGGTTGAACGTGTCGAAATCCTGACCGACGGCGCCTCGGCCCTGTACGGCTCGGACGCCATTGCCGGCGTGATTAACTTCATCCTGAAGAAGAACATGCAAGGCGGCAACGTCGAAGCCACCTACACCGCGCCCGAACACAGCGGCGGCGGCAATAGCTGGAATACCAACATCACCTACGGTTTCGGTAATCTGGATGAAGACCGCTACAACGTGATGGTCAGCTATCGTCACGACGAGCAAGAGAAAGTGCGCGCCACCGACCGCTCGTTCGCCCGCAGCGGTTACATTCCGTTCAGCCGCAACGGCAAGAACTACGTCTACAACAATACCAGCACGTCCGCAGCTCCGGCCAACGTCGCGCTGTCCTTCAAGGACAACAAGCCGACCAAGGGCTATACCTACAATCCCTACAAACAGGCCAACGGCGATTGCGCACCGCAAAGCTATGTCTTGCAGACGAATACCAATGCATGCGGTTTCGATGGCGCCTCGATGGTGGAAATCGTGCCGCAATCGAAGCGCGACAGCCTGTTTACCCGCGCCAGCTACAAGGTCTCGGACGACATGACGGCCTTTGCCGAAGTGGCGCTGTCGCACTATGACCTGACGGCGCGTATCGCCGCCAATCCGGTGCCGATCACGCTGTTCAACCGCGATCCAGACACCGGCAAGATCACGCAATTGCCTAGCTACGGCCAATATATCCAGCCTGGCCTGACGACGGCCCAGCAAGACGGCCTGTCGTCGGTCATCGCCAACTACCGCCTCGTCGACTGGGGCCCGCGTGCCAGCCAGTCGATTACCGACACCAAGCATCTGGTGGTGGGCGTCGAAGGCGAGTTCGCCGGCTGGAACTACAGCAGCGGCCTGACATGGTCGAAAAACGCGATCAACGAGCGCTACGTCGGCGGCTATGCCAAACGCGGGAACCTCCTGTCCTTGCTCAACAACAAGGATTTCAATCCCTTGGCGTTGCCAGGCCAACAATCGGCCGCGATTCAGCAACTGATCAACGACTCGCAATTCAGCGGTTCCGTGCGTACCGCATCGACCACCCTGCGCGGCGTGGATGCGCATGGTTCGCGTGAAGTGTTTAGCTTGCCAGGCGGTATGGCCAACATCGGCATCGGCGGCGACTACCGCGAATACAGCTACGAGCAAACGCCAGATGCCGGTGCCACCAAGGACACCATCTATGGCTTTGAAAGCAAGAAGGCTTATGACCTGAGCCGCAAAACGTATGGTGTCTTCGCCGAATTGCTGGCCCCTGTCACCAAGACCGTGGAAGTAACCATCGGCGCGCGACTGGACAATGTGTCGGCAGTCGACAATGGCTTGACCCACACCACTACCGGCAAGAGCGAAAGCGCGTCGACCTACAAAGTGTCGGCACGCTGGCAGCCAGTGCAATCGTTGTTGATCCGCGGCTCCTACGGCACAGGCTTCAAGGCGCCAAGCATGCTGGACCTGGGCCAGCCACTGGTCAGCTCCGGCTTCACCGCCACCTCGTATGACTGCCCGTTCCCGGGTACCGCAGGCTGCCAGGACAGCAAAAAGCAATACAACCGCCTGTCCGGTGGTAATCCTGACCTGAAATCGGAAACGTCGAAGCAATTCACGGCCGGTTTCCGTGTCGAGCCTAACTCGAGCTTCTCGTTCGGTGCCGACCTGTGGGATGTGAAAATCTTTGACGCCGTATCGTCGGTGGCCGAATCGCTGGCCTTCTCGAATCCGGAAAAATACAAGGATTACTTCACCATGTTCACGCCGGCGGAAAGCCCGAAGGCATTCTATGCATTCAAGTCGCTGGCCATGAACATCGGCCAAATGCATAACCGTGGTATCGACTGGGACATGACGGCGCGCAAGAAGCTGGACTTCGGCAACCTGACCGTGAACCTGAACGGCACCCACATGCTCAAGGCAGACTACACCGTGCCAGGTACGCGTAACGACTGGACCAGCAGCCTGAACATCTACGGCATCAACCAGGCCGTGACGTTCCGCGATCTGATCAAGCTGACCGCCACGCTGGACACCGGCAAGCTGAGCAACACGATGGTGATGAACTATCGCAATGGCTACACCGATGCCCTGACCGAGGTGTACAACGTCGAGACCAAAGGCGTAGAAACAATCCGCCTGGACGTGCCGTCGCACATCACCTTCGATTGGCAAGGCCGCTACGCGATCAACAACAAAACGTCGATCCGTGCCGGTATCAAGAACCTGTTTGACCGCAATCCGCCGCTGTCGCTGCGTGCGTCGTCCGGCCACCAGGTTGGCTTCGATCCGCGTTACGCCGATCCGATGCTGCGCACGTTCTACATCACCGGTTCGTACAAGTTCTAATATAAAAACTTGAATTAGCTGGCTTCGAAAGCGCCTTGCACTCACCGTGCAAGGCGCTTTTTTTTATGCAGCAACATATTCCACAGGCGTAAAAAAAGGAGCGGCAGCTCCTTTTCCGTACCTGTACAACTGCTTTTATGCAGTTGCTTCACCGCCCAAAGCTTCGACCACATCGGCCATCAGCTTGGCGAGCTCGCCCGTCATCAGCATCAGGTCGCCGTCGAAACGCTCGTCGTCGTTCTTCGTGCTCGATTCCGTTTCCTTGATCACGTCCAGCGGCTTGACGCTCTTGATGGCCAGGGACTCCGTCAGCACGAACGAGATCTTGTCGTTCCACGTCATGGCCAGGCGCGTGCACTGCTTGCCGGCCGCGATGTGGCGGCGCACGTCGTCCGCTTCCAGGGTGTGGCGCACATAGCGCACGGTGGCCTTGCTCTCGCCCGTGGCGCGCAATTCCGTGTCCATATCGACCGTGAAGCCGGCAGGCGCATCGTCGGCCTGCAGCCATTCCGTCATCACCGCCACGGGCGAGCGCTGCACGCGCAGGCTTTCCAGCGGCAGTTTATCGACGGCTTTCAACAGCAGCTTGATGACTTCATCGGCTTTTGCCGGGCTGGCGGCATCGACCACCAGCCAGCCATTGACGGGGTCGATCCAGGTCCAGACATTGCTGCGGATGCTGAAGGCGCGCGGCAGCAACTCGTCGGCCACGCGCTCCTTCAATTCTTTCATGGCCTTTTTACCCGGCGCAAAGCCTTGCGCTTCTTCCATCTCGGCAGCGCGGGCCTTGGCCACCTGGTTGATGACGGTCGCTGGCAACAGTTTCTTTTCCGTGCCCAGCAAGATCAGCATCTGCTTGTTGACCACATGCACCAGACCGCCATTCGGGCGTGGCGTATCCCAGCCCTGGCGCATCAGATCCATGCTGGTCGCCGGCGTAAATTTGTTCGAGGACAAGGCCTCTTCCAGTTGTTCTGGCGTATAAGCCCATGGTGCGGGCAGGCGGTAAATCTGAAGATTCTTGAACCACATAGTTTTTGTCTTCCGTTTGTTTCAGTAGTGCCAGGGGAACGCCATTCTACACTTTCGACACGGGAATGCCGTCAAAAGCGCGGACTGGCGCGATGCTTGTAATCAATAGGGAATGCCGCTACAGGGCGGGAAACAGCTCCGCCTGGGCCGGCGCCTGCCGAGTGATAACGGCCGGATCGGACAAGGTCGAGATACGCACGCCCAGCAGGCGAATTTTCTTGTCAAATGGCACGCGCCGCAGACAATCTCGGCTGGCGCGCAGGATGGCGGTGGCGTCCGCCGTGGCGCTGGGCAGGGTGATGTCGCGCGTGACGGTGCTGAAATCCTCGAAGCGCAGCTTGATGCCCACCGTGCGCCCCGCCAGCGATTGTTTATCCAGGTCGCCCGCCACGCGTGTGCACAGGCTTTCCAGCTTTTCCGACAGGGTGGCGCGGTCGCGCACCACCTGCAAGTCGCGCTCGAACGTCGTTTCGCGGCTGACGGACTTGGTTTCCCGGCTCGTCTGCACGGGCCGCTCGTCGAGGCCCAGCGCCGCCTGGCGCAGCCAGCCCGTGTACAGGTCGCCGAACTGCGTGCGCAGCATGGCCATGTCGGCCCGCGCCAGCTCGCCGATGGTGACGATGCCCAGCGCTTCGAGCTTGGCCGTCGCTTTCGGACCGATGCCATTGATTTTTTTCGCCGGCAAGGGCCAGACCCTGGTTTCGATATCCTCGGGCGACAAAATGGTCAAGCCATCGGGCTTTTCCAGGTCGGAACAGATTTTTGCCAGCAATTTGTTGGGCGCCAGGCCGACCGAGCACGACAGGCCCGTCGCCTCAAACACGGCCGCCTTCAGACGCGCCGCCATGGCCGGCGCCTGCTCGCCGTATTCCGTCAGGTCGACATAGATTTCATCGATGCCCACGTTCTGGATGATGGGGCACAGATGGGCCACGGCTTGCTTGAAGCGGGCGGAGTATTCACGGTAGGCCTCGAAATCGGCTGGCAGCAGGATGCTGTCGGGCGCCAGCTTGGCCGCTTTCATGATGCCCATGGCGGAAAATACGCCGAACTTGCGCGCCGCATAGGTCGACGTGGTGACGACGCCGCGCCCCACGTAATCGCGCATGCGCGCAAACTGCCGCGTGCCATCTTCCTGCAGCACCGGTTGCTGCAGCCGGCCGCCGCCGATGACGACGGCTTCGCCGCGCAATTGCGGATATTTCAGCAATTCCACGGAGGCAAAGAAGGCATCCATGTCCAGGTGAGCAATCCAGCGGCGGGCGACGGGTGGCTCGGGAAGTGGGGAGGCAGATGTGGTCAAGGACACCTCGCGGCAGGACACTGTAGTTATATACAGTATCGCTGGAAATGCCCGTGGATGCAAGTTGAAACGCACGGGCACCGCAGTTGCTTTTCTCAATGGCAAGATTACAATCCTGACACGACTATAAAAAGGAGTTCCCTTGTCTACAGCACATCAAGCTTTGCGCCACCTGGCCGTCTGCTCATCCATCCTGCTGTCCACGCTGGCGCCAGCGCTGGCCGCCGATGCCGCCGCCCCTGTCGCCGCCCCTGTCGCCGCCAAGACAGCCTGGCAAGAAACGCGCCACGGCACGCTCGTCACGGACGACTACCGCTGGCTGCAAAAGAAGACTGATCCTGCCGTGATCGATTACCTGAATGCGGAAAACGCCTACACGGCGGCCGTCACGGCCCCGATCCAGCCGCTGGCCGACAAGGTGACTGCGGAGATCAAGGGCCGCATGCAGGAAGTGGACCTGTCCGTGCCTGCGCGCCAGGGTAACTTTTACTATTACACGCGCACGGAAGCGGGCAAGCAATACCCGCTGCATTGCCGCCGCCCTGTCGGTGCACATGGCGCCTACGATGCGCAGGCGGTCGAAGAAGTCTTGCTGGATCAGAATCAATTGGCCGAAGGCCACAAATTCTTTGCCGTGCGCGCGTTTGCCATCAGCCCGAATGAGCAACTACTGGCCTACACCACCGACACGACGGGTTTCCGCCAGTACGAGCTGCATGTCAAGGATTTGAAGACGGGCAAGTTGCTGGGCGACACCATGCCGCGTGTCACGTCCCTGGCCTGGGCGGCGGACAATGCCACGCTGATGCTGACGCAGGAAGACGCCACCACCAAGCGTTCGGACCGTTTGTTCCGCCTGGCCCTGGGCGGCACGCCGCAGCAGGTCTACCACGAGCCGCTGGAACAATTCGCCATCAACGTGGGCCGCACGCGCGACCAGCGCTACTTTGTGCTCACCGCGCGCAGCACGGATACCAGCGAAGTGCTGCTGTTGCCAACGAACAAGCCGGAAGGCAATTTCCAGAGCGTGCTGAAACGCGAAAAAGGCCACCGCTACGGCGTCGAACACCGCGACGGCCAGCTGTATATTCTGACCAACAAGGAGGCGAAGAATTTCCGCGTCGTCAGCGCACCGCTGTCTGCGCCACAGCCGAAACACTGGAAACCCGTCGTGCCGCACAACAAGGACGCCGTGATCCAGTCCATCGACGTGTTCCAGGGCTACCTGGTGGTGATGGAAAAGGCGCGTGCCCTGAACCGCGCGCGCATCTATGATTTTGCGCACAAGAATTGGAAGACGGTGCAGTTCGACGACCCCGTCTACCTGGCCACGGCGGCCGGCACGCCGCAATTTTCCGCCACGCAATTTCGCATGTCCTACCAGTCGCCCGTCACGCCGCCCACCGTCATCGACGTCAACATGCAGGACGGCAAACGCACGGTACTGAAACAGCAGGAAATCGTCGGCGGCTTTGACGGCAGCCGCTACACCACGCAGCGCCTGTGGGTGACAGCGCGCGATGGCGTGCAAGTGCCGCTGTGGATCGTCTACAAGAAGGGCGTCAAGCTCGACGGTTCTGCGCCGCTGCTGCTGTACTCGTATGGCTCGTATGGCATTTCCACGGAAGCCAGTTTTGCCATCAGCCGCATCAGCCTGCTGGAGCGGGGCGTCATCTATGCGCAGGCGCATATCCGCGGCGGCACGGACATGGGCGAAGCCTGGCATGAAGACGGCATGCTGATGAAGAAGAAAAACACCTTCAATGACTTCATCGACAGCGCCGACTACCTGGTGCGCGAAAAATGGACCAGCCCGAACCGGCTGATCATCCAGGGCGGCAGCGCCGGCGGCTTGCTGATGGGCGCCGTCGTCAACATGCGCCCCGACCTGTTCCATGCCGTGCACGCGGCCGTACCGTTCGTCGACGTGATGAACACCATGATGGACGCCAGCCTGCCCCTGACGACGGGCGAATACCTGGAATGGGGCGACCCGAACCAGAAGGCGGCCTACGACTACATGCTCAGCTACTCGCCTTACGACAACATTGCGCGTAAGAATTATCCGGCCATGCTGGTGACGACGGGCCTGAACGATAGCCAGGTCATGTACTGGGAACCGGCAAAATATGTGGCCAAGCTGCGCGCGTACAAGACGGACAGCAATCCCTTGCTGCTGAAAACGAATATGGGCGCCGGCCACGGCGGTGCCTCGGGCCGCTACAACGCCATCGCCGAGAATGCGTTTAATATGGCGTGGATGCTCTCCCAATGGAATATCACGGAATAATGTGAAAAAAGCGCTTGCAGAAGGATTTTAGCCATCCTATAATAGCGCCTCTTCCAGACGTGGTGACAAACGTCGGGATGGTTTTCTGAGACAAGCAACGGGTGCTTAGCTCAGTTGGTAGAGCGGCGCCCTTACAAGGCGTAGGTCGGGAGTTCGAGCCTCTCAGCACCCACCAAATCAGAAAACTGTCCAGTGCTTCATGGATCAGCAATACAGATCATACGAGCTTGGAGTGGTAGTTCAGTTGGTTAGAATACCGGCCTGTCACGTCGGGGGTCGCGGGTTCGAGTCCCGTCCGCTCCGCCAATAAAAGAAAAGCCCTTTGGTTCTCTGAACCGAAGGGCTTTTCCCATTTCAGCAGCCAAAAACACGTCCGTACTCCCTTGCTTGAACATTTTTGCACTTTTCAGCAAAAAAACTGCTTTTCCCCCTCAAGAATAGTTGCACAAGCACGAAAGCGCCCCCTATAATAGTGCCTCTTCCAGACGTGGTGACAAACGTCGGGATAGTTTTCTGGGTATGCGGGTGCTTAGCTCAGTTGGTAGAGCGGCGCCCTTACAAGGCGTAGGTCGGGAGTTCGAGCCTCTCAGCACCCACCACCAATACAGAAAATTATCCAGTGCTTCATGGATCAGCAACACAGATCATACGAGCTTGGAGTGGTAGTTCAGTTGGTTAGAATACCGGCCTGTCACGTCGGGGGTCGCGGGTTCGAGTCCCGTCCGCTCCGCCAATAAAAGAAAAGCCCTTTGGTTCTCTGAACCGAAGGGCTTTTCCCATTCTGGGGTCAGACCCTCAACACCGCCAACGTCAAGCTCAACGCTAACTTGTCCGGGGGTCTGACCCCGGCTGTTAGAATCAGCGCTCCTCCTGACTCTGCAGCTCCAGCCTGATGCGCCTGCCCCACAGTCTTTCCCCCTACCTCGTCCTGCGCTTGCGCCTGGCCCATCATGCTTTGTTGCAATTTGCCGCCAGCCTGGCCAGTTCCATGGAAATCCTCGTGTTCCTGGCCGGTCCCGTCCTGCTGGGCTTACTCAGCGTCATCGCCCTGCCCGGCTTTCTCGCCGTCACCCTGCCCTGGCCCGCCGCCCTGGGCGTGGTCGGCGCGCAAGTCCTGCTGACCTGCCTGCCCGCCTGGCTGCTGCGCAAGCGCCTGTTGCCGGCGAATACCGCCGCCTGGCTGCGCCAGCTGCCCTTGCCGACGCGTTTGCGCTGGCAAGCCGATGTGGCCGTGGCCGGTTTGTTGATGCTGCCGCTGGGCCTCGCCTATGCCGTCTCGACCAGCATCTGGCTGCTACAGTCGCCGCCCTGGTTACGCCCGGTTGTCGTGCCCGGCATGGCCGCCACCATCGCCGCCTGGCTGGTGGCCTGGCTGCTGACGACACTCATCGTGGCGCAGCGCCTGCGCGCCCCGCGCCCCGCATACAGGGCGCGCCCGCCCACGATGACGGCCTATGTGCCGCAGCCTCCCCGCTGGCGCACTGTGTTCCTGTGGCGCCAGCTGTTCTGGCTGCCGTTCTGGCGCAATGACAATGTGATTGGCATCCAGCAAAGCGTGCTGCTGGTCACGGCTGGCGCCAGCATGCTGGCCTGGCTGCTGCGCGCACCCCTGGTGCCAGCACCGCTACTCGGTTTGTTGGCCAGCGCCAGCCTGGTCATTGTGACGGACCGCGGCGACAAGGCCGTGCGCGAGCAGATCGCCGTGCTGCGTCCATCGTTGAACGCATGGCCCCTGGCCAACACGGCCTTGACGCGCCTGGCTTGCGCCGCCAGCCTGCTGCCGCCGTTTGCCGTGTTGCTGGGTGCTGGCGTCTTGTTGTACTGCATCGATCCCGCCGCCTTGCAGCAGCGCGTGACCACGGTCTACGCCCTCACGGCCAGCGTGGCCCTGCTGGCCATCGTCGGCCTGCCCCGCCTCACGGCGCGGGGTAGAGTCGTCCTCGTCGTCCTGTCCATCCTTGCCTTGAGCGCCATCGGAAGCGAATTATGGAATTGAATGCCTCTCCTACCCTGCACATCGAGCACCTCGATTTTCACTTCCCCACGCACAGCGTCTTCCAGGGCTGCAATCTGCAATTCGGCCCCGGCATCAGCTGGCTGCGCGGTGCGAACGGGGCCGGCAAGACGACCTTGCTGAAACTGGCGGGCGGCGCCCTGCTGCCCGCGCGCGGCGCCATCCGCCTGGACGACATCGACAGCGGCTGCATGCCGCTGGCCTACCGCGCGCAAGCCTTCTATTGCGGCGGCGACGCGCCTGCCCTGCCCTGGCTGCAAGTGCATGAATTTCTCGACCTGCACCTGGCCCTGTACCCGGGCAGTGACCAGTCGCTGCTGAACGACGAGCTGAGCGCGTTTGCCCTGACGTCCACCTTGCAGCAAAGCATCACCGCCCTCTCGCTGGGCCAGCACAAAAAACTGCAACTGGCCCTGGCCCTGGCCTTGCCCGTGCGATTGCTGCTGATCGATGAACCGTTCAATGGCCTCGACGCATCCGCCATGGCGTACTTGCGCCAGCGCTTGTCCGATCCGGCCCGCCTGGCGCGCCAGTGCATCGTGCTGACCAGCCACCTGGCGCCGGACGTGCCGCTGGCGGCGACGGTGGAAATATAGACAGGAAATACAACTTTGCAAATCGCCCAAGAAACGCTTACGATGCCGTGCTGCAAAAACCGGCGATCCCGGTGCAGCCACGACAACAACACGGCACGGTTACTCACCGCGCATGGCTTATTCTTGGAGAAATTATGTTGAACACCCACCGCAGCGCCCTGGCGATTTTGTGCGCCGTCCTTGCCACCTCGGCCATTGCAGCCGGCCCCCTGGGCACGGCCGCCGACTATGGCAGCAGCGCCCCGCACGCCGCCGCCCAGCGCAGCATCGAGCTGCAGACCGACACGCGCCACATCAACGTCACGCGCGGCGAAACCGTCACCATCGCACGCGCAGGCCAGCGTTTTACCTGGCACGTGCAAACTTTTAACCATCAAACGACATTCGCCCTGAGCGAGATCGCGCCGCAGGACATGCCCGTCGATGGCGTGCAGGTGTATGTCGCCGCCAATCCCCTGTACGCGGGCAGCTAAGTCTCCTCTACACGTAAAAAAACCGGAAGCGCCTTGCGGTGCTTCCGGTTTTTTTTGCGGCTGGACAGCTTATGCCGTCAGCGCTTCTTTTACTGCGGCTTCTTCAACCACTTCCTCGTCGTCCGAGCGGATCAGGTGGTCAAAGGCGGACAGGGCTGCCTTGGCGCCTTCGCCGGTGGCGATGATGATCTGCTTGTACGGCACCGTGGTAACGTCGCCGGCCGCAAATACGCCGGGGATCGAGGTCTGGCCGCGGGCATCGACTTCGATTTCGCCGTGGCGCGACAGTGCCACTGTCCCCTTCAGCCACTCCGTGTTCGGCACCAGGCCGATTTGCACGAAGACGCCTTCCAGCTCGACCTTTTTCGACTCGCCGCTGACCCGGTCCGTGTAGCTCAGGCCATTGACGATCTTGCCGTCGCCGTGGATCTCTGTGGTTTGCGCCGAGGTGATCACGGTCACGTTAGGCAGGCTGTGCAGCTTGCGTTGCAGCACCGCATCGGCACGCAATTCCGCGCCGAACTCGATCAGGGTCACGTGTTTTACCAGGCCGGCCAGGTCGATCGCCGCTTCCACACCCGAGTTGCCGCCGCCGATCACGGCCACGCGCTTGCCCTTGAACAAGGGGCCATCGCAGTGCGGGCAGTAGGCGACACCGTGGTTGCGGTATTCCTTCTCGCCCGGCACGTTGATTTCGCGCCAGCGGGCACCGGTGGCCAGAATGACGGTTTTGGCTTTCAGGATGGCGCCATTCGCCGTTTCAATCTCGATCAGCTTGCCTGGCGTCAGCTTGCTGGCGCGCTGGGTGTTCATGATGTCGACGTCATAGGTCTTGACGTGCTGTTCCAGCGCCATGGCAAACTTCGGACCATCGGTTTCCTTGACGGAAATAAAATTCTCGATGGCCATGGTGTCGAGGGTCTGGCCGCCGAAACGCTCGGCCAGCACGCCCGTCTTGATGCCTTTGCGGGCCGCGTAGATGGCCGCTGCCGCGCCGGCAGGACCGCCGCCGACGATCAGTACATCAAATACATCTTTCTTGCTCAACGCTGCCGCCTGGCGTGCGCCGGCGTTGGTGTCGAGCTTGGCGAGGATTTCCTCGACATTCGTGCGTCCCTGGCCAAAATGCTGGCCATTCAGGAACATCATCGGCACGGCCATGATCTGGCGCTCTTCCACTTCTTTCGGGAACACGCCGCCATCGATGGTGGTGACCTTGATGCGCGGGTTGATCACCGCCATGGCATTCAATGCCTGCACCACTTCCGGGCAGTTATGGCAGGAGAGCGAAATAAACGTTTCAAACTCGTAATCGCCGTCGAGGTTGCGGATCTGCTCGATCACAGCATCGTCGAACTTGATGGTGTGGCCGCCCACTTGCAGCAGCGCCAGCACCAGCGAGGTAAATTCGTGGCCCAGCGGCACACCGGCGAAACGCACGCCGATATCGGAGCCGGTACGGTTGATGCTGAACGACGGCACCCGTACGCCAGCGTCAAGGCGCTCGACCAGCGTGATCTTGTCGCTCAACAGGACTATCTCCTGGAGCAATTCCTTCATCTCGCGGGCTTTTGCGCTGTCATCGAGAGAAGCGACCAGCTCAAGCGGATACACCACTTTTTCCAGGTAGGATTTCAGTTGGGTTTTGAGGGTTGCATCTAACATGATTATTTCTTCCTTTACAAATATTTAGGCGAATGCCGGGCCGGACGCCCGGTCCGGCATCGCGGTAACTACTTGTTTGCTACGTGGTGCATCGAAACTTAGATCTTGCCAACCAGGTCCAGCGATGGGGTCAGCGTTGCTGCGCCTTCCGTCCATTTGGCTGGGCAAACTTCGCCTGGGTGAGCGGCAACGTATTGAGCTGCCTTAACTTTGCGCAACAGTTCCGATGCGTCACGGCCGATGCCGTTGTCATGCACTTCCAGCACTTTGATGAAGCCGTCTGGATTGATGACGAAGGTACCGCGCAGTGCCATGCCTTCTTCTTCGATCATGACTTCGAAATTGCGCGACAGGGTACCGGTCGGGTCACCGATCAGTGCGTATTGCACTTTCTTGATCGCGTCCGAGGTGTCGTGCCATGCTTTGTGCGCGAAATGCGAGTCGGTCGAGATGCCGTAGACATCGACGCCCAGCTTCTGGAACTCGGCGTGGTGATCGGCCAGGTCTTCCAGTTCGGTTGGGCAAACGAAGGTGAAGTCGGCTGGGTAGAACACGAATACCGACCACTTGCCTTTCAGCGACGCTTCCGTCAGGTCGACGAATTTGCCATTGTGGAATGCGGTTGCCTTGAATGGTTTAACTTGGGTATTGATGAGCGACATAATCATTTCCTCTCGTGTGGTGAATCAGTAAGACTCTAGTGTAAGGGGTTTTAGCCCATATGCAAAATTGATTGTAACAATAGTTTCAATTAGTTTTAGCTATCGTTACATGATGGGAACTCCATGATAGGCAGTTCCCACAGGATTGAACAGCGACAAAAAGGGTTCCCCTTCCTGCCGCCGGGTCTTTAGTTTTTGAGTTCTTCCGGTACCTTGCCGCCGTTTTCCGCCAGCTTGATCATCACCTGGCGGTGCAGCCAGATATTCATGCTGGCCGAATCGTTGGTGTCGCCCGCGAAGTGCAGCTCTTGCGCCAGTTCCTTGCGCGAAGCCAGGCTGCTGTCGAGTTGAAGCAATTTCATCAGGTCGACGATGGACGTGCGCCAATTGAGTGTTTCCGCGTTCTTGCTGGCCAGGTCGACCAGCACCACTTCCACGTCCACCACCGGCACGGCAACCGCTGGTGCAGCGGCGGCTGCCGGTGCGGCCGCCGCTGGCGCGTCGGTAGCGGCCACTGGCGTGGCTGCCGGAGCAGCGTCGGACGCATGGTGGAAGATTTTGTTATAGATATTGCTGAAAATGCCCATGAGGTCACCTCGAGTTGAGTGAATGGAAGAAGGTTTGCCTGCGCGCCCGGTTCATGACGCGAACCGGTGACAGCTGGAGCCGGGCGCAGGCGCCAGCCTGTCGAGTATAAGCCCGTTCAGGCCGGGAGCCCTGTCCCGCAGGGCCAGTGGACATCTGGTGGCAGGGCACGCCTGTTTCAAGGGTGCAAGGGCCGCCGGGCATGCAGCAGCGCATCGAACGCTTCGATGGCCAGCGGCGGCGCAAACAGCTCGCCTTGCGCAAAATCGCAGCCGATTTCCAGCAGCCGCGCGCGCTGCTCTTCGGTCTCCACCCCTTCGGCGATGACTTGCAAGCCCAGCCTGTGCGCCATGGTGACGATGGCTTCGCACAACACCAGTTCGCTGGCACCGGGCGCCAGCTTGCGCACCAGCACGCCGTCGAGCTTCAGGTAGTCGATACTGCACTGCTGCAATTGCGTCAGCGAGGCGGGGCCGCTGCCGAAGTTGTCCAGGGCGATCTGCAAGCCCGCCTCGCGCAAGTGCTGCAGCCGCTGCGCCATGCCGTTGCCGCTGCCGGCGCCCAGCAGCGCATCTTCGCGCATGTCGAGCACGATGGCCGAAGCCGGCACATCGAGCGCCATCAGCTGGCGCAGCCAAGTGCCGGGCGCCTCCACTTCGCGCTGCAGCTCCAGCGGCGACTGGTTCAGGCACAGTTGCAGCCCCGGCAAGCCGATGGCCTGGCCCTGCGCGCGCCAGCGCAACAGTTGCGCAGCCGCCGTGCGCAGCACCCAGTCGCCGATGTCGACGATCAAGCCGCTGCTCTCGGCCAGCGCCAGGAAATCCGGCGGGCACACGATGCCCCGCTGCGGATGGTGCCAGCGCAGCAAAGCTTCCACTTTGACAATAGTGCAGCCATGCAGCTCGACGATGGGCTGGTAATACAGCTGCATCTGCTGTTCGCGCAAGGCCGTGCGCAAGTCCGCCCCCAGGCGCATACGGTTGACGGCCGCCACCTGCATGGCGGGCGTGAAATAACTGTAGCGGTTGCGCCCCGCGCCTTTCGAGACATACATGGCCTGGTCCGCATGCTTGAGCAAGTCTTCGATCGTGCCCGCATCGTCCGGATACAGGGTGATGCCGATCGAGGCGGAGACGAAGGCCTGCTCCTGCCCCAGCAAGAACGGCGCCAGCAAGCCGTCGAGTATTTGCCGCGCGATGCGGTCAACTTGCTGCAGATCATCGAGATCGGACAGGATCACCGTGAATTCATCGCCGCCCAGGCGCGCCACCGTATCCGTCTCACGCACGCCCACGCGGATGCGCCGCGCCGCTTCGATCAGCAAGATATCGCCCTGGTGGTGGCCGAGGGTGTCGTTGACTTCCTTGAAATGGTCGAGGTCGATGAACAGGATGGCCACGCGGCTCGTATCGCGCCGTCCCTGGGCCAGCGCCTGGCGCAGGCGCTCGTGGAACATGCGGCGGTTCGGCAGCTGCGTCAGGGTATCGAAATTGGCTTGCTGCCAGATCAGCGCTTCCGTTTGCCGCTTGTCCGTCACATCTTCCAGCATGCACAGGTGGTGCGGCCCACCGTGGCAGGCCGTGGCGATGGCCGTCACCGAGGCATCGACCCACACCACGTCGCCATCGGGACGCACGATGCGCTTGGCGTGGCGAAAGCCCGGCATGCGCCGCGCCAGCAGCTGCGCCACGTGCGCCTGCTCGCCTGCCACGTCGTCGGGATGGCTGATCTCCATCCAGCTCGAGCGCTTCATATGCTCCAGGCTGCGCCCGGCGATGGCCAGGTAGCGCGGATTGATGTCGAGAAACTGTCCGCTCACGGTATCGATCAGGGCGATGCCCATCGGTGCTTCCTCGAACATGGTGCGAAAGCGCAATTCCCCCTGGCGGATGGTTTCTTCCGTACGGCGGCGCTCGCGTGCCAGGTTGCTGAAGTGAAAGGCGGCCGACACGGCCAGCAAGCTGCCCGCCACGCCCAGCGACAGATACAGCCAGCCCAGGTCGGCGCCCGGCACGGGGCGATACAAAAAGCCCTGGTAGGCGCGGCTGTCCGTGGCATTGCGCGGCAGCACGCCCATGGCGGCATAGGTGTCGGCGATATGCTGCCAGCGCTGGGGATTCATGTAGCCAAGTTCCACCAGCACGGGCTGCAGCAGCAATTCCATCTGTTGCGCCTCGTACAGCAGATGCGCGTGGTCGTGGCGCTGGCTGTATTTGACGTGGATCAGACGCGCCATTTCCTCGCGGTGCGCCATCGCGTATTGCCAGCCGCGCAGGCTGGCCGCGCGGAACGCTTTGACGCGCTCGGGATGGCGGCGCAGTTCGTACTCGCTGGTAAACAGGTTGTCGCCGTAGAAGTCGATGCCGGCCGTGCGCGGCGTAAACTGGTAGTAGGGAAAGCCCGCCCGGTCCAGGTAGTCCGGTTCGTTGGTGGAATACGCGGCAATGGCGTCGACCTTGCCATCGATCAAATCCTCGATCCGGTAGCTGGGCGGCAAGTGGCGCATCTGCTGCGGCGCGACGCCCATTTTCTGCAAGAACAGCGATACTTCATCAGATGCAAGAGCTACATCGCCGGCCGCACCGATCATCACGGGCGCCCCCACCAGCTTGCGTACGTCGGGCGCGCCGCCATGCTGGCGCATCAGCAGCACGCTGGGCGAATGCTGGAACACCACAGCCAGCACCACCACGGGCTTGCCCGCCAGCCGGCTGAGCAGCAAGGTGCTGTTGCCCACGCCATACTCGGCCTGGCCCGTCAGCACGGCTGCCTCGGCTAGCTGCCCGCCACCGCCTTCAACCAGCTTGACCTCCAGCCCCGCCTCGCGGTAATACCCTTGCTCGATGGCCGCGTAATAGCCGGCAAACTGGAACTGATGCGTGAAATTGAGCTGCAAAGAGATAGGTTCCAGCGCACGGGCGGGCGTGGCCAGGCACAGCAGCAGACTGAAACAGCAGCGGAAAGCGTCGGATGCTTTCATCGGCATGGCAGGACACCACAGGAAACTGCCGAGCTGGCAGGGGTAAGGCTATTGTAGCCGCCCCTTTTGCCGAAGGATAATTATTTCAGTGAGGACAATAACGTTGATGTTTTTGGCAAACAGTTTCACCATTATTTGCGCTAGAACACGACGCCCGCCACCAAAATGATGTTGGCATACGGACTGCACTCACCCGTACGCACGATGGCGCGCGCGCCCTTGCTCAATTGCTTGAACTCCTCGTGCGTCACCTGGCGCGCATCGGGCAAGGCCAGGGCCGCCACCCGCGCCGCCATGGCCGGGTTGTGCTGCGGTAACTCGCTGGCGAGCAAATGGTATTCCACTTGCATTTCGCTCAGCACCGTGTTCACGGTATCAATGAAGCCGGGAATGCCGCGCGTCAGGGCCAGGTCGATCAGGGGCACGCCAGGCTGCGACGGCAAGCCCGCGTCGCCGATGACGAGCATGTCGCCATGACCGAGCGATGCGATTAGTTGCGACAGAGCAATATTGAGCAGTGGTGTTTTTTTCATGGTCTCAGAACAGCTCGTGCAAGTGGGGAATCGAGGTTTGCGCACCGGGCTTGGTGACGCTCCAGGCGGCTGCGCGCTGGCCTTGGCCAATCGCTTCCGCCTCGTCCATGCCGGACGCCAGGCCCGCGACAAAACCACCGATGAAGGTGTCGCCGGCGGCCGTCGTGTCGACGGCTTGCACCACTTCGGCCGCGAAATCATAATCGCCGCCATACAGGGCCGCGTGCACGCCCTTGGAGCCGAGCGTGATGATGACGTTGTCGCTGCCCAGCTTTTGCAGGGCGGCGGCCAGCGCCTTGGCATCCGCGCCTTGCGGGCTGACGCCGGCCAGCATGGCCGCTTCGATTTCATTCGGAATCAGGTAGTCGACCAGTTCCAGCACGCCTGCCGGCAGGCTGGCGGCCGGGGCCGGGTTCAGCACCACCGTCTTGCGCAGCGAACGGGCCAGTTTAATGGCGTGCACGACGGTGGCCATCGGCGTTTCCAGCTGCAGCACGACGATATCGGCCTGCTCGATCAGCTCTTTGGCCGCGTCGATGTGCGCGGGGCTCAACAGATCGTTGGCGCCGCCGGCAATCACGATGCTGTTCTGGCCGTTGTCATCGACCAGGATGGAGGCGATGCCGGACGCGACACCGGGCAAGGTGGTGATGTGGCTGTCGATGATGCCGTCACCCACCAGGGCCGCGCGCAGGGTCACACCAAACGCGTCATCGCCCACGCAGCCGACCATGGCCACTTGCTGGCCACCGGCGGCCACTTTGCCGCTGAGGCGCGCGCAGGCCACGGCCTGGTTGGCGCCCTTGCCGCCAGGAATGGTGCGAAACGCGCCGCCCGTCAGGGTTTCGCCGGGGAGGGGCATGCGCGGCACGCGCAAGACCAGGTCCATATTGATGCTGCCGATAACCACGATCATGATGTCATTCCCATCAGTTCAGTTGCAGGAGAAGAAGTAGGTACAGCAGAAGTTACCGTGGCGGCCACGCTGGAACCGCGCACGTGCAATTCGGGGGCGATGCTGCGCTGCTGGCGCGGCAAGGTGGGGTCGGCAATGCGCGCCAGCAGGCAGGCGGCCGTGATGTGTCCCAGTTCGCGCGTGTTTTGCGCCACGCTGCTCAAGGCCGGATGCACGAAGCTGGCCAGGTCGATATCGTCGAAGCCGACCACGGCCAGGTCCACGGGCACGGCAATGCCCCGCTCGGCGGCGGCGCGCAGGGCACCAAAAGCCATCAGGTCATTGCAGCAGAACAAGGCGTCGGGGCGCTGGTCTGGCGGCAACGCCAGCAAATCCAGCGCGGCCGCATAGCCGCCCGCGCTCGTGAAATCGCTATGGCGGCACAGGGCGTCGGCCAGGACCACGCCCGCGTCCGCCATGGCGCTGCGCGCGCCGGCGATGCGCTCATTGGAAATGCTCACTTCGCGGGGACCGGCGATGCAAGCGAGGCGCCGGCGTCCCAGCCCCAGTAAATGGCGCGCGGCCAGCACGCCGCCGGCGCGGTTGTCGACGGCCACGGCATCGATGGCCAGGTCGCTGGGCGCGCGGTCGAGCAGCACGGCCGGCACCTTCATCTTGCGCAGCAGTTCGCCATCACTGTCGGCCAGCGCGGACAGGATCAGGCCGTCGCAGCGCTTGGTCAAGAGCACGTTCAAGTAGTCGCGCTGCTTGACGGGGTCGTCATCGGAATTGCACAAGATCACGCTGTAGCCGGCCGCGTAGCAGCTGTCCTCGATGCCGCGCGCCACTTCCGAAAAATACGGATTCGTATTATTCGGAATGATCAGGCCAATGGTGCCCGTGCTGCGGCTGCGCAAGGAGCGCGCCAGGGCGCTGGGCACGTAATGCAATTGTTCCGCCGCCGCCAGCACGGCGCGGCGCGCCGCGTCGCTGACGGGGCGGGTATTGTTGAGGACGTGCGACACGGTGGTAAACGACACCCCCGCCGCCTGCGCCACTTGTTTGATGGTTGCCATTGGCCGCGCTTTCTCCTGTAATTATGCGCGCTCGCCGCGGCGGCGGTAAGTGTCGAGTACCACGGCGGCGACGATCACCAGACCCGTGACGATACGTTTCACGGGTTCGGATACGCCCACCTGCGCCAGGCCCGCTTCCAGCACGGAAATGATCAACACGCCGATAAACGTGCTGATGACGGAACCGCGCCCGCCCATCAGGCTCGTGCCGCCGATCACGACGGCGGCGATCACTTGCAATTCCATGCCCACGCCGCCGTTTGGGTCGGCCGCTTCCAGGCGCGAGACCTGGAACAGGGCGCCCACGCCGGCCAGAAAGCCCATCAAGGCAAACACCAGCACTTTTGACGGCTTCGTATTGATGCCGGACAAACGCACGGCTTCTTCATTCGTGCCGATGCCGATCCAGTGGCGTCCCAGCACCGTGCGCGTGAGCACCAGGTGGCCGATCACAACAATAGCGATGGCGGCGATGAAGGCCGGCGACAGGCCAAACGCGATGGGCGAGCTGATGCCGTCAACGGCGCTACCGATGTATTCCGTGCGCGAATTGGTCACCTGATACGCCAGGCCGCGCGCCATTTCCAGCACGCCCAGCGAGACGATGAACGAGGGGATGCGCCAGCCGACGGAAATCAGGCCGGTCGTCGCGCCGCACAGGGCGGCGACGAACATGCCCAGCAGGGCCGCGCTCCACACAGGCCAGCCCCAGTGCACGACGGCCAGCGACAGCACGGAAGCGGCCAGCGCCATCACCGAACCGACGGACAGGTCGATGCCGCCGATGATCAGGACAAAAGTCATGCCGACGGCCATCACCACCAGGGTCGGGATGTTGTTCGACAGGGTGCTGAGGGTGGCGAGGGTAAAGAAGTTTTCGCTGGCAAACGAGAACAGCACGCACATGGCGAGCAAAGCGCCGATCAGGCCCGCATAGTTTTTCAGATCGGCCAGGCTGCGCTGCAGATACGAAGGAGAGGAATTGGTGGTCATGGGAATCTTTCCGGCGGATCAGGCCGCAGCTGGAGTGGAAGTGGGGGTCAAATAGCCGGAGAAGGCAGCCGACAGCAGCGCGTCCTGGCTCCAGGCACCGCGCTCGAAGGTCTCGACGATGCTGCCGGCGCTCATGACGGCGATGCGGTCGCAGATCAGCATCAGCTCGCGCAAGTCGCTCGAGACGATGACGAGGCCCTTGCCCTGGCGCGCCTGTTCGGCCAGCACCTGATAAATATCAAACTTGGCGCCGATATCGATGCCGCGCGTGGGCTCGTCGAACAGCATCACGGGACAGTCGCGGTACAGCCAGCGGGCGATCACCACCTTTTGCTGGTTGCCACCGGACAGCTCGGCCACCGTTTGCGCGCTGTTGCGCGAGCGGATGCCCAAGCGCTGAATATAGTCGTCGGCCACCGACGCTTCGGCCGCATCATTGAGCCAGCCTGCGCCACTGACGGTGTCAAGCGAGGCCAGGGTGGTGTTGACGGCGATGGACTGGCGCAGCAACAAGCCTTGGCCCTTGCGGTCTTCCGTGATCATGGCGATGCCCGCTTTCACGGCGGCCTGTGGCGAGTGCAAGGCGGCGGGTACCTCGCTGTCGCCGAGAAACACGTCACCGGCATCGGCGCGGTCGGCGCCAAAGATCAGGCGCAGCAATTCCGTGCGGCCCGAGCCGATCAGGCCGGCAATGCCGAGGATTTCGCCGGCGCGCAAGTCGAACGAGGTCGGGTTGACCACCTTGCCGCGCGCCAGGCCACGCACGCGCAGCAGCGGCGCGCCGATGCTGCGCCCGCTCAGGTCGACGGCGTCATCGGCGGAACGGCCCACCATCAGGCTGACCAGGTCGGCGGCGGAGTGTCCCGCGATATCGTCATCGCACACGAGCTGGCCGTCGCGCAGCACGGCGATGCGGTCGGCCACGCGCTTGAGTTCTTCCAGGCGGTGGGAAATATAGATGATGCACACGCCTTCGGCCTTCAGGCGCTCGATTTGCAGGAACAGCAATTCCACTTCGCGGTGCGTCAGCATGGCTGTCGGTTCATCGAGCACCAGCAGGCGGCAGGAACCAATTAAATTGCGCGCGATCTCGATCATTTGCTGGTGGCCGATGCCCAGCTCGCCGACCAGGGTCCACGGGTCGAGTCCACCCAAGCCCACTTTCTCCATCTGTTCGCGCGCATCGCGTTCGAGGCGCGTACGGTCGATGAAGCCGAAACGCTGCGGCAAATTTTTCAGGTACAGGTTTTCCGCGATCGACAAGGTGGGAATCAAATTGAGTTCCTGCATCACCATGCGGATGCCCAGCGCCTCGGCGGCGCCGCGCGAGGCGGGCTGGTAAGGCTTGCCGTCGAGCAGCATGGTGCCCGTGGTGGCTTGCTCCAGGCCGCAGATGATCTTCGACAGCGTGCTTTTACCGGCACCGTTTTCGCCCGTCAGCGCCAGCACTTGGCCAGCGGCGAAGCGCAGGCCCACGCCGCCCAGCACAGGGCCGACATAGGACTTGCCGATGTTATCGAGCGTTAACAGGGGAATGGCGGCTGGCGCCGGGGGTATGTCGGTGGGCATGATAAAACTCCGCAGTAGTGGCGGCGGGGCCGGCGCCGCCTGCTCGGTGAGCAAGCGCCGTCGGCCCCGGCGGGATCAAACGATCAGGCGATCAGGACTTGGCGCCCTTGGCGACCAGTTCGACCTTGGTTTCGATGACGCCACCGAGCTCGGCCTGTTTCTTCTTCTGCGCCAGCGCTTTCAGCACGGTCTCGATGCCGAACACGGCTTGCTGCGAGCCGAACTGGTCGGCGGTGGCCAGCACGCGGCCATCGGCCAGCATCGGCTTGATGGCGTTGATGTTGTCATAGCCGACGACCAGCACTTTGCCCGTCTTGCCGGCCGCCTTGATGGCGGAAATGGCGCCGATGGCCATGTTGTCGTTACCACACAGCAAGGCCTTGATATTCGGGTTGGCGTTCAGCATGGCGGCCGCCACCGTGTTGGCAGGGGCGATTTCCCACTGGCCCGACTGCACGCTGACGACTTTCGCACCGGCCGCGTTCATGGCGTCCTGGAAACCCAGGGTACGCTGCTGCGCGTTGTAGGTAGTCGACACGCCTTCGATGATGCCGACGGGGTCACCCTTCTTGATCTGCTTGGCCAGATAGTCGCCGACGACCTTGGCGCCCTTGCGGTTGTCCGGACCGACGAACGGCACGGTAATGCCCTTTTCTTTCAGGGCGCTCTCGTCGAGCTTGTTGTCGATATTGACGACGATGATGCCCGCGTCGATGGCCTTTTTCAGCACCGGCACCAGCGCCTTCGAGTCGGCCGGCGCGATCACCAGCGCGTTGACGCGCGAGACGATCATTTGCTCGACCAGCTTGATCTGGCTCGACGTATCCGTTTCATCCTTGATGCCGTTCGACAGCAAGTCGTACTTGGCGGCATTCGCCTTCTGATGCGCCTTGGCGCCATTTTCCATGGTCAGGAAAAATTCATTGGCAAGCGACTTCATCACCAGCGCCACCTTCGGTTTGGCAGGTGTCTGCGCCATCGCCGGCACGGCGGGCAAGGCACACACCAGGACAGCGGCGGCAATCATTTTCAGGCGAATACGGGATGTCATGAGCGTCTCCAGAGTTGTTGGTCAAGCACGTGTCGAGCATGCTTTTATGGAATTTCATTGCGCGCAAACGTTTGCGCGAAGCGAATAGTGCCTCAATGCCCTATTACAGTGCAAGCAAAACAGTATGTGCGGTGCAGCAAAAAGGCAGCGCCCAGAGGGAGACAGGCAGGCCGATGCGATCGGCCTGCCGAGGAGAAATGCGCAGAAGTCAGGAGTTTGTTGCGGGACGGGCACTGGCCCACTGCACCGCCAGCACGCTGGCCAGCACCAGCAGCAAGCCCAGCATCGACCAGCCCGTCATGGCCTGGCCCAGCAGGGCCCAACCCAGCACGACGGCCATCAGGGGACTGAGCAGTCCCAGCGAAGACACGGCCACGGGCGACAGCCTGGCGATGCCGCGAAACCATAGCGCATACGCCAGCAGGGCACCGGCCAGGCACAGGTAGGCGTAAGCCAGTACCTGCTGCAGGGACAAGGCCGGCAACGGGGCATCGGCCAGCCAGGCGACGGGCGCCAGCATCAGGCCACCGAGCAGCAATTGCCAGCCCGTCAGCGCCAGCACGGGCAAGTCCGGCTTCCAGCGCCGCGTCAGGTACGTGCCGGCCGCCATGCAAGCCGTGCCGCCCAGCGCGGCGGCGATGCCGACGGGTTCCCACACGGTGCGCGGCGACAACAATAGGACGCCCATGCCGGCCACGCCCAGCACGCTGGCCCCCAAGGCCAGGCGGGCCGGGCGGCGCCCTTCCACGCCCCAGGCCAGGCCCATCACCAGCAGAGGCTGGATGGCCCCCACTACGGCCGCCAGGCCGCCCGGCAAACGGTAGGCGGCGACGAACAGCAGCGCCTGGAACACGCCGATATTCAGTGCGGAAAGAATCAGCACGCGGCCCCACTCGCGCCGCGCTGGCAGGCGCCGCATCAGCAGCAGCAACAGCAAGCCGGCCGGCAACACGCGGATCAGGGCCGCCGTGAAAGGGCGGTGCGGCGGCAGCAGTTCGGATGTGACGATATACGTGGAACCCCAGATCAGGGGAGCCAGCGCCGTGAGCAGAATATCGCCCCAGGCGGGACGGGCAGAAGAAGAGGCCATGCAACTATCTCGACATTAAGATAAAAATCCAGTGTGAGTATAAACTATCTTGGTGTCAAGATAAATTGACGGGCACGCCGCTGCCTGGCGGGCGTAAAAAAACCCGGCATGGCCGGGCTTCTGGAATGATGCAAGGCGGCACGCTGCGCCGCCTGACTCGCCGCTTAATCGCGCATGCGCCGCAGGGTGGTCACCCGCATGCCGCCCATGCTGATCTGCGCCGTGCTGCCATCGTCACTGACGATAATGTCCATGGCCGCATCGCCCGCGCCTTCCGGCGTGATCGTCACGGTATTGCCTTTGGTGGTGAAGGTGGCCTTAGTCGAGGTCCCGTTATTGATCACGCTGTCACTTGTAAATTCCAGGACATTGCCCATCGCCGCCTGCCATTTCCCCACAGCCGGGTGGCCACCAAAGCGGAACGCGCTCTTCAGCTTGTCCAGCATGCCCGCGCCCTGCACGGCCGGCGCTTTGCCTATCACACCGGTCATGGCCGCCTGGCTCATCTGCGCTTCGTCGATGACTTGCCATTGCTTGTCGACCAGCGCCAGCGGCAACCGCACTTCCAGGTCGCCGTCCGGTAAGCGTTGCAGGATCAGTGCCCGGTCCGCCGACTTGGCGACCCACGCCGCCTCATCGGTCAATACCAGGGTGGCCTTGGCCATCGCCACGTGCTGTGCGCCCAGGTCGCGCACCTGATCGTAGCCGCTGACCTTGGCCACTTTCACGCCCTTGGCCACGCACAGCTTGTCGCCACGCAAGGCCGCCTTGCCCGGAGCGGCCAGCGCGTAGACAAATTGCGATTGCGCAACCCAACCACCGCTGCTTTGCTCGACGGGAGCGGCATACAGCCCGCTACGCACGAGGATATCGAGCCATTGCCGAGTGGAACTGTCGTACGAGGCCACGCGGATTTCTTCCTTCTGGTACGGCAAGTTGGTCAAGCAGAGCAACTTGTCGCGCGCCGCCTCGTCGGCAGTCAGGTGGGCATCGATGGCGCGGCTGAAACTGCTGGCCGAGGCCGCTTCGGGCGCCAGCAGCCACGCCAGGGCGCCACCTGCCACGATCACCACCGCCAGCACGCCGCCGGCAATCATGACGTGGCGCCGCTGCACGCCAGCCCCGGCCGGACTGGCCGGCGCCGGTGCTGCCGCTGCCGCGGCAGGCAAGGTATTGCCGCATTCATCGCAAAAGCGCGCGCCCGGGGCATAGGCCGTGCCGCATTTGGTGCAGAAGTGAGCCATGGTCAGCCTTACTTGAGTTTGTGCGCGCATTCGCCGCAGAACACGTCATCGGACGCGACCGGTGCCTTGCAATTCGGGCAAGCCGGCGCAGCAGCTGGCGCTGCCGGGGCGGCTGGAGCAGCTGGAGCGGCTGGAGCGGCTGGAGCCGTCGCCTGCTCGGCCAGTGCGCGCGCACGTTCACGCGCTTCCTCGGCCTTTTTCTTGACCACCGCCAGGCCGTCGTTCAGGCTCGCTTCAGAGGCGCTGAAATCGACATTGCGCGTGGCGTTCAGGTAAATAATGCACACGCCCTTGGTGAAGATCAGGCCAGGTACAACGGCCGCGGCCGCCATCAGCAAGCCGCCGCCCAGGCCGGCAGCGATGATATAGCCAGAACCGCTGCCGCCACCCAGGCCCGAGGCCAGCGCGTACATGTTCATCTGGTCGCCCAGGCCCAAGATGCCAGCCGACATGCCCGTGGTCAGCGACACGCCCGTGCCCAGCACGCCAAAGATCAGCAGCGCGGTAAACGACGTGATCAGGAACAGCAGCACTTCCAGCAGGATCACCGACACCAGCTTGGTGCGCACGATCTGGTTCAGGCGGGCAATGATCTGGAACACGCTGGCGCCCGACCAGGCGGCGGGGCCGGCCAGCGGCAACATCACGTAGAACAGCGCAAACACCAGCACGCCCAGCACGATGGCCGACAAGGGGAAGACCACCGCGTACAGCACGGGGCCCAGCACGGGAATTTTGCAAACGAACAAGATGATGGCGATGGCGATCATGGCCGCCAGCACGATCAAAAATTCCAGGAAGACGACTGCGATCAGGCGGTGGCTGGTGTACAGCGAGACGAGCACGGCATCAACCAGGCTCAAGCCAGGCTGGCCCTGCGCATCGCGCATCAGCAAGATGCCCACGGCGTTGGAACCGTAAAACATCACCAGGAAGGCCATCAAGCCACCGAAAAAGGCCAGCAGCGGGCTGCTCATGCTGCCGGCGAGCATCATCAGCACGCCACCGACGAGCACGGCGCCGATGAAGGTCAGGGCCAGCAGGGCAATCGCACGGAAATTCTTGATGGCGTCGGTCGCTTCGATCAGCGATCCTACGGCGGAGGAAAAGGGAAACGGTTTATGTGCTTCTGTGGAAATGGTCATGTCTAGCCTGGAAGGGGGAAATCGGGATGGGGCGGCCTGCCTGGCCGCCCCGTGGTATTGCAGTGTCAGTAGGCCAGCGCCAGTTGCAGCTCGCTCGCAGGCGCCTGGCGCTGGACGATCTGCAGTTTGACGTCCTGGCCGCCGACACGCTTGCTATTCAGGTACAAGGCGGTACGCACGGGGTAAATGCCCTGCGGCACGCCTTCGGGCATGGGAATCGAGAAGCCGCCCTTGTAGGCGCCGCTGCCGTTATTGCTGCTGACCACCTTGCGCACAGTTTTGATCAGGTCGCCATTTGGCTTGTACAGGCTCAATTCTTCTTCCACCAGCGGGTTCGGATCGCGCGTGCCGGCTGCCACTTCGATATACGAATTGGTCTGCGCCTTCTGGCCCGGACGTACGGAAGATGGCGTAAAGGCCGTCTCATACTTCACCAAGGTCGACTGCTCGGGCAGCTTGCCCTTGTTGGCCACCTTATAGTCGGCCTGCACCTGCTGCGCCGTCTTGACTTGCTGGCTTTGATAATTCAAAGCCACGCAGGCGAGTGCGCCCAGGCTGGCGCCCAAGGCCGCGCCGCGCACGGTATTCGTGCCACCGCCCAGCAAACCGCCCACGACAGCGCCGATGCCTGCCAGCATGGCCGTATTGCATTCACCGCTGGCCGCTTCCGTGCCTGCGGTGGTGGTACCAGTGGCACCAGGGCCACCCGGCGCGGCGCAACCGGCCAGCATCGAGGACACAACCAGCAGCGCCACCATGGGCTTGGCAATTTGTTTCAAGTTTTTCACGTTATTCTCCGGGAGGAACAAAATAGGGGGAAGGCAAGCAGCGCGGCTTACTCGATCTGGATTTGCGACAGCGCCTTGTCTTGCGCGTCTTTTGCCTTGCGCTTGATGTCGAGCGCGTAGCGGTTGCCCTTGTCCATGCGCAACACGGCATTCGCGTTGGCAATGGCACAGTCGTATTTGCGCTGGCTCATGCAGTGGCTCGCTTCCGACAGGCTCTCCGTGATCACGCTTTCCAGCCCGGTAGCCTTGTTGGCGGGGGCAGCTGGCGCTGCTGCCTTGACGGGCTTGGCGGGCTTTTCCACGACCGGGGCTGGCGTTGGCGCTGGCGCTGGCTCCGGTGCCGGAGCAGGAACGGCAGCCGGTACCGGCGCGGGTTCGTCCGCAGCCGCAGCCGGTGTCGCGGCGAAATCGGCCGTCGTGGCGCCATCGAGCGCAGGGTCGCTGATGACCAGCGGCTTTTCGGCGGCAGGCGCAGGTTCCGGCTGCACAGTTGGCATGGGTGCCGGCGGAGTCGCTGGCGGCTTGCTTGACAGGAAATAATACCCGCCTGCACCGCCCAGCAGCACTACCGCTGCGACGGCTGCAGCAATCAGCTTTACGCGGCTGCCACCGGCCGGGTTGTCGGCTGGCGCTTCGGGCACGCTGGCGGGTGCGGGAACGGGGACAGGTGCGGGCGCGGGGACAGGTGCGGGCGCGGGGACAGGTTCTGGTGCAGGAGCGGGCATGGCTTCCGGCTGGCGCTTTTCCAGCACGGGCGGCGGCGCCGGTGCCGCGACAGATTTCACCACTGGCGTCGGGAGAGGTTCAGGCACGGGCTCGATGGCCGGCGCAATGATGGGCTCCGGCAGAGGCGGCGGCACCGCTGCGGCAACGGGCGCCACGGCAAAGCTGAACGCGCACTTGGGGCAGAATTTGGCATCGGCCTTGCAATCATGGCCGCACTGGCCACAGGATTTGCCTGGCACCGGGGTGGCAACGGCGGCGGCAACGGCAAACGTCGTGCCACAGGAAGAACAGAATTTTGCACCCGGTTTATTCTCGGCCTGGCAGGAAGGGCATTTCAATTGGCATCTCTTTTCATATCAACGCTGACGCCGTACGCCTGTATCGCTTGCCAGAATGGCAGCTTTGTTGCCGTACGGCTAAATATGCAACGAGTATATTTTCAAACAGTAAGTTGCCACAAGAGAAAATTGCCTTTTGCTCTATTCAATTTTTAAATATTGGTAAAAATCCTGCCGCCAAGCAGGTGTCGCGCACCATCTTGGTGCGCGGAAAGCAAAAAACCCGGCAACGCAGTCCGCGTTGCCGGGTTTTCAGGCGATGCCCGAGGCGCCGAGGGCAGTTTACTTGCGCCCACCCCGTGCCGGTGCGGCATGGCCGCCCTTGGCGGGCGGCTTGCTGCCACGGCCCATCGACACGGCGGCCGGCTTGGCCTTCGTTTTGATGGTCGACAAGATCGAGGGCCGCACTTTCGATTCCGCCGCCGATGCTTTCGGCGCAGCAGCCGTGCCGCCCAGGGCGATGCGGTTCTTGCCCGGCGTGACCTTGAACTTGTCCGGCGTGCCGGCGCCATGCGTCTGGCGGCTGCGTTCGCCTGCGGCCAGGCCACCCGACTCGGACGAGGTCCAGGCAGGAATCAAGTGCTTGTCGCCATTGCCGATCAAGTCGCCACGGCCCATGTTGACCAGCGCTTCGCGCAAAATCGGCCAGTTGGCCGGGTCCTGGTAGCGCAGGAAAGCCTTGTGCGTGCGGCGGATCTTGCCGCTGCGCGCCGTTTCCACCACTTCCGAGTCGGCCGTGACCTTGCGCAAAGGATTCTTGCGTGTGTGATACATGGTCGTCGCCATGGCCATCGGCGTGGGCATGAAGGTTTGCACCTGGTCCAGCTTGAAATTGTTTTTCTTCAGCCACAGGGCCAGATTCAGCATGTCCAGGTCCGTCGTGCCCGGATGGGCGGCGATGAAGTACGGGATCAAATACTGCTTCTTGCCCGCTTCCAGCGAGAAACGGTCGAACATTTCCTTGAACTCGTCATACGCGCCGATGCCAGGCTTCATCATCTTCGACAAAGTGCCCTCTTCCGTATGCTCGGGCGCAATCTTCAGCAAACCGCCCACGTGGTGCGTCACCAGTTCCTTCACGTATTCGGGCGAACGCACGGCCAGGTCGTAGCGCAAGCCCGAGCTGATCAGCACTTTCTTGATGCCAGGAATGGCGCGCGCCTTGCGGTACAGGGAAATGAGCTTGCTGTGGTCCGTGCCCAGATTCACGCAGATGGACGGATACACGCACGACAGGCGGCGGCACGACACTTCGATCTCTTTGTCCTTGCAAGCGAGGCGATACATATTCGCCGTCGGACCACCCATATCGGAAATGGTGCCCGTAAAGCCTTTGGTTTTATCGCGGATATGCTCAATTTCGCGCAAGATCGACGGTTCCGAACGGCTCTGGATGATACGTCCTTCATGCTCCGTGATCGAGCAGAAGGTGCAGCCGCCGAAGCAGCCGCGCATGATGTTGACGGAAAAACGGATCATTTCCCAGGCCGGGATGTGCGCCTTGCCATAGCTCGGGTGCGGCGCGCGCGCGTAATTCATGTCGTACACGCCATCCATCTCGTCCATGGCCAGCGGCAATGGCGGCGGATTGAGCCACACGTCGCGTTCGCCGTGCGCCTGCACCATGGCGCGCGCATTGCCGGGATTCGATTCCAGGTGGAACACGCGCGAAGCGTGCGCATACATGACGGGGTCATCCTTGACGACGTCGTAGGCGGGCAGGCGCACGACGGTCTTGTCGTGCTTTTCCTTGGCCATGGCCAGGCGCTCTTCGCGGCTCATGATGCGGATCGGCTTGATGACTTCGGCCGATTTCGAGGCATTTTCCGTGGCGCAGGCGGTCTTGTCTTCCTGCACCATCTCGTACGGGCTGTAGTGCGGATCGACCTTGCCGGGCACATCGACGCGGGTGGAATTGTGCACGCCCCAGTCGTCGCCGGGCAACCAGCCGGACGGCACCATGAAGGCCGTGCCGCGCAAGTCGCGGATATCCTTGATGTTTTCGCCGGCAGCCAGACGGTGCGTCAGGTCGACCAGCGCCCGTTCGGCATTGCCGAAAATCAGCAGATCGGCCTTGGAATCGGGCAAGACGGAACGGCGGACCTTGTCCGACCAGTAATCGTAATGGGCGATGCGGCGCAGCGACGCTTCGATGCTGCCGATGACCACCGGCACGTCGGGATACGCTTCGCGCGCGCGCTGGGCGTACACGGTGACGGCGCGGTCCGGGCGTTTATTCGGTTCGGCATTCGCAGTGTAGGCGTCGTCGGAGCGGATCTTGCGGTCGGCAGTGTACTGGTTGACCATGGAATCCATGTTGCCGGCGGTAATGCCGTAGTACAAACGCGGCTTGCCGAGGATGCGGAAGGCGTCGGCCGACAGCCAGTCCGGCTGGCTGATGATGCCGACGCGGTAGCCTTGCGCTTCGAGCAGGCGGCCGACAAGGGCCATGCCGAAACTCGGATGGTCGATGTAGGCGTCGCCCGTGACGAGGATGACGTCGCACTGGTCCCAGCCCAGCGCGTCCATCTCGGCACGCGACATCGGCAGGAAAGGCGCCACAGCAGCGCGGGCAGACCGCTTGGGAACGGTCGCAAATAAATTGGTAGGGGAGCTCATAGGGTACGGATTGTACCGGAATTGGCCATTTCCAACCTGACGGCCTGCTTTTTACTGTTGGATTTTCGTATAAAAAACGTTTATTTTTCAATCACTTGGGGAAATGTGGCCCTTTCCCGCAGGAACGGGCCCGGCATTTCTCAAGACTTGCTCAAATACCCATATTGGCTAAAATCTCACCCAACTCCCGCAGCGCCGGCTCCAGTTTCGGATGCTTGACGGCGAACTTGGCCGACAATTCCTGGCTGCGCTCGGCCAGGCCATAGGTGGTCGACTCTTCGTCCTGTTCCTGCGCGGCGCGCTTTTCCAGCAGTTGCTGAATATCACCATTGAGCTTTTGCAGCAAACCATGCGTTTCTTCATCCACAGGATCGCCAGATGCGATGGTCGATTGCAGCTGTTGCAGCGATTCCTTGAGTTTGCTATCCATATCTTTTTCCTGTCAGTCCGTAAATTGTGTGTCCAGAAACAATTGTTCCACCTTGCTCCTGGCCCACGGGGTCTTGCGCAAAAACTTCAGGCTCGACTTGATGCTGGGATCGCTGATGAAGCAATTGATATCGATGTGCTTGGCCAGGCCGTCCCAGCCGTAGTGGGCATGCAGGCGCGTCACGATACCTTCCAGGGTAATACCATTCAAATCTTGCTGACTCATATACTCTTTCGACTGCCTTGATTACGTCTTCATTTACATCTTACTCAATTCTACGCCGCTGGCACAGAAAGCTTGCGTGCGCCATGTCAACGCAACGCAAGCTTCAGATGAGGACGACTTACTTGGCATTCAAGCCGCGGCGTTCCAGCAATGGTTCCACGGTAGCATCGCGACCACGGAAGTCACGGAACAGTTGCAGCGCATCGACGCTGCCGCCGCGCGACAGCAATTTGCTGCGGAACCAGTCGCCATTCTTGCGCGTCAGGCCGCCGTTTTCCTTGAACCAGTTGACCGATTCCGCGTCCAGCTTTTCCGACCACAGGTAGGCGTAATAGGCCGCCGAGTATCCGCCCGAGAAGCTGTGCGAGAAGTAGCTGGTGCGGTAGCGCGGCGGCACGGGCGCGTAGTCGACACCAGCGTCTTTCAACGATGCCGCTTCAAAGGCCAGCACGTCGGTCGGAATCTGCGCTGGCGCCAGCTGGTGCCAGCGCTGGTCCAGCAGGGCCGCCGACAGGTATTCCGTGGTCATGAAGCCCTGGTTGAATTTCTTCGCCGCCGTGACCTTGTCGAGCAATTCCTGCGGCATGGCCGCGCCGCTCTGGTAGTGCTTGGCGTAATTTTGCAGCACTTCCGGCCAGACGGCCCACATTTCATTGACTTGCGATGGATACTCGACGAAGTCGCTCGGCACGCTGGTGCCGGCAAAGCGCGGGTATTTCACGTTCGAAAACATGCCGTGCAGCGCATGGCCGAATTCGTGGAACATGGTCGTCACTTCATCGAAGGTCAAGAGCGTCGGCTGGCCCGCAGGCGGCTTCGGAATATTCAACTGGTTGGCGATGACAGGATGCGTGCCCATCAGCGATGATTGCGACACGTATTCATTCATCCACGCACCGCCATGCTTGTTGCCACGCGCATAAAAGTCGGCGATGAACAGGGCCAGCGGCTTGCCGTTGGCGTCTGTCACGTCGTAGACGCGCACGTCCGGGTTGTACACCGGTAAATCAGTACGTTGCTTGAAGCTGATGCCGTACAGTTTATTGGCGGCAAAGAAGACGCCGTTGTTCAGCACGCTGTTGAGTTCCAGGTACGGTTTCAGCTCGTTTTCATCAAAGTTGAAACGTTGCTTGCGCAGCTTGTCCGTGTAGATGGCCCAGTCGGCCGCTGCCACCTGGAAACCGCCCTTTTCCGCATCGACCACTTGCTGCAAGTCGGCCGCTTCGCGGCGCGCGTTGGCGACGGCCGGTTTGGCCAGTTCCGACAGCAGGGTGTTGACGGCGGTCGTCGTCTTGGCCGTCTGGTCTTCCAGCGAGTACGCGGCGTAATTGGCGTAACCGAGCAAGGTGGCCCGTTCGGCGCGCAATTTGGCCAGCTTCAGCACGATGGCGCGGTTGTCGAACTCGCCGCCCTGACTGCCCCGGTTCAGCGAGGCATCCATCAAACGCTGACGTGTCTTGCGATCCGTCAATACGGCCAATGGCGGCTGGCCGCTGGTGTTGACCAGGGCGATGAGGAACTTGCCGTTCAAGCCGCGTTCCTTGGCGGCAGCGGCAGCCGTATCGATATCGCTGTCCGTCATGCCTGCCAGTTCGGCGCGCGTGTCGACGACGATGCTCTTGGCATTCGTTTCCTTCAGCACGTTTTGCGCGAAGGCCGTTTCCAGGCCTGCCTGCTCGGCGTTGTAGGCTTTCAATTTTTCCTTGTCCGCATCGGACAGCTTGGCGCCGGCGCGCACGAAATCCGTGTGATAACGTTCCAGCAAGCGCAAGGATTCGGCATCGAGGCCCAGCTTGTCGCGCTTGGCGTACAGGGTGTCGATGCGGGCAAACAGTTTTGGATTCAGGGTGATCGCGTCGCCATGCGCGGCCAGCTTGGGCGACACATCCACTTCCACCGCTTCCAGCACGGCATTGGTATTGGTCGAGGTCATGTTACTGAAGATGCTTTGCACGCGGTGCAGCAGCTGTCCCGTGCGCTCGAGGGCCACGATGGTGTTTTCAAACGTGGGCGCCTGGCGGTTGTTGGCAATCGCGTTGACTTCGGCCAACTGGCGTTTCATGCCTTCGGCAAACGCCGGCGCGTAGTGACCATCCTTGATCAGACCAAACTGCGGCATCTGAAATGGCAGCGGGCTGACTTTCAACAGGGGATTCTGGGCACTGATGGCGGCGGGTGCGGAGTTGGCAGCGGTGGCGGCCAGGGCGGATGGAGCGGCGTGGGCCAGCATGACGCTGGCAGCGATGACGAGCAGTTGTGGACGGATCATGACATCTTTCAGGAAGCGCGGGGAAGAACCGCGATCGCGTCGCGGGCCAGTGGCAGATCATAGCAGCCTGTCACACAGGCGTCATCCAACATGGGCGATCCTGTGGTGCATCACGCCAAATGCGCGGTTTACCACGGTTTGCAATCAACATTGCCAAATAAAAAAGGCTACCAATCGCTTGGCAGCCTTTTTCATGCACCCGGCTTTGATGCCGGGAATACCCCTGTTTACTTGCCGGCTTGTTTAACGCTCAGGCCACGGCGTTCCAGCAGCGGCTCGATCTTCGCATCGCGGCCGCGGAAGTTGCGGTAGATGTCGAGCGCATCGGCGCTGCCGCCGCGCGACAGCAGTTTATTACGGAACCAGTCGCCGTTCTTGCGCGTCAAACCACCGTTTTCCTTGAACCATTCGACCGTATCGGCATCGAGCTTTTCCGACCACAGATACGCGTAGTAGCCGGCCGAGTAGCCGCCCGCGAACGCGTGCGAGAAATACGTGGTGCGGTAGCGTGGCGGCGCCGGCGCGAAATCGACGCCGGCCTCCGCCAAGGCGGTTTTTTCAAACGCCAGCACGTCGGTGGGGATCTGTGCCGGGGTCAGCTGGTGCCAGCGCTGGTCCAGCAGGGCCGACGCCAGGTATTCCGTGGTTTTATAGCCCTGGTTGAAATTGTCGGCCGCCGTCACTTTCGCCAGCAGCTCGGCCGGGATGGCCGCGCCCGTCTGGTAGTGCTTGGCGTAGTTTTGCAGCACTTCCGGCCACAGCGCCCACATTTCATTGACTTGCGACGGGTATTCGACGAAGTCGCGCGGCACGCTGGTGCCGGCGAAGCGCGGGTATTTCACGTTCGAAAACATGCCGTGCAGCGCATGGCCGAATTCGTGGAACATGGTGTTGACTTCGTCAAACGTCATCAGGGTCGGCTGGCCCGCTTCCGGCTTCGGAATGTTGAGGTTATTCGCAATCACCGGCTTGCGGTTCAGCAAGCCCGACTGGCCCACGTAGGCATTCGCCCAGGCGCCGCCGCGCTTGTTGCTGCGCGCGTAAGGGTCCAGCGTAAAGATGGCCAGCTGCGTGCCGTCTTCATTGAAGACGTCGTACACCAGCATGTCGGACGTGTAGACGGGCAAGTCGGTGCGCTGCTTGAAGGTGAGGCCATACAATTTACCGGCGGCAAAGAACACGCCTTTGGTCAATACGCTGTGCATTTCAAAGTACGGTTTGAGTTGCGTCTCGTCGAAGTTGTAGCGTTCGGCGCGTACCTTGTCGCTATAGAAGGCCCAGTCGGCAGCGCCCACCTTGAAGCCGCCTTTGCCTGCATCGATGACCTTCTGGATATCGTCCGCTTCACGCCGCGCATTGACGACGGCCGGCTTCGCCAGCTCGCCCAGCAGGGCGTTCACGGCGGTGGTGTCGTGCGCCGTCTGGTCTTCCAGCGAATACGCAGCGTAGTTCGGGTAGCCCATCAGCGCGGCACGTTCAGCGCGCAGTTTCGCCAGTTCCAGCACTTCCTGAGTATTGTCGAACTCGCCGCCACGGCTGCCGCGCGCTTGCGAGGCGGCCATGATGCGTTCGCGCACGGCGCGGTTGGTCAGCAGCGACAGCGGCGCCTGGCCCGTCGTATTGACGAGGGCGATCACGTATTTGCCGTCCAGGCCGCGCTTCTTGGCCAGGCCGGCAGCCACTTCGATGGCGGCCGGCGACAGGCCGTCGAGTTCTTCGCGCGTATCGATGACGACGGCCGAGGCGTTCAATTCTTTCAAGACATTTTGCGCGAACTTGGTCGACAGGGCCGCCAGTTGGCCGTTGTAGGCACGCAGCTTTTGTTTGTCAGCCGCCGACAGCTTGGCGCCCGCGCGTACAAAATCCGTGTGATAGCGTTCCAGCAAACGCTTCGATTCGGCATCGAGGCCCAGCTTGTCGCGCTTGGCGTACAGGCTGTCGATGCGCTTGAACAACTTGTCGTTGAGCATGACCGCGTCGCTGTGGGCCGCCATTTTCGGCGCCAGTTCGCGTTCCAGGCCCTGGATCGTCTCATTCGTGTTCGAGCCGGACATCACGGAAAACACGGTGCGCACGCGGCTCAGCAGCTGGCCCGAGCGTTCCATGGCGACGATGGTGTTGTCGAACGTGGCCGCTTTCGGATTATTGGCAATCGCGTTGATTTCCGCCAGGTTGGCGGCCATGCCTGCTGTAAAGGCGGGTGCGTAGTCGGCATCCTGCACCTTGTCGAACGGCGGATAGTTGAACGGCAGGCTGCTGGCCTGCGCAAACGGGTTCGAGGCGGGCAAGGCGACGGCCGCGGTAGCGGCAGTGGTGGGCACGGTGGTGGCGGCAAAAGCGGCGGCGGCTGGTGCCAGCATCAGGCTGGCGGCGATGACGAGCATTGTAGGACGGGTCATGTCTTCTTTCAAGAAACGCAAGAGAGCCGCGATTATGTCGCGGGCCAGCCTGAAATAATAACAGCCTGACACACTTGCGTCACCCGCAACTACTGATGGTAGCGATACGCCCATATATGAAAGGTTTTCATGCTCGACTCTCCGGACATGCACGCCAATACGGCAGCTCCTCTGCCCGTACCAATGAAAAATATCAATACTCAGCTGACCTGTATGGCATATAGTATCCATTAGGCAACAATACACGGAGAATCCATGAGCTTTGAGCACCGCAAGACACGCGCCCTGGCACTGTTGAGCAACACGGGCATGGCTCGCAGCCACTATGCGCCGCCGCTGATACGCCTGTTGTGGAAGGCCGGCGTGCAAGTTCCGCCGCCGCATTTCCAGTCCTTCCTGCGTGCCGCGCTCGGCATGGGGCTCTGGTTCGGCATGTTCTGGGGCCTGATCATGTGGTTTTTTTTCTGGTCGCGGCCCGATGCCGGCACCCCGTTATCGCCCCTGGCGGCGCTGGTGGCGGCCTGCGCGGCAGGCAGCCTGTTTGGCATCGCCATGGCCAGCGTCTATGCCCGCGACCGGCGCAAGCACCAGTTGCCGACATGGACCGCGCTGGACGAGCAGCGGTAACCAGGCAATTTCCTTGATTAATAGTGCGGCGGACGTTCGTTCACCAGTCCGCCGTTTGCCTGCTGCGCCC
This sequence comes from Janthinobacterium sp. PSPC1-1, assembly GCF_049897625.1. NCBI lineage: Bacteria > Pseudomonadati > Pseudomonadota > Betaproteobacteria > Burkholderiales > Oxalobacteraceae > Janthinobacterium > Janthinobacterium sp. PSPC1-1. The sequence goes on along the minus strand of NZ_JAFCWP010000009.1, from coordinate 98,603 downwards.
CGTCGCGCACGTGCTCACCCAGCTTGTGCAGCATCGCCTCGAGTTGGTCGATGCGCTTGCCCTGCTGGTACACCATCTGGTTCAGCGACTCGACCAGGTCTTCCTGCTGCGCCAGCTTGATTTCGATATCGACGAAACGTGTTTCCATCTGTTCTGCATTGTCCATGGTGCTCTCGGTGATTCCTGACTGAAAGCGGCATTCTACCGCCGCAGCGGCGTGAGCCAGGACAAACCTCGTCCATTCCCCATCGGTCAGGTGGCCATTTCTGCCTATTCTCCCCTGATGGCTGAATCAAACCGCTTGACGAATGAGAACGAACGATTACACTGGACGTATCCACTTTGCCTGACCTGATCGATACGCGCAAGACGGCCGAATACCGGCGCTGGGAAGATTCCCTGCACGACGTGGCGGCCGCCGCCATTGATGCGCGCATCAAGCATTTGCAGCACGGAAAAAAGGGCGACTGGCGGCCAGTGGGCGAAGGCGTGTGCGAGCTGCGTTTTTTACAGACGGGACCCGGCTGGCGCGTGTATTTTCACGAAACGAATCGGGGCACCCTGATCTTGTTGCTGCTGGGTGGAAACAAATCGAGCCAGCAACGCGACATCAAGCAGGCGCAAGCGATCCTCAGGGACTTGAAAGCCCGGCAGGCGGCCCTGAAGAAAGCGGCGGCGGCATCCACAGGAGCACGACAGAAATGAACCAAGACATTCACAGTGACACGTTCGACCTCGACGACCTGGAAGCATTAGGCCTGAGCAAATTTGACCCAACGCAACACCTGACCAGCAAAGCCGCCGTGGCCGCCTACATGAGCGAAATCGTCGCCACCGGCAACGCCGAGCTGTTCCAGTCGGCCATGAATGACGTGGTGCGCGCCTACGGCATGGGCAAGGTGGCGGCCAGGGCCGACATCACGCGCGAAGGCGCGTATAAAGCCTTGCGCGAAGGCAGCAAGCCGCGCTTCGAAACCATTTTGAAGATGCTCGATGCGCTGGGCATGCAGCTGGCCATCGTGCCAAAAACCACGCCGGACGGCGCCGTGGAAGCGTGAACGCCGCTTAAGCCTTCGGCGTGGCCAGCAAGGCCTTCATGCGCGCCAGCCGTTCCTTGGGCGAAATGATTTCCGACTCGGTCGGCACGGCGTCGCCCACATCGAGTTGCATTTCCTTGATGAAACGTGACGGGTCGCAATGGACTTGCTCGCCCGCCCGCTTGCGTTTCTTGCACCAGGTGACGTGCAAGGTGCGCTGGGCGCGCGTGATGCCCACATACATCAGGCGGCGCTCTTCCTGGATGCGCGCGGCGATGGTTTCGGCCGGTGCGTCGGGGTCGCCCTTGTGCGGCAAGATGCCCTCTTCCACACCGACCAGAAATACGTGCGGGAACTCCAAGCCTTTCGAGGCGTGCAAGGTGGACATGCGCACGGCATCCTGCTCTTCGTCCTTGCCTTCGAGCATGGTCATCAGGGCCACCATCTGTGTCAGTTCCAGCACGTTCTTTTCTTCGCCGTCGCGGTCCTTGCCGCCCCTGCCCCGTTCCTTCAGCCAGTTGACGAATTCCAGCACGTTCTGCCACTTGCTTTGCGCTTGCCGTTCCTCGAAGGCATCGTACAGATACGATTCGTAGTGGATTTCCTTCATCATGTCGTCCAGCACTTCGGCCGCGTTGTCGCCGCTGCCGGCCGCACCGGGACGGCTGGCGCGCGATTCGAGGTCGTTGATGAAGTTGCAGAAATCGCGCAATGGCCCCAGTTGGCGGTCCGTCAGCTTGGCCTCGATACCACCCTTGAACACGGCCTGGAACAGCGAGCACTGCCACTGGCCCGAAAACGCGCCCAGCACCTCCAGGGTCGACTGGCCCACGCCGCGGCGCGGCGTCGTCACGGCGCGAATGAAGGCCGGGTCGTCGTCTTCGTTGGCCAGCAAACGCAGATAGCTGATGATGTCCTTGATCTCGGCCTTGTCGAAGAAGCTCTGGCCGCCCGAAATCGTGTACGGAATGCGTTCCTTGCGCAGACACTGCTCGATGATGCGCGCCTGATGGTTGCCCCGGTACAAAATCGCGTAATCGGAAAACTTGTTCTTGCGCTCGAAATGGTCGGCCGAGATCATGATGGCGACCTGCTCCGCCTCCTGCTCGTCCGTCTGCATGCCCAGCACCTTGATCGGCTCGCCCAGGCCATGTTCCGACCACAGCGACTTTTCAAACAGTTTCGGGTTGTTGCCGATGACGGCATTGGCCGCGTTCAGCACGCGCATGGTAGAGCGGTAATTCTGCTCCAGTTTGATGACGCGCAAGTCGGGGAAATCCGTCTCCAGCGTCTTCAGGTTTTCCACGGTGGCGCCGCGCCAGGCATAAATGGCCTGGTCGTCGTCGCCCACGGCCGTAAACATCGGCTTCTTGCCGATGCCCGTCACCATCAGTTTCACCAGTTCGTACTGGCACGTATTCGTATCCTGGTATTCGTCGACCAGCAGGTAGCGCAGGCGGCGCTGCCACTTGTCGCGCACGGGGCCGTTGTTGCGGAACAGTTCCACCGGCAAGCGGATCAGATCGTCGAAATCGACGGCCTGGTAGGCGGAGAGCGTTGCCACATAGCTGCGGTAGATGCGCGCCGCGTTCGCCTCGTCCTCATCCTTGGCTTGCGCCAGCGCCATGTCCGGGTCGATCAGGCCGTTTTTCCACAAGGACATGGCGTTCTGAATGCCGCGTATCACCTGTTTATCGGTGGTAATGGCAAGGTCTTGCACGAGGGAAAAACAGTCGTCGCTGTCCATGATGGAAAAGCGGTCTTTCAATCCGACGCCATTGGCTTCCTGGCGCAGGATTTTCACGCCCAGCGAGTGGAAAGTCGACACGGTCAGCTGCTTGGCCTGGCGCGGTTGCTTCAAGAGCTTGGCGATGCGTTCCTGCATTTCCAGCGCCGCCTTGTTGGTAAAGGTCAGCGCGGCGATGGTGCGCGGGTCATAGCCACGGTCTTCGATCAGATGGGCGATCTTTTGCGTGATCACGCGCGTCTTGCCCGAACCGGCGCCCGCCAGCACCAGGCAAGGGCCGTCGAGGTAGGTAACCGCTTCGCTTTGGGGCGCATTCAGACCGAACTGTGGTGCTTTGGACATCAGGGTATTTCCGCAGGGAACAGCAGCCCATTGTAACAGCGTCGCGCGCCCCATTTGCACGGCAAGATCTGCGTAAAAAACAGGCAATGGCATTGATATCTCGCCAATTGCCGCCATCTTGGCCCATGCCATGCGTGCGGCGATGTCAAGCCTGGAGTACCATTCCGCCTATATCGCCCGTGCGCGCCCACTTACCGAATGACAGTCCCATGAAATTTGAACACCTGATTGAAATCAACGATCCGCTCAACCCGCTGATCGACACCCTGAGCCTGGAACAAGTCTGGCGCGGCCTGGTCTTGCGCGCCGAGTCACCCAGGCTGTTCGTGCCGCACCTGGACGAATGCCAGATCAGCGAGCGCTGCGACGCCGGTTTCGCGCGCAGCCTGCGCTATGGCGAGCTGGTCATCAACGACAGGGTAGTGCTGGTGCCGCAAATGCAGGTGCGCTACGAAGTGCCGGCGCAACAGGATATCAGCGCGTCCTCGCTGGTGATGACCATCGAGATGCCCGATGAAGCGAGCCTGTGGGTGCGCTTCCAGTACGACGACGGCCACGACGCGGCCACCGATGCGGCCAACGCCCTGTACGACGACTTCCGCCGCTCCGCCTACAAGGAATCCGACATCGACACGGTGCGCATCATGCGCGAGCTGGCGCTCGAGGGACGGCTGGATGCGGGCTTGCTGAACTGAATTAAGCTCTGGCGCTGCGGCCCCACAACTGCTCGGGGCGAAACTGCAGCCCCGCCTGCTCTGCGCTGAGCACTTCGCGGATGGCGTGCAAGTCCACGCGCGTATCGCGCCGCAGCGGCACGTCCAGGCGCGCGCCACGCGGGCCGATCAGCGACTGCACGTGGGGCGTGGTGGCATTCAAGCCCTTGCGCGTGACGACGCCGATTTCTCCATTCAACAGTTTGACGAAGGTGCCGACCGGGTAGATGCCCAGCTCGCGCACCAGCAGCGAGGCCAGCGGCGCATCCAGCGTGGCCTTGTCGGCCATCAGCATTTCACGCAGGGCCACGTTCGGCAGCAAGGGCTGGCGATAGCTGCGCTTCGAGACGCGCGCGCAATAGCGGTCGGCCAGCATGATCAGGCGCGCGCCGATACCGATCGCCTCGCCTTGCGTGCCCAGCGGATAGCCGCTGCCATCGATATTTTCATGGTGCTGTAGCACGGCCTGCAGCCAGACGGCGTCCGTCACGCCGGCCGCGCGCAGCAAGTCGACACCCGCTTGCGGATGGGCGCGCAAATAGGCGCGTTCCTGCGCGTCCAGCGGGCCCGCCTTGTGCTGGAAATCCGCATGGCGTTCCAGCATGCCCACATTCATGCTCAGCGCCGCCAGCAGCACGCTGCGGATCACACCATCATCGAGTTTCAGGGCGCGCGCCAGCAAGGCCGTGATGACGGCCGTGTCGACGCTGTGGCGCACGGCAAAGTCGCCCGCGCCCTGGTTGTGCAGGATGCAGGCCAGCGCCACGTCGGCGTCCAGTGCCACCGCCTCTTCCACCAGCTGCGCCAGCGGCACCAAGGACGCGTGGCTGCCCACCTGCCCGGCGGCAATGGCCGGCAAGACGAGGGCCAGCCCCGCCGTGACGAGGTTCAGCATGCGCAGGGCCGACGGCGCTTCCGTCGCCGTGCGCGGCACGTCGGCACTGGTATCGGCGATGACGCCGCGCGCCAGCAGCAATGCGATCTGGTTCTCGCTGCTGATGACATGGCCCAGCCTGGCCAGCAAGCTGCCCGTCTCATCATGCACGTCCCAGGGCAGGGCCACGCCCAGGGCGAGTTCTCCCGCATAAATGCGCCGAATTTTCACATCGTCTCCGTCATCGCTAGCCGCCACCCTTTTTACCATCGGGTGGTCGTGGCCATATACCATTTGAAATGTTTTTTGCTTTTAATCAATATTCCAATGTGGCAACGATGATCGCGCAATCATGTGCGCTTGTCTACAAAATTGTGTAAATATCAAAATTGCATCAGACGCCAGGCGAGCAATCGGCGCAGCCCGGTGCGTGTTCCGGGTCTTTTTCCAGGTGCAGCGCCAGTTCGCGCAAGGCCGTGCGCACGCCTTCCTCGATGACGGGGTGGTAAAACGGCATGTCGAGCATGGCCGGCACCGTCAGCTGTGCCTGGCATGCCCAGGCCAGCAAATGGCTCAAGTGTTCCGCCCGTGGGCCGATCAGCTCGGCGCCGAGAAAGCGCTTGCTGCCAAACTCCGCATACACGCGCAGCAAGCCCTGGTTTTGCAGCATCACGCGGCTGCGGCCCTGATTGCCGAATGACACGGCACCGACGGCGAAGCGGCCCGCGTGGCTCACGCACAATTGCTGGTAGGTGGCGCCCAGAGTGGCGATCTGCGGCTCCGTGAAGGCGATGGTCAACGGCGTGCGGCGCAAGCCCGGTTTGACGTCAGGAAAGCGCGCCGCGTTGTCGCCCGCGATGCGGCCCTCGTCGGCCGCCTCGGGCAGCAGCGGCATGGCATTGTCGGCGTCGCCCGCAATGAAGATCGCGCTCTTGCCGCACTGCATGGTGTGCGGGTCATGCAGGGGGATGCCGTGGCGGTCGAGCTTGATTTGCGCCGTTTCCAGGCCGATCTGGTCCACGTTCGGACGGCGGCCAATGGCGGCCAGCAGATACGCGAACTGCTCGGTTTTTTCCTGGCCATCGCCATCGCGACTGGTGAGCAGGATGCCGGCGCCGTCTGGCGTTTTTTCCACGTGCGCGACGCTGGTCTGAAAACGGATGTCGAGTTCGCGCGCCAGCACGGCGCCCGCCTCCTGCAGCACCAGCGGGTCCGTCAGTTGCGCGACTTTATTGCCGCGCGCAAACATGGTCACACGCACGCCCAGTCGCGCCAGCGCCTGGCCCAGCTCCAGGCCGATCACGCCGCTGCCGACCACGGCCACGGAGCTTGGCAAGTCCGTCCATTCAAATACGGCGTCGCTGGTGATGACGCGCTCTCCCGCCGCCTGCCATTCGGGCGGCACGATGGGCGTGGAACCGGTGGCAATCACCACGCTGGTGGCCTCGACAAGGGTATGCTCATCCACCTGCAATTTTCCGGGCGCGATGAAGCGTGCATGGCCGCGCAGTTTTTCTTCCTCGGGAATGGCGTTGACGCCGTCGAGGACGAAGCCGACAAAGCGGTCGCGCTCGCTGCGTACCCTGGCCATCACTTGCCGGCCATCGATGCGCACGGGGCCCGGATGCACGCCAAAAGCGGGCGCGGCAGCCACCGCATGGGCCGCCTCGGCCGCCGCGATCAAGAGTTTGCTGGGCATGCAGCCCACGCGCGCGCAGGTCGTGCCGTACGGCCCGCTTTCGATCATCAGCACGCGCTTGCCCTGCATGCGCGCCGCCTTGTGCGCCGTCATGCCGGCCGTGCCGCTGCCGATCACGGCCACATCCACTTGTAGTGTTTTCATCCTGCTGTCCATCCCACTGAGGTTGCTCACAGCGTTCGATACTACCCGTTTGCCGAAAATAAGGTTTTACTTTGCTGCAATATATGTATTAGTATAACTAATCATTTTTAGAATTTATAAGCTGAGCTAATGGGATCACTCGATTATCGCGCGCTGGCCGTGCTGGACGCCGTTGCCAGCCATGGCAGTTTCGACAAGGCCGCCCTGGCGCTGGGCATCACCCAGTCGGCCGTCTCGCAGCGCATCAAGGCGCTGGAAGACGCCAGCGGGCGCTTGCTGATCATCCGTGGCCAGCCGGCCGTGCCGACGGGCCTGGGCCAGCGCCTGATCGTGCATCACCGCAACGTCAAGCTGATGGAAGCGTCGCTCGACATCGACCTGGGCAACAGCGTCAGCATGCCGGAAATCGCCATCGCCATCGATGCCGACAGCCTGGCCACCTGGTTCGCCGACACTTTATCCGCCCTGCTGGCGCCGCCCCGTTGCCAGCTCGACGTGCGCCTGGCCGACAGCGACAGCGCCTTGCAGATGGTGCGCGACGGCTCCGTGTTTGGCTGCGTGTCGGCCGAGTCCGGCACAGCGATTGACGCGGCCGCGGCCACCAGCGTCACGCCGCTGGGCATGCTGCGCTATGTCTGCGTGGCCACGCCCGTGTTTGCGGGCCACTGGTTCGGCGATGGTTTCAGTGCCGAAGCGGTGCAACTGGCGCCCGCCGTGGTGGGCCAGCACGGCTTGCTGGCGCGTTTCCTTGCTGAACAATTGAGCATGCGTGAACCATTTCCGCACCACACCTTACCGGTGGAAGCGGCGCGCCGCGGCTGCGTCCAGGATGGCCTGGCCTACGGCCTGATACCGCAGCGCCTGGCCGCGCCAGCGCTGGCGACAGAGCGCCTCGTGGATCTGCTGCCGGGCAGCACCCTGGACGTACCGCTGAGCTGGCATGCCTGGACCCTGGACACGCCGTTTACCAAGCTGCTGTCGGAGCAGATCGTCAAGTCGGCGCGCGCGTATCTGAACTAATTCAGTGACTTAATTTAAATATCGAGCGGGTCCACTTCCAGCGACCATTTCACGCGTGACTTCATGGCGCGCAGCTCACTTAACCATTCTTTTAAAAACGCCTGTAGCGCGGGCCGCGAGGGCGATTCCAGCAGCAGCTGGGCACGGTCCACGTTGTAGACGCGCGTCATGCTCATGGGAATCGGGTCATTGATGGTCACCTGCGGGTGCGCCATGCACTCCTTGGCCGCCTGCAGGAACTCGATGGCCGTGGCCAGCTCGGGCGCCTCGGCGCGCAGCAGGGCCTGGAACAGGTACGGTGGCAACGCCGCCTGCGCCCGCTCTTCCAGCAAGGTCGTGGCGAAATGGTCGTAATCGTGGTTGACGACGGCGTCATACAGCGGATGGCGCGCATAGCGCGTCTGGATCAGCACCTCACTGACGCTGCCCCCTTCCGTCTGCGCGGCCCGCCCGGCCCGGCCCGCCACCTGCATGAGCTGGGCGAACAGGCGTTCGCTGGCGCGGTAATCCTGCGAAAACAGGGCCGTGTCCGGATTCAAAATGCCCACTAACGTCAGCTTTTTGAAATCGTGGCCCTTGGCCACCATCTGCGTGCCGATCAAAATATCCACTTCGCCCCGGTGCACGGTGTCGAACGCTTCCTGCGCGCTGCCCTTCTTGCGCGTGGAATCGGCGTCGATGCGCAAAATGCGCGCCTCGGGAAACAGTTGCTGCAAGCCTTCTTCCACCCGCTGCGTGCCGCGTCCCAGCGGTTGCAGATCGACATTGCCGCAGGTGGGGCAATGGCGGGGGATGCGCAATTCCAGGCTGCAATGGTGGCAGCGCAGCCGGTGTTCGGGCTTGTGCAGCACCATGAACGAGGTGCAGCGCGTGCAATTGCTGATCCAGCCGCACGATTCGCAGCAGATCACCGGGGAATAGCCGCGCCGGTTCAGGAACAGCAGCGACTGCTCGCCGCGCTCCATGCGCAGCTTCAAGGCGGCTATCAGATGCGAAGTCAGGCCATCTTTCGGCTTGTCACGCTCCATGTCGAGGATCTTGACGCGCGGCAACACCGCGTTCTTGACGGCCCGCTCGCGCAATTCCAGCTTGCGGTAGCGCCCCGTTTGCGCGTGGTGCCAGCTTTCCAGCGAGGGCGTGGCCGAACCCAGCACGATGGGAATCTGCAATTGCCAGGCGCGCCACACGGCCAGGTCGCGCGCCGAATAACGCAAGCCTTCCTGCTGCTTGTAGGACGGGTCGTGTTCCTCGTCGATAACGATCAGTTTGAGTTTCGGCAAGGAGGCCAGAATGGCCAGCCGCGTACCGAGCACGATGCGCGCCTGGCCCTGGTGGGCGGCCAGCCAGTGCAGCATGCGTTCGCCTTCGGACAGGCTGCTGTGCAGGGTGGCCAGCATGACGCCGGGAAAGCGCGCGCGGATATTGCCTTCCAGCTGGGGCGTCAGGTTAATTTCCGGCACCAGGATGAGGATTTGCGCATCGTCCTCGCGCGCCAGCACCTGGGCGCAGGCTTGCAGATATACTTCCGTCTTGCCGCTGCCCGTCACGCCGTACAGCAGGGTCGGTTTGAAACCCCGGGCGCCGCCGATGGCGTCCGCCGCTTCCTGCTGGGCGGCATTCAGTGCCGGCATGTTCAGCGGCGTGCCATCGTGCGCATCGGCCAGCTTGGCCAGCTTCTTGATGGCGCGGTCCAGTGCCACGGTGGTCAGCACGCGCAGATTCTTCGGTAAACCCGGCAGCGCCACTTCACCGAGCGGACGCTGGTAGTAATCGGCGGCAAAGGCGGCCAGCGCCAGCCACTGTTCCGACAGCGGCGCCAGCTGGCTGCGCACGGCCAGCACGTCCTTCAATTTCGCGGCGGGCACGTCGGTACTGCTTGAGATGCCGACGATCAGCCCCATCACTTCGCGCCGGCCGAACGGCACCAGCGCCAGCTGCCCCACTTGCGGCAGCGGTACGTCCGCGCCGGCGTCCGCATCCGCCGCCGCGTTCCAGCGGTAGTCGAACAGGGCGTTCAGGGGCGTGTCGAGCGCGACTTTCAGGATGCACGACGTCAAAATGCACTGCGACATGGGGAGTTGGCCTATCTTATAAAAAACGCGCGGCAGGGTCAATCGCGCGTCGGGAGGTCAGGCATCAAGCCAGCGGGCCATGATACTTGTTTCGTCCGTCAAACGCCTAACAGCAGGCGGGACAGCGTGTCATCATGCCTGAAGAAAATTCTGTGGATAACTTTGTGGACAAAGCAAAATTAACTTTCACAAAAATGTGGACAGAAAATTTTGATCGCCGTCAAGAGGGGCACGCAAGAAAAATTAACTATTTAAAATCAATGACTTAAAAATTGATCCCCGGAAGGCGATAAATCCGTGGGGCATTTCCGCCGCTGTGCATAACTGAACCATTTCTGATTTTTTTGTGCAGGAATAAGCACCGTTTTGATGCATGCCCTGCGTAAAAATCTCCGCCATATTGAGGCAAAGTTGACAATTGCCGGGCAAGCGTTCGGTTTTGCCTGGCGGGCGGCGAAACATTGTTGAATGATCATGCAGTGCAACATGCACTTCAGGTGAAATCTGAACATCGACGCTAAGTATCGGTTAACAAAATACTTTTCAATTTTATCCACAGAATCTGTTGATAACTTTGTGGACAATGAAGGAATAAGGCTGACAGACGGAAGAATAACCTTATCAATTGCAACAAAGTCCGCCGGGCAAGGCATTTTTTATTTCTTAATAATCAAGCACTTGCAGAGCATCCCCGGGCATGGATTTTCGACTGCCTCTTATTTCCGCAGCAAAAAAAATTGTGCATAAGTCGGTATTTCTTGCTAAGGCGCAGCAAAGAAAAAGGCAGGCTTTCGCTGGAAAGCCTGCCTTTTCTACCCCTGCGCCAGGGGAAGCGGTACTTTCTTACTGGCCGCTGCGCATGGCGCGGCTCATGCTGTGCACGGCTTCCACCATGGCTGCCACCGATTCCGGCGGCGTGAACTGGGAAATGCCATGGCCCAGGTTGAACACGTGACCCGTGCCTGCCGACGGCGCGCCAAAGGCGCTGAGCACTTTCGCCACTTCAGCGCGGATCTGCTCGGGGCTGGCGAACAGGATGGCCGGATCGAGATTGCCCTGCAAGCCCACTTTATGTCCGACCAGCTGGCGCGCACGCGTCAGGTTGACGGTCCAGTCCAGGCCCACGGCATCGGCGCCGATGTCGGCGATCTGCTCGATCCACTGGCCGCCGCCCTTGGTAAACACGATGGCGGGAATCTTGACGCCATCCTTGTCGCGTTTCAGCTGCGCCACCACTTGCTGCATGTAGGCCAGCGAGAATTCCTGGTAGGCGCCATCGGCCAGCGCACCGCCCCAGGAATCGAAAATCATCACGGCTTGCGCGCCGGCATCGATTTGCGCATTCAGGTACTGCGCCACGGAAGTAGCGTTAATGGCCAGGATGTGGTGCATCAGGTCCGGGCGGTTGTACAGCATCTTCTTGATGGTATGGAACTCTTTCGAGCCGCTGCCTTCCACCATGTAGCACGCCAGGGTCCACGGGCTGCCGGAAAAACCGATCAGCGGCACGCGGCCATTGAGTTCCGTGCGGATTTGCGTGACGGCCTTGAAAACGTAGTCGAGCGACTCCAGGTCCGGCACTTGCAAGGCCTTCACATCCTGCTCCGTGCGCAGCGGGCGCTCGAACTTCGGGCCTTCGCCATCGGCAAAATACAGGCCCAGGCCCATCGCGTCAGGCACCGTCAGGATGTCGGAAAACAGGATGGCCGCGTCGAGCGGGAAGCGCTCCAGGGGCTGCAAGGTCACTTCGGTGGCGTAATCGGGATTCTTTGCCAGGCCCAGAAAGGAGCCGGCCCGCTCGCGCGTGGCGCGGTATTCGGGCAGGTAGCGGCCCGCCTGGCGCATCAGCCAGACAGGGGTGTGCTCGGTCGGCTGGCGCAACAAGGCGCGCAGGAAAGTGTCATTCTGAAGCGGAGCAAATTGTGGCATGGCAGGCAATCGAGCTTGGAGAAGCGGTATTATCGCATCCAATCGCCGCCATTTCATTGATTCCGGTGCCGCTTTGCAGCATTTGCCACGCACAGCGATGACTTTCGTTGTGCCAGCCCTTCCATTATGATGATGCACGCCGCCGCGCGCCCTGACCCTGCCTGGCGGCCCTTGATCCCCTCACTATACGGAGCCCGCATGACCTCGACCGCATCCAGCACCCCTTATGGCATCTGGCCATCGCCGATCAGCGCGGCCATCGTCGCCGCCGGCGCCTCGCCGCTGACGCAGCTGGCCCTGGGCGGGGCGGATGGGGCCGACGTGTTCTGGCTGGCCGGGCGCGCCAGCGAGGCCGGCCGCAATACTCTGCTGCGCCAGCGCGGCGCGCGTGTCGATGAACTCACGCCGGTACCGTTCAATGTGCGCACCCGCGTGCATGAATACGGCGGCGGCGCGTATGCCGTGGCCGGCGATACCGTGTATTTTTCGCATTTCGCCGACAATTGCCTGTACCGCGTGGCCGGCGACGCCACGCCCGAAGCGTTCACCACGGGTGGCAACACGCGCCACGCGGACTTCGTCGTCGATGCGGCCCGATCCCGTTTGATCGCCGTGCGCGAACAGCACCCGGATGCAGGCCACGCGCATCCGGAAAACTGCCTGGCCGCCGTCGGCTTCGACGGGCGCGACACGGTGCTGGCGCGCGGCCACGACTTTTATGCCGCGCCGCGTTTGTCGCCGGACGGCAGCCAGCTGGCCTGGATCAGCTGGGACCACCCGCGCCTGCCGTGGCAAGGCACGGAACTGTGGCTGGCCGATGTGCACGCGGACGGCAGCCTGGGGTCGCCACGCCTGATCGCCGGCGGCGCGCGCGAGTCGATTTGCCAGCCGGAATGGTCGCCGAACGGCTTGCTGCACTTCGTTTCCGACAGCAGCGGCTGGTGGAATCTGTACCGCCTGCACGGCGCCGACATCGAGGCGCTGTGCCCGATGGAAGCGGAATTTGCCACGCCGCACTGGACTTTCGGCGCCAGCATGTACGGTTTTCTGTCGGACGACGAGATCGTCTGCACGTATATCCAGGCCGGCGTCAGCTACCTGGCGCAATTGAACGTGGCCGAGGCGAAACTGGAACCGATTCCCCACCCGTACCAGGAAATCCGCGAACTGCGCGTGGGCCCCGGCTTCGTCGCGCTGCTGGGCGGCAGCCCCACCATCGCGCTGGAACTGGCGCGCATCGACCTGTCGAACCATGAGCTGGAAGTGCTGGCGCAATCGATCGCACACTTGCCCGCGCTGGCTTACCTGTCCGTGCCGCGCAGCTTGAATTTTCCCAGCAGCAACGGTCGCACGGCGTACGCCTTCTTCTATGCGCCGACCAATGGCGACGTGCAGGCGCCGGCCGGCACCTTGCCGCCCGTGATCGTCATCAGCCATGGCGGCCCCACCAGCATGGCCAGCAATACCTTGAAACTGGCGACGCAGTACTGGACCAGCCGCGGCATCGGCGTGCTCGACGTCAACTATGGCGGCAGCAGCGGTTTCGGCCGCGAATACCGCGACGCGCTGCGCGGACAATGGGGCATCGTCGACGTGGAAGACTGCATCGCCGGCGCCCGTTACCTGGCCGCCAACGGCCTGGCCGACCCCGAGCGCCTGATCGTGCGCGGCGGCAGCGCGGGCGGCCTGACGACCCTGTGCGCGCTGACCTTCCACGACGTCTTCAAGGCGGGCGCCAGCTACTATGGCGTATCCGACCTGAAGGGCCTGGACGACGATTCGCACAAGTTCGAATCGCGCTATACCGATTACCTGATCGCCCCGCAGCCGCAAGCCGAGGCGCTGTACCTTGAGCGCTCGCCCATCCACCACACGGATAAACTGTCGCGCCCGATGATCTTCTTCCAGGGCCTCGATGACAAGGTGGTGCCGCCACAGCAGTCGCAACAGATGGTCGACGCCCTGCAGGCGCGCGGCGTGCCCGTCGCGTACGTGCCGCTCGAAGGCGAGGGACACGGCTTCCGCAAGGCGGAAAACATCGTACGCACGCTGGAGGCGGAACTGTATTTCTACCAGCGCGTATTCGGCCTGCCCGTGGCGGCCGGCGAGCCGCCCGTGCACATCGCCAATTTGCCCGCATGACAGACCCGCATTCAGACCAGCTCCTGCTAGACGAATTCGCCGCACTGGAGCAGCACGAACAGATGATCCTGGCCTTGCTGGCCATTGCGGGCGAACCGGTGGGCAAGCATGCCGTGTATGAACACTTGCAGCGCGCCAATGTCGTCGAGCCGGACGGCACGCCGTTTGCCCTGCTCACCGTCACGGGCATGCTGCAACATTTGACGCGGCACGCGCTGGCGTCCGAAGTGGTGGGACGCGGCTATGCCTGCGAAGCCAAGCTGCGCTGGCCCGCCATGCGCGCCGCCATCGAGCACCTGGCGTTCCGCGACCTGTGCCAGGCCATCGAAACCATCAACCCCGTGCGCCGCAACTGGGATGGCTATGTGGAATTGCGCAGCTACCGGCAAGGCGTGGCGCGCCTGCGCATCGCCTTGCTGCGCAATGACGAGGTGCGCCAGGTGGCCGCCATCCTGGCCGCCTGCATGGCGTGCTATGAAGCGCAGCAGCTGCATCCGCTGATCGAGATTTTCGGCCGCCCGTTCGAGCCGGAAATGCTGTCTTTCGTCATGCCGCAACTGCAGGATGACATCCTCGCCGTGCTGCTGGGCAACGCCCCGCGCGAGCCGGACACGGCGCACGCCATCCGCAGCTACGCGCGCGCGCACCACGCGCGCCAGGCGGCGGCTGGCGACCATATCGGCGCCGCCCTGCCGCTGGCCCTGGCGGAAGATGCCCTGCTGTGCGGCGAACTCGACGCCGCCGCGCGCTACCTGGCAGGCCAGCAGGGGCCGCAGGCGCTGTTTGTCGACAGCAGCATCGCCCTGTTGCGCGGCGAACGTGCGCACGCCGTGGCGGGCTTCGAAACGGCCCTGAAAGGACTGCGCAAGGAGGCGGGCAAGCGCAAGCTGTGCTTTACGGGCATCGGCGGCCACCTGTACGTGCTGGCCCTGCTGCGCGGCAACGACGCCAAGTTGCTGAAAAACGCGGAAACCTATCTCGATATCGCGCTGCATGCGCAACCGAACCACGACAGCATCGTCTACCAGCAGTTGAACACCTTGCGCCTGGTGCGCGCCGGCGTGCTGCAAGCAGATGCGATCCCTACGCGCAGCTGGGAAACGGGCTTGCAGGCGCAGCTGTTTCAGGCCTTGCTGTACTACTGGCTGGCGCTACCGCAATTGAGCGAACGCAAGGATCAATTGCGCTTGCTGGTGCAGCAAGCCGATGCGGCCGGCTACGACCTGATCGCCGCGCAAGCGGCCGGCTTGCTGGGCTTGCTGGGCGAGCCGCAGCAGGAGCGCTACGCCACGTCCAAGCGGGCGCAGCACGGCTTGACGGACATGGCGCCGTGGTTCGAGCGCCAGGAAGCGTGGCAGCGCCAGCTGAGCGCGCTGATCAACCTGCAGCAAAACGCACCCGCCGAAGCCATCGGCAGCGTCTCGCGCCTGGTGTGGCTGGTGGCGTTCGACCCGCGTTTCGGCCTGACGGCCGTGGAAGTGCGCGAGCAGAAACGCGACGCACGGGGCGGCTGGAGCAAGGGCCGCGCCATGGGCCTCAAACGCCTGGCCGAAGAGGCGGGCGACATCGATTTCCTTACGCCGCAGGACGCCCGCGCGGCGGGCAGCATCGCACCGTTCAAACAATATTATTCATCAGCACCGCGCTATGAAATCGAGCTGGACAAGGCCGCCATCTTGCTGGTGGGCCACCCGCTGGTGTTCTGGCTCGACCATCCTGACACGCGCGTGGAACTGATCGCCGGCGCGCCCGAGCTGCTGATCAAGTCGCACGAGGGGCAGCTGTGGCTGGGCATGCAGCCGCCATTACCCGACAACGGCGGCAATGTCGTGGTGCAGAGGGAAACGCCGACGCGCTTGCGCGTGGTGCACATCCTCGACGAGCACCGGCGCATCGGCGCCATCGTGGGCCTGGGCCTGTCCGTGCCCCTGCATGCGGAAAAACAGGTGATGCAAGCGATCGGCGCCATTTCCTCGATGGTCACCGTGCAATCGGATATCGGCGGCGGCGCCGGCGACGCGGAAGTCATCACGGCCGACCACCGCCTGCACGTGCACCTGCTGCCCTACCAGCAGGGCCTCAAGATGCAGATCTTGGTGCGCCCCTTGCTCGACAACGGCGCCTATTACGCGCCCGGCAGCGGTGCCGAAAGCGTGTTTGCCGACGTGGCGGGCCGGGCTGTGCAGGCACGGCGCGACCTGAACGGGGAACGCGAAGCGCAGCGCCAGTTGATTGGAAAATGCCTGGTGCTGGAAGAGGCGGAAGAGGAGCATGGCGAGTGGCTGCTGGGCCAGCCAGCGCTGGGCTTGCAGTTGCTGGTGGAGCTGCAGGCGCTCGATCCCGCTGGCATCGTTCTGGCCTGGCCCGAAGGCGAAACCATGCGCGTGTCGAAACGCATCGACAGCGGCCAGATGCGCCTCAATATCAAGAGCGAAAAAGACTGGTTTGCCGCCAGCGGCGAAGTGCAGATCGATGAAGACAAGGTGATGGATTTGCGCGCCCTGCTCGACTTGATGCAGAACAATAAAAGCCGCTTCGTGGCCCTGGGCGACAACCAGTTCCTGGCGCTGAGCGACGAATTGCACCGCCGCCTGTCCGAACTGGCCGCGTATGGCGAAGCGCATGCCGATGGCGTGCACATCCACCCGCTGGCCGCCTTCGCGCTGGAAGAGCTGGCCAACGATGCGGGCGGCGTGAAAGCCGACAAACTCTGGCGCGAACACTTGCTGCGCCTGCGCGCCCTCGACGATTATCAGCCGCAGCTGCCCAGCACCCTGCAAGCCGACTTGCGCGACTACCAGCTGGCCGGCTACGCATGGCTGGCGCGCCTGGCGCACTGGGGCGTGGGCGCCTGCCTGGCCGACGACATGGGACTCGGCAAGACGCTACAGGCGCTGGCGCTGATCCTGGCGCGCGCGCCCAACGGCCCCACTCTGGTCGTGGCCCCCACGTCCGTGTGCATGAACTGGATCAGCGAAGCGCAGCGTTTTGCGCCCACCCTGAACATCAAACTGTTCGGCAGCGGCGACCGCGCCGACATGCTCGATACCTTGCAGCCGTTCGACCTGGTAGTGGCCAGCTATGGCTTGCTGCAGCAGGAAGCGGCCCTGTTTGCCGGCGTGCGCTGGCATACCATCGTGCTTGACGAGGCGCAAGCGATCAAGAATGGCGCCACCAAGCGCTCGCAAGCCGTGATGGCCTTGCAAGGGGATTTCCGCATGCTGGCCAGCGGCACGCCGCTGGAAAACCATTTGGGCGAACTGTGGAATCTGTTCCGTTTTATTAACCCCGGTTTGCTGGGCACCCTCGACCAGTTTAATTTGCGCTTTGCGGGACCGATCGAAAAGGATCAGGACAAGCGGGCGGCCGCCGGCGCGCGCCTGCGCTTGCGCCGCCTGATCGCCCCCTTCATCTTGCGCAGGACAAAAACGCAAGTGCTGTCCGAATTGCCGTCGCGCACGGAAATCGTGCTGGAAGTGGAACTGTCGCCGCAGGAAACGGCGCTGTACGAATCCTTGCGCCGCGAAGCGCTGGAAAAGCTGGCCATGGTGGAAGGGCCGGCGTCGAAGAAGGCCATCCAGATCCTGGCGGAAATCATGAAGCTGCGCCGCGCCTGCTGCAATCCGCAACTGGTGGCGCCGGAACTGGGCCTGGCCAGCAGCAAGCTGGCGGCCTTCGCCGAGCTGCTGTCGGGCTTGCTGGAAAACCGCCACAAGGTGCTCGTCTTCAGCCAGTTCGTCGACCATTTAACACTCATTCGCCAGCACCTGGAGCAGCATGGCGTCAGCTATCAGTATCTCGACGGCAGCACGCCCATGCAGGAGCGCAAGCGCCGCGTGGACGCCTTCCAGGCGGGCGAAGGCGACGTTTTCCTGATCAGCCTGAAAGCGGGCGGCATGGGCATCAATTTGACGGCGGCCGATTACGTGATCCACATGGACCCGTGGTGGAATCCGGCCGTGGAAGACCAGGCCTCGGACCGCGCCCACCGCATGGGGCAATTGCGTCCCGTCACCATTTACCGCTTGGTGGCGAAACATACGATCGAGGAAGGCATCGTCGAATTGCACCAGCACAAGCGCGACCTGGCCGACAGTCTGTTGGAAGGCAGCGACGCGGCCGCGCGCATGTCGGCCAGCGACATGCTGGGCATGCTGCAGGAAGGGTTGAAGCCATGAGATTGAAAAAATGAACGGGGAAACGGCGTTCCATGCGATGATCCTTTTTCCCTGTTTCTCTGCCACCCCATGACCGACTATATCGCCACCAGCGCCGGCCAGCGCGCCACCTTTTTGTGCGGCAAATCCTGGACGGCCTATGTCAGCACCTTCGTCATTGCCGTGCTGCTGTTCTTTGCCGCCCTGCCGCTGGCTTTCAAGTACAACGCGCGCGCCGCCTTCGTGGTACTGATCGGCTCAGCCCTGATCGTCGGCTACCGCCTGCTGACCATCCGCAGCTATCAGCTGTACATTGATGAGGCGGGCGTGTGGCTGGCCTCCGGCATCTTGCCGTGGAAAAAGAAACTCATGGGCGTCAAATGGCGTGACATGGATGAAGCCGTCTACGAAACCAATTTCTGGAGCTGGCTGTTCCAGTCCTACACGGTGCGCGTCAGCCAGCGTTACACGCAAGACATCGAAATCCACGCCACCGGCATGGCGCGCGGCAAGGATGCCGTGGCGGCCATCAATGCGCGTCAGCAGGAGATGCTGCAAAGCAGCGCCATCGTCGTCTAGCGGGGCTGGCTTGCCTGGCAAAAAACTGCGCAAGCGCGGCAATTAATGCTAATCTTTGGCCGCCCTGGCAAGCAAAGCCAACCTTTCAATAGTTGTTTGCTACTTATATTAGAAGTTTATTATTTTCTTATAATGGCAAACAACAAAATATTCAAGAGATAAACTATGCTGACAAGAAATAAAGTTGCGCTCGCCGCATTGATGCTGGCCTTTACCCTGACACCGGCCAGCGCCGCTAAGAAGCCGCAGAAGAACGGCAAGGCCGGTACCAGCAGCAGCAAGAAAAAAACCGTCGCCAAGAAAGCGGCCGTCGTCAGTGCCGCCACGGCAGCCACGGTCGCCGCCGTCGCCAGCGAGAACAGCAGCGACCGCTCCATGAATAACCTGAGCGGCCAGTTCCTCACGGCCCTGTGGCGCCTGGACCCGGAAAGCGCGATTTCGGTCGGCAAGTACGATGGCGCCGCCAACCTGAGCATTCCCGACGCGGCCAGCCGCCAGAAGCAACTGGCCTTCATCGAAGAATGGCTGGGCAAGTTCGGCAAGCTGAATGCCAGCAAAATGTCGGACAAGCAACGTACCGACCTGGCCTTGCTGACGAATAAACTGCAATCGGACCGCTGGTATCTGACCACCTTCCGCGAATTCGAATGGAATCCCGCCCAGTACAACGTGGCCGGCTCCATCGATTTCATCCTGAATACGGAATACGCAGCGCAGCCGCAGCGCCTGCGCACCTTGCTCAAGCGCATCGCCAGCGTGCCGCAATACTATGCGGCCGCGCGCGCCAGTATCGTCAACCCCACGCGCGAACACACGCAGCTGGCCATCGCCCAGAGCGCCGGCGTGCTCAGCGTGCTTGATGACCTGAACAAGACGGCACAGGCGTCCATCCTGACGCCGCTCGAAAAACAGCTGTACAACGCGCGCATCGCCGCGGCCCGCTCGGCCGTGCAAGGCTATGCGGCCTGGCTGACGGAACAGGATGCCGCGCTGGCACAGAACGGCAATGCGCGCTCCTTCCGCATCGGCAAGGACTTGTACGAACAGAAATTTGCCTACGATATCCAGGCCAGCGTGAGCGCCGAGCAGATGTACCAGAAAGCCCTGGCCGCGCGCGAAAAGTTGCTTGAGCACATGGATAGCCTGTCCGACGAGCTGTGGGTGAAAACCATGGGCGCCACGGCCAAGCCGGCGGACCGCACTGCCAAGATCGGCATGGTGATCGACAAGCTGTCCAGCAATCACGTGGCGCCCGCCGATTTCGTGCCGGAAATCCGCCGCCAGATTCCCGAGTTGCAGGAATGGGTGACCAGCCACAACCTGCTGACGATGGACCCGAAAAAGCCCCTGGTCGTGCGTGAAACGCCCGCTTACCAGCGCGGCGTGGCCGGCGCCAGCATCGAGGCGCCCGGCCCCTACCGTCCGCAGGACCGCACCTATTACAACGTGACGCCGCTCGACGGCGAAACGGCGGAACAGGCGGAAAGCAGCTTGCGCGAGTACAACCACTGGATCTTGCAGATCCTGAACATCCACGAAGCCATCCCTGGCCACTACACGCAACTCGTGTATGCCAACAAGTCGCCGTCCTTGGTCAAATCGATCTTCGGCAACGGCGCCATGATTGAAGGCTGGGCCGTGTATGGCGAACGCATGATGCTTGAATCGGGCTATGGCAACAATGCGCCGGAAATGTGGCTGATGTACTCGAAGTGGAACTTGCGCAGCGTCACCAACACCATCCTCGACTACAGCGTGCACGTGCAGGGCATGACGCAAGAGCAGGCGCTGGACCTGCTGACGCGCCAGGCCTTCCAGACCAAGCGTGAAGCGACGGAAAAATGGCGCCGCGTGCAGCTGAGCTCGGTGCAACTGACCAGCTATTTCAGCGGCTACAGCGAAATCATGGACTTGCGCGAACAGCGCAAGCAAGCGCTGGGCAACAAATTCGTGCTGAAGGATTTCCACGAGCAATTCCTCAGCTACGGCAGCGCGCCCGTGAAAGTCATCAAGGAACTGATGAACTAAGCGGCGCTCGCCGTCAGCTTGCAAAGGGCGCTGCGGCGCCCTTTTTGCATGCGTTTGCGCCGTCGCAAACCGCCAGCGCCCTTGTCCATTAAGCTGATGGGAAGGCAAGCGCCACCGCACTCCTCACTGGCAATTGCCGATTTTTCTGCTAGGCTGGATCTCAGGAGCGTCCATGCATATGCCCATCCAGTTCGACACCCTCGATTACGCCAAACGCCTCGCCTCGGCCGGTGTACCCGTGCAGCAAGCGGAAGCCCATGCGGCAGCCTTGGGTGATGTGCTGGGGTCGGCAATCGTCGTGCATGGCGAACTGGCGGCGCTGGAGCGCAATCTGCTGGGAGAAATCAAGCTGGTGGCGCAAAGAGTCGACACCAGGGTAGGGGCCCTTGATGTGAAAATAGATGCGCTGGAACTGAAACTCGACAGCAAAATAGATACACTGGAACTGAAACTCGACAGCAGAATAGATGCACTGGAACTGAAACTCGATAGCAGAATAGATGTACTGGAACAGAAGTTCGATCGCAGAATAGATGCACTGGAACAGAAGTTCGATGCCAGATTCGATAACTCCGAGCAGAAGTTCGATGCCAGATTCGCTACTTCCGAGCAAAAATTCGACGCCCGCCTGGAACGCCTGGACTTGCGCCAGGGCGCGGACATGAAACACGTGTACTGGATGATGAGTACCTTGATCCTGCTCAACCTGGGCATCCTCAGCAAACTAATGCTGCAGTAAGCACTCACCTACCCATCCGGCGATAAAAAAGCCGCTGCTCCCGAAAGAGGTCAGCGGCTTTTGCTTGCTAGTATAGTAGAGCGTCTAGGACGCTTCTTCCGGCGCCTGGGTGGCCCTGACGAAGATGGGCGCCACCAGCAGGCCCAACTCGAACAGCAGGCACATGGGGATGGCCAGCGAGAACTGGCTGACCACGTCCGGCGGTGTGACGATGGCGGCAATCACGAAGGCGCCGACGATGATGTAGGGACGCACTTCCTTGAGTTTCGCGATAGTAACCAAGCCCATGCGCACGAGGATCACCACCACCACGGGCACTTCGAACGTCGCGCCAAAGGCCAGGCACATCGACATGACGAAATCGAGGTAGTTTTCGATATCGGGCGTCACCGCAATCGACGATGGCGAAAAATCGCTGATGAAGTGGAACACGCGGCCAAACACGAAGAAATAGCAGAAGGCCACGCCGGCGATGAACAGCAGGGACGAGGAAATGACCAGCGGCGCGATCAGACGCTTTTCATGCGTGTACAGGCCGGGGGCGATAAACGCCCACATCTGGTACAGCACCCAGGGCAAGGCGACGATGAAGGCGATCACCAGCGTCACTTTCATCGGCACCAGGAACGGCGAAATCACGCCGGTGGCGATCATTTTCGAGCCGGCCGGCAGCGAGGCGATCATCGGCGCGGCAATAAAATCGTAGATCTGCGAGGGGCCGGGCCAATAGAACAGCACGGCGCAGACGACGGCGATACCGATCGAGGCCTTGACCAGGCGGTTGCGCAGCTCGACCAGATGCGAGATAAAGGTTTCTTCCACCGGGGATTTGCTACTCATGAGTAAAAGGAGGAGGAACTGGTGCGCGGACGGAAGCGCGCCACGCGGGCGGCCGCCGACTGCACGTGCAGCTTGCCGCCATGGCGCTGCTTGTACCAGCCAGGGATGGCGGAATTGCGCACCAGCTTCTTGCGGCGGAATTCACGCGCCTTGCGGGCCAGGTCTTCATTGGTGGCGCGCAGCATGGCTTCATGCGCATCGTGATGCCCCTCATACGAGCTGGAATCGCCGCGCCAGGCGTTTTCCACCTCGGCCAGGTTGCCGGAGATCGAGTTTTCCACGCCATGCATGGATTTCTCCACGCTTTGCTTGACGGAATGGGCTGCATCCTGCACTTCCTTCTGCAGGTTTTTCAGCTCTTCCATTTCAATTTCGCGCGAGACTTCGGATTTCACCTGGTTCAGGTAGCGTTGCGCGCGGCCATACAGGGTACCGGCCATGCGCGCCACTCTCGGCAACTTTTCAGGGCCGATGACTATCAACGCAACCACGCCGATGATGGCGATTTTAGAGAGACCGAGATCGATCATAAGCGGACAAGGGCTGTTACCGGACGAGGCAAGCGCCCCGCCACGCTATCAGAACTTGCTTTTCTCTTTCGTCTCGACGTCGATGGTGCTTTTGTCGGCCACTTGCGATGGCGCAGCAGGAGGGGTGTTGGCTGCCGGCGCGTCATCGTCGCCCTTGACGCCATCCTTGAAGCCTTTGACGGCCTTGCCGATATCACCGCCGATATTGCCCAGTTTCTTGGTGCCGAAGACCAGCATCACAATGACCAGAACGATCACCCAGTGCCAAATACTCAATGAACCCATCACATTCTCCTTGCGGGACGGTGCCCGAATAGCGTCGACCAATGCCGGTAGTATACACGTGAACCCGGCGTACGGCGAAATCAGTGCTGGCCACGCCAGGGGCGGGGACCGCCGTACACATGCATGTGCAGGTGATACACCTCTTGCCCACCGTTCGGGCCGCTGTTGATCATGGTCTTGAAGCCGCCGGCAGGCGTGCCATCGGCGTCATAGCTGACGGCGCAGCCGAACTCGGCGGCGAGCTTCGGCGCCAGGCTCAGCAGCTTGCCCAACATTTCTGCATGGCTGTCGTCGCAGTCGGACAGGCTGGCCACGTGGCGCTTCGGAATCAGCAGCAAATGCACGGGGGCGGCCGGATTGATGTCCTTGAAGGCCAGCAAGTCGTCGTCTTCATACACGATGGACGAAGGAATTTGTTTTGCAGCAATCTTGCAAAAAATACAGTTATCCACGTACGCTCCAGTAGGTCAGTGTTTGTCTGTTTCGCCGGCGTCGCGCAGCTCATCCTTGCGCGCCGCCTTTTCTTCAAGGCCGGACAAGCCTTCGCGGCGTGCCAACTCGTCGAGCACCTGCTGCGGCGTCAGGTCGAACTGCGCCAGCATCACCAGCGAGTGAAACCACAGGTCGGCACATTCGTACAGGACCTTCGATGGGTCGTTGTCGCGGCGCGCATCCTTGGCGGCCATCACCGTTTCCGTCGCTTCTTCGCCGATTTTTTTCAAGATGGCGTCATCGCCCTTGGCAAACAGGCGCGCGACATAGGAGGTGGCGGGGTCGCCGCCGTTGGCCAGCTTGCGCGATTCGATCACGGCGGCCAGGCGCTTCAGGGTTTCACTCATTTGCTCTTGCTTTCCGCGTAAATCGTCTCTGGGTCTTTCAGCACGGGGTCGGTAATTTGCCACTCGCCCGTTTTTTCGTCGCCTTCGAATTTCTGGAAGAAACACGAATGACGGCCCGTATGGCAGGCGATGCCGCCCGCTTGCTCGATCTTCAGCAAGACCACGTCTTCATCGCAATCGAGGCGGATTTCCAGCACCTTTTGCGTGTGGCCCGATTCTTCGCCCTTGTGCCACAGTTTCTTGCGCGAACGGCTCCAGTACACGGCTTCACCCAGCTCCACCGTGCGCGCCAGCGCGTCGCGGTTCATCCAGGCGAACATCAGCACGTCATTGCTGCCCGCTTCCTGCGCGATCACGGGCACCAGGCCGTGCTCGTCCCATTTGACCTTTTTCAGCCACTTGGCATTGCTTGCTACGATGGTTCCGTTTTGCATGTTCTATATCCTGGGTACTATTTTGTTTACGCCAGACGCATGGGAATGCCCTGCTGCGCCATGAAACGCTTGGCTTCCTGTACCGTGTGCTGGCCATAATGGAAGATGCTGGCGGCCAGCACGGCGTCCGCGCGGCCCACCTTGATGCCGTCGACCAGGTCTTGCAAGCCGCCCACGCCACCCGAGGCGATGACGGGGATGCTGACGGCGTCGGACACGCCGCGCGTCAGGCCCAGGTCGAAGCCCACCTTGGTGCCATCGCGGTCCATGCTGGTGAGCAAGATTTCACCGGCGCCCAGGCTTTCCATCTTTTTGGCCCATGCAAAGGCGTCCAGGCCCGTGGCGGTGCGCCCGCCATGGGTAAACACTTCCCACTTGCCGGGCGACACCTGCTTGGCGTCGATGGCCACGACGATGCATTGCGAGCCGTGCTTTTGCGATGCCTCAAATACCAGCTGGGGATTCGTCACGGCCGAGGTGTTGATGCTGACCTTGTCGGCGCCCGCGTTGAGCAGCCGGCGCACGTCTTCCACCACGCGCACGCCGCCGCCCACGGTCAGCGGAATGAACACTTGCGACGCCACCGCCTCGATGATGTCGAAGATCAGGCCGCGATTGTCACTCGACGCGGTAATGTCGAGGAAAGTGATTTCATCGGCGCCCTGCTCGTCATAACGGCGGGCAATTTCCACCGGGTCGCCGGCGTCGCGCAATTGCGTGAAGTTGACGCCTTTGACGACGCGGCCATTGGTCACGTCGAGGCAGGGGATGATACGTTTTGCAAGCATGATGGGTTCCAGATTGTCGCCAGGCCCAGGCATGCGTGAGCACGCCCCGGCCGGGCTGGCTTAAACGGCGGCGTCGGTCAGTTCGTCGGCGCGTTCTTGCGCCTGCGCCAGGTCGATCGTGCCTTCATAGATGGAACGGCCGCAGATCACGCCTTCGATGCCTTCGGCCTGGACCGCGCACAGCGCTTCCACGTCGCCGATATTGTGCAGGCCGCCCGAGGCGATGACGGGGATCTTGACGGCTTGCGCCAGCTTGACGGTGGCTTCGATGTTAATGCCGCCCATCATGCCGTCGCGGCCGATGTCCGTGTAAATGATCGATTCGACGCCGTAGGCTTCGAATTTTTTCGCCAGGTCGATCACTTCGTGGCCCGACATCTTGCTCCAGCCATCCGTTGCCACTTTGCCATCCTTGGCATCCAGGCCAACGATGATATGGCCCGGGAAGGCGCCGCAGGCGTCGTGCAGGAAGCCGGGGCTTTTCACGGCCGCCGTGCCGATGATGACGTAGGTGATGCCGGCGTCGAGATAGCGCTCGATGGTGTCGAGGTCACGGATACCGCCGCCCAGTTGCACGGGAATTTCCTCGATGTCGTTTTCCAGTGCGAAATCCTGCACCGCCCTCAGGATGGCTTTGACGGCGCCTTCGTTCTTCGGCTTGCCGGCAAACGCGCCGTTCAGATCGACCAGGTGCAGCCGGCGCGCGCCTTGCATCAGCCAATGGCGGGCCATCTCGGCAGGGTCTTCGGAAAATACGGTGGCAAGTTCCATATCGCCTTGTTTCAGGCGTACGCAGTGACCGTCTTTCAGGTCGATGGCGGGAATTAGCAGCATGGTCAGTGTGGTTTAAAGTGAGTGAAGAAGCGAAAAAAAGCTGAAAAGGTCACGTAGGTCACATCAAGGTTGCCAGTGAACAAAGTTCTTGTACAGCTGCAAGCCAGCGGCAGCACTTTTTTCAGGATGAAACTGTGTCGCGAAAATATTATCACGCGCGACGGCGCAAGCGAACGGCGCGCCATAGACAGTCTCGCCCACCGTGTGCGCCGCCTCTTGAGGTTGAGCAAAATAGCTGTGCACAAAGTAGAAATACGCGTTGTCGGCAATGCCATCCCACATCGCATGGGACGCCGTTTGCCGCACTTGGTTCCAGCCCATTTGCGGCACCTTGAAGCGCGAACCGTCTTCCTGCAGCTGGCCGTCGAGCTGGAAGCGCACGACTTTGCCTGGCAACAAGCCCAGACCGGCCGCATCGCCCTCTTCGCTGCCGTCGAACAGCATTTGCTCGCCGATGCACACGCCCAGTACGGGCTTGCTGTCGGCGGCGCGCAGCAGCGCCTCCAATACGCCCGATTCGCGCAGGCTGCGCATGCAGTCGGGCATGGCGCCCTGGCCCGGCAAGACGATGCGGTCGGCGCTGTCGATATCGGCAGCGAGGCCGGAAATGCGCACGTCGGCTTCCGGCGCCACGGCACGCAGCGCCTGCGCCACCGAGCGCAAGTTGCCCATGCCGTAATCCACCACCACAATTTTATTCATGTTTGATCTCGGAATCTACAGTGGTTCGCGGGCGCTTACAGGCAGCCCTTGGTCGATGGAATGATGCCGGCCGCGCGCTCGTCGAGCTCGGCAGCCATGCGCAGCGCGCGGCCAAAGGCCTTGAACACGGTTTCGCATTGATGGTGGGCATTCGTGCCGCGCAGGTTGTCGATATGCAAGGTCACGCCCGCATGGTTGACGAAGCCGCGGAAAAATTCCAGCGTCAGGTCGACGTCGAAGCCGGCGATCATGGCGCGCGTAAACGGGATGTGGTATTCGATGCCCGGGCGGCCCGAGAAATCGAGCACCACGCGCGACAGCGCCTCGTCCAGCGGCACATACGCATGGCCGTAGCGGCGGATGCCCTTCTTGTCGCCGATGGCCTTGGCCACGGCCATGCCCAGGGTGATGCCCACGTCTTCCACCGTATGGTGGTTGTCGATATGCACGTCGCCCGTCGCTTCGATATCCAGGTCGATCAAGCCGTGGCGGGCGATCTGGTCCAGCATATGGTCGAGGAAGGGCACGCCGGTGTTGAGCTTTTGCTGGCCCGTGCCGTCCAGGTTGAGGGCGACGCGAACTTGCGTCTCATTGGTGTTGCGCGTGATTTCTGCGGTGCGGTTCATGGGAGGCTCTGGCGATAGGCTAAACGAGGGATGCCTTGAAGGCATCGTAAAAAAGGGAATTCTCTTCCGGGGTGCTGACGCTGATGCGCAGGCAATTGGCCAACGCAGCATGCATTTTACTCATATTTTTTATTAAAACCCTGCGGGCAAGCAGTTTTGCACAAACATCGTCGGAATCAGCCACACGAATCAGAAGAAAATTTGCCTTCGAGGGAAACACGGTCACGCCGGGCAACGCCGCCAGGCGCAGCGCCAGGTCGTCGCGCGCGCTATTGAGCAGATCCGCCTGGGCATTGAGCACGTCGAGGTGCTCGAGCGCGAATTCGGCCGCCGCCTGCGTCAGCACATTCACATTGTACGGCGGACGCACTTTCTCGAATTGCGCCAGCAGGGCCGGCGCGGCCGACATATAACCGAGACGTATGCCCGCCAGGCCCAGTTTCGACACGGTGCGCATCACCACCAGGTTCTCGAATTCGGGCAGGCGACCCATGAAGCTGCGCTGCGCGAACGGCTCGTAGGCTTCGTCGACGACGGCGATGCCGGTGTCACCGAGGGCGGCGAGGATGCGTTCGATGTCGGCGCTGGCAAACAGGTTGCCCGTCGGGTTGTTCGGATACGCGAGGAAGACCAGCGCCGGACGGTGCTGTTCAATCGCCGCCAGCATGGCCGGCATGTCCAGGCTGAAGTCGGCCTGCAGGGGCACGCCGACGAAATCCATGCCGGCAAACTGCGCCGAACGCGCATACATGACGAAGGCCGGCACGGGCGCCAGCAGCACGGCGCGCTGGCCCGGCTCCTGGCGGGCGCAAGCCATGGCCAGGATGGAAATGAGTTCATCGGAGCCGTTGCCCAGCATGACGTCGTAGCCGGCTGGCACGCCCAGATTGGCGCAGATGGCCGCCTGCAGGCTGGCGTACGACGGCGGATAGCGGTTCAGCGCCACGCCGGCCAGGCGCGCGCCCAGTTCTTCGCGCAGCTGCGGCGGCAGCGGATACGGGTTTTCCATCGCATCGAGCTTGATGTAACCGCTGGCATCGGCGACCTGGTAGCTGTTGACGGCGCGCACATCGGAGCGCACGGTGTTGCTGATTAACTGATCGAGGAAAGACATGCTGCAAACACTCCTGATGGAATTAAATGGAGACTAAATGACGACGTCTTCCGGCACGGCGGCGCTGCGCGCCTTGCGGGCCGGCGCTTTTTTCACGGCGGGCGGCTTTT
This sequence comes from Janthinobacterium sp. PSPC1-1, assembly GCF_049897625.1. Lineage (NCBI taxonomy): Bacteria > Pseudomonadati > Pseudomonadota > Betaproteobacteria > Burkholderiales > Oxalobacteraceae > Janthinobacterium > Janthinobacterium sp. PSPC1-1. The sequence goes on along the minus strand of NZ_JAFCWP010000009.1, from coordinate 70,279 downwards.
TCACGGCAGCCGGTTTTTTGGCAGCCGCCGGCTTCTTCGCCGCCTTGGCGGCCTTCGGCGCGGGAGCAGCCGGTGCGGCCAGCTCCTGCGCCAGTGCCGCCAGGCGCTGTTCGATGATGGCGCAGTAATCGGGATTGAGTTCAAAGCCGACGAAATCGCGTCCGCAGCGTTTCGCCGCCAGGGCCGTGGTGCCGCTGCCCATGAACAGGTCGAGCACCACGCCGCCGGGCGGGCACGAAGCCTTGAGCATGCGCTCGATGATTTCCAGCGGCTTTTGCGTCGGGTGGTCGGCCCGTTCCGGGTGTTCCTTGTGCAGGCGCGAGACGCTCCACAAGTCTTTCGGGTTGTAGCCCACTTCCAGCCATTTCGCGCCGATGAAGATCGAGCGCGAACGGGCTTTCTTGGTGGCCGCGTCGTAGGCGATGCGCACCGCGTCAAGGTCGAAGTAGTAATCCTTGCGCTTGACGAAGAAGCCGATGGTGTCGTGCACCGATGAAAAGCTGCGCACGCTGCCACCCATGGATGGCACGCGGCGGTCCCAGATGATTTCATTCATCATCGCCATGCGCTGTTTCAGCATGACGAAGATCTCCGGCGAATAGCGCCAGGTGAGAAAGATATACAGGCTGCCGTTGGCTTTCAGCTTGGGCAGCGCCGCATCGATCCACGCTTCCGTCCAGCGCAAGTAGTCGGCCACCGATTGCTGGTCCGAGGCGTTGCCGTAGTCCTTGCCCAGGTTGTACGGCGGATCCGTCAGGATCAGGTCCACCGAGCCATCGGGAATGCGCGCCAGCCCCGCCAGCGCATCTTCGCAATAGACCCGGTTGACCCAGTCCGGCTGCTCCGCCAACTGCGTCATGGCTGCGGCTTCAGACGCAGTTCGGCGCTGCGCGCGTGCGCTTGCAAGCCTTCGCCATACGCCAGGGTGGCTGCGACACGGCCCAGGGTTTGCGCGCCCGCTTCGCTGACGTGAATGATGGACGAGCGCTTCTGGAAGTCGTACACGCCCAGCGGCGACGAAAAGCGCGCCGTGCGCGAGGTCGGCAGCACGTGATTGGGGCCGCAGCAATAGTCGCCCAGCGATTCGGACGAAAAGCGGCCCAGGAACATGGCGCCCGCGTGGCGAATCTGTTCGGCCCACTGCTGCGGGTTCTCCGCCGAGATCTCCAGGTGTTCCGCCGCGATGCTGTTGGCGATCTCGCAGGCTTCTTCCATGCTGCGCACCTTGATCAAGGCGCCGCGGTCTGCCAGCGAGGTGCTGATGGTGGCCTGGCGCGGCATCGTCGGCAGCAGCTTGGCGATGCTCTCTTCGACTTGCGCGATGTAGCCGGCGTCGGGGCACAGCAGAATCGCCTGCGCCAGCTCGTCGTGCTCGGCCTGGGAAAACAGGTCCATGGCGACCCAGTCCGGGTCCGTCGTGCCATCGCACAGCACCAGGATTTCGGACGGCCCGGCGATCATGTCGATGCCGACGATGCCGAACACGCGGCGCTTGGCGGCGGCCACATAGGCGTTGCCGGGGCCGACGATTTTATCCACGGCGGCAATCGTCTGCGTGCCGTAGGCCAGCGCGCCGACCGCTTGCGCGCCGCCGATGGTGATCACGCGCGTCACGCCGGCGATCGCGGCGGCGGCCAGCACCATCTGGTTTTTCACGCCATCGGGCGTCGGTACCACCATGATGATTTCGCCCACGCCCGCCACATGCGCGGGAATGGCGTTCATCAGCACGGACGACGGATACGCTGCCTTGCCGCCCGGGACGTAGATGCCGACCCGGTCCAGCGGCGTAATCTTCTGGCCCAGCACCGTGCCATCGGGCTCGGTGTAGCTAAAACCGCGCAATTCCTCGCGCTGGCGTTCGTGGAAGGCGCGGATGCGCTGCGCGGCGATCTGCAGCGCTTCGCGCTGCGCCGACGGCAAGCCGTTCAGGGCCGCCTGCAATTCGGCTTGCGAAATATCAAAGGCCGCCATTTCCGCCGCGCCGCCATGCGGGATGCGGTCGAAACGGTTGGTGTATTCCAGTACGGCGGCGTCGCCGCGCGTTTTCACGTCGGCCAGGATCTTCGCCACCGACGTTTCAATCGCCGCATCGGTGCCCGCCTCGAACGCCAGCAGCGTATCGAGCGATTGTTGGAAACCATCCTGGCTTGAATCGAGCTTGCGTATCTGTATCGGCATAATCGGCTTTCTGCTACTGAGAGTGTCTAGGCTTGCGAAGCGCGTTCAAACGCCTCGATAATCGGCTGCAAGCGCTCGCGCTTGAGCTTGAGCGCTGCCTGGTTGACCACCAGGCGCGACGAAATTTCCATGATGTGCTCGACCTCGACGAGGTTGTTCGCGCGCAGGGTGCTGCCCGTGCTGACCAGGTCGACGATGGCGTCGGACAGGCCCACCAAAGGCGCCAGCTCCATCGAGCCATACAGCTTAATCAGGTCGACGTGCACGCCCTTGGCGGCGAAATGCTCGCGCGCCGTGTGCACGAACTTGGTGGCCACGCGCAGGCGCGCGCCCTGGTGCACGGCCTTTTCATAATCAAAACCGGCCTGCACCGCCACCGACATGCGGCAGGCGGCGATATTCAGGTCGATCGGCTGGTACAGGCCTTCGCCGCCGTGTTCCAGCAGCACGTCCTTGCCTGCCACGCCGAAATCGGCCGCGCCGTACTGCACGTAGGTCGGCACGTCGCTGGCGCGCACGATGATGACGCGCACGTTCGGATCGTTGGTGGCCAAAATCAGCTTGCGCGAGGTCTCCGGGTTTTCCAGCACCTTGATGCCGGCCGCTTCCAGCAGCGGCATGGTGTCCTCAAAAATGCGGCCTTTTGACAGCGCCAGGATCAGCTGGGAGCTGTCACCGTTGTTCGATCCGTTCATGCTCGTTCCTTTTCTTGTTTTTACTTGATGCGCACGATGTTCGCGCCGACGGCCGACAACTTCACTTCCATGCGGTCGTAGCCGCGGTCGAGGTGATAGATGCGGTCGATCAGGGTTTCGCCATCGGCCGCCAGGGCGGCGATCACCAGCGACGCCGAGGCGCGCAGGTCGGTCGCCATCACGGGTGCGCCGCGCAGCTGCTTGACGCCGGCGATGATGGCCGTATTGCCCTCGATGGTGATGTCGGCGCCCAGGCGGTTCATTTCCTGCACGTGCATGAAGCGGTTCTCGAAGATCGTCTCGGTGACGCGGCTGGCACCGTTGGCGATGGTGTTCACCGCCATGAACTGCGCCTGCATGTCGGTCGGGAAGCCCGGGTATTCCGTGGTGCGGAAGCTGACGGGGTTCGGACGCGCCGACATCTCGGCGCGGATCCAGTCGGCGCCGAAGGTCATCGTCAGGCCCATGGCGCGCAGCTTGTCGAGCGCCGCATCGAGGATATCGGTGCGCACATTGCGCAGCGTGATGTCGCCGCCGGTGGCCGCCACGGCGCACAGGAAGGTGCCCGTCTCGATACGGTCGGCGATGACCGCGTGCGAAGCACCATGCAAGGCGTCGACGCCCTGGATCACCAGGCGGCTGGTGCCGATGCCGTCGATCTTCGCGCCCATGGCCACCAACAGGTGCGCCAGGTCGGTCACTTCCGGCTCGCAGGCGGCGTTTTCCAGGATGGTCTCGCCTTCGGCCAGGGTCGCGGCCATCAGCAGATTCTCGGTGCCGGTGACGGTGATCATGTCGGTGACGATGCGCGCGCCTTTCAGCTTGGCGCACTTGGCGTAGATGTAGCCAGCCTCGATGCGGATCTCGGCGCCCAGCGCTTCCAGGCCCTTGATGTGCTGGTCGACGGGGCGCGAACCGATGGCGCAGCCGCCCGGCAGCGAGACCTTGGCTTCGCCGAAGCGCGCCAGCATGGGGCCCAGCACCAGGATCGAGGCGCGCATGGTTTTCACCAGTTCATACGGCGCTTCCAGGGTGGTGATGGCGCTGCCGTTCAACACCACGCGGTCACCGTCCTGCTGCACCTTCAGGCCCGTCTGGCCAAGCAGTTTCAACATGGTGGCCACGTCGTGCAAATGCGGCACGTTGGTCAGGTCCAGGTCGCCCGCAGTCAGCAGGCCCGCGCACAGGATGGGCAAGGCGGCGTTTTTCGCGCCGGAGATGGCGATGTCGCCGTTCAGGCGGTTGCCGCCGTTGATGAGGAGTTTGTCCATGTGCTTATCCTTGGAATTCTTCAGGTGTCAGGGTTTTCATCGACAGCGCATGGATTTCCTCGCGCATGCGGTCGCCCAGCGCCGCATAGACGATCTGGTGACGCTGGATCAAACGCTTGCCGGCAAACGCGGGCGAGACGATCACGGCCTGGAAGTGCTGGCCATCGCCCTCCACTTCGAGGTGCGTGCATTCGAGGCCGGCCGACAGGTAGCCGTGGATCAGTTCTGGAGTGGTGGTCACGATAAGTCCTTGATATTGAATAAGGTAGTAATGGGATGTGCCGCAATCAATGGCGCAATCTGTAACCGCTTTTCAGCAGGCGGATCGATGCCAGCGCCAGGATCACGAGGAAGCCGGCGACGATGGAAAGACTGAGCCATGGGCTGACGTCGGACACGCCGAAGAAGCCGTAGCGAAAGCCGTCGATCATGTAAAAGAAGGGGTTCAGGTGCGATACCGTCTGCCAGAACGGCGGCAGTGAGTGGATCGAATAGAACACGCCCGACAAAAAGGTGGCCGGCATGATCAGGAAGTTCTGGAAGGCGGCCAGCTGGTCGAATTTCTCGGCCCAGATGCCAGCGATCAGGCCCATGGTGCCCAGCATGGCGGCGCCGAGAAACGCGAAGATGACGATCCACAGCGGTGCGACAAACGACAGGTCGGCGAACCAGCAAGTGATGGCAAACACGCCAAAGCCTACGGCCAGGCCGCGCGCGACGGAAGCGAGTACATACGCCGAGAAGATTTCCCAGTGCGACAGGGGCGTCAGCAGCACGAACACCAGGTTGCCCGTGATCTTCGACTGGATCAGCGAGGACGAGGAATTGGCGAACGCGTTTTGCAGCACGCTCATCATCACCAGGCCGGGAATCAAAAAGGCCGTGTAGCTGACGCCGGGGCTCGGCTCCACGCGGCCGTCGAGCACATGGCCGAACACCAGCAGGTACAGCATCGACGTGAGCACGGGCGCGGCCACGGTTTGCGTCGCCACTTTCCAGAAGCGCAGCGTCTCTTTGTAGACGAGGGTGCGAAATCCTGTCGAAATCATACGGTACCTTTATCCATGATCTGCAAGAAGATATCTTCCAGGTCGGCTTGTTGCAATTGCATTTCATCGATTTCGACGCCCGCTTCGCGCAGGCGGGCGAGGATTTTCTCGACTTCGCTGTATTCGTTGACGCGCAGGCTGAACTTGTTCGGCGCCTGCTGTTCTTCCGGGTGCAGCACCAGGTGCTGCAGGTCGGCCGGCAGGCTGCCATTTTTGAGGTGCACCTGCAGCTGCGAGCCGGCGATGCGGCGGATCAGGGCAGACATGGTATCGAGCGCCACCACCTTGCCGGTTTTCAGCATGGCGACGCGCTGGCACATGGCTTGCGCCTCTTCCAGGTAGTGGGTGGTCAGGACGACCGTGTGGCCACCTTCGCGGTTCAGGCGCGAGATGAACTTCCACAGGGTCTGGCGCAGCTCCACGTCGACGCCGGCCGTCGGCTCATCGAGCACGATGACGGGCGGCTTGTGCACCAGCGCCTGGGCGACGAGCACGCGGCGCTTCATGCCGCCGGACAGGGCGCGCATATTCGTGTCGGCCTTGCCGGTCAGGTCGAGGTTTTCCATGACCTCGTCGATCCACTTGTCGTTGTTCGGCAGGCCGAAATAGCCGGACTGCAGACGCAGGGTTTCGCGCACGGTGAAGAACGGGTCGAACACCAGCTCCTGCGGCACCACGCCCAGGTTGCGGCGCGCATTGCGGAAGTCCTTGACCACATCGTGGCCATGGATCTTGACGGTGCCCGCGTCGGGGCGTATCAGGCCGGCGATGATGGAAATGAGGGTGGTCTTGCCGGCGCCATTCGGGCCGAGCAGGCCGAAAAATTCGCCTTCCTCGATGGCCAGCGACACGCCGCCCAGCGCCTTGAGCGATTTATAGCTCTTTTCTACATTCGTGATTTGAATTGCGGTCATGTGCTTGTTTCAAGTGTAATGCGTCTGGTGTGATGCGCCAGTTGCCGGGGACATCCAGGCCGGCTGGCCGGTGCAGGGCGCCCCCTTCAGACGAGGACGGCGCAACAGTCAATTATAGTTGGAAAATTCGTGGAACACTTGGAGATCAATCCGGCGGCGCTGCTGGCCTGCCGGCTTGAAAGCTACTGCTGATGCGGGGAGTGGGACAGGATCAATGATGATGCAGGTCGGACGGGCTGCGTTCGGCGTGGCCGTCGGCGCTGCCGCAGTCGTCGGCGCTCAGTGTGCTCGAGACGAGCGAGCAGACGCCATACAGCTTGGTGAGATTTTTCAGGTTGTTCGGCAGGTTTTTCAGCTCCAGCACACCGCCCGCATCCTGCGCGGCGCGCTGCCACGTCAGCATGACGGAAACGGCGGCCGAATCGACAGCCTTGATGTTGCGCAAGTCGAACTTGGTCTGACCCGAGCGGATGGCATCCAGACCCTGCTCCAATGCCACAGTGGCATTGTGCACGGTCAGGGAAGTCAGGGATTGCAAGGTGTCGAGAGAGTCGGGCATGGCGTCGGGCTGCGCTGGTCTGGAGCTGGTTCAGGAGCTATATGATAGCCGATTATTTGGCTTTGACAGCGGGACGGCTGGCCAGGGCCTTGTTTTTTGCCTGCAAGGTCTTGATCAGGCCATCGATGCCGCCCTTGCTGATCTCGCTGGCGAAGCTGCTTTTGTACGTTTCCACCAGCCACGCGCCCAGCACGTTGATGTCATAGATCTTCCAGCCGGACGGGGTTTTCGCCACGCGGTAGTTCAGGGGCACGGGTTCGCCGCGCGCCACGTTGACTTGCGAGCGCACTTCCACTTCCGTGTCGCTCGGGTCGGCGCGCATCGGCTTGAATTCCACGGTTTCGTTCTTGATCTGCGACAGGGCGCCCGAATACGTGTAGATCAGCAAGGTGCGAAATTCCGCGGACAGCTGCTTTTGCTGGTCCGGCGTGGCGTCGCGCCAGAAGCGGCCGGCGGCCAGGGCCGTCATGCGCTGGAAATCCACATACGGCAAGATCTTGCTTTCCACTAATTCGGTGACGCGCTTGATATCGCCAGCCTGGATCGCCTTGTCAGCCTTGGCCGTGTCGATCACGTCCTGGCTGATGCGTTTGACCAACACGTCCGGCGCTTCCGTCGCGGGGGCGGCCTGGGTGGCGGTGGCAAAGGCGATGGTCGCCATCGCCAGCAGTTGTTTCATCAATTTCATGGTTCTACCTTTCATGGTGTTGCTATGCACCGGCTGACGTTGATCGCAGCCGTGGTGTTTCTGTACCGGAGTTTACTCCTGAGGCCTTGCCTCGGAAGCCACGGTATTGCTACCAGATGTTACGAGGTCCGCGGGCGCCACATCGGCCGCTGCCGTCGCAGGCGGCGTTTCCGCTGGGACAGGCTGCGGTTGCGCCTCATAGGCCGGCTCATAATCGCTGGTGTCGTTTTTTGGCACTTTGCGGTCGCGGCGGTCCGTGTCGCCATCGAAAACCTTGCTTTCGCGCGCCTGCAGGAAGCCGTCGCGGATGAATTCATAGCGGTCCAGCGCGGCCGCTTCCATCAGGTTGGTCGCGTCGAGCAGCGCAGCGCGCTTGTCGACCACGCGCGTCACCGTACCGATATTGCGTACCGAGACAGGGTCCTTGTAGCGCCATGGGTCGCCCGTGATATCGAGCGGCAGGGCCACCGTGTCGCGCACGGTCGATGGGCCCAGCAGCGGCAGCATCACGTACGGACCAGGCTGGATGCCATACCAGCCCAGGGTCTGGCCAAAGTCTTCGTTATGCTTCGGAATACCCGCCTGCGAGGCAATGTCGATCAGGCCGAAGATGCCGAAGGTCGAGTTCATGCTGACGCGCACGACGTCTTGCAAACCCGCTTCACCCTTGCCTTGCAGCAAGTTGTTCACGGCGCTCCACACATCGGACAAGTTGCCGAAGAAGTTGCCCACACCCGTTTGCACGAACGATGGCGTGACCGTCTTGTAGGCCGTGGCGACCGGTTTCAGGGCCACCTTGTCGACGGTGTCGTTGAACTTGAACATGGCGCGGTTATACCCTTCCAGCGGGTCGCGCGGATTGGTGCCGGTGGCGCAAGCGCTCACGCTGGCGGCGATGGCCAGGGCCAGGCCGATACGCGCCAGGCTGCCTTGGGATTGTTTGGTCGACTCGCTCATTTGCTGTCCTTTCCTTCCGCTGCCTTGCTGTAGATGAACTGATTGATCAGGTCTTCCAGCACTGTGGCCGATTGAGTACGGGCAATCTTGTCGCCCTCTGCCAGGTTCGTCAGATCGCCGCCTGCTTCCAGGCCGATATACTGCTCACCCAGCAAACCGGCCGTCAAAATCTTGGCCGAGCTGTCTTTCGGAAATTTGTAGCCATCTTCGATGTCGAGTTTCACCAGCGCCTGGTACGTCTTGTCGTCAAAGCGGATCTCCGCCACGCGCCCCACCACCACGCCAGCGCCCTTGACGGGCGCCTGCGGCTTGAGGCCGCCAATATTGTCGAACTTGGCACTAATGGTATACGTCTTGCTGAAAGACAGCGAGCTCATATTGCCGGCCTTGAGCGCCAGAAACATCAATGCCGCCACACCCAGCAAGACGAACAAGCCGACCCAGACATCCAAAGATTTACGTTGCATAAACAATCCTAAATAATTTTTACTTGCTGCCGCCTGCGCAACATCTTGCCCAGGCCCGCTGTTGTTCGCTGATCGGCAATTACTTGCTAAACATCAACGCCGTCATCATGAAATCGAGCCACCACACCATCAACGACGAAATCACCACCGTGCGCGTGGTGGCGCCGGACACGTCTTCCGGCGTCGGCTGTGCCTGGTACCCCTGGAACAGCGCGATGAACGTCACCGCAATGCCGAAGACCATGCTTTTGACATAGGTACCATTGCCGATATCTTTCCAGACATCCACACCGCCCTGCATCTGCGACCAGAACGAGCCTTCATCGACGCCGATCAGCACCACGCCGACCAGGTAACTGCCGATGACACCGACGGCCGTGAAGATGCCACCCAGGATAGGCATGGCGATCACGCCAGCCCAGAAACGGGGTGCCAGCACGCGCTGGATCGGGTTGACGGCCATCATTTCCATGGCCGACAATTGCTCGCCCGCCTTCATCAGGCCGATTTCCGCCGTCAGCGAGGTGCCGGCGCGGCCCGCGAACAGCAGCGCCGTGACGACCGGACCCAGTTCACGCATCAAGGATAGCGCCACCAACTGCCCCAGCGACTGCGTCGCGCCAAAGGTACTCAGTGTGTAATAGCCTTGCAAACCCAGCACCATGCCGACAAACAGGCCGGACACGGCGATGATCACCACCGAACGGCTGCCGAGATAAAACAGTTGCTCGAGTACCAGGCCCGGACGGCGCCACAGCCCCCCCGACGAGGCGATGATGATAAAAAACGAACGCACGGCAAAGCCGAGGTCTTGTACTGAGCGCCGCAACCATGCTCCGATCGCCGCCAGGAACCGCGCGATCATCGGCCCGCTCCCGCGTGCAAGCCCAGGTCGTCGGCCAGCGACTTGCCCGGATAGTGGAACGGCACGGGGCCATCGGCCTCGGCATTGACGAACTGCTTGACGTACGGATGCGTCGACACGGCCATCTGGGCCGGCGTACCGTGCGCCACGATCTTGCCCGATGACAGAAAATACACATAATCAGCGATGGCGAAACACTCCTTCACGTCGTGCGATACCAGGATAGACGTGGAACCCAGCGCATCGTTCAGATTGCGGATCAAATTGGCCGTCACGCCCATGGAAATCGGATCCAGGCCGGCGAACGGCTCGTCGTACATGATCAGTTCGGGGTCGAGCGCGATGGCGCGCGCCAGCGCCACGCGGCGGCCCATGCCGCCCGAGATTTCGGCCGGCTTCAATTGCGCCGCATTGCGCAGCCCCACCGCGTGCAGCTTCATCAGCACCAGGGTGCGGATCAGCTCTTCATTGAGGTCCGTGTGTTCGCGCAAGGGGAACGCCACGTTTTCGAACGCCGTCAAGTCCGTAAACAGGGCGCCGTGCTGGAACAGCATGCCCATCTTGCGGCGCATTTGATATAACTCGTCGGTCGCCAGCGTATGCACGATCTGGCCGTCGACATTCACGGAACCGGAACTCGGGCGCAACTGTCCGCCGATCAGGCGCAATACGGTCGTCTTGCCACTGCCGGAGCCACCCATGACGGCCACAACTTTTCCACGTGGGAAATCCATTTGAAGGCCCGATAAAATCGAACGTTCTCCATAGGCAAAGTGTAAATCACGGATCTCAACAAGATTTGGCACGACGAAGCTCACTATTTTAATGGCGTATTGTAGTGCAGAAACGCCAACCTCTGCTGAGACACCCCTTGGGGCAGCCCCGTAAAGGGGAAGAATACAACACTAATGAATCGAAAGTCAGATATTGTAGTGGAAATTTGACCTGCGCATCGCGTCCCCATCCGATGGCGCTCAAGGTTATTGACTTGATAAGCAAAATAACAAAGGCCACGCCGCAATCCGCGCCGTGGCCCTGTCAAAAAACGAACAATTGCTCGTTAATTAGCGTGGCAGCAGGGATGCCCCCATCAGGAACTCATCGACGGCGCGCGCACACTGGCGCCCTTCGCGGATAGCCCAGACCACCAGCGACTGGCCACGGCGCATGTCGCCGGCGGCAAACACCTTGGCCACCGAAGTCTGGTAGCAACCTTGGCCGTCCGTGCTGGCCTTGACGTTGCCGCGCGCATCCGTATCGACACCGAACGCTTGCAGCACTTGTTGCACAGGGGAAACAAAACCCATGGCCAGGAAGACCAGGTCGGCCTTCATCTCGAATTCCGAGTTCGGCACTTCGCTCATCTTGCCGTCTTTCCACTCCACGCGGCAGGCGATCAGCTTTTCCACCTTGCCGCCCTTGCCTTCGAAACGCTTGGTGGCCACGGCCCAGTCGCGCTCGCAGCCTTCCTCATGCGAGGACGAGGTGCGCAGCTTGGTCGGCCAGTACGGCCAGACCAGCGGCTTGTTTTCCTGTTCCGGCGGCTGCGGCATCAGTTCGAACTGGGCCACCGAGGCGGCGCCATGGCGGTTCGAGGTACCCACGCAGTCGGAGCCCGTGTCGCCGCCGCCGATCACCACCACGTGCTTGCCCGTCGCCTTGATCTGATCCTTGAGCTTGTCGCCCGCGTTGACCTTGTTTTGCAGCGGCAGGAAATCCATGGCGAAGTGCACGCCTTTCAGTTCGCGGCCCGGCACGGGCAAGTCGCGCGGCTGCTCGGCGCCGCCGGCCATGATGACGGCGTCAAATTCTTTTTCCAGGTCTTCCGGGAAAATGGTTTCCTTGGCCCAGTTGTTGACGTGGGCAGGGAAATCCTTGCCGACCAGCACGCTGGTGCGGAAGACCACGCCTTCGGCCTCCATCTGTTTCACGCGCAAGTCGATGTGCGATTTTTCCATCTTGAAGTCAGGGATGCCATAACGCAACAAACCACCGACCCGGTCGCTCTTTTCAAACACGGTGACGGCATGGCCGGCGCGCGCCAGCTGCTGCGCCGCCGCCAGACCGGCAGGGCCGGAACCGACGATGGCCACTTTTTTGCCCGTGCTGAAAGAGGCCGGCTGCGGCGTGACCCAGCCGTGCTCCCAGCCCATGTCGATGATTTTATGCTCGATCGACTTGATGCCGACCGGATCTTCGTGGATGCCCAGGGTGCAAGCCGATTCGCACGGCGCCGGGCAGATGCGGCCCGTAAATTCCGGGAAGTTGTTAGTCGAATGCAAGATGTCGAGCGCTTCGCGGTAGGCGCCGCGGTATACCAGGTCATTCCAGTCAGGAATGATGTTATTCACGGGACAACCCGTGGTGCAGAAGGGAATGCCGCAATCCATGCAGCGTGCACCTTGCACGGTGGCTTGCGCATCCGACAGGTGCAGCACGAATTCCTTGTAGTTCTTCAGGCGCGCGGCAGGCTCCAGATAGTGCTCGTCCTGGCGCTTGAATTCCATGAAGCCGGTAATTTTACCCACGATAGTTCCTTTGTATTTTTAGCTGGCGGGAGCGGCGCGGCCGCTCCCTTCACATTCATCTCGGCTGGCTCAGGCGGCGACGGCTTGTACTTCCATGGCGGCATCGGCAGCCATTTCAATCAGCGCGCGCTTGTATTCGTTCGGGAAGACTTTCACGAACTTGCCGCGCGCCACAGCCCAATCGTCCAGCAGGACGCGGGCGCGGGTGCTGCCCGTGTGCTTGAAGTGACGCTCGATCAGGCGCTTGAGGATGACCTCGTCGGCTTCCGGCACGCCGTCGCGGTGCTGGGTATGCCAGGCGTCGCGGTCGAGATGCTGTTCCGCTGCGGATACGACCTTGTCCAGGCTGACCATGGCCGTGTTGCATTTGGTGGCAAAGTCGCCGGCCGGGTCATACACATAGGCAATGCCGCCCGACATGCCGGCCGCGAAGTTGCGTCCCGTGTTGCCCAGCACCACGACGGTGCCGCCCGTCATGTATTCGCAGCCATGGTCGCCCAGGCCCTCGACGACCGTGGTGGCGCCCGAGTTGCGCACGGCAAAGCGTTCACCGGCCACGCCATTGAAGAAGGCTTCGCCGGCAATCGCGCCGTACAGCACCGTGTTGCCGATGATGATGTTGTCCACGGCCCAGCCACGGAATTCCGTATTCGGCCGCACGATGATGCGTCCGCCGGATAAGCCTTTACCCACGTAATCGTTGCCCTCGCCCACCAGGTCGATCGTGATGCCGTGCGCCAGGAAGGCGCAGGCCGACTGGCCCGCCGTGCCTTGCAGCTGGATGTGGATGGTGTCGTCCGGCAAGCCGGCGTGGCCATATTTCTTCGCCACTTCGCCGGACAGCATGGTGCCCACCGTGCGGTTGACGTTGCGCACGGGCGAGATGAAGGAGACGCGTTCGCCCTTCTCCAGCGCCGCGCGCGCTTGCGCGATCAGCTTGTGGTCCAGTGCTTTCTCCAGCGCATGGTCCTGGAATTCCACGTGGCGGCAGGCTTGGCCGCTTGGTGTTTCCGGCTTGTAGAAGATGGCCGAGAAGTCCAGGCCCTGCGCCTTCCAGTGCGAAATCGCCTTCGATTTATCCAGCAAATCGACGCGGCCGATCAGTTCGTCATACGTGCGGATACCCAGCTGCGCCATCAATTGACGGGCTTCTTCGGCAACGAAGAAGAAGTAATTGACGACATACTCGGGCTTGCCGGAAAACTTGGCGCGCAGCACGGGGTCTTGCGTGGCCACGCCCACCGGGCACGTGTTCAAATGGCATTTGCGCATCATGATGCAGCCTTCGACCACCAGCGGCGCCGTGGCGAAGCCGATCTCGTCAGCGCCCAGCAGGGCGGCGATGACCACGTCGCGGCCCGTCTTCATCTGGCCATCGGCCTGTACGCGGATGCGGCTGCGCAAGCCATTCAAGACCAGCGTTTGTTGCGTTTCTGCGAGACCCAACTCCCATGGCGTACCCGCATGCTTCACGGACGACAATGGCGAGGCACCCGTGCCGCCGTCGTGGCCGGCGACCACCACGTGGTCGGCTTTGGCCTTGGTGACACCGGCGGCGACCGTGCCGATACCCACTTCCGACACCAGTTTCACGGAAATCGAGGCGCGCGGATTGGCATTCTTCAAGTCATGGATCAGCTGCGCCAGATCTTCGATCGAATAGATATCGTGGTGCGGCGGCGGCGAAATCAGGCCCACGCCCGGCACGGAAAAGCGCAGGCTGGCGATGTATTCGGACACTTTATGGCCCGGCAACTGGCCGCCTTCGCCCGGTTTCGCGCCCTGCGCCATCTTGATCTGGATCTGGTCGGCCGAGTTCAGGTAGGCGGCCGTGACGCCGAAACGTCCCGATGCCACCTGCTTGATGCGCGAGCGCATGGAATCGCCTTCCTGCAGCGGAATATCGACGACGATCTGCTCGGCGCCCACGATGGATGCCATGGTGTCGCCCTGGCGGATCGGGATGCCCTTCAATTCCTGCACGTAGCGGTTCGGATCTTCGCCGCCCTCGCCCGTGTTCGACTTGCCGCCGATGCGGTTCATGGCCACCGCCAGGGTCGCGTGCGCTTCTGTGCTGATGGAGCCGAGCGACATCGCGCCCGTAGCGAAGCGCTTGACGATTTCCTTGGCCGGCTCCACTTCATCGAGCGGGATGGCCTTGGTCGGATCGAGCTTGAATTCGAACAGGCCGCGCAGGGTCAGGTGGCGACGGCTCTGGTCGTTGATGATTTGCGCGTACTCTTTATAGCTGGAGAAATTGTTGCTGCGCGTGGAATGCTGCAACTTCGCAATCGCATCCGGCGTCCACATGTGGTCTTCGCCACGCACGCGGAATGCGTATTCGCCGCCCGCGTCGAGCTTATCCATCAGCACGGGATCGTTGCCGAAAGCCAGCGCGTGCAGGCGCAGCGCTTCTTCCGCCACTTCAAACACGCCGATGCCTTCCACGTTCGAGGCCGTGCCCTTGAAGTATTTGTCCACCAGCGACTTGTTCAAGCCGATGGCTTCGAAGATTTGCGCGCCACAGTACGACATGTACGTCGAAATGCCCATCTTCGACATGACCTTCATCAAGCCTTTGCCCACCGCCTTGGTGTAGTTGTAGATGGCTTTCTCGGCCGACAAATCGCCGGGCAAGCCGTGCGCCATCTCGGCCAGGGTTTCCATGGCCAGATACGGGTGGACGGCTTCCGCGCCATAGCCGGCCAGCAGGGCGAAGTGGTGCGTTTCGCGGGCCGAGCCCGTTTCCACGACGAGGCCGGTGGAGGCACGCAAGCCCTTGCTCACCAGGTGCTGGTGCACGGTCGAGGTAGCCAGCAGCGCTGGGATCGCCACCTGGTCGGCGCAAATGGCGCGGTCCGAGACGATCAGGATGTTGTGGCCGGACTTGACGGCGTCGACGGCTTCCGCACACAGCGAGGCCAGGCACGCTTCCACGCCTTCCTTGCCCCAGGCCAGCGGGTAGCAGATATCGAGTTCATACGACTTGAACTTGCCGCCCGTGTGGGCGCTGATGTTGCGCAGACGCGCCATGTCGTCAAAGCCCAGCACGGGCTGCGCCACTTCCAGGCGCATCGGCGGGTTGACGTTGTTCGTATCGAGCAAGTTCGGTTTCGGGCCGATGAAGGACACCAGCGACATCACCATCGCTTCGCGGATCGGGTCGATCGGCGGATTCGTCACTTGCGCGAACAATTGCTTGAAGTAGTTATACAAAGGCTTCAATTTGTTCGACATGACGGCCAGCGGCGAGTCATTGCCCATCGAGCCCGTCGCCTCTTCGCCGGCCACGGCCATCGGCGCCATGAGGAATTTCAAGTCTTCCTGTGTGTAGCCGAACGCCTGCTGGCGGTCCAGCAACGATGGCTGCTCTTTTTCGCCCTGCGCACGGTCCTGTTTCGCCTGGCCTTCGGCCATCTTGATCTCGTCGAGCTTGATGCGCACCGAGTTGATCCACGCTTTATATGGCTTGGCGTTGGCGTAGGTGTTTTTCAGTTCCTGGTCGTCGATGATGCGGCCCGCTTCCAGGTCGATCAGGAACATTTTGCCAGGCTGCAAGCGCCATTTCTGGATGATTTTCGATTCCGGGATCGGCAGCACGCCCGATTCCGACGCCATCACCACCAGGTCGTCGTCCGTGACGATATAGCGCGCCGGACGCAAACCATTGCGGTCCAGGGTGCCGCCGATGTGGCGGCCATCCGTAAACGCCATGGCGGCAGGGCCGTCCCACGGTTCCATCATGGCCGCGTGGTATTCATAGAAGGCACGGCGGTTGTCATCCATCGTCGTGTGGTTTTCCCACGCTTCCGGAATCATCATCATCATCGCCTGGGCGATCGGATAGCCGGCCATCAACAGCAGTTCCAGCGCATTATCGAAGCACGCCGTGTCGGACTGGCCTTCATAGATCAGCGGAAAGAGTTTCTGCAGGTCGTCGCCCAGCACGGCCGACTTCATCACGCCTTCGCGCGCGCGCATCCAGTTGAAGTTGCCTTTCACCGTGTTGATCTCGCCGTTATGGGCGATCAGACGGTAGGGGTGGGCCAGCGGCCATTCGGGGAAGGTATTCGTCGAGAAACGCTGGTGGACGAGGGCCAGGGCCGAGATGCAGCGCGCATCCTGCAAGTCCTTGTAATACACGCCCACCTGGTCGGCCAGCAGCAAGCCCTTATAGACAATGGTGCGCGCCGACATCGACGGCACGAAGAATTCCTTGCCGTGCAGCAGTTTCAAGGCCTGGATGGCGTGGCCCGACGATTTGCGGATCACATACAGTTTGCGCTCGAGCGCGTCGGTGACCATGATGTCCGGGCCGCGGCCGATGAAAATCTGGCGGATCACCGGTTCCTTGGCGCGCACGGTAGGCGACATCGGCATGTCCGTATCGATGGGCACGTTACGCCAGCCCAGCACGACTTGTCCCTCGATGCGCACGGCGCGTTCGATTTCCTGTTCGCACGCGATGCGCGACGCGTGTTCCTTCGGCAGGAAGACCATGCCCACGCCGTATTCGCCAGGCGGCGGCAATTCCACGCCCTGCTTGGCCATTTCTTCGCGGTAGTACTGGTCGGGAATCTGGATCAGGATGCCGGCGCCATCGCCCATCAGCGCATCGGCGCCCACGGCGCCCCGGTGATCGAGGTTTTTCAGTATCAGCAAACCCTGTTCGACGATCGAATGGGTCTTGTTGCCCTTGATATGGGCGACGAAACCGACGCCGCAGGCATCGTGTTCATTGGCTGGGTCGTACAGGCCTTGCGCTTTCATGGGCTTCTCCGCTGCATATGAGTATCGAAAACCTAGAGTAGTGCAACGCAACAAAAAACTCAACTACAATAATTAGGGTCGGAGTCGAATTAAATTTGATTCCGTCGCTCTAAAAATTTAATAGGGACATAGTCAAACCAATTTCAATAAAACGTCAGAAAGAAACCATTTTTTGTTTTAAATGCGAATATGTTTCAATTGGCATCCGTTGCGGCCACGATTTTGCGGGGACGGCCCCGCTTGGCAGGCAGTACTTGCCGCTGCATTTTCTGCTCCAGCGCCTGCTTGAAAGCGTCGGAACCCAGCGGCCAGCCCTTCAATACAGCCTCTTCCACCACTTTCACCTGGCTGCTGCCCAGGCCTTGCTCGACCAGGCGCAGATACGCGGCCTCGCGGTCGAACGGCGTGTTGCCCAGTCCCCAGTACAGCGCGTGGTCGGTGATGAGGGGATCGGGACGCACACCGGCATGGTGGGCATAACTGGACCATGCATGGTCCAATGCCTGGGCCGCCAGGCCCGTTTGCACGGGCACGCATTCCAGGTAGCGGCAGCAAGTCAGGAAGAAATTGTCGGCATCGATGACGGAGGTTTTGTAGCGTCCCTGCCACAAGGCGCCTTCGCGGCCGTATTTTTGATTGAAGTACGGCACGTAATAGCGTCCCAGCCACTGCATCAGCTGCCCCAGCCCCGTGGCATCGCTGGGCGTGGCCAACAAATGTAGCTGATCAGGCAATAAAACATAGGCGTGGATGGCCACCTTGAACATTTTCGCGCCCGTTTTCAGCCAGGAAAGGAATTGCGCGTAGTCCAGCGCATCCTGGAACACGGGCTGGCGGTTGCTGCCGCGCTGGATCACGTAATGGGGCAGTGCTGGAATGATAAGGCGGGGCAAACGGGCCATGGCAGAGTCGGTAAATATAGGCTAAGGCCTTGATTTTACACACTCTGGAGCGCAAGGTGCGACTCTGACCCTGTTTTATTGAAAATACCGGGAAAAACGATTGACTCTGTCCCTTTTTATGCAGCCACCCTGTTGCGGGTGGCTGGCAGCTGTATCAGGACAGGTTAAAACTGGCCGACAGACTGTAACCCTCGCCATACGCGCTGCGCAGCGGCAAATCCTGGCCCAGGCCCGTCTTGGCTTTCTTGCGCAGGCGGTACACGAGCATGTCGACCCGGCGGCCCGCATCGGGATCTTCGCCGCCCATGCCGGCCACGATGACGTCGCGCGGCACGGGACGGGTGTTGATGGTCAACAAGTGCAGGAAGTTGAATTCCTTTTCCGTCAGGGCGATGACGGCGCCCATCAGCTCAAGTTGGCGTGCGCTTACTTTCAAGGTCCACTTGCCTGGTTCCGGCACGGGATCTTGCGGACCCACGCGGCGGTCGAGCGCCTCGATGTGGGCGGCCAGTTCGGGAAACTTGATCGGCTTGGTCAGATAGTGGTCGGCGCCCAGGCGCAAGCCCAGGATGCGGCTGTCGAAAGCGACACGCCCCGTCAGCACCAGCACGCCGATTTGCGGATACAGCTGGCGCATGCGGGGGATGACGTTGAAGCCGTCCTCGTCAGGCAAGCCCAGGTCCAGCACGACCACGCCGACATTGCCATGGCTCAACGCCGTCCACATCCCGCCAGCGGAGCTGGTGATATGAACTTCGTGTTCGAGCTCAACGAGAAACTCCGCCATGTCTTCGGCGTAGTCCAGATTGTCTTCGACGATCAGTATTTTCGTCATTGCAACGCCATTCTTCCGTTAGTGAGCTACCGTGGGCAAACCATGCCATTCACTTCTGCACCATGATGGACGGCACAATAGGTTTACGTCAAGGAATTATCACGGTTGCCTTCAGCGGAAGCAAGGCTTTTCCTTGTCTAGACAGGAAGCGGCAGCCAAATGCGGAAAAGCGCCCCACCTTCGGGCAGATTATGCCCCTGCAAACTCCCCCCATGCACGTCCACCACGGCGCGCGCCATGTACAGGCCCAGGCCCGCACCGGGATGCGTGGCATGGCTTCCACGGCTGCCTTTATCGAACAGCTGCGCCAGTTCTTCTTCCCGCAAGCCGGGCCCCGCATCGCGCACGCACAGGGCCACGCCTCCCTCAGGCACCAGCCTGGCCGACACGGTGATGCTGCTCCCCGGCGGGCTGAACTTGACGGCATTGTCCAGCAGGATTTTCAGGCACAGGGCCATGCCGGGCACGTCACAGCGCAGCCTGGCCGGCAAGTCTTCATCCAGTTCCAACTGCACGGTGTGGCTGGCCGGCACGGTGGCGGCCGCCTGCTGCAGCAAGGCCAGCGGCGCGATGCCGTCGGCGGCCCGCTCGCGGCCAAGCGCCGCCATGCGCTCGGGCGACAGATAATCGTCGATCATGCCCAGCAGGCGGTCGACGGCCGTCTGGATTTTCACGTAGCGCTTGCGCGTGGCCTCGTCGGCGTCTTTCGACGTCGAGACCAGGCGCTGGATGGCGCCGTCGATGGTCGCCAGCGGCGTGCGGAATTCATGCGACAGCATCGAGGCGAAGCGCTTCTGCTCCTTTTCCCGCTCCGCTTCCTGCGCCTGGGCGGCGCTGACATCGCGCAGCGTGCCCACGACGGTTTCGCCCCGCCCCGGTGCGGCGGGCACGATGGTCGAGCTGATTTCCAGCGCCAGCAGATGCCCGTCGGCATGCGGCAGTTCCACTTCGCGCAGCAGGGACAAACGGCTGGTGTCGCCAGCGCGCCAGCGCTGCAAGCGGGCCGGCACGTCTTGCGCCAGGCGCGCCGCGTGCTCGCGCAAGGCGGGCAAGTCATGGCCCGTCAGGCGCTGCGCGGTGGGGCTGATGTAGAGTAATTCGAGGGTAGTGGCGTCGAGCAGGAAGGCCGCGTCGCGGCCGTGTTCGGCCAGCAGGCGGAACTGCGCTTCGCCCGCCCGCGCGCGCAACAGGGCGCGGCGCAACTGGACGAAACGCAGCGCCATCAGGATGGCGCCGGCAAGCAGCAATACAATAAACGGCAGAAAGGGCAGCATGCTTTATACCTGGCGAGAAAGAAGCGCCAAGTATAGGGCCAGCGGCCCCCTTAATCTTCCAGTGGAGCGAAAATCTGCTGCAAGTCTTCTTGCGTGAGCGCCATCTTCTGCGCTTCGCCTTCGGCCAGGATCGATTGCGCCAGCTCCGATTTCTTTTGCTGCAGCAACTGGATTTTTTCTTCCAGCGTGCCCTTCGCGATCAATTTATACACGAACACAGGCTTGTCCTGGCCGATGCGCCAGGCGCGGTCGGTGGCCTGGTTTTCCGCCGCCGGATTCCACCACGGATCGTAGTGGATGACCGTGTCGGCCGCCGTCAGGTTCAGGCCCACGCCGCCCGCTTTCAAACTGATCAGGAAGATGGGCACGGCGCCCTGCTGGAAGGCCGCCACTTGCGCGCCGCGGTCCTTCGTCTCGCCCGTCAACAGGGCATACGGAATGTCGCGCGATTCGAGCTCTTCCTCGATCAATTCCAGCATGCTGGTAAATTGCGAGAAGACGAGAATCTTGCGCCCTTCGTCGAGCAAGTCTTCCACCATCTGCATCAGGTCGAGCAGCTTGGCCGAACCGGCCGACTGCTTCTTCGCCGGCAAGGATTTCACCAGACGCGGGTCGCAACAGACCTGGCGCAGTTTCAGCAGCGCTTCGAGGATGACGATCTGGCTGCGCGCCACGCCTTTCTTGTCGATTTCTTCGCGCACCTTTTGATCCATCGCCAGACGCACGGTTTCATACAGGTCGCGCTGCGGGCCCGTCAATTCCACCTTGCGCACCATTTCCGTCTTCGGCGGCAGTTCCTTGGCCACATTGTCCTTCGTGCGGCGCAGCAGGAACGGCTTGATGCGGCGGTTCAGCAGCATGCGGCGCAGCGGGTCGTCCTGGCGCTCGATCGGATGGCGGAACTGGGTATTGAAGGTCTTCTCGTCGCCCAGCAAGCCCGGCAGCAGGAAGTGGAATTGCGACCACAGTTCGCCCAGGTGATTTTCCAGCGGCGTGCCGGACAGGCACAGGCGGTGGCGCGCGCGCAGCAGGCCCGCGCTTTGCGCCGCCTTGCTGCGCGTATTCTTGATGTAGTGCGATTCGTCCAGGATGACCAGGTGGAAATCATGCTCGCGCAGGGTTTCCTCGTCGCGCGGCAACAGCGCATAGGTGGTCAGCACCAGGTCGCATTGATCGATCTGGTCGAATTGCTGGGCGCGGTCCTTGCCTTGCAGCAGCAACACTTTCAGGCTGGGCGCGAACTTGGCCGCCTCGTCCTGCCAGTTGCCCATCAGGCTCGTCGGTGCAATCACGAGGGCCGGATGCGTCAAACGGCCCGCTTCCTTTTCCACCAGGATATGCGCCAGGGTTTGCACGGTCTTGCCGAGGCCCATGTCATCGGCCAAAATACCGGCCAGGTCATGGTCGCGCAGGAATTGCATCCACGCCAGGCCATCGGCCTGGTAGTCGCGCAGAGTGGCCTGCAGCCCGGCTGGCGCCGCCACTTTTTGCACGGAACCAAACTGGCTCAGCTTGCGGCCCATGGCGCGCAATTGCTCGCCGCCCGTCCAGCGCAATTCCAGGCCCCGCGCCAGTTCTTCCAAGCGCGCCGCGTCCAGGGTCGACATGCGCACCGCATGTTTGATCTTGTCGCTGAAGTACAGTTCCCCCAAGGTGTTGAGGATGGGGCGCACACGGCCCCACGGCAGCGCGACGCGCGTGCCGTCCGGCAAGGTCGCCAGCATCTGGTCATCATCGGCATGCGCTTCGATGACTTTCGGGTTGAAATCGTTGGGCGCGTTGCGGATCAACTGCACCAGCACGGGCAGCAGCGGCACTCTTTCCTGGTTGACGACGATGCCCAGTTCCAGCTCGAACCAGGCGTTGCCGCTGTCCGGGTCCTGGTCGTCGATTTCCGCGTACCAGTCACCGGCTTCGCTCACGTCGTAACGGTACTTGGCCGTCTTTTCCACGATCCAGCCCTGCTTCCGCAAGGCGTCGATGCCGGACTCGGCAAAACGCAGCCATTCCGCCTGGGAAGGCAGTTGCAAGGCCCCCTTCAAGCCGCTCAAGGGGGCGGAGCCCGGTTTCTTGAATTGCAGCTCGGCCAGGGTGGCCAGGGCGCGCGCTTCATCGAGCGTATTTCTCTGGATAATTTCCGTCACCTCGCCCACTTGCCGCACCACGCGCTGCGACGGGTCGAACGCGACGCGCTCGCCATCGTAGTCGTAGGACAGCACGGCGAAATCGCTCCAGCGCTGCGCGCTGCCATCGGCCAGCAGGGCGCTGTCGAGCAGCAAGACCGGTTGCGCCGGCACGTCCTTGCGCAAGCGCTGCGGCAACGGTTGCGGCAGCGGCATCAAATGCTGCAAGCCTTGCGCCAGCAGCAGTTGCGACACGCGCACCTTGTCGTTCGCATTCAACGGCGGCGCCTGTGCCACCAGCGCTTGTAGATCGGCGAGGGAAATGTCGGAGCCGCCCTGGTTCAGTTCCAGCACGCCGCACGACAGATTGTCGATGTACCACGGCGGATCGGTGGGCAGCATGTAGTCGATCTGGTCGGCGCCATGGTGCTTCGCACCTTCCGGCGGGTCCACTTGCCAGCCCAGGCGCATGGTCTTGCCTTCGTCGCGCCAGAACAGGCGCGCGGGACGCACGGGACCTTCTTTCAACGGGTACACGAGGCCATTGCCGACATCGGCCCAGGAATTGGCCCACAACAGTTTATCTTGCTCGGCCAGCATTTTCAGCAGGGCCGCGCCCACCTTGCCCTTCGGTTCCGTGGCGCTGCCTGTCTGCGAATTCTGCCCGCTGCGCATGGCCACGAAGAAACGCACGAGGTCTTCGTCGGCTGGCGTCAAAAACGTGGGCGGCGCCGACAGCAGCGAAAAGATCTCGCTGATGGGAGTAGCGGCCGCCACGTCGCCATTCGGCCGCAGCCGCGCCTTGTACAGGCACAGGGCCACGTGGCGGCCACCGCTGGTGGGCGCCAGCACGTAGATCAATCGATGCTGGTTGAGTTTGGGGTCCGGTTCGGCAATGCTCAGCACGGCCTTCGGATGGGCGGCAGCCTCCACCCGCTGCAGCCATGTGGCGACGGCATACGGCAAAGGCGCTCCCGGCGCGCTGGCCGGGGCAACTGGGGTTTCACTGGTTTCGTCGCGGGTAAAATCCATGGGGCGCATTTTTGTGTAAAGGTCGTATCCAAATCGGCAACAGGCAATATTATCCGCCATACAGGCGTTGCTGGCTTGATTCACACACGCTCTTTGAACAGTTTTAATGCGCGATGCCTAAAAAATAAGTATTTAATACGACACTTGGGACCCGCAAGCGGCAAAAAAGGCCCGTCACCGGCCATCTTCGCCGCCCGTGGACGGCTCTTATCAGGCCGGCACAGTTTCTTCTTCTGCCACGCTGGCGGCCTCGACTACCGGTGCCGTGCTCGTATCGGCTGGCGTAAAGTTGCGCAAGAACAAGAAGAACTGGCCCATCATCTGCGTCCACAGTTGCAGATTGATATTCAGGTATTCGCGGCTGACGCCACCGGCGACCAGCACATCCATTTCCAGCACGACGAAATCGCCATGCTGGGCCACGCGGGCAAAACGCTTGCTGCGGTGCCATTCGGCCAACAAGCCGACTGGCAAATCGCCGCCCTGCACGCGCAGCGGGCAGCTCAGGGTCAGGTCCGCGTACTGGCCGGGCGCCGTTTCATTGCCCCACAGCACTTGAAAGCCGATGCCATGGCTGGCACTGTGCAGGCGCACGACGCCGTCGTGTTCGATGCTCGTCACGGCGCAGCCGGCCGCCTTGATGGCCTCGGCCGTTTGTTCCGCATTCAGGGTGGTCAGCAAGTTGGTGTTGGTGTGTTCCATCGTCATTCCATTCATTTCAAAAAGATTATTGGGGGGCCGGCGCGGGCGCGGCAGGCGTTTCTGTCTGACGCGCATCGAAGCGCCCCTGGTACAGCTGGTCGCCATACTGCTGGGCGATTTGCTCGAGTTTCACTCTGCTTTGCGCGGCGAACGGCTGGCGCGCTTGCATGACGCCCAGCACGTCCAGGCCTTCATACGCTTGCAGGATTTCCTGCCCGGCCGCATACAGCTGGGCATTCTTGCTCTCGCAGCGCGCCAGGGCGCCGCGCTGCGACGCCACTTCGCCGTCGAGACGCGCACGCTCCGCTTCGATCTGCTTGCCCGTGGCGGCCAGCTGCTCGCTGGCCTGGCGCAATTGCGCCAGGTTGGCGGCCGCCTCTTGCGCGGCGGCGGCGCTGCGCTGTTGCTGCTCGCCCAGTTTTTCCCGCTGCGCGCGCTCCTGCGCCAGCTGCGACTGGCTGCGGGCCAGCTCCTTTTTCAAGCCATCGCTGGCGGGTGCGGCGGCAGCAGCGGGCGTCGCCTTGGCGGCAGGCGCGCCCTTGGCTTTGAGCACTTCCAGCTCGCCACGCGTCTGCTGCAATTGCGCCGTGACATTGCGCAACTCGGCCCGCAAACGCTCTTCCATGCTTTGCCCCTTCTGTCCCTGCGCCTGAGCGGTGCTGGCGGCCAGCAAGCTCAACAGCAATAAAGGCAGGCGCATTTTGTTGGATATCAACATCATGGCTCCTTAAAAACGCGCGTTCAGTTCGATTTGCAGGGTGTCGATCGACAGCGCCGAACCGAACACTTCGCGGCTCGACGTCCAGCGGCCGTTCAACCAGGTATTCTTGTCGAGCGCATACGCGCCGCCCAGGTAATAGCCGCGCGCATTCGTGCCCCCCAGGTGGAAGGTGGAATCGTTGTAGGCGTCAGGCAAGGCGTCCGGTTCGATGCGCTTGTAGCCAAGCAACACGTTCCAGTCGCCGCGCGCCGCCGGGCTGGCCTTGCCCAGGGTCGCCTGCAGCATGTAGGCATTGCCGCCGCTCCTGAAATCGGCTTGCGAGACGCCGCCCGTGCCGCCGAAGTTGTTCATGATGCCGCCCTTGGCGCGCGCCCACATGGCACTCTTGTCGTAGGCCATGTTGCGCACATAATCGCCTTCGATGCGCAAGTCCGTGCCGCCGGCCACCTTGCTATCCCAGCGCGCATTCAGATTGGCCAGGCGGAATTTCGACGCCAGCCCCACGAATTGCGGCTGCGGCGTATTCGCCGGATCGAGCGGGTTCAAGGCGATATTGCGCAGCAGCATCAAGCTATTGCCCTTTTGCATGCTCGATGGACGCGACCAGTCCGTGCTGCAGCCATCGGCGCCTGCGTACAGGGCGCACGGCTGCGAATATTCTCCGCTGATGTTGCGGAAGTTGTAGTAGGCCAGGGCGCCGCGCAATTGATGCTCGCTATTGATCTTCCACGAGGCGCCCACCTGCGCGCCCAGCAGCCATTTGTTTTCGCTGGACATTTTTGCCTGGCTGCGGCTAGGCGCATTGTCGGACGAATACTCGAGCGGAATCAGGCCCAGCGTACCGAACACGGTGACGTCCTTGCTCTCGCCGACAGGCTGCTGCAGCTTGGCGGCGATGCCGTCGAAATTGAGTTCGCTGGAAAACAGTTCATCGCCGGACACGAACGGGTTATCGAAGCGGCCCGCCGTCAGTTTCAGCCAGGAAGCGGGCTGATACGACAACCAGGCCTGGTCCAGCCAGATGTTTTTCTTGCCCAGGCCACCGCCCAAGGTTTGCGTGGTCGATACCGGGCTGTCGTCGTTGCCGCTGGCCAGGCGGATGCCCGCTTGCGTGCTGTCGGAAATATCGGCCAGGATGCCCAGGCGGGCACGCGCGCGCAGCAAGTGCTTGCGGTCTTCGCGCGTGTTCAGCAGCGCCGGCAGAGCCAGATTGGTGTTCGAATTGACGTCATAGCCGCTGCCGCTGTTGAGCGAGCGCCAGTCGATCTCGATATTGCTGTTGGCCATGTCGTAATAGCGCGATTCGTAGCGCGCGCGCACATCGCCTTCGACGCGGATGCGCTTGGTCCAGGCCGGCGTTTCATTCGGCGCCGCCCAGCCGCCCGCCTTCGCTTCGGCCAGCACTTGTCCCTTGATCTCGTCGCGGATCTGCTCGCGCACGGTGTGCGAAAGATACGGCACGCGCACGTCGCCTGGCTGTACCTGCGCCAGGGCGGCCGGCGCGGCGGCCGGACGGGCTTGCGCCGCGGCCAGCGCTTCGCTCTGCGCCTGCGCCAGCAGCGCCTCGCCGGCATCCTTGTTCAGGGCGCCGCTCTGGATCAAGCCGCGGATCAGCTTGACCATGGTGCTGTCGGCCGGTGCTTGTGCCTGTACCGCGCCTGCCGCCACACTCAGGGCGAAGGCGGCCAGCGCCAGCGGAAGGCGGCGCAGGCGCTGTGAGGGAGAAAATAAGGAATTCATTGTTTCTTTCGAAAAAAATTAATATGAATGTGGGCGCTACGGCCGGCGGCCCTTGATCGATACTCTTGCGGGAAAACGCAATGACGCCGGTGGCCGCTCATCGGCGCGGAAGTCGCGCACCATGGCCAGCACCTGCTCATCCGTCTGCGCATTGCCCGTGCCTTGCACAAGGTGGACCTTCGACGTCCTGCCTTCCGCATCGAGCCACAGGTCGACGCGGATATCGCTAAAAGCCAGCTGGCGTGTGCGCGGGTCGCGGGCGAACGCCATCTGCAAGGCATTGGCCACATAGCGGCCATACGATCCCGCACCGAGGCCGCCGCCACCGCCGCTGCCGCTCATGCCGCCACCGCGCCCGGCCTGGATGCCGAAGGCGTCGCTGCCGGCCTGCGCCGCGCCGTCGATGGTGACGGGGTCGCCCTTGTCCGGCGACGGGCTTTCCGGCGCGTCATCCATGGGCTTGTCAGCCGGCGTCGGTTCCGGCTCCGACACTTCCGGCACCACCTTGTCGGGCGTCGGTTCCGGCAGTTTTTCCGGTTCCGGCGGCGGCGGTGGTGGCGGGGGCAGCATCAGCATCGGCGGCGCCGCCACTTCACGCTTGGTGGCCGCCGTGTCGGACAGCAAATACCAGACCAGCGCGGCCAGCGCACCGGCCAGCAGCGCGCCGCCGGCCACGCCACCCCAGCGGCGCCACCACTGCGCCGCGCCCGACGCTTCCGAGGCGGCCGTCTTCATCATGTCGTCACGCTTCACCTTGCGCTCCTCATGCCGGCTTGCCGGTCACCAGGCCCACCTGGTTCAGGTCGATGCGGCGCAGCAAGTCGAGCACTTCGACCACTTTCGCGTACTGCACGGCAGCATCGCCGCGCACGATCACGGGAAAGTCGGGCGTCAAGGCCTTTTCCGTGCGCAAGCGCTCTTCCAGCTCCGGCAGGGTGACGGGATAGGCATCGAGGAAAACCTGGCCCGCGTTGTCGATGGTGATGGCCTTGGTCTTCGGTTTTTCCAGCGCCATGGCCGAACTGGCCTTGGGCAGGTCGACCTTGATGCCGGGAATGCTGGCGTTGCTGGTCAAAATGAAAATCACCAGCACCACCAGCAGCACGTCGACGAAGGGCGTGATGTTGATGCCGCCGCTACGCTTGCGGGGGGTAAACTTGGCGGAGGTGGCCATGGTTATGCGCCCCTCACGCCTGTTGCAGCACGGGACGCATCTGGCGTCCGTCGCCCTGCTCTTCAGCCAGGCGCGTGGCAAATTCATCGACGAAGACAGCCATATCGGCGACGATGGCGTCCGAACGCGAGGACAGCCAGTTGTAGCCGAACAGCGCGGGAATCGCCACGCCCAGGCCGGCAGCCGTACACAGCAATGCTGCGGCCATGCCCGGCGCCACCGAGTTGATGTCCACGGCGCCGGCCATGGCCGCCACGACGAACACCAGCATGATGCCGATCACGGTGCCGAACAGGCCGACATACGGCGCGCCTTCGATGGTGGTCGAGAGCCAGATCATGCGTTTCGACATGCGCTCGCTTTCGCGCACCATCACGCCATCCATGGCGGCGCGGATGGCGCCGATGGTGGCGTTCGAGACGGCGTTCAGATCGTAGCCACGGTCGTGGCGGCGGCGCATTTCGTCGATGGCCACGTCATACAAACGCCACAGCGAGGAATCCGTCTTCACGGCGTTGCTCAGCTTGCCGTTGCGCGCCAGGTGGTCGAGCGGCGCGCCGGCCGCTTCGTGGAACGACTGCATGAATTGCGCATTCGCGCGCGCGATGGCGCCATAGCTGCGGCCCTTGCCGATCATGATGATCCATGACAAGACCATCATCAGGCCCAGCAAGCCGACGACGATCCAGGCGTCGAGCGGCATGGCGGCGATGATGAAGCCGAAATGGCTTTTGCCGGCCTGCTGTTCATCGGCGCCAAACACGGCCAGGCGCGATTCGGAACCTTGCGAGACGGCGTCGGCCAGCAGCAGCGCATCGGGACGGGCCGTGCGCGACAGACGCAGCTCGTCGATGGCGCCCGTGAAGTTGGCCAGGGTGGCGGTGCCGGTGGCGACCGGCGGCGCATCGGCGCCTACCGAGGCCGCCGTGCTGAATGCCGGCAGCGCGGTGGCCAGCGAGACGGCCGGACGGCCGCCCACATACAGGGCCACGTTGTTCTTGTCGGCTTTCACCGCCAGGTGCGACCATTGCGCCGCCTGGATCGGCTGGCCGGGCTTGCTGCGCTGGCCATTCACCTGCACGAACGGCACACCTTGGTCGATACCGATCAGCAATTCATTGGCGCCGTCGCGGCGCGCATACAGCACTTGCTGCGCGCCCAGGCTGTCCGGGCGTACCCAGGCCGAGAAGGTAAATGGCGCACCGGCGGCCAGCGCCAGCGAAGGCGAGGCGGGCAGCATCAGGGGCGCGCTGCCCAGGCGGGCACCGGCACCGATGACGGAACCGTCCAGCGCCGGCACGGCCGTCTGGGCATGGTTGCCGTAGGCGGTGCTGTCGCGCGAGGGCACGCCCGGTTCGGCGAAGTGGTACACCAGGCTGTAGTCGGGGTCGAAGGTGCGCTGGCCA
Source organism: Janthinobacterium sp. PSPC1-1 (assembly GCF_049897625.1). NCBI lineage: Bacteria > Pseudomonadati > Pseudomonadota > Betaproteobacteria > Burkholderiales > Oxalobacteraceae > Janthinobacterium > Janthinobacterium sp. PSPC1-1. The sequence continues at coordinate 41,426 of NZ_JAFCWP010000009.1, read as the reverse complement.
TTGCCGGACGCGGGCGCCTTCGGATTGCCGTAGTACATCCACAATTTTTGCGGTGTTCCGGCGCTCAGGGCCGGCACGTCGACCCAGATCAGGGCGATGCCCAGCAGCGGGTTGAACTGTTCGATCTGGTGGTTCAGCACCGTCTTGTCGTCGCCTGCCACGAAGCGCAGATCGGCGCCGTTGTCGCTGACGCCTTCAAAGTTGAAATTACCCGAATGCAAGCGCAGCAGCACGGGAATGCGGCCGGGATCGCCGCCGACGGCACCGGCCTTCGGGCCGGCATCGACGGTGACGGGTTTACGGTAAGCCCAGTCGGGCTGCCACCAGGCATGCGCCAGGCCGGGAACGAGCGTGCCCAGGATCGTGAGCAAGAATAAGAGACGTCGAAAACGTTGCATGACAGTGATTCTCCGAAGAAAAGTCTAAAAAAGTACAGTGCTGGTGAGCTGGCCCGTCAGTAGCTGGCCGACAGGTTGAAATTGATGCGGCGCACGTGTTTGTGCGTGCGCGGGCCATCGCGCAGCGGATACGAAAAGTCGATGCGGCCATTCAGGTAGCGCAGGAACTGGAAGCTGCTGCCCACGCCCACGGAGGCCAGGCCGAACAGGTCTTTCTGTTCCGGCAGCGGGTCGCGCAAGCGCAGGCGCGCGCCATCGGCAAACGCAAACAAGCGCCAGTTTTCCAGGCGGCTGAAATACGTCAGCTGCGGCGTGCGCCATTCGACGCTGCCGGACACGCCGTAGTCGCCCGTCGCTTCGGCCGACAGATAGCCGCGCACGGAATTGGCGCCGCCAGCGGCCATCTGCTCGCCCGACACCAGCGCCGCGTCGGCCAGCTGGCCCGCCAGCTTGCCGTACAGCTGCGCGCCGCTGCCCAGGGTGTAGGTGGCATTGGCGTCGCCCTTCAGGACGAGGAAGCTGGGTGTAGCCTTGTAGCGCTTGTTGTCATAGGCGGCGCTGTCGCTGCCGTAGCCGAACGAGGCGCGCGTGCCGGCCACCAGCGACAGGCCCAGGCCATACGTCGCCGTCTCCGTCTGCGCAAAGCCGTTATACGACACGCTGAGCGGCACGTATTTCAAGGGAACGCTGGAGCCGGCACCATTCAGTTTCAGCGCTTCCTGGTTATCCTTGAAATCGATGCCGGCAGAAAAGCTGTGCCACCAGATGCCGCTGTTGGGCACCGTATAGTTGACTTTCATGCCCAGCGCGTGGCCCTTGCCCAGCACGCTGGTACCGCCCGTGCTGGCCACGTTGCTGTTCGACTGGTAGCCGGTCGCTTCCACGCTCCAGCCCTGCGTGCCGATCGGTGCCACGTACGAGGCGGACCACACCTTGGTCTGGTTCAGGTCGCCCGGCGTGCCGAAAAAGCTGATGGTGGCGCTATGCCCCATCTGCCACAGGTTGTCGTGACCGACCGACATACTGGTGCGCAATTTTTTGGTATCGGCGCTGTAATCGTTGTTCAAGCCCACGCTGGCGCGCCACGGGCTGCTGTCTTCCACTTTCAAGTCCACGTCCATGGTGCCGGGCAGGCTGCCCTGCTTGACCAGCGGCATCACCTGGCGCTTGGGGCCGCGGTTCAGTGCCGTCAGTTCCACTTGCGCCTGGGTAAAGTCGGGCACCTTGCCCTCCGTCAGTGCCGGCACTTGCTGGCGCACGTCGAGCGGCGAGTTGTATTGCGCACCGACCACGCGCAAGCGTCCCACCTTGGTTTCGCTCACCTGCAGCACCACCACGCCCTGCTCCACCTGCTGCTCCGGCAAGTCCACGTAGACGGACTGGTAGCCGCGCGCCTGGTAGGCGGCGACCAAGGCGTCGCGCGCCCCTTCCACATCCTTCAGGCTGCGGCCCGGTCCCAGGAAGGGCGTGACCGCCTCTTCGATGGCACGCGCATCGAGCACGGTATTGCCGCGCACCAGGTATTCCTCGATCGTCACTTGCCGTTCCGGCGCGGCCACGGGGGCGGCCGCCGGGACGGCGTCCTGGGCGCGCGCCATGCCGGGCAGCGCCAGCATGGCCAGGCACAGCATCGTCAAGGCGGTCGCGGGCGCCTGCGGCGCGCCGTTACCTCGTTTCTTCATCTCACGCATATTCCATTCACCTCAAAATCAAACGGTTGCCCTACCCGGTATCGCGGCGCCGAACGCTATGCTCGGCAAGACAGTACCTAGACGAACGCCGCACGCACGAACTGACGTTTGTCATCAAATGTTCATAAAACTCCGGCCACGACGCTGGCGCCCCGACCGGAATGGCCTCCCGTCAAGCTCGTACAGCGGTCACGGCTGCAAGCCGCGACGCTCGTTCGGCGTGAGCGCCTGCAGCTGCGGCGCCGTCAACGGTCCCGCGCCCAGCACCTGCACCACGCCGGCCGGCTGGTAGTTCGACGCCTGCGGCTCACCGCCCTTGCCCTTGCCGCTGCCGCCCTCGTCCGCCTGCTCGTTGCCAAAGCCCAGCACCTTCACGGTGAACAGCGACGGCAGCGCCTGGCGCGTGGCGGCCCGTTCGCGCTGCAGCACGTCCTGCGCCGCCGTCACGGCTTGCGAGGCGGCCGCGCTGGCATTGCTGAGCGCACCCACGTTCACCGCGGCAATGACCGGCATGCCCGTCGACTTGCCCTGCACCTGGATGTTTTCCGCATTCACCACCTGCAGCGCGGCCAGGTTGACGTTGCCCGAAACGCGGATGCCCGCCTCGCCCGCGTCGATGCTGCCCAGCGGGGCGATCAGGTCGATGTCGCCAGGCGGCACCTCCGGGATCGGGTTCAGGGTGGCGATACCGGCGCCCGTGCTCGGCGTGCTCGGCGAGAGGCTGACCAGGCCGATGCTGTCGTAGGTGCGGCGCTGCGGCGTGTAGACGACGGTGGACTTGGTGCCACGGCCCGCATTGATGTCACCCGTGGCCGACCAGGCCAGGATGTTGCCGCCGAAGGTGGTGAAGATGCGGCTCTGGCCCAGCAGGATGCTGTCCCTGGCGTAGATCTGGATTTCACCGGCGCCCTGCGTCAGCACGCCCGAACCTTCGCCCGGCGCATAGCCGCCATCGACGCCGATCAGCGCGCGGCCACCCGGCACCGTGATGCCGATATCGCCACCGAAATCCGTGTGGATGCCGGCATCGTTGACGATCACGTGCGGCACGTTGTAATTTGGACGCCCCGCCTCAAGCCACTCCTGCGGGCTCAGGTAGCGCACGCCCGCCAGCGGCCGCTTGGTGTAAATGCCACCGTAGTCATCGACCGTGTACAGCGCGCTGCTGAACATTGTCAGGTCGCCCTGGTAGGCGATCTTCTTGCCCGCCTTGTCCTGCGATGGGAACAGCGTGGCGATGGCTTCCCGGCCGCGCAGGTAGCTGCCGCGGCGCATGCCGTCCGGGTCGTTATACTCGCGCCCAGCCGCCTTCAGTTCGGCAAAGTAGACATTGCTCAGGTAGACCTGCTGCTGCTCCTTCGGCAAGGCGGCAAAGAAGCTGCGCGCATCGGTGGCCGGGTCGTAGCGGATGCCCAGGCCGCTGTCGCCGCCAAAGCGCGTCGTCAGCCAGTTCACCAGGTGCAACTGGCTCACCAACGCATATTCGCGCGCCAGGTCGCGCCGCACGCCGCCCGTCTGCTGGCCGGCCTTCTCCAGTTCAGCCTGCTTCGTGCCGAGGAAGGCGGATGCGCCCGCCTCGTCGCCTTTGTAGCCAAACTGGCCACGCAGCCAGTCGGCCAGGGTCAGCTTGCCGCCGTAGACGTACACGGCGCTGCCGGCCTGGTCGGCCAGCGGCCGACCCGGATCGGCCAGCTTGGCCGGGTCCAGGTAGCGCGCCGCAAAGGCCGCATAGTCGGGACCATTGCGGCCCACGCCGGCAGCCACACTGATGCCGGCGCCATTGCCGCGTTCGCCGGGGCCGGCGCTGACGATGGCGCCGAGGCTGCGCAATTCCGCCTTGTCGGCCATGTACAGGTCACGCCCGGCGCTCACGTTCAACTGGCCCGGTCCCGCCACATAGAAGGTGCTGTAGCGGATATCGCGCCCGGCGCTGACGACGGAGACGTCGGCGGCATTGCGATGCACGAACAGGTTGCCGCGCGCCGACGAGACGCCGGAGACGACCGGCTTGTCCGGATAGTCGGGCCGGCCGGCAAAGCCCTGGCTGGTCCATCCCGCCGCGCCTTCCGGCACGTTCTCGACACTGCCGAGCGGCGTGCCGGAATTGACGATGTCGCGTCCGGCGCGCACGGCCACGGCGCCGCCGCCCTCGTACCACACGCCCAGCGGACCCGTTTCACCTTTCAGTGTCCCCCGGTACACGATGCCGCCCGTGCGCAGGCCAACGATGTCGCCGCTGTTGGCATAGAAATGCGCGGGCACCTGGCCCAGCGGCACGTAGTCCGACACCGTTGGCGCTGTCATGCTGAATAACGGATACAGCTGCTGCGTGGCGTCGCCGGCGCCATTCGGCGTCGCACCAAACCATTTCAATGCACCGGGCGCCAGCGCATTCGCACTGACGTTATGCAGCGGCAGCAAACCGTACCAGACCTTGTCCAGGGCGCCGACGAAGCCGGGATTGAACGGGTTCGGCAAGAGGCGCGGATCGGCGCCCGACGGCGTGATCGGATAGCCGGCCGCATGGATGGAATCGGCGGCCAGCATTTCCAGCTGGCCCGTGCCCGTCCTGACAAATTGCGGCGCCACCGGCGACGGCGCCAGGATCACGCCGTTTTGCGGCATATCAACCTTGCCGACCTCGCCCAGCCTGCCCAGGCTGGCATTGCCGTAGTACAAGCTGCCGCTGGCGGCCACGGCGCGCAGCACGGATGGCATGACATACCGTCCGTCCGTCGGCGCGTGGTTGTCGCCCGTCACCGATTGGATCCAGGCGGACGTCGGCGTCAGATTGCCGCCGGCGCTGAACAGGTCGATGGCCGTGGCCGGCGTCCACAGCGAGAACCAGCTCCAGCCCTCGCCCTTGCGCTCGACGCCCTGGTAGTTGAACGGCGAACCGTTTGCCAGCTGCTTCACGCGGCCCGCATCGGCCGTGCCGCCCAGCACCAGGTCGCCACGCGCATCGATGCGCACGCCGCTGTCGCCCGGCACCAGGATAGGCCCGCCGCTGGCAATGGCCGTGCCCGCCGTGTAGGTTTCATACGGCCGCGATTCCTTCGGATCGGCGCGGTCGAAACGCAACTCGACGCCGCCCACGGCGCCCGCTTCCATGCGCAGCGCGCCACGCAGATTGGTGAAGGTGCTGTTGAGCGTGGGATACTGGCGCTCGAAGCGCGTATCGGCATTCGGGAAGTCGCTGTTGGCATCGAAGCTGCGCACCGCGGCGACAGGGTTGAGGCCGCCGCCGATGCGGATGTCGAGGTCGCCGCCGCCGGTCAGCAGCAGCTTGCCATCCGGCGTCACCCTGCCCGTGCTGCCCACAGCCACGTTCAGGCCCTGGCTACGCGGCGTGTAGATGCCGCCCGGATCGGCGCGCGAGGTCAGCATGCCGGCGTCGCCGCCCGCCTGCAGCAGCACATTGCCACCACCGAGGGTACCGATGCCCGTAAAGCCCGACACGACTGGCAAGCCGGCAAACAGGTCATAGCCTTCGGGGCGCGCGACATAGGTGCCGAAGTTGATCCACCATGCCGTCGGCACGCCCGCGCCCGTGCTGCCGCTGCCCTGGCGCCACAGCCAGGTGCCGATGTCGCTGGTGTCCTGCTGCGCGTTCAGGGTGCCGATGGCATCCTCGCGGCGCTGCAGGGCGGTGCCCACGGTGTCGCCCTTGACGTCGCCCTGGGCGCGCAACAGCAGGTTGCCGCCGTGCTCGGGATACCAGGCGCGGTACAGGCTCTCGCTGCCGCCATCGACGAAGCGCGTCAGCTTGTCATCGAGCGCGCCGAGCAACTTGCCCTTGGCGCTCAGGCCGCGCGGCAGATTGAACAGATCCTTGCCATCGACCAGCGGCGAGGCCGACTGCGTGCCCGCCGTGTAGACGCCATACAGCGAACGCATGTCGAAATCGCCGGCAGCCAGCAAATCGAGGTCGCCCGTGCCCGTGCGCAGCACGCTGAACAGGGACTGGCGCGCCGGCGCAATCACGTCCCTGTATTCGGGCGGCGTGCCATCGGCGATCTTGACTACGAGTACGCCAATACCCCAGTCGTTGTAGCCAAGAAGGTCTTGTTCATTGGGAAATTGGCTCATATCGATCGGCGTGCCCGGTTCCTGCCCAATCTGGGCGGCATCGTCGCCCCATATGTATTGTCCGGGTAAGCCGGTGCCTGGAATTAACTCGCGGGTAGCGCCCATGCCGTAATGCGTATCGGCCAGCATCAGGTGGGCATCCTTCGCATGCGGCCGCAGCGCGCGCGTATCGGCGGCGGCCGTATCGGCGCCGCCCACCAGGCGCAGCGACCACGCTTGCGAACCCTGGGCCAGCATGGGCGCCAGCGCCAGGTTGCGGCCCTGGCGGCCCGCCCCGTCGGCAGGGCGCAGCGCCACTATGGTCGCGTCGCCAGGCAGCTTGACCAGCGTACCGGCCGGCAGCACGCTGCCCTTGTCCAGCGCCAGCGCCGAGGCCAGCACCACGCCGTTGACGAGATTGACACTATCGCCCGTATCCATGGGCTTGCCTTCCGGGAAGGGCAAGGCGACATTCGCCGGCCACACCATGGCCGCCACCTTGGCCGCGCCAGGCAGGCGCAGGCCGGGATCGAGCTGCATGCCGCTGGACAAGGTCAGGGCCTTCGGCAAGACCGTGCCAGCCGCATACAGCACGCTGCCGTCGGCGTTGCGCACTGCGCCGCCCAGCACACTACCGGCAGGCAAGGTCAACTCCGCCGTCAAGGTGGCGGGCGCCGCCAGCAAGGTGCCGCCGCGCAACTGCATCGGCTTCATCGGCACGGCGAAATTGACGCTCGTGCCCGAGACGAAATACGTATCTTCGGCCAGTGTCACCAGGCCCGCTTGCGGCACGACGACCTCGCCGCCCCACGGCAGGCGGCCCTTCACCAGTTGCCAGCCCTTGTCGTCTGGCGTGACCGGCAGGGTGCGGGTATCGAAGCCATCCGTGATACTGCCAAAGACGCTGAGCTTGCCACCGGCGCGCACTACCAGCGCGCCCGCTTCGCCCGAGCCGTACACGCCGCTCAGGCGCGCCAGCGGATTGATGCCGTCGTAGCGGTGGCCGGACAGGTCGATGTCGCCATCGATATGCAGGTCGCCGCCCGGCGTGGCGCTGACGATCTCGACGCCGGGGCGCAGATGGAAGGCGTTGGCATCGCCGCGCAAACCGCGCAGCTTGCTGTTCATCAAGTTGCCGTTGGCCAGCGCGTGGGCCATGAAGGCCTGGCTGTCGGCGTGCTTTTCATCCAGATAGGCCTGGGTGATGCTCTGGTAGTTGCGGCCATCCGCATCCTTGCCCGTACCGGCGGGCGCATCCTTATATTGCCAGAAGGCATTGACGTTGATGGTGCGCGCGCCGGCGATGTTCAGCGCGCCAGCCGCATCGATGTCGATATCGTCGCCCGTGGCGCCGCCCAGGCGGCGCGCGTTCAGGTCGATGCTGCCGTAGTTGCCGCCCTTGTCTCCGCTGCGCAGGTCGAAACGCGCACCGCTTTCCAGGGTCAGGCGTCCGCCAGGCGCAGCGAGTTCGATCACGGCGCGGTTCGGCGCCTCGATCACTTGCCCGTAGCTGTCCGTGCGCAGCAGCGGGCCATGCGCGTCGAGCACGGCGCCGGATTTGATGGTGACGCCGTCGCGGCCGGCCAGGCGGATGCTGCCCACCTGTTCACCGCTGGCATCGATGCGGCCGTTCACCGTCAAGCTGCCGCCGTCGACGGAGACGCTCACTTCGCGCGCCTTGAGCTCGTCGCCGATGGCCAGATCGCCCTGCTTGAGCTGGAAGCTGCGGCTGCCGAACACCTTGCCCGTGTTCAGGCGCTGGTTCAGGCCGGCGAAGTCGCCGACCTTCTGGGCGCGGATGTCCACGCCGCCGGCCGCGTAGGCTACCTGGGTGCCGCCCGCGTCATAGCTGCCGCTGGCGCCGCCCAGCAAGGTGCCGCGCAAGTCGGCCTTGCCCGCCGCGTCGCCCGTGGCGATCACGGCCAGCTTGCCGGCACGGTTGTTCACGGCCGACAGGTCGATCACGGAGGCGGCCGCCTGGCGCACATCGCCTACACGGCTGTCGAGTATCACGTCGCCACCCCAGCTGTACTTGCTGGTGTCATAGAAATCGATCTTGCGGCCCGCCAGGTCCAGCTTAGCCTTGTCGCCCAGCAGCACATCGCGCTCGGCCGACAGGGTCAATTTTCCGCTCGGCAAGACCACCGACGTATCCACGCTGACGCTGTTGCCGCTCAGCGCCACTTCGGCGCCCAGGGCGCCGGCCAGCGCCGCATTCGTCGGCGTGGCGACGGCAGCGCCTGCCGGCGCGCTCACCTTCAGCTCGCCACCCGCCGTGATGCGGTTGACGGAACTTGCCGCGCCCGTCAGCAGCGGCGTATTGATCAGCACATCGCCACCGCTGTAGCGGTAGCCGTTGATGGCCGTATCCCACGCGCTTTGCGACTGGTAGACGGACAGGCTGCCCTTGTTGTTGGCGGTGACTTGCTCGCTGGCATTCAGTGCCACCTGGCCGAAGCCCAGTATCAAACGGTCCAGGGTGTGGATGGTGTCGGGACGGCTGTCCGGCGTGAAACCGAACTCGATGCGCTTGGCATCGACCTGCAGGCGGCCGCTGCCCGTGCCGGGGCCAGCCGCGACGACGGCGCCGGGCGCATTCGTCGCACCCTGCCACACGAGGGTGTCCGTGTGGATGCGCGCCAGCGCGTCCGTGCTGCCATAACCGTAGATGGCGGGCGTATTGAGCACCAGACGCGACAGCGACGACTTGCCCGTGGCCGCATCGATGGTCGACAGTTGCGCCGCATCATAGAAGTTGAAGGAGTTGCGCGCCGTCAAGCCCAGGCTTTCCAGCGCCGGTGCACCCGTACTGGTGTCGCCGCGCAGCAGGCGGTCGAGCACGCCCTGGTTCAGCGCCAGGCCGTCCGGCAGGGCGCCGCGGGCACTGGCGTCCGCCAGCGCAGCTTCGCTGCCGATATTGATAGCCCCCATCGCCAGTACCAGGTTGCGCGTGCCGTAGCGCACGTTGTCGCGCAGGGTGAAGGCGCGCTCCGTCACGGCGGCGATGGTGCCTTCCGAATACAGCGAGGTCGTGCCACCGCAGGCGACTATCGTCTTCGCGCACGCGCCGATGTCGATGATGCCGGGACCATCCGAATCGGACGGCGTGCGCACGGCCGGCAGCATGTCCAGCCAGCCGTTCGAGACGGCCAGCACGCTGCCCATCGGCTGGTACACATAGCCATCGCGCGAATCCCAGGCCGCCTTGCCGCGGCCCAGCGTATTGATGCCCGATCCTTGCTCTAGGAAGATGCCGTCGTTGGTTTTCGTGGTCACCAGGAACACCTCGGCCGCCTTCAGCACGGCACCGTCGCGCAGCACAATGCCGCCCGCCGATTCGTTGATGGCGGCGATATTGGCGCGCTGGTTGCTGCCCGTAAGGAAATCGTTGTAGCTGACGCGCGGCAAGCCGCCGATGCCCACGCGCTGGGCGCCAAAGGCGTTGATCTGCGAAGCGTGCACGGAGACGCCATCGAAGTCCGCCAGCGGCGCCGTGCCGTCGGCCAGCACCTCGTAGCGGGTCGACGCATGGCGCCCCGTGCCCAGCAGCAGGGAACCGCCAAAGCCACCCTCGGCCGGCGCGTACAGGGCGCTGCCATCCATCATCAATGGCGTATGGTTCTCCTCGACGCTGTGCAGTGACGGGGCGATCAGTTGCACCCGCACGGCCTTGGCGTCGCGTTCCAGCATGGCGCGCGGCACGCCGTCGCGCGTGGCCTGCGCCACGGCAAAGGCGGCATAGCCCGTTTCATTGTATTGCGAATAGCTGCGCAGCACGTCGGCCGGCGTCAGGATGGCCTGGCCGGGCACGGCGTCGCGGATCGCCGTGCCGGCGATGCCCGTCTGCGCCGCCGTGGCATACGAACCATTGCGCATGGCCACCGTGCCGCCCGCCTCGACGGCACCGGCCAGGCCATTCAATTCCACGCGGAAGGCGCCCGGCAACAAGGCAAAGTTCGATGGCAGCAGGGTATAGGTGCCGGCCGCCAGGCCGGGCACGCCCGCAGCTATGGTGATCTGACGCCCCACGGCGGGCTTGCCCGCGCCTTGGTCGGCCATCAGTGGCGCCACGTCCGGCTGCACGCCGGGAAGGATGGCGTACACGGGGTTGGTATTCAGGCCCGGCAGGGTGAAGCCGCCATTCGGCTTCATCTGCACCAGCGGATTGAGACGCGCATCGGTGGAGCCGCCACGCCCGGCAAGGAAGGCCGCGCCCGTCAAGGTGCCGCCGCCCGACAGGTCGAGCACGGCGCCGGCTTGCACGTCGATGGCGGCGCCCGTCAAGGCGATCTCGGGGCCGTTGCCCACGCCCTTGAACACGACGTCGTTGCCGTCGTACAGGTAACTGAGGCCATCGAGCGTGCCGCCATACGGCATCGTCAAGCCTTTCGCGCTGACCGACGTCAGGCTGCCTGGCAGCAGATTGACATGGCCCGTGTAGGCTTCATGGCCTTCGGCGCCCAAGGTGATCTTGCCCAGCGGCGCGCGCAGCACGCCGTGTTGGTTGATGGTGGGCGCAACCAGGCTCAGGCTGCCAAACACGGAAAACGGCTGGTTCGGCGTGGCGCCGTCGCCGCTGCGCTCGATATTCAAGGTACGCAAGGGATCGAGCGTGATGCGGACATTGCCGAACTCGTCGACCCGGCTGCTCTGGCCTACCGTGACCATGCCGCTGTCGCCCGTGGCAGGATAAATCTGCGCGGCGGCCAGGGTGGCATTGCCCGGCTGATACAGGGCGGCGTTGTTCGACATGCGCAAGTCGCCGCGGCTATTCAGGGTTAGCTGTTCGAAAGCATCGCGCTCGACGGCCAGCGGCTTGCCGCTGCTCTGCACGATCTCGCCGCGCGTGCCCACGTTAACCTCGCCCGCGAGATCGAGCATGCCCGCATCGATCTGCAGCAGGGAGCCGTCGGCCACCAGCGGCACGCCCAGCATGCCGTGCCCCTTGCCAGAGTTTTTCGAGCCATTCACGGCATTGGGTACGATGTAATTGTCTTTCTGTCCGCGCATGGCCGTACCCAGGCGCACATACGGCGCCGCCAGATGAACCTGGCTGGCAAGGCTGCTCGCTTTGTCCTGGCCGTCAGTATCCGGCAGCGGCTGCTGCGCCAACCCCAGCGAACTGGCGCTCAGGCGCAGGCTCTGGCCCAGCGCCAGCTTGACATCGCCAGCCACGCTGAGCATGCCGTTCACATGCATGGCCAGGTTATCGAAGCCGCCTACCTGCACGCGGTCGGCACCCAGGCGTGCACGGCCGTAGCGCAAGGCGTCATCCTGCTGGCCCGCGCGCAGGTCGGCCGGCAAGACGCTGTCGCCCTGCACTTGCGCCAGCACGAATTCGCGCGGCACCCGCACCACATTGTCGACGGTGGCGCCTTGCAGCGTCTGGCGGTCGACCTGGCCGTAATTGGGCGTGTCCAGCGCCATTGCCAGGGTGCCGCCGGCCGCACCGGCGCCACCGGCCGCCGCACGCAGGGTACCGTCGGCAAAGATGCCGTTGTAGGAACTGAGCGAAATCAAACCGCCGCTGCCGGCCACGTTGACGGCGCCCTGCTTCGGCAAGTCCAGCGTGGCTTGCGCGCCGCTGGCGTCGAGCAGTGCGCCCGGGCGCACCACGACAAAGGCATCGGCCGCATCGACGCTGGCGGCGTCGGCCTTGTAGCGGGCGCCGATTTCGATGCTGCCGCCCTTATCGGCGCGGCCATAGCGCCCGCCCCGCATGTCGGTAGCGACGGTGGCGCGGCCGGCCACGTCGAGCACGGCGTGTTCGCCGATCCAGATCGACGTGGCTTGTCCCTTGCCGTTCGGCACATCCGCATCGCTGCCCGTGCCAAGGGTGCCGGGTAGCACGGCGATCTTGCCGCCCCAGGCGTCGAGGCGGCCATCGATGCTGACCTGGCCATTGCTCGTCAGGCTGATCTGGCGGCCCGGATCGACCGTGACGACGGCGCCTTGCGCCACCGCCAGGGCGCCCTTCACGTACGGGCTACCGGCCGTCAGTGTCAGGTCGGCGCCGGCGCGCTGCGTCAGTTGGCCCTTGCGCGCGTCCTCCTGGTACAGCTGCGGCGTCCACACTTCCAGCGCGGCATCCGGATCGGCGCCGCCCGCCACCGTGTGGCCGGTGGCGGGCTTGAAGCGCAGCACGGGCATCCTCACGTCGATATGCGCATCCTTGACCACCACGACGCCGTCACGGCCCGTGACGGCATAGTCGGCAAAGCCGCTCTGGAACAGATTGGCGTCCAGCGCCAGCATGGGCTGCACGGCAACGTCGCGCCCCAGCATGGTGCCGGTCGGCAGCAACACGCCACGCGGCGCGTGCACGTCGGCGGCGGCGATGCTGCCAGCCGCATACTGCGTCGTTATCGGCAAGATGGGCAAGCCATTCGGAAAAGCCGCCGCCGAGACCACGAAACCCGTGGTGAGGCCATTGATGGCCGTTACCACGCTGCCGGCTGGAACGATGGAACCGCCCTGGAGATATGTCGTGCCGTTGATGAAGAAGCTCGCGCCCGGCGGCACCACCACGCTGGCCGCCACGACGAGCGGTTTCTGCGACGACACGTCCGCCGTCACAACTTGGCTCAAGGTCTGTCCCGGCTTGATCAGGCTGAGTGTGAGCGCGAAATCGAAGGGAATCTTCTCGCCCTTGGCGATCAAAAAATCATCGTTCAGGCGCAGGCCGACGGGGGCACTGCTGCCCCCTGGCAGCACGTCGCCACCCTGCAGCTTGCCGCCGATGCTGACGGCCGTGCCGCTGTCGATCGTCAGGCGCCCGCCGCCCTTCACGCCGTGGCCGCGCAACTCGCCGTCGAGCTTGAGCAAGGCGCCCGTCGGCGTTTTTTCGCGCGGCAAGTCGACCGCCAGGGTGATGTCGCCGCCGCGCCCGCCTTGCAGGCTGCCATTGCTCATCAGGGCGGCGCCGGACGAAACGTCGATGACGCTGCCGCCGGCCAGTTCGATGCCGCCCGAACTTTTAAGTGTGACCTTGCCGCCATTCACGTACGGCAGGCTGGCGCCAGCGCCCGGATCGAGTTCCAGGTTGTTCCACACGCCGCGCGCATCGAGGCGCACGCCGGGCGCCACGCGCACGCCGGCCGGGACCGTGGGACTTCCTTCCGGCGACACGGGTCCATCCAGCCACACGGCGCCCGTGTCCGCCAGATAGCGCGACACCATATTGCCGGCGGCGATGTTGCCGCTGCGCGCGCTCAGGTTCGCCTTGATGGCCACATCGGTGGCGTGCAGGGCGATGTCGCCGCCATCGGCCACGCGTACATCCGCGTTGACGTCGAGCTTGTCGTAGGCGTAGATATTCAGGGCGCCCAGTTCCAGGCCATTGAGCCAGTCCGCATCGAGCTGCAAGGCTTTGCTGCGCGCGGCCGGCAAGGCATCGCTCAGCAGCTGGCCATCGGCGATGGGCGCCACCTTGCCGATTTGCACGTTCTCCAGCACGGCTTGCGGGCTGTCGCGCAGCTGGCCCGTCCTGGTATCGAAGACGGGCGTGATTTTGCCGACGATCAGTTGACCGGCGCGCGCCGCCGACGTCTGCGCCTGCTTGTAGCTATCGACGCCGTCATCGCGCTTGCGCTGCTGGCGCTCGCCCTGGAACACGGACGTATCGATATCGCCTTCCAGCACGGCCGCGCCCGTGGAAACGATCAGGCGGCCCGCATCGCGGCCCACCGTGTAGCCGTTTTCCAGGCGTTCGCGGGGACCGATCAAGGCATTCGCGTGCGTTTCCGTCGTGTTCGCGCCCCAGCGCGCATGCGTGCTTTCATAGCCGCGGTACAAGCCCGTGTACAGATTGTCGCCGGGGGCAGTGCTGAGCTTGACCATCGCGCCATCGGCACCCTTCAGCCACGTCTGCTTGACCATGCCCGTCTGCACGTCCAGCGAGCCGCCGGCGATGTTGATGCGCGAACCGGCCTGCGTCACCACTTCGCCGCCGCCAAAGCCGACGGTGCCGCCCTGGGCCGCCCATACACCGATGCCGTGGCCGCTGGTATTGAGGTAGCCGCTTACTTCCAGCAAGCCGCCGGCCGTGTACCAGCGGTCCGTGGCGTAGCCATTGGTGCCGGCCGGCACCAGCACCAGGTCGCGGCGGTCGACCCACACGTCGCTGTTGTTCAGGTATTTCGCGTCGCGGCTGCCGGGCGCGTCGCGCTGCTCGTTGCCCTGCACGTTGATCAGCACATTGTTGCTGCTCATGTCGACCTTCACGCCGACGGCGCCGGAGACGTCGATGGCGGCGTCGCGCGCCACGTGGCTGCGGCGGGCCGCGTCGACCAGCACCTGGCCGCCCGTGGCCAGGGTCAGCGAATCGCCTTCGAACTCCACGTTGCCGGCCGAAACGATGCGCACCAGCGACTGGTCGCGCCGGTCCTGCGGCGTGTCCGTGCCTTTGCCCGTGTCTTTCAGCAAGGTATCGCGCTGTACGTCCAGCGCCGTGGCGCCGTTGTCATCAATAACGACAGCGCTGACGCTGCCGCGCGCCAGGGTGACGCCGGCGTTCTCGCCTGCCGCCGCCAGGTGGATGCTGCCGCGGCCATTGACGGTCGTGCTCGACAACAGCACGCCATCCTGGCGCACGCTATTGCCGCTGAGCGTGATGTCGCCAGTCGCCGCCTGGATCACGCCGTTGTTGACGACGGCACCGGCGCTGCTGCCGGCCGTGCGCAGCATCTCGACTTCATTGCCGCGCGTGCTAGAAAACTGGTTTTTGTCCGTGCCCTGGCCCGGGCGCACGACGATGGCGTCGCCAGCGGCCAGAGTCGTCTGGCCATTCGGCGTGGTGATGGCGCCCGCATTCTCGACGCTGCGGCCGGCCAGCAGCACATAGCCGCCGCCTTCCGTCACCGTCTGCGGCTTGCGCGTGTCGATGCGCGCGCCGGCGGCGACGACGACATCGGCCTCGGCCTTGCCATGCGTGTAGGTATTCTGGCCCAGCAGCAAATCATTTGCGAAGGTCGGCACGGCGCCCGCACCCTGTGCCTTGCCATACAAGCCGCTCTTGAACTGGCTGTCGCTCATGCCCATGGCGGCCGCTGCCAGGTTGCGCGTATCGATCTGGCTGCTGCCCGTAAACACGATGCCGTTGCGGTTGACGATCATCACCGTGCCGTCGGCCTTGATCTGGCCCTGGATCTGGCTGGGGCGTGCCAGCGGATCGTTCACGCGGTTCAACACGGACCAGTGCGATTTCTGCTCGAACTGCAGGGAGGTGTTCTTGCCGACGTTAAAGCTTTCCCAGTTCAAGATCGCCTTGTCGTCCGTCTGCACGACCTTCACGACGGACTTGCCGTCGGCCTGGGTCTGCACGGGCGCCTGGGCGTTGAGCCAGCCCGCCGTCAGGCTGTTGCTGTCGACCTGCAAGCCGCGCTTGACCAGGCCATCGGGTGCACCGCCGGCGGCCAGTGCCGCCTGGCGCGCGGCCGCCTGCA
Organism: Janthinobacterium sp. PSPC1-1; assembly: GCF_049897625.1. Taxonomy (NCBI): domain Bacteria; kingdom Pseudomonadati; phylum Pseudomonadota; class Betaproteobacteria; order Burkholderiales; family Oxalobacteraceae; genus Janthinobacterium; species Janthinobacterium sp. PSPC1-1. The sequence continues at coordinate 25,826 of NZ_JAFCWP010000009.1, read as the reverse complement.
CCGCCTGCTCGGCGGCGATGCCGCGCGCGGCCAGCAAGAGGTTGTTCAGCGATTGCTGCAGCTTGCCTTCGGCCTTCTGCTGCTGCAGCAAAGGATTGTTCAGCGAGGTTGCCAGCTGGCCATTCGGCAAGCGTCCCGTGGCGGCAGCCGTGCCCTGCTGCGCACCCTTGCCGGCGAACCAGGCGCCGCTGAACGGCTGCTGCGCCTGGGCGCCCCCCGCCTGCAACAGCATGGCGATGGCCAGCGCCAGCGGTTTCAATCGCACCGGGCGCCCAGTCCGGTTGCCCGCCATGGCGGAGGAGGATGCGTGTTTCGTGACCGACTTGCTTCGCTGCATGGCGACATTCCCTTTTCATGTTCCGTTGCTGACCGATATCGCGAAAGGGCACGCGGCACGCACGGGGCGGGCGGCAGGCACTGATTCGCGGCTTCCAGCAGCATTGACAGGGAACAAGGTCCGGGACTGCAAAAGGTCATGAAAATGTCATAATTGGCGCCCCGCCTTGGCGCGCCGCCTTGGCGGAGCTCAGCCGAACAGCACGATGCCGCCCGGCAGCCGCGTCACGCGCGCGCCATACGCATCCTGGATCAGGGCGATCACGTCGTCGAGGTGGTCGAGCGAAAAGCTGGCTTGCACGCGCGTATGTTTCAAGGCGTCACCATTGAGGATCAGCTTGCCGGGACGGTAGCGGTTCACTTCGTCCACCACCTCGGCCAAGGTGCTTTGCTTGAACACCAGCAAGCGCTGGCGCCACGCGCTGACGTCGCCCCTGGCCACCGCACGCGCGATGCCGAAATGCTCGGGCCGGTAGCGCAGCTGCTGGCCAGCCGCCAGCTCCGCATCGTTGCCGGCCTGCGCCACGCGCAGGCGGCCCGCCAGGCACGTCACGCACACTTCCTGGCCAAATAAACGGATATTGAAGCGCGCGCTGCCGGCCGACACGGTGCCGTCGCCCGCCTGCACGCGCACACGCGCCGCGCCGCGCAAGCCGGCCTGAAATTCCGCCTCGCCCGCCAGCAGCACCAGCGACGCGGCGCCGTCCTGCACGGGCGACGCATCGAGGCGCGTCTGCGTATTCATCTGTACCAGCACGCCGCCGTCGAGCGCCACTGCGCGCTGCTCGCCCGTGCCCGTGGCGTAGTCGGCAACGAGCCCCGCCACGGCCGGCCACAGGTCCGTGGGCGGGCGCAGCACCAGCAAGCCCAGCGAGGCGGCCACGGCACCGCCCAGCCAGGCGCGCCGCGCCGTGTTCACGGGCCGCTGCGCCCGCTTGACGGCGCGCGCGGCCGGCGCCATCGCACCCCACACGGCGCGCGCCTCGGCAAACGCCGTCGCATGCTTGCGGCTGCGCGCGCACCAGTGGCGAAACACTTGCGCATCGCGCTCGCTGACCTGGCCCGAGGCCAGGCGCACGACCCACGCCTGCGCTTCCTTCTGGATGACACTCATGTCGTCTTCCGCTTGTTCAATCATGATGTTTAGACGTTTTTCCTGCGCCGGGACCGAAGCGCTGAATGAAATCGCGTCCCATGCGCTCACAACAATGTTCCAGGCCGGCGCGCAATTCTTTCTCTACTGTGCGGGCGGAAATGCCGAAGCGCTCGGCGATGTCGCGGTGCGGCAACTGGTCGACGCGGGCGGCGATGACGATAGCGCGCCGGCGTTTCGGCAACTCCTGCAAGGCCCGCTCCAATTCTTCCAGTTCGGCGCGCGCGCTGAAGGTGCGGGCCGGGTCGGCCAATTCATCGGCCATCTCGTACAAATCGTCGATATCGGGCAGGCTGAGCAGACGCGCATTATCGCGGCGTTGATCTTCCGCAATGTTGATGGCGATGCGCATCAGATACGCGGACGGATAGCTGATCGCCTCGGGCGCGTTCATCCGTTCCACCCGCAGATACGTTTCATGCAGCGCGTCATTGGCCAGGTCTTCCGAGCCCAGGCGGCGCTGCAGGTGGCGGCGAAACTGTCCGTAGCGTTCCAGGAACAGCTTGCGCAAGGTGGTTTTGAGTAATTCCGACATGCTCAGGGCACCCCGGCCAGATGCAGATACGGCGCGCAATCGGCGTCCGGATCGGGCCGCGGCGTCAACAGGATCGTCAGCGGCTGCGGCAAGCCCGCCGGCGGCGCGCCATCCATCAGCAGGCTGCGCAGGCGCTGCAGCACGGCGCGGTCGCGCTGCGCCACGCCGCTCCCTTCCAGTACGTGCACGGCGCGTACCTTGCCCCGTTCATCGAGCCACAGCTGGAAGGCCAGGCGGTAGCGGCCGAAGGCGTCCGGATGCAAGCGGCACAGGGCGCGCGTGAGCGAGCGCTGCAGGATGGCCGCATAGCCTTGCAACGGCGGCGTGGCGGGTGCCGCCTCGGCCGACGTGGGCGCTAGCGCCACGGGGGCGTCGGCCAGCGCCAGCAGGGTGAAGGCATTGCTGCCGCTGAAGCGCGCACCCAGCTGCGTGCCGGCGAGCAAGCGCCGCAGCGCCTCGGCCGGCGTGTAGTCGCCGCGCACGGGCGCGGCCACTCTGCCCGCAGCCAGGGTGCTACTGACCAGGACGGAATACCCGGTCACTTCGCCAAACGCCACCAGCGCCGCATCGAGCGGCTGGGCGGGCAAGTCGAAGCGCACGGTGGCCTGCGTGCCGGCGTCATTACCGGACGCACTGGCAGCCGGTCGCGCGAATGTCATGAATGTCATCAGCAAGCAGGCGGACAGGGCCAGGACGTTACCTGTTGCGGTGCGGCGGTGGATTCGTGTCATTGTCCAGGGAAATCAACGAGAGCCTGCTCATGAAGTGTCTTGACTGCAATATTTCAAGCAGAATGGCAGGATGGTAGCTTCATAAAATGACAACTGTATGACATGCGTCAGTCTGCATGCAGGCCAGTGTCATCGCTGCGACACATGACCTTGCTATGCTGAGCGCCTATTCCACCGCTCCGGGAGCCGCCATGGCACGCCTGTTATCGCTATTGCTGTTGGCCTGTGCCACCCTGGCCGCGCAGGCGGACGAACACACCGTCGTCGTGAAAGCCGCCGCGCCGGAGAAGGGCTGCGTGGAGGTGGAAGTGAACGGCAAGCGCGCGCAATCGATGTCTTGCTTGAGTGAAAAATTATTACCCAACAGCAACACCGTGAACCGGCCGCCGCCTGGCCTGTCCGGCGCGGAAGCGACCGTGCAGCGTCCGTCGAACCAGCTGGGCCTGTACAACCGCGCCGCCCTCGAACACCGCATGGGCAATGCCTTCGGCAAATCCGTCACGCCGCAGAGGCCAACGCCGGCGCCGCCCGCCAGCCCGCTGCTGCCGGCCCGCTGACGCTGTTGTCAACGCACAGTCCATTTGCGCTGTCAAGATTGCGCAATCGCGCCGATTGCGTATCATTCCAAGCTTGATCGCTCTGGAAACAACCATGCTGCCCACTATCGAACAACGCCTTGCCCTTGAACTTGCCGCCAAACCGGTGCAGGTTGCCGCCGCCATCGAACTGCTCGACGAAGGCGCCACCGTGCCCTTCATCGCCCGTTACCGCAAGGAAGCGACCGGCGGCCTCGACGATATCCAGCTGCGCCTGCTCGAAGAGCGCTTGCGCTACCTGCGTGAACTGGAAGAGCGGCGTGCCGCCATCGTGGCCTCGATCACGGAACAGAACAAGATGACGCCCGAGCTGCTCGACGCCGTCATGCACGCGGAAGACAAGACGCGCCTGGAAGATTTGTATCTGCCCTACAAGCAGAAGCGCCGCACGAAGGCGCAGATCGCCATCGAAGCGGGCTTGATGCCGCTGGCCGACTGTTTGCTGGACAATCCCGAACTGACGCCGGAAATGGAAGCGGGCAAGTTCCTGCGCGACGCGTTTACCAGTGCCGACGGGAATAATCCTGGCGTGGCGGACACCAAGGCGGCCCTCGACGGCGCGCGCCAGATTCTGATGGAACGCTTCGCCGAAGACGCAACCTTGCTGCAAACCTTGCGCGAATACGTGCAGGAACACGGCATCGTCGAATCGAAAGTAGTGGAAGGCAAGCAGGACGAAGGCGAAAAATTCGCCGATTATTTCGACTACTCGGAAACCATTTCGACTGTGCCATCGCACCGCGCGCTGGCGCTGCTGCGCGGCCGCCGCGAAGGCATCCTCGACGTCACCCTGCGCCTGGACACGGAAGCGGAAAAACCGAAATGGGATGCGCCGCACAACCCGTGCGAAGGCCGCATCGCCGTCCGCTTCGGCATCAAGCAACAAGGCCGCCCGGCCGACAAGTGGCTGGCCGATACCGCGCGCTGGACCTGGCGCGTGAAAAGCTTCATGCACCTGGAAACGGAACTGATGGGCGCGCTGCGCGAACGCTCGGAACTCGATGCGATCAACGTCTTCGCCACCAATTTGAAAGCGCTGCTGCTGGCCGCGCCGGCCGGCCAGCGCGCCACCATGGGCCTCGATCCCGGCCTGCGCACGGGCGTCAAGGTCGCCGTGGTCGATGCGACCGGTAAAGTCGTCGACACGGCCGTGATCTACCCGCACCAGCCGAAAAATGACTGGGATGGCTCCTTGCACACGCTGGGCCGCCTTGCCGCCAAGCACAATGTGTCGCTGATCTCGATCGGCAACGGCACCGCTTCGCGCGAGACCGATAAACTGGCGCAGGACCTGATCAAGCAGCACCCGGAAGCGAAGATGACGAAGATCGTCGTCTCGGAAGCGGGCGCGTCGGTGTATTCAGCCTCCGAATTCGCCTCCAAGGAATTGCCGGACATGGATGTGTCCCTGCGCGGCGCCGTGTCGATCGCGCGCCGCCTGCAAGACCCGCTGGCAGAACTGGTGAAAATTGACCCGAAATCGATCGGCGTGGGCCAGTACCAGCACGACGTCAGCCAAAGCCAGCTGGCACGCTCGCTCGACGCCGTGGTGGAAGATTGCGTGAATGCCGTCGGCGTGGACGTGAACACGGCGTCGGCGCCGCTGCTGGCGCGCGTGTCCGGCCTGTCGGCCAGCGTGGCGCAAAGCATCGTCAGCTACCGCGACATGAAGGGCGCATTCACCTCGCGCGCGGCCCTGAAAGCCGTGCCGCGCCTGGGCGATAAAACGTTCGAACAGGCGGCCGGCTTCTTGCGCGTGATGGGCGGCGAGAATCCCCTGGACGCTTCGGCCGTCCACCCGGAATCGTACCCGCTGGTGGAAAAGATTTTGGCGGACATCAAGAAGGATATCCAGGCCGTCATCGGCGAAACGGCGCTGCTGAAAACCCTCAGCCCGGCAAAGTATGCCGATGAAACGTTTGGCGTGCCAACCATTACCGATATTTTGAAGGAACTGGAAAAGCCGGGCCGCGACCCGCGCCCCGAATTCACCACGGCCACCTTCAAGGAAGGCGTGGAAGAAATCCGCGACTTGCGCCCAGACATGATTCTCGAGGGCGTGGTCACCAACGTGGCCGCCTTTGGCGCCTTCGTCGACATCGGCGTGCACCAGGATGGCCTGGTGCACATCTCGGCCCTGTCGAGCACGTTTGTGAAAGACCCGCACACGGTGGTCAAAGCGGGACAAGTGGTGCGCGTGAAAGTGCTGGAAGTCGATGAAAAGCGCAAACGCATCGCGCTGACCATGCGCCTGACGGACAGCGCGCCGCAGGCGGGCAGCAAGCCCGAGCAAAAGGGCGACCGCAACGACCGCCGCAGCATGGCGCAGCACCAGTCGCAATCGCGCAACGCGCCCGAGCCGGCCGGCAGCATGGCCGCCGCCTTCGCCAAGCTGCGCGGTTAAGCGCCATGCCGGCTTGCCGGCGTGGCTGACTTGCCCGATTTATGACTTGAGCGCATACCCGTGCCGTCGTTTTCTTATAAAATGACGGCATCTATTTATTTACCCATCAGAGGCAGCTATGAGCGACGTACAAACCTGGATCAAAGAAACCGTGACGAGCACGCCGGTCGTGCTGTTCATGAAAGGCACCGCCCAATTCCCGCAGTGCGGCTTTTCCGGCCGCGCCATCCAGATCCTGAAGGCCTGCGGCGTGGAAAACATCGCTACCGTCAACGTGCTGGATGACCCGGAAGTGCGCCAGGGCATCAAGGATTATTCGAACTGGCCGACCATTCCGCAGTTGTATGTGAAAGGCGAATTCATCGGTGGTTCCGATATCATGAATGAAATGTTTGAATCGGGCGAACTGAAAACCCTGATCGATGCCTGATAGCCAGCTTGCGCGGCCGCGCAGGATCGTCATCGCCATCACGGGCGCCACAGGCGCCGTGTATGGCTTGCGGCTGCTGCAATTGCTGGTCGCCATCCCTGGCGTCGAAACGCATCTGGTCTTGTCGGATGCGGCCGTACTGACCCTGCACCAGGAAACGGGCGTGGCGCGCAAGGAAATCGAAGCGCAGGCGCACGTGGTGCACAAGCTGCGCGATATCGGCGCGTCGATCGCCAGCGGCTCGTTTCAATCGGATGGCATGGTCGTCGCGCCGTGCTCGATGAAGACGCTGGCGGCCGTGGCGCATGGCTTGTCGGATAACTTGATTACGCGGGCCGCCGATGTGGTGCTCAAGGAGCGCCGGCGCCTGATTCTGATGGTGCGCGAAACGCCGTTCAACCTGGCGCACCTGCGCAATATGACGGCCGTGACCGAAATGGGCGGCATCATCTTCCCGCCATTACCGAGTTTTTATCACCACCCGCAGAGCATCGCGGAAATGGTCGACCATACGGTGGCGCGCGTCATCGACCTGCTCGGCATCGAGCACAGCCTGGCGCCGCGGTGGAATGGTCTTAAGTCCACTGGCGACACCCTATCCAGTAGTTGACGTCACGATGTAGTTGGCGTCACGATGCCTGACAAAAGCGTAGCGAACGGCAGCGATTTGTGGCTGAGAAGCGCGACGCGCAGCAGCTTAGCTCAGACATCCACCACTCACCTCTTGTCGAACTGATGGGCACTGGCCTGCTTCAAATCCCTGGCTTCTTCAACCATCCTGCGGTGGGCGATCCGTTTGCGCATCACTTCCGCATGTTGCGCGGCAGTCATGGGGGGCACGGTCATCAAGTCCTTCAGCTGCGCGGTATTGCTGTAGTTACTTTTCATAAGACGGCTCAAATGCTCGGCTCCGTAGTGGATGAACTGGCTGCTTCTGCTGTGATTATGCGCTGGTATTGGCGCGCTGCGCCGCTGCGTACGGGATTATTGTCAAATAATTCCGCTGCAGCGCAACATGCGAAGTCTTATTGTGCGGCAAAATCATGTCTCCAGTATGACGCTGCGCAAATAAAAGGACAGGGAGAGCACCGTCAGCAAAAAGCCGACGGCGCCGGCCGGGGAGGGCCTGAATGCTTACTTTTGGTAGTTGACTCTGACCAGCATGCGAATAAATTCACGCGCGATTTGACGATGATGTTCATCCAATCTTTGCAAATCGGCAATTAATTTCACATCGGCAGACTCAAAACGCGATAAAGCGCTGCCCGCTTCGCCATTCGGCGTGGCGCTTTCCGGGCCGCCAAAACGCAACCATTCCGCCGGAACACCCAACCATTGGGCAATCATGCGCAATTTCTCTTGCGTGGGAATTGCTTCACCTACTAACCATTTCCTAGCTGCATGCACGGTAATCGGGCGTCCGTCGAAACGGATGTTGAATTCCCGGGCCAGTCTGGTCGGGCTGTCTGGAGAGTAATGGGCGTTTTTGAGAGCCAACTGAAGTCGTTGGCTGAAGCTTTCGCGTTCGTTAGAAGAATTCATAGGTGTACTATTTCATGTTGTAACATGAAAGTCAGTTTCTTGAATGACCATACAGATTGTTACATTTGAAAAGAGTATAAATTAACAATTAACACTCCGGCCAGGCTTTTCAGGTGCAAAAGCGGTCCAAATTTTCTCTTGTGATTCTGTGTGGCTTCGGTTCAAATTCGCGGCTGGCCTTGATTTTCGCACTGCAGCACGATTCAAAGCCTCGGTTTGGCATTACAACGTACGGTATCGGATAATGCCCTCCTCTACCGATACACGCAATGCCCATGTCATACAATTTCTTGTAGACAAAGTTTTCAGAAGGGCCATTTTGTTTTCAATATGGAAACAACTGGCACAACGTGCTCATAGTGAAACGTTGTTTTTTGATCCTGCCTACTGCCCCAAAAATTTTACTGCCATCGCAGCGAAAAGAATGTCGCCGTTATGCCAGGAAAGCTCTATTTGGTGTCATCTTGGCCACCAACTCTCGATCTTAAGCGCGTTTGCGCAAGAAGAATCAATTTATTTTCAGTAACTGTTGTCTTATTCACCAAATTTCCCTCTCCGCACACGTTTTTTTCTTTGTTGCAGCACGAGCAGGGCACGCTACAATAGTATTGACGTTGACGTAAACGGCACTTTGCCACCCGCCTGCCCCGCAGCACCCATCTATCGACCGATCACCCATGCAACCGACACCGCCCGCAGCAATGACGACCTATACCATTACCGAACTGGCGCGGGAATTCGACATCACGGCACGCGCCATCCGTTTCTATGAAGACCAGGGCTTGCTCAGTCCGAAGCGCGAAGGCGCAGGCGGACGCAGCCGCGTCTACACGCCACGCGACCGCACCCGCCTCAAACTGACCCTGCGCGGCAAGCGCCTGGGCCTGGCGTTGTCGGAGATCAAGAGCCTGGTCGACATGTACGAGTCGCCGAAGGACACGCGCGCGCAAATGGACCGTTTCCTGGGTGTGCTGGCGCAGCACCGGCAGACGCTGGAGCAGCAGCGCATCGATATCGAAATGGCGCTGGCGGAAATCAGCGCGCATGAGGACGCGTGCGCGCGCATGCTGGCGGACTTGAACGATGCCAAGGCGCACGCCATCTAGGACACGGCTGCCGGGCGCCGTCTGGCCGCGCTTCACTTTACGTTTACGTAAACGTCACAACTGAGTATCATAGCTTCACTGACCCGGCACCCATGACCGCCACACTTATAACGACGAGGACGACATGCTCCATCTCCCAGGCTTGACCTTTGACCACGGCGACGACATCGCCTCGCTGCGCGAAGCGATCCAACAATTTGCCGCCGCCGAAATCGCGCCGCGCGCGGCCGAAATCGACCGCACCGACCAGTTCCCCATGGATCTGTGGCGCAAGATGGGCGACATGGGCTTGCTCGGCATCACCGTCAGCGAAGAATACGGCGGCGCCGGCATGGGCTATCTGGCGCACATCATCGCCATGGAAGAAATCTCGCGCGCCTCGGCGTCCGTCGGCCTGTCCTATGGTGCCCACTCGAACCTGTGCGTGAACCAGATCAAGCGCAACGGCACGGCCGAGCAAAAGGCGAAGTACCTGCCGAAACTGATCACGGGCGAGCATATCGGTGCGCTGGCCATGTCGGAGCCGAACGCGGGCTCGGACGTCGTCAGCATGAAGCTGCGCGCCGACTTCAAGGGCGACCGCTGGGTCTTGAACGGCACCAAGATGTGGATCACCAACGGTCCCGACGCGGACGTGCTGGTGGTGTACGCGAAAAACGACCTGGAAGCGGGCGCGCGCGGCATGACGGCGTTCCTGATCGAAAAGAATTTCAAGGGCTTTTCCATCGCGCAAAAGCTCGACAAGCTGGGCATGCGTGGCTCGCACACGGGCGAACTGGTATTCCAGGATTGCGAAGTGCCGGCCGAAAACGTGCTGGGCGGCCTGGGCAAGGGCGTCAACGTGCTGATGTCGGGCCTCGACTTCGAGCGCACCGTGCTGTCCGGCGGTCCGCTGGGCATCATGCAGGCCTGCATGGATCTGGTCGTGCCTTACGTACATGACCGCAAGCAATTCGGCCAGGCCATCGGCGAATTCCAATTGATGCAAGGCAAACTGGCCGATATGTATTCGACCATGATGGCGTGCAAGGCCTATGTGTATGCCGTGGGCCAGGCTTGCGACCGCGCCACCACGCCGGAAGCCGTGCGCCAGTTGCGCAAGGATGCGGCCGGTGCCATTCTGTATAGTGCGGAGAAGGCGACCTGGATGGCGGGCGAAGCGATCCAGGCCCTGGGCGGCAACGGCTATATCAATGAGTATCCGGCCGGCCGCCTGTGGCGCGATGCCAAGCTGTACGAAATCGGCGCCGGGACCAGCGAAATCCGCCGCATGCTGATCGGCCGCGAATTGTTTGCGGAAACCAAGTAAGCACGGGCGCGCGGTTATCGACTGGGTGATGAGCCATTCATGCGAGCACAACTATGACGCAAATTGCCTTCCCCAAATTGCTTTCTTCCCAGATTGCATTCGATATCGCGCGCACCATCCGCGATGGCTTTGACAAGCATTACCGTCTGTTCCGTGAAACGAGCCAGCACGCCAAGCGGTATTTCGAGCAAGGCGCCTGGAGCGCGGCACAGACGGCAGCCCGCGAACGCATCGACTTTTATGACAAGCGCGTGCAGGAATGCGTGCAAATGCTCGAAGATGAGTACGAAGAGTCGGAGTTGAGCGACGAAGTGTGGCGCGAACTCAAGCTGCACTACATCGGCATGCTGACGGAACACAAGCAGCCGGAACTGGCGGAAACCTTCTTCAATTCCGTCTGCTGCAACATCCTGCACCGCACTTATTTCAATAACGACTATATTTTCGTGCGTCCCGTCGTTTCCACGGAATACATCGAGACACAAGACCCGGTGCCCACCTACCGCGTGTACTACCCGGGCAAGGATGGCTTGCGCCATACCCTGACGCGCATGCTGGGCAACTTCCAGCTGGACTGCACATTTGCCGACCTGGAGCGTGACGTGGCCCAGGTGGAAGCACGTCTGCAGCAGCTGTTCGGCAGCGACCGGATCGAGCCGAACCACCAGCTCCAGGTCTTGACCAGTTTGTTCTACCGCAACAAGGGCGCCTACCTGGTCGGCAAGGGCATCAACGGCAACCGCGAATATCCGTTTGTCGTGCCGATCCTGCACAACCGCCACGGCAAGCTGGTGCTCGACACGGTGCTGTTCGAGCAGCAGCAGATCGCCGTGCTGTTTTCATTTACGCGTGCCTATTTTCTGGTCGATATGGAAGTGCCGTCGGCCTATGTGCAGTTCCTACGCAGCTTGCTGCCGCGCAAACCGCGCAGCGAAATTTATACGATACTGGGCCTGCAAAAACAGGGCAAGACGCTGTTTTACCGCGACTACCTGCAGCATTTAAAACACTCGTCGGACCACTTTGAAAGCGCGCCCGGCATCCGCGGCCTGGTGATGCTGGTGTTTGCCCTGCCGTCGTTTCCGTATGTCTTCAAGGTGATCAAGGATTTCTTTCCTCCTCCCAAGGAAACCACCCGCGCGCAAGTCCAGCAAAAGTATTTGCTGGTGAAACACCACGACCGCGTGGGCCGCATGGCCGACACGCTCGAGTATTCCAACGTGGCCTTTCCGCGCGACCGTTTTGCCGCGGAACTGCTGGCCGAGCTGAAGCAGTTCGCCCCCTCGCTGATCGAAGAAGACCAGGAGCAGATCATCATCCGCCATCTGTACATCGAGCGGCGCATGGTGCCGCTGAACATGTGGCTGAGCAATGCCGAGAAGGAAGGCCGCGACGACCTGGTGGAACACGCCATCATCGAGTACGGCAACGCCATCAAGGAATTGGTGGCGGCGAATATTTTTCCGGGCGACATGCTGTATAAAAATTTTGGCGTGACCCGTCATCAGCGTGTCGTTTTTTACGATTACGATGAAATCGAGTACATCACCGATTGCCAGTTCCGCGTCATTCCCCAGGCGCGCACGGAGGAGGAAGAAATGTCGGCCGAACCGTGGTATCCCATCGGCAAGCACGATGTGTTTCCCGAACAATTCGGTACCTTCCTGCTCGGCAATCCACGCATCCGCAAGTATTTCATGCAGCACCATGCCGACCTGCTGACGGCGCAATACTGGCAGGCGCGCAAGCAGCGCATCGAAGACGGCCATATCGAGGACGTCTTCCCGTATCCGCAGCACCTGCGTTTTTGTAAGCAAGTACCTTCCCACCCCCAACCGGAGATCCAACATGCATGATCCAGTCGTAATCGTCGGTGCCGCGCGCACCCCCATGGGCGCCTTCCAGGGCGATTTTGCCAACGTCACCGCCAGCGATCTGGGCGCCGTGGCCATCCGCGCCGCCGTCGAACGCTCCGGCGTGGCGCCGGATGCCGTTGAACACGTGTTTTTCGGAAATTGCCTGATGGCCGGCCAGGGCCAGGCGCCCGCGCGCCAAGCCTTGCGCAAGGCTGGCTTACCCGATTCCACGGGCGCCGTGACCCTGTCAAAAATGTGCGGCTCGGCCATGCAGACGACCATGTTCGCGCATGACACCTTGCTCGCCGGCAGCGCCGACGTGGTGGTGGCGGGCGGCATGGAATCGATGACCAACGCCCCCTACCTGGTGCCGAAGGCGCGTGGCGGCTACCGCATCGGCCACGGCATGATCTATGACCACATGATGATGGATGGCCTGGAAGACGCCTACAGCCGCGATGAGAAGGGCAATGCCCGCTCAATGGGCACGTTTGCCGAAGAGTGCGCCAGCCAGTACGGCTTCACGCGCGAAGCGCAGGATGCGTTTGCCATCGAATCGGTGAAACGCGCGCAAGCGGCCACCAAGGATGGCAGTTTCGAATGGGAAATCGTGCCCGTGACCGTTTCCGGCCGCGGCGGCGACACCATCGTCAGCATCGATGAAGGCCCGCAAAAGGCCCGCCTGGAAAAAATCCCCACCTTGAAAGCGGCGTTCAAGAAGGACGGCACCATCACGGCCGCCTCATCTTCGTCGATCAACGATGGCGCGGCCGCCCTGGTGCTGATGCGCGAATCGACGGCGAAAAAGCTCGGCTGCACCGTCATCGCAACAATCCACGGCCACGCCACGCACGCGCAGGCGCCGAACGAGTTCACCACGGCTCCTATCGGCGCCATCAAGAAGCTGTACGCGAAAACGGGCTGGAGCAGCAGCAAGGTGGACTTGTTCGAGATCAATGAAGCATTCGCCGCCGTGCCGATGGCCGCCATGCACGACCTCGACATTCCACACAGCAAGATCAACATCCACGGCGGCGCGTGTGCGCTGGGCCACCCGATCGGCGCCTCGGGCGCGCGCATCATCGTCACCCTGCTGGGCGCCTTGAAGAAAACCGGCGGCAAGCGCGGCGTGGCGGCCCTGTGCATCGGCGGCGGCGAAGCGACGGCGATGGCGATCGAACTGGTATAAGCTGCTCTGTTGACGACAGGCGCGCGCGGCGTGAACACGTTTGCTGCGCGCCTTTTCATTGATTACTCAGGGAGAAAAACATGCCTACCGCATTGATCATCGGCGCCTCGCGCGGCATCGGCCACGCAATCGTCCGTCAATACCGCCACGCTGGCTGGCGTGTCATCGCCACGGCGCGCACGCCGGACGCTTGCGATGCCCTCAGGCAACTGGGTGCGGAAGCGCATCAGCTCGACGTGACGGATGTGGAAGGCTGTGCCGCCCTGGGCTGGAAGCTCGACGATGAAAAGCTCGACGTGGCCATCCTCAACGCGGGCGTGTATGGCCCCCGTCATGATGGCTCCCCCACGCAAGAAGATTTCGATGCCGTCATGCACACGAACGTGCTGGCGGCCATGCGGCTGCTGCCGATGCTGGCGCCACTGGTGGCGTCTGCAAAAGGCAAGCTGGCAGTGCTGTCCTCGCACATGGGCTCCCTGAGCGAGCGGGGCAACCCCAGCGGTTCGCTGTACCGCGCCAGCAAGGCCGCCTTGAATTCCGTGCTGATCGACACGGCCCTCGTGCATGGCCCGCAAGGCGTCAGCTGCGTGGCCTTCCACCCGGGCTGGGTGCGCACGGACATGGGCGGCGCCGGCGCGGATATTTCCCCGGAAGAAAGCGCAGCCGGCATCCGCGCCACGCTGGCCAGCCTGCCGGCCACGGACAAGGCCGTGTTCCGCAATTACGATGGCAAGCCCATCGCCTGGTAATTCCCGCATCCACGATAAAAATATACGAGACGACGTCCATGATACTCAATGAAGAACAATCGATGATCCAGGAAGCGTTGCGCAGTTTTTCGCGCGAGCGCCTGGCGCCCAATGCGGCCCGCTGGGACAAGGAACATCATTTCCCCAAGGAAGAATTGCAGGAACTGGCCGCGCTGGGCGCCTTTGGCGTGGCCGTGCCGGAAGCGCTCGGTGGCGCTGGCCTCGACTACGTGTCGCTGGCCTTGGTGCTGGAAGAAATCGCTGCCGGTGATGGCGGCACGTCGACCATCATTTCCGTGAATAATTGCCCCGTGTGCAGCATCGCCATGATGTACGCCAACGATGCGCAAAAGGAGCAATGGCTGCGACCGCTGGCACAAGGCGCCATGCTGGGGGCATTTTGCCTGACGGAACCGCACACGGGCAGCGACGCCTCGGCCCTGCGCACCACGGCCACGCGCGACGGCAATGATTACGTCATCAACGGCACGAAACAGTTCATTACCAGCGGCAAGTATGCAGACGTCGCCATCGTCATGGCCGTCACCGACAAGGCGGCCGGCAAGCGCGGCATCAGCGCCTTCTGGGTGCCGACGAACACACCTGGCTACATCGTGGCGGGACTGGAACAGAAGATGGGCCAGCATTCGTCGGACACGGCGCAAATCCTGTTCGACAATTGCCGCATCCCGGCGGAAAATTTAATAGGCGAAGAAGGACAAGGCTACAAGATCGCCCTGTCCGGCCTGGAAGGCGGACGCATCGGCATCGCTTCACAAGCCGTGGGCATGGCGCGCGCCGCGTATGAAGCGGCCCTGCAGTACGCGCGCGAACGCGAAAGTTTCGGCAAACCCATTTATGAACACCAGGCCGTGCAATTCCGCCTGGCCGACATGGCCACGCAAATCGAAGCGGCGCGCCAGCTGATCCGCCACGCGGCGTCGATGAAAGATGCGGGCCTGCCCTGCCTGAAGGAAGCGGCCATGGCCAAGCTGTTTGCGTCGGAAATGGCGGAAAAAGTATGCTCGGACGCCATCCAGGTGCACGGCGGCTACGGTTATGTATCCGACTTCCCCGTCGAACGCATCTACCGCGACGTACGCGTGTGCCAGATTTATGAGGGCACCAGCGATATTCAGAAGATACTCATCGCCAGAGCGTTATAAAAGCAGTCGAAGTCTCGGCGCTTTTAGAAACCGTAGCGAGCAAGCCCGATATCGGATTGAGTAACGCAGCCGTACTTCGGTACGGCGAGTAACGCCGATTCGATAGCGGGCTGCGCAGTAGGTTTATAAACGCGCCCACCAGACGAAAAAAAAGCCCGCTAGCGCGGGCTTCGTTCCAATGTATTACCAATGCTTTAATCGTGTCATGGACGCCAGTGCTATCTGCAAAGTGCCTCCTGATTTTCGGACTCCCATGCTATCTGCATGGTGACTCCAAGGTGTAAATCGACCATCGTATCCGGAATTACAAAATCCACTCTTCGCTCTGTCACGCCATCGACATTACACCTG
Organism: Janthinobacterium sp. PSPC1-1; assembly: GCF_049897625.1. NCBI lineage: Bacteria > Pseudomonadati > Pseudomonadota > Betaproteobacteria > Burkholderiales > Oxalobacteraceae > Janthinobacterium > Janthinobacterium sp. PSPC1-1. The sequence goes on along the minus strand of NZ_JAFCWP010000009.1, from coordinate 10,373 downwards.
TCGGTCGCCGCGCTGAAACTGGATGGTGAGATGATTTGCTGCCAAATCTCAATCACTGAACGGAGTATAGCACAGCCTTTTGTGCAACGCAACAACCTTTTTTAAATCAAGTCCTTAGCGCCAGCGGCTTGTCCTCTTCGCCGCCACGGGCCACTCTTTCATATTCGGAAATCACTTGCGCGCCCAGCAGCAGCAGGGTGGCGCCGATTTCCAGGCTGAACATGACGACGATGGCCGTCGTCATCGAGCCATACACGACGTTGACCTGCGACAAGGTGGAAAAATACCAGACCAGCACGTGGCGGGCGATTTCCCACAACAGGGCCGCCGTCACGCCGCCGATCAGCGCATGCGTGATCGACAAGCGCCCCACGGGCATGACCAGGTAAATCGAGCTGAGCACGAGGATTTCGCCGCCCAGCCCCAACAGATACAGCAGCACGCCGGACACGCCTTCCAGCCCCCAGTCGTGGCGCAAGAAGCGCACGCTTTCCTCGCCCATCACCTGCAGGCCGCCCGCCACCAGGGTAATGAGCAGGATGCCCACGCCCAGGCACAGGATGTAGCAATACGGCAGCACGGCGGAAATGAGGAAATGGCGGCGGCGGATGGCGACGCGGTGAATGAAAATCACGCTCATGGCGTTTTCCAGCACGGTAAACGCCAGCGAGCTGAAAAACAGCATGGTCAGCAGCAGCAGCCAGCCGATCACGCCCCGGTTGTCGAGAAAATGCGCGATCTCGCCCACGATGGCCTTCGATTGTCCCGGCACCAGCCATTCCAGGTAATGGCCTATGGTTTGCAACAATTCATCCTGCGCGATCACGTGCGACAGGGCCACCACCACCAGCATCAGCAGGGGCACGATGGACAGCAGCGAGTAGTACGCGACGGCACCCGCCAGCAGCAAGCCCTGGTTGGCGCGAAATCCCTTCAGCACCTGCAGCACGAAGGCCAGCGGATGGCTGAGGATATAGGTACTGGCGTGGCGGTTGATCATGTCGGGTGCGGTGAAGAAGTCGGCGCGGCCTCGTGCCACGCCTTATCACACTAGCATACTGACAATCGCCCTGCTGCACCGTGCGCTAGCAGACGGCCGGCTCCAGCAAGGTCAAGGTTTGCCGGTCCGCATCCAGGGTCGCCAAAATGCCCATCGGTAGCGTGAACTGGTGGCGGATGTGGCCAAACGAATAGCCGCTGACGGCCGGCACGCGTAAAGGCTGCAAATGCTGGTCCAGGGTTGCATCGAGGCTCAGCGCAGTGTCGCCCTCGGCCGCCTCGCAATGCTCGAAAATGCCCAGCATCAAGGCCGCAGCCTTGTTGAACCCCACGGACAGGTCGAGCTGGCATAACATCCTGTCGATGCGATACGGCACTTCATTGATTTCTTCGAGGAAAAGGATGTGTTCGCGGAAATCAGCCGCATACGGCGTGCCGGCCAGCGCGCTGACCATGCACAGGTTGCCGCCCGTCAAGCGTCCCGTCGCCTGGCCGCCATGCACGGTGCGAATGGCGAAATTCGGCTGCGTCTGCGCGCGGCGGTGATTCTCCAGTGCCATGGGGATCGTGTAACTGTCTTGCGGCGTCATCAGCACATTGCGCAGCTGCGTCACCGTGTAGTCGGAAAACGTGGACGAAGCCACGGGACCGTGGAAGGTCACCAGGCCCGTCTGACTGGCGATGGCCAAGTGCAGGGCCGTGATGTCGGAATAGCCGATCAGCACTTTCGGGTTGGCGCGGATCAAGGCATAGTCGAGCAGCGCCAGCAGCGAAATGCAGCCGGAGCCGCCACGGATGGCCCAGATCGCCTTGACGTCCGGGTCGCGGAACGCCGCGTGCAGGTCGTCGAGACGCTGCTGCACCGTGCCCGCATAGTTACCGTGCACGGCGCGGATGTTGGTGCCCATGCTGGCGCGCAAACCCAGCGATTCGATATTGCGCTGGGCCTTGGCGATGGCGTCCTCATCCGTAAAACCGCCCGGTGCGATGATGGCGACCAGGTCGCCGTCGCGCAAGCGCGCCGGTTTGATCAATGCGTGTGGCTGTTGCATGCGTTTGCCCTTCCCTTGTGCGGCCGCCGCCCACGCCGGTGTGCCTGCCGCCCCTAAGGTCGCGGCCAGCAAGCCGCCAAAGCGGCGCCGGCTGAGATTGGTCTGACTGGACATGCGGCCCTTTCCTGAAATAAAAAACGGCGACGCCAGGCGCCGCCGCACGAGGTTAGCATGCCGACAGGATCGCCGCCGGCAGCGCTGCCTTACAGGAACTTGTACTTCAGCTGGAAAGTGAAGGCGCGGCCACGCGGGTCGGCCACGCGCGGATCCCAGCCGGCACCCACCACTTCATCCACGTTGTGCGCGGTGAACGGTGGATCGCGGTCGAACAGGTTCTGGATGCCCAGGGTCAAGGTGGTATTCTTGAAGCCCGTGTACGTGCCCGACAAGTTATACGTGGTGTAGCTGGACACATCGGTCTTGAAGCCCGGCGGCGGCGTGCCCTTGCCGTCATTCGGTACCTGGTCCTTGTAGCCGGAAGCAAAACTCTGGATCAGCAAGCCACTCCAGTCGCCGCGCGAGACGCCGAAGCTGGCATTGTGTTTCCAACGCAAATACAAATCACGCGTATAGAAATTGCCCACCAGCTCCTTGTATTCTTGCCCCTTGTATTCGGCAAACTTGAAGCTGTCCATATACGTGCCGTCCAGGGTCGCCGTCCATTTCGCGTCATTGACCTTGCCTTCGCCGCGCAAGCTCACGTCCAGGCCGCGCACGCGGCTGCCGCCCGCATTGAACCAGCCCGCCTGTACGTAATCGATGACGCCATCAGATTTGCGGAAAATATACTGGTTCAGCGCCTGGTAATTGGCCAGCACGACTTGCGGCGTGCGTTTCAGGAGCTGGTCCTGGGTATTGATGGCCCAGTAATCGAACGAGGCGGAATAACCCTTCACCGGTTCGATGACGATGCCGACGCTGCCCTGCTTCGACGTCTCCGGCTTCAGATTCAGGTTGCCGCCCGTCGTGTAGCTGAGACGATCGATGCTGCAATATTCCTTCACGCCGGGATGCTTGATACAGCCTTCCGGATCTTTCACACCATTCGGCAATTCCTGCGTCAATACACCTGAATAAAGCTGGTCGAAACTCGGTGCCAGGAAGCCCTTGCTGGCCGAGGCGCGGAACAGGATGAAGTCGGCAGGCTGGTAACGCAAGGCAATCTTCGGATTCGTGGTGGCACCCACCTGGCTGTAATCATCACGACGCACGGCCAGCTGCATTTCCAGGTCTTTCATGATCGGCACCAGCAACTCGGCATACACGGCCTTGACGTTGCGGCTGACATCCTTCAATGCGGCATTTCCTGGTGCCAACAGAATCAGGTTGGCATCGACATCCTGTCCGAAACTGTAGCCCTCGCGGCGCAAATCAAAACCGGCCGCCATCGCCACAGCGCCAGCCGGCAGCTGGAACAGTTCGCCCGAAACGGAACCGTCTATCTGCGTCAGTGTCGTCTTGCCATGCTGGAAGGCGCCACGGAACTTGGTCGACTCAATCAATTGCCTGGCCGCTTCCGTCTGGCTCTGGCCCGCGCCCACCCACGGATTGATGATCCCTGTCCCCAGGGCCGCGTACAACTTGTCCGTGTAGGAATAGCCATCGGTCAGCTTGGTCTTGGTGGTGCTCTGTGCGTAGGAAACGCCGGTTTTGTAATCCCACTTGCCGAAGTTGCCTTCAAAACCCAGCAGTACGCGCGCATTGTCGGTGGTGTTTTCCTGCGTGCGGTTGCCCACGTCATTCGCGCGCCATTTGTAGGCAATCGGCTTGGTCTTGTCGAACGACGGGATGTAGGCCGACAAATCCTGGTAATACGCACCGCCCACGGGGTAGACGGCCTTGTTGGCAATGCTCGTCTGCACCTGCATCGGCGTCAAAATCGCCGTGGCCTTGGTGCGCGAACCGAGCACCTCGACAAACATGCGATGGTCGGGCGCCAGCTTGAAGGTGCCGCGCGACAGGAAATTGGCCCGCTCAACAGGGAATTGCAGCACATAGTCGGCGCCATAGTCGTAGGCGCACGAATACTTGGTGCGCAACGGCGACGTCACGTCTTTCCACAGTGCCGTCTGGTATTGCGACATGCCTGCGACGCTGTCGCACTTGCCCTGGAAGCTCAGGGGATTGGCTTGCAGGTATTGATTCGGGTCGCCAGGCAGCTGGAACGCGGTGCCCAATGCCGTGCCGGCCCCCGCCATCTGGTTGGCAAACGGCGTTCCCGTGGTGTCCGGCGACAGCCCCCGGCCCGGCTGGTAGCCGTTGACGAAGGAGCGGTCGCTGCCGTTCAGGCGCTGCGCCTTGTCGACGGTCAGGCTGGCCATGAGGTTGTAGCCGTCCTCTTCCAGCGAGCCCGTGCCGGCCAGGATGGAAGCGCGGCGCGTGGCGCCGCCGCCCGCTTGCGTGTCGTTGGTGGAAACGGACGCTTCCACGCCGCTGTAATTGGTTTTCAGAATGAAATTGATCACGCCGCCGATGGCGTCCGTGCCGTAGATGGCCGACGCGCCATCCTTGAGGATTTCCACGCGCGAGATTGCACCGAGCGGAATGGAGTTCAAGTCGACCGCGCGGCCACTGGCGCCATGCGTGGCGACGCGGCGGCCGTTCAGCAGCACCAGGGTCGCGCCCGGTCCCAGCCCGCGCAGCGAGGCGAACGAGGCGCCGCCAGCCAGGCGGTCCGCATCGGCGCCAAACACGTTATTGCCCGAAGTCATGTTCTCGGCACCCGTGCCATTCGCCGACAGGGTGCGCACCAGTTGCTCAGCCGTCGTGATGCCCTGCTTTTCCATCTGCTCAAAGCTGATGACTTGCACCGGCAGCGCGCCTTCCTTGGCCACGCGCTTGATGCTGCTGCCCGTCACTTCGACCCGTTGCATCGCTGGCGCCGCCGCTTCCTGTGCCATCACCGGCCCCACTACCCCCATCAATGCCACCAACTGCGCTAGCTTCTTCAATTTCACAGGTCTTCTCCTTGTTGGGCAATCGAAACTTGAGTTCTCAAGTCAGGCTGTTAGATATGTCGCAACGTCTGTCTCGCAGTACATTTTTTTATGACATTTGCGCATGACTTTATTTGTTTTCATTTTCAGAGTAGCGCGATGCATCCGCAGCCAGCCAATGAAAAATGCTTTCCTAACCATAACTTTTTGGAATGAATGCCCTTTTCTGCGACGTGGTCACTTGCCTGCGGGGCGGCCCTTGGTGGGATCGACGTCCAGATAGCGCCAGGACGTGAATTCCACGGGGTGGCGCCTGTAGTTTTTTAGCCACGGTTGCTGCAGGTCGGCAGAGATGGGATGCGTCAGCAACACCCACGGCGTGTAAGCGTGGATCAGCTGAAACAGGTCGAAGTACAGACTGCGTCGGCGCGGCGTATCGGATAGCAGGCGCGCCTCCTCATAGCGTTTATTGTAATCGGGCAAGTTGAAGCGGGCATAGTTGGCGCGGCCAACGTTGCCGCCATACAACAATTGCATAAAGTTATCGCCATCGGGGAAGTCGGCGATCCAGTTGGTCTCGAACATCTGCACCTTGCCCAGGCGTGACGCCTTGATGATCTCCGTCTTCTTGTCGCTTTTAAATGCCACGCGCAGGCCGATGGCGTTCAGGTTGCGGCGCCACAGTTCGTCGCGCAGGCGTCCCACCGTGCTCGGCTCCGTGTGCATGGTGAGCAACAAGGGCGTACCGTCGGGCTGGGTGCGGAAACCATCGACGCCCACCTTGTAGCCGAAGCGGTCCAGCAAGGCGCGCGCCAGCGCCGGGTCGTAGCCGACAGGGCTGCGGTAGTGCTTGTCGTAACCAAGCACATTCGGCGGCAGCGGCGATTGCGCCGGCAAGGCCAGGCCTTTTTTTAATAACGCGATGTCTTCGCGGCTGTTGTAGCTGAGCGCGATGGCGCGCCGCAGGGCCAGCTTGTCCTTGCTCGTACCGCCCAGCACGGGGTCGTCCATATTCATCCACATGTAATACGTTTGCAGCACGGGAAAGCGCGTCAGTTGCAAGCCCTTGGCGGCCAGCGCCGGTTTCAGGGTGCCGTTTTCCAGCACCATGTCCGTCATCGATTCCGGCACTTGCTCCAGGTAATCGAATTCGCCTTTCAGAAAACCCAGCATGCGCGATTGATACTCCTCGACGATGCGCACTTCGATGCGCTCGACCAGCGGTAATTGCTTGCCTTCCAGCGCGCTGGCGATGGCGCGCGCGTCAAGCGGCAAGGCGGCCAGCGCCTTGGCCTCGGTATGGAACACGGTGGGACGGAAAGTCGGATTGGCCTGCAGCACGATCTTGTCGCTGCGCTTCCATTCCTTGACGAGGAACGGCCCCGTGCCCACGGGGTGATTACCGATCTGCCCTGCCGCCGGGTACGCTTCGGCCACTTCGCGCGCCACCACAGCTGTCGCCGGCATGGCCAGGTAAAACAGGAAATTCGGGTCGACGCCGTTCAGGCGGATGCGCAAGGTGTATTTGTCCAGCGCCTGCAAGCCGGCGATCGGCGTGTTGTAGCTGAATTTGGTTTTCAGGGCCGCATCGCCCACCAGCTTGTCTTCCAGCAAGAACAGCCACGGCGACTTCAGGCTGGGGTCATACAACCGCGTCAGGCTGTACACATAATCCTGCGCCGTCACTTCGCGCGGCTGGCCCTTGAAAGCGGGATCGGGGGTGAAGAGAATGCCGGGCTGCAAGTGAAAGATATACGTGCGTCCGCCATCTTCCACGGTCGGCATGCCGCGCGCTGTATTGCCCTGCAGCTGCACGGGACGCGCCAGGTAGTCGTAGCGCAGCAAGGGGTCAAAAATGTTTTCCATCAAATTCAGGCTGGCCAGGTCCGACGCCACGGCCGGGTCCAGGCCCGTCTCGCTGGTGCTCAAAAACAAGTGCAAGGTCTTGTTCGCGCGGGCATCGGTGGCGGCGTGGGCCGGTACAGCGAACAGCGTCAACAGGGCCAGGCCGGCGGCGCAGGCGGTTTTGCGGAAAAACATCATCAGTGATCCAGTGCAGACAAGGGTAACGAACAGCGATAAGCGACAGGCATCCCCCACACTACGCGGGCAAGCGACGGGGCGCCAATGAAAACAGGCTGCCAGCTTATAACTTTTTGGCATGCGATTGCTGCATTCTTTCATCAACTCGTATCGGGCTGCCCCTATACTTTGTTTGCAGACATTTTTCACTCCCGATACACAGAACTGATCGCATATGGCACTTAATTACATCTGGTCCGGCTTTTTCCTCGTTGGCTTCCTGGCCGCAGTGCTGCAGTGGCTGTTTCTCGGCGATACCGATATCTTCAAGCGCATCATCGACGGCACATTCGAAACGGCGCGCATGGGCGTGATGGATATCGCCCTGCCGCTGGCGGGCGTGATGACCTTGTGGCTGGGCATCATGAACATCGGTGAAAAGGCGGGCATCGTCGGCTGGCTGGCGAAAGTCATCGCGCCCTTCTTTTCGCGCATTTTCCCGGAAATTCCGAAAGACCACCCGGCCACGGGCCACATGGTGATGAATTTCTCGGCCAATCTGCTGGGCCTGGACAATGCGGCCACGCCGTTCGGCTTGAAGGCCATGGAAAGCCTGCAAACCTTGAACCCGAACAAGGAAGAGGCGACGAATGCGCAAATCATGTTTTTGGTGCTGCACACCTCGGGCCTGACCCTGATTCCGTTGGCCATCATGGCGCAGCGCTCCATCCTCGGCGCAGCCGACCCGTCCGACATCTTTATCCCCTGCATGATCGCCACCTATGTGGCCACTGTGGTCGGCATCATCACGGTATCCATCAAGCAACGCATCAACCTGCTCAACCGCGTCGTCCTGAGCTGGATGGGCGGCATGACGAGCGCCATCGTTGCCATGATCTGGTATTTCACGCAATATCTGACGAAACAGGAAATCGAGCTGGTGTCCAAGGTGGTCAGCAATCTGGTGTTGATCAGCGTCATTGCCATCTTCATCATCGGCGCCCTGCGCAAGAAGGTGAACGTGTATGACGCCTTCATCGAAGGGGCGAAAGGCGGTATCCAGACCTCGATTACCGTGATTCCCTACCTGGTCGGCATGCTTGTGGCCATCAGCGTGATCCGCAATGCGGGCGTATTCAATTTCCTGATGAGCGGCATGAACTGGTTCTTTGCCAACCTGGGCATCAATACGGACTTCGTGCCGGCCTTGCCGACGGCCATGATGAAGCCGCTCAGCGGCTCCGGCTCGAAAGCCATGATGATCGACGCCATGAACACCTACGGCGTCGACTCGTTCGTCGGCCGGCTGGCCTGCGTCTTCCAGGGCTCGGCCGACACCACTTTCTATATCGTGGCCCTGTACTTCGGTTCCGTCGGCATCCGCAAGACGCGCTATGCCATCACGGCCGGCCTGATCGCCGATTTCGCTGGCGTGGTCACGGCCGTCTTTGTCGCCTACGTCTTTTTCCACTAAGGAGCACCATGTTACGTCCTGTTCTGATGGCTGCGCTGTTGGCGGGTCTTGGCCTGTCGACTGCCCACGCGCAATTGCCCGAATCCGTCAGCCTGCTGCTGCGCAGCGCGAATATTCCCGAAGACGCCATGGGCGCCATCGTCTTGCGTGGCAACGCCACCGTGCTGTCGCACGGCGCCGAGCGCAGCATGCAGCCCGCTTCCACCATGAAGCTGGTGACGACGGCCGTGGGCCTGGAGCAACTGGGTCCCATCTTTCGCGGCCGCACGGAGTTGCGCACCAGCGCCGACGTCATCAATGGCGTACTGAAAGGCGACCTGATCCTGCGCGGCGGCGCCGACACGGATTTCAACGCGGACGTGCTGGCACACATGCTGCAAACCCTGCGTAACCAGGGCATCGTGAAAATCAAAGGCGACCTGATCCTCGACCGCCAGTTGTTCCAGCCAGCCCGGCCCGATATCGGTACGCCGCCCTTCGATGAGTCGGCCGAGTTCCGCTACAACGTCATCCCCGATGCCTTGTTGCTGAACACCAATTTGCTCGATATCAACATGAACTCGACGGACCGGCAATTGAGCATCCTGATGCAGCCGCCGCTGGAGAACGTCAGCATCACCAGCGACATGAAACTGGTTAAGGGCAGCTGTGCCAAATGGGAAGACGGCTGGCGCCCGCCGGAATACCGGCGCGATGCGAGCGGCAAGCTGCAGGTGATACTGCACGGTACCTTCCCACAAAATTGCAGCAAGGCCACCAGCATCAACGTGCTCGACCGCAACGACTATGCAGACCGGCTGTTCCGTGCCACCTGGAAACGCCTGGGTGGCACGATCACAGGGACGGTGCGCGAAGCACCGTTTACGGGCTTGCCGCCGACGGCCGAGCCGGTCGGCACGCGCATGCTGGCCGACCATGTGGCGCGTGCCTTGCCGGAAGTGCTGCGCGATATCAACAAGACCTCCGACAACACCCTGGCCCGCACCTTGTTCCTGAGCCTGGGCAGCTTGCAGAGCGATGGCTGGCTGGGCAGCCGTCCCGTTGCCATGGCGGTGCCGGAAGATACGGCCAATCGGGCGCGACTGGTCATCCAGGAATGGTTCCAGCGGCACCATATCGACACCCAGGGCATGCTGATTGACAACGGTTCCGGCTTGTCGCGCACGGGGCGCATTGCGCCAGCACAATTGGCAGGCGTGCTGCAAGCGATGCAGCAAAGTCCGTGGGCGCCGGAGTTCCAGTCCAGCCTGCCCATCGTCGCACTGGACGGCACCATGCGCAAGCGCCTGCTGAACAGCCCGGCCGCCGCGCGCGCGCGCATCAAGACGGGCACATTAAAGAATGTGGTGGCCATCGCCGGCTATGTGCCTGACGCCAACAACCAGTTATGCGTGGTGGTCGCCATGATCAATAGCGACCTGGTGGGCAATGGCAATGGCCGCGCCGCCGTCGATGCGCTGATCGAGTGGGTCGCCAGGAGCGGCACCACGCCGGTGGTGGCCGGTCAATAAAAGGGATGCAAAGACAGGAAGGCAGCGCGTAGCGCTGCTTTTTTTTCGCCTGTGACATAGGCAGTGGCTGAACAGCCGGGGTCAGTCACTTCGTGATCGGGATGTGCCCCACTGGGGCGCATCCCCCCCGCCTCGCACGTTGGCGATGACTTTTGCGTTGGCGCTATGGACGCTCTGACCGCAGGTCGGTGTAGGTCGGCTTAGCGCTACGCGCGTAAGCCGACAGCCACCACCAGCACCACCACAGCGCCAAACAAAACCACCAGACGAAAAAAAACCCGACCATTGCTGATCGGGTTTTTCTCAAGGAGAAACAGCCGGGGGCTGTTTCACCAAATAACAAGCCTGACGATAACCTACTTTCACACTGGTTGCAGCA
>NZ_JAFCWP010000008.1:0-263731 GCF_049897625.1 Janthinobacterium sp. PSPC1-1 | reverse complement strand
CGTGCCCGGCGACGGCAGCATCGATTTTCCAGCGATCCTGACGCGTTTGTATCTGCACGGCTACGAAGGCTGGCTGGTGGTGGAAGCGGAGCAAGACCCGGCCGTCGCCCCCAGCTATGAATACGCGAAGATGGGCCACGATTACCTGGCCAATCTCGTCGATGCCATTCCCCGCCTGGGGCGGGAGGCGGCATGAGCCCGCTACTGGTGAAAGCGGGGCAGGGACAGACCATCGTCGAAGTCACGCCCGAGTCGGCTGGCTGGACGCATGTGGGCTTTGCCGCGCATCGTCTGACGGCCGGCGAATCGCTGAGCCTGCAGACGGGCAAGCGCGAACTGTGCATCGTCGTGCTGACGGGCACTGTCACCGTGCAGGCGGGCGAACAGAGCTGGGAAGCCATCGGCAATCGCGCCAGCGTCTTCGAGGACGTCTCGCCCTACGCCGTGTATGTGCCGCTCGATACCCACGTCAGCATCACGGCCGTGAGCGCTGCCGAAGTGGCCCTGTGCAGCGCCCCGGCCACCACGCATCGTCCGGCGCGCCTGATCGATCCGGCCAGCATGACGCGTTCCGTGCGCGGCAAGGGTGCGAATACCCGCTATGTGTGCGACATCCTGCCGCAGACAGCAGAGGCCGACGGCTTGCTGGTGGTCGAGGTGGTCACGCCGTCCGGCCATTCGTCCAGCTATCCGCCGCATAAACACGATAGCGACAATGTGCCGCTGGAAAGTTCGCTGGAAGAAACGTATTACCACCGTCTGAACCCGGAGCAGGGCTTTGCCTACCAAAGAGTCTACACGGATGACCGTTCCATCGACGAAGCCATGGCCGTGGAAAACCACGACGTGGTGATGGTGCCCAGGGGTTACCACCCCGTCACCGTGCCGTATGGCTATGACGGCTATTACCTGAATGTGATGGCCGGCCCGAAACGGGTCTGGCACTTTAAAAACGACCCGGCCCATGAGTGGCTGATGCATACCAAATAGAGGATTCAAGATGACAACGCAACAGATCGGCCACTTTATTGGTGGCAATCCCATGGCTTCGCGCTCCGAGCGCACGAGCGAGGTCTTCAATCCCGCCACGGGCGCCGTCACGGCCAAGGTGTCGCTGGCGACTGCAGCCGAGCTGAACGCGGCCGTGGCCGCTGCTCACGCGGCCTTTCCCGCCTGGTCGCAAACCTCGCCCCTACGCCGCGCACGCGTGATGTTCAAGTTCAAGGAATTGCTGGAGAAAAACGCCGACAAGCTGGCAGAGCTGATCACGTTTGAGCACGGCAAAGTTTTCACGGATGCGAAAGGGGAAGTGACGCGCGGCATCGAAGTGGTGGAGTTTGCCTGCGGCATCCCGCAAATGATGAAGGGCGAATACAGCGAGCAGGTGGCCGGCGGTATCGACGCCTGGTCGATCCGCCAGGCGCTCGGTGTCTGCGTCGGCATCACGCCCTTCAATTTCCCCGTGATGGTGCCGATGTGGATGTTCCCGATGGCGATTGCTTGCGGCAATACGTTCGTACTCAAACCGTCGGAGCGCGACCCGTCGGCTAGCCTGCTGCTGGCGCAGCTGTTGACGGATGCGGGCTTGCCCGATGGTGTCTTTAATGTGGTGCAGGGCGACAAGGAAGCCGTGGACGGCTTGCTGCACCATCCGGACGTACGTGCCGTCAGCTTTGTCGGCTCCACGCCGATCGCCGAGTACATCTATGCCACCGGCTGCGCGCAGGGCAAGCGCGTGCAAGCCCTGGGTGGCGCGAAAAACCACATGGTCGTCATGCCGGACGCGGATATCCCGCAGACGGTGGATGCCCTGATGGGTGCGGCGTTTGGCTCGGCGGGCGAGCGCTGCATGGCCATTTCTGTCGTCGTGGCCGTCGGCAATGTAGCGGACCAGCTGGTCGAAGCGTTGGTGCCACGCATCGCGGCACTCAAGATTACGCAGGGCATGGATCTGTCGGCCGAGATGGGCCCGGTGGTGACGCAAGTGCACAAGGATAAAATTGCCGGCTACATCGCCACCGGCGTCAAGGAAGGCGCCAAGCTGGTCAGTGATGGGCGCGGTTTCGTGTTGCCCGGCCATGAAAACGGCTTTTTCCTCGGTGGCAGCCTGTTCGACCATGTCACGCCCGAGATGACCATCTATAAAGAGGAAATCTTCGGCCCTGTCCTGTGTATCGTGCGCGTGCCCGATTTTTCCACTGCGCTGGACCTGGTCAACGCGCATGAATACGGCAACGGCACGGCCATTTACACGCGCGACGGCAACACGGCGCGCGAATACACGCACCGGGTGCAGGTGGGGATGGTCGGCGTCAACGTGCCGATTCCCGTGCCGATGGCTTTCCACAGCTTCGGCGGCTGGAAGCGCAGCCTGTTCGGCGACCACCACGCGCATGGCCCGGAATCCGTGCGCTTCTACACGAAACAGAAGGCTGTCACGCAGCGCTGGCCAGCTTCGACAGCTGCTGGCGCGGAATTTGCCATGCCGACCCTGAAGTAAAGCTCCATGGCGGCGCGCAGCATCAGTGCGCCGCCACGTGTCCGTAGCAGGTTTTCAGTTTCGCATAGTCGTAGAAGACGCTGCCCGGCGCGGTGCGGGCGCCGTCGCAACTAGCCTGGAAGTCGGTTTCCCTTTCGTTGTACAGCAGGCGCACGATGAGCTGTCCTGCGTCGTTGCGGTACACATCCCACTGCATGTTGGCCGCCAGCGGCGAGACGCTCTGGCCACGCCACGGATTACTCTCATCACTGTAGCTGGCCGATGCCGGCAGCGGCGCCAGCGCCTGCTGCAAGCCCATGGCCGAAGCGAGCGGAATGATCATCTCGGCGTGCGTGAAGCGCAGCTTGGCAGCATGGCGCAAGTCACTCTGGGCCAGCGCATCGACTTCCTTGAAAAAATCGTCGCGCAAGGCCAGCGCAAAGCGCCAGGTCACGCCTGCGCTGGCCGTGGTACCCGGCCCTTTCTGGTAAAAATCCTCGTGGTCGGCGACATAGGCGTAGTAGCGCGCATCCTCGGCGGGCATGTAGCGGCTGAAATCGGCCTGCACTTCATGCCGCATGCCGGCGGCGATCGCATACAGCGCATACAGTTTCGTGGCGGCCGCATTCAGGCTGCGGATGACGGTCTTGCCGCTGCCCGTCATGGTGCGCGTAAGCTTGCCGTCCGCGCTGGTGAAGGTATAGCTGCCCGTGTCCGCATAGTTGGCGGCGCCGCGCTCCAGCTGGTCGAGGAAGGCGGGCGCAAACAGCCGTTCGAGCACGTGACGCGCATGCGCGGCCGCTTCCGGTTTTCTGGCCGGGGCGTCCATCAGTGCATGCAGCTGCTTGGTTCTTTCATAGTACTGGTAGGCCCGGCTGGCGGCATAGGTGGCGTAATGCGGGTTGGCGCGATCGGCGACAAGATCCGTCTGCGGCGCCAGCTTGTGCGCATATAGCAGGAAGCGGTTGACGCCATCCGCTTGCAATATCGGCTGTACCGCGGGCTTGCGTCCCTGCGGATACGGCGCAGGCGCGGGCGGCAGGTATAGCAAGGGCGCCAGCGCGGGCGCGTGGTCGAACAGCGACTGTGTGAAAAAGCGCGCGCTGTCGCGCGCGCGGTCCACGCCGGAATGGATGGTGACGATCTGGCGCGGCGCGCTGGCGGCGTTCGCGCCCACTTGCGCAAACAGGGCGGGCAGGCGCGCCAGCATGCGCGCGGCCAGTTGCCGGTGTTCTTCGATGCCTGTCTGCGACAGATTGCCGTAGCCAGGCGCGGTGATGCCGTCCACGCCGTAGCCGAGCAAGGCATTCGCCTGCATCAGGGCCAGGATATCGGGACCCAGTTCGCGTCCCAAAGGCGTGAGCGCATCCTGCGCGGCGGCCTGCTGCCACATCGCATACAGGGCAGCGTCATTCTTCATGCCGCTTAATCCGCGCGCACCGTGGCGCGCCACCAGTTGCGTGTAGATGGGCTGGAAGCCGGCCGGTGGCGCGGCATACGTGGCCGGGTCCTGCTGCGGCGCATACGGCGTCTTGGTCTGGTAATGGCCTTCGACGGCCAGGGCGGGACTGGTGCACATGGAGAGGGCCAGGGCCAGCAGCATGCTGGACAAGGGAAGCGGTGGGGGCATGGTTATCCGTAAGTGACGTGATTGGTTCTTGCGTGCAAGCCTAGCAGCAAACGTCAAACAGGCGGGCACGGCTGCCCGCCTGCACTTCATGACTATTGCGCCACGTGGCCGTAGCAGGTCTTCAGCTTCGCATATACATAGAAATGGCTGCCGGCAGCAAAGCGGGCGCCATCGCAGGCGGCCTGGAAGTCGGTTTCCTTTTCGTTGTATAGCATTTTTACCAGCACATTGCCGCCGGCGTCGCGGTACACATCCCATTGCATGTTGGCCGCCATCGGCGCCACGTACAGGCCACGCCAGCTGCTGTTGTCATAGCTGTAGGTCTGCGCCGCCGGCAGCGCGCCGACGACGGTCTTCAGACCCATGGCAGTTGCCAGCGGAATGATGGCTTCCGCGTGCGTGAAGCGCAGCTTGGCGCCGTGCGACAAGTCGCCGCGCGCGATGGCGTCCACTTCGGTGAAGAAGTCGTCGCGCAGCGCGCGCACGTAGTTCCAGGTGACGCCGGCGCTTTCCGTGGTGCCGGGTCCCTTGTTGTAAAAGTCCTGGTAATCCTGCACGAAGGCCTGGTACTTGGCCGCGTCCGACGGCATGTACTGCACGAAGTCGGCTTTTACTTCGTTCGTCATGCCGGCCATGATAGCGTACAGGTTGTACAGCACGGAGGCGGCATCTGCCAGGCCCTTGATGGTGGTGCCGCCATCGCCCGTGACGGTGTTGGTGAACTTGCCGTCATCGCTGGTGAAACTGTACGTGCCCGTGTTGGCGAAGCGGTAGGTACCGTTGTCGATCTTGTCGACGAAGGTTTTTGTAAACAAGCGTTCCAGCACTTCGCGGCCGAGGGTGCGCGCCGTGGCATCCGTGTCGATGGCCGTGTACTTGGCAAGGAAGCCGGGGCTTTCCAGGTAGGCCTGATAGGCCTGGCTATCCTGGTAAGTCTGGTAATGGCGGTCGAGGGCATCGGTGACGAGGTCTGTCTTCGGTACCAGTTTGTGCGCATACAGCAGGAAGCGGTTGGTGCCATTGGGCTGCACCACGGGCTTGCCGGCCGGGTAGCCGGCGGGTGCGGGTGACAGGGTAATCAGCGGCGCGACGTTTGGTGCCGTGGCGGCCAGCGACTGCGCAAAATACGCGGCGCTGTCCTTGGCGCGGTCCACGCCGGAACTGATGGTGACGATCTGGCGCGGCGCACTGGTGGCGTTCGCGCCCAGTTGCGCAAACAGGGCGGGCAAGCGCGTCAGCATGCGCACGGCCAGCTGCTTGTGCTCATTGATGCCCGTCTGCGACAGGTTGCCGTAGCCAGGTGCCGTGATGCCGTCCACGCCGTAGCCGAGCAACGCGTTGGCCTTCATCAGTTTCAGGATGTCGGCGCCCAGCTTTTGCCCCAGCGGCGTGAGCGCATCGTCGGCGGCCGCCCTTTGCCAGACGTTGTAGAAGGCGGCGTCATACTTCATGCTCGACAGCCCGCGCGAGCCGTGGCGCGCCACCAGTTCGGTGAACACGGGCGCATAGCCGGCCGGCGCGGCTTCATACGTGGCGGCGTCCTGCTGCGGCGTGTATGGCGTCTTGGTCTGGTAGTAGGTGGCGGGCGGGGCAGGCGTGACGGGCGGGGTTAGTGGTGGCGTGACCGGGACAGGTGGCGTATCGTCGCCGCCGCCACAGGCGGCGAGGGCGAGCATCAGGAGGGACAGGGGAAGATGGCGTGCATGCAGCATGGCGTTTCCTTCAGGTGTGGTTAGCCCGGGCGCGCCGCGCAGGACGGCGCACCCGGGACAGCAGTTGGCAGGACGGTGGAGGAGGCTTAGAGCTTGAGTGCCTTGGCCAGGCTGTTGGCGCGCGCATCGCGCTCGCTCAAGGGTGCCAGCCCGTGGCGTTCCTCGATGAACTTCAGGATCGACACGGTTTCATACTCGGTATGGTCGATATGCCCGCCTTCGCTGAAGGGCGAGATGACCAGCGCGGGGATGCGCGTGGCCGGGCCGAAGCGGTCGCCTTTCGGTGGCGCCACGTGGTCCCAGAAGCCGCCGTTTTCATCGGTGGTGACGATGATGACGGTATCCTTCCATTGCGGGCCTTCCATGATGGCGCTGATGATGGCCACGCCCTCGTCGTCGCCAGCCGCGACGCTCGATTTATCCATCCCCGGATGCATGTTCTTCTTGCCCATCGGCTTGTAGAACGAGACGGGCGGCAGCTTGCCCGCCTGGACGTCGGCGATCATGTCGGAGCGGTCCTTCAGATGCGTGGTGCGCTGCTGCGGGCTGTCGATGAAGCGCTTGAAGTAGGTGAACGGCTGGTGATGATACGAGAAATCGTCGGCCTTCTTGCCCGACTTGGTCGAGGCGACGGCGATGTCGTAGCCGTCCGCATAATAGACCCAGGAGATACCCTTGTCCGTCAGGCGGTCGCCGATGGTGGGCATGGTTTGCGGCGGGAGGAAAGTCTGCTTCTTGGTCGGATCGAACAGCAGCGGTCCCTGCATGGTGTTGACGGCGTAGCCGTCCTGCGTCACTTCCGCTTCTTCGCCCTTCTTGTGGCCCGTGCCGCGCTCATCCTGGGCGACGATGGACTTGGGTGCGTTCGGGAACACGGGCGTGCAGGCGCAGGTCAGCCACATGTGGTTGAGGAAGGAGCCGCCATAGGCGGACTGGAAAAAGCGGTCGGCCAGAGTGTAGCGCTGCGCCAGCGCCCACAATTTGAGCTTGCTGCCGTCGAAATAGCCCATGGGCAGGGCGCCCGTGTTGCCCTCGACGACGAAGCGGTCGTTCTTGCCATCGTTGATCTGGCGCTTGTGCGTCCAGAACGCGTGCACGGGACTGGCCGTCTTGTCGCCCAGCGAGACGCTCGGTTCCATGTGGAAGGGCGCGTTGGCGATGCCGGCCTTGAAGCGCGTGTCCAGGCCGCCCTTGTCGAGAGCCACGGCGGGCAGCATGGCATAGGGCTTGCCATCGGGGCCGGTCTGCGTGGTGGTATCGGGCGCGCGGCCATTGGCGATGCCGTCGGCGCCGGGGAAGGTGCCGAACAGGTGGTCGAAGCTGCGGTTTTCCATGTACACGACGACGATTTGGCCGATCTTCGCCAGCTTTGGATCGGCGACGACTGCGGCGGCAATATTTTGCTGCGTGCCGGCGGGAGTGGTGCAGGCCGCAAGGCCAATCGCTCCGGCGCCGTACAGGGCGATTCTTAGAACGTGGTTCAACATAACAGTCTCCTTGATGGCGCCTCCGTGGATGGGGCGCTTTTTTTAGTGGTGTGGCCAGAACTGGCCTGTTTGAAGAAATTGCACACGTGTGCAGCACGCGTGTGCAAACAGTAACCCGGATTTTTTTTGATGTCAACAAGTACAGGAGGAGGACGAAAAAGTGTGGAAAACGTGGAACGGCGGTCGGTGGCGGGCAGGCAGATGGCATTGCGCCATCTGCTGTGCTTGAATCGATTAGCGTGTCGTGCCGCGCCGCACCAGGGTGACGGGCACTTCCTTCAGGCGGCCCGGCATGGCAAATTTTTCCATGCGCTCGACCAGGCTCTTGACGGCGCGGCGTGCCAGTTCGCCCGCATCCTGGCGGATGGTGGTCAGCTGGTAGGCGTCCAGCGCCGCCATGGGAATGTCGTCGAAGCCGATCACCTGCAGTTGCGCGGGTACGTCGATGCAGTACTTGCTGCGCGCCGCGTCGATGAAGCCGCAGGCGATCAGGTCGGTCGCGCAAAAGACGCCGTCAGGCAGCTTGCCCGAGGCGAGCAGGGCGTCGGCCGCTTCCTGGCCTGCCTGGTAGCCGATGGCGTCAGCCAGGTATTCGCCAGCCGTGCAGCGTTTCTTTGCCACGGCCGGCGCCAGGTGTTCGAGGAAGGCCTTGCCGCGCGCGATGCCGCTGAAACTGCTGGCGCGCGTGTTGATGAAGGCCAGCCGTTTGGCGCCGCTGTCGAGCAGGGTGCTGGCGGCCAGTTCGCCGCCATGGCGGTTGTCGCTGTTGACCACGTCCACACCTTTCAGATCGCGCGCGCGGTTGATCATGGCCACCGGTACTTGCCGCTGCAGGTATTCTGTCGCCACGGCGGACGGCGGCGAGCCGGACGTCATGATGACGCCGGAAATCTTGTAGCTGAGGAGGATGCGCAGCAATTCGCTGAGGCGTTCGGGATCTTCCGCATTCATCAGCAGCGGCACGAGCGCATGTTCGCTCAGGCTGCGCGTGACTTCACCCAGCAGGGCCACGCGGAACGGGTCCGTGAAGCCCGTGATGACGACGCCCACCAGGTTGCTTTGTCCCTGGTTCATGCTGCGCGCCAGGATGTTGACCTGGTAGCCCAGCGACTGCGCCGCTTCCATCACGCGGGCCCGCGTTTCGGGCGCCACGCTGGCGCCCGGTGTGAACGTGCGCGAGACGGCGGAGCGCGAGACGCCGGCCCGTTTGGCGACGTCCACCGAAGTGACCCAAGACTTGTCTTTTTGTTCCATTGACGGTGTAGATGAATGAGAGGCCGATGCACGATGCGGTGCGGCGCAATGCCGCGCCATCATCTTAGCCGAAAATCCCGGCCGCGGCGCGAACTGAATGCCAGTCTCAAGGCCAGTCACGCAGCGCGGCCATTGTGCCGGTGCTCAGCTTCTCAATCGTCTTACCACTTCGGCGTGTACTTCAGGGTGAGTTGCACGTTGCGCGGGTCGCCAAAGTAGTTATTCGAACCGGTGGTGTTGTAGGCCGGAATGATGTAGCGCTTGTCGAAGACGTTGTTGACGTTGACCGACAGGGCCACCTGCGGCGTGGCTTGCCAGGCCAGGCGCGCATTCCAGATCGAGAAGCCGGCAAGCTTGAAGGTGCGCTCGGTATCGACCGTATGGCTTTGCATGTTCACGCCGGCGCCGACGCTGAACTTGTTCCACTCACCTGGCAGGGTATAGCCGGACCACAGGCGCAGCATGTGCTTCGGCGTCCAGGTCGAGAAGACCTCGCCCTTGTTGTCGGGATCGTCGAGATAGGTCGTCGTCGTATAGGCATAGCCGGCCGACAGCTGCAGGCCGCGCGCCACTTCGCCGGCCACTTCCGCTTCCAGGCCCTGGCTGCGCACCTTGCCCGAGGCGCGCGAGCAGTACCAGCCGTCGCAGGCGAAACCGGCCGCGTAATCGTTGACAGCGCGGTCCTTGTGCTCGTAGCGGAAGATGGCCAGCGAGGTATTGACTTTACCGTCCAGCAGTTCGCCCTTGACGCCCGCTTCGTAGCTGTCGCCCGTGATCGGCTTGAGAATCCCTCCCGCCGCGTTGCGGTTCGTCTGCGGCTGGAACACGCCCGTATAGCTGGCGTAGGTGGACCATTGCGGCGTCAGCGCATACATCAGGGCTGCCGATGGCGTGAACTTGGCCGTGACGTTGGTGGTGTCCGCCGTGCCACCCTGGGGGGCATACACGAAGTCATACCAGCTGAAACGCCCGCCCAGCAGGGCTTTCAGATGGCTTGTCAGCTGGCCGTTCCAGGTGCCGTACAGGCCTTTCTGGCGCATGTCGTAGGTGCTGTTGGAGCTCACACCGCGCGCGGCGATGCTGTCGAAATCCTGCCACGGGCGGTGATGATCGATATTGAAGATCTGCGCGCCTTGCGTCCAGGCGCGCGCATAGCGGTCGTCGGAATGGAACTTCACATAGCTGGCGCCCACGACGACTTCCTGCGCGATGCCCAGGCCATCGAATTTGCCGCGCATAAAGGCGTCGATGCCGCGCTTCTGGTTCTTGAAATCGGTGGAGAAGTCGCCGTACATGGAACCGCTGCCATTGGCCTTGATTGTGCCAGCCATGCGCTGGTGGGTCGAACTGGTGCGTTCATCGACGCCCAGCGCGGCCGTCTTGAAGGTCCACTGGCTGTTGAAGTGGTGTTCCAGGTCCAGGTTGACGGTGGTCTGTTCCACCTTGCTGCGGTTCCAGTCGGCGCCCGTATAGGTCGAACGGGGCAATCCCAGCTCGCTGCCGTCGGCGTAGCGCGCCAGGCCGATGAACATCGGGCGGCCACGCCCGTTGACGTTGCTCACGGCCAGGCCCAGGGTGGTGGCGGGACCGAGGTCGTAGTCGAGCGCCGCATACACGGTGCGGTTCCTGCTCCACACCTGGTCGATGAAGGAGTGGCTGTCGTCTTCATCGACGATGGCGCGTCCGCGCAGGCTGCCGTCCGCATTCAGCGGCGTGCTGACGTCAAGCTGGGCGCCGAAATGGTCCCATGAGCCGGCGCGGCCCGTGAGCGCGACCTGGCGCGTGGCCAGCGGGCGCTTGCGCACCAGATTGACGGAGCCGCCCGGGCTGCCCGTGCCTTCGAGCAGGCTGGAAGCGCCGCGCAGCACTTCCAGGCGGTCGTAGATGACCATGTTTTCCTGGCCCCAGTTACCCAGTGCATAGGTATTGCGGTCGATGGGCACGCCGTCGTACTGCCATTGGTCGATCTGGAAACCGCGCGCCGTGATCACCACGCCCGGTCCCACGCCATGCACGCCCACCACGCCGGTGACGTTGTTGACGGCTTCGCGCAAGTCCGTGATGCCCTGGTCGTCCAGGCGCTGGCGCGTCAGCACGCTGACCGATTGCGGCATGTCCTTCATCGACTGCTCGCCCTTGCCGAGGGTGATTTTGCGCGCCGTATAGGAGCCGCTGCCTTCCGTGGTGGCGCCTTGCTCGGCCTGGCCGACGATGGTAATCGAGGGCATGGTGCGCTCGGCCGCCGAGGCGGCACCGGCCGCCGCCGTGGGGGCGGATGCCGGCGCGGCCACCAGTACATAGCCGGTCGCCGTCTTGCCGATGGCGTAGCCGCTGCCGCGTAGCAGTACGGCAAAGCCGTCATCGATGGTGTAGCTGCCCTGCAGGCCGGCCGTGTGCAGCCCCTGCACCTTGGCCGAGTCGATGACGATGGACACGCCCGTCTGCTGGGCATAGCGATTCAGGGCGCCGGCCAGCGGACCGGCGGGGATGGCGTAGCTGGCGACCGCCGGTGCAGCCTGGGCCAGCACCTGGGCGTGCAGGCCGGCGCCGGCCAGCAGCAGGGCAGCCAGGGCGAATGGATGCAGCCGCGTGCGCAGCGCGCGCGGGGAGGAAACGGTAAGGATACGAGCGGACATGGTGACAGCCTTTTTTGATTGATCTCAGCTGCCTTGACGCACGAGATGCGCAAAGTGGAACCACGAACGCAAAAAATACATTTATTTCTTTGCGGGGGCGCTGGCGGGGGCGTCCACCATCACCAGGTAGCGCGTCAGCATGCGGATGCGCAACTGCGGGAAATTGTCGATGAGTAGCTGCAGCGCCTTGTCCGTGTCGTCCAGCGGCAGCACGGCGGCCACGCGGATGCCGGCGATCTGCGTCCGGTCGTAGTGCAGCTGGCCTGGGCGGTGACGCGCCAGTTCGTCGAGCACCTCGGCCAGCGGCAAGTCGTCGACCACCAGTTGGTACGCGCGCCAGGCATCGTGCACGCTGGCCGCATCGATGGTTGTCAGTGGCCCGACGCCATCGTCCGTGATGCGCGTGCGCTGGCCCGCCTGCACCACGACGGCCGGATGTTGTGGCACCTGCGCCAGCACCTTGGATTCCAGCATGCTCAGGATGGTGGCGCCATCGTCCCTGCGCACGGTAAAACGCGTGCCCAGCGCGCGGATCGCCGCCTGGCCGCTGTCGACGAAGAAGGGGCGCTGCGCATCCTTGGCTACGTCGACGAGGATGTCGCCACGCACCAGCTCCACATGCCGCTCGCCCGCAGTGAAATGCACGTTGACGGCGCTGTTGCTGGCCAGGGTGAGGCGGCTGCCATCGGCCAGGGTATGCGTGGACCATTGCCCGGTGGGGCTGCGCAGGTCGGCCAGCAGGTAGGCGGGGCGCTCGCCGATGAGCAGCGCACCGGTCAGCAGCAGCACGGCCACGGCGCTGGCGGCGGCCAGCTGGCGCAGACGCTTGGGCGCGATGGCGGCCAGGGCGGCGCGCGCGGGCCGATGGTCGCCGCCGGCCGGCTCGCGCACGGCGCTCAATTGACGCAGCAGGTTTTCCATGCCGGCGGCCGCTGTCGCGTGCAGCGGGTCGGCCGCCTTCCACGCGGCGAAGCCGGCCTGTGCGGTGTCGCGCTCGGCCGGGTCGTCGGCGCTCAGGCGCACGATCCAGTGCGCGGCCTGCTCGGCTGCCACCTCGGTGCGGGGGCTATTCATGCCGCCATGGCCGGGCAGGCGTGGCGGCAGGCCAGCAAGGCTTGCACCAGGTATTTTTGCACCATGCGCGTGGAGACGTTCAGTTGCGCCGCCACGGCGGCCTGCGATTGCTCTTCCAGGTAGTGCAGCAAAAAGGCGTCGCGTGCCCTGGCCGATACGCCGGCCAGCGCCGTGGCGATCTGTTCGAGCGCTTGTACGGCCATCAGGATTTCGTCCGGCGAGGGCGCGCCGGGCAGGCTGTCGGCCAGCAGGGCCAGTTCCGCCAGGTAGCTGCGCTCGAGTAGTTGGCGGCGCGCGCGGTCCAGCAGCAAGCGCTTCGCCGTGGTGGACAGATAAGCGCGCGGCTCGCGCATGCCGAACAGGGCGTCGCGCGAGGCAATGATGCGCACAAACGTATCTTGCGCCACATCGGCCGCGCCATGCGGGCAGCTGAGTTTTTTGCGCAGCCAGCCGAGCAGCCAGCCGTGATGCTCGCTGTAGAGCGACTGCACTTGCTGTTGCAGGCTGGGCTGGGCGATGGACATAAGGTTAGTCAAAGATATGAATGAGAATTATTCTCATTGTAAGCGCCAGTGGCGGCTTGCCACAATCCCCGATTGCTTGCGGATGGGGCAGGTGTTGCGCGCAGGCCGCATGCGCTGCGGCGCCGGAAATGAAAAAACCCGCCGCTGCACGGGGGCAGGGGCGGGTTCTTCATACTGCAAATTCTTGGTGGTGATAGGTGGACTTGAACCACCGACCCCAGCATTATGAATGCTGTGCTCTAACCAACTGAGCTATATCACCAAACAGACCGGTCAGACCGGATGCTGGTTTTGATCAGTAAAAAACCTGATCGATGTTCTTTGGTGGTGATAGGTGGACTTGAACCACCGACCCCAGCATTATGAATGCTGTGCTCTAACCAACTGAGCTATATCACCCAACAGCCGAGCATTATCCAGTCTTCCCATTTCCTTGTCAATGCCGGCCATGAAAAATCTGTGGATTTTTTGTGTGCTGCAGCGTTCATGATTATTTCGATTATTTCATTAACGGCTGGATCTGCGCCAGCATGGACGCGGCCGGGTCTAAGCCCAGGCAATCGATGACGATGCGTTCCGGCATCGAGCGCAGCCAGGTCAGCTGCCGTTTGGCCAGCTGGCGCGTGGCGATGATGCCCGTCTCGCGCAGGGTGGCGCGGTCGATGCGGCCATCGAGGTACTCCCAGGCCTGGCGGTAGCCCACGCAGCGCATGGATGGCAGGCCCGGATGCAGGTCGCCGCGCCGGCGCAGCTGCTCCACTTCGTCGAGCAGGGCATCGTTTTTCAGCATGAGGTCGAAGCGCGTGGCGATGCGCGCGTGTAGCACGGCGCGGTCCGATGGCTCCAGCGCGAACGATTGCAATTGAAATGGCAGCACGGTTTTTTCACGCCGGGCCAGCAGGGCCGACATGGGCTGGCCGGACAGGGCGATGATTTCCAGTGCGCGGCCGATGCGCTGCGCGTCCTGCGGCGCCAGGCGCGCGGCCGTGATGGGGTCTTGCTGCGCCAGGCGCGCATGCATGGCGGGCCAGCCGATGGCGGCTGCATCTTCCTCCAATTGGGCGCGCAAGGCAGGATCGGCACCGGGCAAGTCGTCGAGGCCATCGGCCAGGCCCTTGAAGTACAGCATGGTGCCGCCGACCAGCAGCGGCAGTTTGCCGCGCGCGCAGATTTCGCTCACCAGGCGCAGCGTATCGTTGCGGAACTGCGCCACGGAATAGGCGTCCAGCGGGTCGATGATGTCGATCAAATGATGTGGGACCTGGGCCAGTTCTTCTTGCGACGGCTTGGCCGTGCCGATATCCATGCCCCGGTAAACGAGGGCAGAATCGACGGAAATGATCTCGGACGGGATGGCTTGTGCGATGGCCAGCGCACTGGCCGTCTTGCCGCTGGCCGTGGGGCCCATGATGGCGACGGCCAGGGGGAGGTGTGGGGGGATTGTCATGGTGGTCTGTGTTTTGTGTGATGCAAACCCCAACGTCAAAATACCGGGGTCGGACCCTGACGGTCCGACCCCAGCCTTTGCTGCTGGGGTTGAAATTATTGCCCGCGCAGGAACAATTTATCGAGCGCATTGATTTCGACCTGCACCCACGTGGGCCGGCCATGGTTGCACTGGTCGGCGCGCTCCGTGCTCTCCATCTGGCGCAAGAGGGCGTTCATCTCCTGCACTGACAGGATGCGGTTGGCGCGCACGGCCGTGTGGCAGGCCAGGGTGCCCAGCAATTCGTTCTGGCGTTCGATCAGCACGCGCGAGCCGCCGTATTCGCGCACGTCGCGCAGCACGTCGCGCGCCAGGGTTTGCGCGTCGGCGTTTTTCAGCAGGGTCGGCACGGAGCGCACGGCCAAGGTGGTGGGCGACAGGGCGGCGATGTCGAAGCCCAGCGCTTTCAAGGTGTCCTGGTTTTCATTTGCCGTCGACACTTCGATGGCGTCCGCGTAGAACGTCACGGGTATCAGCAAGGATTGCACCTGCATGTCCTGGCCTGACACCTGCGCCTGCAGCGCGTTCTTCAGCTGCTCGTACAGGATGCGCTCGTGCGCGGCGTGCATGTCGACCAGCACCAAGCCCTTGGTGTTTTGCGCCAGGATGTAGATGCCGTGCAGCTGGGCCAGGGCAAAGCCCAGCGGATACTCTTCGCGCGCCATCGCTTCGGGCGAGGCGATGTAGGGCTCGACCTGCGTGACCGGAGAACTGGCGGCGGCGCCGCCGAACAGGGCGCCATAGGCTGCCGTGTCTTGCCCCACGCCTGGCGCGTCGGCAAAGAAGGGGCGGGCCGCGCCGGGCGATGCTGGTGCAAAGGTATTCGTGAATTGTGTGCCGAACGATGTCTGCGTCTGCTCGCGGCGCCAGATGCCAGAGCCACCCAAACCCGTGCCCGCAGTATCTCCGCCGAGGCTGGAAGCGGCCGGCAGGGGCGCCGGCACGCTGCCAAACGCCGTAGCCGAGGTTTGTGCCAGCGCGCGCTGCACCGCGTGGAAGACGAATTGGTGCACGGAGCGGCTGTCGCGGAAGCGCACTTCGATCTTCGACGGGTGCACGTTGACGTCGACCAGCGCCGGGTCGAGGTCGAGCGCCAGCACGTACGATGGAAAACGGTCGCCATGCAGCACATCCTGGTAGGCCATGCGCACGGCATGCACCAGCAGCTTGTCGCGCACGAAGCGCCCGTTGACATAAAAGAACTGGCCATCGGCGCGCGCCTTGGATGCCGTCGGCAAGCCGGCAAAGCCGTGGATGCGCAGCGTGCCGGCCGATTCGTCCAGCGCCAGGCGCGCCTCGGCGAAGTCATTGCCCAGGATGTGGGCGCTGCGCTTGGCCAGTTCGCTGATATTCCACTGGTCGATCGTGCGGCCGTTGTGCGACAGCGAGAATGACACGTCCGGTCGCGCCAGGGCGATGCGGCGCACGACTTCGGCGCAGTGGCCGTATTCCGTCTGCTCCGATTTGAGGAACTTGCGCCGCGCGGGCGTGTTGAAATACAGGTCTTGCACGTCGACCGTGGTGCCGTGCGCGCCCGACGACGGCGAGACGCTGCCATTGTGCGAGCCGACGATTTCCCACGCATGGGCGGCGTCCGCCGTGCGCGAGGTCAAGGTGACGGCGGCTACCGAGGCGATCGAGGCCAGCGCCTCGCCGCGAAAGCCCAGGGTGCCCACGTTTTCCAGGTCGTGCAGCGAAGCGATCTTCGAGGTGGCGTGGCGCGCCAGGGCCAGCGGCAACTGATCTTTATCGATGCCGCGCCCGTTGTCGGTAATGGCGATGCGTTTCACGCCCCCTTCTTCCAGGCGCACGGTGATCTGCGTGGCGCCCGAATCGAGCGCGTTTTCCAGCAACTCCTTGACCACGGCCGATGGCCGCTCGACCACCTCGCCAGCGGCGATTTGCGAAATCAACTGGTCAGGCAGGGCCTGGATCGGGCGGTGGGGCGTGATGGGAGCGTTCATGCCTTGATTATAACGGGTTCGCAAGGGGAGGCGCTGCTGTGCTGATGCCTGTATTTGGGGTCAGACCCTCAATGCCGCTAACGCAAAGTTCAGCGCCAACGTACCCGGGGGTCTGACCCCAGCCTTAGCCTCGGGTTGAGTTACTTCCCCACCTCGCGCACCGGTATCGGCGCATTGCACAGGTCGACGTGGCCGGCAGTGACCTTGCTCCAGGGGCCGCCACGGTGGCGTTGGGCTTCCAGCACGGCCTGGTAGGCGGCGCTGTCGGTGCGCATCACTTCCAGGTTCGCGCGCTGCTCTGGCGGCATGCTGGCGGCCAGGCGGATGGCCTTGATCGGCACGTTTTTCTCGGGGCTGTCATAAAAGCCCATGGGCGCCGTGCCGCGCGGCAGGGTCGACAGCAATGGCATGCCGGAGACGACTCTGCCGACGACCGTGATGTCGCGGTCCAGGTGGCGCGGCGACTGGCCGATGACGGCGTACAGCTCGGTGCCGCCGCCGCTGTCGCTGGCACTGTCGCGGCCCACACCCACGGTGGCATAGCAATGCGTGAGCCAGGCCGTGCCGGTTTTCGGATCGCGCGCGGACGGGAAACCGTTCGAATGGCCCACTTGCGGCGCATAGCCATCGACGTCTGGCAGGCGCGTGAAGCTCTTGATGTTTGTCAAAGGTACCGTGAATTCGCCGGGCAGGGTGCGCCGGGCATGCTGGATCGGCTTGGGATTTTTCTCGTTCGGATCGCCCCACTGCGCCACCCAGTTATCCTGCGCGCGCGTGATGGCCAGGCCGTCGTAATACTGTTCGGCGACCAGGGCCTTGATGTTGGCCACGTGCTTGGGCGCGAAGTCGGGCGCCAGTTCGATCACCACGCGGCCGGCGGGAATGTCCATGTACAGGGTGTTGTTCGGGTCCAGCGCACGCCAGTCGGACGGTTTCGAGGCCTTGATCACGTCCGCCAAGGTCGCCTTGGCGGTCAGTTCGGCGGGCGCCTTGATCTGGACAGGCGCCGCGTGGGCGGACAACTGGGCAAGGCCCAGCACGCTGGCCATGCTCAGGCCGCGCAGTGAATGCAGATACATATTCTCTCCTGGTCGGCGCGGGTTGCACCGGTCAGAAAGTGTATACCGGAATGGCAATATTTCGTTGGAAAAACATTGCAGATAGCAATACTGATAGTGGCCTGCCGAGGCGGCGTTTCCTTAACCTTTACTTAAATTGCCACACCCTCAAGGGCGCCGCATAATTAATCCTGAAATATCGGGCCGGGGACTGCCGTTGCGCTGGCCGGGTGGTGTATGATTCCGCCGCTACCTTTAGGGAAAAATATATGGATTTTGTGCAATTCCTCGACATGATCGTGCATGTCGACAAGACGCTGGGTCTCTTGATCGAGCAGTACGGTACCCTCGTGTACGCAGTGCTGTTTGCCATTATTTTTTGCGAGACAGGCCTCGTGGTGCTGTTCTTCTTCCCTGGGGATACCTTATTGTTTATCGCCGGCGCGTTTTGCGCGACGGGACAGATGCACCTGGGCTTGCTGATTGCCTTGCTGGTGACGGCTGCCGTCACGGGCAACACGCTCAATTACTGGATAGGCGAGGCCATCGGGCAAAGGGTGTTTACCCATGACTACCGCTGGATCAACAAGGATGCCATGCGCCGCACGCATGAATTCTTTGAAAAGCATGGCGGCAAGACCATCATCCTGGCCCGTTTCGTGCCGGTGGTGCGCACCTTCGCCCCCTTCGTGGCCGGCATTTCCGACATGACGCATGCGCGCTTCCAGATGTACAACGTGACGGGCGCCCTGTTATGGGTGGTCGGTCTGGTGACGGCGGGCTACTTCTTCGGTAATATCCCGTGGATCCGCGACCACCTGACCTTGATCGTGCTGATCGGTGTTGGCGCCGCCGTCGTGCCGGTGGTACTGGGCGGCATGTGGAAACTCTACAAGCGCATGGTCGGCAAGTCGGCTTGACGCTGCGTCGATCCAGGGCAAGCACGCTGCGGCGCCGTCCGCAGCTGGCCCTGGATTAACTTTCTTCTCCGCATTTCTGTTTTACTCCCCCGCTGATTCAAGTTTTGTTGCTTCCCAGCCGTAAACCAGAGGGTATTCTCACTTTCTGGATTTCCATGCGACATTTGAGCGCCCTGTTAGCTTGCAGCCTTGCCGCGATGGCGGCCATGGCAAGCGCCAAAGATGCCCCTGCTGCGGCGAGCGCCAGCGCATCCGCGCCCATGTCGGCGTCGGCGCGCGCGGCCGCCATGAAAACCCTGACCGAATCGGTGAAGGGCAAGGAGGTCAAGGGCAAGGAGATCAAGGCGCCTGTCGTCGTCGCGCCCACGGCGCGCGAGAAGGAAGAAGCGGCCGAAGTCGACCTGTCCGAACGTATCGCGGCGCGCCTGGCGGAAATGCGCGCCACCCAGGCGGCCCGCGCCGCCGCCCGCGCCAAGCGCGCCGTAGTGGTGAAAGCGGCACCACCGCCACCACCTCCCGTGGCGCGCGGCACGCACTGGTCGTACGAGGGCGACAGCGGCCCGGCCAACTGGAGCAAGATCAATGTCGACTGGGCCAAGTGCGGCAATGGCAGTCGCCAGTCGCCGATCGATATCCGCGATGGCATGAAAGTGGAACTCGAGCAGATCAGCTTTGACTACCACCCGTCATCGTTCAATGTGGTCGACAATGGCCACACGGTGCAGGTGGGCGTGAGTGGCGGCAATTACATCACGGTGCAGAACCGCATGTTCGAGCTGCAGCAATTCCATTTCCACCGTCCGTCCGAAGAGCGCATCAATGGCAAGGCGTTTGAAATGGTGGTGCACCTGGTGCACCGCGATGCGGAAGGCCGGCTGGCCGTGCTGGCCCTGCTGCTGGAACGCGGTGCGCCGCAAGCGACCATCCAGACGGTGTGGAATAACCTGCCGCTGGAAAAATTCGAGACCATGCAACCGACTATCCTGCTCGACCCGGCCGAAATGCTGCCGGCGCGGCGCGATTACTACACGTATATGGGATCGATGACGGAGCCGCCGTGCAGCGAGGGCGTGCTGTGGCTGGTGATGAAGCAGCCGGTGCAGGCGTCGCCGGCGCAGATGGCGCTGTTCAGCCGCTTGTATCCCTTGAATGCGCGTCCAGTCCAACCGGGCAATGGCCGCATCATCAAGGAATCGAATTAAGTAAATTCAAGGTGCTGGCGGCCGCTCCATTCGGCGCCGGCGGCCAGCAGGTCGGGCTGGATCAGCGCCGGCTCGATGCAGATGAAGCGCTGGTATTCGTCGTCGGCCAGGTCGGGCAGGGCGGCCGCGTCTTGCGCGCCCGGGTTCCACACGACGGCATCCGTAAAGCCCTGCTGCTCCAGGCGCAAGGTATGGCTGCCAGAGTGCAGGTGCAAGGCGCCCGGCAACTGGTAGTAGATGCGATCGAGCTTGTCCGCGAATTGCAGCAGCTCTTCCGCCTGCAAGGCATCTTGCGGCGTCTCGTCCGAATAGCGCACGCGCTGCAAGCCGCCAATGCGCGCCTCGCTCAATTGATCGATCGCAAAATAGCTGTGCAGGGCGGCCGAGAACGGAAACGCTTGCTCGCCCGTGTTGTGCACGGACAGACTCAGCTCCAGCGCCTGCGCCTTGACGGCCACGCGCAGGCGCAGGGTGAAGGCCCAGGGCCAGGTGGTGGCGATTGCGTCCGGCAGGTCCGTGTGCTGCAAGGTAAATACCGCATGGGCGGCGCCATCGGCGTCGCCGGTCGATTCCAGCTGCCAGGTCGCCACGCGCGCAAAGCCGTGGCGCATGCCCGTGCCGCGCGCGCCGAACTGGGGGAAGATCACGGGCACGCCGCCGCGGATGGCGCGGCTGCCGTCGAGGGCGGAGTCGCGGCTGCAGAACAGGCGCTCCTGGCCATCGCTGGTCTGCCACGCGACCAGATGGCCGCCATACAGTGTGACGGTGGCCTGCGCGCCATCGGCGGCGCGGATGGTCACGGCCGGCAATTCGCCAAAAGTACTCTTGCTCATGCGGGTGTCCATGTCAGGTCAGACGGCTTTTCGCCAGCGGCGGATTCTTGGCAAAGTAATTTTTGATGCCCGTGACGATGGCGTCGGCCATCTGGTCCTGGTAGCCATTGTCGGTCAGCTTGGCTTCTTCTTCCGGATTCGAGATGAAGGCCGTTTCGATCAGGATGGAGGGGATATCCGGCGCCTTCAGCACGGCGAAGCCGGCCTGCTCGACGGAGCCCTTGTGCAGGCGGTTGATGCCGCCGATTTCGCGCAGCACGGCCTTGCCCAGCTTCATGCTGTCGTTGATCTGCGCCGTCGTCGACAGGTCGAGCAGCACGCTGGCCAGCTGCTTGTCGTGGTTTTTCACGTTCACGCCGCCGATCAGGTCGGCCTGGTTTTCCTTGTTGGCCAGCCAGCGCGCAGCCGTCGAGGTGGCGCCCTTTTCGGACAGCACGAAGACGGACGAGCCGCGCGCCGTCGGCTGGATGAACGCGTCGGCGTGGATCGAGACGAACAGGTCGGCCTGCACCTTGCGCGCCTTTTCCACGCGCATGCCCAGCGGGACAAAGAAATCGGCATCGCGCGTGAGCATGACGCGCATGTTCGGCTGCAGTTCCAGCTTGGTTTTCAGACGCTTGGCAATGGCCAGTACCACGTCTTTTTCGCGGCTGCCCCGGCTGCCCATGGCGCCCGGGTCTTCACCGCCGTGGCCGGGGTCGAGCGCGATGGTAATCATGCGCATCACCTTCTGGCCCGGCAGGGGGCGCGCTTCGGGGCGCTGCTCCGGGCGGATATCGGGCACGGGCGGCACGATGGTCGCCACCGGCGGCGCGATGGCCACGGGCGGCTTGCCGCTGTCGGGCAGGGGCAGCGCGGGTGGCGGCGTATGCGTGCCGGCCATCGGTGGCTTGGCCGGGTCGCTCGACCAGTCGCCCTTTTCGATCATCTGCGCGATCAGGTCCGGCTCGTGCACCGGATACAGATCGAAGATCAGGCGGTGGTTGTAGGAGCCGGCCGGCGGCAGGGTAAACAGCTGCGGCGTGACTTCCTCTTTCAGGTCGAAGACCAGGCGCACCACGTTGGGCCGGTTCTGGCCCACGCGCACCTGCTTGATGTACGGGTCGTTCGACTGGATCTTCGCCACCAGGCCCTTCAAGGTGGGATTGAGCTCGAGTCCTTCGATGTCGACCACCAGCCGTTCAGGGTCCTTGACGATGAAGTGGGTCGCCTTCAGGATGCTGTCGTTTTCCAGGGTGACGCGCGTGTAGTCCTCGGCCGGCCAGACGCGCACGGCGAGAATTTGCGCCGCCATCGCCGACATGGGCGCGAACACGGACAACAGCAGGGTGCCGCCGGCCTTGAGTACCGTGCGCCGGGTGATGGGCGAGGAGATCAAAGGTTCGGGGCGAATTTGAGACGGTGAAGGCATGACAGACCCAATTCAGAAGACGCTTGCAATTCTACATCACGTCCTGTACCCGCAACGTTCAAATAAATATTCAGGTCGGCCGGCGGCAGCACCGGTTCGGCTTTCTCCGGCCATTCGACGATGCAGATATTGCGGCCGTCGAAGTCTTCGCGAAAACCGGCATCGAGAAATTCCTCGGCGCTGCCCATGCGGTACAGGTCGAAGTGGATGACGTTGACGCTCTGGTCATCGAGCTGCAGCGTGTACGGTTCGGACAAGGTGTAGGTGGGGCTTTTCACGTGGCCCGCATGGCCGGCTGCGTGCAGCAGGGCGCGCGTGAGGGCCGTCTTGCCGGCCCCCAGGTCGCCGTGCAGATAGATCGCCAGGCCGGGCGCCAGTGCGCGCGCCAGCGCGGCGCCCAGCGCGGCGGTGCCGGCTTCATCGTGGAGGTGGGCTTTGAAGTGTTCGGTCATGATCTTCGGTATCGCATAAAATGGAGGCTGCTGTCATTGTAACCGCCCGCGCGCCTGCCGTTTTCCGTAAAGTCCCCTATGTCCGCCACCATCACCGATCTCGCCGTCCTGGCGCGCACCATTAAAGAATGGGGGCGCGAGCTGGGTTTTGCCGAGGTGCGCATCGCCGACGTGGACTTGTCGCACATGGAAGCGCCCTTGCAAGCCTGGCTAGCTGCAGGGTATCACGGCGAAATGGATTACATGGCCAGCCACGGCATGAAGCGTGCGCGCCCGGCCGAACTGGTGCCGGGCACGGTGCGCGCCATCAGCGCGCGCATGAATTATCTGCCGCCGGCGCTGGGCCCCGACTGGCGCGCCCACGAAGCGGCGCGCGACGCCGATCCGTCGGCGGCCGTCATTTCCGTGTATGCGCGGGGCCGCGACTATCACAAGGTGATGCGTTCGCGCCTGCAGCAGCTGGCTGAGCGCATCAAGGGCGAGATCGGCGACTTTGGCTACCGCGTCTTCAGTGATTCGGCGCCCGTGATGGAAGTCGAGCTGGCGCAAAAGGGAGGGCTGGGCTGGCGCGGCAAGCACACCTTGCTGATCAACCGCCAGGGTGGTTCCTTCTTCTTCCTCGGCGAGATCCTCATCGACGTGCCGCTGCCCGTCGATCCGCCGGAGATTGCGCGCTGCGGCCAGTGCTCGGCGTGCATCACGGTGTGCCCGACGCAGGCCATCCTGGGGCCGTACCAGCTCGACGCGCGCCGCTGCATTTCCTACCTCACCATCGAATTGAAGGGCGCCATTCCTGTCGAGATGCGCCCTTTGATCGGCAACAAGGTGTACGGCTGCGACGATTGCCAGACCGTCTGCCCGTGGAACAAGTTCGCCCAGCGCGCCGTCGTGCCCGATTTCGACGAGCGCCACAGCCTGGGCAGCGCCGGCATGGTGGAGCTGTTCGCCTGGACGGAAGAGGAATTCAACCGCCGCATGGAAGGCAGCGCGATCCGCCGCATCGGCCACGAACGCTGGCTGCGCAACCTGGCCGTCGGCATGGGCAACGCGGCCGCCAAGGCCCGTGGCCAGGCCGACATTGTCGCGGCCCTGCTGTCGCGCCGCGAGCACCCGTCGGCCATCGTGCGCGAACACGTCGAATGGGCGCTGGCGCTGCACGGCATCGTTTGACCTGCGTTTAAGCTTGTTTCAGGCGCAGCGCCGACCACTTCACTCACCCGCCGCTCCGCCGGCAACCGCGCCAGCAGGGCCGCATGCTCGCTGCCGTCATTCAGCACGGCCAGAGCCTTGGCATTTTTCACAACCATTTTTTCAGCGATGGTTTTGTCGGACATGGCCGGCTTCCGAAGGATGAAAAGCCCGGCATAACAAACTCTCCTTGACTTATCGATATATCGTTATAAAATGGCGATACCTACTAACGATATATCTTTAAAGAGAAAACATGAGAAACTCACACCACGCAGAACACGGCCATTGCGGCCAACATCACCACCACCATCACGGCGAGCATCGCCACGAACACAACCCTGAACACTTCATGCACGGCCGTGGCCCACGCGGCTTTGACGAGCGCGGCGACGGCATGGGCCATGGCGGCCCCGGTGGCAGGGGCGGGCGCGGCGAACGGGCCGAGCGCGTCTTCGGCCGCGGCGACTTGCCGCTGATCGTGCTGGCGCTGATCGAAATCAGCCCCCGCCACGGCTATGAAATCATCAAGGCCATCGAAGAGCGTTGCGGCGGCGCCTACGCCCCCAGCCCCGGCGCCGTGTATCCGACCTTGACCTTGCTGGAAGAGCAGGACCACGTCACGTCCTCCGAAAGCGCCAGCGGCAAGAAGCTCTATACGATCACGGACCTGGGGCGCGCCTATCTCGACGAGAACCGCGCCCAGGTGGACGGCATCCTGGCCCGCCTCGACATGTTCGCCCGCGTCCAGGCGAAAAACGCCTTGCCCGAGCGCGTGCACCAGGCCATGCACACCCTCAAGCATGCGCTGTTGCTGAACAAGAGCAACTGGAGCGAGGCGGAAGCCGAGCGCGTGTCCGCCGTGCTGGAACAGGCGGCGAACGCCATCGTCGACGGCCACTGAGCCCACTTTACAAGGATAAGCAATGACTACCGCATCACCAGCAACACCACGCCCGCATGCCATCGAGCGCGTGCGGCATGACTTGAAACTGCGCGTGCTCACCGTCGTGCGCACCGAGCAACTGACGCCGCACATGCGCCGCATCACCCTGGCCGGCGACGACCTGGACGGCTTTGTCTCGCCGGCGCACGACGATCACGTGAAACTGTTCTTCCCCGCCCCGGGGCAGGCTACCCCCGTATTCCCCGTGCTGGGCAATGGCGCCAACCCGATCCAGTACGCGCAGGGGGCGCGTCCCATCGCCCGCAACTACACGCCGCGCCGTTATGACGCCGAACGGCGCGAGCTGGAAATCGACTTCGTGCTGCATGGCGATGGCCCCGCGTCGCTGTGGGCGGCGCAAGCCGCACCTGGCCAGACCCTGGGCGTGGGCGGACCGCGCGGCTCCATGCTGGTGCCGCTTGATTTCGACTGGTATGTGCTGGTGGGCGACCAGACGGCCCTGCCGGCGATTGCCCGCCGCCTGGAACAGTTGCCGGCCACGGCGCGGGCGATGGCCGTGATTGAAATCGTCGAAGACGGCGAACAGGTCGCGTTGGACAGCGCGGCGCAGCTGGACGTGCGCTGGGTGGCGCGCAATGGCCGCAAGGGCCCGTTGCTATTGGAAGCGTTGGCGCAAGTCGCCTTGCCGCAGGATGGCGACGGCTACGTGTGGGTGGCGTGCGAGCATGCGCAGGTGCAGGGCTTGCGCGGGCATTTTATTGACGCCGGCGTGCCGAAGCGGCATCTGCATGTGGCCAGTTACTGGAAGCATGGGGCGGCCGAGCATCATGAGCATCATGATGAGTGATGGTGATGGTGGTGGTGGTGGTGGTGGTGGTGGTGGTGGTGGTGTCGGGTTACGCGCTGCGCGCTAACCCGACCTACCCCGACCTACATTGCATTGTAGGTTGGATTGGCGGCGCGCAGGCGCCGCGTAATCCAACGTTACCGCAATTATTTCAATAACCCCGCCAGCTCCACCGCCGTCTTGACCTGCATTTTGTCGAAGATATGCGCGCGGTGGACTTCCACGGTGCGCATGCTGATGCCCAGCTTGTCGGCCACCACCTTGTTCATCTTGCCCGCCAAAATCAGGTCCAGCACTTCGCGTTCGCGCATCGACAGGGTGGCCAGGCGCGCGTGCACGGCGGCCAGCTCGCCCGCCTGGCGCGAGTTGGCCAGGCCCTGCTGCACGCGGTCCATCAGGTCGTTGTCGTTGAACGGCTTTTCAAAGAAATCGAAGGCGCCCCGTTTCAGGCTGTCGACGGCCATCGGCACGTCGCCGTGGCCGGTGAGGAAAATCACCGGCAGGCGCGCCGTCAGGTCGCGCTTGACCAGCTGGTCGAACAGGGCGATGCCGTTCATGTCGGGCATGCGCACGTCGAGCAGCACGCAGTCGCCGGCGGCGTCGAAGTTGCCGTCGAGGCTATCGAGGAATTGCTGGGCGCTGGCGTAGATGCGCGCGTCGATGCTGCGCGAGGCGGCCAGCCAGGACAGCGAGTCGCGTACGACCTCTTCGTCGTCGATGATGTGTAGCATGGTGTCTCCGGCTCGTCGTTATTGGTTATTGGCTATTGGTTGGTGCTTGGTGCGCGGCGCGGCCGGCACGCTGAATGTAAAGATAGTACCGCCTGCGGGGTTGGCGCCGAAGGTCAGCGCGCCGCCGTGAAATTCAATGGCGGTGCGGCAGATGTTCAGGCCCATGCCCATGCCTTCGGACTTGGTCGAGAAAAACGGCGAAAACAGCCGCTCGGCCACGTCTTGCGGGATGCCGTGGCCATGGTCGATCACGTCCACCGTCACCATGCCTTGCTGCGCGTCGTGGCTGGCCCGCAGGCGCATGATACGCCGTCCGGGCGCCGCGTCCTGCATCGCCTCGATGGCGTTGCGCGTCAGGTTCAGCAGTACTTGTTCGATCATCACGGGGTCGGCACGCAGCAGCGGCAGGTCCGGCGGCAGCTCTTCCTGGATGGTGACATAGTATTTGCGTGCCTGCAGGTCGATCAGCGCGCGGATGCCGTCGATCAGCGTGCGGATGGCGATATCCTGGCGCTGCGGTTCGCTCTTGCGCACGAAATCATGCACGCTGCGGATGATCTGTCCGGCCCGCTGCGCCTGCGCGCCGGCCTGCTCCAGCGCCGGCTTCAGGGTGTTCGGATCGATGGGCGCGTCATGCTCGATGGCGCGGCGGATCAGGTTCAGCGCGCCCGTGGTGTAGCTGGAAATGGCCGCCAGCGGCTGGTTCAGTTCATGCGCCAGCATCGAGGCCAGTTCGCCCATGGTGGCCAGGCGCGAACTCGTCTGCAGCTTTTCCTGCTGCTGGCGATTCAGTTCCTCGACCCGCTTGCGGTCCGAGATATCGAGCACGGAGCCCATCCAGCCTGTCTGCTTGCCGTTCTTGTCCACCAGCGGCGCTTCGAAGATCAGCACGGCCACGCGTGTGCCGTCGGGGCGCTGGAAATAGGTTTCGAACTGCGGCGTGGGATTGCCGGCCAGCGCCTTGACGAAGCGTTGCTGGTATTCCTCCAGTGCTTCCGGCACCCAGTAGGGCATGGGTGGCAAACGGCCCAGGATTTCCTCGGCCGGATAACCGACGATCTGGCAGAACGCTGGATTCACATACGTGACGCGGCCTTCCAGGTCGCGCGCGCGCATGCCCGTCACCAGCGAGTTTTCCATCGCCGTGCGAAACAGCATCTGCTGGCGCAGCGCTCCTTCGGCCACCAGGCGGCGCGAAATATGCCGCCACAGGGCCAGCAAGCTCCACAGCAAACCCAGCGACAGGGCGATGACGGAGCCGACCAGCAAATTGGGCAGCAGCTTGGGCTGGCTTTTCACGCTGTCGGTAAACAGGGTGATGCTGGCACCGGGCACGTCGAGCGCGCGCTTGTGCGTGTACACGCCGTGGCCGGGACCGGCGGCGGCGCGCCGTGCCAGCACCTTGTCGTCGCGGTCGATCAGCGAAATCTGGTTATCCTGGGCAAACCACCACGGCACCATTTCATCGAGCAGGCTGCTGATCTGGTAGGTGGCCACCAGGCTGCCCACATAGCGCTGGCCATCGAACAGGGGCTGGTGGTAATCCATCAGCATGGCGCCCGGCGGCGCGTCGGGAAAGCCCGTCTGCTGCGAAGGCTGGGCGTATTGCCCCCGGTGCAGGCGGCGCGCATTGTCGGCGGACGTCAGCGAAGCCGGCGAAAACGCCAGGGCGTGCGGCAGGCTGTTGTCGCTGCTGGCCAGCACCTTGCCGCTGGTGTCGAGCCACAGCACACGCTGCAATTCGCGGCCATTGCGCAGCATCTGCTGCAGCCGTTCGTGCACCTTTTCCGCCGACAGGGAGCTGCTGGCGATGTCCACGCCCAGGTTGAACAGGCTTTCCTCGTTGCGCGCCAGCTGGAAGCGGATGGTTTGCTCCACCCACAGGGTGTCGGCGATCAGCTGCTCCTGACGCTCGTTGCTCTCCATCTGGCGCGCCTGCCAGGGCAGCCAGAACAGGATGGACAGGAACAGCAGCAGCAGGATGACGGGCAGCAGCCAGCGCATCGGGCTCGATAGCTTGAAGCGGCGTGCAAGGGTGGGGGGAGTCGGCATGGCTGGCAGGGTAGCGGCTTATCGGGAGCCGGCTATTGTGGTTAACCACAATAGCCGGGACAGTTTCTTTGGCACAATATTGAAGTAGACAAATAATAAAGTTTTTAAAAAAACCACTCAGGAGACAAGAATGCAGATGAAAACCATGTTCGTCGCACTGTGCGCAGCCATCGGCGCCACCGCCGGCGTCCACGCTTACGCGCAAGCCCCCATCGTCATCAAGTTCAGCCACGTCGTGGCGACCGACACGCCGAAAGGCCAGGCCGCCGAGCGCTTCAAGCAGTTGGCCGAAAAAGCCACGAATGGCAAGGTCAAGGTCGAACTGTACCCGAACAGCCAGCTCTACAAGGACAAGGAAGAACTCGAAGCCCTGCAGCTGGGCGCCGTGCAGATGCTGGCGCCGTCGCTGGCCAAGTTCGGCCCGCTGGGCGTGAAGGAATTCGAAGCCTTCGACCTGCCTTACATCTTCCCCACCAAGACGGCGTTGTACAACGTCACCGAAGGCGAAATCGGCAAGAGCCTGCTGAAAAAACTGGAACCCAAGGGTATCACGGGCCTGGCTTACTGGGACAATGGCTTCAAGGTGATGTCGGCCAACAAGCCACTGCACAATCCGGCCGACTTCAAGGGCCTGAAAATGCGCATCCAGTCGTCGAAGGTGCTCGACGCGCAAATGCGCGCGCTGGGCGCCAATCCGCAAGTGCTGGCCTTCTCTGAAGTGTATCAGGCGCTGCAGACGGGCGTGGTCGATGGCACGGAAAATCCGCCATCGAATATGTACACGCAAAAGATGCATGAAGTGCAAAAGCACGTGACCGTATCGAACCACGGTTACCTGGGCTACGCCGTCATCGTCAACAAGAAATTCTGGGATGGCTTGCCACCCGATATTCGTGCTCAGCTGGAAAAAGCCATGCGCGAAGCGACCACGTTTGAAAAAGCCATCGCCCAGCGCGACAACGACTTTGCCCTCGACGCCATCAAGAAAGCGGGCAAGACGCAAATCTATACCTTGACGGTGCAGGAACAGGCCGAGTGGCGCAAGGCCCTGGCGCCCGTGCAGAAGGCCATGGAAGGGCGCATCGGCAAGGATCTGATCTCGGCCATCAACAAGGAAAGCGCGAAGTAATCGCGCTGGCCGCGCCACCCGGCGCGGCTGCCAGGGACATCCTGTCTTTCTGTAGCAACGGCACCTGCGCGTCCTGCGCGGGTGCCAGCGTACCCGCATTCTTTGAAAGTCCACCATGAAATTTCTGGATCACCTGGAAGAGTGGCTGATCGCGTCCCTGATGGGCGCAGCCACCTTCATCATCTTCGTCGCGGTCGTGCACCGCTACCTGGCAGGCTTGCCGATACCGGTCGTGCAGGACTTCCTGATTCAAATCAATACCAGCTGGGCCCAGGAACTGTGTATCTATATGTTCGTCTGGATGGCCAAGTTCGGCGCCGCGTATGGCGTACGTACGGGCATCCACGTGGGCGTCGACGTCTTGATCAACCGTATGAACCCGCGCTGGCGCGACCGCTTCATCGTCTTCGGCCTCGGCGCCGGCGCCCTGTTTACGGGCATCGTCGGTACCTTGGGCGCCAGCTTCGTGTGGTCGATCGGCCACACGGACCAGACTTCGGCCGACATGGAAGTGCCGATGTGGCTGGTCTACCTGGCCGTGCCGCTCGGTTCCTACCTGATGTGCTTCCGCTTCCTGCAAGTGATGGTGCATTTCATCAAGACGGGCGCCTTGCCCAAACACGACCACTCGCACGTCGAGGGGCTGGAAGAGGAATTGACGGCGGAAGAAAAAGGAGCCAAGGCATGAACGCGCTGATTATTTTTGTGTTGCTGCTGGCGCTGATGCTGACCGGCATGCCGATTTCCATTTCGCTGGGCCTGACGGTACTGACGTTCCTGTTTACCATGACCAGCGTACCCATCGAATCGGTGGCCCTGAAGATTTTCACGGGCATCGAGAAGTTCGAGATCATGGCCATTCCGTTCTTCATTTTGGCGGGCAACTTCCTCACGCATGGCGGGGTGGCGCGGCGCATGATCAACTTCGCCAGTTCCATGGTGGGCCACTGGCATGGCGGCCTGGCGCTGGCCGGCGTGATGGCGTGCGCGCTGTTTGCCGCCGTTTCCGGCTCCAGCCCCGCCACCGTGGTGGCGATCGGTTCCATCATCCTG
The DNA here is from genome assembly GCF_049897625.1 of Janthinobacterium sp. PSPC1-1. Taxonomy (NCBI): domain Bacteria; kingdom Pseudomonadati; phylum Pseudomonadota; class Betaproteobacteria; order Burkholderiales; family Oxalobacteraceae; genus Janthinobacterium; species Janthinobacterium sp. PSPC1-1. The sequence continues at coordinate 233,702 of NZ_JAFCWP010000008.1, read as the reverse complement.
CCAGCCATGGTCAAGCAGGGCTATCCACGCGGCTTCGGCGCCGGCGTCATCACCACCTCGGGCGCGCTGGGCATCCTGATTCCACCGTCGATCGTGATGGTGATGTATTCGGTCAGCACCAACACCTCGGTGGGCAAGCTGTTCATGGCGGGCGTGATTCCCGGCATGATGCTGGCCATGCTGCTGGGCCTGACCACCTGGTTTTTGGCGCGCAAGCACAACTATCCACGCATGAAAAAAGCCAGCTGGGGCGAACGCTTCATCACCTTCAAGAAGAGCGCCTGGGGCCTGCTGCTGATCGTCATCGTCATGGGCGGCATCTACTCGGGCGCGTTTACGCCCACGGAAGCGGCCGCCATGGCTGCCGTGTATGCCTTCATCATCGCCGTCTTCGTCTACAAGGACTTGAAGATCAAGCAAGTGGGCAAGGTCTTGCTCGATTCGGCCGCCATGTCGGCGATGTTGTTGTACATCATCACCAATGCCGTGCTGTTTTCGTTCCTGATGACCAGCGAAAACATTCCGCAAGCGATGGCCGAGTGGATCACGGGCAAGGGTCTGGGCGTGATCAGCTTCTTGCTGGTGGTCAACGTCCTGCTGTTGTTGGCTGGTAACGTCATGGAGCCGTCCTCGATCGTGCTGATCATGGCGCCGATTTTGTTCCCCGTCGCCATGAAGCTGGGCATCGATCCTGTGCACTTCGGCATCTTGATCGTGGTCAATATGGAGGTCGGCATGTGCCATCCGCCCGTGGGCCTGAACCTGTACGTGGCGTCCGGCATCACCAAGATGGGCATTTCGGAGTTGACCGTGGCCGTGATGCCGTGGCTGCTGACGATGCTGGCCTTCCTGATGCTGATTACCTACGTACCACAAATCTCGCTGTGGCTGCCAAATTTAATTTACAACTAAAACAGTTGTCCCCGTCATGGTGCAAAAAAAGTCGATCCGGCCGAATAAATGCGCTATGATGGGCAGCCTTAAGGGGAAACACGTATATGCTTATACGCCCTGGTAGCAAGGCTGAAATACAAAATTGGCAACAAGGTTGGTGGGGGAGTAGTCTATAAAAACGGTATTGATACCGGGGATATATTGAGGAGACACACGTTTCACAGAAGTTGTTGAGTTATCGCTGTCTGCCGCCACAAGCCGGCACCGGCGGACCCAAACGACCGGGAACGTGAAGCAATATTTGAAGCGCACCGACTGGTGCGCTTTTTTTTCGTGCGCGGGAAACGTCCGCCCACCTGTCCGAAGACGGTGCATAATCGCCAGAGTGCACCATGGTGTGCCTGCAAGTTGTATATTTGCCACACTTGAATAATGATCAGCAGATGAAAAAACAACAGGACAGTGAACTGTTCAGCGCCATCGTGGCAGCGCCCTTCGGCGCCATGGGCGTGCGCGCGCAGGGCGGCCAGTTGCGCGAACTGGTCTACCTGCCGCCGCACTTCGCCGAAAAGGCGGCGCAGGATGCCGTCTCCGAGCGCGCGTGCGTGCAACTGGCGCGTTATTTCGTCGATCCCGATTATGTCTTTGACTTGCCGCTGGCCGAGCTGGGCAGCGCCTACCAGCAACGCGTATGGGCGGCGATTGCGGGCATCCCGCGCGGCCGGGTGCGCACGTATGGCGACGTGGCGCGCCTGATCGGCTCGGCGCCGCGCGCCGTCGGCCAGGCCTGCGGCGCCAACTGGTATCCCGTGGTCATACCCTGCCACCGGGTCACGGCCGCTGGCGGCCTGGGCGGCTTTGCCCACCACGACGATGCCAGCGGTTTTCACCTGGGCGTGAAGCGCTGGCTGCTGGCGCATGAAGGCGTCGAAGGTATGGGGTGGTCAACACGATGATGAACAGCCTGCTGGCGCCCGATAACGCCACCCTGATCGATGAATTCTGCGACAGCCTGTGGCTGGAAGACGGCCTGTCGAAAAACTCGCTGGACGCTTACCGGCGCGACATGCGTCTGTTCGCGCGCTGGCTGGAAGTGGCGCGGCCCGGCCGCGAAGGCCTGTACGAGGTGTCCACGGCCGACGTCGAAGCGTATTTCGCCGCCCGCCACGACGAGAGCAAGGCGACGTCGTCGAACCGGCGCCTGTCCGTGCTCAAGCGCTTTTACCAGCTGGCCTTGCGGCACAAGCATATCGCGGCTGATCCCTGCCTGAAGATGGTCTCGGCCAAGCAGCCAGCGCGCTTCGTGCATACCCTGAGCGAAGCGCAGGTGGAAGCGCTGCTGGCGGCGCCCGACGTGAGCACGCCGCTGGGTCTGCGCGAACGCACCATGCTGGAGCTCATGTATGCGAGCGGTTTGCGCGTGTCGGAGCTGGTGGACTTGCAATCGGTGGAACTGAGCCTGAACGATGGCGTGCTGCGCATCACGGGCAAGGGCAGCAAGACGCGGCTGGTGCCGTTTGGCGAGCAGGCGCGGCTGTGGATCGAGCGCTACCTGAAGGAGGCGCGCGGCGTCATCCTTGATGGCCAGATGGACGATGCGCTGTTCGTCACACGGCGCGGGGGCGCCATGACGCGGCAAATGTTCTGGGTCATCATCAAGAAACACGCGATGAACGCCGGCATCACGGCGCCGCTGTCGCCGCACACCCTGCGCCACGCGTTCGCCACGCATTTGCTGAACCATGGCGCGGACTTGCGTGTTGTGCAATTGTTACTGGGACACTCCGATATCTCCACCACGCAGATTTACACGCATGTGGCGCGCGAACGGCTGAAACTGCTGCATGCGCAGCACCATCCGCGAGGCTAAACATTTGGTGTTTGGTCCAATTACGTCATAATGTGCCTTATGTGCTTATCTGTAACATCTAAAAACTAAAGAGGTAGTAAATGGCCAAGACAAATTTCCAATACGAAAAACGGCAAAAAGAGCTGGAAAAGAAGAAGAAAGCCGAGGAAAAAGCCAGGCGCAAGCTGGAAGCGAAAAACAATCCCAAGGCTGCCGATGGCACTGAAGGCGAAGAAGCAGATGCAGACGATGCCGATGACGCCGCAGATGCGGCGGCCGAAGGCGACGCTCCCGCCCAGCCGCAGTAATTACCCGTTCCTGATGACCGGTGCGGCGCCGCCGCGCCGGCATCTCTTCGTTCTACCTTTTCCCCTCCCGCTATAAGCGCGGCCGCTGGCCGATCGCCAGTTGCAGCTGCGTGCTGGCGATGGCTACGTCGGCGCGCGCCTGCAGATAGCCCTGCCAGGCGTCGTCGGCCGAGTGCTGCGCGGCCAGCCATTCCAGCAGCGAGGCATTACCGCTGAAGTAGGACAGGCGGATGCCGTCAACGACCTTTTGTGCATCGAGCAGCACGCCGTCGCGGTAGCGCGCCAGCCGCTCCTGCGCCGTGCGCAGATGCAGCTGCGCCGCGCGCACGTCCGTTTCGGCTTTCAACTCTGCCTGGCGCAAGGCCAGCATCGCTTGCGTGACGCCGGCCTCGGCCTGCACCACGTCGCCCTTGTCGCGCCGCGACAGCGGGATGGGGATGGCCAGCGAGATGGACAGCGCGCGTGAACGGGGCGACCCTTCCACCGGTTCGCCATGGGCATCGATGCCGTCGTGGTAGCCGCGCACGGCGGAGAGGCCCAGCGTCACGGTGGGATCGACGGAGCGGTTGGCGCGCACCAGCGCCGCGCCATCGCGCAGATTGTCCAGCGTGGCGCGGGCGATGCGCACATCGCTGCGTTCGCGCAGCGCCTGCGGCACGAGGGTGCCGGTGTCGCCGCCCGCAAAGGCGGTGAAGTCGCAGGCCAGCTGCGCTTCGGGAAACAGCGCATCGAGCTGGCGCCCCAGCGGCGGCGACAGTTCCAGCATGGCGCCCTGCGCCTCGCTGCGTGCCTGCGCCAGTTCGGCCTGGAACTGGTCGCGTTCCACGCGCGACTGCAGCAGCTCGATGCCGCCCACGTCGCCTGCCTTGCGCCGCACCACGTTCGCCTCGACCACTTTCGACAGGGCCGCCATGGTCTGCTCCTTGCGCGCCAGCACCTCGCGCGTGCGGCACGCTTCCGTGTAGGCTGTCGCCGCATTGGCGTACAGTTCGCTCCTGAAGCCGGCCACCGTTTCCTCGGCGACGGTGACATTGCTGCGCGCCGCTTTCAGACGCGCGGCGCGCTTGCCGCCCGTTTCGATGGCCATGCTGATGGCCGGCGTCCAGGTGATGGGACGGCGTTCGATCGAACGCGGCGTTTCGCGCGCGGCGCCCAGGGTCAATTCCGGATCGGGGCGCAGGCCGGCGATGCCGATGCCGGCCTTGGCCGAGCCGATGCTCTCGTTCTGCGCTTTCAGCTCCAGGCTGTGCGTTTCCACGGCGCTCAGGTAGGTGTCGAAGGTCAGAGGCGCGGCGATGATGGCGGGCGAGATCAGGCAGCCGGCCAGGATCAAGTTAAAGCGTGTCATGGGATGCTCCATCAGTGTGGTTACGGCGTTGTTCCAGATGCGCCTCGATCAGGTAATACAGGGCCGGCAACAGCAGCAGGGTGAGTGCCGTCGCCGTCACCAGGCCGCCGACCACTACGGTGGCCAGCGGGCGCTGCACGTCGCTGCCCAGGCCGGTGGCCAGCATGGCCGGCGTCAGGCCCAGCGCGGCCACGGTGGCCGTCATCAGCACGGGACGCATGCGGTCGCGCGCGCCTTCGAGAACGGCATCGCGCAGGCTCTTGCCTTCGTCGGCGCGCAAACGGTTGATCTGCGCCAGCATCAGCACGGCATTCAATACCGCCACGCCGAACAGGGCGATGAAACCGACGGCGCTCGAGACATTCAAGGTCATGCCGCGCAGGTGCAGCGCGGCCAGGCCGCCCAGCATGGCCAGCGGCACGGCCAGCAAGACCAGGGCCGGCTGGCGCAGGTTGCGGAACTGGCCGAACAGCAGCAGGAACATGGCGCCCAGGGTCATCGGCAAGATGATGGCCAGGCGGCTCTCCGCGCGCTGCAGGTTTTCAAACTGGCCGCCCCATTCGACGCCGATGCGCTGGTGCTCGTCGGCGACGGTCCTGGCCACCAGCGGGCGCGCTTCGGCCAGGAAGCCGGCCAGGTCGCGTCCGCGGGCGTTCAGGCGCACGATGATGTGGCGCCGTCCCATCTCGCGCACGATTACGCTTTCGCCCGAAGTGGTGCTGATCTGCGCCACCTGCGCCAGCGGCACCTTGGCGCCGTTGGCAGCCGTCAGCATCAGTTTGGCGATGGCGTCCGGACTGGAACGTACCTCGGCGGGGAAGCGCACGGCGATGTCGTAGCTTTTCTCGCCCACGTACACCTGGCCGATGGGTGCGCCGCCGATACCGGTCGAGATCAGGTCGGCCACGTCGGCCGCGTTAATGCCGTAGCGGGCCGCCTTTGCCCTGTCCAGCTCCACCTTCAGGTTGGGCAGCGGCGGCTCCACGTCCACCGCCACGTCGGAGGCGCCACGGACTGTTTTCAGCGCTTGCGCCACCCTGCCGGCGATGCCGCGCACTTCGTCGAGGTCGTCGCCGAATATCTTCACCGTCAGGTCGCTGTGCGCGCCCGACAATTTATCCTGCACGCCGTCGATCATCGGTTGCATGAAGGCCACCGTGTAGCCGGGCATGCGCGCGAAGCGCTCGCTCATTTTGGCGATCAGCTGCTGCTTGTTCATGCCCGACTTCCAGCTTTTATAGGGATGCAGGCCTACGCTGACCTCGATGTGCGACGGCGTCCAGTAGTCGGTGCCGTCGTCGTTGCGCCCCGTTTGCGTGACGATGGTCGACACTTCCGGGAACTCCAGCGCGGCGCGGCGCAGTTCGCTGGCCATCTCGGATGCCTTGTCCAGGGTGATCCCGGGCGGCATCTGCACTTGCAGCCATAACGAGCCTTCATCGAGATAGGGCAGGAAGTCACGCCCGATGCTGCCGCCCAGCAGGGCCAACCCTGCCAGCGACGCGGCGCACACCATCGCCACCCAGCGTTTCTTGCCCACCATGCGCTCGAGGAAGCGGCCATATGCTGCCGCCAACTGTTCCAGCACGCGGTTATGGAAGGTGCGGCGCGGCTTGCGCAATGCCAGCCAGGCCAGGCCCGGTATCAGCACCAGCGCCACCACCAGCGCGCCCACGAGTGCCGCACCGACCGCATACGCCATCGGCGAGAACAGCTTGTATTCGATGCGCTGGAAGGCGAACAGGGGCAGGTAGGCGGCGATGATGACGGCCATGCCGAACATGATGGGGCGCGCTACCTGCAGGGTCGCCTCGATCGCGTCATGGATGGTGAGCGGGCGCTCCTGCTCGCGCTCGCGGCGGCGCAGCATGTTTTCCAGCACCACCACGGAGCCGTCGACAAGGATGCCGAAGTCGATCGCGCCCAGCGACAGCAGGTTGGCGGGAATTTTAAAATGGTGCATGAAGATGAAGGCGATCAGCAGGGCCAGCGGAATCGTCAGCGCCACGATGGCGGCCGCGCGCGGGCTGCCCAGGAACAGCAGCAGCACCAGGGCGACCAGCAGCATGCCTTCGCCCAGGGTGTAGCCCACCGTGTGCAGGGTGGCGTCGATCAGCGCGCTGCGATCCAGGTAGGCGACCACCTTGACGTCTTTCGGCAGCAGATTGTTATTCAAATCGTCCACGGCCGCATGGATGCCCGCCAGCGCCTCGGACGGGTTGAAATCCTTCAGCAGCAGGGTGATGCCTTCGATGGTGTCGGGATTGTTGTCCTTGCCGAGGATGCCACGCCGCTCCACGTTGCCGTAGGCGAGCTTGCCCAGGTCCTTCACCAGCACGGGTATGCCATTCTTGCTGCTGACGACCACGTTGCCCATGTCGTCCAGCGAATGCAGCAAGCCCACGCCGCGCACCACGTATGATTGCTGGCCGCGGTCGATGACGCTGCCGCCGCCGCTGATGTTGTTGGCGTTGATGGCGTCCTTCACCTGCGCCAGCGAGAGGCCGTAGCTATCCAGTTTTGCGGGATCGAGTTCCAGCATGAATTGCGTCGTCAGGCCGCCGAAATTGCTGACGTCGGCCACGCCGCGTACTTTTTGCAGGCGCGGGATGACCGTCCAGAACTGCAGCTCCGACAGCTCGCGCAAGGAGCGCGTTTTCGATTCCAGCGTGTAGCGGTAGATTTCGCCCGTGGGCGAAGTGTAGGGGTCGAGCCCCGGCTTGGCGTCGTACGGCAAGTTCACGCTGGCCAGGCGCTCCTGCAGCCGCTCGCGCGTGAAGTAGCCATCGCTGCCATCCTCGAACACGACCGTGATCAGCGACAGCGCGAACAGGCTGCGCGTGCGCAGCACATGCATGCCGGGCGTGCCCAGCAAGGCGCGCTCCAGCGGTATCGTGATCTGCTGTTCGATTTCCTCGGCGCCCAGGCCCGGCACCTGCGTGACGATCTGCGAGGTGACGTCGGCGATGTCGGGGTAGGCTTCGATGGGCAGCTGCTTCCAGCAATACACGCCGTACAGGGTCACGCACAACAGTACCAGCCAGACGATGCCGCGCCGCTGGCAGCAGGTGGCGATGAAACGATCAACCATTGAGCAGCACTCCTTCCTTGACGACGATGCGTTCGCCCGCCTTCAGGCCGGAGACGATTTCCACCTGGTCGCCCCGGCTGGCGCCCACCTGCACCACGCGCGCCTCAAAACGCAGCGGGCCGCGTTCGACCATCACGCGCGTCACCAGACCGCTTTGCAGCAGTGCCGCCGCGGGCACCATCAGGCCGTGCCGCGTGGCGCCGGCGAAACCGGCGTGGGCGAACATGCCCGGCTTGAAAATGCCGCTGCGGTTGTCGATGGCCACGCGCACCTTGACGGTGCGCGTCTCGCTATCGAGCACGGCGCCCACATAGGCGACCTTGCCCTCAAAATCTTTGCCGGGCCAGGCGTCGAGCGTGATGCGGGCCGCCTGGCCCACGGCCACCTGTGCCAGGTCCCTTTCGGCCACGTTGGCCGACAGCCACACGGTGGACAGGTCGGCCACCGTCATGACGGGCGCGTTGATATCGTTCCAGTAGCCGCCTTGGGCGCCGCTCATCTCGATCACGGTGCCGGCGATCGGCGAGCGCAGGACGTAGTCGCGGCGCGAGCCGCCGGCGCTGGCGCCGTACTGGGCCAGCTTGTCGGCGCTGGCATGCGCATCGCTGTTGGCCTGGTCGAAGGCCGCCTGGGCAGCCTCGTAATCCTTGTGCGCGGCGATCTCCGCCTCGAACAGGGTCTTCTGGCGCTGCAGTTCCTGGCGCGCCTGCAGCAGGGCGGACTTCGCCTTGCTATCGTCCGCGTGCGCGGCGCTCAGCTCCGCCGAATCCAGGGTGAACAGGGCATCGCCGGCCTTGACGCTGTCGCCCAGGGCGCGCTGCAGGCGCGTGATGCGGCCCGACAGGGGCGGCGTGATTTTCACCAGCTTTTCCGGCATGGCTTCGATGCTGCCCGGCGCATCGGTCTGCGTGGCGATTTCCTGTTCCTGCACGGGCGCGATTTGCAGGCGCTGGCGCAGTGGCGACGTTTTCGGCACCGTGATGGTGCCGTCGTCCTGGTGCATCGACTGGACGGGCGGCGTGGCCGCCGCCATCGGTTTGGCGCAGCCGGCCAGGGCCGAGCAGGCGAGAGCGAGGGCGCAGCTGGCGCCCAGGGCGTTGCGGGTGGTCGTGTTCATCCCGTGTTTCCTTGTTATTGATGGTGATGGGGCATGCGTGGATGCCGTGCCCAGGCGGGCGGTCAGAGGGGAGCGCGGGCAGCGATATGACAGCGCCGGAAAAGCATAGCAATGTCGTCCTGAAGAAGCTCCCAAGAACGCCTGAATCATTCTTCAGGTTCGGTCGCGCCAGGGCCTGGCGCGTTAAAATGCGCGTATGGAAAACATAGCGCTCGATGAAAGGCAGGCATGAGAATCCTTCTGGTGGAAGATGACCGCAAGGCGGCGCGCCTGCTGGCGCGGGGCTTGCAGGAAGAGGGCTTCGTCGTCGACGTGGCGCACAGCGCCGAGGAGGGCGAGGACGAAAGCTATGCGGTCGCTTACGACTTGATCGTGCTCGACTGGATGTTGCCGGGCAAACAGGGCATCGACTTTTGCCGCGATTTGCGCGCGCGCGCCATCCAGACGCCCGTGCTGATGCTGACCGCGCGCGACGCCACGGCCGACCGCGTGGCGGGCCTGAACATGGGCGCCGACGATTATCTGACCAAACCGTTCGAGTTCGAGGAACTGCTGGCGCGCATCCGCGCGCTGCTGCGCCGCTCCGACATCAGCCGCCCGCTGGTGCTGGCGCTGGCCGACCTGACGCTCGATCCCGTCAGCCACCAGGCGACGCGGGCCGGCGCGCCGCTGGTGCTCACGCCCAAGGAATATGCGATTCTGTTGATCCTGCTGCGGCACACGGGCGAGGTGGTCAGCCGCGCGCGCCTGGCCGAGCAGATCTGGCAGGCGGACCTGATCGGCATCGACAACCTGATCGATGTCCACGTGCGCAATCTGCGGGGAAAAGTGGATGCGCCCGGCCTGCCGCCCTTGATCCACACGGTGCGCGGACGCGGTTTCCGCCTGGCGGAAAACAACGGTGGCTAGCTTCCGCAAGCGCCTGCTGCGGGTGCACCTGGCCGTCATCCTTGCCATCGTCGCCTGTACCGCGCTGGCCGGCTACTGGGGCCTGTCGCGCGCCGTGCATGGCCAGCTCGATGCGGCCCTGCTGGCGCTGGCCGAGACGGAAATGGCCATGCTGCCGGCCGCGCCGCGCCAGCCCGTGCAGGTGCACGAGGTGGCGTCGGGCCTGGCGCCGCCTTCCCTGACGCGGCTCGACCGCCTGGTGCAGATCATCGATGGCGAAGGCCGCGTGCTGGCGCGCAGCCGCAACCTGGAGGCGGCGCAGCTGCCGGCGTCACCCATTCTGCTGGCGCGCCTGGCGGCTGGCGAGACCGTCTTCGAAACCCTGCCCAAGTTCGGCGAGGAGCCGCTGCGCATGGTTTCCATCCCCGTACCCGCGTCCGGTGCGCTCCTGGCGGTGCAGGTGGCCGGTTCGCTCGATGACGTCAACCACGTGCTGGCCGCGGCCACCGTGCTGTTTGGCGCCATGGCGCTGGCCTTGCTGGCCGCCGTTGGGCTGGCTGGCGAAATGCTCACGCGCCGCGTGCTGGGTGCCATCGACGACGTGGTGCAGCAAGCGCATTCGATCGGCGAAGCCAGCCTGCACCAGCGCCTGCCCCATCCCGGCACGCAAGACGAGATCGGCCGCCTGGTCGATACCCTGAACGCCATGCTGGAGCGCCTGGAACACGGCTACGATGCGCAGCGGCGCTTCACGGCCGACGCCTCGCATGAATTGCGCTCGCCCCTGTCGCGCCTGCGCACGGAAATCGAAATCACCTTGCGCCGCCCGCGCGACACGCCCGAGTATGTCGATGCGCTGGCGTCCTGCCTCGATGAAGTGCAGCGCCTGACGACCCTGGTGGAAGAACTCTTGATGCTCACGCGCCTGGACGTGGGCCAGGAGCGCAATGCCGTGGAAACCATTGCACTCAATCCGCTCGTGCGTGCGGCCGCGCAGCGCCTGGAAAAGGCGGCAGCGCAGCGCGGCATCCGCATCGTCTTCGATGCAGGCGTGGCCGTGCACGCGCGGGTGGCGGCCGGCCCGGTGGATCTGGTGCTGGCCAATCTGCTGGATAACGCCGTGAAGTTTTCACCGCCCGACAGCGTCATCACCGTCTATGTATCGCGCGAGGGCGAGCATGTGCTGGTGGGTGTGAGCGACGCTGGACCGGGCATCGGCGTGGAAGACTTGCCGCATCTGTTCGAACGCTTTTATCGTGGCGCCAGGGCGCGCGCGGGCGAGGCGCCCGGCTTCGGCCTGGGCCTGGCCCTGTCGCAAGCCATCGTGCACGCGTATGGCGGCAGTATCGAGGCGCAGAACCGCCCCGGTGGCGGCGCGCTGTTCCTCCTGCGCCTGCCCGCTTCAAACTGAGGGCAGCACGCCTTCCCAGCGCACCTGCCGCACTTGCGGCCAGGCGCCCGCGCGGTTGACGAAGCGCACCAGTACGGCGCGCTGCGCGGCCTGGCACAGCACCGTGGCGATCAGCTGCACCACCTGCCTGGCCTCGTCCCAGCTGCGCAGCATTTGCGACGGGGCCAGGCCCGCGCCCTTGAGTTCGGCCAGCAGCAGGCGCACCACGTGGTCGGCTTGCGCGGCCGGACAAGTGACGGTCAGGCGGTAGGTGGCCATGGCAGGACCGCGCCTGGCAAACCAATGGAAAAAATTTTTCATCACACTCCCCGCTCGGCGACAAATTCCGCGTTATTCACCAGCGCCCAGCGCACGGCCGAGACGCTGCCTTCCAGGCTGACCTGGCTGACGATCTGCTCCAGCAATCCCAGGCTGGACAAGGGCGTGAGCAGGTCGGCGCGCACTTCGATGCGCCCGGCCTGCGCCGCGTCCTCGCTGTGCAAGGATTGCAGCATCAGCGCCGGCATGCCGCTGATCAAGCGCAGCATCAGCTTGCGCACCTGCACTTCCTGCTCCGCCTCGCACACGGCCGTGACGCGGTAGATGCTTTCCGTCTCGATGCCCGCTTCGCTGCCGTGCGCATTGATGCGTTGCGCCAGGTGGCGCAGCACCAGGTTGGCGACCAGCACGAAGCCCGTGCCGATGGCCGCTTCCAGCGCGAAACCGAGGCCGCACAGCACTCCGATGGCGGCCGAGCACCACAGGGTGGCGGCCGTGTTCAGGCCGCGCACCGTCATCCCTTCACGCATGATGACGCCGGCGCCCAGAAAGCCGATGCCCGACACCACCTGCGCGGCGATGCGCAGGTGGCCATCGGGATCGCCTTCGAGCACGGAGACCATCACGAACAGCGAGGCGCCGACGGATACCAGCGCGTTCGTGCGCAGGCCCGCCATGCGCTGGCGCAGCTGGCGTTCGGCGCCGATCATGGCGCCCAGGCTCAATGCCGCGGCAACGCGCAGCGCAAAATCAAATACCACCATCAGTTTCTCCCGGCTGGGGAGGAACAGGCGAGTGCAAGGGCGAAGACAATTCGCCCCGAAAGGGGGCAGCAGGCGATAACGGTGGAACGATGAGGAGGGAAGTGGCAGCGAATGGACATCGCCGCTGGTAAAACCGCACCTTGCCATGGGCCAGGCGGGCGGAATGCGCGCGTCTTGCCTAAGGCCGATCGCCGATGGTCAATCGACTACTGTCACTGGAACAAGCACCCACGAGTCACTCCATATCATTGATAACGGGGGACAGTCTAGCCAGTGGGGCCGCTTTGGTCAACTGAAGCTCTCTTCAGGAAGCCGCCGCGTCGTCCCCGCCAATGCGGGGACGGTGAAGGCGACCGGTCTATCAGTGGGCGTGTGCTTTGCCATCGTCGGCGGATTCAGCATGTTCGCTGCCGCCGAAAAAGCGTGCGGCGCGCTTGCCCAGGCTGTCGAGGTAGGTGTAGGCGACGGGCACCACCACCAGCGTCAATAGCGTCGAGGTAATCACGCCGCCGATGACGGCGCGGCCCATGGGCGCTTGCGATTCGCCGCCGTCGCCCATGCCGATGGCCATCGGCAGCATGCCGAAGACCATCGCCAGGGTCGTCATCAGGATGGGGCGCAAGCGCACTTGCCCCGCTTCCATCAACGCTTCGAACTGTCCCAGGCCCTCGCGCTGGCGCTGGTTGGTGAAGTCCACCAGCAAAATCGCATTCTTGGTGACCAGGCCCATCAGCATGATGAAGCCGATCACGGAGAAGATGTTCAGGGTGCTGCCCGTAATCAGGAGAGCCAGCAGGACGCCGATCAGGGACAGCGGCAGCGACACCATGATGGCGATCGGCTGCAAGAAGCTGCCGAACTGCGACGCCAGCACCAGGTAGATGAAGATCACGGCGATCCCCAGCGCCATCATCGCGCCGCCCATGGTCTCGGCCATCTGCTGCGCATTGCCGGCCACGTCGAAGCGCACGCCGGGTGGCAGGTCGATGGACTTGATGGCCTTCTGCACGTCGGCGTCGACGTCGCCGGCAGGGCGGCCCTGCACGCCCGCATAGATGGCGACGCGGCGCTGCAAGGCCTGGCGTTTCAGCACTTGCGGGCTGGACGACGGTACGAATTCGACCACCTGGCGCAGCGGAATCATGACCGGCTTGCCATTCGCATCGAGCTTGCTGGACGCCAGCGACAGGTCGGCCAGGTCGGCCACTTTCTGGCGGCCCGACTTGGGCAGCTGCACGTTGACGTCATAGTTTTGCCCGTCGGACGCCAGCCAGTGGCTGACCGTGTCGCCCGCCACGAACGGACGCAGGGCATTGCCGATCTGCTGCACCGACAAGCCCAGGTCGCTGGCCAGTTCGTTGTTGATCTTCACCGTGGTCGACGGGTTGGCGCCTTCCTGGCTGTATTCCATGTCGGCCAGGCCCTTGATGGTGCGCATCTTGTCCATCAGGCGGTGTGCCACTGCATCGAGCTTGCCTTCGTCCGTGCCCAGGATGGCGATGAAGATGGGGCGGTTGCCGACCGACAGGGTGATGCCGGCAATCGGCGCCAGGCGTTCGCGGATCAGCTTTTCCAATTCCTGCTGCGAGCGGCGCTTGTGCGTCTTGATGTCCGTCAGCTTCAGGTTCACTTCGGCCGTGTTGCGGCCTTCCTCCGTGCCGATATTGGCCACCAGGCTGTCGATCTCGGGAAATTCCTTCAGGGCCGTTTCGATCTGGTGCACCTTGGAATCCGTGTAGGCGAGGCTGGAGCCGACGGGCGTCTTGAAGCGCAGGTTGACCCAGCCCTGGTCCGTTTCCGGGAACATTTCGCCGCCGATCATCGGCACGAGCATCAGGCTGCCCGCGAACAGCGCGACGGCGGTGGCCAGCGTGGTCTTGCGCCAGCGCAGGGCCACTTTCAATACCTTGCCGTACCAGACGTGCAGGTGGTCGATGCCCGTCTCGATCCAGGCCATGAAGCGGCCCAGCCACGGCACGTACTTGAAGCGGTCCTTGACGGGGTCGCGCCAGACGGACGACAGCATGGGGTCGAGCGTGAAGCTGACGAACAGCGAGACGAGAACGGCGACGGCCACGGTGATGCCGAACTGCAGGAAGAAGCGGCCGATGATGCCGTCCATGAAGGCGACGGGCACGAACACGGCGACGATGGCGAACGTGGTGGCCATCACGGCCAGGCCGATTTCATTGGTGCCGTCGTTGGCCGCCTTGTAGTGGTTCTTGCCCATGCCCAGGTGGCGCACGATGTTTTCGCGCACCACGATGGCGTCGTCGATCAACAGGCCAATGCACAGGGACAGCGCCATCAGGGTCAGGAAGTTCAGGGTAAAGCCGAACGCCTTCATGGCGATGAAGCTGGCCAGCACGGAGATCGGCAGGGTCAAGCCCGTGATGATGGTCGAGCGCCACGAGTGCAGGAACAGGAAGACGATCACCATGGTCAGCACGGCGCCTTCGATGATGGTGCGCTTGACGTTATTGAGCTGGCTTTGCACGCGTTCCGACTCGTCGTCCAGCACGCGCAGGGTGATATCGGGCGGCAGGGTCTTTTGCAGGTCCGCCGCCACTTTCAGGATGCCGGTGCCCACTTCGACCACGTTGGAGTCCTGCACCTTGGTGATTTCCATGGTCACGGCTTGCTGGCCGTTCATGCGCGAAATCGACAGTTCTTCCTGCTCGCCGTCGACCACGGTGGCCACCTGGTCCAGGTAGACGGGGCCGATGGCGCGGCGCGCGACGATGATCTTGCCGAATTCGCGCGCATCCTTGATCTTGCCTTCCACGCGCACCAGTTGTTCGGCCGCACCATGGCTGATGGAGCCGGCGGGCAAATTGGTATTCGTCGCCTGGATGGCGCGGATGACTTCATCGACGCCGATGCCCTGGGCATTGAGTTCGATCGGCTTCATGCTGATGAGGATCTGGCGCGCGCGCAGGCCGCGCAGCTTGACTTGTCCCACGCCGGCCACCCCCTGGAAGCGCTTGCTGATGATCTGCTCCGTCATGGTCGACAGCGAGCGCAGGTCATGCCCGCTCGACGTCAGCACGATGGTGGCGATGGGGCGCTCGTTGTCGCCTTCGGCGCGCGCGATAAACGGGTCCTTGGCTTCCTTCGGGAAGCGCGGGCGCACCAGGGCCACCTTGTCGCGCAAGTCCTGCATGGCCTTGTCCATGTTGGTCGACAGCTCGAATTCCAGGTACACGCCGGCGCGTCCTTCCCACGAGTTGGCGCGGATGGTCTTGATGCCGCTGACGGTGTTGACGGCGTCTTCGATGGGGCGCGTGATGTCGTTTTCCACGGCTTCCGGCGAGGCGCCCGGGTAGTTCACTTCAATGGCGGCGAACGGAAACTGCACGCTGGGCATGCTTTCCACGCCCAGGCCCCGGTAGGAAAATATACCGAGCACCACCAGCGCCACCATGACCATGGTGGCGAAGACGGGGTTTTGAATACTGACTTTGGTCATCCACATGGCTTAATCCTTCCGTGCCAGCACGGCCGCCGGTGCAGCAGGGGCAGCGGCGGGCGCGGCGAAGGTCACGCTGTGGCCAGGTTTCACGCCATCGAGTTTGGCGATGATGACTTTGGCGCCCGGCACCAGGCCGGATTTGACTTCCGCATAGCCTTCATCCTCGTTGCGCAGTCCCAGTGTGACGGGTTGGGCGACGACCTTGTTGTTCACCAGCGCGTACACGACGGGGCCCTGCTTTTCATGGCGCACGGCCGTCAACGGCACCAGCGGCGCCACGGGCGAGCGCTCGGTGACGATGCTGCCCTTGGCGAACATGCCGCCGCGCAGCGCGCCATCGCCATTGTCGACGGCGATGTAGACCAGCATGGCGCGCGAGCCGCTCTCGGTGGTGGGGTTGATGCGCGTGACCTTGCCGGCAAAGTCGCGCGCGCCGAAGCCGTCGACCTTGAAGTGCACGTCCTGGCCCAGCTTGATGCGGGGAATGTCCGCGCTGGGCACGGGCGCTTCCAGGGTCAGTTGCGCCAGGTTGACGATGGTGTAGACGGGCATGTCGGGCGAGACTTTTTCGCCGGCCTGCAGATGGCGCTTGCTGACGATGCCGGCCATCGGTGCGCGGATCACCGTGTCGGCCAGCGCGATGCGGGCGATATCGACCATGGCGGCGGCGGACTTGACGTTGGCGCGCGCCAGGTCGACGGAGTTTTGCGTCGTGTCGTAGGCCGTCTGAGAAATGTATTTTTGCTTGAGCAGGGCCTGGCTGTTCGCCTCATTCTTGGCCGCCATGGACAGGCGCGCCTGCGCTTCGTCGAGCATGGCTTGCTGCTGCGTCAGGCGGGCGCGCAGGTCGGCCGCATCCAGGCGCACGAGGATTTGCCCGTTGGCCACTTGCTGGCCTTCCTGCAAGGTCGTTTCCTGGATCACGCCGGAGACCTTGGCCTTGATGGTGGCCTGGGTCACGGGCGCCAGCGAGCCGGACAGGGGCAGGCTGATGCTGAGGGCGCGCGCATCGATGGCGGCCACGTCGCCCTGCGCCAGTTCATGCACGGGCGTCTTTTCCTGTTCCTTCTTCTTGCTCGCTTGCTGTTCGGCCGCCTTGGCCGCCTGTTGCTTCGACTGCATCACCGTCCAGCCGCCGCCGGCCAGGCCCAGCACGACCAGGATCAGCACGGGGGTACGCCAGCGCCGGCGGCGCGTGGCGGCAAGGGGAGAGGCGGGGGGCAGGGTCTCGTTTTTCATAGATTTTTTTTCAGGAGCGGCGCAGGGGCTCGGCGCCAGGTCTCGGTACGGACCCGGCCTGTCGCTGGCCGGGAGGGAATTCGGGTAGCGCATCGCCGTGGCGGCCGCAGGCAGCACGCCTGCCGCTGCGGCCGTTCACGGCGATGCGCATGTTGCCACTTTAGGAAGATTCAAGTCCGGCCGCCATCGCCGTGCGACAGATTGCACAAAATCGGGGCTGAAATGCAAAAAACGGCGACCAAAGACCACTGCCAGCATGCATGCCGCGCACGTCACGATGCTTGCGCATGCTCAAGAAGCCGATTCGCCAGCGCGCAAGAATGGTCGGGATGGTTGCGCCACCGGACAGGCCACACGCCGCCGGTTGCCGCGTCGCCACGCCACGGGGGGCCTGATGTCTGATCGGATTGTCGGAGCCGCGCCGTCGCCGGGGCGCCTGCTTGCCGCTGCCGAACCGCAGGCGGGGCCGGCCGCCAAGGCACTCGACTTGCTGTCCATCATCGTCGCCGCCGTCGAACAGGCGCCTGGCCTGGCCGTGCGTGGCATCGACCGCGACGGCATCGTGCGCTACTGGAGCACCGGCGCGGCGCGCTTGTATGGCGTGGCGGCCGAGTTGGCGCTGGGCCAGCCGTGGGCCAGGGTGGCCGCTTCGCTGCCGGAGGCCGCCAGCCTGGCCGAGGAGGGGGCCGGCGAACTGGCGGCCGTGTGGGAGAGCGGCAAGGCGCGCAGCACACGCCTGTGGAAGCTGGACGCCGATGGGGCCGCGCCACGCTGCATCTGTTCCACCGTGTTTCCCGTCATCCAGGCCGGACGCGTGCGGCAAGTGGTGTGCATCGATGTCGACATCACGGCCAGCGGCCAGGATGGCGCCGCGCTGGGTGCCTTGCTGCTGATGGGCGACAATTTTCGCCAGCTGTACGACAAGTCCGCCGACGCCATCGTATTGCTGCGCGACGAGTACATCGCCGAAGCCAATCCTGCCGCCATTGCCCTGTTTCAATGTGAAGACCGGCCACGGCTGCTGGGGCGCCGCCTCAGCGACTTTTCGCCGCTGCGCCAGCCCGATGGCGCATTGTCGTCGTTGCGCGGCACGCAGTTGGCGGCGCAAGCCCACGCCGACGGCAACTGCCGCTACGACTGGCGCTATCAGACGTGCGCGGGCCAGCTGTTCTGGGGCGAAGTACTGCTCACTTCCGTCACGCTTGACCACACCTATCTGTTTTACGCCGTGATCCGCGATATTTCCTCGCGCAAACTGGCCGAGCGGGACCTGTACTTGTCGATGCAGGTCATCGAGCATGCCAGTGTCGCCATCGTGGTGATGGACCCGCAGCAGCGCGTCGTCAGCATGAATCCCGCGTACAGCGAAATCAGCGGCTACAGCCTGGACGACATGCTGGGCAAGCCTTTCGTCCAGCACGGCGTGGAGCCGGACGCGCCGGCTTTTTTCGACCATGTGTGGGACGAAGTCGAGGCCAACGGCTATTGGCAAGGCGATATCGCGGGCCAGCGCAAGGCGGGCGGGCGCTATCCGGCCTGGCTGTCGCTGACGGCCATCCGCGACAGCCAGGGGCAATTGAGCAATTACCTGGCCATCCTCAGCGATATCAGCGAGCGCAAGAAAAACGAGGAGCACACGCGCCACCTGGCCGAGCACGATTTCCTGACCGACTTGCCGAACCGGGTGCTGCTGCTGGACCGGCTGTCGCAGGCGCTGGCGGCCGCGCGGCGCAAGCTGAGCATGCTGGCCATCCTGTACCTGGACCTCGACCACTTCAAGCACATCAATGACAGCATGGGCCACCACGTGGGTGATTTGCTGCTCAAGGAAGTGGCGCGGCGCCTGGTGCGCTGCGTGCGCGGCGTCGACACCGTCAGCCGGCATGGCGGCGATGAGTTCGTCATCATCCTGGCCGAGGTGGGCGGCATCGACCAGGTGGCCCATGTGGCGTCCAGCCTGCTGCATGCCGTCACGCAGCCCTATCAGTTGGGCGAATACGAACTGCAGGTGTCGACCTCGATCGGCGTGGCGATCTTTCCCAGCGATGGCGACAGCATCGACACCCTCGTGCACAACGCCGATATCGCCATGTACCATGCCAAGGAAAGCGGGCGTAACAATTTCCAGTTTTTCAATGCCGAGATGAATGCGCAAATCGTCGAGCGGGCCAGCCTGGAGCAGGGCTTGCGCGCCGCGCTGGGCCGCGATGAATTCATGCTGGAGTTCCAGCCCGCGCTCGATGTCGCCAGCGGGAAAGTCGTCGGCGCCGAAGCGCTGTTGCGCTGGCGCCACCCGCAACTGGGCGTGCTGCCGCCCGAGCGCTTCATCGCCGTGGCCGAGGAGTGCGGCTTGATGGTATCGATCGGCAACTGGGTACTGCAGCAAGCTTGCCGGCGCGCGCGCGTCTGGCACGATGCGGGCCAGGCCTGGCGCGTGGCCGTGAACCTGTCGCCGGCGCAATGTCTGCACAATAATTTATTGCTCAGCGTGCAAGAGGCGCTGGCCGTGTCGGGTTTGCCTGCCGCCTGCCTGGAACTGGAAGTGACGGAGTCCTTGCTGATGAAGGGCGGCGCGCGCCTGGCCGGCGTGCTGGCGCAGCTGCGCGCGCTGGGCGCCAGGCTGGCCATCGACGATTTCGGTACCGGCTATTCGCGCCTGGCCAATCTGCGCCATTACCCGGTGGATAAACTCAAGATCGATCCATCCTTCCTGCCCACCGCGGCCGGCGAGTCTGACACGGCCGTCGCCGCCACCATCATCGCCATGGCGCGCGAACTGCAATTGACGGTGATTGCCGAAGGCGTGGAAACGGCGCAGCAGCTGGCTTATCTGCGGGGGCAGGGCTGCCAGCAATACCAGGGACGCTATGCCAGCGCGCAAGTCGCGGGTAGTGTTCTGGCGAAATTATTGAACTAGTCAATATTTCCCAGCAACTTGATGCGCGCCAGCACCTGGCCATGGTCGGAGGCGTGTGGCAGGCCCAGCAGTAAATGGTCGTTGAGATAAGTCACTTCCTGCAACACCCCGATGGCGCGCGGCGAGGCGTGATGAAAATGCTCGGATACGAGGATGTGGTCGATCGTCATGTAGGCGCTGTCGTGGATATTCGTGTAACCCACGTGGCGCGCCGCATCCTGGCGCAGCTGGATGGCGTTGGCGTCATACAGGCGCGCGCGCATTTCCATGCCTGGTTCGCACGGCGCGCCCGCGCCCATGACGATGGCCGTAGTGACGGCATTGGCGATGTCGTTGAAGTCGCCGAGCACGATGCGGGGACGGCTGCTGTGGCCCAGTTCGCTTGCCAGCACGCGCAGGGCCACCGCTTCCGCGCCGCGCCGCTGCAGCGAGCGCAGGTTGGCCAGTGCGTAGGCGGCCGCGTCGTTGCCGTCGCCATGGCGGTAGTCGGGCCGGCGCGATTTCAAGTGCACCACGACGACGTCCGTGAGTTGTCCGCCCGGCAAGATAACCTGCACGTGCAGCGGTGCGCGGGCGAAGCGGCAGGTGTTGTCATCGGCGGACACGCTCACGCCGGCCGGGAAACTCGCCCAGGTGACACCGGCGCCGGCCAGCGGCAGGCGCGACACCAGCGCCACCGTGGGCAGCATGCGTCCTGCCGCATCCATCGCATCGTGGCCGGCCAGGGTGGCTGTGCGGTAATGGCGCGTGCGCGACAGCACGTCGCGCAAGGCCGCTTGCGAGAAAATTTCCTGGAAGCCGATCACGTCGGCGTCGAGCAGGTCGATTTGCCGCGCCGTCCATTCCGCCTTGGCTTCATATTGCGCCGGGCTCAATGGCTCCAGGTTGTCATACAATTTCGCCCCGGCGGGGGCAAGGTTGCAGACATTGAATGTGGCAAAGCGGATTTCTTGCTGCATAATTAGCACTCCTCACTGAACGATCAGCGTATCACGCATGGCTAAAAAAGAGCATATTTCCGAAACTCAGGCGACGCAGCTGCTGCGCAAGCATCAGGTTTCCTTCGATGAACACCCATATCCCTACGAGGAGCACGGCGGCACCAGCGTCTCGGCGCGCGAGCTGGGCGTGCCCGAACATGCGGTGATCAAGACCCTGGTGATGCAGGACGAGACGGCCAAGCCGTTGATCGTGCTCATGCATGGCGATTGCAAGGTGTCGACCAAGAACCTGGCGCGTGGCATCGGCTGCAAGTCCGTCGAGCCTTGCAAGCCTGAGGTGGCGCAGCGCCATTCCGGCTACATGATCGGCGGCACCTCGCCATTCGGCACCAAAAAAGCGATGCCCGTGTACGTGGAGCAATCCATCCTGGACTTGCCGCGCATCTACATCAATGGCGGGCGGCGCGGTTTTCTCGTCTCGCTGGCGCCGCAGGTACTCATGGATTTGCTCAATGCCAAGCCGGTGCAGTGCGCGTTGCAGGATTAAGGAAATCGTCCAAAGCCTGTTGCGGGGCATGGAGCATGGTGTATATTCTGCTGCGCCAGCCTCGACGCTGGTGCAATAAACATAATAAAGGGAAGAAATGAATCCAGTAATCACAACCGTGGCAATGACAGTGGCCGCTTACTTGCTCGGCTCGATATCGTTTGCCGTGGTGATGAGCAAGGTCTACGGCATTGCCGATCCGCGCACCTATGGCTCGAAAAATCCGGGCGCCACCAACGTGCTGCGCAGCGGCAACAAAGGCGCCGCCGTCATGACCCTGCTGGGCGATGGTGCCAAGGGCTGGCTGGCCGTGTTCCTGGCCGATCATTTTGCCAGCGCCCTGGGCGTGGGCGACACGGCCGTGGCCCTGGTGGCCATCGCCGTCTTCCTCGGCCATCTGTGGCCCGTGTTCTTCCGCTTCGTCGGCGGCAAAGGCGTGGCCACGGCCCTCGGTGTGTTGCTGGGGATTAATCCCTGGCTGGGCCTGGCGACCCTCGCCACCTGGCTGATCATCGCCTACGCCTTCCGCTATTCTTCGCTGGCAGCGCTGGTGGCGGCCCTGTTCGCGCCGTTTTACTATGGCTTGCTGTTCGGCCTCGATCCCATCTTGCTGGCTGTCATCGTCATGAGCGTGCTGCTGGCTTACCGCCACAGCCAGAACATCGCGAACTTGCTCTCTGGTAAGGAAAGCAAGATCGGTGGCAAGAAGGACGCGGCCAAGGCCGCTGGCAAGAAGAAGTAAGCGCTTGATTTCCCGCGGCCCGCACGCATATGCTGTGCTTGCGGCGCCGCGCGGTGCGGCCGCCACCGACTCGCGCAAAGGCTGCCCACCATGAGTTCCACTCCCGCCACACCCGTTCCCATCCGTATCGACTTCGTTTCCGACGTTTCCTGCCCCTGGTGCGTGATCGGCCTGAAATCGCTGGAGCAAGCCTTGGACAAGCTGGACGGTAGCGTCCAGGCCGAGATCCACTTCCAGCCCTTCGAGTTGAACGCCAGTATGCCGGCCGAAGGCGAGGATATCGGCGAACACATTGCCCGCAAATACGGTTCCAGCCCGGAACAGATGGCGCAGTCGCGCGAAGCGATCCGCGCGCGCGGCGAGCAGTTGGGCTTTACCTTCGCAATGGACAAGCGCGGCCGTATCTACAACACGTTTGATGCGCACCGGCTGCTGCATTGGGCCGGGCTCGAAGGGCGCCAGAAGGCACTCAAGATGGCGCTGTTCGATGCGTATTTCACACAGGGCCAGAATCCGTCCTCGCACGAGGTGCTGCTGGCCGTGGCCGGCAAGGTGGGCCTCGATGGCGTGAAAGCGGCCGAGGTGCTGGCCTCCGATGCTTATGCGGACGAGGTGCGCGCGCAGGAGCGGTTCTACCAGCAGAACGGCATCAACTCGGTGCCTGCCGTCATCATCAACGAGCGCCACCTGATTTCCGGCGGCCAGCCTCCCGAAGTGTTTGAGCAAGCCTTGCGCCAGATCATCGCTGGCGCTTGAGCGGGGCGCCAATGGCGCGCGCCATGGCAGACTTTTTGCGCTACACTCGGCGCAGAGGGAGGATAGTCAAATGCCAACAGCCAGCTGGAATGGCGCCGTCATCGCGCAAGCCACCGATGCGCAGGTGCAAGTCGTTGAAAACAATATATATTTTCCTTTGTCCAAGGTGACGCAGGAGTACCTGCGTCCCAGCAGCCACACCAGCATCTGCCCGTGGAAGGGCACGGCCAGCTATTACGACCTTGTCGTCGATGGCCAGACGAATGCCAACGCCGCCTGGTATTACCCCCAGCCCAAGGACGCCGCGAGGCAGATTGCCGGCCACGTCGCCTTCTGGCGCGGCGTGAGCGTCGAGCGCTGACCTGACGCTCCCTATTTCCTGACAAAGAAAGCAGACGATGGATTTACGCCTCGCCGTGTACCAACTCGCCTCGGCCAACGCGCTCGATGCCCAACAAACCCGGCAGTTGCAGGAAGTGGCCGGCTTCCAGCGCGAACCCGCGCGCCTGGCCTACTGGCTGCCGCGCGGCGTGGCCGTGCTGGGCGCCGCACTGCTGGGCATGGGTTTGATCTGCTGGGTCGCCGCCAACTGGGAAGACCTGGGCCGCATGGGCCGCTTTGCCCTGCTGCAGGGCGTGTTGGCCGCCACCTGCGTGGGCGCCTTCGCCGTGCCCAAGGCGAGAGTCCCTTTGTTGCTGCTGGCCTTGCTGGCCATCGGCGGCCTGTTCGCGTATTTCGGTCAGACGTACCAGACGGGCGCCGATCCGTGGCAGCTGTTCGCCCTGTGGGCCGCGCTGGCCTTGCCCCTGTGCCTGGTGGCGCGCAGCGATGTGCTGTGGACGCCGTGGATGCTGATTTTTTCGACGGCCGCCGCCCTGTGGATGCAGGCGCATGCGCACCACAGCTGGCGCATCGCTTCAGCCGACTTGTCCATTTTCGTCAGCGGCTGGCTGGCCGTGCTGCTGGCTTGTGCGTTCGTCTCGCCCCTGCTGGCGCGCTGGACGGGCGCGGGCAGCTGGGCCTTGCGCCTGGGCCTGGTGCTCGCCACCATCCTTATCACGGGCACGGCCGTCAGCGCCCTGTTCGGCAGCGAAGTCGAATCGCCGTACTGGGCCGGGCTGGGTTTGCTGGCCATCGCCGCCGTCCTGCTGGCCACGCGCAGCTTGTTTGACGTGTTCGGTCTGAGCGCCGTCGCGCTGGGACTGAACACCCTGCTGGTGTGGGGGCTGGGATACATGCTGTTCAATGGCGGTGGCAATGGCGATGGCATCGGCAGGCTGGTGATACTGGGCTTGTTTGCGGCCGTGCTGCTGGCGCTGACCGTGCAAGGCATTTTGTGGCGCACGCGCCAGGAGGCGGCATGAGCAATATGAACAGTCAGCGAGCCGATGCGCTCGCCACCTTGATCGACGACGCCACGCGCGCCGGCCTGCTGCCGCCCGGCGCCGCCCGGCCGCTGCAGGATGTAAGGCCGTGGCCGCTGGTGCTGATGACGGCCTTCGGCGCCTGGCTGGCCGCCATCCCCCTGGTCCTGGCGCTGGGCGCGGGCCTGGAGAGCATCGTGCGCCACGGTCCCGGCGCGTATGTCGTGGCCGCCATCGTGCTGGTGGTGGCCGTGCTGCTGATCCGCACGCGCGGCGTGGCGCTGTTTGTCGAGCAGCTGGCCGTGCCCTGTCTGCTGGTGGGCGGCAGCTTGCTCGGTTATGCCCTGTACCGCGATTGTTCCACGCAGATTGCCTCGCTGCTGCTGTGCCTGGCCTGCCTGGTGGTGGCCGCCGCCTTGCCGCGCGATTGGCTGCGTGTGCTGCTGGGACTGGTCGCCTGCGGTTTGCTGGGACTGGGCATCATCGATAGCACGCGCGACTGGATTTTCGAGAACGATCCAACGCAACTGTATCTGGCCTGGATGCTGGCCCTGGCACTCTGGCTGGGCGCGCACTGGCTGCAGAAGCAGGCCTTCAACGATGGCCGCGGCGCGCCCGTCGCCGCCTTCCTGGAATCGCTGTCGACGGGGTGGGTATTGGCCATCTTGCTGGGACTGGTCTTCTGGTCCGGCATGACCTTCATGCTGGGCGGTGCGCTGGGCGGTGGTGTTGCCGGCGACGTGGCGCGCGAAGTAAGCCGGCACCAGACCAGCGCCTGGTATGCGCAGGCGTTAAATGGGGTGTCGCTCGTGCTGGCCACGGCGGCCGCTGCCTGGACGGGATGGCGCTGGCCGGCCTTGCGCCAGTTGCCCGCCATCGGCGTGGCGCTGGTGCTGGTCGTGCTGGCGTGGTTCATGCCGGCGCTCGGGCCCGTGCTGCTGGTCCTCGCATACTGCGTGACGAGCGGGCGCACGCGCGTGGCCGTGGCGGCCGCGCTGGCGGCGGCGTGGGTCATCGGCAGCTTTTATTACCAGCTGGCCTGGCCGCTGGCCAGCAAGGCGGCGCTGCTGGCCGTGGCCGGCGCCGTGCTGTGCGCCCTGTCGTGGCTGGCTACGCGCGGCGCCGTGCTGCACCTGGTGGAAAGCAAACCATCGGCCGTGGCTGCCCAGAGCCGCAATGTCCGTCTCGGCGTGCTGGGGGGCTTGTTGCTGGTGCTGCTGGTCGCCAATGGCGGCATCTGGCAGAAAGAGCAGCTGATCGCCAAGGGGCAAGCCATCTTCGTGGCGCTGGAACCCGTCGATCCCCGCTCGCTGATGCAGGGCGACTACATGCGCCTCAATTTCGTCAACCTCGGCGTCCTCAGCACCCTGGCCAGCGTGGACCGGGCGCCCGGCCGGCCCCTCGTGGTGGCCAGGCGCGATGCGCGCGGCGTGGCCGAGCTGCTGCGCCCGTACACCAAAGAGGCGCTGGCGCCCGGCGAATTCCTGCTCGAGCTGACGCCGAAGGATGGCAACTGGGTGCTGGTCAGCGATGCCTGGTTCTTCAAGGAAGGCGAGGCGACGCGCTGGGAAAAGGCTCGCTATGGCGAGTTCCGCGTGATGCCGGACGGGCGCGCCTTGCTGGTGGGTATGCGCGGGGAAGATTTACAGGCACTCTAGCCGCTTGATTGAACAAACCCAATGGCAGAATCCGGGGTCGTACCCTGAGGGTACGACCCCAGCCTTTGCTCTTGGGGTGGCCGCATCCTGTAAAATTGCCCTATGGATAATATTACGCATTCGGTCATCGGCCTCGGGGTCGGCGAACTGGTACACCGCAGCCTGCCGCCCGAGCCGCAGGCCCCCGCACAGCGCACCCGGCGTGCGCTGTTTCTCTTTACAGCCTGGTTTGCCAGCAACGCGCCCGACCTGGACCTGGTGCTGACCAAGCTGCTGCCGCGCCCGTTCGGCTACATGTTGCACCACCGTGGCCACACGCATACCTTGCTGCTGGCCTTGCCGCAGGCGCTGCTGTTGCTGGCACTGCTGTGGCTGCTGTGGCCCGGCGCACGCCGCCTGTTGAAGGACAGCGTGCCCGCCCGGCTGGGCCTGGCGGCCTGCTTGCTGCTGGGATTCTGCTTGCATATGGGCATGGATTTCCTCAATTCCTATGGCTTGCACCCGTTTTATCCATTTGACAGCCGCTGGCTGTATGGCGACATGGTTTTCATTGTCGAACCCATGTTCTGGGTGCTGCTGGGCGTGCCCGTGATCATGTCCTTGCGCTACGGCATCGTCAAAAGCGTGCTGCTGGCCGCCCTGGCGGCGGCGCTGTGTTTCTTCACCTATAAATCCTACTTGGCGCCCGCTTCGCTGGCTGTCTTGCTGGGGCTGGGCGTGGTGCTGGCCGTGCTGCAAGGGCGGGCCGGCGAGCGGGGACGGGGAGCGCTGCTGCTGGCCTTCGCGCTGGCCGCCACCTTCATCGGCACGCAGGGCGTGGCCTCGGCCATCGGCCGTACGCGCATCGAGGCGGCCGTGCAGCGGCTGGATCCCGGCACGCGCGTGTGGGATGTGGCGATGACGGCGTTTCCCAGCAATCCCCTGTGCTGGATTTACGTTTCGCTCGACAGCAAGACCGACGTGTACACCTTGCGGCGCGGCACCCTGAGCCTGCTGCCCGAGTCGCTGGCGCCTGCCGCCTGCCCGGCCGGGCTGGCCGAGACGGGCAAGCAAGGACAGCAGTTGGCGCCCGGCATCGCCGTCTCCGCGCAGGCGGCGGGCAGTCTGGCTGCCTTGCGCACCTTGCAGGAAGACAATTGCTATGTCGACGCCTGGTTCCGCTTTGCCCGCATGCCCAGATTGAATGCGGACAAGCTGACGGATGTGCGTTTCAACCCCGGCATGCTGCCCAATTTTACGACCGTGGAGCTGCAGCAGTTCCGCAGCCGCCCGTGTCCCGCCTACGTGCCGGGCTGGGACCGCCCCCGTGCCGACATGCTGGCACCGCCGAAATAGAGAACGGATGTGTTGCTCTTAGGCAAAAAATATCGCGTGTGGGCCTGCTTCGCCGTGGCCCAGCATGCGACACTACCAATTCAGCAAGAATGATATTTAGTTAGGACTATTTTGGAAGAGCAACACGCCTTACCGTATTTGCGAGAAACCCTGCTGTTTCTCGCCCTGGCCGGGATTTTTATTCCGCTATTGCAACGCCTGAAAGTTAACCAGGTGCTTGGTTTCCTGGCCGTCGGTGCCCTGTTCGGCCCGTTCGGCTTCGGCCTGTGGGCCGGTGAATTCACGTGGCTGACGTATTTCTCGTTCGTGCGTGCCGAGCAGGTCAGCGGCCTGGCAGAGCTGGGCGTGATGTTTTTGATGTTCATGATCGGCCTGGAACTGTCGACCGAACGGCTGTGGGCGCTGCGGCGCTGGGTGTTCGGCGCGGGCGTGGGGCAGGTGGCCGTCAGCGCCTGCCTGATCGGCGGCGTCGCGTATTACTTCGGCCTGTCGCTGGAAGCGTCCATCGTGCTGGGCCTGGTGCTGTCGCTGTCGTCCACGGCCGTGGTGATGCAGCTGCTGACCGACCAGCGCTCGCTGCAGACGCCGGCCGGCCAGGCGGGTTTTTCCATTTTGATGTTCCAGGATTTGATGGTGGTGCCGCTGTTCATCCTGATCGACGTGTTCGCCAGCGGGCGCAGCGACGACCTGGCGTATCTGCTCAGCTTTGCGGCCGTGAAATCGGCCGGCGCCATCCTGCTGATCTATCTGCTGGGGCGCAGGGTCATTCGCCCGCTGTTCCAGTTTTTCGTCAAAAAACGCCAGCCGGACGTGTTCATGGCCCTGACCTTGCTCAGCACCCTGGGCATCGCGGGATTGACGTATCTGGCGGGCCTGTCGATGGCGCTGGGCGCCTTGCTGGCCGGCTTGCTGCTGGCGGAGACGGAATTTCGCCACGAAGTGGAAGTGACGATCGAGCCCTTCAAGGGCTTGCTGATGGGCTTGTTCTTCATGTCCGTGGGCATGCAGATCGACGTGCGCGAAATCCTCAAGTCGCCGATTTTGATTCCCTTGGCCGTGCTGAGTCTGTTTGCGGTGAAAACCCTGGTCATCAGCGTGATTTTCCGCATCGGCGGCTTTCACTGGGGGCGCGCCGTGGAAACGGGCGTGCTGCTGGGGCAGGGTGGCGAATTTGCCTTTATCGTCGTCGCGTATGCGCTGGGTACCAAGCTGATCGGTCCGCAGGTGGCGCAGTTCGTCATGCTGGTGGTGGGCCTGAGCCTGTTTGCCACGCCGGCGCTGGCCAAGGCGGCGCGCGCGTTCGGCAACTGGTGGGAGCGGCGCCACCACCATCAGCTGGCCGACCTGGCGCACGGCGCGCCGCCGCCGCAGGGCAGCACCGTCATCATCGCCGGTTTCGGCCGGGTGGGGCAGTTGCTGGCGAAGGTGCTGACGGAACAGGATATCGCCTATGTGGCGATTGAAAATGATGCGCGCCTGGTGACGACCCTGCATCCGCGCGGTTTCCCCGTGTATTTCGGCGATGCGTCGCGCGCGGAACTGCTGCAAAAAGTCAATGCGGACCGGGCTGCTGCCGTGGTGCTGACCATGGACCATGCGGCCTCCGTGCTGCATGCCGTGAAATCGATCCGCCGTGAATATCCGCAGCTGCCCGTGTATGCGCGCGCGCGCGACGAGGCGCATGCGGTGGCCCTGATACAGGCGGGCGCCACCCTGGTCGTACCCGAGGCGCTGGAGTCGGCGCTGCAGCTGACGGCTACCGTGCTGCACACGGTGGGCTTGTCGGAGGCGCGCACGACGGACATCGTGCAAGCCGAACGCGACCGGCGTAATGCCGTGTTGCTGGCGAAGAAGTTGTCGTAGTGTTGTTGTAGTGAAAGCTGTAGCGCAACCGTGCGTGTCGCCGTGCTTTGTAAATTATCTATACAATAATAGTATATGAGCACACTACCCACATGAAAGCCGCGACGAAGAGCGCAGCGGCACCCTTGACGCCGCAGCAATTGGCGGCGCAGGAAACGCAGCAAAAATTTGGCAAGCCCGAGCGGGGCTGGCGCGAGCAGGTGTACACCGTCATTTTCGAGGCGGAAACGCGCACGGGCCGCGCCTTCGACCTGCTGCTGATCGCCGCCATCCTGATCAGCGTGACGGTGGTCGTGCTCAGCAGCGTCGCCT
Source organism: Janthinobacterium sp. PSPC1-1 (assembly GCF_049897625.1). Lineage (NCBI taxonomy): Bacteria > Pseudomonadati > Pseudomonadota > Betaproteobacteria > Burkholderiales > Oxalobacteraceae > Janthinobacterium > Janthinobacterium sp. PSPC1-1. The sequence continues at coordinate 204,628 of NZ_JAFCWP010000008.1, read as the reverse complement.
CCGTGGCCGAGCGTTATGGCACCTGGCTGACGGCGCTGGAATGGTTTTTCACCATTTTATTTACCATCGAATACTTTGCCCGCCTGGCATGCCTGCAGCATCCGGTGCGCTACGCCAAGAGTTTTTTTGGCGTCATCGACTTGCTGGCCATCGTGCCGACCTACATCGGCTTGCTGCTGCCGGGCGCGCACGTGCTGATCGACGTGCGTATTTTGCGCCTGCTGCGCATGTTCCGTATCCTCAAGCTCACGTCCTATGTGCATGAATACACGGTGCTGGGGCGGGCCTTGCTGGCCAGCCGGCGCAAGATCCTCATTTTCTTGTCTTTTGTCATGATGGTGGTCTTTCTGTTGGGTACTGTGATGTATGTCGTGGAAGGGCCGGATCACGGCTTCAGCAGCATTCCCACGTCGATATACTGGGCCATCAGCACCATGACCACGGTGGGTTTTGGCGATATCACGCCGCGCACCGACATCGGGCGCACCATCGCTTCGCTGATGATGCTGCTCGGCTGGGGCATCCTGGCAGTGCCTACCGGCATTATCAGTGCCGAAATGACGGTACAGCGCAGTTCCAAGCTGGTGACCACGCGTACCTGTCCCACGTGCCTGAAAGAAGGGCTCGATGACGATGCCAATTTCTGCAAGAACTGCGGCGTTGCATTGCCGCCGCTGGCACGCGATTAGCTGATAAACCCTTCATCAACCGTATTTACTTTACTTTGTTAAGGCAAACATGATTCCAGTTCGCCTGATCGCGACGGGCAAAGCCGTGCCGTCGCATAGCGTCACTTCCGAAAGCCTGGACCTGAAATTGGGCCACCCGGCTGGCTACACCCTGCGCAAGAGCGGCGTGCTGTCGCGCTTTGTCGCCGCGCCCGATGAGTCGCAAAGCCAGCTGGGCGCCGCCGCCCTGCTCGACGCGCTGAAGAACGCCAGCCTGCGTCCATCCGACATCGACTTGCTGATCTGCGCCTGCGGCGTGCCCGAGCAAGCCTTGCCGAATACGGCCTGCTTCGTGGCCGAGCATGCAGGCTTGCCGCCCGGCACACAAAGCTTCGACGTCAACGCCAGTTGCCTCAGTTTCATGGCCGCTTTCCGCGTGGCCGCGTCCATGCTGGCCGGCGGCGCCTACCGGCGTATCGCCATCGTCTCGTCCGACCTCGCTTCGCGCGGGGTCGACTGGAGCGAGCCGGAAGCGTCGATGATCTTTGGCGACGGCGCCGCCGCCGTCATCGTTGAGCGCGGTGACGGCAGCGCCGGCATCCGCGCCTACAAGATGGGCACGTATCCGGAAGGGCGCCGCTATTGCGAAATCCGCGGCGGCGGCACCGAGCGCAACCCCCGCAACGGCTGCGAACCGGGCGACTATCTGTTCCGCATGGATGGCAAGGCCGTATTCCGCCTGGCCGTCAAGGTGATGCCGGATTTCCTGGCGGAACTCATGCAGGAATCGGGCGCCGGACTGGAAAAAATCGATGTGGTCGTGCCGCACCAGGCCAGCCCGCTGGGGCTCGCGCATGCGGCGCGCATCCTCGACGTTCCCGATGCTAAAATCATCAAGATCTTTGAAACGCACGGCAACCAGGTGGCTGCCTCCTTGCCCACCGCCCTGCACGAGGCGGTGATGACGGGGCGGGCCGTGGCCGGCCAGCGTTTGCTGATGATGGGCACGGCCGCAGGCCTGACCATCGGCGGCATGATTCTTGATCTGTGAAGGTGGTGCGATGAGGCGGATACTGGTCACGGGAGCGACGGGGGGCTTGGGGCGCAATGCCGTGCGCACCCTGCTGGCGCAGGGCGTGGAAGTACGCGCCACGGGCCGCAACGCCGCTGTCGGCCGTGAACTGGAGCGCATGGGCGCGCAATTCGTGCCGCTCGATCTGGCGCAAGCCTCGCCGCGCCAGGTCGACGAGCTGGTGCGCGGCATGGACACCGTCTGGCACTGCGCCGCGCTGTCCTCGCCATGGGGCGCCGAGCGCGACTTCATCGCCGCCAACGTCACCGCCACGGGCCAGCTGCTGCGCGCGGCCGCCAGTCAGCACGTGGCGCGCTTCGTGCACATCTCCACACCGGCCATGTATTTCGATTACCGCAACCGCTACGAGGTGCCGGAAACCTTCCGCCCCGACGCGTTCGTCAACGCCTATGCGCGCTCCAAGGCAATGGCGGAAAAGCTGGTGCAGGAGTCGGTCGACCGGCATCGCGGCATGACGTGCGTGATCCTGCGCCCGCGCGCCATCTTCGGCCCGTACGACCAGGTACTGATCCCGCGCCTGGCGCGCGTGCTGCAGGAGCGCGGCGGCAAGCTGCCGCTGCCCAATGGCGGCGCGGTCAGCATCGACATCACCTATGTCGACAACGTCGTGCACGCGATGTGGCTGGCCACCGTGCACAAGACCATCGCTTCCGGTGCCGCCTTCAACATCACGAATGGCGAACCGGCGCGCCTGTGCGACATTTTGCGTACCTTGTTCTGCGAGCACCTGCAGCAGCCGTTCCAGATCGTCAGCGTGCCCTACCGCGTGCTGGCGCTGGCGGCCCGCCTGATGCAGTTCGCTTCGCGTTTTACGGGGCGCGAGCCATCGCTCACGCCCTACAGCATCGGCGCGCTCAGTTTCGACATGACGCTCGATAATGCCAAGGCGCGCAAGGTGCTCGGCTACCGTCCCATCGTCAGCCTGCAGGAAGGCATCGCCCTGACGGCGCAGTGGATGCGCCAGGAAGCGGCGGCGCACAAGGTAGGCAAGGAACGCAATGGCTAGCATCACCGCATTTCGCGTCGGCCATTGCACACATCCTTCGTGCATGGTCTTGAAAGGCAGCGGGCTGGCCAGCCGCTGCTTCCCCTCGCGCGCCTATCTGATCGAAACGCGCGCGGGCCTGTACCTGTGGGACACCGGTTACGCCGAGCACTTCCGCGCCGCCACGTCGAAAGGCGTGTACCGCCTGTACGCGTGGGTGACGCCGATTTCCTTCGACGAGAATGAATCCCTGCAGGGCCAGCTGCGCGCACACGGCGTATCGCCCGGCGACATCCACACCTTGCTGCTGTCGCACTTCCACGCCGACCATATCGCCGGCCTGCGCGACTTTCCCGGCGCGCGGCTGATGGCCTCCCAAACTGGCTGGGACGCCGTGCGCGGCCTGTCCGGCGTGGCTGCCGTGCGCCAGGCCTTCGTGCCCGAGCTGCTGCCGCCCGATATTGCCGACCGCCTGGCTTTTGTCGAAAGCGTGCCCGAGACGGCCTTGCCGGCGGCCCTGCTGCCGTTTACGCACGGGCGCGACGTCAGCGGCACAGGCGAGATTTACATCGTCGACCTGCCCGGCCACGCCATCGGCCATCTGGGTGCCTTCGTGCTGCAGGACGGCGGCTGGACCTTGCTGGCGTCGGACGCGGCCTGGGTGCCGGAGAGTTTTCAGCAGCTGCGCGGGCCGTCCGAACTGTCGTTCATCATCCAGCACAAGCGCGCGCCGTATTACGCCACCCTGAACCGCTTGCACCAGTTGCACCAGTCGGGCAATGCGCAGATCCGCATCACGCATGAAGATACGCTCGATTATTTACCTGTGGCGGGCCGTCCGTGAAGCGTATTGTCTGGTTATTGCTGTCGTACTGGCGCACGCGCCGCCTGCGCTTTACGGATCGCGTGCAGCTGGACGCCTACCAGCAGGAGCAGCTGGCGCGTTTCATCGGCACCCTGTGCGCGCGCAGCCGCTATTTCGCTGCCTATCGCGCGCTGCCCCTGGCGCAGTGGCCCACCATGAACAAGGCGCTGATGCTTGAGCATTTCGACGCCATGAACACCGAGGGCGTCACCTTGGCGCAGGCGATGGACGCGGCCATGGCGGCCGAGCATAGCCGCGACTTCACGCCCGCCGTGGGCGACATCACCGTGGGGTTATCATCGGGCACTTCGTCGCGACGCGCCGTGTTTACCGTCAGCCCACGCGAAAAGGCGCAATGGGCAGGCGTGATGCTGGCCAAGGCGCTGCCCGACGGCCTGTTTTCCGGCGAAAAAGTCGCGCTGTTCCTGCGCGCGAACAGCAATCTGTACACGGCCGTGCGTTCGCCGTGGCTGACCTTTGCGTTCTACGACCTGTTCGAACCGTTCGACAGCCTGTGCGCGCAGCTTGCGCGCTATCAACCTTCCGTCATCGTCGCACCGGCCCAGGTGCTGCGCCAGCTGGCCTTGCGCGTCATCGACGGCAGCCTGGCGCTGGCGCCGAAAAAAGTCATCTCGGTGGCCGAAGTGCTGGAAGCGCAGGACCGCGCACTGATCGTGCAGGCGTTCGGCGCCGTGCATGAAATCTACCAGGCCACCGAGGGTTTTCTCGCCAGCAGCTGCGAACACGGCGTGCTGCACCTGAACGAGGAATATGTGCACATCGAGCCGCAATGGCTCGATGCTGAAGAACGTCGTTTTGTGCCCGTGATTACGGATTTTACGCGCATCACGCAGCCCATCGTGCGCTACCGCTTGGACGATATTTTGCTCGCGCGCGCCACGCCATGCCCGTGCGGCCGCGCCACGCGCGCCATCGATGGCATCGAAGGGCGTTGCGACGACCTTCTGCTGCTGCCGTCCGCGCGCGGCGGCGCCCCCGTCGCCGTGTTTGCCGACGTGTTGACGCGCGCCTTCGCCCAAGCCTTGTCGGCGGACGCCGACTACCGCCTGGTGCAGCAGGGCGACAGCGCCTTGCTGCTGCATGCGGCCCTGGACGACGCCGGCCTGGCGGCCCTGCGCGCACATCTGGCAGCGGTGCTGCGCGGCCTGGGCGTGGCCGTCGACAGCCTGGCCTGGACGGTGAGCGGCGAACTGCCTCCCTTTGACCCCACCATGAAACGGCGCCGCATCCGGCGCCTTGCAAGCGCATGAACCCTTCTTCCATGACCGTACGCAGCCGGTTGCTGCATTTGCTGGCCGGCTGGGGCAGCGTCGGCCTCGTGTATTTTTCCAGCGATGTGCTGCAAGGGCAGGGCGTGCTGCTGCCGGAAACGGCCATCGACCGCGCCATTCCCTACAGCGATGCCGCCATCTGGCTGTATCTATCCTTCTTCATCCTGATCCCGTACGCCTATCTGGCGGCCGATGCGGCGAGAGTGCGCTGGCTGGCGCGCGCCATGGCGCTCTCCGCGCTGGCGTGCGGCGTGGTCTTCCTGCTGTATCCAACCACCCTCGCGTATCCGCCCGTGGGTGACGGGAATGCCTGGAGCACGCAGGCGCTGCGCATGCTGCAGTCGGCGGACTCCGCGCAAAACTGCCTGCCGTCGCTGCATGGCGCCCTGACATTGCTGTGCGTGTGGGCCTTGTGCGACAAACGCCACCTGCTGCGCTCCGCGCTGGCCCTGGTGCTGGGCGTGGCCATCTGCTACGCCATCATCGCGCTGCGCCGGCATGTCAGCATCGACCTGGCCGCCGGCCTGGCTGTTGGCATCGCTGGCGGCATGCTGGCGAAAATGCAGGTATTCTGGCTTACCCGCCGCGCCATTTCCACTGAAACCGCATCATGATGAATCCCTTTGCCCTGTCGTTTTTGATCATGCTAGCCTTTGTGCTGGCCGAACTGCTGATCCTGAAATGGGTGCGCAAGACGCCGGTGCCGTGGAAAGACGTGATTTTCAATCTCAATTCCGGCCATATCCTGATGTGGGTCTTCCGTGGCGTGGAAGTGGCCGCGTTTGCCCTGCTGCTGCGCCATGTGAACCTGCACATCGTCGACCAGTGGCCCGTGGCCGTGCAATGGGTCTTCGCTTTTTTTGCCTGGGACCTGTGCTTTTACTGGATGCACCGGCTGCACCATAAAATCCCTTTGCTGTGGGCCGTGCACGTGGTGCACCACCAGGGCGAGCATTTCAACCTGTCGCTGGGCGTGCGCAATTCCTGGTATTCGTCGCTGACGAATTTCCCCTTCATCGCCATCCTGGCCGTGCTGGGCGTGCCGCTGGAAATCTTCCTCGTCGTCTCGTCACTGCATTACACGGTGCAGTTCTACAACCACAATGCGCTGGTGAACAAGTCCGGCATCCTCGACAAGTTCATGGTCACGCCGTCGCACCACCGCGTGCACCACGGCACGGATAAACGCTACATCAACCGCAATTTCGGCGGCACCCTGCTGCTGTGGGACAGGCTGTTCGGCAGCTTCCAACCGGAACTCGATGGCGTGGAAATGCGCTATGGCGTGAAGGGCATGACACCCACGCACAACCCCCTGTTGGCCAGCAACGGCAAATTATTTACATGGCTGCGCGCGCGCTTTCCCCACTGGCAGTCGCGCGGTACTTTCCACGTGCCCGAGCTGTTCATCGGCATCGGCGGCGTGATCCTGTTTGGCTTGGTGATTTATTACGTCAACCACGAAGCGGCGCTGGCCGGCGCGCAGCAGGCCATCCTGTTCGCCTTGATTTTTGGCGGCACCCTGGCGCTGGGCGGCCTGTCCGATGCGCGCCGCTGGGGCGCCATCGCCTGGGTCGCCATCGCGCTGGCCATGCCGGTCCTGTATCTGGGCTGGTATGGCGCGCGCGACGCGTGGGGCATGGTGTTTTTGGCCGCGCTGCTGGCGCATGGCCTCGACGGCGCGCGCCGCCTGTGGTGGCCGGCTGCGGCAGGGACGCGCGCGTGACGCCTGTGCCTTCCTTGCCGCCGCTGCGCTTCCAGCCCGCGCGCGATTCCGCCTTCCGCCGCGAACTGCGCGCGCGCGCCGATGCCTATCTCGCCAGCGAAGGAAAGCACCGCTTTGGCGACGCGCGCCTGCATGCAAAGACCGTGTTCCTGGCCGCGCTGACGGCGGGGCTGTATGCGTTGGCCTTGAACGCCGACAGCACCTGGCCGTTTGTCGCCAGCTATGTCGCCTGCCTGGTCGCGGCCATGACGCTGGCCATGAATACCCTGCATGACGCGGCCCACAGCGCCGTCTTCCGCCAGGGACGCCTGAACCGCATCCTGATCCGCCTGGTGGGCTTGCCCGTGGGCGTGGACACGGATTTCTGGACCATCCGCCATGTGCACTTCCATCACACGTATGCGAACGTGGAGGGCTATGACCTCGACACGGAACCGAATCCCTTCCTGCGCCAGACACCGTTCCAACGCTGGTCGCCCCAGTACCGCTATCAATACCTGTACTGGCCCGTGGTGGCGGCCCTGTCGCTGCCGTATCTGAACTGGTATGGCGACTGGCTCGATCGCTTCGGCAAGACGCCCGTGGCCGCGCACAGCCGCTTGCAGGGCTGGCGCGGCTGGCTGTCGTTCCTGGGCTGGAAGCTGGGCCACGTGGCGCTGGTGCTGGCGCTGCCCATGTGGGTGCTGCAGCAGCAGGGCATAGCCTGGGGCGTGGTGCTGGGCGCGTATTTCGTGGGCCAGATGCTCGCCTCGTGCGCGCTGGTGGCGCTGATCCTCGGCACGCACTGGGCCGAGGTGGAGTTTTTCCAGCCGGGCCCCGATGGCACCTTGCCGCACGACTGGTACCAGCACACGTTTTACACGGCTTGCGACTGGACGCCGCAACCGCGCCGTTTGCGCTGGCTCGGCTACTGGCTTGGCGGCTTGAATTTGCACCTCACGCATCATCTGTTCCCCACCTGGAACCACCGCCACTACCCGGCGCTGGCGCGCATCCTGGCCGAACTGGCGCCCCGTCACGGCCTCGTCTACCGCGAACTCGGTTATGGCCAGCTGCACGCCTCGCAGCAAGCCTTCCTGCGCGCCATGGGCCAGCCGCCCGCAACTTCCTGATGAATCGCGCTTGACTGGATTTCTGTTTCGTCTTACATTTCTGCAACGACAGAAATAAGAGAAATCATGGAATTAAGCCCGACTACTCAGAAATACATCCTCCACTGGGGGGAGATGGGCACCCGCTGGGGCGTCAACCGGACCGTGGCGCAAATCCACGCGCTGCTGTTCCTGGCCAACGAACCCTTGACGGCGGAAGACATCGCGGCCAGCCTGAACGTGGCCCGCTCGAATGTCAGCAACAGCCTGAAGGAATTGCAAAGCTGGGGCCTGGCGCGCATCACGCATGTGATGGGGGACCGGCGCGACCACTTTGTCGCCCTGCAGGATGTGTGGGAGATCTTCCGCGTCATCATGGAAGAGCGCAAGCGGCGCGAGATCGACCCCACCCTGACGGTGCTGCGCGAATGCGCGATCGAGGGCGAGCAGGATGCGGCGATACCGCCGGAAACGCTGGCGCGCATGGGCGAGGTGCTGGCCTTCCTGGAAATGCTCAGCAGCACCTACAGCGACTATAAAAACCTGCCGCCGGCGACCCTGCAGCGCATGCTGTCCATGGGCGGCAAGGTGGCCAAGTTCCTCAGCCCGGACGACAAGCCTGGCAAGCCAGGTAAAAAACCATGAATGGCCCGTCCGAAGGAGAGCTGTTCAGGAAGGTCATGGGCGAGCAGTGGCTGACGCTGCACCCGGACATCCGCCGCCGCTTCGAGAAAAATCCCGCACCGGGCCAGCCCCTGTACTACCGGGGCGAGCTCAGTGAGCTGACCAGTTCGCGCCTGGGCAAGGTACTGGGCTGGCTGACGCGCCCCTTCATCGACGGCGCCCTGATTCCGTATGACGATCACGACTTCCCCGTGGATATCGAAGTCTATTCGCGTCCCGCTTGCCCCTTCATCTTCAAGCAGCGCACTTACCGCCTGCATGGCCGCGCGCCGATCCGCTTCACGTCCTACATGGCCGAAAGCGCAAAAGGTGAAGTGCTCGAATACGTGGGCCTGGGCCTGGGCATGAAGCTGCTGTTGCACGTCGAGGATGGCAACCTGCATTTCACCAGCGACGGCTATTTTTGGGAACTTTTCGGCTGGCGGATGCCGCTGCCCGGCGTGCTCACGCCCGGCAAGACCTATCTGTGCCACCGCAACGACACGCCGCAGCAGTTCAACATCCGCATCGAGATCCGCCACGCGCTGTTCGGCACCACGTTTACCCAGGTCGGCGTGTTCCGTGAAAGCGCCGCGCCCGCCCTACACAAGGAGACACCATGAATACACATCTGCTGGCCCTGCAACTGATGGCGGCGCAAGGCTGCCTGGGCGCCTTCGACACCATCTACCACCATGAAGTCACGGAAGCGCTACCGCAAAAGGCCTCGGCGCGCCTGGAATTGACCATCCACGCGACGCGTGCGCTGATCTACAGCCTGCTGTTCGTCGGCCTGGCCGCGTGGGAATGGCATGGCGCCTGGGCCTGGGTGCTGGTGATCGTGTTTGGCGTGGAAATCGTGCTGACCCTGTGGGATTTCGTCGTGGAAGACCAGACCCGCCTCTTGCCTGCCACGGAGCGGGTCACGCACACGGTGCTGGCGATCAATGCAGGCGCCTTCATCGCCCTGCTGGCCCTGAATAGCAGCGAGTGGGCGAACCTGCCGACGGCCCTCGTGTGGCAGCCGTATGGCTGGCTCAGCGTCTTCCTCGCCCTGTGCGGCGTGGGCGTGGGCCTGTCCGGCCTGCGCGACGCGTATGCGGTCTGGCAACTGGGCCGGCGCAAAGAGGTGGAGGAAAAAGAGACGGAGGATTTGCAGTTTGCCAGTACACCGCAGTCCGTGCTGGTAACGGGCGCCACGGGTTTCATCGGCCAGCAGCTGCTCAGCGCCTTGCTGGCCGACGGTCACGCGGTGACGGTGCTGACGCGCCAGCCGAAACAGGCCGCGTGGACCTTCGACGGCCAGGTGCGCTGCATCCGGTCGCTGGATGAACTATCGGATGCGCAGCGCATCGACATGGTGGTCAACCTGGCCGGCGCGCGCATCGTCGGCAAGCGCTGGACGGACGCGCGCAAGGCGGCCTTGCGCCGCAGCCGCGTGGCGCTGACGCAGGAACTGGTGGCGTGGATCGCCCGCGCGCAGCACAAGCCGCGCGTGCTGCTGTCGGCGTCGGCCATCGGCTATTACGGCGTGCAGCCGCAGGGCGACGCGACGGAACTGGCTGAAGACGACGCGCCGCAAGCCATCTTCATGTCGCAGCTGTGCCAGGAATGGGAGGCGGCCGCGCGCCAGGCGGAGAAATTTGGCGTGCAGGTGGGCTGCATGCGCTTTGGCCTCGTCTTCGGCCACCAGGGTTCGCTGCCGCAGATGCTCTTGCCGATCCGCTTCGGCGCGGGCGGCCCGCTCGGTAGCGGCAAGCAGTGGGTATCGTGGGTGCATGTGCGTGACGTGATCCGCGGCATCGCCCATCTGGCACGCCGCAGCGAACAGGGTGCCGTGAACGGCGCGTACAACTTCTGCGCGCCCGAAGCGATCGAGCAGCGTCGCTTCGCCCAAGTGGCGGGCGCGGTGCTGCACCGCCCCAGCATCATGCCCACGCCAGCCTTCCTCATGCGCGCCTTGCTGGGCGAGCAGGCCGACTTGCTGGTGGAAGGTCAAAGGGTCGCCCCGCGCCGCTTGCTGGCCGACGGCTTTGTCTTCCGCCATCCGCAGCTGGAAGGCGCGCTGCGCAGCCTGTAGCCTGGCGTAGAATAGGGCATGCTCCGGGGTCAGACCCGGCGGGTCTGACCCCATCAGGAGACGCCCATGCCCTCATTCAGCCATACGATAGACAGCCATGTTTACCAGTTCGCCAGCCTGAAAGAGCTGCTGGCCAAGGCCACGCCGCTGCGTTCGGGCGACGTGCTGGCGGGCGTAGCGGCCGCCAGCGCGCGGGAGCGGGTGGCGGCGCAGCTGGCGCTGGCGGAAGTGCCGCTGTTGACCTTCCTCAATGAGGCGCTGGTGCCGTACGAAGACGATGAAGTCACGTGCCTGATCATCGATAGCCATGAGCGCGCCGCGTTTTCCCCCATCGCGCACCTGTGCGTGGGCGACTTTCGCGACTGGCTGCTCGACGACGCGACGGATACGGCCATGCTGGCGCGCGTCGCCGCCGGCATCACGCCCGAGATGGCGGCCGCCGTTTCAAAAATCATGCGCCTGCAGGACCTGGTGCTGGTGGCCAGGAAATGTAAAGTCGTCACGGCCTTTCGCAATACTCTGGGTCTGGATGGTTGCCTGTCCACGCGGCTGCAACCGAACCACCCGACCGATGACGCCACGGGGATTGCCGCGTCGATCCTCGACGGCCTGCTGCTGGGCAGCGGCGACGCCGTGATCGGCATCAATCCCGCTACCGACAATGTGGCGCAGGTGGTCTCGCTGCTGCACCTGCTCGATGCCGTCATCGACCAGTACCAAATCCCCACCCAGTCCTGCGTGCTCACGCACATCACCAATACCATCGAAGCGATACGCCGCGGCGCGCCCGTCGACCTGGTGTTCCAGTCGGTGGCGGGTACGCAGGCGGCCAACCGCAGCTTCGGCATCGACTTGTCCCTGCTGGCCGAGGGACAGGCGGCGGCCCTGTCGCTGGGGCGCGGTACCGTGGGCAACAACGTCATGTATTTCGAGACGGGGCAGGGCAGCGCCCTGTCGGCCGGCGCGCATCACGGCATGGACCAGCAAACGTGCGAAGCGCGCGCGTATGCGGTGGCGCGCGCGTATCAGCCGCTGCTGGTCAATTCGGTGGTGGGCTTCATCGGCCCCGAGTACCTGTATGACGGCAAGCAGATCATGCGCGCGGGGCTGGAAGACCATTTCTGCGCCAAGCTGCTTGGGCTGCCCATGGGCTGCGACGTGTGCTACACCAACCATGCGGAGGCGGACCAGGACGACATGGATGCCTTGCTGACCATGCTGGGCGTGGCCGGCTGCAATTTCATCATGGGCGTGCCGGGCGCGGACGACATCATGCTCGGTTACCAGAGCACCTCGTTCCACGATGCCCTGTATGCGCGCCGCGTGCTGGGCCTGCGTCCGGCACCCGAATTCGCGGCCTGGCTGGCGCGCATGCAAATCACCGATGCGCAGGGCCTTTTGCGCACGGCGCTGGCACCGGCCTTCCAGGCGGCCCTGCATCGCCTGGGGTCGCAAGTGTAAATTGACGCCCTGCGCTGCTGCGCTGGTGCGATAATCGGCAATCTCCCCATCCGACGCCAACATGCTGCCACCCGACCCCGATTCCCTCGACCCGCAGGACTGGGACGCCTTTCGCGCGCAAAGCCACCAGATGCTCGACGATATGCTCGACTATCAGCAGCAGATCCGCCAGCGGCCCGTTTGGCAGCCGGCGCCCGACAGCGTGCGTGCCCGCTTCGCGCAGCCGCTGCCACGCGCGCCGGGCGCACTGGCCGACGCCCACGCCAGCTTCCTGCAGGACGTGCTGCCCTATGCCGTTGGCAACGTGCATCCCGGTTTCATGGGCTGGGTGCATGGCGGCGGCACGCCAGTGGGCATGCTGGCCGAGATGCTGGCGGCGGGCCTGAATGCGAATGTGGGTGGGCGCAACCAGATGCCGGTCGAGGTGGAGCGTCAGATTTCGCGCTGGATGGCCGAACTGTTCGCCTTTCCGGATACGGCCAGTGGCATTTTCGTGACGGGCACCTCGATGGCCAACCTGATGGGCGTGCTGGTGGCGCGCACGCAGACGCTGGGCGTGGCCGCGCGCCAGCAAGGCTTGCAAGGCGCGCCTCTGGTGGCCTACACCTCGGCCGCCGCGCATGGCTGCATCGCGCAGGCCATGGACCTGTCGGGCCTGGGCACGGCCGCCTTGCGCCGCGTCGCCGTCAATGGGCGCCAGCAGATTGACGTCGCTGCCTTGGCCCATGCCATCGCCACGGACCGCGCGGCGGGCTTGCGTCCCTTCTTCATCGCCGGCACGGCCGGCACCGTCGACACGGGCGCCATTGACGATTTATCGGCGCTGGCCGCGCTGGCCGCGCGCGAACAGCTATGGTTCCACGTGGATGGCGCGTATGGTGCTCTGGGCATGCTCTCGCCCCAGATAGCCCCCCTGCTGGCCGGGATCGAACTGGCCGATTCGCTGGCCTTCGATTTTCACAAGTGGGGACAGGTGCCGTATGACGCGGGCTTTTTCCTGGTGCGCGACGGCGCGCGGCACATGGCCGCCTTTGCCGCGCCGGCCGCGTACCTGCGGCGCGAGGCGCGAGGCCTGGCCGGCGGCTCGCCATGGCCCTGCGACTTCGGCCCCGATCTGTCGCGCGGTTTCCGCGCCCTGAAAACCTGGTTCACCTTCAAGGTGCATGGCGCCGAGCGCATGGGTGCGGCGATCGCCCACACCTGCGCGCTGGCGCGCTACCTGGCAGAACGCGTGCAAGCCACGCCGGAACTGGAACTGCTGGCGCCCGTGACGTTGAATATCGTGTGCTTCCGCCATCGCGGCGTGGCCAGCGGCGATGGCGACGCCTTCAATGGCGAGATCGTCGCCGACCTGCACGAGTCGGGGATCGCTGCGCCATCGACCACCACCATCGGCGGCAAGCTGGCCATACGCGCCGCCATCGTCAATCACCGCACGCGTGCCGAGGATATCGACGCGCTGCTTGCGGGCGTGCTGCGCTTCGGCGCGGCGCGCCTGTCTTGAAGGGAATGTCCATGTACGATTTGATGCAACACGCGGCCACGCCGTATTCGCCGCTGATCGGGCTGGCGCCGTTGATGCGCCACGCCTTTCTGCGGCACGACCTGGCGCCGCTGGGTGAAGCGCTGCTGGCGCGCGCGCAGGCGCACCCCGAGGACGCGCATGCCTATATGGATTTTTCCATCGTGCTGCAGCTGAAAGGCCAGCGTGAGATGGCGCTGGCCGTACAGGCGCAGGCGATCGAACTGCAGCAGTTGTATGTACTGCCCGCGCAAGCCCCGGCATCCGGGCCGGGCATCAAGGTGCTGATGCTGACGGGGCCGGGAGACCTGATGTCAAATACGCCGATTGAATTTCTCGTCGAGCAGTCTGACGTGACGCTCGAACTGCTGTATGTCACGGCAGAGGGGGCCTGGCCGGACGAAGTGCCGCAGCATGACGTGCTGCTGGTCGGTGTGGCCGAATCGGATGCGAACCAGCCCTTGCTGGCGCGCCTGGCGCAATTCGTGCGGGACTGGCCGCGCCCCGTCGTCAACCTGCCGCAGCATATCGCGCATACTTCGCGTGATGGCCTGTGCGACAAATTGCAGGGCCTGGCCGGCGTGGCCATGCCGCGCACGGCGCGTATCAGCCGCGAACAGCTGGCAGCGCTTGCGTCCGGACAAATACCGCTCGACGCGGTGCTTCCCGGCGACGCCTTTCCCCTGATTGTGCGTCCTCTCGGTTCGCATGCTGGCCATGACCTTGAAAAGATGACGCAGGCGAGTGACTTGCTCGCGTATCTGCAAAGCGTCGACGCCGAACGTTTTTATATTTCCCGCTTTGTCGACTATCGCAGCGAGGATGGGCAGTTCCGCAAGTACCGCATCGTGCTGATCGACGGCTTGCCATATATCTGCCACTTCGCCGTCTCGTCGCACTGGATGATTCACTACCTGAACGCGGGCATGGATGAAAGCGCGGCCAAGCGCGCCGAGGAAGCGCAGTGCATGCTGAACTTCGAACATGCGTTTGCGCGGCGCCACGCTGCCGCACTGCGCGCCATCGATGCACGCATGGGCATGCCCTACCTGGGTATCGACTGTGCCGAAACCCGCGACGGCGAGTTGCTGGTCTTTGAGGCCGACAACGCCATGATCGTGCATGCCATGGATGCCGAAGAGATGTATCCGTACAAGCGTCCGGCCATGCATAAGGTATTCACTGCTTTTCGCGCCATGCTGGCGCGGGCGGCGGCCGGTAACTGATCAGCTGCCGAGCAGCTGCTCCAGCAGCCGGCGCTTGGCCGCGCTGCGCCCGGCCTCCCAGTAGTTGTCGAACTGCAGTAGCAGTTTGCCATCGCGGTGAATGCGGATGCACTGCGGTTTGCCCAGCATGATGGCGTGCACGTAGCTGGCGAATGACTCGGCAAAGTCTTCATGCATGCTGGTGGCCGCATACAGGGTGGCGAAGTTCGCGCCGCGCAGCTGCGCGTAGGCGTCCGGCATCTGGCTGGCGGCCAGGCGAGGCGCCTGGTAGTACGCGATATCGCCACGTAGCGGGAAGTCGTTTCCGGGCAGGGGCACGACCTCTTTCTCCGGCGTGATGCGCCAGGCCAGGGGCAGGTAAAGGTAGTCGTCCGTCTCGCGCATGGCCTGCGCATCGTTCCACCATTCTGGCAGCAAGCCCCTGCCAGCCGCCAGCACATGACCGAATTCATGCAGCAGCAGGTATTGCAGCGCGCCTTGGCGGTGATCGTCCTGCGGCGCGGCGATCTGCGCTTCCAGGCGGTAGCCGTGCACTGGCGTGAACGGCGTATTTTCTTTCCAGCTCGCCCAGGCATTCGCCGTGCGCGCCTCGAACGCATCCACATCGAGCGCCACCACCACGCCCAGGATCACCCCTTCGGCGCTGGCGACGATATCGCTGATGGCCGAGGAACCCAGTTGCCGCGCAAAACGCACGCCCAGCAGCACGCCATCGAGCAGGGCCAGCACGCAAGCCGGCATGCCGGCCATCGCCGCGCGCACATCGGCGTGAAAGTCGGCACGCACTTCTGTCGAGGCAGGCTTCGCGGCCACGCCGATGGACGCATTGACTTGCGCTACATGGGCGATGATTTCATCCTGGGCGGGACCGAGACGCTCAAGCAGGGGCAAGTCGTATTGCTGGTCCCACAGCGTGGCATCGGCTGCAACAATCATGGTACTCCTCGAATGGATAGGGACGGTGATAACATGCTTAGCGGCGCAGTGTAGCAAGGATACGCATGCGCGGGGAGGATGACATGGCTGACAAGCACACCTTTGGCGACAGTTCCTGGCAAGCCCTGCGCCGGCATACGGCGGCGCGCATCGCGCTCGGGCGCCACGGCGTCAGCGTGCCGACCAGCGCGCAGCTGGCGTTCCAGCTGGCCCACGCACAGGCGCGCGACGCCGTGCACCTGGCGCTCGATGGCGAGGCCCTGGCACGCGCCTTGGCCGCGCAAGGGCAAGACTGCGTGCAGCTGCACAGCGCCGCCACCACGCGCGCCGAGTATCTGCAACGCCCCGATCTTGGGCGCCGGCTCGACGACGTTTCACGCGCGCTGCTGGTGGCCGGTGCTACGCGAGTCGACCTGGCGCTGGTGGCGGCCGATGGCCTGTCGGCGCTGGCGATACAACGCCACGCGGCGCCGTTCCTGGCCGCCTTGCGCGCACGGCTGGCGGCAGAAGCGTGGACGCTGTCGCCGGTGTACGTCGTGGCGCAGGGGAGGGTGGCCATCGGCGACGAGGTGGGGCAATTGTTGCAGGCGAAGGCTGTGCTGGTGCTGATCGGCGAGCGGCCGGGCCTGAGTTCCCCGGACAGCCTGGGCCTGTATCTGACGTGGGCACCCACAGTGGGCTTGCTGGACGAGCGCCGCAACTGCATCTCGAACGTGCGTCCCGAGGGCCTGGCGTATGCGCAAGCGGCGTACCGGCTGCACTACCTGCTGGCGCAGGCATTTACCAGACAGTTGTCGGGCGTGGCATTGAAGGATGAAACGCTGGAAGAGGGCGCGGCCCTGGCGGGCTCGCGCAACTTCCTGCTGGAGTGATCAGACTTCGCGGATTTCGTCCAGCGGCCAGCGCGGGCGCACATTGAACGAGTAATCGTACTTGGCGGCGTTTGGGTTGATCTGCAGGCGCATGGCGCCGGCAAAGGCGATCATGGCGCCGTTATCGGTACAGAATTCCAGCTCCGGGTAATACACCTTGAAACGCTTCTTGGCGGCGGCCGCGTTGAGCGAAGCGCGCAGCTGCACGTTGGCGCCCACGCCGCCGGCGATCACCAGGCGTTTCAAGCCCGTGTGCTTGAGGGCCGCCACGCATTTGGCCGTCAGCACGTCGACGATGGCGTCGACGAAGCCGCGCGCGATATTCGCCTTGTCCTGCTCGCAGATATTGGCGATGACTTTTTCTTCATGGTTCTTCACCACCGTCAGCACGGCCGTCTTCAGGCCGGAAAAGCTGAAATTGAAATCCTTCGAGTGCAGCATCGGGCGCGGCAGCTTGTACGCCAGCGGGTCGCCGAATTCGGCCAGGCGTGAAATGGCGGGGCCGCCCGGATAACCGAGGCCCAGCAGCTTGGCCGACTTGTCGAACGCCTCGCCAGCCGCATCATCGAGCGTTTCGCCCAGCATCGTGTACTGGCCCACGCCATCAACGCGCATCAGCTGCGTGTGGCCGCCCGACACCAGCAGCGCGATGAAGGGGAATTCCGGCGGCTCGGATGCCAGCAATGGCGATAGCAGATGGCCTTCCAGGTGGTGGATGCCCAGCACCGGCTTGTTGATGGCCAGGCCCAGGCTGCAGGCGACGGAGGAACCGACCAGCAGCGCGCCGGCCAGGCCCGGACCTTGCGTGTAGGCGATGGCATCGATCTCGGGCAGGGTGATGCCGGCCTTCGTCAGGGTCTCTTCCAGCAGCGGGATGGCGCGGCGGATATGGTCGCGCGACGCCAGTTCCGGCACCACGCCGCCATATTGCTCGTGCATGGCGACTTGCGAATAGAGGGCGTGCGACAGCAGGCCGCGTTGCGTGTCGTACAAGGCCAGGCCGGTTTCGTCACAGGAGGATTCGACGCCAAGAACAATCATGAAGGTGCTAAATAGGGAGGAGTAATCCGCCATTGTAAAGGAAAGCCGGGCAGTCCAGCGTGCGGCCGGCGCACCATTTCGGCGGCAGTGTGCACTTGCGCAGTGCGCCGCAGTGGTGTTTTGCTCCCGATTTCCCCCTTTTTTTGCCTGTGTTGGCACTGGCACCGCTTTTGCTTAGGCAAGCGTGTGCCTTTTTCAAGGAGCTAGCAATGCCGGAACAATGGAAAATGATTTGCCGCCTCAAGGACATGCCGCAGGCGGGCGCGCGCATGGTGCAGCGGGGACTGGCGTGGCAGGACTTGCCGGGCGTGGCGCTGTTTCGCGCGGCTGACGATACGGTGTACGCGCTGCTCGACACGGTGCCCTGCCTGGGCGGTCCGCTGGCGCACGGGGTGCTGATGGAGAAAAACCTGATGGGGCCGAAGAACAGCTGGATCATCGAGCTCGATTCGGGCCGCCTGGTGGCGCCCGTGCAGGGCATGGCGCGCACGTACGCCGTGCGCATCATGGACGGGCGCATCTACCTGGACGTCAATGAACTCAATATCCCGGCCAGCAAGGCCGAACAGGCGCTGGCGGGATCGTACGCCGTGCTGCCGCATGTGCAGATGGCGTGATATGCCTGGTGGTGGTGTCGGCTTACGCGCTGCGCGCCAAGCCGACCTGTGGCCGGCCGGGTAGGTCGGATTAGGCCCACAGGGCCGTAATCCGACAACATTGTTGGCCGTAATATTTTACGCCGGGCGATTGACCAAATGCGCATGCGCATCGCGCAGCATGGTCGCCGTCGTGTCCCAGTCGATGCAGCCGTCGGTGACGGAGCAGCCGTAGGTCAGTTGCGACAGGTCTTGCGGGATCTTCTGGTTGCCGCCAACGATGTTCGATTCGATCATCACGCCCACCAGCGAGTGGTTACCCTGGCGGATCTGGTTGACCACGTCGGCCATCACCAGCGGCTGCAGTTCCGGCTTTTTATAGCTGTTCGCGTGCGAGCAGTCGACCACCAGGTTGGCCGGCAGCTTGGCCTTGGCCAGCGCCTGTTCGGCGATGGCGATCGAAACCGAATCGTAGTTCGGGCGGCCGTCGCCGCCGCGCAGCACCACGTGGCCATACGCGTTGCCGCGCGTGCGCACGATGGCGACATTGCCTTCGGCGTTAATGCCCAGGAAGGAGTGCGGGTGCGCCGACGACAGGATCGCGTTGACGGCGATGCTGATGTCGCCATCTGTGCCGTTCTTGAAGCCGACTGGCGTCGACAGGCCGGACGACATTTCACGGTGCGTCTGCGATTCCGTGGTGCGCGCGCCGATGGCGGTCCAGGCGATCAGGTCGCCCAGGTATTGCGGCGAGATCGGGTCCAGTGCTTCGGTGGCGGTAGGCATGCCCAGTTCGCACACGTCGAGCAGGAACTTGCGCGCCTTTTCCATGCCTTCGTTGACCTTGAACGAATCGTCCATGTACGGGTCGTTGATATAGCCCTTCCAGCCCGTGGTGGTACGCGGTTTTTCGAAATACACGCGCATCACCAGCAGCATCGTGTCCTTGACTTCCTCTTGCAGCGCTTTCAGGCGGCGTGCGTAATCGAGGCCGGCGACGGGGTCGTGGATCGAGCACGGACCGACGACGACGAACAGGCGCTGGTCCTTGCGGTCGATTATGTTGCGCAGCGCTTCGCGGCCGCGGCTGACGGTGTCGAAGGCACTCTCCGACAGCGGCAGTTTGGCGTGCAGTTCGGCCGGTGTCGGCATGGGCGCGAAGGAAGTGACGTTGATATTTTCGATGTCTGGCGTATTCATGATTCTGGCTCGGCTTTCGCTATTGCGTTCTTTAAGAGGCAATAGTGTAGCGGAAATGCGGCCTGGCGGCGTGGCTGGCCGCCAAATGGCAGCGGATGAGTTGTTATTGTGGCAGGCTGCGCTTCCTGGGGCGCCACGCCCGCGCTTCCGCTCGCCCGGCTGTTGCATCGGCGCCAATCCGTGTAAGCTGGCGCCATGACGACTGTTTCCATCCCCCATACCGATGTGGCCGGTGAGCCATTCCCCGCTGCACGTTTCATCAAAGAAATAGGACGCGGCAAGAACGGCGCGCGCAGCATGACGCGCATGGACGCTTGCGCCCTGTACCGCGCCATGCTCGAGGGCCGCGTGTCGGACCTGGAACTGGGCGGCATTTTGTTGTCCATGCGCATCAAGGGCGAGTCCGTGGACGAGATCGCCGGTTTCCTCGATGCGGCCGAAGCGTCGTTCACCCCGCTGGCCGCGCCGGCCGGTGAATTTGCTCCGATCATCATTCCCAGCTATAACGGCGCGCGCAAGATGGCCAATCTGACGGCCTTGCTGGCGCTGCTGCTGGCGCGCGCGGGGGCGCCCGTGCTCGTGCATGGCGTGACCAGCGACCCGGGCCGCATCACCACGGCCGAAGTGCTGGCCGCGCTGGGCGTGCCCGCCTCGGCGGACCATGCGCAGGCCGAGGCCGCCATGATGCGCGGGGAAGCCGCCTTTTTGTCCATCGAAGCGCTGGCGCCGCGCCTGGCACACATGCTGTCGCTGCGGCGCGTGCTGGGCGTGCGCAATTCCACGCATACCCTGGTGAAGATCATGCAGCCGTTCGCCGGGCCGGTTCTGCGCCTGGTGTCGTACACACATCCGGAATACCTGGAAATGCTCGGCGAATATTTCCTGACCGCCTCTGATCCCGCGCGCGGCGACGCTTTCCTGATGCGCGGTACGGAAGGCGAGACGGTGGCCAACGCCAACAAGGCGCAGCAGATCGACTGGTTTCACGGGAGCGAACGCACGGTGCTGGTGGAAAAGCAGTTGCTGGTCGAGGAGTTGCCGCATCTGCCCGCCGAGCGCGATGCGGCTACCACGGCCGTCTGGATCGCCGCTGTGCTGCGCGGCGAGGTGCCCGTGCCGCCGTCGATCGCCGGGCAAGTGGAGCAATGCCTGATGGCATCGCGGCAGATTGCTGCACGGCCGCGCTAGCCGCGTCGCCGCAGTTTACAATGGCGTCTTTGTAATCAGCGGTGAGCGGAATTCTTATGGCAAAACAATTTGATGTGGCAGTGATCGGCGCGGGCGCGGCCGGCATGATGTGTGCGGCTGTTGCCGCCCAGCAAGGCAAGCGCGTGGTGTTGATCGATCACGCGGCCAAGCTGGCCGAAAAGATCCGCATCTCGGGTGGTGGACGGTGTAATTTCACCAATATTAACGCCACCCCGCAAAATTTCCTCTCGGAAAACCCGCATTTCTGCAAGAGTGCGCTGTCGCGCTACACGCCGCAGGATTTCCTCGCGCTGGTGAAAAAATACCGTATCGGCTACCACGAGAAGCACAAGGGCCAGCAATTCTGCAATGAATCGGCCGAGCAGATCATCGACATGCTCAAGGACGAGTGCGCCGCTGGCGGCGTGCACTGGCGCATGCCGTGCAAGATTGATAATGTTGCCCAGCAAGCTGACGGTGGCTTCGTGCTGCAGACGGATAGCGGCGACATCGAGACGGCCAGCATCGTCATCGCCACGGGCGGGCTGTCGATCCCGAAGATCGGCGCCACGGATTTTGCCTACCGCATCGCCAAACAATTCGATCTGATGATGGTCGAGCCGCGTCCGGCCCTGGTGCCGCTGACGTTCGATGCGGACAACTGGGCGCCGTTCGCGGAACTGTCCGGCATCGCCCTGGAAGTGGATGTGGAAACGGGCAGCCTGAAAGGACGCAAGGCAACGGGCGCGCGTTTCCGCGAAGATTTGCTGTTTACCCATCGCGGCCTGTCCGGTCCGGCGATTTTGCAAATTTCCAGCTACTGGCTGCCAGGCGAGCCCATCGTCATCAATCTGCTGCCGGAAGTGGACGTGGCGCAGACCCTCATCGAAGGCAAGGGTACCCTGAAGAAGCAGTTGGGCAATATCGTCGCGCAATGGCTGCCGCAGCGCCTGGCTGACTGCTTGCTGGCCGTCAACGGCCTGGCGCCGGATGCGCGCATCGCCGACATGCCCGACGCCCAGCTGCGCAAGCTGGGGCAGGCCATCAATGCCTGGTCCATCGTGCCGAACGGCTCCGAAGGCTACCGCAAGGCCGAAGTGACACGGGGCGGCATCGACACGCGCGAACTGTCGCAGCAGACAATGATGGCCAATAAAGTGCCGGGCCTGTACTTCATCGGCGAAGCGGTGGACGTGACGGGCTGGCTGGGCGGCTACAACTTCCAGTGGGCCTGGGCCTCGGGCGTGGCGGCAGGAATTGCCTTGCAGTAATACTTGGTTGTTGCGTGGCCGCAGTTTGTGACCGCAGGTGATAATTTTCTTGACTTCAATGAAACGGTGTTGAATACTTGGCATGTAAATTGACTTCCAGACATTTTCTGTGTCTGATGGCAATTAAATAAACATTACCCTGGAGTCACCATGAAACGCCTGATCGCCGCCGCTGCAGTTGCCTTGCTCAGCACCAGCGCCTTTGCCAGCACGCCCGTGCTGAGCAATGGCGGTTTTGAAAACAATACCGTCGGTGGCGGCTATGTCTATGGCGACGTGGCGCCGGGCTGGAGTTTCACCGGTGGCGCCGGCGTGTCGGCCAGCTACACGGCCTGGAATGGCGTGGCGCAGGAAGGTAACGCCTTTGCGTTCCTGCAAAACACGGCATCGGTCTCGCAAAGCTTCGTCAGCGCGGGCGCGGCCAATTACACCTTCGCCTTCAACCTGGCGCTGCGCCCTGGTTACGACCAGGGCCAGTCCGTGACGGTCAGCCTGGACGGCACGCAACTGGGCCAGTATGGCGTGAGCAACACGGGCTGGACCAGCTTCAATGTGAATGCGCTCAACATCGGCGCAGGCAGCCATACCTTGAGCTTTGCCGGCACCAATCCGGGCAATGCCCGCGATACTTCGGCCTTCCTGGACGGCGTCAGCATGAATGTCAGCGCCGTGCCGGAACCCGGCACGTATGCCATGCTGCTGGCTGGCCTGGGTTTGCTGGGTTTCATGGCGCGCCGCCGCAAGATGGCCGTTTAAGCGATGCTGCCGTCCGGATGCGTGGTTTACGCCACAACCGGGCGGCAATCTCAGGCGACAAGCCGCACGCAAGCGGGGGAGGGGCTTCCCTTTCCGAATAAAAGCTGCTACTATCTATCTCTTCCTATACACCACCTCAACGGTTTGAATTTTACATGACCACTATTCGCCTTAAAGAAAACGAGCCGTTCGAAGTCGCAATGCGTCGCTTCAAACGCACCATCGAAAAAACGGGTCTGCTGACCGAATTGCGCGCACGCGAATTCTACGAAAAGCCAACAGCTGAGCGCAAGCGCAAGCTGGCAGCTGCTGTAAAGCGTCATTACAAACGCATCCGCAGCCAACAACTGCCGAAAAAATTATTCTAAGACTGTTCAGTCAGAACCAACCCGGGTAGTTCGGCGCATTGTTCGCCACGGGTTTTGTTTTGATTCGCCTGGAGTGATACTTCAGATGAGTCGCATACCCGCTCCGGTTCGCCGCAGCGGGTTTTCGCTTTTGTGGCTGCCTGCTTGGAGCGCACACATGAGTATCGACCCCACTTACCAACACGAGGATTGCCATGAGCTTGAAAGAACAAATTACCGAAGACATGAAAAACGCCATGCGCGCCAAGGAAGCGGGCAAGCTGGGCACGATTCGCCTGTTGCTGGCGGAAATCAAGCGCAAGGAAGTCGACGAGCGCATCGAATTGACGGATGCCCACGTGACGGCCATCGTGGAAAAAATGATCAAGCAGCGCAAGGATTCGATCACCCAGTTCGAAGCCGGTGGCCGTGCCGACCTGGCCGACATCGAAAAAGCCGAGCTGGTGCACCTTGCGGGCTACATGCCTGCCGGCCTGTCGGATGAAGAAGTGGCGGCCGAAGTGGCTGCCGCCGTGGCCGCCTCGGGCGCCGCCGGTCCACAAGACATGGGCAAGGTCATGGCCATCGTCAAGCCGAAGCTGGCCGGTCGCGCCGACATGACGGTGGTGTCCGCCCTGGTCAAGAAAGCCCTGACGCCGGCAGCGTAAGCATGTCATAGTAGTAATCTAGTAATCGGCTGCCGGCCCATGCTGGCAGCCGCTCAAATCGCCCACACGTTGACCTGGCTCAACCTCAGGCCACGTGCGGTAGTATAGTCTGACCTATAACAAGACCCGCCCTAGCCAGTGATACCTCAATCCTTCATTTCCGATTTGCTCAACCGCGTCGATATCGTCGATGTGGTGGGCCGCTATGTGCAACTGAAAAAAGGCGGCGCCAATTTCATGGGCTTGTGCCCGTTCCACAGTGAAAAATCGCCCAGCTTTACCGTCAGCCCCACCAAGCAGTTCTACCACTGCTTCGGCTGTGGTGCGCATGGCACCTCGATCGGTTTCCTGATCGAGTACTCGGGCATGGGCTTTGTCGATGCCGTCAAGGACCTGGCGCAGAACGTGGGCATGGTCGTGCCGGAAGCGGATGACAAGATCCCGCCAGCCCAGCGCGCGCAGATCCAGGCGCAAAGCATGGCCCTGTCCGACGCCATGACGCAGGCCTGCGATTACTACCGTGGCCAGTTGCGCCACGCGCCGGAAGCCATCGCCTACCTGAAGAACCGGGGCTTGACGGGCGAAGTGGCCGCTCGCTTCGGCATGGGTTTTGCGCCCGGCGGCTGGGACAATTTACGTTCCGTCTTCCCCGATTACGACGTGACCGCCCTGGCCGAGGCCGGTCTCGTGATCGACAAGGTCGATGAAGAGGGCAATAACCGCAAGCGCTACGACCGTTTCCGCGAACGCATCATGTTTCCGATCCGCAATACCAAAGGCCAGGTCATCGCCTTTGGCGGGCGCGTGCTCGACCATGGTGAACCGAAATACCTGAACTCGCCGGAAACCCCCTTGTTTTCCAAGGGTTTCGAACTATATGGACTGTTCGAGGCGCGCCAGGCCATCCGCGACGCCGGCTATGTGCTGGTGACGGAGGGTTACATGGACGTGGTGGCGCTGGCGCAGATGGGTTTCCCGCAGGCGGTGGCGACCCTGGGCACGGCGTGCACGCCCACCCACGTGCAAAAACTGCTGCGCCAGACCGATAACGTGATTTTCAGCTTCGACGGCGACAAGGCCGGCCGCCGCGCCGCCCGCCGCGCGCTGGAAGCGAGCCTGGCCCACGTGTCGGACAACAAGACCATCAAATTCCTGTTCTTGCCGTCGGAACACGATCCGGATAGCTATATCCGCGAATTCGGCACCGAAGGTTTTGAACAGCAAGTGCATGAAGCCATGCCGCTGTCGCAATTCTTGCTGAAAGAAGTGTCGGGTGAGCATGATCTGTCGGAGCCGGAAGGACGCGCCCGCGTGCAGTTCGACGCCAAGCCCCTGCTGCAACTGATGGCGCCGTCGTCCCTGCGCCTGCAGATCGTGCGCGGCCTGGCGCAGCTGACGCAGTCTACGCCGGCCGAGATCGAAGCCCTGTTCGAGCTGGCGAAACCCGTTGCCGTGGCGCGCCGCGCACCGCCGAAATCGGGTCGCCCCGTGCCCGTGGGCCTGGAATTGAAGATCATGCGCATGCTGGTGGCGCATCCGCCCCTGAGCCTGCGCATCGACGAGGCCGCCCTGACCGCTTTCCAGCACCTGGGGCCGGATGCAGCCCATAGCCTGGGGCAGTTGGTGGCCGTGGGCCAGGCGCTGGGCGAACATGGCAGTTTCGCTGCCTTGGCGCAGCAATTGAAGGAGCTGGGCAGCGAATACGACGAGATCATCGGCGAGATTGCGGCCGGCACGGAATCCGATTACGACAGCGAATTGTCGTGGCTGGTGAGTACCATCCGCGAGATCAAATTGAATGCTTTGAAGGCGGAATTGCAGCAATTGTTTGCGTCGGGTTTGCCATCGGAGAAAATTGGTGTACGCTACCGCGAAATCACGCAGGAGCAAGGCGAGTTGGAGCGCGAACGCGATGCCGAGTTGGTGAATCGCTAATCTTGCTCTGGGGGTATGACGCGCACTGGAAAAACATTTTTCGCGTGCTATAATTAAATGCTAAGTATTGTGTGCTTTGGCAAGCTAGTTCTGTTTCGTAAATAGTATTTGTTTTCAGTAAGTTAGGCTCTTGATCGGCGCGGTGGATCGTGTCGGCAGCCAGGGCCAACTGGCGTTTTCAGCGTTGCGGGCAAGGCTCGCAGACGCTGGCAAGCCGCGCCAGGCTCTCGCTCCCAACGCGGTCGATGCAGGAATTTTTGCCGAGGCGGCTGGCAACAGCCGGTGGACAGGAATTGCTGCGCTTCCCGCGGATCGTGGCCGATGAGGTGTAAGTAACGTAACAGTGTCGGATTTGCGTTGTCGGCAGGTTCGAAGATGGTGGTTCCCGCAGGTAGACAGGGAACTGGCAGCAAACTTTATCCTAATCCACCGTAAAGCAAGTCGTTGTGTAATCGAAAGCGCCTGTGCCAATCAAGAAACCCGAATCCAAAGCGGCTGTAAAGCCCACTAAAGTTACCACGAAAGCCGAAAAGGCGCTCGACCGGCCAGAAGCGCGCGTGACCAGCGCGCCCGTGGTCAGCCAGACCACCGACGCCGCCACCCTGGCGGCGATCGATACGTCCGGGTATGTCTTGCCGTCGGTAAAAGTGCCAGGCCGCCGCGGCCGCAAGCCAAAAGAATTCCAGCCAGAAAATGATGAAGTCGCCGCCCTGAACGCCGTCGAGCGGGCCGAACTGAAGGCCGTCGACAAGGCCAAGGCCAAGGACCGCAAGGCGAAAGAGCGCGCGCTGCTGAAAGACGCTTTCTCGTCCGACACGGAAGCGAGCGAGGAAGAACTCGAGCGCCGGCGCCAGAAACTCAAGACCCTGATCAAGTTCGGCAAGGAACGCGGTTTCCTGACCTACGCGGAAATCAACGATCACTTGCCAGAAAACATCGTCGATCCGGAAGCCATCGAAGGCATCATCGGTACCTTCAATGACATGGGCATCGCCGTCTACGAACACGCGCCCGATGCGGAAACGTTGTTGCTGTCCGATAACGTTGCCGTTGTCACCAGCGATGACGAGGCGGAAGCGGCGGCTGAGGCTGCATTGTCGACCGTCGATTCCGACTTTGGCCGTACCACTGACCCCGTGCGCATGTACATGCGCGAAATGGGCTCGGTCGAGCTGCTGACGCGTGAAGGCGAGATCGAGATTGCCAAGCGCATCGAAGATGGCTTGAAAGACATGATACAGGCCATTTCCGCCTGTCCCGTGACGATTGCCGAGATCATCGCCGCCGCCGACCGCATCGCCAACGAAGAGATCAAGATCGACGAAATCGTCGACGGCCTCGTCGATGAAAGCGAACCGGTCGCCGCCGCTCCTGTCGTGGCCGCTCCCGTCGAAGAAGACGAGGAAGAAGGCGAAGCGGAAGAAGAGGAAGTCGAAGAAGAGGAAGAGGCGAACGCTTCCGGCGCGGCCGGCTTCTCCGCCGAGCAGCTGGAAACCCTGAAACGCACGGCGCTGGAAAAATTTGCCGTCATTTCGCAGCAGTTCGACAAGATGCGCCGCGCTTTCGAAAAAGAAGGCTACAACTCCAAGCCCTACGCCAAGGCGCAGGAAGCCATTTCGCAAGAGTTGCTGGGCATCCGCTTCACGGCCAAGGTGGTGGAAAAGCTGTGCGACACCCTGCGCGGCCAGGTCGACGAAGTGCGCCATATCGAGAAACAGATTCTCGACGTGGCCGTGAACCGCTGCGGCATGCCGCGCGCCCACTTCATCAAGGTCTTCCCCGGTAATGAAACCAACCTCGACTGGGTCGATGGCGAAGTCAACGCAGGACACGCGTACAGCGCCATCCTGGGCCGCAATATTCCAACCGTCAAGGAACTGCAGCAACGCCTGATCGACCTGCAGGCGCGCGTTGTATTGCCGCTGCCGGACTTGCGCAACATCAACCGCCAGATGGCGGCCGGTGAAATGAAGGCGCGCAAGGCCAAGCGCGAAATGACGGAGGCCAACTTGCGCCTGGTCATTTCGATCGCCAAGAAGTACACGAACCGCGGCCTGCAGTTCCTCGATCTGATCCAGGAAGGCAATATCGGCCTGATGAAGGCCGTCGACAAGTTCGAGTACCGCCGCGGCTACAAGTTCTCGACGTATGCCACTTGGTGGATTCGCCAGGCCATCACGCGCTCGATCGCTGACCAGGCGCGCACGATCCGCATTCCCGTGCACATGATCGAGACGATCAACAAGATGAACCGCATCTCGCGTCAGATCCTGCAGGAAACGGGCGCGGAACCCGATCCGGCCACCCTGGCGATCAAGATGGAAATGCCAGAGGACAAGATCCGCAAGATCATGAAAATCGCCAAGGAACCGATCTCGATGGAAACGCCGATCGGCGACGACGACGATTCCCACCTGGGCGACTTCATCGAGGACAACAACACCCTGGCGCCGGCCGACGCAGCGCTGCACGCGTCCATGCGGGGCGTGGTCAAGGACGTGCTCGATTCCCTGACGCCACGCGAAGCGAAAGTGCTGCGCATGCGTTTCGGCATCGAAATGTCCACCGACCATACGCTGGAAGAAGTAGGCAAGCAATTTGACGTGACGCGCGAGCGCATCCGCCAGATCGAAGCCAAGGCGCTGCGCAAGCTGCGCCACCCATCGCGCTCCGACAAGCTGAAAAGCTTCTTGGAAGGCAACTAGAAGCCAATAGGGCTTGACGTACGCCCCTGATACCCCTATCCTCGCGTGTCCGTTTCCAAAACGGCCGCGCGAGACGGGCATCAACAGCGCCGTCACGCCGCAGTCCCCCTTGGGCCTCTAGCTCATGCTTGGTTAGAGCAGCGGACTCATAATCCGTTGGTGCCGTGTTCGACTCACGGGAGGCCCACCAGAATTTGCAGCAATAGAATGAGCCCCGGCAGGTGACTGCCGGGGCTTTTTTCGTGCGCGAGATAATCACCGCAAGGTTTTGTTGTTCGCACGGGCTAGCTGGCTTCGTCACTATTTCCATCTTTATAGCAGTACGAAGCGCATAAGAGGCGTTGCGTACTTTGCCTGCCGTTCAATCTTGTATTTGCAATTGAGTACGTTGCAGGTCATCATTTTTTTCAATGCGGCCATGGTTGGGCTTGTGTCTGAATGGCGGACCTGACCCTGCCATTCTAATTTCATCTTATAGCGGTACGGAGTGCTTAGGAGGTGCTGTGCACTTTGCCTGCCGTTCGACCTTGTATTTGCAATTAAGTACGCTACAGGTCATTATCGTTGTTCAATGCGGCTATGGTTGGGCTTGTGTCTGAATGGCGGACCTGACCCTGCCACCTCATGAAGCAGATCCAATAGGACCTGAAAGAGCGGGGCTATGCAGAGTCATACGACCGTGTGGCAGCGTTTGCCAGGCAGTGAGAGGTGGGGCGAACAGAGTGGGGCAATTTTGCGAGCAAACGAACAGTGGTTGAAAAATTTATAGAATTGAGGTTTTTTATGGCGAGAGTAGAGTATTTGGCGATAATTCAAAAGGCAAAGACCTTTTGTGATTCTGACGCCGCATTTAATAATTTATTGCAGGTGGATTCTTCTATCGTTATTAAAAATGGGATTGTTTGCTTCGAGAATAATTTTTCTTGTAATTACAAGTTGGTCAGTGGGGATATAGCGGGTAGAGACCAACGATTCTTTCATATGCACTTTGATTTGAATGGTGAAATTGAAGAGAATTTAGTTGGGTTTACCAAATTTCTCAGGACTATAAAAATAATTCTATCAACTATAAATGCTCAAATTGCTACGCTTTGGGATGATATTTCATTTCATTATTCAAAGATTTCATATGTCGTAATTTATGAAATTGAGAATTTAATGAGGAAGTTGATATCTAATTTTATGCTTACTAAGATTGGAGTTCAGTGGATTGATGAAGCTGCTCCACAAGAAATAAAAGATATAATAGGTAAGGCAAAGCGCGCAGATAAAATTGATGTGTTGCATAATGTTGACTTTATTGATTTGGCAAATTTCTTATTGAAGCCTTATACCAATACGTCTGTAGATGAATTACATAAGAAAATTAGAGACAGTGTGGTTTTGGATGATTTTCAGTTGTTGGAATCATTGTTGCCAAAATCTAATTGGAATAGGTATTTTTCATCGCTTGTGAGCTGTGATGATATTTTTCTGAAGAAAATCTGGAATGAGTTATACGAGTTGCGCTGCATGGTTGCCCATAATTCAATAATTGGTAAGGCTCAGTATGATAATATAGTAAAACTATCGGGGCAATTAACCGATAAACTTGAAGATGCCTTAAAAAAACTACCTCAGGTCAAAGTCTCAGAAGCAGAAGCAAAAGAAATTGCAAGTAATGTATTTGAGAGTGCTGTTCAAGGTACATTTCTTCCAAGATGGCGAAGAATAGAAGCTGCTGTTCGAAACGCTGTACATGTTTGCAGACTAGAATCTCATGATTTTTTAAAGAATTGTGAAGCTCTGCATGCGCTCGGTGTATTTTCAGAGGTAGACCTAAATATGGTAAATGAGGCTATATTCCTTAGGCACGCTGTTTTACCTTATAATTCTGCTGAATCAAACTCAGTACTTGAAAATCGTTTAACTTATATTTTGAATCAACTATATGCGGTATTAAAATCGTCACAAAAACTGCAATCGATAAGAGATGAAAATTTTGTTCAATATTCGATGGCCGAATATGAACTGTCTTTGTTGCCAATAGATGATGAATAAATGATAAATTAGTATTTTCCACTTCGTGGGTTTTTTTGCCATATCGAGCATGTGTCTCATAATCCGTTGGTGCCGTGTTCGACTCACGAGAGGCCCACTAGAATTTGCAGCAAAAAAATCCCCGGCGGGTCACTGCCGGGGATTTTTTTATGCGCGAGACAATCGTCGCAAGGTTTGGCCGTTTGGATGGGCTGGTTCTGGCTTCGTCACTAATTTCATCTTATAGCGGTACGGAGTGCATAGGGGGTGCTGTCCACTTTGCCTGCAGTTCGACCTTGTATTTGCAATTAAATACGCTACAGGTCATTATCGTTGTTCAATGCGGCTATGGTTGGGCTTGTGTCTGAATGGCGGACCTGACCCTGCCACTCCTGCCACTCTACTAGTTCAAGACAGTAGTGCGTCTTTAAGTATAAATAAAAGATTGGATTTTAAATGGTTAGCTTCAATAATTTCCGCGTACTTGATGCGGAAAACGCAGACCTTGCTCGTGAACTGATTGATGCTTCGCCAGATCAGCGGTCTGACTTCTCGTCCTTTGTTAATCTTTGGATGGGTTTTAACGGCTGGATGGAGTGCGTGACTGACGCCGCCAACGATGCTGAAATGATTAATGCCCTTGTCAACCATCAACGGCTTTCCTCCGCATACGACGAACTTATGACAAGCCTTCCCCGTTTTCGTGATGAAGTGAACGTCTTCGCAGCTATGTGGCCAGTACTTAATGTGCGTGACGTTCGCCGAAAGCTAGGCCGAGATGCATTCTGGCGGTTGTCGCCGGCCGACCTCATGGATGAGGTCATAAGTGAAGGGGTTAAGCATCAGCCGCTGGGGTGGAGTGATGGAGATTTGCCAACTTGGCCGCAGTTACTAAGGACCGTATATGCTGTTAGATGCAATTTATTCCACGGGGCCAAATCACCACAGAACTTCCGCGACCATGAACTGGTAGTGGCCTGCGATAAAATCATTCGGATTTTTATCGAACAAACCGGCTGCTTCGAATGGCATGATTGAGTGGGCAAGGTACGCGACGTGTACTAGGCCAACCATGTCGGCGCATGCTTCGTGGCCACAGGCGAGGTAGGAAGCGAACACCTGAAAGGTGTGAATTGTTCTTGATGAGATGACGCCGCAAACCTGACTTGTAAGGTCACGCTTGACAAATGAGCGGTTGCGCTTTTCAATGGCATCCGTTCCCTCTCCGGTCTAATTGCTAGCTTCTGGTCCGCCTCTGGTCTCAAAAAGAAGGGTTTTTGTCTGAAGAATTTAGTTTGATCGTTGTAAAAACAATGACTTAGCGTTTAGTCTGCGCCGTAGTTCAAGGAACTCATAATCCGTTGGTGCCGTGTTCGACTCACGGGAGGCCCACCAGAATTTGCAGCAATAGAATGAGCCCCGGCGGGTAACTGCTGGGGCTTTTTTGTGCTGCCGTACAATCGCGGCATGGCGATTGATGAAGGATGAAACGAGATGACGGCTGAAGTGAAGATTGACGATATCGTCGTCGGTGATGGCAAGGCGGCGGCGCGTGGCGCGCTGATCACGGCGCATTACCGGGGCTGGCTGGAGGATGGCACGGAGTTTGACTCGTCGCACAAGCGGGGCGAGCCTTTCCGCTGTGTGTTGAGCAATAACAAGGTGATCCAGGGCTGGATTTTGGGTTTGCACGGCATGCAGGTCGGTGGCAAGCGCAAGCTGTGGGTGCCGGCGCATCTGGCGTATGGCGAGCGGCAGGTGGGTTTGATTCCGCCGCATTCCAATTTGATCTTCGAGATTGAATTGCTGGAAGTGCTGACGCGCGATTGATGTCTGGATGGTGTAATCAGGCAGATACGACGCCGGTTTTTTTCAGCAGCAGTTGCTCGACATCGGCGCGCAGCGCCTGCTGGGTGGGGAAGTTGGCATAGCGCAAGGTCACATAGCCGGCCAGCCTGAGCATGGCGTCGCGTTCCTTGTCCTGGCGTTCGCGGCCGGCGTGGCTGCTGTCGTCGAGCTCGATGACGGCGATGACATTCAGTTTCTTGCTGCACAGAACAAAATCGGCCACCTTGCGGTCGAAACGGTTTCTGTTTGCCCATCCTTTCGCCGTTACCAGCGCGGAAAACGCCACTTGCGCCAGCACCGTGCATTCCGGCAAGGCCGTCTGCAGCAGGTGGTACATCTGCTGCTCGCGTGCCGTCATGACGGGTTTGCTTTGCAGCCGCAGCGGCCTGCGCGACTTGCCAGTTTGGCGCTTGGCCAGCATGGCAAAGAACAGGATCAAGGCCGCGATGGCGAGCAGGGCGATGAAGGGCGGCATGGGCTGGCACCGGGATGGATGAGTCCTGATGGTACGCGAGTAGCGGCCTGTTTTCGTGCCGCTGCCAGCGTATTTCAGGTGGTGCGCTTGTGGAAGATCAAGCCTGTTTCAGCTTGACTTGCATCAGGTCCAGCACCGGCACGATCTCATGCAGGCTGGCCACTTCGCAAGTTGGGATGGCGGCCGAGGTATTGGCCATGCTGTCCGGGTTGAACCAGCAACTGTCGATGCCGTAGCGGTTGGCGCCGAGGATGTCGGCGTCCAGGCGGTCGCCGATGATGATCGTTGTTTCCTTGCGGAATGCGCGCGCCATGTTGGCGGCGTATTCGAAGAAGCGCACGTCCGGCTTGGCGTGGCCGCATGCTTCGGAGGTGGCGACGAAGGAAATGTAGTCGCTCAGGCCGGAGGCGGCGATGCGGCGGTTCTGGATGGATTCGACGCCGTTGGTGATGATGCCCACTTCGCCGATGCGCGACAGCGTTTCGCACACTTGTTTGGCGCCATCAATGAGCACGACCGTGTCCGGCAGCGATTCCAGATACAGGCGGCTGGCCAGTTCCGGGTCGATGGCGATGCTGTTCAGCGCAAACGTCTTGCGGAAACGCTCCACCTTCAGGAAATCCTTGCTGACGGTGCCCATTTCGAAACGTTTCCACAGGTCGACGTTGATCGCCTGGTACTGGGTGAACAGCGCGTCGATGCTGTCGCGCAAGCCCAGTTCGTGCATGGTGTGCAGGAACGAGCGTTTTTCGGACGCCCGGAAATCGAGCAGGGTATCGTCCAGGTCAAACAGGAATAGCTGGTAGGTCATGGTATGTATTGAAAGGAACTTGTCTTGCATCGTAGCACGTAGCGCTGAGTTCGGTTGGCGGTGCCCCGAGCGGGCGATCCGCTACAATCGCTGCCAGACTCGTCACTTTCACTCCATTCCTGCCATGACCCAGCTCTCCGTCAACGTCAACAAAATCGCCCTGCTGCGCAATGCGCGCGGCCGTAATTTCCCGGATCTGCTCGCGTTTTCCGCGCGCTTTCTCGATCTGGGCGCCGCCGGCATCACCTTGCACCCGCGCCCGGACCAGCGCCATGCGCGCTACGACGATGTTGCGCCATTGCAGCGCCTGTGCGCGGAGCGCGGACGCGAGCTGAATGTAGAGGGCTATCCGGCGGCGGAATTTCTGCAGGTCGTGAAAGATGCGCGACCCGCGCAATGCACGCTGGTGCCCGACATGCCGGGGCAATTGACGTCCGATCACGGTTGGAGTATTGAACAGCACGCGGCGCTGTTGCGTGCCGCCATTGCGCAATTGAACGACTTGGGCATCCGCGTCAGCCTGTTTGTCGATGCCGATTACCCGGCGCTGGAATGGGCGCGCGAGGTGGGTGCCGCGCGCGTTGAACTGTACACGGAGCGGTTTGCGGAAAGCCATGGCAGCGAGCAAGGCGATGCCGTGTTTGAGACGTATCTGCAGGCGGCGCGGCGGGCACAGGCGCTGGGCTTGGGCGTGAATGCCGGGCACGACCTCGATTTGCACAATCTGGCGCGTTTCCTGGACATTCCCGGCATCCTGGAAGTGTCGATCGGCCATGCGCTGGTGGTCGAATGTCTTGAGCTGGGCATGGACAAGGTGCTGGGCCGCTACCTTGAAATATGTCAATCGTAGGGCCGCCGCACATCGAACGCGCTTGCCGCTTGCTGACCTTGCTTACCAGTCATTTCTGAATGGATTTTTGCCTGTTTGACGCAACTGCGGGGAGTGGCTTGATGAGTGATACTGAGCGCACTATTTGCACTGGAAGCTGACTGTTTTCGTTCGCTGTGTAACGGCTGCGACGCACTGTTTGACGCCTGGCAAAGCCATGCGCAGGTAGCGCTCGGTACCGGCATACAGGCAGTCCACCTGAAACAGATATTGGGGCGCATCAAAATTGATATCCCAGCGTTGATACAAGGTGCTGGCGCGTGTCCATTCTCTAACTGGAGCCAGGATAGGCAAGGCTTCACCGTCTGTCGGCGGCTGATCCGCCGGATAGGACAGCACGCGCACGCTGTCGAGCCTGGCGGCTGGCAGGTTCCAGGTCGATGGAGCTGCTTGCGGGCAAGAAACGGACGCAACGGGGGCTGCGGCAGCTGGCCGCATCGCTGCGGCAGCGATGAGCAATGCCAGCAGTGCGAGCGGCTTCATTCCACCACCGAATAGAGTTCGGGGCGATTCGATGCCCCGGCCGCCGAACGGCCAAAGTGAATCACGCGGGCGCTGGGTTTGTGGTTACGCCATTGGTCGAAAATTTCAATGCCGCCAGGCACCTGGCGGATGAATAGCGCCGCATGGTTACCTTGCCGCAGATTCTGATAGCGGCCGTTGATGAAGGTGGCAATCACCGTGCCTTTCGACATGCCGCCTTTTTCCAGCAGGTCCGGCACTTTGTCTCCTTCGCGCCAAAGCGATGAGGCGCGGGCGCCAGCGAGGTGTCTGACCAGGGTAACGCACTCGCCATTTCCCACGATTTCTTTTTGCTTCGCATAGTCGGCGCGCGCAATGTAGGGCATAGCGTTTCTCTCTGTGGCTGACGATAGAGAGAGCGTACGCAAGGCGCGGGTAAGCAGCTTGATGTGTGCCAGAGCGGAGCATTGACATGTGTCATGGCCCTGCCTGGCACACTGACATGCTTACATATCCACCCACCAGTTGAGCAAGG
This sequence comes from Janthinobacterium sp. PSPC1-1, assembly GCF_049897625.1. Taxonomy (NCBI): domain Bacteria; kingdom Pseudomonadati; phylum Pseudomonadota; class Betaproteobacteria; order Burkholderiales; family Oxalobacteraceae; genus Janthinobacterium; species Janthinobacterium sp. PSPC1-1. Next base: position 169,402 of record NZ_JAFCWP010000008.1, on the reverse strand, counting down.
TTTCATCATCGTCGTCATCGAGGTTGACGTAGATGTTGGCGAAGTACCATTCCACGCCCGTCGCCGTGCGGAAGGCATCGAAGGGGCCGTTGATGCTGTAGATGCCGTGGTGTCCCGGCACGCTGAAGGTGAGATTGCCCTTGTATTGGCCATCCATGGTGCCGCCCAGTTGCTCCTGCACGTCGCGCTCGAGCTGGTCGACTGCTTCTTGCGGCACGTCGTCGGCATAGATCTGGATGCAGAAGTTGCCGCCGCGCTTTAAGACTTCGGCGGGGGCGAGCGGGTCGACGATGCTGACGATGTCGCCGCGCGCCAGGTTCAGGGTCAGGCCGGGCGAGGCCAGCAGTTCGTAGACGTGTTCGTCGATCTGGCGCGCTGGCAGGGTTTCATACACGGGGCCGTCGCTGTTTTCGCCTGCCAGTACGCGGATGTGCGGCAAGCCTTCGCAATTGATGTCTTCCATTTATTCTTTCGTAATGCCGGCGCGCTGCGTTGCGGGTCGCGCCAGCGAGGGGGTTATGGCAATATTGTACCGGGACCGTGCCAGCTGGCGGGGTACGCAACGGTGCAAACGAGGAGACGCAATGGAGAATGCGGTGCAGGCAGGCGGTTGTTTATGTGGCGCCGTGCGCTTCGAAGTAACAGGCGAGGGCAGCAATCCGCACAGCTGCTCGTGCCGCAATTGCCAGCAGCACACGGGCGCGCCGACGGTGGCGTGGGTGGAATTTGCGCGCGATCAAGTGCGCTGGACGAGCACGGCCGGTGCACCGGCCACTTACCGTTCTTCCGCGTATTCCAGCCGGGCCTTTTGCGCCGCTTGCGGCAGTTCCATCGGTGCCATCGACGATGCGCCCACGGTGGCCTTGCTGGTGGGCAGTTTTGATGATCTTGGTCAAGCCGCGTTTGCGCCCGAATACCACTCGTTTGAAGATCGCAAGCCGCACTGGTGGTTGGTCGCCACTGCCGCTGCTGATGAGGGGCATCTGGTTTGCAGCAGAGTTAACGCCCCGGAATGAAAAAAGCACGCCGAAGCGTGTTCGCGCTGATTAAATAGCGCTGATTACTTAGTTGTGTGCGCTGATGCCGCTACGGAATTGTTCGAAACCGGCGCGCGCTGCCTTGTAGCAATTACCGGCGGCCGCTTCCAGGCCTTCGCGGTCGAGCACTTCGACCGTGCCGCGGCGGTACTGGATCAAGCCTTCGTCTTGCAGCTTGCGCGCCGTGACGGTGACGCTTTCGCGGCGCACGCCCAGCATGTTGGCCATGGTGTCTTGCGTCACCTTCAGCTCGTTCGACAGCGAACGGTCGAGGCGGTCCAGCAGCCAGCGGCACAGTTTTTGTTCGATGCTGCAATGACGGCCGCCCACCACATTCTGTGCCATTTGCGCAAACATGGCGCTGGTGTAGCGCATCAGCAATTGCGCCAGCGCGCCGCCTTCGTTGAACACTTCACGCAGGAAGGCGGTTTTCAGGCGGTAGCCGTAGCCAGCCGTTTGCACGATGGCGGTGCAGGTGGCGCGTTCGGCTTCGTACAGCACCACGCCAGCGACGCCTTCGCGGCCGATGACGGCGATCTCGGTGGTGGCGCCGTCTTCCATCACATACAGCAGGGAAACGATGGCGTTGGTAGGGAAATACGTGTATTCAATCTTGCCGCCGCAATCGAACAGGTGCTTGCCGGCAGGCAGAGCCACCAGTTCCAACTGGCAAAACAGGCGCTCCAGATCGGCGCGCGACAAGGCGCGCAGCAATTCGTTCTGTTGCGCGCCCGTGATGCTGATCATGGGCGTTGTTGGCGCGGCTTGCCAGTTGTGCTGGGCGGCGGCGTGGCTATTCGTTGCTGGGGTCAGGTTGCTATAAGCTTTGTACATGGTAGGGCCTCGTCTTCTGATTTTGTTGGATGGCGCTGCTTTTCTGGCTTGCTAGCGTTGTGCTGAATCTTGTATCCACTATAGGACTAGGGGACGCGGGTGGGCATCGGATGAGCCGACGCGCTTATGTAGGCTAGGAACATTGCCTCGTGTCATCCGACTCCTACGCCTGCTTGTGTACTTTCCCTGCGGAAACAACGGTGTCTGGGAAAATGCGACACGCTGCCCGCTACACGCGAACTTTGGCTGCACGCAGCGGTCAAACCACTCTGCGTGGTAGTACAACGGTGATAAAATGTTGCCTTGTGGAAATTGATGCGCGTTTCGATAGGAGCTGCTGCGCTTCCTCTTCAACCCTGCTCACTTCCGCTTCATCCTGCCCTCACTGCCCGCGCCGTGCATGTGCCGGTGCGCGCGCCTGTCTTGTCCCGTTTACCCGTTTAATGAAGGAAAGCAACGCATGAAATGGTTTTTTGATTTGAAAATTGCCACCAAGCTGATCTTGTCGTTTGGCGCCGTGCTGTTGTTGACGGCGGCGCTGGGCGTGTCAGCGATCTTTTCCATGGCGCGTATCAATACCGCGTCGACGGACCTGTCCACCAACTGGATGCCCAGCGTGCTGGCAGCCATGTCCATGCGCAGCGATGTCAGCGATTTCCGCCGCTGGGAACTGGCGCACATGCTGGCCGCGCAGGATGCCGACATGGCGCAGAACGAAACGCGCATGACGGAAACGCAGACCAAGCTGAAGGCCGATGGCGACAACTACCGGCGCCTGATTTCCGAACCGGGCGAGCAAGAAGTCTTCGAGCGCTTCCTGGCGCTCAACGATGAATTCATGCGCCTGCACGCAACCATGCTGAGCCTGTCGCGCGAGATGAAGAAGGAAGAGGCGCGCGCGCTGGCCGTGGGACCGTCGGCCAAGGTCATGGCGGACATGATGGTGGTCCTGGATAAACTGGTGTCGATTAACACGGACGGTGGCGTGCGCTCGAGTGCCAGCGCCGATGCAACGTATGCGGCCTCGCGCGCCAGCCTGATCGGCTTGCTGGTGGGCATCGTCGTCATCGGCATGCTGCTGGCGCTGTGGGTGGCGCGCAGCGTGGCGCGTCCGCTGATCGCGGCCGTTGGCGTGGCGCGCCAGGTGGCGGCCGGCGACTTGACGGCGCATATCGTTGTGCAATCGCAAGACGAAACAGGACAATTGATGCAGGCCCTGAAAGACATGAATGCCAGCCTGCAGAGCCTGGTGGGCCAGGTGCGCAGTGGCACCGATACCATCGCCACGGCGTCGAGCCAGATTGCCGCCGGTAACCAGGATTTGTCGTCGCGCACGGAGGAACAGGCCAGTTCGCTGGAAGAAACGGCTTCCTCGATGGAAGAGCTGACCTCGACCGTCAAACAGAATGCGGACAATGCGCGCCAGGCCAACACCATGGCGCTGACCTCGTCGAGCATCGCCATCGAGGGCGGCAAGGTCGTCAGCGAAGTGGTGGGCACGATGGCGTCGATCAATGCCTCGTCGCGCAAGATTGTCGACATCATTGCCGTCATCGACGGCATTGCTTTCCAGACCAATATCCTGGCCCTGAATGCCGCCGTCGAGGCAGCACGTGCGGGCGAGCAGGGACGCGGCTTTGCCGTCGTGGCCACCGAAGTGCGCAACCTGGCGCAACGCTCGGCCGCGGCGGCCAAGGATATCAAGGTTCTGATCGGCGATTCCGTCGAGAAAGTCGAGGCGGGATCGAAACTGGTGGATCAGGCGGGCCGCACGATGGATGACATCGTTGCCAGCATCACCCGCGTGACGGACATCATGAGCGAGATCACCGCCGCCAGCAGCGAGCAGAGCGCCGGTATCGAGCAAGTCAACCAGGCCATCGCCCAGATGGACCAGGTGACGCAGCAAAATGCGGCCCTGGTGGAAGAGGCCGCCGCGGCGGCTGAATCGATGCAGGAGCAGGCCGCCAGCCTGAGCGAAGTGGTCAGCATCTTCAAGCTCGATGTGGCCAGCGCCGCCGTGAGCCGGCCGCGCGCGCCAGTCAAGGCGCAGGCAGTCGTCGCGCCCGTACCGGTGTCGCGTCAACTGGCCAGCACGGCGCGTCGCACGGCACCAGTGGATGAGTGGGAAAGCTTCTAGTCAAGCGCGCTTGCGCGGTTTCTTGATCCCCTGGGTGGCGGGCGCGGCAGCGGCTTGCTGGCGTTGTTGCCATGCCCTCAGGGCCTCTTCGTAGGCGGCCAGGTCTTCCTGGTACATTTCCAGCACGCAAAAGGTGCAACCGCTGTGGCAGCACTCGTCATTGCCCGGCTTGCTGGGCGCTTGCGGTTGCGGATCGTGGGGTAAGGGCGGGGTGGGCATGGTGAGGGCAGGCGACGGCGGAGCTGGCATCGAAGTTGGCATCATACGGCATCCCGACGTGCCGTTGCTGGAACGCTTTTTGCTCAAAAATCACGGTTTCCGTGTACAGTTGCGGTGAATTAGGGTATCGTTTACAGCACTGATATTGTATCTTCTGCGCGCGATGTTCCGCCGGCGCGATCTCCGCCGCCATCGCAGCACATCTCTTCGACGCTCCCGCATACGCCATACAGCATGTCCCGGAGCACGGAGGTGCCGCAAGAACAATGATCCATGGCTTGCAAGACGGAGCTGCCTGTGCCCCGAAATGTTGTTTATTGAGAAAGCATGGCTTCCGCAGTGCGGAGGCACACCAGAAAATTTATGTCTGAAATCGAATCGACTCCTACGCCCAGCCCGGCGATTGCCCCTGAAGCGGCGCCCGCCGCTGCACCTGCACCTGCAGCATCCGCTGCTCCCACCCTGACTTTCGCCGACTTTGGCCTCGCGCCTGAAATCCAGCGCGCACTGACCGATCAGGGCTACACCTGTCCGACACCGATCCAGGAGCAAGCCATTCCCGTGGTGCTGCAAGGGCGCGATGTGATGGGCGCCGCGCAAACGGGCACAGGCAAGACGGCCGGTTTTTCCTTGCCGATCATCCAACTGCTGCTGGCGCATGCCAGCAGCAGCATGTCGCCGGCGCGCCATCCGGTGCGCGCGCTGATCCTGACGCCGACCCGCGAACTGGCGGTGCAGGTGGCGGAAAACGTCAAGGCCTACGCCAAGCACACGCCGCTGCGTTCGACGGTCGTTTTCGGCGGCATGGACATGAAGCCGCAAACGGTCATCCTGCGCGGCGGCGTGGAAATTGTCATCGCCACGCCGGGCCGCTTGCTCGACCATATCGAGCAAAAGAACATCAGCCTGAGCCAGGTGCAGATGCTGGTCATGGATGAAGCCGACCGCATGCTGGATATGGGCTTCCTACCGGACTTGCAGCGCATCATCAACTTGCTGCCGAAGCAGCGCCAGAACCTGATGTTCTCGGCCACGTTCTCGCCAGAAATCAAGAAGTTGGCCGCAACCTTCCTCAACGATCCGCTGACGATCGAAGTAGCGCGTAGCAACCAGACGGCCGACAAGGTCACGCAGGTGGTCTACAAGGTGACAGAAGACCAGAAACATGCCGTGGTGGCCCATTTGCTGCGCCAGCGCGACCTGAAGCAGGTCATCATCTTTTCGAATACCAAGATCGGTGCTTCGCGCCTGGCCCGCGTGCTGGAGCAGGAGGGCATGAGCGCCACGGCGATCCACGGCGACAAGAGCCAGCAGGAACGCATGGCGGCGCTGGAATCGTTCAAGAAGGGCGAGATCGACGTGCTGGTCGCCACCGACGTGGCGGCGCGCGGCCTCGACATTTCCGACCTGCCCTGCGTGATCAACTTCGACTTGCCGTACAACGCGGAAGACTATGTGCACCGCATCGGCCGTACGGGCCGCGCCGGCGCCTCGGGCGACGCCATTTCGATCTATTCGGATAAAGACGAGCGCTTGCTGGTCGATATCGAGAAACTCATCAAGCAAAGCATCAAGCGTGGCGAATTGACGGGCTTCAATCCGGCTCCTGCCCGCAGCAGCGACAGCGAACGCCGTCCGCCGCGCCGCACCGAAGGTAGCGAGGCGCGTCCCGCGCGCGCACCCGAGAGCCGCCATGCTGGCGACAGCAGCCGCGACAGCCGCTCTGCCGAGCGCAGCAGTACGCGTCCCGCCTTTGGTCCCGGCGCCCGCCGCGAAAAGGCCGATCCCTGGTTCCTGAAGCCGTATGAACCTGCCAAGGCAGCGGCTCCCGCTGCCGCCAGCATGGCGCCTGCCGTGGCCAAGCCGAAGCAGAAGGTGGCAGCGTTGTTGGGTGGGCTAGTCAAACATTAAACGTGGATGGCATGGAGTTAAGTAACCCCCAATAAATTATTGTGATTTCTGACTTCCATACCCGGCGCTCTGCGGTGTTGCCCGCTGCTAGCAGTGCTCGCACTGCGTCGCAGCGGGCGCCTTGCATAGCATTCGGTTCTGTTCGTCATAAATTCACAATAATTTCCTGAGGATTACTTAGACAAGTACCAATGTTTTGCGAAGGAATGATAAACAGCCAGGCTTGTACCTGGCTGTTTTTTTGCTGGCGAGGAAGCGGCACGTACCGGCGGCCTACGCAGTGCCCCGGCATGAGCGTGGCACTGTCTGCATTTGTCGCGAATGTCTTACTTGAGCAGACTGAGGTTGTTTTCGCGCCACCAGTTGCGGCCAATAACAAATATCAGCGATAAGAGCAGGCCGAAAAGTGCTGCCTTGCCGACAACCTGAGAGAGTCGGTCGGCACGATTTTCTGGCAGGCTTGGACCGGCAATGAAACGGCTCTTTTCCAGGTAAATATTCAGCGCATTTTGATTGTCGATCGTGATCGAGTTGTAAACTTGCTTGATAACCTCATCATCCATATTTTTGTTCTTGAATACTTCGATTTTCAGTGGTTCCAGTCCCCGCAGCACTTCTTCTCCCGAGCTGGTACTGTTGATCAGGTCTTTTGCCTTTTTGTAGTATTCGAGGAGCAAGGTATTTTTACTTTGTTCCGTTTTCGCCTGCAGAATGGCTTCGGTGGCCTCTGAGATTTCCACTTCGCTGGTCATCAATTGCGTGACTGGCGAAAGATAGCGGGCATTGTCGTCATTGATCGTGACGATCTGGCGTGATGCCTGACTGGCTGGCTCTGGGTAGCGATTGACGATCTGTTTCAGGTCACTACCCTTGCGCTTGAATTTTTCCAGTCCTTCCTTTTCCTTGATGATGTCGTTATCGAGCTTGGTGATTTTTGTGGTGATTTCAGTTTGTTTGAAGCGCAAATTATCTGAATAAATCAGGTAAATGATCGTATCGATCGCATAGCGTCCCATCAGCGCGACCATGCGCTGGGCTCCCTCAGGAGTATCGTTGACTGCGCTGATCCGCAGGCCGATGACATTGTTATTTCCGTCTTTTACCTCGCCGGCTAATTCTTTGGCATCAAGTTTGGTAAACGGAAAAACAGGTTCGATCATTTGGCTGATGCCTTCTCGTGCAGAGAATGCGCGGCGCATTTTTTCGAAATCTTTCGCATCGAGTGTCTTGTTCTTTTCCGAAAATTCGACAAAGCGTCCGCTCGTATTGAACGCGGCAGCATAGCGTTTATAGTTCGCCAGGCTGATGCCAGGATTCGGTTCAGGATCTTTTATGTTCTTTTGTACGGTAACGGGGATTGGACCGCCGAATTGAAAGAATCCCTCGCTGCGATACTTCGGGAATGCATACACAGTGGCAGCGCCAATGGCCGCGCTTAAAATGGTGACGCCAAGAATGACACGGCGGGAATGCCATAGAGAAGTCAGGAAATCATTGAAATTAATGCTTTCGTCTCCAGGATTATTCCCTTTTTCCCTTAATTGCGAAGATTGGTCCATGAAATTTTCTTTAATAAAAAGCGTTTGAGGTGAGCGGGGTGGCGCAGAGGCCCAATGCTGCTGGAAAATATTTATTCAGAGACATAGCTGACTTGCGGGCCTTCCCCGCCGGAGCCAACAATGGTAGCCAGACGACTGCGCTGTGCGGCCCTGGTATGGCAATGAGGGCGCCGTATGCGCTTGCTATCCACGGATACCGCAAGCGCACATTATAAATGTCGCTGGCAACGACAGGAGGCCAAATTGTGAGGATTTGTCAGGCCGCCGGGTGAGCTCGGCGGCGCAGTGCGCCATGTCCCGCTGATGGGGCCTATTTTTTCTTGCGCAAACGCTGCCTTAGAATCATCCATTGCGGCGATTTAAAACGCACGATTTGAGTATACAGCCACACATAGGTGACGATAAACAGCAGTGAAAAGGCGACGAGTACCCATTGATAGTGCCAGAAAAGCGTAGCAGGGATGACTGCAGTCAGTGACAGTAGCCACAGATATGGAGCGGTCAGCGAGTTGCGGCGCGTCAATGCATGGGCGTCGCGCTTGCCTATCGTCCAGCGCACCAGGCGCTTGAATACTAGCATGTGCAGGTGGATACCATCAGGTAATCCCGGAGAGACGCCGCGAATGAATTTTCGGCGGTAGATGGAAAAGATGGTCTCAAAGACGGGATAAATCATCAGCAGGACCGCATACCAGGCAGAAACATCTTTGTTGCGCACAACCAGCAATACCGCCAGTTCGCCGAGCATGAAGCCGATGAAATACGCTCCCCCATCGCCCAGGAATATCAGCCCGTTCGGATAGTTCCATACAAAGAAGCCGGCAATCGCACCAATCAGTATCAGGCAGGCTGCCATAACATGAAAGTCCCCGACCAGAAATGCCACATAAGCCATGGAAAGTAGCATGAAAATCGACACGACACTTGCCAGGCCATTAAAGCCATCGATGATATTGATGGCATTCGCGATGCCTGACACCGCAAGCACGGTCAACGGCAATGCGATCCAGGCATATTTGAGCCAGGCATCCACCAGGGGAATGTCGATACGGACGATCTTCGCATCCATCACATAATAACCAATGACGACGGAGATCATGGTCAGCAGCAATCGGCGGAATGCACTGACTTGCTTGGTGAAGTCTTCAACAATGCCGCAGCCAAATGCCAGGCTAGCGCACAGGACCAATAGAAACACCCATGCGCCCACCTCTGGTGTTCTCCAGAAAGTGATCGCAGTGCCGGTGAATGTCGCCGCATAAATTGCCAGTCCGCCAATACGGGGCACGGGTCGGGCATGAATTTTTTGCACACTGGCCAGGTCATGATCCAGCATGTTCTTCATGTTTCTGGATAGCTTGATAATAAAGAGTGTTGCAAAGAATGCGGTGATGAAGCTGACTACAACTGAAAGCATAATATCCAATTAAAAAATGACTAAGAACCCCGACTGGGAGCGCCTATTGAAGAAACTTGCTGCGTACCGTGGGTCGCGGTTCGATACTTGCTTTTTGTTTCATTACGCTGTTTTTACCGTAACTTCTTTGCATGTTACGGTTTTGTCAGGCGTTATAAATTTTATGGAGCAGGGTAATCCATCAATGAGTCTGGTTGCCGTACTTGTCACGCGGCGCGGTTTGTGGCTGTGCCGGCGCTGACTCAAGGCCGGCAAGACCTGCGCTGTGCGAGAGCTATCTAACGTAGCATCGGTTTGCCTCGTTCTCCATCGCTTCCAAGGCCTGCATGATCCACCTCGGTCCGAGCGTTGAGCCTGCCTACTGCATGGCGTCGACTGCTTGTCCGGGCGTGTGCGGCAGATTGATCTGTTCCTGGGCGTCGCCGAACGGCAGTCACGCCAGGCTTGCTATCCAAAGTTCGGGATTCGCAAAACACCATTTCCCAGTCATGCCTGATCATAGCCGATTCTGCGGCTGAGCAAAAGAACTGTAAAACAGATAGTGGGTAATTTATTTTATTTCTTCATTTTTGAAAATATTTAATTGGATACATTTGTTACCGGACGTAACTAAGCTTTTATTTTATTTAAAAATGTTGTAAATTTCGTAAAATTTTTTTTGAATTATCAGATGATGGGTTTTTTTTGATGCGAAAAAAGCAACTAATTGAATTAGTTAAATATATATTTTACTCTATGCGAAGTGTCCTGCTGCGGATGATTCCGCAGTACATCGGACTGAACGTGCTTTTGACGGGTAAGTATATTTTCTTTTTGGAATTATTGCTTTGGAAGTAGCGTTTTCTTCGGCCATGTGTGCGCAAGTATTTGCCCCAACTCCATGTGACTGCGTAAAATATGGGGCAGTCCCGAGAGGGCGTGATGAGTATTGAAAATATTGCAGTCGTCAGGGTCTAAGGTGCAGGTAACTCCAGCAGATTTTATGATGCGTCAGTATTTTGCTTGAAAAAGCACTTCCATGTATTAAAATTGTTGTATTTTTTTGACGTATGAGGTATTGAAATGATTGTAGTGACCGGCGGTGCTGGCTTTATAGGATCAAATTTCGTAAATGACTGGCTTGCCTCCAGCGACGAGCCGATTCTTAATCTGGATAAGCTAACTTATGCAGGAAATTTGAATAACTTGAAGGCGGTGAGCGAGGATGCCCGGCACATGTTTGTGCAAGGCGATATTTGTGATCGTGCTCAGCTCGATGCGTTGTTTTTTGACAACAAGCCGCGTGCGATTGTTCATTTCGCTGCCGAAAGCCATGTGGATCGGTCTATTCTCGGCCCTGGTGAGTTTGTCAATACAAATATTAACGGCACATTCAGTTTGCTCGAGGCCGCCCGCACGTATTGGTCTGGCCTGCCTGACGAGGAGCGGGCCGCTTTCCGCTTCCTGCACGTATCAACCGATGAGGTGTACGGTACGCTGGGGCCAGATGATGCGCCTTTCAGCGAAACGACCCCGTATGCGCCCAACAGCCCCTATTCCGCCTCCAAGGCCGCTTCGGATCATCTCGTCCGCGCCTATCATCATACGTATGGCTTGCCGACGCTGACGACAAATTGTTCGAATAATTATGGGCCGTATCACTTCCCCGAGAAGTTGGTTCCGTTGATTATCGCCAACGCGCGGGCTGGCAAACCGCTGCCCATTTATGGCGATGGACAACAGGTTCGCGACTGGCTGTATGTCAGTGACCATTGTGCCGCCATTCGCCGCGTACTTGAGGATGGGCGTTTGGGCGAGACCTACAACATTGGCGGATGGAATGAGAAAGCTAACCTGGATGTCGTGTATACCCTGTGCGACATACTCGACGAGCTGTCGCCGAAGGCGTCTGGCGGATCGTACCGGGAGCAGATCACGTATGTGGCGGATCGTCCAGGTCATGACCGTCGCTATGCCATTGATGCCCGTAAAATCGAGCGGGAGTTGGGCTGGCGGCCTGCGGAAACCTTCGAGAGTGGCATCAAAAAAACGGTGCAGTGGTATCTGGCTAACCAGGAATGGGTGGCCGATGTGCAATCGGGCGCCTATCTGAACTGGATGGAAAAGAATTACGCGGCGCGCAAGGAGGCGCCATGAGCGCGCCAGTGCTGGCGCGCAAAGGCATCATCCTTGCCGGCGGTTCTGGCACCCGCCTGTACCCAGTGACGATGGCCGTGTCCAAGCAGTTATTGCCTGTCTATGACAAGCCGATGATTTATTATCCGCTGACCACTTTGATGTTAGCGGGCATTAAAGAAATATTGATCATTTCGACGCCGCAGGATACGCCGCGCTTCCAAGAGCTGCTGGGAGATGGCAGTCAATGGGGCATCAGCTTGAGCTATGCGGTGCAGCCCACGCCTGATGGCCTGGCGCAGGCATTCATCATCGGCCGCGACTTCATCGGCGATGCGCCTTCGGCACTCATACTGGGCGATAATATTTACTATGGCCATGATTTCGAGGCGCAACTGTGCGCCGCGAGCAACCGTCATGAAGGTGCCACGGTGTTTGCCTACCATGTACATGATCCGGAGCGTTACGGCGTAGTGGAATTTGATGCGCAGCGCCGGGCGATCAGCATCGTGGAAAAGCCCACAGCACCGAAGTCTTCCTATGCGGTAACCGGCTTATATTTTTATGACAAGCAGATTTGTGATATCGCTGCTGAGATCAAGCCGTCGGAGCGGGGCGAACTGGAAATTACCGATGTCAATCGGGTCTATCTGGAACGCGCCCAGCTCAATGTCGAGCGCATGGGACGTGGCATGGCCTGGCTCGATACCGGTACGCATGAATCCCTGCTGGAAGCGGGACAATTCATTGCCACCATCGAAAATCGCCAAGGTTTGAAAGTGGCTTGTCCTGAAGAAATCGCGTATCGCAAAGGGTATATCAATGCGGAGCAGTTGCTTCAGCTTGCCCAGCCCTTGAAGAAAAATGCATATGGGCAGTATCTCTTGCGTTTATTGAATGAAAAGATCTTCTGATTATGCAAATCCATGCGACTGCAATACCCGATGTACTGATTATTGAACCCAAGGTGTTTGGCGACGACCGGGGATTCTTCTTCGAGAGTTACAATGCCGCGCAGTTTGAAAAGCTGGCGGGAACTGCGCCCGACTTTGTGCAAGACAATCATTCCAGGTCCGCAAAAAACGTACTGCGCGGTTTGCATTATCAAATCCGCCAGCCACAAGGTAAACTGGTTCGCGTGACTGCGGGCAGCGTCTACGATGTTGCCGTTGACCTGCGCAAGAACTCGCCCACTTTCGGTCAGTCTGTTGGCGTAGTCTTGTCTGCGGAGAACAAGCGGCAGTTGTGGATACCGACTGGCTTTGCACATGGTTTCATGGTGACCAGCGACAACGCGGAATTTCTCTACAAGACGACAGATTACTGGGCGCCTGAATTTGAGCGCTGTATTTTATGGAACGATCCTGCACTGAACATCGTATGGCCACTCCATGAGGGAGAAGCTCCTCTCTTGTCCGCCAAGGATCAACTTGGCAAGTTGTTGGCTGATGCCGAGGTATTTGAGTGAAGATTTTGCTTACGGGAAATACAGGCCAGTTGGGTTATGAGCTTGAGCGCAGCTTGCAGGGGCTCGGCGAGATCGTGGCCTTGGGGCGCGGCGAACTTGATTTGTCGAATCTTGACCAGATACGCGATGTCATTCGCATGGTAAAACCTGGGTTGATCGTCAATCCTGCCGCATATACGGCAGTCGACAAGGCGGAAACCGAGGTTGAACTGGCCATGCGCATCAATGCGGAAGCTCCCGCCGTCATGGCGCATGAGGCGAAGACGCTTGGGGCTGCAATGATTCATTACTCGACCGATTATGTCTTTGACGGCACTAAAGGCAGCCCGTACGTGGAAGATGACCCGACCTGTCCGATCAATGTGTACGGCCGCAGCAAGCTTGCTGGTGAGCAAGCTATCCAGGCGGCTGGCATCCCCCATCTGATTTTCCGCACGAGTTGGGTCTATGGCATGCGTGGAAAGAATTTTCTGCTGACCGTGCTGCGCCTTGCCCAGGAACGCGATGAATTGCGTATTGTTGGCGACCAGCATGGATCGCCAACATGGTGCCGTTCCATTGCCGATACGACAGCGCATATTCTCGCGCAAACACAGGCGAGTGGCGATCTGCAGTCCTGGTGGCAACGGCATTCCGGCGTTTATCATCTGACGGCACAGGGGCAAACAACGTGGGCCGGTTTCACACAGGCAATCTTGGACAATGCCGCATTGGCCAAGTCGCCGGTTGTCACGGCAATCACGACCGATGCGTACCCATTGCCTGCGCCCCGCCCAGCTTACTCTGTCTTGTCTTGCGAGCGCCTGAAGCAGGCATTTTGTGATTTGCCTGCATGGGACGATGCACTAAGATTGTGCATGCATTGATGCCCACAGAGCCGTCCCTGCGAGTGACGGCTATTGGGGGGGGGTACGAAGTGAAGTGGTATTTTTGATAATCGCGATTGCAAGGCCTTTAATGACTGAAAAAAAACATATCCATTCCCACGCCATTGTCGAACCAGGAGCTTCGATTGGCGCCGCGACCAATGTGTGGGCGTTTGCGCATGTCTTGGGTGGTGCGCGCATTGGTGCCGAGTGCAATATCTGCGATCATGTGTTCATTGAAAATGACGTGGTGCTGGGCGATCGGGTCACCGTCAAATGTGGCGTGCAATTATGGGATGGGATCACCATTGGCGACGATGTCTTCATCGGTCCGAACGCGACCTTTGCCAATGACAAATTCCCCAGGAGCAAACAGTATCTGGCGCAAGTCGCGCGGACAAGCATACGCCGCGGCGCCTCTATCGGCGCCGGCGCTGTCATCCTGCCAGGTATCGTCATTGCCGAAAATGCGATGGTGGGTGCCGGTGCGGTCGTGACCAAGAACGTCCCGGCTCATGCCATCGTCGTCGGCAACCCGGCGCGCGTGGTCGGCTATACGAACGCCAGTCCGAGTACAGAGCATGGGCCACTGCTTGGCACCGCCGCTTCGTCGGAATTTACCAAGGACGGAGCGCTTTCGCATGTCAATGGCGTGCGTCTTTACAAGTTTCCCTTGATTAAGGACATTCGTGGCTCCTTGTCTGTGGGTGAATTCCAGAAGGAAATCCCCTTTGATGCAGCACGCTATTTCCTCGTATTTGACGTTCCCAGCAAGGAGCTGCGCGGCGAACATGCACACCATGCATGCCATCAATTCCTGATCTGCGTTCATGGTTCTTGCGCTGTCGTAGCGGATGATGGCAATGTGCGCCAGGAATATATGCTGGACGCTCCCAACCTGGGTATTTATTTGCCGCCGCTCACCTGGGGTGTGCAATACAAATACTCTCCAGACGCCGTGTTACTGGTTTTTGCATCCCATGTGTATGATGCGGACGACTATATTCGCGATTACAGTGATTTCCTTCGCATTACCGCATCCTTATCCGGTGCGGATCCGGTATCTTCACCGATTGAGCAGAAAAAATAATTATGGCTATCCCTTTCCTTGATTTAAAAGCAATTAATCTTGAGCATGCAGCAGCACTTGAAAGCGCGTTTCACCGTGTGCTGCATTCCGGCTGGTATGTGCTGGGCAAAGAAGTCGAGGCTTTCGAGCAAGAGTTTGCTCGTTATTGCCAAGCGGACCACACGGTTGGCGTGGCCAATGGACTTGATGCCATCTTTCTGATCCTCAAGGCCTATGGCATCGGACCTGGCGACGAGGTGATCGTTCCCAGCAATACCTATGTGGCCACCTGGCTGGCGGCGACACATTGTGGCGCAGTGCCTGTGCCCGTCGAGCCGGACGCACGTACCTACAACATCGATCCGACGAAAATTGAAGCTGCTATCACCGCGAATACCAAGGCCATCATTGCCGTCCACCTGTACGGACAGCCTGCCGACATGGATGCCATCAATGCCATTGCGCAGAAGCATGGCTTGAAAGTGATCGAGGACGCGGCCCAGGCGCATGGCGCTTTGTACAAGGGCCGCCGTGTCGGTAGCCTGGGCGATGCCGCGGCGTTCAGTTTTTATCCCGGGAAAAATCTCGGCGCGCTGGGCGATGCGGGTGCGGTGACGACAAATGATGCCGTCCTCGCGGACAATCTGCGCGTGTACCGTAACTACGGCTCGCGTATCAAATACCACAATGAAGTGGCGGGCTTCAATTCGCGTCTTGACGAGTTGCAGGCGGCATTGTTGCGCGTCAAATTGCCAGATCTTGACTCTTCGAACAGCAGGCGTGGCGAGATTTCCCGCATGTACAATGAAAAATTGAAGGATGTCCCTGGCATCGTCTTGCCCCATGTGCCTGAGTGGTGCGACCCTGTCTGGCATTTGTATGTCATTTGCACGCCAGGACGGGGCGCCCTGCAAGCGGCATTGGGCGATGAGTCCATCGGCACCATGATCCATTACCCGATACCGCCACATCTGCAGCCCGCCTATGTCGAGCTGGGTTACAAGACGGGCGATTTTCCCATCGCGGAACAGGTGCACCAGCAGATTATCAGCTTGCCCATGGGGCCAACCATGTCGGAATCGGACGTTGAGCAAGTCGTCAATGCCGTGCTCAGCAGTCTGATATGATCCGATAGTGAAGAAATTACTGACGGTCACTTTGTTCAGTGGCTTGCTGACGTTGCTGCGCATGGCCAGCGGTTTTGTCATTGCCAAGGTTGTTGCGGTGTACACAGGACCGAGCGGCATCGCCATGCTCGGGCAAGTTCAAAGCCTCATCACCGCTCTCAACGGCGTGGTGGCGGCGCCTGCCGGCAATGGTGTCGTGCGCTATACGGCCCAGCACCATGAAGCTGGCCCGCAGGCATGCGCACCGTGGTGGAAGGCGGCGCTGAACTGGATCTGCTTGTTGATGGCAGTCATGATTCCTGTGATTTGCCTGTGCGCGCAGCCGTTGGCCATCCTGGTATTCGGCGAGGCGCGCTATTTCTGGCTGGTTATCATGGCGGCCCTGGCTTTGCCATTTTCTGCTGCGAATATCTTGATCGCGTCGATTCTCAACGGCCAGCAGCAATATCGTCGTTACGTGGGCTTGGGCATTGTTTCCGTGCTGATTGCCACGGTGATCATGGTTGTGCTCGTGGTGCGCGAGAACCTGAATGGCGCCCTGATCGCGGCAGTGCTATTCTCCGGCATCTCCGGCCTTGTCATGTTGCTTGGTGTCGTACGGCAGCCATGGTGCCGCCTGCGCTTCTGGTGGGGCAGGGCCAGCAAGGCTGAGTTGCGCGGTATTGGCGCCTATGTGGTAATGGCGGTGACAACGGCATTGACCATGCCCATGGCCTTGCTCGTGGTACGTAACATTCTGGTCAGTAAAACGGGATGGGAGCAGGCCGGCCAATGGCAGGCGGTGTGGAAGATCTCCGAAGTGTATCTTGGGGTGATCACAATGGCGCTGAGCACGTATTTCTTGCCTAAACTGGTTTCACTGACCGGGAGTGATGCGATCTTGAAAGAGATCCGCAGCACCGCAAAGATCGTCATGCCGATCGTGGCTCTGCTTGCCGTGGGCGTCTATGTGTTGCGCGATGTCGCGCTCACCTTGTTGTTTACCGAAGCATTCCGTGCCGCGCGTGATCTTTTCGCCATGCAGCTTGTCGGCGACGTGCTAAAAATACTGTCTTTTCTGTATGCCTATCCGATGGTATCCAGAGGCGCCACACGCTGGTTCATGGCTGCCGAAGTGATTTTTGCCCTGCTGTTTATCGTATTGTCCTATTTTTTGATTGGCCAATATGGCGCGCATGGTGCAAACGCGGCCTATGCGGTCAGCTATTTTTGTTACCTGATATTTGCCTGGGCAAACGTCCGGAATTTTTCCCGCTGAGAGGCAGTGCGCCGCTCGCTTGAAAGCGGACAGTTGCGAAGACCGCGCCGCTTGGGCGCAATGCCAGGTAATGCATTTCCATTCGATCGTATATATACCCTGAGAAAGTTACATGAAGATTCTGATTCCCATTTTGATTTTTGCCCGTTCAGGCGGTAGCAGGGTATTGTCCGAGCTGGCGAATGAATGGGTCAAATCAGGAAACGACGTGGCCTTCTTGTGTCCTGACAGTAGCGACGCTCCCTACTTTCCCACTATTGCCCGGATCCTGTGGGTGAATGACAAAGGACAGATTGCGGCCGAGCGCAATCCACTGGCCAAGCCCAGTGGCCGCTATCATTTGCAATCGCTGTATGCGGGCCTGAAGGCCGTGGGGGCCGAGTACGAGCTGATTCTGGCCAATCAGTCGCTGACAGCATGGCCCGTGGCCCTGGCATCGTGCGGCAACGCCAGGAAGGCCTACTACGTGCAGGCGTATGAGGCGGAATACTATGTCAACATGAAGACGGCCAAGGACCTGGTCCTGGCAGCGATTTCCGCCCTGTCATACCAGTTGCCGCTCAAGAGAATCGTGAATGCGCCGGTATATTTCCGTTATAAAAATCTGCGGGCCAGCGATTTTGTTCCACCTGGAATGGATCTTGACATCTTTAAACCATTGGCAGTGCCCCGTGATATCGATAGCAACGAGACCATCATCATTGGCTGCATTGGGCGCCATGAACCTGAAAAAGGCACCATCTACGTGTTGCAGGCGTTTGAGCAACTGGCGAAACTCGATCCGCGTTTCCGCTTGCGCGTAGCGTATGGAAATTTGCCGCAAGGATGGCAGCACGAAAAATGTGAAGTCGTCGTGCCCAAAAGCGATGCCGAACTGGCCGATTATTACCGCAGCGTCGATATTCTTGTTTCTCCTGGTACGGTTCAGCATGGCGCACCGCATTATCCCGTGCTGGAGGCACTGGCAACGGGTGCGGCCGTGGTGACAACCGGCTATATGGGCGCGACGGAAGATACTGCCTGGCTTGTGAAAAACAAGGATGTGCAAACTATTGTCGAGCGCATACAGGAATTGGTCCGGGATGGAGCCGCGCGCCGGGCGAAGATCGCCGCGGGATTGCTGACTGCACAGGCGTTTTCGTGGAAAACCGTATCGGCCAAGATGATGGCGATCTTCGTGCGTACCCTGTTTGGTGACAACGCGAAAAAATGAAGCCGATACGTTTGACGGACACATCGCAAACCCGCCTGCTGTTGGGACTTGCTTTTTTGCTGGTATGCATCGCCGGTTTTCGGCAAGTGGGATTTGACCGTGACTCCCTGCAATATCTGGAGAGCTATCAGCAATTTTCAGGGCTGTTGGGCGCCGACTTCAAAACGCGGGAGCCGACGTTCTGGCTGATCACGGCGATAGCCAAGATGTTGCCCGGCGATGGATTCCGCTGGGTCCTGTTGGCGTATGCTGCTTTGGGAATGGCGATCAACGTCAAGGCCATCCAGAAAATCTCGCCATATCCCATCATGGCGCTGATTTGCTTTGTCTTTTTGTACTTCCCATTGCACACCATGACACAAATTCGGGCCAGCATCGCTTGTGGCCTGTTGTTGCTGGCAATCCCCGATATTGCGGATCGCCGCCTCAAGGATTTTCTCATCAAGGTGGGGATGGCAACCTTGTTCCATTACTCGGCGATTATTCTGGTTCCCCTTTACCTGATCCGCTTGAACAGGCTCGACTTCAAGCTGTATGCGATTCTGCCGCTGGCAACGCTCGCATTTTCACTGGTGAATGGCTTGCTGTTGCAGGCAATGGCTTTTCTCGCGCTGGCGTTGCCGGAAGTGCTGGGTTACAAGATTTCGATCTATCTGACATTGTTGGAGAGCGAGGAAAAGGCGCCCATTAACCTTTTCAGCCTGTACTATCTGAGCGTGCTTTTTGTTTATTATTTATGCATATTTAACATACATAAATTCAGTTCGAAATATGAAGTGCTTTGCATAAAAATCCTCGGCTGGTCGCTGGGGATTTATTATGCGATGTCTTTCCTGCCGGTGGTCGCCGTGCGTATCTCTGAAATGCTGGGAGTGGTGATTGTCATTGTCATCCCGGCGCTGGTGCACAAGATCAGGGGACGCAACGAAGTGTTGTTGATCGCGTATGCATGGCTTTTTGTCATATTTTTCAATAATGTCATCTTGCATGAATTATTCAATTTTTAGGAAAATCGATGGTTTATGATATTGATGCCGTTTTCGTAACGTACAGGCCGGATTTTTCTGTTTTTGAACAGGCATTGAATAGTATAAAAAACCAGGTCCGCACGATTTATATTGTCGATAATTCAGCCAGTGCTGAAGTGGCCAATAAATTGCGGGCGCTGGAAGCGAACGTGCCGAACACGCGGCTGTTGCTGTTGGAGAGTAATGTCGGCATTGCCAAGGCGCAGAACATGGGCATGGTCAAGGCCATGGCGCAGGGCGCCCACCTGTCCTTGCTGAGCGACCAGGACACCATCTATCCGCATGACTATGTGACAAACATGCTCGAGAACTACCGCAGTCTTGGCGATGCTGGCCGCTTGGCGGCGATTGCCCCAGATTTTCAGGAGGAAAACAAGGCCAGCGGCGAGGGAGAAGGTTTTTTCGAACTTCAGGGGGTCAACTCGGTCAAGGTGGCGTCCAGCCAATCCCTGGTCGAGGTTGCACAAGTGATTGCCTCGGGGATGATCATCAATAATGCGGCCCTGGCCCACGTGGGCATGATGGACGAGGCGCTGTTTATCGATTGGGTCGATTTCGAGTGGTGCTGGCGCGCGCGCGCCCATGGCTATCGTATCGTCGGCTGCCGCAACGTGGTTATCCGCCATACCCTGGGTGATGGCGCCGTGAAGGTGGGCGCGAAAACGTATTCGCTGCACACGCCGCAGCGCAATTATTATATTGTCAGGAATGGCATTGCCATTGCATTGGGCAAGAAATATCTGGGAGCGGGTGTGCGCCTGGGTATTTTCCTCAAATCGTTACGCTATATGGTGGCGTTCAGTCTGTTTGGCGATCAGCATCTGAAAAACATTGTGTATTGTTGCCGCGGCTTTGTGCATGGTGTCATTGGCCGCCTGGGACCGCTTGAAAACTAGAATAAGATGATAGCCGTATGCCTAAAATAAGCGTTTGCATGGCCGTATATAACGGCGAAAAATATATTCTGGAGCAAATTGAATCGATACTCGGACAACTGTCCGTTGACGACGAGTTGATCGTGTCGGATGACGGGTCGACGGACCGGACGCTGGAGAAGATCCGGACATGTGGCGATGCACGCATCCGTATCATCGCCAATGAGCTCGACAACGGGTATAGCGGCAATTTTGAAAATGCCATCCGGCACGCGACAGGCGAGGTGATTTTCCTGTCCGACCAGGATGATGTCTGGCTCGCCGGCCGGGTGCAGAAAATGTTGGCCGCCCTGGAGCGTTGCGACATGGTGGTGTGCAATGCGCAGTTCACGGACCATGTCCTGACGCCACTGGACACGACCTTGTTTTCCCTGCGTGGCGGCGGCCAGGGGTTCTGGAAAAACCTGCTTAAATCACGCTATCTGGGCGCTTGCATGGCCTTCAAGCGCAGCATTCTGCGCAAGGCGCTGCCCTTTCCCGGCAATCGCAAGCTGTGCCCGCACGACTTGTGGCTGACCTTGGTCGCCGAGCTTTATTATCGGGTAGAACTTATCGCGGAGCCGCTGATCCTGTATCGCCGTCACGGTGCCAACGTTTCGAGTGGCGGTAGTGCCAGCACTAATAGTTTTCTTAAAAAAATGCAGTTCCGGGCCTATTGCCTGTTGAAAGTGCTCGGCAGGGCATAACACCAACCATCAGATTCATTACGTAAGAAAGAAGAATGGCATGAACCAAACAGTACTCATTACCGGCGGCGCGGGTTTTATCGGACAACGCTTGTGTCGCGCCTTCCTTGGCCAGGGCATGCAGGTGCGCGTGCTGGACAATTTCAGCCCGCAGATTCATGCAAGCGATGTCCTGCCTGACGATCTGGCCGGGAAGGTTGAACTGATCAAGGCCGATGTGCGTGACCGGGATGCGATGAAGCAGGCACTGACAGGTGTGCATGCCATCGTGCACTTGGCTGCGGAAACGGGCACCGGTCAGTCCATGTATGAAATCGACCGCTATTTCAGCGTCAACGTGCAGGGGACCGCCACGATGCTCGATTTGCTGCAGAACGAAGATTGCGCCAAGGACTTGCGCTCCATCGTCGTGGCCTCGAGCCGCGCCGTATATGGTGAAGGTGCTTACCAGTGCGCATCGCATGGCACCGTGTTCCCGCATCAGCGTACGCGCGAACACCTGTCCGCCGGTATGTTTGAACCCGTCTGTCCTGTCTGCATCAAGCCGGTGGCGCTGTTGCCGACGGCGGAGACGGCGCCTTTCCTGCCGATGTCGATGTATGGCCTGACCAAACAGGTGCAGGAACAGGCCGTGCTGTTGTTTGCGCGTACCCGCGGCATCAACGGTTTTGGCCTGCGCTATCAGAATGTGTATGGTCCGGGCCAGTCGCTGAAGAACCCGTATACCGGAATCCTGGCAGTGTTTTCGAATCTGGCGCGGCAGAATCAACTGATCGAAATCTATGAAGATGGCGAAGAGTCGCGCGACTTTGTGTATATCGACGATGTTGTTGAAGCAACGGTGCGCAGTGTCAACCACGCCGGCCCTTTCGTCGGTGCGCTCAATGTCGGTTCCGGCCAAGCCACCAGCGTGATGACCGTCGCGCAAGAGATCAAGCAATTCTTTAACAGCGATAGCGAGATTACCGTCACCGGCGCATTCCGCGTCGGCGACATTCGCCATAATATCGCCGATGTTTCGGTTGCCGCTGACGTCCTGGGCTTTACGCCAGGCGTACAGTTCAAGGACGGCTTGAAGCATTTCCTGACCTGGGCTTCGCAGCAGCCGGCAGAAGACAAGGCCGCCTATGCGCGCTCGGTCAGTGAACTTGCCGACAAGGGGCTGATGGGCTCCAGCCGTCAACCATGACGTTAAAAAAAACCTTGCTGGCCGATTTGGCGCGGCAATATGCGGCCAATGGCCAGCCTGGCCGCATGCCGGGCATCATGGGCGTGATACTGGGAACCCTGTCGCCCCGCTTCGCGCCGGTGGTAATTTTTCGGCTGTCCCATTGGTTTTACCGGCACAAGCTGTCACCGCTGGCCAAGTTGTTTTCATTGCTCAATTTTGTCGTGTTCGGTCTCGAAATCGCCATCCGCTGTGATATAGGCAAAGGCTTGTATCTTCCGCACACTCAGGGCACGGTGATTGGCGTAAACAGCATTGGTGAAAACGCCACGATTTACCATAATGTCACCTTTGGCGCGCGTGAAATCGATGTGAATTTCTCCGAGCAGTCGCGTCCCACTGTGGGCGATAACGTGATCGTCGGTTCCGGCGCCAAGATCCTTGGTGGCGTCATGATCGGCAATGGTGCCCGCGTGGGCGCCAATGCCGTGGTGCTTGCCGATGTCCCCGCAGGCGCTACCGTCGGCGGTATTCCAGCAAAAATTCTCAAGCAAGGCGAAGTCACATGATTCAAAAGGGAGCGCGCGTTTTATTTATTTCTCCGCGGACGTTCGATTACGAGAAAGAAATCAAGGCGGAATTGGAACTGGCGGGCTGTCAAGTCGACTGGCATGATGACCGCCCGGCGTCGACGCCGCTGGTAAAGGCATTGATACGTTTTCGGCCCGAGCTGGTGGCCACCATGTGCGACCGTTATTTCGACCGCATCATTCATGACGCGCGTGCCATTGCCTACGATGCCGTGTTTGTCATCAAGGGCGAAGCCATTTCGGCGGAGCGGCTCAGGATGCTGCGCGAAAGCCAGCCAACGGCACGTTTCCTTTACTATTCGTGGGATTCCTTAAAAAATTTCAAGAATGGCGAAGTCAAGCTATCGTACTTTGACAAGGCATACAGTTTCGACCGGCTAGACACCGTCAATATCCCGCACGTGCGGCACCTGCCGCTGTTTTATATCAGTGTGTATGAAGCGATGGCGGCCAGGCAGGCGGAAAAAAACACCAACGATATTGGCATGCTGTTTCTCGGCACAGTGCATTCTGACCGCTACGCAGTAGTCCGGCGCATTGTGGCGGCAGCGCGGCGCGCGGGCATGACGCTGCCCGTCTACACGCATTTTTATTATCAAAGCAAATGGGTGATGGCAGTTCGAAAATTGTTTGATCGTGATTTTCGCGCCATACCGTGGAAGGATGTCCAATGGCACTCGCTGAACAAGCAACAGATTCTCGACTTGTTTTCGCGTAGCGAGATCGTGCTCGACATTCATCACCCTGGGCAGACGGGCTTGACGATGCGTACCATCGAGTGCCTGGGGGCCGGTAAAAAAATGATCACGACGAATGCCGATGTCATCAGCTATGATTTTTACCGTCCCGAGAATATCCTGGTGGTGGACCGCCAGACGACTGACTTGCCCGCGGATTTCTTGCGCACCGCCTACGTCAGTTTGCCTGAGGATATGTACTGCCGCTATAGCTTGAGAAGTTGGTTAGCTGAAATTTTTGCCTAGTCAGGCTGAGGGCACTACGGCCAACTGGTGGCCGTAGTGCTCTCAGCTCGTCTTTTTCCCGTGGCAATGCGGACAAGACACCTCATACACATATTCCGGCGCCAGTTGCAGGCGCGGGGTGACGACGGCGCGGCAGACGAAACATTGCACGGTTTCCGTCGGTTCCAGTTTCGGGTTCAGGGCCGTGCGGTAATCGAACACGAAACAGTCGCCCGTATAGTGCTCGCCGCCCACTTCCTCGAAATATTTCAGGATGCCGCCGTCGAGCTGGTACACGCTGTCGTAGCCGATTTCCTTCATGTGGATGGCGGCCTTTTCGCAGCGGATGCCGCCCGTGCAGAAGGTGACGACGGTCTTGCCTTCCAGTTCTTCCTTGTGCGCGGCGGCAACGGCAGGGAATTCCGTAAACTTGTCGATACGGTAATCGAGCGTGTTGTTGAACGTGCCCACGTCCACTTCGAAGGCGTTGCGCGTTTCCATCATGACCACGGGTTTGCCCGCGTCGTCCACGCCGGCGTCGAGCCAGCGCTTGAGCGTGTGCGCATCGACGGACGGGGCGCGACCCAGTTCCGGCTTGATCAGCGGCATGCGCATGGTGATGATTTCTTTTTTTAGCTTGACCAGCATGCGCTTGTGTGATTGCTCATTCGACAAGCTTTCCTTCCATTCCAGATCGGCCAGACGCTCGTCGCTGCGGACCCACGCGAGGAAGCTGTCGATATGCTCGCGCGTGCCCGACAGGAACATATTGATGCCTTCCGGCGTCAGCAGGATCGTTCCCTTCAGTTCCAGTGCCAGGCATTGCTCCTGATACAAGGGACGCATGGCTTCCGTATCGTCGAGCGTGATGAATTTATACGCGGCGATATTGACAAACGTGGCGGCCAGCGGGCTGACGGCGGCGGAAACGGCGGGTGTTGCTGGGGTGATGGCTTGCATGATGGCGATCGGCTTAGACTGAACAGCCGATATTATAAGCCCGACGGGCCAGCCAGGATACCCGGTCCGTAGCCGCGACGCGGTAGAATAGACCCCATTGAATTTTGCACGAAACGGTACACACAGATGGAAATGGTAATGCAAGAGGCCGGCGCTCCGGCAGGTTCACAGCAAGCGGTGCAGCCCGGTCCCGCCTTCGTCCACTTGCGCGTGCACTCGGAGTACTCGATCGTCGATGGCCTGGTGCGCATCGACGACGTGGTCAAGGCGGCGGCGAAGGACAAGCAGGTGGCGCTGGCCGTCACCGACTTGTCGAACCTGTTTGGCATGGTCAAGTTCTACAAGGAAGCGCGCGGCAAGGGCATCAAGCCCATCGTCGGTGTCGACGTGTGGATCACGAATGACGACAACCGCGAGAAGCCGTCGCGTTTGCTGTTGCTGGCGAAGAATCGCATGGGCTATTTGCAACTGTGCGAACTGCTGTCGATGGCCTGGCTGACGAACCAGTACAAGGGCCGTGCGGAACTGCGCGTCGAGTGGCTGCAGGCGCTGGCGACGAATACCTACGACCTGTACCCGGGCGAAAGCGCGGCGAATGGCTTGATCGCCCTGTCCGGCGCGCATTTCGGCGATGTTGGCATTGCTATCGAGAATGGCAACCTGGCCCTGGCCGAACGCAATGCCCAGCGTTGGGCCGAGATCTTTCCTGGCCACTTCTATGTCGAGATTCAGCGCGGCGGCCAGGCCAACCAGGAAGCGCAGGTGCGCCATGCGGTGGCGCTGGCGGCCAAGCTCGGTTTACCCGTGGTGGCCACGCATCCCGTGCAATTTATTTCCCCAGAGGAATTTATTGCCCACGAAGCCCGCACCTGTATCGCCGAAGGCGAAATGCTGGCCAACGCCAAGCGCGTGAAGCGCTTCAACGACAGCCAGCGCTTCCTGTCGCAGGCCGACATGGCGGAATTGTTCGCCGACTTGCCGGCCGCGCTGGCCAATTCCGTGGAAATCGCCAAGCGCTGCAATTTGACCTTGACCCTGGGCAAGCCGCAACTGCCGAACTTCCCCACGCCGCCCGGCATGACGATCGACGAGTTCCTCGTCGCCGAATCGCAGGCGGGCCTGGAAAAGCGACTATTGCAGCTGTATCCCGATCCCGAGCGCCGTGAAAAGGAACGTCCGCGCTACGAGTCGCGCTTGAAATTCGAGACGGACACGATTTGCAACATGAAATTCCCCGGCTACTTCCTCATCGTGGCCGAGTTTATCCAGTGGGCCAAGGAAAACGGCGTGCCAGTCGGCCCGGGCCGCGGTTCGGGTGCCGGTTCGCTGGTGGCGTATTCGCTGCTCATTACCGATCTGGACCCACTGCAATACAACCTGCTGTTCGAGCGTTTTCTGAATCCCGAACGCGTCTCGATGCCCGACTTCGATATCGACTTTTGCCAGGAAGGGCGTGACCGCGTCATCCAGCACGTCAAGGATTTGTATGGCAAGGAGGCCGTCTCGCAGATCGCCACCTTCGGTACCATGGCGGCCAAGGGTGCGATCCGCGACGTGGGCCGCGTGATGGACTTCGGCTACAACTTCTGCGATGGTATTTCCAAGCTGATCCCGTTCAAGCCGGGTAAACCCGTGTCGATTGCCGACGCCATTGAGGAAGAGCCGTTGCTCAAGGAGCGCCTGGAAAACGAGGAAGAGGTCAAGCAGTTGCTGGAGCTGGCGCAGCAAGTCGAAGGCATCACGCGCAATATCGGCATGCACGCGGGGGGCGTGCTGATCGCCCCCGGCAAGCTGACGGATTTCTGCCCGCTGTACACGCAGGGTGGCGACTCGGGCGTCGTGTCGCAGTACGACAAGGATGACGTGGAGGCCGTTGGCCTGGTGAAGTTCGACTTTTTGGGTCTGACCACGCTCACCATCCTTGACCGCGCCGTCCGCTACATCAAGCAGCTCGATCCCGCGCAAGCCGATTTCGACCTGGCCACCTTGCCGCTGAACGACAAGCCGTCCTACGACCTGCTGACCAAGGCCAAGACCGTGGCCGTGTTCCAGCTTGAGTCGCGCGGCATGCAGGGCATGCTGAAAGACGCGCGTCCCGACCGTTTCGAAGACATTATCGCGCTCGTGGCCCTGTACCGTCCGGGCCCGATGGACCTGATTCCCGATTTTTGCAAGCGCAAGCACGGCGAGCGTTTTGATTACCCCGATCCGCGCACGGAAGCGATTCTGTCCGAAACCTACGGCATCATGGTGTATCAGGAGCAGGTGATGCAGATGGCGCAGATCGTCGGCGGCTACTCGCTGGGCGGCGCCGACATGCTGCGCCGCGCCATGGGCAAGAAGAAGGCCGAAGAGATGGCCGAGCACCGCGAGATCTTCCGTGCCGGTGCGGCCAAGGATGGCTTGACGGCCGCTAAGGCCGACGAGATCTTCGACTTGATGGAAAAGTTTGCCGGTTACGGTTTCAACAAATCGCACGCCGCCGCCTACGCCCTGCTGTCCTACCACACGGCGTATTTGAAGGCGCACCACACGGCCGCCTTCATGGCCGCCAACTTGTCGCTGGCCATGGACGACACGGACAAGATCAAGATCCTGGTGGAAGACTCGCTGGAAATCTGCAAGCTGACCTTGTTGCCGCCGGATATCAACGAATCGGACTACCGCTTCACGCCGAGCGGCGCGGCGCCGTCCGTGAGCGGCAAGAAAGTCACGCAGATCCGCTATGGCCTGGGCGCCGTGAAAGGCTCGGGCCAGAACGCCATCGAAGCCATCATCGCCGCGCGCGAGGCGGGCGGACCCTTCACCAGCCTGTTCGATTTCTGCAAGCGCGTGGATAAAAAGCAAATTAACCGCCGCACCATCGAGTCCCTGATACGCAGCGGTGCCTTCGACTGCCTGAAGGTCGACCGCGCCATCCTGCTCGCATCCGTGGCGTTCGCCATGGAATGCGCCGACCAGGCCGCCAAGGCGGCGAATCAGGTGAGCCTGTTCGGCGGCGACGACAGCGACATGGTGGCGCCGCCCGAGTACGTCAAAGTGCCCGTGTGGAGTGACAAGCAGCGCCTGACGGAAGAAAAGATCGCCCTGGGTTTCTATCTTTCCGGCCATCTGTTCGACTCGTATGCGCCCGAGGCGCGCCGTTTTGCGCGCACGAAACTGTCTGAATTGTCGCCGTCGCGCGAACCGCGCATGATGGCCGGCGTCATCACGGGCTTGCGCACGCAGATGACGCAGCGCGGCAAGATTCTCATCGTCACCCTGGATGACAAGAGCGGCACGGTGGAAGTGACCGTGTATGGCGAATTGTTCGATGCCAACCGGAAAATCTTCAAGGAAGATGAATTTCTGGCCGTGGTGGGCAAGGTGTCGGAAGACCGTTTCTCGGGCGGCTTGCGTATCACGGCCGAGAGCGCCTTCGACATCATCGCCGCGCGCGTGCAGTATGGCCGCCAGCTGGGCCTGACTTTGCCGGCCACGCTGGACGCCAAGCGTATCCGTGACGTGATCATGCCGCACCGGGCCGAGACGGGCTTGCCGATCGCTGCGCGGGTCAGCCCGCAAGGCGTCAGCTGCGTGCTGCAGTTCGGGGACGAGTGGAAAGTGGCGCCATCGGATGAATTGCAGATGGCACTCGAGCAGATGCTGGGCGCGCAAGAGGTGGCCGTCGAATACTGACCGGCACCGCCCCGCGCATACAACAAAGCCAAACCGCAGGCATGCTGGTTTGGCTTTTTTTGTTTACATGTCCTTCAGGCCCGTGATCGCGTAACCCTTGGCGGCGATCTGCTGGTGCGGCTGTTCGATATGATAGTCGGGCAAGATCTCGGCATCGTCGGCCACTTCGCTGGCACGCACTTCGAGTTGCCAGTCGGTATTGGTCACCTCTTCAGGAATGATCTTTCCTTCCGGCACGGCGAGGTAGGAAAAAATGCCGTCGTGCTCGGCCCGGCGGTAGATGTCTACGCGCATGAATGCCTCCTAGTAAACGTTGGGGGAACCGGTGCACCGCAGTGCGTGCCGATAGTGCTAGCGTAACAGGATTGGGCCGCGCATGGGTTGAAGCGTGTGCCGCAGGGGGGCTCAGGCGGCAGCGTAATCGTTGTCTTCCAGGTCGGTCGCTTGCCGTGCCTCGTTGGCGGCTGCCACAGCGCCTGCCGTGGCGACCTGCACCGGGCTGCGATGGGCGTCGAGGCCGCTACGCAGGCTGCCGATCATGGCCAGCGTCAGTTCGTGGCGTTTGCGTGCTTCCGAGCGTTTTTTTGACGGAATGTCTTCCAGGGCAGGCAGGGGCAGGTTTTCGCATGGCAGCTCAAAATCACCATCCTTGCGTGCCTGGGCGCCAAGTTCTTGCCAAAGGGAATTGTAGTCGGCGAACAGCCGGCCCTTTTTGGCGGAATGGTGGACGGCCCGGTTGGCGTTGCCTACAAGCACCATGTTGCGGCAGCCATGTTCATGTCCCAGCTGACGCACCAGGCGCACCATCAGGGCCTTGGGGCGCATGCCATGCAGGTCGCGCGTGGCTTCGCGCACCCGGCGCAAGCCTTCCGCGCCGCGCGGACCCTGGAGGCAGCCGATGCCCACGCCCATGCTGGCGCGTGCGCGGGAACCGAAAAAGGAAAACGCGACCGAGTAGATCACATCATCGCCATGCGCCAGTTGCAGCACCATTTCGCCTTCGCGGTCCATCGGTTGTAGCGAACACAGCTGCAGGTGGTAGGGCGCACCCGATTTTCCCGGTACGGTACCCAGGCGCACGGGCGCGCGTGCCGCCTGCGTCATCAACTTGCCCCAGCCTTGTTGCAGGATGAAATGATAGTGCTCGACCAGCAAGGCGACGCGCTGGCGGCACGACAGGTTCGTGCTCAGGTAAGGGCGGTACACCTTGTGCATCAGGCGCGGATAGGCTTGCAGCAAGTCCTGGAACACGGGGTGAGAATTGAGCAACTGCAGCCAGATGCGCGTCTGCCTATGCTGTAAATGTGCCCGCAATTGCAGCTTGAGCATCTCGCGCACGCGGGACATGCCTGGTGGCATATTGCTCAGGCCCGCATGCAGGGTAATAGTTTGTGTCATCAAGGAGTTTCCATGTGTGTGTATGGCGGGCAGCCGGCTGCGCTTCAGGCAGGCGGCGGCCCGCTCATGCCGTCCGTATCGGCCAGCAAGACCGTGGCGCTGCGCGTGGCGCGCGCCAGCTTGCGTGCCAGCGCGCCGGCAAAGCGGCGCTGCCAGGGACCGTGCCGCAGGGCCGGCAGGACGATTTCGTGGCAACCGAGCAATTCAGCCGTATCGAGGATCGTAAACAGCAGCTCGCCGGCGACAATATGCGTGCTGAAGGCGAGCTGAGAACGGCTCAGATACAGTCCCGCCTCGTGCATCATCTGCTGCGTGGCCAGGTCCAGCGCATGGCATGCGCCAGCGCTGTGCCGGGGCATGCCATCGGCCTGGTGCGGTGGCGCCGCTGTCACGTGCAGCAGGCTGACGCTGACCGGGATGCCCCATTCCTGCAAGCGCCTGGCGTAGCGCGCGCCGTAGATGATGTCGCTGGCGCGCTTGACGGGCAAGAGCAGCAGCAAGGTATCCTGGCCCGTCTTGCCGCCCGCGCCCGCGGCGCTGTCTGGGGCGCGGTGACGTTGCGGGGCAAGGCGCGATGCATGCATGGAAGGGATGGCCATAGTCGGAAAACCATGTCATCTTATCCATGCCATTCCCTTCTGTAAATTAGCGAAACAGCGTACGGGTTCCCCTTATGTCGCCCCGTTTTTAATAGCGGTAGGTGACATATACGGCGCCGATCGGGGATGTTTTGCGCTGCACGATGGGGCTCTTGGCCGCGTCGCCCATGCGGTGTTCGACGCCGACCAGGGTATTGATGCCCCAGCGCGCATCGAAGCGGTGCTCCCAGTTGACCGTGGCCTGTGCTTCATAGAAACCGCCCTTGGGCGTGTATTGCTTGAACGAAGTATTTGCGGCCTGGGTGGCCGTTACGCCATACATGGTCTGCACGTACTTGCGTTCGCCCCAGCCCAGCTGGCCGCCGATGCTGACGCTGTCCTGCTGCACGCCTTTGGCATCGTTGCGGCCGTAGATCTGGCCTGTTGCGCCGAAATGCACGTTCGCGCCATTTTCGCGATTCGACAGGGGAATGTCGCTCGACACGCTCAGCGACAGGCCCGGCAATGGCGAATAGCCTGCGCTGAGCAAGGCGCTGGCGTTGCCCTTGACTTCACCCATGCCTTTCAGGTAATCGCTGCCGCCGAAACCGTTGATGCCCGTGCGCTTGTGGTCTTCGCGCTTGCCGCGGTAGCCCAGCGCGGCGCTATAACTGAAGGACCCAGCCTGGCCGCCATAGCCGATGCCGCGCGAGGTGCTGATGAACAGGCCATTGGCCATGGCATAGTCGAGGATGATCAGCGGCGAAGCCGACAGTTTGTCGGAGCCGGAATAGCTGGACACGGCAGCGACGCCGCCGCCGATGGTGAAAACATTTTCCGCGGCCGGTTCGGCCGCCGCAGCGGCCAGGGGGTTCAGGCTCAGGCCGCAGGCCAGTGCCAGCGAGGTCAACAGGGTTGTAGGTGCGTGCATGGAGTTATCCGTCAGGTGGAGAACCGAGTCCGGAGTGGCTCGATTGACTGCGGCTAGTATCGGCCTGTGCCATGAAGGAAAAATGAGCCTTTTATTAAGATTGCATGAAGAGCGCTTCTTTACCCATTCTTCAGCTTGCGGTGGTTTAATACGCCACATGAAGATATTGCTGATAGAAGACGACATGGACCTGGGCAATGGCGTGCGGATTGCCTTGCGCGACCAGGGCATGCAAGTGGTGTGGGTGCGCAGCCTGGAGGATGCGGCGCGCAGCATCGAGCACGACAGTTGCGAGCTGGTGCTGCTGGACCTGGGCTTGCCGGACGGCGATGGCCTCGATTTGCTGGCCCGGCTGCGCGCAGCCCGCCTGCCGGTGCTGATCCTCAGCGCCCGCGATACGCTGGAACAGCGCTTGCGCGGCCTCGATGGCGGCGCCGATGATTACCTGGTCAAGCCTTTCGTGCTGGCCGAACTGCTGTCGCGCGTGCGCGCCCTGGCACGCCGCAGCTATGGCTTCGATGGCGACACCATCGAACTGCGCGGCTTGCTGCTGCAGGTGCCCACGCGCCGTGTCAGCGTGCATGGGCGGCCGGTGGAACTGACCGCCAGTGAATATGCCTTGCTGAAGACCTTGCTGATGCGCGCCAACCGCGTCATCACGCGCCGCGTGCTGGAGGAGCATATCCTGCCCGGTGGCCTGGCCAACGCCAGCAATACCCTCGATGTGCATATGGGCAACCTGCGCCGCAAGATAGGCGAGGGCTATATCCGCACCGTGCGCGGCGTCGGCTATGTCATCGACCAGCAAGGAGAGACATCTGCCCCGCCGGGTGCCGGCGCATGATGGGGCGTGTCTGGGCCATGCTGCGCCGGCCTACGCTGCTGCGTCGTTTGATGCTGGCGCAAATGCTGATGCTGACCGTGCTGTGGAGTCTGGCGGTCGCGTATGTGCTGATCGATGGTACGGGCGAAGCGAGCAATGTGGGCCGTGGCGTCTTGCACGCCATTATCAGCGTGGCCGATAACCTGGCCGAGCAGCCGCAGCGACAGGAGCAAAGCTTGCGCGCCATCGACGAAGCCTTGCGCGAAGAGTTTGAAATGGGGAAAGTGCCGGAACTGGCGCCGCGTATCCTGGTCTGGCGCGGCGGCGAGCTGGTCTACAAGTCCCCCGCAGCGCCCAGCGGTATTCGCAGCGCCGGTCCTGATCAGATGGAAGTGATCTACATCAAGGGACAGGCCTGGCGCAGCCGTAGCCTGACTGAGGGGGCCACGCGCGTGACGGTGCTGGAGGTGGGCGGCCCCTGGCAGTTTTTTATCACGATCAATTCACACGGTTATTACCTGCTGCCGCTGCTGATCAGCCTGCCGTTCTTGCTGGTGCCGGCCTGGCTGTCGATCCGCCTTGCCATGCGCCCGTGGCGCAAGGTGGCGCAAGAGGTAGCGGCGCGCGGGCCGCAGGATTTGCGTCCGCTGGCGTTCAAGCCGCCGCATGGCGAACTGGCGGCATTGGTCGACAATATCAACGCCCTGCTGCAACGGGTCGATGCCAGTGCCGCGCGTGAACGCAGCTTCATCGCCGACGCTACGCATGAGCTGCGCACGCCGCTGGCGGCCATGCGCGTGAATGTCGAGGCCTTGCAGGGCCAGGCACATGACGCACGCCAGCAAGAGTTGCTGGACGGCATCTTGAACAGTGGCAACCGTGCCGCGCGCCTGGTGGGGCAGTTGCTGCAGCTGACGCGCAGCGAAGTGCAGGCTGGTGCTGGCGAGCTGCCGCGGCGGCAGGCGCTCGATACCTTGCTGCAAGATCGGCTGGCGGCCCTGTCCGGCCTGGCCCAGGCGGGGGATATCGAGCTCGAGTTGCAGGCCAGCGTTTCGCTCAGCGTGCCCGGGCAGCGCGAGAGCCTGGTCTCGCTGATCGATAATCTGGTGGAAAACGCCATCAAGTACAGCCCGCGCGGCAGCAGCGTGACGGTGTCGCTGCATGCGGAGCGGGGCCAGGCCGTGTTGCATGTGGCCGATCAGGGGCCTGGCATCGCGCCGGCGCTGTATGAACGCGTGTTCGACCGTTTTTTCCGTGCGCCGCAGCAGGTGCAGCCGGGCAGCGGCCTGGGCTTGTCCATCGTCGCCTCCGTCGTGCGCCAGCACGGCGGCACGATTCAGTTGCACAGAGGTAATGGCGGCCTGGGCTTGCTGGTGGAGGTGCGCTTGCCGCTGGCCGAGGCCTGACTGCGCTGGCGCGCCTTGCGACATTGCATGAAGATTATTGCATGTGCTTATAACGCAAGATGACATGGCGCGGCGCACGCTTGCGATGCATAATGCGGGACAGTTAAAAAAACACCGTTATGCGCCCATTCCTGTCCCGCTACCTGCCGTATCCCGCCTTTGTCGGCCTGTATCTGCTGTTTGACTGGGCCACCTACATCGACCCGATGTACGGGCTGAACATCACCCCCTGGAATCCCGATCCCGCGCTGGGCCTGGTGTTTTGGCTGATCCACGGCCGCAAGGCGGCACTGCCGTGGTTTATTGCCTTGCTGGCTGGCGAGGTGCTGGTGCGCGGCATGCCGGCAGGTCTGCCCCTGACCTTGCTCTGTTCGGCGTGGCTGGTGCTCGGCTATGGCGGTATCGGCGCCGCTTTGCGGCGCAGTTTCAGCAGCGGCGATATCTTCGACAACCGACGCCGCCTGGGTACCTGGGTCGCCATCGTGCTGTTGGGCACCGTGCTCAATGCGCTCGGCTATATTTCATTGCTGTCGCTCACGGGACGCATACCGGCCGGCGAGTGGGGCACGGCCGTATGGCGTTTCGGCATCGGCGACACGGTCGGGATGCTGGTGTCGATGCCGCTGATCTGGGTACTGTTCAGCGAGCGCGGGCGGGAGCGCCTGCATGCCGCCGTCTGGCGCTGGGAAACCCTGGCGTATCTGGCCCTGGCCAGCTTCGTGCTGTGGAGTGTCTTCGGTTCCATCGTGCGTTCCGAATACAAGCATTTCTATTTCCTGTTTCTTCCCGTGATCTGGGCCGCCTCGCGCCAGGGCCTGCATGGCGCCGTGCTGGCCGTGTTTGTATTGCAACTATGCATCATCACCCTGGTGAAATGGACGCATGCGGTCGATATTCAGTTTTATGAATTGCAACTGCTCGATGCTGTGCTGGCGCTGGTGGGATTTTTTATCGGCATCGTCGTCGATGAAATGCGCCAGGTGGCTGACGAACTGAAACACACGATGCGCCTGGCGGCCGCCGGCGAAATGGCAGCCGCCCTGGCGCACGAGCTGAACCAGCCGCTGACGGCCCTGTCGACCTATGGCAAGGCGTGTGAATACTTGCTGGAGCGGGGCGAGACCGGGGCCTTGCTGCAGGGCGCAGTGGGGCATATGATCGTGGAATCGGGACGCGCCGCAGACGTGGTGCGCCGCCTGCGCGACTTTTTCCGTACCGGCGCGATGCAGCTCGAGGCGGTGGAGGCAAGCGCCTTGATCGAAGGCTTGGCGCGCCAGTTCACGCCGCTGTTCCATGAACATGGCATCGAGCTGCTGCTGGTGCCGCCGTCGCCGTCGCCGCTGGCCGTCAATGCGGACCGCCTGCAAATCGAGCTGGTACTGCGTAACTTGCTGGCCAATGCACAGGATGCGGTGATGGGCCAGCCGCGCGGCCAGCGCCGCATCACGGTCTCGGCCGAGCCGCTCGAGGGCGGCCGGCTGCGCCTGTCCGTGGAAGATAGCGGGCCCGGCATTTCCAACAGTCTGGCCGCACGTCTGTTCGAACCGTTTGTCTCGACCAAGGCCAGCGGCCTGGGGCTGGGGCTGGTGCTCAGCCGCAGCATCGTCGAAGCGCATGGCGGCCAGTTATGGGCCGAAGTGGGCAAGCATGGGATTTTTCGTTTTATCCTGCCCCTGGCGCACGCCAGGGCAGCCGTGACGGGAGAGTGTGGTGACAAGTAATTTGACGGTGTTTATCGTGGACGACGATCCCGCCGTGCGCGATGCGCTGGGTTTGCTGTTGGGCATACGCGGCTACCGCACGGCCCTGTTTTCCTGTGGCGAGGATTTCCTGCACAGCTGGCGGCCCGAGTGGGCCGGTTGCCTGCTGATCGATATCCGCATGTCGGGCATGGATGGCCTGAGTCTGCAGCGCCGCCTGCTGGAGCTCAACTGCATGCTGCCCGTCATTATCATCACGGGGCATGGCGACGTGGC
The DNA here is from genome assembly GCF_049897625.1 of Janthinobacterium sp. PSPC1-1. Lineage (NCBI taxonomy): Bacteria > Pseudomonadati > Pseudomonadota > Betaproteobacteria > Burkholderiales > Oxalobacteraceae > Janthinobacterium > Janthinobacterium sp. PSPC1-1. The sequence goes on along the minus strand of NZ_JAFCWP010000008.1, from coordinate 134,050 downwards.
GCTGGCACGCCAGGCATTCAAGGCGCAGGCCAGCGATTTCCTGGAAAAACCATTTGACCACGACAAGCTGCTGGCCGCCATCGATGAAGCGTTTTCGCGGGAGGCGCACGCACGCGGCCAGTTGCAGCGTCAGGTGGAGGGGCAAGCCTTGCTGCGCGCCTTGACGCCGCGCGAGCGGGAGGTGATGCAGTTGGTGGTGACGGGCCAGCACAACCGCGATATCGCCCCGGCACTGGGCATTTCCGTGCGCACGGTGGAAGTGCACAAGGCGCGCCTGATGGACAAGCTCGGTGTCGATAATGTGGCCGACCTGGTGCGCATCAGCATGCTGGGCACCGGTTAGCCGCTGCAGCGTTGTCTAGGCGATGGTCTGCAATACCTGATCGACCGAGATCGCCTTGACCCAGTCGCTGCGTCGCGCCACCGTGATGACGGTGCTGTTGGCGCTGTCGAATGGCGCCCATTCCGGATTTTTCTTGCGCATCAGCGCTACTACGGGCACATGCACGGCGTTCGCCAGATGCATGATCGACGTTTCCACCGAAATAATCAGGTCGCATTGCGCCAGCATGGCTGGCAGCTGGAAAAAGTTGTCGACGGCACTGAATGCCTGCGTGCGCGGCAAGCCATGCGCTTGTACCACGGCAGTTACCTTGGCCAGTTCCTGCGGCATGGCATTAATCAGGAAGCAGGCATTTGCCCACTTCGGCATGGCCTGCATGCGCGCGATCAGCTCGACGATGCGCTCCAGCGGCCAGCCGCGCTTGTGCGACTTGGCAAACGGGTTCAGGAGTACGAGCGGACCCTGGCGCGGGGCGAAGCCCCAGGCGTTCAACTGTTCCTGTGCCTGTTGCAACGCGAGTTCGGGAATGTGCACGAAGGGATAGCGTTCTGCCACGGGAATGTCGAGTCCCGTCAATTGATGGAACCAGTCCGCATACACGCTGCTGATATGGTGCTCGCCGGCATCCTGGCCCGCATACGAGGCCAGTACGGCATCGATCTTGCGGTAGGCCAGGTAATGCCAGGGGCGTAGCGGGCTGAACGGTTTGCGCGTGCCGATCACCAGCCCACGCGGGCTGATCGCGCGGGCAAGATCCGCGTACTGCTGCGGCCGTACGTGGGCCAGCGACACGACGACGGGATAGTGCTCCGCCTGCGCTTCGCGCAGTGACTCTTCGTAGAGCGCGGGGCTGTAGGTCTTGCGGTACACCTTGGAGAACAGGCCCGACTGCTCTACCCAGTCATACAGCGAATAGGTGCGCAAGCCTTCCCATTGTCTGGCGTCGGACGTGCGGCGCACTTCGTCGACCCACAGGTGGATCTGCATATGGGGATAGGCCGCGGCGAAGGCGCGGAAACCATTTTGCAGGTAGGTAAAGTCTCCCAGCGCCAGATGGGCGATGAAAAGAATTTTGTCCGACTTTTGTAGAAGTTCGGCGGGAATCAAAGGCGTCATGTATCAGTACGATTTCAGGTATTCATTCGATGGTGTCAAACTACTTGCTGGGAAAATTGCAGGCGATGCAGATTGGCATACGCGCCGTTGGCATCCAATAATTGCTGGTGACTGCCGGTTTCCATTATTTTCCCATGTGACAATACCACGATACGGTCCGCACGTTCAATTGTTGATAGCCTATGAGCAATAACTAAGGTGGTTTTACCTTGCATCAGGTGCTCCAGTGCCGCTTGCACGGCCCGTTCCGCCTCCGTATCCAGTGCCGAGGTGGCTTCATCGAGGATCAGGATGGGCGCATCCTTGTAGATGGCGCGGGCGATGGCCACGCGCTGGCGCTGGCCGCCGGACAGGCGCGAGCCGTTGTCGCCCAAGCGTGTTTCCAGGCCATCGGGCAAGCCGTCGATGACGTCCGACAGGAAGGCGGCCGCGGCGGCCGCTTCGATGCGCTGCCGGTCCGGCGCCGCATCGCCATACGCGATATTCGCGGCCAGGGTATCGTCGAACAGCACCACTTGCTGGCTGACCATGGCGATCTGGCTGCGCAGGCTGGTCAGGGCGATGGCATCGATATTCTGTCCATCGAGCAAGATCTCGCCACTGCTGGCCGAGTAAAAGCCGGGCAGCAGGCTGACCAGGGTCGATTTACCACCGCCTGACATGCCGACAAAGGCGACCGTTTGTCCTGGCGCGATGCTCAGGTCGATATGTCGCAGGGCCGGCTCCTGATGTCCAGGGTAGGCAAAGCTCACGTCCTTGAATTCGATGCGGCCTTTGCTGCGGCCAGCGAGCGGCTTGCCACCCGTGCGTTCCGGCGTCTTGTCGATCAGCTGGAAGACTTCCTCGGCGGCGGCCATGCCACGCTGCAGGGGGCCATTGACTTCGGCCAGCTGTTTTAACGGTGTCAGCAGCATCAGCATGGCCGTGATGAAGGAGACGAAGCCGCCGACCGTGATTTGCCCCTGCTCCGACTGGAACAGGGCCATCACGATGACCAGGGCCACGGCGGCAGCAGTGATCACCTGAGTGATGGGCACGGTGGCGGAAAAGGTCGTCGTCATGCGCATGCTGTAGCGGCGCAATTGCTCGGCACGCTCTTCGAAGCGCGATTTTTCGTATTCCTGGCCGCCAAAGATCTTGATCACTTGCTGGGCGCGCGTGGTTTCCTCGATGACCTGGGTCAGCTCGGCATTGACGGCCAGCGAGTCGCGGTTGAGTTTTTTCAGGCGCTTGCCCGTGGTGCGCACGACGATGGTCAGCAGGGGCAGCAGCACCAGGGTGACCAGGGTCAGCACCCAGTTCAGGTACAGCAGCCACGCCAGCAGGCCCAGCACGGTCAGCGAGGAGCGCACGATCGAAGTAAACACCTTGGTCACCATTTCGATGATCTGCTGCACTTCAAACATGATGGAGTTGATGACTTTGCCCACCGTGTGCGTGTTGTAGAAGTCGATGGGCAAGTTCAGCATGCTGGCAAACATTCTGCGCCGCAGTTCGTTGAGGATGCGTGTGGAGACATAGCTCATCAGGTAACTGCTGGCAAACGTCGATGCGCCGCGCATGGCAAAGATACCGATGACGATCAGCGGCACCAGCCAGAAGGAAAAATTGACCTTGCCACCAAAGCCATTGTCGAGCAGTAACTTGAGCGCATACGGCAACAGCGGCTCCGTGGCCGCCGTGACGACCATCGCCAGCAAGGCCAGGGCCAGGTGTTTCTTATAGGGCGCATGCAGCGCGGTGAGGCGCTTCAGGTCGGGCGTGAGCATCGGTATGGTTCCTTGCAGGGGACAGCAAAAACGGTCAGGCGGAAAACGAACTCAGGAAGTGCGTTCTTGCTGGCGCAGCATGGACCACAATATCACCATCGGGAAAACCAGCATGATGATGCCGATATTTAAGGTGAGCGAGCTCGTTGTCAGGCCAAAAATCATGTAGCAAGTGCATAGCACCACGCCGGCCAGCGCATAGGGCTGGGCCGCGGCGCTGCCGCGCCGCAAGGCGCGCGCGAAGAGAGCCAGCGGTACAAGGAACAGGGCCAGCAGGGCCATTACGCCGGTGATGCCGCGTTTAACCAAGGTGTCGAGATAGTCGTTATGCGCATTCGTGTAGTCGCTGATGACATTGCTCATCTTACCTTCCGCCACCAGCACGCGCTTCGCTTCCAGGTAACCGGTACGGCCCATGCCCACCACCAAATGGTCACGCGATATCAGCAAGGCCGTGCGCCACATTTCCAGGCGCTGTCCGACAGACGACCATTTGAGATCGGCGCCATGTTCAAAATTCTGCGTCTCCTCCACAGCGGCATGCATGCGCTTGCGTATCTGGGAATTAGGCATGGAGTAAGTGACCGCACCCAGCGCGACGATCGCGATGGCCGCGCTGGCGATATAGCGTTTGCCATCCTTTTTCGCGTAATGCAGGGCAATGATGCCAGCGCAAACGGGCAAGGCCAGCCAGCCGCTGCGGCTGCCGCTGACGACAGAGCCGAGTATCCCGGCCAGGCCGCCGACCAGCAAGAGTGCAGACCATGCCGCACGGTGGCGTTGTTCGCGGGCCCAGACCAGGCCACTCAGCGATAGCATGCCTAGCAACATGCTCACATTGCCGTAATGGATAGCGTTGCTTGTTGCCGCCTGGGGGCGTTCCACGTTCAGTATGATGAGTTGCCAAAAAGCCAGTGCGGCTCCGCCGATGGCTCCGATGGGGACACCGCTCCACCAAGCCTCTGGCCGCGGCGGATAGGCTAGCAGCAGCAGCAGCACCGGCACGGCCAGCAGCGCCCGTAGGGGCATGTCGAGTTCGCGCGCCGGATCGCCGTGATAGAGCATGTTGGCCGTAAAAATGAAGAAGTACAGCAACAGCGTACCGAGCATCAGATAATCGCGGCGTTGCAGATGCAGGCGGGGGCGTTTCCATAGCAGCCAGCTGCTGGCCAGCAGGAGCGCCAGTGCACCAAGGGAATATCCGCTGGTGACAGCCAGCGCCAATGCCGAAAAGAGAAAAACACAAACAGAAGTCAGGCCGAACATGAATATCCTTGGTAACGCACGACGTCGCCATTATGGCAACTGTAGCAACATAAAGTAGGCGTCATTGTAATCGAAGGTGGCAGCAAAAACGCTTAGCGGGAATTTGCTCTTCGATAACTATATGGGTGGTCTCAAGGGCGAAATGAAAAAAAACCATGGTTTTTAGCCATGGTTTTTTTGTAAGCAATGGTAACTTGCTGTTATTTTGACAAGGCCGCGAGGCCTGTCATGCGTATCAGACGCTGGCCGGCACGCGCGTGGCCACGCCGGTGGCGATGGCCGCTTGCGATACGGCAGGCGCGACCCAGCTGCGCAGGCGCTCGTCGAACGGCGACGGTATCAGTTGCAGCGGCGTCAGCGCGCTGGTGGTGTGGCCCGGCAATGGTTCTTTTGCCAGCGCGGCGATGGCGCGCACGCAGGCCAGCTTCATTTCTTCATTGATGGTGGTGGCGCCCACGTCGAGTGCACCGCGGAAGATGTACGGGAAGCACAGCACGTTGTTGATCTGGTTCGGGTAATCGGAGCGGCCCGTGGCCACGATGGCGTCGTCGCGCACGGCATGCACCTTTTCCGGGGCGATTTCCGGATGCGGATTGGCCAGGGCGAAGATCAACGGCTTGGCGGCCATCGATTCGACCATCTGTGCGCTCACCACGCCGCCCTTCGAGACGCCGATGAAGATGTCGGCGCCGACCATGGCGTCGGCCAGGTCGCGGTCGCTCGTGTCGTTCGCGTAGCGCGCCTTGTTCTCTTCCATGCTGGCATCGCGGCCCGGGTAGATCACGCCCTGGCTGTCGCACACTTTCAGCAGCGACTTGTTCAGGCCCAGCGAGACGAGCAGGTCGAGGCAGGCGATCGAGGCCGCGCCGGCGCCTGAGACGGCCACTTTCACCTTGCCGATATCCTTGCCTACCAGTTCCAGGCCATTCAGGATGCCGGCTGCGACGATGATGGCCGTGCCGTGCTGGTCGTCGTGGAAGACGGGAATGTTCATGCGCTTGCGCAATTGCTGCTCGATATAGAAGCAATCGGGCGCCTTGATGTCTTCCAGGTTGATGCCGCCGAAGGTCGGCTCCATGCGCACCACGGTGTCGATGAACAGGTCGGGATCGTTCTCGGCCAGTTCGATGTCGAACACATCGACGTCGGCAAATTGCTTGAACAGGCAAGCCTTGCCTTCCATCACCGGTTTGCTGGCCAGCGGGCCGATATCGCCCAGGCCCAGCACCGCCGTGCCGTTCGTGATCACGGCCACCAGGTTGCTGCGCGAGGTGTAGATGCCGGCCGTGCGCGGATCTTCCACGATGGCTTCGCAGGCAAAGGCGACGCCTGGCGAGTACGCCAGGGTCAGGGCGCGGGCGTCGCCCAGCGGTTTGGTTGGCGTCACGGAAATCTTGCCTGCGCGGGGTTCCGCGTGATAGGCGAGGGCGGCTTCTTTCAGGTTGAAGGTTTCGCCGTTCTGTTCGGCGTGCTTGCTGTGGGAAGTAGACATAAGAATTCTGGGAAGGGCAACCAGGCCCGAGTGGTCAATCCGGGCCATGTTATGCAAGCGTTTGCACGCTGTCAAGGCTGGATTGTACTTAAAAGTCTCAAAACTGCTTTGGGCAACGGCATTATTTCAATGCAAGCGTTTGCTCGGTTTTTGACGGTATGGGCATTTTTTGCGATAAAATCAGCGTATTGCGATCCGGGAAGCCCATGACAAACAAGAACCCCACCTTAAGCGACGTCGCGCGGGCCAGCGGCGTGCACTTTTCCACCGTCTCGCGCGTGATGAACCCGGCAACGCGGCAAATGGTCAGCGCCGAGGTGGCCACGCGTGTGCTGGCCGAAGCGGGCCGGCTCGGCTACCGGCCCAATCGCGCCGCCTCCACCCTGGTCACGCGCAAGTCGCGCATCATCGGCGTGGTCTTGCCCGACATTACCAATGCGGTATTTCCACCGATTCTGCTGGGCATCGAGGAAGGCTTGCGCAAGCATGGCTACCTGGCCATCGTCGCCAACGTGGGTGCCGACGAGCAAGAGCAGCTGTTTGTCATCAACCGCCTGCTGGGGCAGCAGGTCGACGGCTTGATTTTGGCTACCGCACGGCGCCACGATCCCGTCATCAAGATGTGCATCGACCAGAATGTGCCGGTGGTCACCGTCAACCGCAGCGACGAGACGGGCGTCGCTTCCTGCGTCGTCAGCGACGACGTGGTCGGCATGCGCCTGGCCGTCGAGCACTTGCTGGCGCTGGGCCACCGCCATATCGCGCACATTGCCGGCCCGGAAAACCTGTCCACGGGGCATGTGCGCCGCCTCGGTTTCCTGGCCGCCATCCAGGCCAGCGAACTCGATCCCTCGCAAGCGTTCGTGTTTGAAAGCAGCGGCTACTCGCGCGAATGCGGCAAGGCGGCCCTGTTGGAACTGCTGCGCCAGTCGCCGCAGACGACGGCCGTGGTGACGGGCAGCGACCTGGTGGCCATCGGCTGCTACGATGCCATCCGCGAACTGGGCTTGAGCTGCCCGGAAGATATTTCCGTGGTGGGCCACAACGACATGCCGTACATGGACATGATCCGTCCGCCGCTCACCACCATCCGCATCCGCCACCACGGCATCGGCACGGAAGCGGCGCGGCTGATCCTGCAAACCATCGCCTCGCCCGATTCCGCGGTGCTCGACGTGCGCCTGAAACCCGAACTGGTGGTGCGCGAATCGACGGCCGCTCCCAGGGGCTGATGCAACACCAGTGGCCGCGCCGCTGCAAGGTGGTACACTGGCGCCCCTCAACGTATTTTGCCCTCCACCGCCATGACCAAAACCACCACGCCTTCCCCGAAACGCCGCGAAGAGGGCGTCGCCAAGCTGACCGTCAATCCTTTCCTCGATGCCGAGTTTTACGCACGCATGCGCGACTACACGGAGCGCGATGCCGCCATCATCAAGGAATTGAAGGCGATCGCCGAAATTCGCGCCGGTAACAAGCAGCCCGATCCACGCCTGGCGCCGTCGTTGCAAGCCTTGCGCGATACCGTCAAGAAAGGCTTGAGCTTTGGCGAAATGCTGGACCGCATGGCCGCCGGCAAGGAAAAAGGCTTGTGGGAACCGTGGATGACGACCTTCGGCATCGAGATCCGCGCCGTCAACTATGGCGCCGGCCCGCGCAACGCCTGCCTGGTGCTGGACCTGGCCGCGAATGCCCCCGCGCACGCGATGTTCGCCAAGGCGGGCATCCAGAACTGGCGCAGCCTGGCCGCCGACGACTGCTCCGTCGTGCGCTCGGAAAAAGCCACTGAAACGTCGCCACTGAAAGTGTACGCCGTGTTTTACCTGGATCCATTGCCAGCCTGATCCGCCAACAGCACCACCGCCAGCACGATCAGCATCACGCCCGACAGCCGCTCCAGCAGCGGCAGCGCGCGCGCAAAGCGCTGCCGCAGGGCGCTGCTGCCGATGGCCAGCGCCACCGCCATATCCCACGCCAGCACGGCAAAAATCATCCACGCGCCATACGCCACCATCGCCACGGGACGCGTCTGCCTGGCGGCCAGCACGGTGGCCAGGCTGACGTAGAACAGCGCATTCTTCGGGTTCAGGATGGCGGAGACAAATCCCATCGCGACACCGCCGTGCCAGCGCGCCTTGCCGGTGGCGGGCTTGGCATCCAGGCTGCTCTTGCCCGCATGGCGCAGGAACAGCCAGCCCAGGTACAGCAGATAGGCGCATCCGGCCAGCCGCACCAGCATGAATGGCGTACTGCCCGCCTTGAGCACCGATAGTCCCGCAAACGCCGCCACGATAAACACCGCATTGGCCAGCGTAATGCCCACGCACGTGCCGGCGGCGCCGCGCCAGCCGTGGGCCAGCGAGGTGCGTGCGATCAGGAAAAAATCGGGACCGGGCGACAGCAGGGAAAGAAAGTGGGCGGCGGCGATGAAGAGGAAATCCTGCATGGAGTTTGGCTCCGGCAATGGCGATGCGCGAGTATGCCGGGGCTGACGACAGCCTGTATTGAAGAAAATTGCGGGCGCCTCAGCTGCCTTGGCTGCGATAGCGCCCCGGCGTGATGCCCGCATGCGCCTTGAAGACGCGTTGCAGATGGCTCTGGTCGGCAAAACCCAGCTCATGCGCCAGTTGCGCCAGCCCCGTCCCTGCCTGCAAGCGGCTGCGCGCGCGGTTGACGTGCATATTTAGCTGGTAGGCATGCGGCGTCATGCCCGTGGCGGCGCGAAAAGCGCGGATCAATTGATAAGGGCTCAGGCCCGCCGCTTGCGCCAGCTGCCGCAGGCTGGCCGAAGGCCGCGCCTGCAGCGTTTCGAGCACGGGCGCCAGTTGCAGCGGCAGCGGCTTGCGCTCCGAGGGCAGCAGGTCTGCACGGGTATCGGCGCAAGCGCCCAGGAACGCCAGCAGCGCCGCATTTTTTTCACCTGCGCTCGCTGTTGAGAACAGCAGCGCATGCATGGCGCAAAACTGTGTGTACAGCCGCGGGCAGTGCAACACCGTCGCCGTGTCGCCATCGAGCGCCGGCGCGTGTGCTTGCAGCCACCGCGCATCGAGATGCAGCATCTGGTAGCTCCAGAAGGCGTCAGGCAGGGGATTGCAGGCGTGCACGCAGCCGGCCGGTACCAGCACCAGGCTGCCATTGCCGAGGCCGACCTTGCCGTTTTTGCTGCCCGTAAAGATGCTGCCGCCAGCGTCGACGGCGCCGATCGAAAACGTGGGATGGCTGTGCGGCTTGTAGCACGCCCGGCTGTGACAGGCGCGCCGGCTTTCCACGTGGGGCAGCGCCGGGTCGCGCCAGAAGGCGGTGGTGCCGGGCATGGCTACATCAGAATGACGTCGTACTGCTCCTGGTGGTAGGCATTTTCCACCTGCAGCGAGATTTTCTTGCCGATGAAATCACCGAGCATGGCCAGGTGCTGCGATTCTTCTTCGAGGAACAGATCCACGACTTCCTGCGAGGCGAGGATGCGGAACTCGCGCGGGTTGAACTGTTTCGCTTCGCGCAGCAGTTCGCGCAGGATTTCATAGCAGATGGTGCGCGAGGTCTTGACTTGTCCCTTGCCGGCGCAGGCGGGGCACGGTTCGCACAGGATGTGGGCGAGCGATTCGCGCGTGCGCTTGCGCGTCATTTCCACCAGGCCCAGCGGCGAGAAATTGCTCACCGACACCTTGGTGCGGTCGCGCGACAAGGTGCGTTTCAGTTCGGCCAGCACGGCGTTGCGGTGCTCGGCATTGTCCATGTCGATGAAGTCGAGGATGATGATGCCGCCCAGGTTGCGCAAGCGCAGCTGGCGCGCGATGGCGTGCGCCGCTTCCAGGTTGGTCTTGAAAATCGTGTCGGCGAAATTGCGCCCACCCACAAAACCGCCCGTGTTGACGTCGATGGTGGTCATCGCTTCCGTCTGGTCGACGATCAGGTAGCCGCCCGATTTCAGGTCGACCCGGCGGCCCAGTGCGCGCAGGATTTCTTCTTCCACGCCGTACAGGTCGAACAGGGGGCGCTCGCCCGTGTAGTGCTGCAGGCGCGTCAGTTCGCTGGGCGTGTAGATTTCCGCGAATTCGCGCAATTTCACATAATTTTCGCGCGAGTCGACCTGGATGGTGGCAGTTTCATCGCCGACGAAGTCGCGCAGCACGCGCTGCGCCAGGCTCAAGTCCTGGTGCAGCAGGCTGGTGGCGGGACGCGTGCGCGCGCCGTGCGTGATGGTGCTCCAGGTCTTGCGCAGGTAGTCGACGTCCGCCTTCAGGTCCGCGTCGGAAGCGTCCTCGGCCATGGTGCGCACGATGTAGCCGCCCTTTTCATCGGGCGGCAGCAGGCTTTGCAGGCGCACGCGCAATTGCTCGCGTTCCGCTTCCTTTTCGATTTTCTGCGAGATACCGATGTGCTTGTCTTGCGGCAGGTACACCAGCATGCGCCCGGCGATGGAAATCTGCGTCGACAGGCGCGCACCCTTGGTGCCGATCGGATCCTTGATCACCTGCACCGTCAGCACCTGGCCGTCAAAGAGGATTTTTTCGATGGGAGCGGGCGTGGCGTTCTGGCCATCGTGGCCGCGCGCTTCCCAGATGTCGGCCACGTGCAAAAACGCGGCGCGCTCCAGGCCGATGTCGATGAAGGCCGATTGCATGCCCGGCAACACCCGCACCACTTTGCCGGAATACACATTGCCGGCCAGGCCGCGCGTGAGCGTGCGCTCGATGTGCAATTCCTGCACGGCGCCCTGGAGTATGAGGGCGACGCGCGTTTCTTGCGGCGTGATATTGATCAGGATGTCTTCGTTCATGGAGGCGGGGAAGTGGAGGCAACGAATGACATCATACCCGGGATCAGGGCAGGGGCAAACCAGCTAGCCTTAGCAACTGTGCAGTTTCGTACAGGGGCAGGCCCATGATGCCGGAATGGCTGCCTTCGATATGCTCGACGAACAGCGCGGCGCTGCCCTGGATGCCGTAGCCGCCGGCCTTGTCGTACGGCTCCGGCGTGGCGCAATACGCGGCGATGGACGCGGGCGAGAGCACGCCGAAGCGCACTTGCGACACCTGCGTGTGCTGCTCGGCGAAGTCCTTGTAGTGCACGGCGATCGAGGTGAGTACCTGATGCGTGCGGCCCGACAGCTGCTGCAGCATCGCCACAGCTTCCGCCCGGTCGGCCGGCTTGCCGAGGATGACGCCGTCGATGGTGACGGTGGTGTCGGCCGCCAGCACGGGGCGCGCTGTCAGGTGGCGGCGGCGTACCAGGTCCCAGGCGAAGGCGGCTTTTTCATTCGCCACGCGGGCGACATAGTCGAGCGCCGATTCGCCGGGAAGGACTTCCTCGGTGACGTCGGCGCCGCGCGGGCCATCGCTGCGCAGCAGCAGCAATTCGAAATCGATGCCGATCTGGCGCAGCAGTTCGCGCCGGCGCGGGCTTTTGGAAGCGAGGTAGATCTTGTGATCAGCCGTTTTCATGGGGGAGTTCAGACGCGGTGGTAGGGGTGGTTTTGCGTGATCGACCAGGCACGATACAGCTGCTCGGCGAGGATCACGCGCACCACGCCGTGCGGCAGTGTCATGCTGGAAATACGCAGCATGCCTTCGGCACGCGCCTTGAGCTGCGGATCTAGGCCGTCGGCGCCGCCGATCAAAAAGGCGGTGTCGCGGCCATCCTGCTGCCACGCCATCAACTGCTGCGACAGGCCGACGCTGGTCAGATCCTTGCCGCGTTCGTCGAGGGCGATGATGCGCACGCCCTTGGGCAGGACGGCTTCGATGCGTTCGCGTTCCAGCGCCATCGCCGTAGCGGCGGTCTTGCTGCCGGAACGCTCCACCGGCTTGATTTCTTTCAGCACGATGCGCAATTCCGGCGGCATGCGCTTCGCGTATTCCGCGAAGCCCGTCTCTATCCAGGCCGGCATTTTATGGCCGACCGCAGCGATGATGAGCTGCATCGAGGCTTACGCTTCGACTTTTTTGATACGCTTGATCACGGTTTTTGCCGGTGCAGCATCGGCTGCCGGTTTGGCCGCGCGCGGGGTGCGCACTTTTTTCTCTGGCAGCGCTTTCAAGGCTTTCACGGCAGCCGCTTCGGTCTTGGTCGGCGCGATTTTCACGGTCTTGCCGACAGCTTTCGAGGCGGCTTTTTTCGCCGGGGCTTTCTTGGCGGCGGTGGCTGCCGTGGCTTTCTTCGCTGGTGTTTTCTTTTCGATCACGGGCGAAACTTCGACCTTGGCTTTGCTCGCTGCCAGATGGCCGCTGATTTTCTTCGGCTCGTCGTCGCCGGCTTTTTTCGGCGCACGCTTGGCGGCACCGAGCTTGATCGGGGTATCGCCCCAGATTTCTTCCAGGCGGTAGTAGGCGCGGATAGGCGCTTGCATGATGTGGACGATCATGTCGCCCAGATCGACCAGCACCCATTCACCCGTTTCCTCGCCTTCCATGCCGATGATTTGGCCGCCGGCGTCCTTGACCTTGTCGCGCACTGAGGCGGCCAGCGCCTTGGTTTGACGGTTCGAGGTACCGGAGACGATCGCGATGCGGTCGAACAGGCTGGTCAGATGACTCGTTTCGAAGACGGCGATGTCTTGGCCTTTGACGTCTTCAAGGGCGTCAACGACGAGGGTTTGCAGTTTTTTGATGTCCATTTAGCTTTTGTATAAATTATGTTGTTCAATATAGTCTAGCACTAGCGGGGAAACAAGCGAGTTTGCCCGATTCCCCCGTTGTAATGCCGCACGTATTTCGGTGGCGGAGATATCCACCGCGAAGTCCTGTGCCAGATAAGTCAGACCGTGCGGCGTGTTGCGGATGCTGTCCAGCGACCCCAGGCGGCGCGAAAATTCGTCGGCGACCACTTGCGGTACTGCTGTGTCATTCAGCGCGAAGCCGGGGCGGGCCGCGACGCAGATATGCGCGTATTCAAATAATTGCTGCCATTCGCGCCATGTCGCGAGCCGCTGCAGCTGGTCGGCGCCCATCAGAAAAACGATGGAAGCGCGCGCTCCCAACTCGGCGCGTACCTGGCGCAAGGTATCGATGGTGTAGCTGGCCTGGCCATGTTCGCTGCGCTCGATTTCCTGGCGGTCGATCACCACGGGCAGGGGCAGGCCGGCAAAAGCCAGGCCGGCCATCTCGGCGCGCTGCTGACCGGTGGCGCCCAGCTTGCTCTTTTGCCAGGGCGCGCCCGCCGGAATCACGCGCAGCTCATCGGCGTGCAGCAGGCTGGAAAAATGCGTGCCCAGCGCGACATGGCCCATGTGCACCGGATCGTAGCTGCCGCCCAGCAGCGTCACGCATGCCGTACTACCTTCGGTCACGCCTGCAGCCAGTCGCGATGCACGAGGAAGTCAGTATACAACGCCGCTTCGGGACTGCCCGCTTCCGGGTGCCAGTCGTAGCGCCACTTGACCACGGGCGGCATCGACATCAGGATCGCCTCGGTGCGTCCGCCCGATTGCAACCCGAACAGGGTGCCGCGGTCAAACACCAGGTTGAACTCGACATAGCGTCCGCGCCGGTAGCACTGGAAATCGCGTTCGCGTTCGCCGTAGGGCGTGTCCTTGCGCCGCGCCAGGATCGGCACATACGCGTCGATGAAGGCGTCGCCGGCGCTGCGCATCATCGCGAAACTGTCGTCAAAGCCCAGGGCATTGAAGTCGTCGAAGAAGATGCCACCGGCGCCGCGCGCTTCGCGCCGGTGCTTCAGGTAGAAATAATCATCGCACCACTGCTTGAACTTCGGATGCAGCTGCGCGCCAAACGGCGCCAGCGCAGCATGGCACACCTGGTGAAAGTGCTTCACGTCGCCCGCGTCGCCGTAGTACGGCGTCAAATCCATGCCGCCGCCGAACCACCATACGGGAGCGCCATCGGCATTCACGGTGCTGAAAAAACGCACGTTCATGTGCACCGTCGGCGCGTAGGGATTGCGCGGATGCAGCACCAGCGACACGCCCATCGCTTCCCACGCCTTGCCACCCAGTTCAGGGCGCGCGGCTGCGGCCGATGGCGGCAGTGCGGCGCCGGTGACGTGCGAAAAATTCACGCCGCCACGCTCGAACACATTGCCTTCCTCGATCAGCCGCGAAATGCCGCCACCGCCCTCGGGGCGCTGCCAGGCATCGGTCAGGAACGGCTTGCCGTCCTGCGCTTCGAGCGCCTGCACGATACGGCTTTGCAAATCGAGCAAATAGGCTTTGACGGCCGAAGGAGAGGGAGTTGACGACATCGCGTGGGCCGACGAGGCCGAAATAAAAAAGTAAGGACGGATTGTACCCTGTAACGGATTTTTGTGATAGCAAAACCGGCGATGCTGTTGCCGTCCCTGCTTTACTGAGGCGGCTTGTCCTGTATTACCTGCACCTCGAATTGGGGCGCATCGGCGCCTGGCTGGCGGGCGCCCTCCACCATGCTTGCCGCGCGCTGTTGCAGGTCCGTGCGTTCGATCGTGTCGGCCGGCTGCGCCAGCGGTGCCACAGGCACTGCTTGCTCGCGCTTGAACCATGCGCGTCCTGCATACGTCAGCATCGTCAGTATCGTCAGTATCGCCAGCAGCAGTGCCGCAGCCATGATGGTGGAAGGGCGCGGGCGGGGCCGGCCATATTGAGTCGGCGGTTTGCCGGCGGCGTCGACGATCAAGCGCTCCAGTTGCGAGCCGTTCGCGCGCGTGCGCGCTTGCAGCTCCTTGTATTGCAGCGGCGATAGCGTGCCCTGTTTCAGCATGTGGCGCAAGGCCGTGACGGGCGTGGCGGCAAGGTGATCGGCCGGCAGGCTGTCGTGGGCGGCGTCGCGCTGCCAGGCGTTGATCAGGTTCTGCTGGTACAGCGCATCGACCGCTTGCCGGTTCACCTGCCGCAGCGCGGCGCTGGCCAGTTGCCGGCGTGGTTCATCGGCGGGCAGCTTGCGCAGCATCCTGAAAAAACGCTCCTCGGGCACCAGTTCGGCGCTCAGCAGCCAGGCCAGCGTCTTGATCTGGTCGGCATTCATCGCCAGTTCGGGCACATCGATGTCTTCGGCGGCGTTGTGCGCGCGCTGGATCTCAATGATCTGCAGCTCGGCCAGCGTATCGTCGTATTCGTCGCTGGTGATCAGGTCCAGTTGCCGCAGTTCGCCGAGCGGTTTGAGGCGCGGATCGGTGCTCATGGCCGCAGGCCTCCGGTCACAACACCGTAAAGCACGGACATCACCAGGATCATGCCCAGCACGATCAAGGCGCTTTTCCAGGCCGGTGGCCGCTTGTACGGGATGCGGTCGTGACCATGACGCAGCCTGGACGCTTCCATGATTTCGCGCGCCAGTGCGCTGCCATGTTCACGCACGCGCACTGCCAGCGCTTCGAACTGCTGCGTCGATAGTACGCCGTTGACCACCAGCCAGCGCATGGCGATCCAGGGCGTGTAGAACATGCGGTCGGCAGGCACCGCCGCGTGTGCGGCATCGCGCTGGAACTGGTTCAGCAAATCGAGCTCGTACAAGGCGTCGACCTCGCGGCGGTTGTAGTACCGCACCCCCTCTGCTGCCAGCGCCTGTTGCCGGGGTGGCAGTGTGGCCGCGCGCTTGTCGAAGTCGTTCTTGGGCAGCAGATCGGTCAGCAGCAGCCAGCCCAGGGTGGTGACCAGGTCGGCATCCTGCGCCAGTTCCGGCATGTCGACCGGCTCCTCGGGCGGGTGCAGGCGCTCATGGGCGGCGACATCGCGTTCCGAGTTGGCCTCGTCGAGTTCCTGCGCGGTGATCAGGCCCAGCTGGTGCAGCTGGTCCAGCGATGCGTGGGGTGGTTCGGTATGCATGAATTTACTCTTTTATTTACTCTTTTATTTTGGCCTGGCGCAGCTCCAGGGCAAATTGTGGCGTTACCGACCAGCCATTGCCGGCAGCGTCGCGTTGGAAGGTAAACTCGCCTTCCTGCATCACTGCCGTGCCGCCGTTGAGCATGCCCAGCAAGGCGTCATTGCGTTCGATCAGCAGGCGGCAGGAATAGATGCCCGGCGAGATTTCCTTGCATGGCGCCAGCGGTTCGATTTCGGCGATTTCGCGCGTGCGCTCCATCGATTGCGTCAGCGAAAACGCTTGCCGTGGCCGGGGCATGATGCGCGCACCATCCATGCCGTCGCGGAAAGCCTTTTCCAGCGCCTCGCGCCCCAGGGGCTTGGCTTGCTGGGCAAAGTCGCCATCGCGGATGGTGCCAAAGCGCGCTTGGACCAGCAACGGTTGCGCACCCGTATAGCTGATGCGGCTCTTGCTGCCGCTGTCGTCGCGCGCGACGGTATAGGCATAGCCCATCTTCTTGCCATCGAGTGCTATCGTGGCCAGGCAGCCACGGATATGTTGTGACGAGGCGTAACCGGCTTCTTTCACGTCGTGCAGGCTTGCTTTGCCCGTGCCTTCCGGCGCCGCCTTGTTGAGCATGCGTGTCATGGTGGTGAGCGTGTCGGTGGAGTCGCACTCGGGCACGGAATTGCCGCTCATCACATACCAGACCATGCCGGCCAGCGCCAGCGGCGCGCCGATCAGCCAGGCCAGGCGCGAGCCGGGAAACAAACCGTCGAGGACCACGCCGCGTACCGCCTTTTTATGTTCATCCTGGCGCGCTTGCGCATGCCGGACCACGCGCTTTGCATCGTCGCTGCCGCCGGCCTCGATGCGCTGCACCGTGGTCTTGAACTGCGCGCGCGGCAGCAGCCCCACATGGAGCATCCAGTTCAGCGCTTCGCCCGGCGTGGGCAGCAGAACGTCGCCGGGCAGGTGCGGCAGCGCCTGTTGATAAAGCTCTGGCGTAATGATTGCTTCGTCGCGCAGATGATCGAGCGATTCGTGATTGAGCACCTCCACCACCTGCTGCAAGATCGACAAGCGCAGTGCCAGCTCGTCGCCGCTGAAGTGGCGCGCCACGCTCGACGACAGGCTCGTCACATCCTCGGACGTAACGATCTGGCGCCGGTACAACCACAGCAAGGTGTCGGGTAGCGGCGTACCGATGGCAAGCTGCGGCAAGTCGGGATGCGCCAGCGCCTGCTCACGCTGGCGGCGCGTGAGCAGCTTCAGCACATGCAGCGCCTCGACGGAAGTATGCGTGGACACGGGGAGATTGCTTGTCATCGGGAATGGGTTTATCAAAATTTAAGATGATAAATTTTACAATGCAATCTCGTTTCCCTAGCGTACTATTGAAGTGGCGCCTGATCCAGTTCTGTCCTGAACTGCGGTGTTACTGACCAGTTCTTGCCATCTTTGCTGCGCTGGAAAGTAAAGTCGCCTTGCTGCAGCACCGAGACTGCCAGCACCTTTGTCGCGGCAGCGGGCGCAAGGTCGTTGCGGATCAGCAGCAGGCGGCAGGAAACCACGCCGGGCAATACTTCCTTGCATGGTGCCAGCGCTTCAATATCGCCAATTTCACGGTAGTGCTGCGGCGACACCACTGCGTTGAGGTTGACATGGTAGAGCGGCTTGCCGCGCAGTGCATCCATGCCGGCCAGTACTGCATTCTTCAGCCCATCGCGCCCGATGGGCTGGCCCTGCTGCGCAAAGCCGCCATGCCAGGCGATGTCGGCAAAGCGCGTTTGCACGATGCCCGGATGCGCGTGGTCATACTCCAGGCGGCTTTTGCGGCGGCCTTCCACACGCGAAATGGTCCAGGCGTATTGCAGCGGCTTGCCGTCCTGCATGATGGTGGCCAGGCAGCCACGGGTTTTTTGCGACCAGGCATAGCCGGCCTGCTTGACATCGTGCAGGCTGAATTTGCCATCCGTGACCGCGGCCACGGTTTGTCTGGTGTCACAGCGCGGTACGGCATAGCTGCTGAACCAGTACCAAGCCAGGCCGGCAACGAGCAGCGAGGCAAGCGTCAGCCAGGTCAGGGGGCTCACCGGGGCATCGTTGTCTGATGCGGCAAGGCCGGTTGGTATGGTCATGGCGAGGAATGGGGGGCAATCAAAATGAAAACGGGCCGGGCGGATGAATTCCGCGCCGGCCCGTCGTGTGATCGCTATGGAGCGATCAATGCTTCAAACCGCGCCAGCCGATGTCGCGGCGGTACTGCGCGCCGTCGAAATGGATTTTTTCCACCGTTTCATACGCCTGCTTCTGCGCCATCTTGATGCTGTCGCCCAGACCGACCACGCACAGCACGCGCCCGCCGTTGGTGACCAGGCGCTCGCCCTCGATGCGGGTGCCCGCATGGAAGGTGACGGAGTCGACGGTTTCGGCCGGGATGTCGCCAATCGGCGTACCCTTGACGGGATCGTCCGGGTAGCCGGCGGCGGCCATGACGACGCCGACAGCCGTGCGGCGGTCCCATTCCAGTTCCACCGCGTCGAGCGTGCCGTTGACGGCGTGCTCCATGACGGTGACCAGGTCGGTCTTCAGGCGCGCCATGATCGGTTGCGTTTCCGGGTCGCCCATGCGGCAGTTGAATTCCAGCGTCTTCGGCGTGCCCTTGTCGTCGATCATCAGGCCGGCATACAGGAAGCCCGTAAACGTGATGCCATCCTTGGCCATGCCCTGGATGGTTGGCACGATGATCTCGCGCATGACGCGCGCATGCATGGCCGGCGTGACGATGGGTGCCGGCGAGTACGCGCCCATGCCGCCCGTGTTCGGGCCCTGGTCGTGATCCTTCAGGCGTTTATGGTCCTGGCTGGTGGCCAGCGGCAGGATGTTCTTGCCATCGCACATGACGATGAAGCTCGCTTCTTCGCCGGCGAGGAATTCCTCGATGACGATGCGCGCGCCGGCGTCGCCGAACTGGTTATCGGACAGCATCATGTCGACCGCCTGATGCGCTTCTTCCAGGGTCATGGCAACGACCACGCCCTTGCCGGCGGCCAGGCCGTCGGCCTTGATGACGATCGGCGCGCCCATGGCATCGATGTAGGCATGCGCGGGGGCGACGTCGGAGAACGTCTGGTAAGCGGCCGTCGGGATGCCGTGGCGCTGCATGAAGGCCTTGGCGAAGTCTTTCGACGATTCCAGCTGCGCCGCTTCTTTCGTCGGGCCGAAGATTTTCAGGCCGCGCGAGCGGAACAGGTTGACGATGCCCGCCGCCAATGGCACTTCCGGGCCGACGACCGTGAGGCTGATGTGTTCCTGCTGAACGAAGTCGGCCAGCAATTGCGGGTCGCTGATGTCGAGATTGACCAGGCGCGCATCGCGCGCGGTGCCGCCGTTGCCCGGCGCGACATACACCATCTGTATGCGTTCGGACTGTGCCAGTTTCCAGGCCAGGGCGTGTTCGCGGCCGCCAGAGCCGACTACCAGAATTTTCATAGGGACCGTTCGTTCAAGGTGGGTTGCAGGGCGGCGGTGCCGCCCTTGTGTGCAGAGTGATTAATTCTCTAGATTAATTCTCTATTAATGCGTTGGTGAAGACTTCCTGGACATCGTCCAGCAGCTCCAGCGCATCGATCAGCTTTTGCATCTTGATGGCGTCGTCGCCCGCGTACACGGTTTCCGTCGCCGGCTTCATGATGACTTCGGCCACTTCGGCCTTGAAGCCGGCCGCTTCCAGCGCTTCCTTGACGGTGGCGAAATCGTGCACGGGGGTCAGCACTTCGAAGCCGCCTTCTTCATCGGCGATGACGTCGTCGGCGCCCGCTTCCAGGGCCGCTTCCATCAGCTTGTCTTCGTCGGTGCCCGGCGCGAACAGCAATTGGCCGCAGTGCTGGAACATGAAGGCGACGGAGCCTTCATTGCCCATGTTGCCGCCATTCTTGTTGAAGGCGTTACGCACTTCGGCTACCGTGCGCACCTTGTTGTCGGTCATGCATTCGACGATGACGGCCGCGCCGCCCACGCCGTAGCCTTCGTAGCGCACTTCTTCATAGTTGGCGCCATCGACGCCGCCGCTGCCGCGGTTGATCGCGCGCTGGACGTTGTCTTTCGGCATATTGGCGTCAGCCGCCTTGTCGACCGCCAGGCGCAGGCGCGGATTGGTGATCGCGTCGGCGCCGCCCATGCGGGCTGCGACCGTGATTTCCTTGATCAGGCGCGTCCAGATTTTGCCGCGCTTGGCATCGGTGGCAGCCTTTTTATGCTTGATATTGGCCCATTTGCTATGTCCTGCCATGTCGAATCTTCCTTAGACTAGGTGTTCAATTGTGGCCGACATTTTAGCATATCGGCCCCCGGCCAAGCGGCATGGCCCCGTCATCAGGATGACACAATCTGTTGCTAAAGTGACGCGCTTTCACCATATCGAGGGCGCTACATCATGGCAAGTCAAATGGACAGGCGGCAATTTCTGAAATTGGGTGGCTTTATCACGGTTTCCGTGGCCACTGTCGGCCTCGCCGCCTGCGGCAGCACCGATTACAGCGATCCTGGCGTGCCGCTGGCCTCGGGCAGCGACTGGAAATTCCCGCAAAGCGTGGCCTCGGGCGATCCGCGCGCCGACAGCGCCATGCTGTGGACGCGCGTCGTGCCCGCCAGTTTTGACGCCGTCGCGCCCGCCGTGGCCGGCAAGTCCGACGTGGCCGTGCGGTTGATCGTCAGCGCCAGCGACAATACGGCTGCCCTGGGCAGCAACACGGCCCTGGCCGGCACGCCCATCGTCGATGCCAAGTTGCCATTGAAGGCCGATTTCGACAACACTTTGCGCCACAAGGTCACGGGCTTGCAGCCTGGCCAGGTGTATTTTTACCAGTTCATCGCCGGCGACGTGCGCTCGAACGTGGGCCGCTTCAAGACGGCGCCCGCCGCGACTAGCGACGTAGCGCAGTTGCAGTTCGCCTACCTGACGTGCCAGGACTGGAGCATCAACCACTGGGGCGCGCTGTCGCACATCGCCGCCAACGAAGCGCTCGACTTCATCGTTCACCTGGGCGATTACATCTATGAAACGGTGGGCGAGGCCTTCCAGAGCGGCGCCGTGGAAAGCCGCCACGACCAGCTGAAATTGCCCGATGGCACGTTCAAGAGCGGCAGCGCGGGCGCCAAGTACGCGACCACGGTGGCCGATTACCGCTACCTGTACAAGAAATACCGCACCGATACGCGCCTGCAAGCCGTGCACGAGCGCTTCGCCTTCATCGCCATCTGGGACGACCATGAGTTCACGGACGACGCCTGGCAGGACGCGTCCACCTATGAAGGCATCGTGGCCGCCGACGGCAGCGATTTGCACCAGCCGGCGCGCCGGCGCAGCGCCAACCAGGCCTGGTTCGAATACATGCCGGCCGACGTCACCTTCGATGCCGCCGCGACAACGTTCCAGAATATCCAGATTTACCGCGATTTCCAGTTCGGCAAACTGATGCAGCTGGTGATGACGGACGAGCGCCTGTACCGCGCCGACCACGCGATCGCCGAATCGACCATCAATCCGGCCACGGGCAAGCCGCTGGGCAGCATCGGCAGCCGCTACCTGGTGCCGCAAGCGCTGTTCGACAGCGTGGAAGGGCAGAAAATGGCGGCCGCCACGAAAGCCGGCACGGACCCGCTGGCCGCCGTCGGCATGCTGGGCACGACCCAGCGTGACTGGTGGAAAAGCAAGATGAAGGCGGCCACGTCCACCTGGAAGCTGTGGGGCAATGAAGTGTCCTTGCTGCGTATGGGCCTGAATGGCACGGATGCGATTGCCACCTTGCTGGCCTTGAGCGCCATGGCTAACGTGGGCAAGGCCATCGCCAGCACCTTGCCACTGGTGGGCGGCAGCGTGCCGCTGGCGTCCGCCATCGTGGCTGCCTCGACGGCGGGCGCCTCGACGACCGTGGCGCAAGCGGCGGCCATGGCGATTGCCGGCGCCGCAGCCAATGCCGGTGCGCAAGGCGCCGCCGCCGTGAGCGCCGGTTTGAGCGCGGCCCAGGCCGGCATCACGGTGGCCGCCTACAACAGCGGCTCGCCGGCCGCCGCGGCGCAAGTGATCGCCTTCGGCTGGATCAAGCCCGACGTGCAGGCCAAGGGCGCCGCCTCAAGCTTTGTCGCCGCTTCCGGCCAGCAAGCGGCGCTGGCGCCGTTCTTTACGCGTTTCTTGCTCAATTGCGACCAGTGGGATGGCTACAACAGCGAGCGCAAGAACCTGATGGCGCACCTGAAAAACAATGTCATCGGCAACGTGGTGGCGCTGACCGGCGATATCCACTCGTTTTTTGCCGGCACCGTCAGCGATGATTTCGACGCCGCTGGCGGCGGCACGCCCGTGATGGTCGACCTGGTGTCGGCCGGCGTCAGCTCGGATTCCTTCTTCAGCTATCTGAAGTCGGCCGCCGGCGCCATGGGTGATATCGGCACCCTCGTCAGCTACCCGCTGGCCATTCCCGTCACGGGCCTGGGTACGGTCAATCTCGACGTCAACCTGCTCGACTACACCATGGGCAAGGCGGCGCCCACCGTCGACAGCCTGCTGGAGCAATTGCGCGTGCAGCTGCGCGGCGCGCTGGCCGCCAAGGGCGTGCCGGAAGCGCAACTCGACGCGACGGTCGTTGCCGTGCAGGCGGGCTTGAAAGCAAGCACTGACTTCAGCACGACCCTGCTGGGCCTGGCGCAGCAATTGTCCGGCCTGGGCAACAATCCGTGGATCAAGCACCTGAATACGGATGCGCAGGGTTACACGGTGGTGACCTTGACGCCGGGCAAGCTGGTGGCGCAGTTCAAGCAGGTGAATAAACTGATCGGCACGGCGGCGCCGTCGAACGTGATTGCGCGGGTGACGACGGCGACGGTCAATGCTGGGACGGTGGCGGTGGTGGTGGCGTAAAGGGTAGGTCGGATTAGCGCGGCCATGCCGCGCGTAATCCGACAACATGGTTGGCGGGGATGGGGGGCGTTGGTGGTGTCGGGTTACGTTGCGGTGGTGTCGGGTTACGCCCTTTGGGCTAACCCGACCTACGCCCCACCTACGCCGCCTTTCGCTTTTGCCATTACAATCTGGGCATGAGCTCCAGTTCCCCGCAAGCATCCCCATCTTCGCTTCCCCGTTCCGTCTACCTGGGTGGCCTGGCCATCGCCGTGGGCGGGGCGGTGCTGTTTTCCACCAAGGCCATCGTCGCCAAGCTGCTGTACCGCTACCAGATCGACGCCGTCACCCTGATCGCCTTCAGGATGATTTTCTCTCTGCCCGTGTTCGCCGTCATCGCCTGGTGGAAGATGCGCACGGAGCCGCCACTGTCGACCAGCGACCGCTGGCGCCTGGTCGGGCTGGGTCTCGTCGGCTACTACCTGTCCAGCTATCTGGACTTCCTGGGCCTGCAATATATTTCCGTGGGGCTGGAGCGGCTGATCCTGTTTCTTACGCCCACCTTCGTACTCCTGATTACCACCGTGTACTTCAAGCAGCGCATCAGCCGCCTGCAATGGATGGCCTTGCTCACCTCGTATTGCGGCATCGTGCTGGTGTTCGTGCACGACTTGCAGGGCGGCGCCAGCAATGTGGCGCTGGGGTCTACCCTGGTGCTGGGCTCGGCCTGTTCGTATGCCGTGTATCTGCTCGGTTCCGGTGAGCTGGTGAAACGCATCGGCTCCATGCGCCTGGTCAGCTACGCGATGTGCGTGGCCAGCTTTGCCTGCATCGCCCAATTTTTCATCCTGCGCCCCGTCGAACTGCTGATCCAGCCCATGCCCGTGTATGGCCTGTCTTTGCTGAACGGCATCTTTTGCACGGTCATGCCCGTCTTCATGACGATGATCGCCGTCGAACGCATCGGCGCGCCCGTCGCCTCGCAAGCGGGCATGATCGGCCCCGTGTCGACCCTGTTCCTGGGCGCCATGATTCTCGATGAACCGATCACCAACTGGCAACTGGCTGGCACCAGCCTGGTATTGGCCGGTATTTACTTGCTGTCGAAAAAGAAATAATTCCCCCACTCACTGAAAATGCTCCCAACATGAAAACACGCATCGCCCTGATTGCCCACGACAAGAAAAAAGATGACATGATTACCCTGGCGGGCGAATACCTGGACTTTTTGAAGGGTTGCGACCTGTCGGCCACGGGCACCACGGGCGGCCGCTTGATCAACGAGCTGGGCTTGCAAGTGGAGCGCAAGCATTCCGGCCCGTTCGGCGGCGACTTGCAGATCGGCTCGCTGCTGGTGGAAGGCATGATCGATTGTGTGATCTTCCTGCGCGACCCGATGACGCCGCAGCCGCACGAGCCGGACATCAATGCCCTGGTGCGCGCCTGCGACGTGCACAACGTGGCGTGCGCGACGAATCTGTCGTCGGCGCACCTGGTGCTGTCGCAGCTGCAGGCGCGGGCCGTTGCTGCCGCCTGATTCACCCAGACAAGGAGATGAGCATGAGCGCAACAATTACCACCAAGGCCATCCGCGTACAGCGCGTGGGCGGCCCGGAAGTCATGGAGTACGTGGACGTGGAACTGCCGCCGCCCGGTCCCGGCGAAGCGCGCGTGAAACACGAGGCGATCGGCCTCAATTTCATCGACGTGTATTTCCGCACGGGCCTGTATCCGCAGCCGCTGCCCAATGGCCTGGGCGTGGAGGGCGCGGGTATCGTCGAGGCGGTGGGCGAGGGCGTCACGGAAGTCAAGGTGGGCGACCGGGTGGCGTATGCGGCGCGCATCAATGGCGCGTATGCGCAGCAGCGCAACTTGCCGGCGGCCCTGCTGCTGGCGCTGCCCGAGCGCATCGGCTTCGATACGGCCGCCGCCATGATGCTGCAAGGCTTGACGGTGCAATACCTGTTCCACCGCACGGTGGCCCTGAAGGCGGGCGATACCATCCTGTTTCACGCGGCGGCGGGCGGCGTGGGCCTGATCGCCTGCCAGTGGGCCAAGGTGCTGGGCGTGAACCTGATCGGCACGGCCGGTTCCGATGAAAAGGCGGCGCTGGCCAAGGCGCATGGCGCGGCCCACGTCATCAACTACAACACGGAAAACTTCGTCGAGCGCGTGCGCGAGATCACGGGTGGCAAAGGCGTCTCCGTGGTCTACGATTCCATCGGCAAGGATACGTTTACGGGCTCGCTCGACTGCCTGGCGCCGCTGGGCATGATGGTCAGCTTCGGCAACGCCTCCGGCCCCGTGCCGGCGTTCACCCTCAGTGAACTGGCGTCGCGCGGTTCGCTCTTCATCACGCGCCCCGCCTTGTTCAGTTATGCGTCGAACCGCGCGAACCTGGAGGAGATGGCTGCCTCGCTGTTCGGCGTCGTCAGCAGCGGCGAAGTCAAAATCGAGATCAACCAGCGTTACAATCTGGCCCATATCGCCCAGGCGCACACGGACCTGGAAGGGCGCAAGACGACCGGCTCGACCATCATCGTGCCATGAGCGGCGGCAGCGGAAACGACGGCACGCCGAAATTCGGCCGCCTGCTGATCGTGCTGGTGTTGGCCGTGGCCCTGATCGGCGTGCTCACCTTTGCCGCCGAAGCGTATTATTCGTAGGTGAAAAAAAACCGGCTGGCGCATTGCTGCACCAGCCGGTTTTTTTAAAGTACTCCAGACTTCTCGCGCCTGACAAAACCGTAGCGAGCGGCAGTGATTTGTGGCCGAGAAGCGCAACCGTACTTTAGTACGGTGAGCATCGCCGGCCGCAAAGCGCGACGCGCAGTAGGTTTTGGCTGGCGCTCTCAGTTACTCTATTTTGACTTCCACCTTGCGCGGCACGCCGCTCTGGCCCGGGAAGTCGGCAAAGGCGCTCGCTACCATGGCCGGCATCACTTGCGACGTTGCGCGCTTGTTGCTGGTCGATTGCACGGTCACGTCATACAGTTTCTTGCCGCTGCGGTCATTGATCGTTACGCGCAGTTCGCGTTCGTATTTATGGCGCACACTTTCTTCGACATCCATCGGACCATACCAGTAGGGGTTATAGCCAAAGCGGCCATAGCCTGGCCATGCGCCGTAGCGATAGCCGTAGCGGCCAGGCCAGTAGCCGGGGCCATACCAGAATGGATCGGTGGCTTGCAGCACGCGCTCAGGATAGTCGACGGTGGAAAACTGCATCGCCACGCGCAAATTGGCTGCCGCAGGGCCGGAAGCTTCGCCGAAGCCGTGTTTGGCCAGTTCTGCGCGCACCAGATTCTGGTAGCTGCGGTATTCCAGCGTATCGTTTTCCGCCGCTGGCGCTTCAAACGCATACGATTTGTCTTGCAATTGCGCAGGCCACTCATGGAAGACGGTCACATCGCTGCGTATGGTGGTGGCGCATCCGGTCAGCAACACGGTCAATGCGGCCATCATGATGGTGAGATATCGTTTCATTGCATGATCTCCTGTTAGTAGACGCAATTCATCGCTTAGTATTATAAGAATAGTTTTATTTGTTTCCATGCATTATTACAGAATGTTACCTGGTATGTCGGCGTGTAAGGGAATCCAACATTCCTGAGCCGAATCGCGACTATCGGGGGGCTGGTGTTGGTAAAATAGGCTTTTGCCTCCGCTCCCACCCATTCCCTATGCGCACAGACAGCCCTCAGACGATTTACCGCAAAGATTACACGCCGCCCAGCTTCCTGGTTGACAGCGTCGAACTTGGTTTCGATCTTGATCCCGCCCGCACAGTGGTGGCGAGCCGGATCCACATGTGCCACAACCCCGCCAGTACCAGTCGCAGCATCGAATTGCACGGCGAACACATCGAACTGGTGCTGGTGCGCCTGAATGGCAAAGTGCTGAAGCCGTCGCAGTACAAGCTGACGGCCAGCATGCTGACCATTCCCAAGGCGCCGGACGAGGTGCTGCTCGAGATCGAGACCGTACTGGCGCCGCAAGACAACACCTCGCTGTCCGGCCTGTATGTGTCGAACCATAATTTCTTCACGCAGTGCGAAGCGGAAGGTTTCCGCCGCATCACCTTCTTCCCGGACCGCCCGGACGTGATGGCCAGGTACACCGTCATGCTGCGCGCCGACAAGGACAAGTATCCGGTGCTGTTATCGAACGGCAACCTGATCGAGGAGGGCGACCTCGGTGATGGCCGCCATTACGCCAAGTGGGAAGACCCGTTCAAGAAGCCGTCGTACCTGTTCGCCCTGGTGGCTGCGCGCCTGGTGTGTCAGGAAGAGCATTACAGGCTCAAGTCCGGCCGCGAAGTGCTGCTGCAGGTATGGGTGGAAGAGGGTAACCTCGATAAAACCGACTACGCCATGAAGTCGCTGAAAAACTCGATCCGCTGGGACGAGGAGCGCTTCGGCCTGGAGCTGGACCTGGACCGCTTCATGATCGTCGCCGTGGGCGATTTCAACATGGGCGCCATGGAAAACAAGGGTTTGAATATTTTCAATACCAAGTATGTGCTGGCCAATTCGCGCGTGGCGACCGACGTCGATTACGCGGGCATCGAGGCGGTGGTGGGCCACGAGTACTTCCATAACTGGACGGGCAACCGCGTGACCTGCCGCGACTGGTTCCAGCTGTCGCTGAAGGAAGGCTTGACGGTATTTCGCGACCAGGAATTCTCGGCCGACATGATCGGCACCGACACGGGCCGCGCCGTCACGCGCATCGACCAGGTGCGCACCCTGCGCCAGGCGCAGTTCCCCGAAGACGCGGGCCCGATGGCGCATCCTGTGCGTCCCGATTCCTTCGTCGAGATCAATAACTTTTACACGGTCACCATCTACGAAAAAGGCGCCGAAGTGGTGCGCATGTATCAGACCCTGGTGGGCCGCGACGGTTTCCGCAAGGGCATGGACCTGTACTTTGAACGTCACGATGGCCAGGCGGTGCAGTGCGACGACTTCCGCGCCGCCATGGCGGACGCGAATGGCCGCGATTTTACCCAGTTCGAGCGCTGGTACAGCCAGGCCGGCACCCCCATCGTGAAAGCATCCACGCGCTACGACGCTGCCAGCCAGACGTTTGAACTGACGCTGGCGCAAAGCTGCCCCGCCACGCCGGGCCAGCCGAAAAAACTGCCATTCCACATTCCCGTCACCGTCGGCTTGCTGGCTGCCGATGGCAGCGACCTGCCGCTGCACGTGGACGGCGTGGCATCGCATGGCGCCACCAGCGTCGTGCTGGAATTGACCGAGGCGTCGCAAACCTTCCGCTTCACCCAGGTGGCAGAGGCGCCCGTGCCATCGCTGCTGCGCGACTTTTCCGCGCCCGTGGTGCTGGAGTACGACTATACCGATGCACAACTGCTGCACCTGTTCCGTCACGACAGCGATCCCGTCAACCGCTGGGAAGCGGGCCAGCGCCTGGCCATGGAACGTCTGCTGAAACTCACGGGCGCCGTCGCCGCCGGCGAGCCCCTGGTGCTGGACGAGACCTTCATCGCCGCGCAGCGCGCCTTGCTGGCTGACGCAACGCTCGATCCTGCCTTCCGCGAGCTGGCCCTGATCCTGCCGTCGGAAACCATCATCGCCGAGCGCATGGCGCAAGTCGATCCGCAAGCGATCCACGCGGCGCGCCAGTTCATGCGCACGACCATCGCGGCAGCCTTGAAGCCCGAATTGCTGGCGCAATACCACGCCAACCAGACGCCGGGCGAGTACAGCCCTGACGCCCTGTCGGCCGGCAAGCGGGCGCTGAAAAACCTGGCCCTGTCGTATCTGTTGATCGCGCCCGGGGCGGCGGAGCTGGACCTGGCGCGGCTGCAGTTCGACAATGCCGGCAACATGACCGACCGCGCTGCGGCGCTGGCGGCGCTGATTCATTCCGGCTCGCAGTCGCATGCGCAGGCGGCGCTGACCAGCTTCTATACCGATTTCGAGAACGAAGCGCTGGTGGTCGACAAGTGGTTCGCCATGCAGGCGGCCGCGCCAACGACCGATGTGCAAGCCGTGCGCCAGTTGATGTCGCACCCGGCCTTCACCTTGAAAAATCCGAACCGCGCACGCAGCCTGATCTTCAATTTCACCAACGGCAATCCATCGCAGTTCCATGCGGCGGATGGCAGCGGCTACGCTTTCTGGGCCGAGCAAGTCATCGCGCTCGACGCCCTGAACCCGCAGGTGGCCGCCCGCCTGGCGCGCTCGATGGACCGCTGGCGCCGTTACGTTCCCGCACTGCAAAGCCACATGCGCGACGCGCTGGAACAAGTCGCCGGCCAGGCCAGCCTGTCGAACGATGTGATGGAAGTGGTCAGTAAGGCATTGGCCAATTGACGGTGTGTCGGATTACGCCCTGCGGGCTAATCCGACCTACACGGCGTCATGATTTCGTAGGTCGGCTTGGCGCCAACGGCGCGTAAGCCGACAATCACCGCACGAGACGTATTTAAAACACTAACTAAGGGGTTTCATGAAACGCATCAGTCTTACGCAATACCTGGTTGAAGAGCAGCGCTCGAACAACAGCATCCCGGCCGAACTGCGCCTGCTGATCGAAGTCGTCGCACGCGCTTGTAAAACCATCAGCCACGCTGTCGGCAAGGGCGCGCTCGGTGAAGTGCTGGGCACGGCCGAGACGGAAAACGTGCAGGGCGAAGTACAGAAAAAGCTCGACATCATCTCCAACGAGATCCTGCTCGAAGCGAACGAATGGGGCGGCCATCTGGCGGCCATGGCGTCGGAAGAGATGGAATCGATCCACCCGATCCCGAATCGCTATCCGAAGGGCGAATACATGCTGCTGTTCGACCCACTCGATGGCTCGTCGAACATCGACGTCAACGTCTCGATCGGTACCATTTTCTCGGTACTTAAGGCGCCGGAGGGCATGGGGCAGCCGAGCGAGCAGGACTTTATGCAGGCGGGCACCAAGCAGGTCGCCGCCGGCTACGCTGTGTACGGTCCGCAAACCATGCTGGTGCTGACCTTCGGCAATGGCGTGAACTGCTTTACCCTGGACCGGGAAATGGGTTCGTGGGTCCTCACGCAAAGCAATATGCAGATTCCGCCAACGACGAAGGAGTTCGCCATCAACATGTCGAACGCGCGCCACTGGCATCCGCCCGTGAAACGCTATGTCGACGAACTGCTGGCCGGCGACACGGGCCCGCGCGGCACCAACTTCAACATGCGCTGGATCGCTTCGATGGTGGCCGACGTGCACCGCATCCTGAACCGCGGCGGCATCTTCATGTACCCGGCCGACCTGCGCGACACGTCGATGCCGGGCAAGTTGCGCCTGATGTACGAAGCGAACCCGATGGCCTTCATCGTCGAGCAAGCCGGCGGCGCGGCCACCGACGGCCAGCAGCGCATCATGGACATCGCCCCGCACAAGCTGCACCAGCGCGTGCCCGTGTTCCTTGGCTCGAAAGATGAAGTGGCCCGCGTCACGGCCTACCACGCGGAATAAAAAGCCGCACTTTTCCGCGATTTTCAGCGGCCCGCAGCCGGGCCGCTAAAAAAATGCAAAAAAGTTCGCGTTGACACTAGCAAATTTTGTGCATTGTTTGTAGAATGTGGGTCTTCGCCGTTGTAGCTCAGTTGGTAGAGCAGCACATTCGTAATGTGAAGGTCGCCAGTTCGATTCCGGCCAACGGCACCAAGTATTCGCAGTAGAAAAAAACCACCGCTCAAACGGTGGTTTTTTTTCGTCTGAAGCTTTGTTCCCCACCAGCCTGCGCCGAGGCGCTCATCTACCGCCTAAATGACGAACTCCTGGTGCACCACCGGCTTGTGCGCCAGCAGCAGCGACAGCTTTTTCAAGGCGCTGGCCAGGCGCGCGCGGTCGCGGATGCTGCCCAGGGAGATGCGGATGGCGTTTGGTGGTTTGCTGGCGTGGAAGGCGTCCGAGGCCGTGACGGCCACGCCCTGGGCGCGGGCGGTGGCGGCCAGTTCGCGCGAGGTCCAGTAGCTGGGCAGTGAAAACCAGACATGGATGCCGTCGCTGCGCGGGTGGCTGGTGCCCGTCAGAATCGTGCGGATGACGTCCTGGCGCGCGTCCGCTTCGCTGCGCACGCCGGCCAGCAGTGCGTGCGCGGAGCCGTCGTGTATCCATTGCGTCGCCAGTGCCGTCGTCAGCGGCGTGGCCATCAGTGAAAACGAGCGCAGGGCTTGCACGAAGCGTTCGCGCAGCTGCGCGTCGGGAACCAGCGCGTAGGCCATGCGCAAGCCCGGCGCCAGGCATTTCGACAGTGTGGCGATATACGACACGTTGCCCGGTGCGTAATGGGCCAGCGGCGGCGGCGCATCGGAGGCCAGCAGCCAGTACGGGTCGTCCTCGATGATGTGCATGCCGCAGCGTATGGCCACCTGCGTGATGGCCAGGCGCCGCGCGGCCGGCATGGTGTGTGCGGTGGGGTTTTGCAGCGTGGGATTCAGGTAGACCAGGCGCGCACAGTGCTTGCGGCTGGCTTTTTCCAGCGCATCGGGCAGCATGCCGTCCGCGTCCGTTTCCACGACGATGGTCTTGCGATTGAGTTGTCCCGCTGCCGAGCGCAAGCCCGGATACACGGCTGGCTCCGTCAATATGCTGTCGCCGGGCCGGCTCAGGGTCAATATCAGCGCTGCCAGCGCCGCCTGTGCGCCGGGGCAGGCCACCACCTGCTCCGCCTCGACGTGGCCGAACATGGGCGCGAGCCAGACGGCGCCCGCCGCACGGTCGGCCTTGCCGCCGCCGCCCAGGTGATAACTCATCAACAGATCGCTATCCGTGCGCATCAGCACCTGTGCCACGCCCTGTTTCAGTAGGTCGTCGAAATCCACGCCTGCGGGCGGCGGCGGGATGTTCATGCTCAGGTCCATCATCTGCGTCAATTCCACCTTCGGCGCGGCCACGTAGGTGCCGCGCGCGCCGTGCCCCTCCAGCAGATTGCGGCGCTTGGCCTCGTCGTAGGCGCGCGTCACCGTCGTCAGGTCGATCTGGAACAGGGCGGCCAGGCGGCGCTGTGGCGGCAGGCGGTCACCAGGGCGCAGGCTGCCGTCCGACAGCGCGCGCTCGAGCATGTCGGCGATCTGCAGGTAGCGCGGGCCGCCGTGCTGCACGAATGGCGTGATCCACGCACTGGCCCGGCTATCTTCTTGTATGGCTTTTGATATGGACATTTTATCTATATGTATGGATATTGCTTCTGGCAATTATGCGGAAAATCCCGTTAAAAATCCATACATATTTAGCTTTCCCGCTCGCCCCGCCAGGCCGGCGGAGATTGTTATTTCCATCAGGCATTTAAGTCTGGGCCACAAGGTGTGGCAGCGCACGGTAGCGCACGGCGGGCGCGGTTAAGGTAGTGCCAACAGCTTGCTGCTGATCCCGTATTTGATATGGCTCAGCCCGGCAGCTTTTAGCCGCTTCTTTTTCCCCGAAGCGAGGAGAATCATGATTCGGTCACGGCATCGAGCATGGTTGAAATTATTCACTGTTAAAGGAAACCACCATGAACGCGATTGAAAAAACCAGCTCCGATATGAACGGCACCGTGCAGGATACCCGCCAGGACCTGCACCGCACCATCGACAAGGTGGCTAGCCAGGCCCAGCCCTTGGCCGACAAGGTCGCCACGCGCGCCCATGACGGCGTGGACCAGGTGGGCGACCGCATCGGCCAGGTCAGCGATACCGTCAGCAAGGCTTCCGAAACCCTGATGGCGCGCGGCAAGCAATTGAGCGCCGCCTGCCAGCGCGCCGGCGAGACGGGGCGCGGCTATGTGCGCGAACGCCCGGCCATGTCGCTGCTGATTGCGGCGGCGGCCGGTTATGGCCTGTCGAAATTGCTGGGTTCGCGTAAATAAGTTTTACGCAGACCGGCCAGGTAGTTTGTCGTGGGCGCTGTTCCCTTCGCCATCATGGCGGGGTGGGCCAGCGCCCACGCGCACAGTAGCAAGCAGTAAAGGAGAGTGATGATGCGCTCCGTTTTGTTGTGGTTGATCGGCATACCTATTCCCATCATTATTTTGATTGCCCTGTTCGTGCGCTGAATGAGGGAGTTGTAGCGTTACTTCCCGGGGCAAACTACTCACAGGAGATGTAATGGCTACCACCAAGAAAACGCCGTCCACGGACGGTGCGGGTTCCATCTTGAGCAGCATGTGCGGCCCATCCGACAGCAATGCGCCGCACAGCCTGGGCGCGGACAATGACGTGACTCGTGCGCTGCTGCAAAAAACGGCCGCCAGCCAGCAGCTGGCCGCCGCCATGGCCGTCAATCCCAAGGAGGACGGCCAGTACGGCGAGGCGGCGCGCACGCCGGCCGAAGGCGTGCATGTGGCAGCGGGCGAACCGCTGGCCACGGCCAGCACTGCGGGCGAAACGATACCTTCTGCGAAGACGGGCGATGGCCAGCCCGTGCTGGGCGAGAACGCGCGTAACGCTTCCCTCGATGGCGCCCGCAGCGACGACAGCGGCTGCGTACTGACGACCAACCAGGGCGTGCCCGTGGGCGACAACCAGAATTCGCTGAAGGCGGGCTTGCGCGGTCCCACCCTGATGGAAGATTTTATTTTGCGTGAAAAGCTCACGCATTTCGACCATGAGCGCATCCCCGAGCGCGTCGTGCATGCGCGCGGTTCGGCCGCCCACGGTTACTTCGAATGCTACAAGGAGCAAAGCAAGCATACGCGCGCGGCGCTGTTCGCCAAGGCGGGCAAGCGCACGCCCGTCTTCGTCCGCTTTTCCACCGTGGCCGGTGAACGCGGTTCCACCGACACGGCGCGCGACGTGCGCGGCTTTGCCGTGAAGTTTTATACGGACGAGGGCAACTGGGATTTGGTGGGCAATAACATCCCCGTCTTCTTCATCCAGGATGCGATGAAATTCCCCGACCTGATCCACGCCGTCAAGCCCGAGCCGCACAATGGCATGCCGCAGGCGGCCAGTGCGCACGACACCTTCTGGGATTTCGCTTCGCTGTCGCCGGAAATCACGCACATGCTGATGTGGGCCATGTCCGACCGTGCCATCCCGCGCAGTTATAGGATGATGCAGGGCTTCGGCGTGCACACCTTCCGTCTGGTGAATGCCAAGGGCCAATCCGTGTTCTGCAAATTCCACTGGTCGCCCATGGCCGGCACGCATTCGCTCGTATGGGACGAAGCCGTCAAGATCAGCGGCGCCGATTCCGATTTCCACCGGCGCGACCTGTGGGAAGCCATCGAGTGCGGCGAGTATCCCGAATACGAACTGGCCTTCCAGGTCTTCACGGAAGCGCAGGCCGAAGCGTTCCCCTTCGACGTGCTCGATCCCACCAAACTGATCCCCGAAGAGCTGGTGCCTTTGGTTCCCGTCGGCAAGATGGTCTTGAACCGTAACCCGGACAATTTTTTTGCCGAGACGGAGCAGGTGGCCTTTTGCACGGCGCACATCGTGCCCGGTATCGATTTCAGTAACGACCCGCTGCTGCAGGGGCGCATCCACTCGTATGTGGACACGCAGATCACGCGCCTGGGCGGCGCCAATTTTCATGAAATTCCCATCAATGCGCCGCTGGCGCCCCTGCACAACAACCAGCGCGACGGCATCCACCGCCAGGCCATCAACCGTGGCCGGGTGGCGTACGAGCCCAATTCGCTGGCGGGAGGCTGCCCGTTTCAGGCAGGCGCGAAGGGTTTCAACAGTTTTCCCGCCTCCGCCGAAGGCGACAAGGTTCGCGGCAAGCCCGAGAAATTCGCCGAGCATTATGGCCAGGCGCGCCTGTTCTGGATCAGCCAGACGCCTATCGAACAAGAGCACATTGTGCACGCGTTCCGCTTTGAACTGAGCAAGGTGCAGACGGTGGTGATCCGCCAGCGCATCGTCGCCATGCTGTGCAATGTCGACGAAACCCTGGCGCAGGACCTGGCCGATGCCTTGGGCCTGGCGCTGCCGCCGGCCATGCCGCGCGCCTCCCTGCAGCCGCTGCCCGCGTATGCGCCGTCGCCAGCGCTGTCGCTCTTTTTCCGGCCCGGCAAGACGGGCATCCATACCCTGCGCGTGGCCATCCTGGTGGGGCCGGGCAGTGATGGCGCACAGGTGCGCAATATCTATGCCGCGTTGCTGGCCGATGGCGCCGTGCCGCGTCTGGTGGGCAGCCAGCTTGGCCGGGTCGACACCAGCGGCGGTGCGCCGCTCGACGTGGAAATCTCGCTCGAAGCGGGACCGTCCGTGCTGTTCGACGCCGTCGTGCTTGCCGACGGCCAGGGCGCCGTGCAGCAACTGGGCGAAGACGCCAACGCGCTCGACTTCCTGCGCCTGCAGTACCGCCACTGCAAGCCGCTGCTGGCCATCGGCGCGGGCAAGGGCTTGCTGGACAAGGCTGGCGTGCCGGCGACCCTGCCCGATGGCAAGCCGGATCCCGCCGTCATCGTCGCACCGTCCAGCGACGTGGTGAAAGCGGTGGCGGCCTTTAAAAAGGCGCTGGCGGCGCACCGGGCATTCGCGCGCGAAACGGACCCGCCCCGGGTGTAAGTGGCTGCATCAGGGCAGGGGCGGGATCGGCCGGCCCCTGCCGGTCCCGTTGCTTACCCTGTTTGCGCAGCATGCGCAACGCCATGCAACAATGTAAACAATAAAAACGTCCTGCGGTGATATGCTGCTGACTAGAACTGTTCATTTGCAACTATTTCTATAACACCAGCAAAGAACGGCTTCAGCAAACCGGATCGCGATTACCGCATGGACAAGTACACACCTCGCACCTGGGGGCCGGGCGAACGCCCGACCTTGCCCGGGTCGCCATCGATGCCCGAACATTCGACGCCCAAGCGTGTCGCGTATTTCATCGTCGGCCTGATCGTCGCGCTGACGGGGGGGCTGGGCAACGGCCTGGTGACGGCCAATTTGCTGAACCTGCAAGGTTCGCTGGCCGCCTATGCCTACCAGATGCAATGGCTGCCGGCCGCCTACGTGATGACCATCGTCTCCATGAATCTGCTGCTGGTGAAGTTCCGCCAGCAGTTCGGCCTGCGCCTGTTTACGGAAGCATTCCTGGTGCTGTATGCGCTGGTGACGTTCGCCCACTTGTATGCGAATACCTTGCCGTCGGCGATCGCCGTGCGCGCCGCGCATGGCATGGTGGGCGGCGCGCTGGGCGTGCTTGGCCTTTACTACACCTTGCAGGCGTTTCCCGCGCGGCACCGCCTGAAGGGCGTGGTTCTGGGCCTGGGCTTTGCCCAGCTGGCCTTGCCGCTGGCGCGCATCTTCACTTCCGAACTGCTGCAGATAGGCGAATGGCATGGCCTGTACCTGTTCGAACTGGGACTGGCCCTGCTGGCGCTGGGCTGCGTGCTGGCCCTGAAACTGCCACCCGGCGACCGCGTGCAGACGTTCGAGCCGCTCGACTTCCTCACCTTTATTTTGTTCGCGCCCGGCGTGGCCCTGCTGTGCGCCGTGCTGGCGCAGGGGCGCACGGCGTGGTGGATGGAGTCCGAGTGGGTGGGTGTGTGCCTGGCGTGTTCCATCGTGCTGATCGCCGCCTCGCTGGCCATCGAGCATAATCGCGCGCGCCCGCTGCTCAATACGCGCTGGCTCACCACGGGCAAGATCGCCAAGCTGTTTTTATCGGTGCTGCTGTTTCGCATCGTGCTGTCCGAGTCGACGGGGGCCGTCGGCTTCCTGCAGGCGCTGGGCTTGAACACGGACCAGATGCAGCACCTGTTCATCGTGGTCCTGCTGGGTAGCGTGGCAGGCCTGGTGGTCAGCGCGCTGACGATCCATCCGGCGACCCTGAATCGTTCGCTGATGTTCGCGCTGCTGCTGATCGCTGCCGGCGCCCTGATCGACGCGCACGCCACCAGCCAGACGCGCCCCGTCAACATGTATGTCAGCCAGTTCCTGCTGGCCTTTGGCGGCACGTATTTTCTCGGCCCCACCATGGTGGCCGGCATGGGTGCCGTGATCGCCGAACCGCGCAACCTGGTGAGTTTTTCCGTGATGTTCACCATGACGCAGAACCTGGGTGGCCTTCTTGGTTCGGCCATCGTCGGCACCATCCAGACGGCGCGCGAAAAATACCATTCCAGTTACCTGGTCGAGCACCTGACCATGCTCGATCCGCAGGTGGCCGCGCGCGTGCAGTCGGGCGCCGCAAGCTACGGCGATGTCTTGATGGACCCGGCCCTGCGCAGCGCCCAGGGCGTGGCGCGCCTGGGCGCCATCGCCACGCGCGAAGCCAATGTGCTCGCTTACAACGACGTCTTTCTGATGATCGCCGGCGTCGCCATCGCCACCCTGATCTGGATGCTGGTCAGCCAGTCCTGGACCCGCATCACCACCGGCGCACGTCGCCTGGTCGGCCCCGTGCGCGATGCGCAGACGGCCATGGCCATCGTCCCCATTACCAATTCGGAACCGAGCAATGACAGAAAATAACACTACACCGCCAGCACCTCCCACCGCACTCGCACCCGCACCCGCCGCCCCTTCCATGGCGCAGCCGGACCGGCGCCACCAGTGGCTGTCCGCGCTGGCCTTTGCCGCCGTGGCCCTGGTGGGCGTGCTGATCGTGCTGTATGCGTGGCGTTTGCCGCCGTTCACCAGCCCCATCGTGACGACGGAAAACGCCACCGTGCGCGGGCAGGTGACCATCATCGGCACGCAGCTGTCCGGCTATGTGGTGGAAGTGACGGTGCAGGATTTCATGGATGTGAAGGAAGGGCAACTGCTGGTGCGCATCGATGACCGTATCTACCAGCAGCGCTACGAGCAGGCACAGGCCCAGCTGGCGGCGCAGCAGGCGGCGCTGTCGAACTGGGCACAGCAGAAGGCCAGCGCGCAGGCGGGTATTTCCGTCAGCGAGGCGGCACTGGCCAACGCGGAAGCGCAGGCGCGCAAGGCCAGCGCCGATTTGAATCGCGTGGAGCAGCTGGTGGCTGACGGTTCGCTGTCGCAGCGCGAACACGACCAGTCGCGCGCCACGCAGGCGCAGATGGCGGCGGCGCTAGCGCAGGCGCGCGCCAATCTCGACATCGCCCAGCAAAGCGTGCATAGCGTGGTGGTCAACAGGCAGGCCTTGGAAGCGGCCGTGGCGAACGCGCAGGCGGCCGTCAAGGCGGCGAAGATCGACCTCGATAACACGCGCATCGTGGCGCCATCCGATGGACAATTGGGCCAGGTGACGGTGCGTCAGGGCGCGTACGTGAATTCGGGCGCGCAATTGATGGCGCTGGTGCCGCGCCAGATGTGGGTGATCGCCAATTTCAAGGAAACGCAGATGAACGGCGTGCAGGAAGGGCAGAGCGCCACCTTCCACGTCGACGCGCTTGACGGTGCCGTGCTGACGGGCCAGGTGGAGCGCATCTCGCCGGCCACCGGTTCCGAATTTTCCGTGCTGCCGGCCGATAACGCGACGGGCAACTACCTCAAAATTGCCCAGCGCATTCCCGTGCGTATCCGCATCGATGCGGGGCAGGCGAATGCGCGCCGGCTCGTGCCGGGCATGTCGGTGGTGGTCAGCGTCGACACGTCCGCCGTGCTGAATGACTCGGCGGACAATCCCGCGCCTCCGCCTGCGCCAAAGAAAGCCAAGCCATGAAGCGCCGCGTATGGCTGATGGCCGGCGCGCTGGCGCTGGCGGGCTGCGCCGCCAACGCGCCACCGCAGCCCGCATCGGCCCTGCAACTGCCGGCCGGCTGGCGCGCGCCAGGCGAGGGCGGCGCAGTGTCCGCGCCTGGTACACAGGTGGAACAGCTGTGGTGGCAAGCCTTCGGCGATCCCGTTTTAAGTGATCTGGTGGGCGAAGCGCTGGCGCGCAATGGCGACTTGCGCGTGGCGCGCGCCCGCGTGCAGGAATACCGCGCCCGCCTGGCGCAGGCCGATGCGAACCGCGCGCCCAACCTGGCGTTCGACGGTTCGCCCACGCGTACGCGCACCCTGGCGTCGAGCGGCGTGCCGTATGTGACGAATGTCTTCCAGGCCGAACTGCAGGCCAGCTATGAAATCGACGTGTGGGGCCGGCTGGGCAATCTGAGCGACGCAGCCGGCGAGAGTTACCGCGCCGAACAGGCCAGTCTCGATGCGGCGGCCCTGTCGATCGCCGCCAGCGTGGCGACGAGTTACCTGAATCTGCGGGGACTCGACGCGCAGCTGGCGCTGACGCAATCGACCCTGCAGCTGCGCGAACAATCGCGCGAGCTGGCGCGCAAGCAGTTCGAGGTGGGCTACAGCTCCCGCCTGGAATGGCTGCAGGCGCAATCGGAATACCATGCGGCGGCCGAGCAGGTGCCGCAGCTGCAGCGGCAGATCTTTGAACAGGAAAACGCGCTGGCGATCCTCGTCGGCGGCAATCCTGGCGCCATCGCGCGCGGCTTGCCGCTGGCCGAGCTGGCGGCGCCGGGCGTGCCTGCCGGCCTGCCGTCCGAACTGTTGCGCCGGCGGCCCGACATCGCGCGCGCGGAACACAATCTGGCGGCCGCCAACGCCAGCCTGGCGGCCACGCGCGACCAGCTGCTGCCCTCGTTCAAGCTGACGGCGGCGGGCGGCGGGCAAGCAACAACGCTCACCGATTTCCTGCATGCGCCGACGGCCCTGTGGCGCCTGACGGCGCTGGCGGCCGGCCCCCTGTTCGACGGCGGGCGCGTGCAGGCGCAGACGGATGCGGCCGGCGCACAGCGCGACCAGCTCGTGTACACGTATGAAAACGTGGTGCGCAATGCTTTCGCCGAAACGGAGAACAGCCTGGGCGCCATCTACCGGCTGCAGCAGCAAGCCGTGGAAAACGACGCGCGCCGCGCCACGGCGGCGGACACCCTGCGCATCGCGCACAACCGCTACCGCAATGGCTACGCCTCGTACCTGGAAGAACTCGATGCCCAGCGCACCCTGTACAGCGCCGACGTGGGGCTGCTGCAGCTGAAGACGCGCATCCTCGTCGCTTCGGTAGACCTGTACCGGGCCATGGGTGGCGGCTGGTCGGCCAAGGTGCAATAGGCCAGCGTGCCTGGCGCGGCCGTTTGACGCGGCCAGTGTAATATTCTGACCAGGGAAAGCGGCGGCATGGTGCCAGCGGCTCCCATCACGAACGAACGAGGTCGCAGCATGACGATTTTTGGCATAGGCATCCATATCCTGATCGCGGTATTTTTTGCGATTCACGTGGTGCGCAACGGGCAGCAGCTGTACTGGCTGCTCATTTTATTCATGTTCCCGCTGCTGGGCAGCGTGGTGTATTTCTTCGCCATTTACCTGCCCAATTCGCGCCTGCCGCAAGGTGCGCGCAAGGTCGCTTCGGTAGCCGTGCAGGTGCTCGATCCGAATCGGGAATTGCGTGAGGCGAAGGCCGCCTTCGAGTACACGCCGACGGCGCAAAACCAGATGCGCCTGGCCAGCGCGCTGCTCGAAGCGGGCGATGCGCAGGAAGCGGCATCGACGTATGAAGCCTGCCTGCGGGGAGCGTTTTCATCTGACCTGGAAATTCGCCTGGGCGCGGCACGCGCCTACCTGGAATGCGCGCGTGGCGCCGAGGCCTTGACGCACCTGGAATTCATTCGCCGCACGGATATGCATTTCCGTCCCGAGATGGTGTCGCTGCTGACGGCGCGTGCGCTGGCGCAAAGCGGGCGCCAGGTGGAAGCGAAGGCGGAATTCGACGACGCGCTGACGCGCTACAACAGCTTCGACTGCCGCGCCGAGTACGCGATCTGGGCGCTGCAGCAGGGCGACAAGGTGTTGTCGGAACGCCTGCTGCTCGATATCGACAGCGCCATGGCCCGCTGGAGCAGCCATACGCGCTCGATGTATGCGCCGCTGCTGGCGCGCCTGGAAGCGGCACGCAAATAGCTGGCTTGCGTGGGGTCAGACCCGGCGGGTCTGACCCCGGTGCTGGCCCCATTACACGCCAGGCACCGTATTTTTCCCTTCAATTAATTTATATCCCTTGCCATCGAAGGCATAACGCGCATGGCCATTCAAGGGCGTGGCGATGCGCGGCGGGTCCTGGTCCGGTTTGACCGTAACGCCGGGCTTGATCTTTTCGGATGCGCCCGTGAAGTCGATCAGCAAGTCGTCGTAGGCGCCACCGTTGCGCGCCGTGGCGAAGCGCCACTTGCCATCGACCATCCAGCACTCGTCCATGTCCGGCGTGCAGGCGCCCATATTGTCCGAGTACAGGTCGATGCCGCCATCGAGCGCGGTCACCTTGCCGTCGCCGATTTCAAACAGGGCCAGTTGCGTGATGGTGTAACCCTGGCCCGTATAGCCGTGGCGGATCGCCAGTCCCGGCTTGTTCGCACCCAGCATGACCCAGTGCACTTCACCGAGTTGTCCCGACGAGCCCAGGGCGGCGATGTTTTCCAGCCGTTTCACGACTTGCCACTGGCCGTCTTCCGGCTGGCCCTTGGGGGCCAGGAAAAAGACGTTCAACAGTCCCGACGAGGCGTGCGCCGATTCTGCCGTGCCTTCCGTGTTGGCCGTTTCCGCATTCGCCACCAGGATGGCGCGGCCATCGGGCAGCAGCCTGTGGCTGACGGCACTGACGACATAACTGAGTTTGTCGACATGGTTGTCCGGATCGGACAGGTCGGCCAGCGCATCGTCGCTGTCGCCGCGGTAGTCCTTGCCAAAGACGGCACGCATCATGCCCGCCTCGCGCTTGCGCGCCTGCGGCGTGTTCATCTCTTCCGTCTTGGGCGCGGTGGCGGCCGGTGGCGGCACGTGTTCGGCCGATGCCGTATCGGCAGCGGCGGCGGGGACATCGGCTACCATGTCAGCTGCCAGGTCGGCGCTGGCGGGGGTGGTCTTGTCCGAACAGGCGCCGAGCAGTGCGGATACCATTAGCAGGACGAGCGGAGTGCGGTAATTCATAGGCAGGGCAGATTGCGTTCATGGAGAATGGGCGCAGTATGCCAGATAGATGGAAGCGAGGGAGCGCGGCCTGGCGGCCGGTCCCTCGCTTCCTTGCCCGCAGGGGGCGATTTTGCAAACAATGGCGGTGCTTATTTTTCCAGCGCCGCCCTGTCATCGCGCCGCAGCGGGGCCTTCTGGCGGCGCAGTTTCGCCATGCCGCGCTTGAGCAGGTGCTCGAGGTCGTCGATATAGGTGAAGACGGCCGGCACCACCAGCAGGCTCAATAAAGTCGAGGTGATCAGGCCGCCGATGACGGTGATGGCCATCGGCGAACGGAAGCTCGGATCGGCACCCCAGCCCAGCGCCAGCGGCATCATGCCGGCGCCCATGGCAATCGTCGTCATCAGGATGGGCCGGCTGCGCTTGTGGCAGGCGTCGACCAGTGCATCGAAGCGGTTCATGCCGGCCTGACGCGCCAGGATCGCATAGTCGACCAGCAGGATGGAGTTCTTGGTGACGATCCCCATCAGCATGATCAGGCCGATCATCGACGGCATCGACAGCGCGCTGCCGGTGATCAGCAGCGCCACGAAGGCGCCGCCGATCGACAGCGGCAGCGCCGCCAGGATGGTCACCGGCTGCATGAAGTCCTTGAACAGCAGCACCAGCACGCAGTAGATGCACAGCACGCCGATCAGCATGGCCAGGCCGAAGCTGGCAAACAGCGAAGCCATTTCCTGCGCGTCGCCCAGTTCGGCGATCTTCACGGAAGGCGGCAAATTCTTCATCGATGGCAGCGCGCGCGCTTCTTCATTCAATTCGCCGAGGGTGCGCGAACCGAGTTCCACGTCGAGTGTCACGTTGCGGCTGCGGTTCAAACGGTCGATCTGTGCCGGGCCGCTTTCCATCGTCACGCTGGCCACGTTCGCCAGGCGCACGGGACCATTCTTGCCGGGTACGCTCAGGCGCTCAATGGCGGCCAGGTCGGCGCGCACGCTGTTGGGCAGCTTGACGCGGATCGGCACTTGCCGTTCGGGCAGGTTCATTTTCGTCAGGTCCGTATCGTAGTCGCCGGCCGTGGCCACGCGCACCGTCTCGCCGATGGCTGCCGCCGTCACGCCCAGGTCTGCCGCCTTGGCAAAATCGGGACGCACGATGATTTCAGGGCGCACCAGCGAGGCGCTGGAATTGACGTTGCCGATGCCTTTCAGGCCGCGCAGCTCGCGCTCGACCTTTTGCGCCGCCGCCATCAGCGCCACGGGGTCTTCCGAACGCAGCACCAGCTGCATCTTGACGCCAGTGTCGGGCGGCCCCACCGTGAAGCGGGCGCCAGGTATCGTATCGAGCTTGTGGCGCAGCTGCGTTTCCAGGCCCGCCATCGATTCCTTGCGTTCGGTGCGGTGCACGGTGGTCAGGGTCAGCACGGCGCGGCGCGCCTCGGCCGCCGCGCCGGGGGCGAAGGCATCGCCGCTGGAGCCGCCGCCTATCGAACTGAAGACGCCCTTGATGCCAGGCGTCTGCATGGCCGCGTCGCGCGCCATGGCTGCCACGGCCTGCGTTTCGGCCAGGGTGGAACCGGGCGGCAGTTCCAGATTGATCTGCGTTTGCGCGCGGTCGGCGGCCGGCACGAAGCCCGTCGGCAGCAGCGGCACCAGCAGGATGGCGCCGACAAAGAACAGGGCCGCAGCGATGGCCGTGACGCCGCGGTGGTTCAGGCACCAGCGCATCACGTGCAGGTAGCGCGTCATCAGCCAGCCATCCTGTTCTTCCTTGTGCGGCAGCGGTTTCAATATGTAGGCGGCCATCATCGGCGTGAGCAGGCGCGCCACCACCAGGGAAGCCAGCACGGCCAGCACGGCCGTCCAGCCGAACTGCTTGAAGAACAGACCGGGAATACCGCTCATGAAGGCCGTCGGCAGGAACACGGCCACCAGCGCGAAGGTGGTGGCGATCACCGCCATGCCGATTTCGTCGGCCGCTTCCATGGCCGCTTGCATGGGCGACTTGCCCATGCGCAGATGGCGCTCGATGTTTTCGATTTCCACGATGGCGTCGTCGACCAGCACGCCGACGACCAGCGCCAGCGACAGCAGGGTGACGGTATTGAGCGTGTAGCCGAACCAGTAGATGCCGAGGAAAGCCGGCATCACCGACAGGGGCAGGGCGGCTGCGGCCACCAGGGTGGCGCGCCAGTCGCGCAGGAACCACCACACCACCAGCACCGCCAGCAGCGCGCCTTCGTACAGCAGCTCCATCGAGCCTTCGAAGTTTTCCTCGACGGGGAAGGCATTGTCGATCGACTGCTGCAGCACCACGTTGGGGTTTTCCTTCTGCAGGTCGGCGATGGCGTCGCGTGCGCCCTTGGCGACGGCCACTTCGCTGGCGCCCTTGGTGCGGAACACCTCGAAAGCGACGACCGTCTTGCCATCCTGCTCGGCCAGCGCGCGCGGTTCGGCGACCGTGTCGCGCACGGTGGCCACCTGGTCCAGGCGCACATGGCGTCCATCCGGCAGCGGCACTTCCACGCGCGACAGTTCATCGGCCGTCTTGACGGTGGCGATGGTGCGCACCGACTGCTCGGCGCCGCTGATGTCGCCCCGGCCACCAGGCGCTTCGCGCTGCACCAGACGCAGCTGGCGCGAGACGTCGAGGGCCGACACTTTCAATGCGGCCATGCGTGCCTCGTCGAGCTCCACCTGGATCTCGCGGTAGACGCCGCCCACGCGGGTAACGGCGCCTACGCCGGGCACTGTCAAGAGGCGCTTGGCCACCGTGTTGTCGACGAACCAGGACAGGTCGGGC
The DNA here is from genome assembly GCF_049897625.1 of Janthinobacterium sp. PSPC1-1. Taxonomy (NCBI): domain Bacteria; kingdom Pseudomonadati; phylum Pseudomonadota; class Betaproteobacteria; order Burkholderiales; family Oxalobacteraceae; genus Janthinobacterium; species Janthinobacterium sp. PSPC1-1. The sequence continues at coordinate 89,810 of NZ_JAFCWP010000008.1, read as the reverse complement.
GAGTCGAGCGGATTATCGACACCGGGTTTTGCCGTGGCGATAAAGGTCAGTACCACGCGCCCGGCGGTGGACGCCTTGGTGACGGTGGGGTCGCGCAGCTCGGCCGGCATGTCCGCCTTGACGCGGGCGACGGCGTCGCGCACATCGTTGACGGCTTCGGCGATCTGCTTTTCCAGGATGAATTCAACGGTCACCGTGACGACGCCATCGAGCACCTTGGTGTAGATGTTCTTCACGCCTTGCAAGGTGGCGACGGAGTCTTCGATCTTGCGCGCCACTTCCGTTTCCAGCTGGGCCGGCGCGGCGCCCGGCAACACCGCGCTGACGGTGACGATAGGCAGTTCGATGTCAGGGAAATCCTGCACCGGATTGGCCTTGTAGGCCAGCAGGCCGGCCAGGGTCAGCAGCGCGAACAGCATGATGGCCGGGATCGGATTCTTGATCGAGAGGGAGGAAAAGTTCATGGCCTCTCCTTACTTTTTCGCTGCCGGTGCAGCCACCGGCGTCTGAACCGGGGTTTTCACATTACGGACCAAATCTCCGTCATTGAGGAAGCCGGCGCCGCTGACGACAATCGTCGTGTCGGCCGTGATGCCGCTTACAATCTCGATGCGGTCGCTCAGGCGCCGTCCGGCCTGCACCTTGATCTGGCTGACCCGCTGGTCGGCATTCAGGCGGAAGACATAGCTGAAGCCATCGCGCACGGCAATGGCCTGCTGCGGCACCGTCAGCGCGCCCGAGGTGCCCAGTTCAAATTCGCCGCTGGCGTACATGCCGGCCTTGAACGGCGCATTGTTGCCGCTGCTTGCCGGCAGGTCCACATACACGAGGGCGGAACGCGTCTGCGGATCGACGGTAGGGGCGATCATGCGCACCTTGCCCGTCAAAACGCTGCCATTGGCCGCCTTGACTTGCGCCAGGGTGCCCGGTTTCAGGTTCAGCAACTCGGTGGCCGTCACTTCGGCGCGCCATTCGAGGCGGCCCTGGCGGATCATGCGGAACAGCTCCGTGCCGGCACCCACGACGGAACCGACGGTGGCCGAGCGCGAGGAGATGATGCCGCTGTCGGGCGCCACCACCTGCGTGTATTTCAGGCGCAGCTGCTGCGACGCCAGCTGCGCCTTGGCGGACGCGATGCGTGCATTGGCCGTCTGTTCGGCCGTCAGGTACTGGCTGATCTGCTGCGCGCTGATGGCGCCCGTGCTTTGCAGCGAGCGGGCGCGCTGCGCGTTGGCGGCCGCTTCGGCGGCATTCGCTTCCGCCTCCAGCACCGCCGCTTTCGCCTGCGCCACGTCGGCGTTCACCGTGTCGTTCGAGAACACGGCCAGCACCTGGCCGGCGCGCACCACGTCGCCCACGTTGACGCGTACGTCGGTGAGGCGCAAGCCGTTCGATTCGCTGCCGATGACGGCTTCCTGCCAGGCGGCCACGTTGCCGTTGGCCTTCAGCTTGATGGGCAGGCTGGCCGTTTGCGGCTTGGCCGTGGTGACGGTGAGCGCAGGCTTTGGTGCCGCGTTCTTGTCCTTGGCATCGTCGGCCGCCGTGGAGGAAGGGGAGTACAGGGCCACGCCAGCGCCCAGCACCACGCAAAGGGCGGCCAGCGCGAGCGCCATCGGTTTCAAGGTCATTTTTTTCATGTTGTCGTATCCGTCAGGGGGCATTGTTGGCGATGGCGTTGCTGCTGTTCCAGCCGCCACCGGCGGCGCGGTACAGCGCTACCCAGGCGGCGCTGCGTTCGCGCTCCAGGTTGACCACGGTGTTTTCGGCGGCCAGGCGCGTGCGGCGCGCGTCTTCCAGTTCGATCAGGCTGGCCAGGCCATTCTTGTAACGGTCTTCGGTGGCGACGAACGACACGCGGTAGCCTTCCAGGGCCGTTTTCGCGTGGCCGCTGCGCTCGTCCGTGCTGGCCAGGTTGACCAAGGCTTCTTCCACTTCGCGCACGGCCTGGCGCACGCCGGCGCGGTACTTCACCACCGCTTCGTCGTAGCGCGCCGTGGCTGCATCGACCTGGGCGCGGCGGGTGCCACCGTCGAAGATGGGCAGGCTGACGGCCAGCGGACCGATGCTCCAGGTGCTGGCCGTGATGCTGGTGCCGCCAGCGCGGATATTGCCTTTGCCGATGGCGCCGGCCAGGCTCAGACGCGGGTAGCGCTGCGCCTGGGCGCCGCGCACTTCGAAGCTGGCCGCTGCTACTTCGCGTTCGGCGCTGTAAATGTCGGGACGCTGGCCCAGGGTTTGCGCCGGCAGTTGCGCAATCGCAACGGGCGAGGGCGCAACAAAGGGGCTGGTCGCCAGCTTCTGGCGCAGCGTCTCTTCCGGCAGGGCCGACAGGGCCACCAGCGCCTTGACATTCACATCGCAGGCGGCGCGCTGTTCGATGGCGCGGCTGGCGCCTTCGGCGGCGCTGGCGCGGGCCAGGGCGACGTTGGCGGGCGGCTGGAAGCCGGCGCCGGCGCTCAGTTCCGTCAGGCGTGCCGAGTCGCGACGCGAGACGGCATCCTGTTCGGCCACGGCCTGCAGTTGCTGGCAGGTGCGCAAGGCGTAGTACTGGTTCGCCACTTCGGCGGCGACCGAGACGCGGGCCTCATGCCAACCCGCCCGGGCGCTGTCGTAGCGCTCCTGCGCTGCATCGCGCGTGGCACGGTTGGCGCCAAATACATCGATTTCCCATGACGCTTGCAAGGCGGCCTGCGAGGTGGTGCCGCTGGGCTGGGCCGATTGCTGGCTGGTGCGCACCACGCTACCGGTCGCATCGAGCTTGGGCGCCAGCGCGGCGCCGCTGGCGATGCTGTCCGCGCGCGCCTGCACGATGCGCGTGCCGGCGGCGGCGATGGTGGGGCTGACCTGCTGCGCATCGGTGATCAATTCCACCAGCAGGCTATCGCCCTGGCCCTGCCACCAGCTGGCCAGGTCCGTCAGCTTGCCGTTATGCGGCAGCGGCGCCTGCCACTGGGCGGGTGCGCTGGCTGCCACCGCTGCGGGCGGCCCTTGCAGGGCGCAGCCGCCCAGCGCCAGCACGATGCTGGCGGCCAGGGCGCGTTGAACGGTGCATCGAATAGTCGTCATGCTGGTCCTTCTGCTTGTCGTTGAGTGGTGAGGGGAGAGGAAGGAAGGGCCAGGCGCCGGCGCTCCACGTCAGCCATGGCCAGCGCGTAGTCGGTCATGCGCGCCAGCCAGGTGTCGATGGCGTGCGGCGATTCCAGCAGTTGCGGACGCAAGGTTTGCAGCACCTCGGCGCCCACCATGTGCTGCAGGGCCAGCGAGGCGATGGAAAACGCCAGGCGGTGGATGTCGTCGCTGTTGTCGGGCGCGCCCAGGTGGCGTGCCAGCACGCGCGCGAGCGCCTCGTGTTCGGCACGGATGTTCTGGTCGACCTCGCGTGCCCACAGGCCCGTCGGTTCGAGCATCTCGCGGCACCACAGGCGCATGCAGTCGCGCGCGATTTCTCCCTGCTGCATGGGCGCGAGCAATTGCGCATAAAAGCCTTCCAGGCTTTGGCGCAGGGTGAAATGGGGCTGCTCGTACAGGGCGATATTGTCTTGTGGATCAGATAATTGATGGGAGAAGGCGGCGCGGTACAGGCCCGCCTTGTCGCCAAAATAGTAGCTGATGGCGGCTGCGTTGGTGCCGGCCGCCTGCGCCAGTTCGCGCGTGGACGTTTTGGCGTAGCCTTGCTCGGCAAACAGGCGGATGGCACTGTGCAGCAGCCGCTCGCGCGACTGCTCGCCGTCGGAACGGGGCTTGCGTCCGTCGTCGGCATGCGATGTATGGGGAATGTATTTTTCAATCATGCCGGAGATTTAATTACATATCTTAAACGATTGATATAACTAAATCGATTGATTTAGTTAAGGAAAGATGAAGATGCGTGAAAAACGCAGGCAAAAAAAAGCCCGCGTACTAGCGCGGGCTGAATCCAATGTTCGGAGAACGAATTGGAGGAGACAGTTCCACTATAGCGCTGAAAATGGTGCAGTGCAATACCGTAGAACTACGGTATCGATCTACGTTAGATGGCAAGAAATCCAGATTTATGCTGCGGCGCACCCGAATCAGGGCTTGCTGCGCAGGGCCAAGGTAAACGTGCTGCCGGAGCCGTAGTCGCTATTGAAGAACAGGGCGCCGCCGATGGCGTTGGCCAGGTTCTGGCACAGGTACAGGCCCAGTCCCGCGCCTTCCACGTGGCGCGTGGAGGTGGAATCGAGCTGCGAGAAGGCCTGGAACAGCTTGGCCTGGTCTTCTTCCTTGATGCCGGCGCCGCTGTCGGCGATGCTCATTTCCGTCACCAGCACGCCGTCTTCTTCGCGCTGGGACAGGCTGATGCGCACCGTGCCCTGTTCCGTGAACTTGATGGCGTTATTGAGCAGGTTGATGAGGATTTGTGTCAGCGCGCGGCGGTCCGTGTCGATGATGGCGGGCGGCTGGCCCGCTTCGCCCAGTGCCATTTCCAGCGCCAGGCCTTTTTGCTGGGCCAGGGGGCGCAAGGTGTCGGCCACTTCGGCCATCAGCTCCTGGCAGTGCACGGGCTCGATCGACAGGGTCAGCTTGCCCGCCTCGATCTTGGCCACGTCGAGAATGTCGTTGATCAAGGAGAGCAGATGGCGCGCGCTGGCGCGGATGGTATTGAGTTGCTTGTCCTGGTCGGACGTCAGGGGGCCGGGCAGTTTCATCAGCAGTGCGCCGGTAAACCCGATGATGGCGTTCAGCGGCGTGCGCAGTTCATGCGACATATTTGCGATGAAGGCGGACTTCATGCGGCTCGCCTCAGCCAGTTCCAGGTTTTTCAGGGCGATTTCGCGGTTGATGGTTTCCAGTTCGGCCGCATGGTGCGCCAGGCGCATGTTCAATTCGATCACCTGGCGTTCACGCGCCTGCAGTTCGCCGTTGACCTGCACCGCCTGTTCATACGTGGAAATGAGCAAATCGAGGATTTGCTGGCGCTCCGCATTGATGAAGTGCTTCTGGTCGCCCAGGTACAGGGCGATGCCGATTTCCACATTCTGGTTCTTGCGCAGCTTCTGGTTCATCAGCATGTGGCTGATGCGGTTGAGCAGGTAGTCTTCCGCATACGGCTTGCGGATGAAATTGTCGGCGCCGCATTCGATGCCGCGGATGATGTCCTTCGGGTCGTTGAGCGAGGTGACGAGGATCACGGGAATATCGCGCAGGGTCGGATCGGACTTGATGGCGCGGCACAGGTCGTAGCCATTCATTTCAGGCATGACGATATCGGACAGCACCAGGTGCGGTTTGCGCTCGCGGATGGCGGCCAGGGCCAGCTGGCCATTCGCCGCCACGCGCGCGTTGTAGTGCAGCGACTGGATCAGGCGGCGCAATCGCTCCGCCTGGGTCGGGCTGTCCTCGACGATCAGGATCTCGATTTCGTCAGGCTTGATTTGGTTGTTGGAGTCCACAGACCTCTCCTAGAATTTCAGTGTGGTGATGCTGGGCGCGGTGAGCGCGCAATATCGACATCCTGTGACTATATCGGATTTAGGTCTGCAAAAGTAACTTACAAGTAACTATTTTGGCCACAGGGAATGCTGTGGCCAACGGTTAATTCTCGCCCTGGAACTGGCCCGCGCGATACGTCAGCACGAGCGTATCGCGGTGGCCATGTTCGCCGATGGGCTGGATCGGCGTCGATTCGTGGATCACCGCTGCATCGTCGAGCAGCAGCAGCGACCATGGCTCGGTCAGGGTAAAGCGCTTGCCGTTGGGGCCATTGGCTTCGAAGATGCGCGTCTCGCCGCCCTTGACCTGTTCGCGTCCTATCAGCAGCACGGCGACGAAATCGACGCCGTCGCGGTGCGCGCCTTCCGGCGTGGGGCGGCCGATGCCATCGGTCGTATCGATGCGAAACTGGTGCGCCTCGATGAACCACGGCTGGCTGCCCTTCACCTGCGAGCAGGCGTCGCCCAGCGCGCGGATCAGCTGTTGCCAGGCTGGCTGCGCGACGATGGCCGGCTCGACCGGCTCGAACAGGCGGTGCATGCCGCCGTGCAGGGCGTTGTATTCGACCGGTTGCCAGTGCGGGCGGTGCGCCGTCTGCGTCAGGCGCGCGCCATCCTGCACGAAGCACGAGTGGCGCCGGCGGCGATAGCGGCCGCCATCTTTCAGGTAATTGTCCAGCGCCAGGGTATTCCAGCTCGGTTCGAGCGCGCGCAGCGCGGCCAGCGGGCAGCCGGCCAGCGCGGCCACGTCCTGCGGGCGCAGGACGGCATAGCCGTCATCGCGCAAGGCGTCCTTGACGTGGGACGGGTCGGTAAAGATCGGTGCGGAAGTGCTCATGGCGGTGCGGGCCGGAACGCGGCCTGTCTCAGTTTATCCAGCCTGGCATTCTACGACTTCGCGGCGACTCTTGTGTTACGTCCGCCAGGAATTATGCTTGCCGAGTTAAAAATTCTTTACCAGGGTCAGGCGCAGCGAGCGCGATTCCACCGGATGGAAGTGGATATCGTCGACCGGCTGCGCCTCGCCGGGCAGGCGCGAGGCATAGTAGTAATCGATGGCCGAGTCGCGCCGGTTGGCCAGGTTGTAGCCTTCGAGCTCCACGCGCAAGGTCTTGTCGATCTGGTAGGCGAGGCGCCCGTTCAAGCCCACGCTGGCCGACGAGCGCACGCTGTTGTCTTCCATCAGGGGGCGCGGGCCGAAGTAGCGCAGGCGCAAAGAGCCTGACCATGGCCCGCGCGGCGTCAGCGTCATGGCCAGCTGGGCCACGCCTTCGATGGCGCCGGGAATGAAGTCGCCCGCCGGATCGCTGCCGCGCGAGCGCGCCCGCGCATAGGCCAGGTCCAGGTCCAGCGACAGCCAGCTGGCCGCCTTGTAGTAGCTGGAAAACTCGATGCCGTAGCGGCGGCTGGGGCGGCCCGCTTCGGTGGCGCCGGCGTCGCCGATGAACAGCAGCTCGGAATCGAAGTCCAGGCGGTACAGCGACAGCGAGGTTTGCAGGCCGGCGATGGCGGCGCTGCGCAAACCCAGTTCCAGGGCGCGCGAGCGCACCAGGGGCGTGACCTTGTCGGCCGCCTCGCCCGTCTTCGGGTCGACCGTGATCGTCGCGCCGCGCGCGTCGTTGCTGTGGAAGCCATTGCCAATGTTGAAGTACGCTTCCGTGTCGCGCCATGGGCCGGCGATCACGCTCAGGCTGGGGCTGAACAAATGGTCGCTGGCCTGGCCCGAATTGGTGGCGCGGTCGCTGCGCACATCGAAGCGGTAGGCGTCCGCGCGCAGGCCGGCCACTGTGCGCAGCGACCGCGACCAGCGCGTGCTGTTTTCGGCATATACGCCGATGCTGGTTTCTACGATATGGTCTTGCCGCGTGGTCGACACGATCTGGCGCTGGCGCGTGTGGTACAGGCCATTGTGGATATTGTCGTTCTGTAGCTGCACGCCGATGGTGGTGTCGCTGCTGCCCCTGTCCGTGTGGCGGTGCCAGGTGTGGCTGGCATCGAGGCCGGCCGTCACGCGCCGGTCGGGCTGGGCGAACTGGTCGCCGTTGACCGGGTCGTCCATCGCATACGTGAAATTCGAGAACAGGGCCAGGCGGTTGGCGATCACATACGCGCTGACCCTGGACGACACGTCGTCCGTGGTCTGGCGCCAGGCGCCCGACAGGCTGTAGCGCTGCGCCTTGCCGCCGTCACTGGCATCGATGGCGTCGAAGCGGCCCAAGGTGCCGTCCTGCACGGCGCGCAGCGGAATCTGGTCGGTGGCATGCCAACTGGCGTCGTACGCCATGGCCGTGACGTTGAAACCGTTGTTGGCATAGCCTTGACTGTAGCGCAGCACGCCATTGAGCTTGCGGTAGCGGTCCGGCTGCGTGAACGGACCATCGTTATGCTGCGCTTCGAGCGCGTACAGCAGGCTGCCGTCACCCGCATCGAGTGTATCGGCCAGCAGGGCGCGGCGAAAGCCGTTTTGTCCGATGCCCGCGCTGGCGATGCCCTGCGTCAGGCGGTTCGCGTAGACGATGGAGGCCGCTCCCGCCGAGGAAAAATCGCCTTGCGCCGCCGCATACGGGCCCTTTTTGTAATCGAGGCGCATGGCCAGTTCGGGGATCAGGAAGTTCAGGTCCGTCCAGCCCTGGCCGTGGCCATGGCTGCGCTGGTTGACGGGCATCTCGTCGACGCTGGTGCGCAAGTCCGTGCCGTGGTCGAGGTTGAAGCCGCGCAGGTAGAACTGGTTGGCCTTGCCCTCGCCGCTATGCTGGCTGACGATCAGCCCCGGCACGGCTTCGAGCAATTCGCCGGGCCGGTAGCTGGTGCGCGCGTCGAGCTGCTGTTGCGTGACGCTGCCCGCGTTGGCCGAATCGGCCACGCCCAGCTGGTTCAGGCGCGAACCGTCGACCAGCACGCGCTGGAAGATGTCGTCGGCGTGGGCGGCGGTGGCGGAAAACAGGGCGGCGAGGAGCAGGGGATGATAGCGTGGCTTCATGGTGGCCTACCGGATCGGCAGTTCCGTGTTCTGGTGGTCGAAAATCAGCGTCTGGATGCTGCCGCTGTCCTGCACGTTGAGGGTATTGCGCTGGCTGGGCAGGAAGTCGATCAGCAGCTGGTTGTGGATGCGCGTGGCGGGCGCCAGGCGCGTGCGTTCGATCTCCTGGAAGATCACCACATTGTCGGCATTGACCTTCATGCCGACCCAGTTCAGGCGCAATCGCTTGCCGTCCGGCGCCACGAGATAAAACTGTTTTTCCACATAGCGGCGCAGGGCCGCTTCGCTGTCTTCCTGGCCCAGGTCGAAGCGACGCTGGTACAGATTTGTCAGCAGCGCCTCGACGTCATGGCCCGTGTAGGTGTGCACTACTTCGGTGCTGCCGCTGGCCGCGTTATAGCTGATGTCGGCGATCCCCATGTGGAAGTTATGGGCGCCAGCGGCCATGCTGGCGCAGGCCAGCAGGCTTGCCGCGAGGAGGCGCCAGCGCTTCACGCCTCGTCGCCTTTGTCCGAACCGCTGTTCTTGCTTTTCAACGGAGTATGAAAGTCGCGCATCAGGTTATCTTTGGGCGATTTTTCGCTCTTGAACAGTTCCAGGCGCGATGGCGTGATCTTTCTCGGCCAGCTATTGTTGCTGGTGTCGATGTCGGCCGTTTCCCAGTACGGGTCCTGCACCAGGCCCACCATCGGTTCATCGGTGATGACGACCTTGGTGATTTTCTTCGGCGAGTAGCGCCACACTTCGGCCGGCACGCGCTCGACGTACTTCTTGCCGCTTTTCAGTTCGATCTCGAGGATCAGGGGCATGACCATGCCGCCCAGGTTCGACAGGTCGACCAGGTACAGGTGTTTGCCCTGTTTCAGCAAGTCCTTTTCCCACGGTTCCAGGGCGGCCAGCGCTTCGGCATAGGCGTTGCGGTCCTTGTTGGTCACTGTGAAATCGTCGTGCTGGTTGTAGAAATCCTTCAGTTCCGGATGCGCATCGACGCGGCGCGGCATGCCCTTGTTGGCGCGGCTCGTGACCGATTCCGGCTGGGCGTCCTTCTGCGCCTTTTTCCAGGCTTTTTCCGTTGCCGGATCTTTTGAGCTCACGCCATATTCGCTGATGCCGTCGATGCTGATGTCGACCGGGTCGGTGGTATAAAACCAGCCGCGCCAGAACCAGTCCAGGTCCGTGCCGGAGGCGTCTTCCATGGTGCGGAAAAAGTCGGCGGGCGTGGGGCGCTTGAACTTCCAGCGCTGCGCATATTCCTTGAACGCGTAGTCGAACAGTTCGCGTCCGAGGATGGTTTCGCGCAGGATGTTCAGGCCCGCCGCCGGCTTGGCGTAGGCGTTGTTACCGAACTGCAGCAGCGATTCTGAGTTCGTCATGATGGGCACCTGGTCGCGGCTACGCATGTAGTCGACGATCTCGCGAGGCTCGCCGCGCGAGGCCGGGTAGTTCTCTTCCCATGCCTGCTGCGCCAGGTATTGCACGAAGGTGTTGAGGCCTTCGTCCATCCAGGTCCACTGGCGCTCGTCCGAGTTGATGATCATCGGGTAGTAGTTGTGGCCCACCTCGTGGATGATCACGCCGATCAAGCCATACTTGGTGCGCTTCGAATACGTCAGCTCGCCTGTCTTCTTGTCTTTCACCGGACGGGGGCCGTTGAACGAGATCATCGGATACTCCATGCCGCCCACGGGGCCGTTGACGGAAATGGCCGTCGGGTACGGGTAGGCTATGCTGTACTTGTTGTACTGTTCAATCGTGTGCACGATGGCTTGCGTGCTGTACTTTTCCCACAGCGGATTGCCCTCTTTCGGATAGTAGGACATTGCCATCACATCGCTGCCGCCCTTCTTGTAGCCCTGCGCATCCCAGATGAACTTGCGGCTCGAGGCCCAGGCAAAGTCGCGCACGTTGGCCGCCTTGAAGTGCCACGTCTTTTGCGCGCGGCTGACGGATTTTTCGGCCGCCTCCGCCTCTTTTTGCGTGACGATGACGACGGGCATGTCGCTGCTGCGGGCCTTTTCCAGGCGCTCGCGCTGTACGGCGGAGAGCACCTCCTGCGGGTTTTGCAGCGCACCCGTGGCGGCGACGATATGGTCGGCCGGAACCGTCAGCTGCACGTCGTAGTCGCCAAATTCCAGCGTGAATTCGCCCGAGCCGAGGAACTGCTTGTGCTGCCAGCCGGCCGCGTCGTAATAGGCCGCCATGCGCGGGAACCACTGCGCCACCTCGAACAGGGCGTTCTTGTCGTCGAAGACTTCATAGCCGGCGCGACCACCCAGTACCTTCTGTTCATTGATGCGGTAATCCCAGTCGATCTGGAAGACGAAGTCCTGGCCCGGTTTCAGGGGCTGCGGCAGGTCGATGCGCATCATGGTGCGGTTCACAACATATTTCAAAGGCTGGCCGTCCGCGCCTTTTAACGCGCGGATATGGAAGCCGCCCTGGAAGTCGCCGCGCGCGAGCATGCCGCGCAAGCCTTCGAACTTCATCGTTTCGTCGCCCGCCGTTTTGGCCCACGCCTGGCGCGACGGTGCCGTGGCCATGCGGCGCGCGTCGGAATCGGGCTTGTAGATGTTCTGGTCCAGCTGCAGCCACAGGTAGCCGAGAGTGTCGGGCGACTGGTTATGGTAGGTGATGCTGCCGCTGCCGGCGATTTCGCGTTTGGCTTCGTCCAGGGTGGCGCGGATGGTGTAGTCGGCGCGTTGCTGCCAGTAGGCGTGGCCCGGCGCGCCGGAGGCGGTGCGGTAGGTGTTCGGGGTGGGCAGCACTTCTTCGAGCTGGCGGAACTTGTCGTCGAATGGTTCGGCAGCGAAAGCCGACACGGTAAAACACAGAGCCAACGAGGCTACGGAGCCGAAAGGTATGCGCATGGTCACCCTGATGTTGTTGTAAGGAAATAGTGGCAACTATTCTATACGCAGGGTGGGGGCGTCCTTGTATCGATTTGTAATAAAGAAAGGCAGATTTTGCGCCAGCTTTTGCCTGGCGCTGTCAGGGCGATGCTTTACCTTATTTTGCTCGGAAAAGCAGCGTTTTTACTCACTTTTCATCAGGCTGTCGCGCAACTGGTTCAGTTGTTGTTTCATGTCCACAACTTGCTCCACGCTGCAGTGGCTGGCCGTCAGGATGGCTTCGGGCAGCAGGGCCGCTTCATGGCGCAACTGGTCGCCTTGCTGCGTGAGGGAAATGATGACCTGGCGCTCGTCGCTGGCGGCACGCGCACGCGTCAACAGGCCCGCTTGCTCCATGCGCTTGAGCAGGGGCGTCAGGGTGGCCGAGTCGAGGAACAGGCGCTCGCCCACTTCCGACACCGTCAAGCCGTCGCGTTCCCACAGCACCATCATCACCAGGTATTGCGAATAGGTGAGACCGAGCTTGCGCAGCAGCTTGCGGTACAGCTTGTTCATGGCAAGCGAGGTCGAGTACAGCGCAAAGCACAGCTGGCTGTCCAGGCGCGGCACCTGGTGCAGGGGATTGGGGGCGGTGGTGGTATCCATGGGCACAGTATATATAGCGCGCTATTTAATTGCAATGCGCGGCGCCTACCCGGCGTAGCGCGCGCGCAGCAGGGCGAGCATGGCCACATTCTGTTCCCAGGTATCGCTTACGGGCTGCTGCGTGTACGGCAGCGTTTGCAGGTAGGGCGCAGGGCCGAATTCCGGCGTGAACGTCATGCGCTCGGCACCGGCCGCGCGGCGCAGGGCGACGATGGCATCCCACCACGCCAGGTGGGCGTCCAGCGCTGCCTTGGCTTCCGGCGCGCGGAAGTCGGCCACCTGCGGCCCCTGCGCATGGCCCACGCGCGCGTGCACATGGCGCACCAGCGGCAGTACCTGCGCCAGGGTCTGCGGCTGGTCTTCCAGCAGCGATTCGCAGGCGCAGCACCAGTGCGACAGGTCGGCCGTCAAGGGCAAATCCGGGTACTGCTGCAGATACGGCAACAGCAGCATCGGGTGGCCGCTGAAACGGCTGCGGTGAATTTCATGCACGATGGGCACGCCGTGCTTTTCCGAGATGGCGGCGGCCAGGTCGAGCAACTGCGCGTTTTGCGCCTGGCTGTAGTAATCCTTGCCCGTGTGCGTGTTGACCAGCACGGGGCGCGCCAGGCAGGCATTCTCCAGCAGCTCGGCCAGGGCGGCGCGGTGCAGATCGAAGTTGCTGTGGAACACGGTTTCCCACTGTGCGGCGATCAGTTGCAGTCCCGCCTTGGCGATGCGGTCCGTCCATTCCTCGCGCAGGGCCGCGTCCAGCGGCAGCGACATCTCGATGCCGTCGAAGCCGGCCGCCAGAACCTTGTCGATGAAGACCTCGGGCGCCAGCACGTTATTGCCCCAGTGGGCGGCGAAGACGTCGATGCGCATCAGACGAAGCCCCGCACGGGGAACGCCGCGTCGCGCTGGATCCAGTTGTGGGCCGCGTATTCCGTCTGGCCATCGGTGGCGTGCAGGGTGTAGGCATGGCGCGAGACGGGCGAGCGGTTTGGCGCGCTGTAATGGGGCAGCAAGCCGTGGAAGCAGACCAGGGCGCCCGCCTTGACTTCCAGCGGCACGGCCGTGCTGTCGTCGGGCCAGGGCATGGCGTCGAGTTTTTCCACGCGCACGGCGTCGCCGTTGCGGATGAAGCGTTCGCGCAGGGGGCCGCGGTGGCCGCCCGGTTCCGCCCACAGGCAGCCGTTGTCCAGGGTCGCGTCTTCCAGCGCGAACCAGAAGGTGGTCACGCTGATCGGCGTGGTTTCGAAGTAGGTGGCGTCCTGGTGCCAGCGCACTTCGCCGCCGATGCCGGGCTGTTTAAAGATGTACATCGATTGCCAGACTTGCGCGTCCGCCAGGCCCAGGTCGCGCGCCACCTCGGCCAGTTTCGGGTCGGCCGAAAAAGCGCGGAAGACGGGGTCCAGGTCATGCATGGCGTGGCCGATCTTGTTGATCGACAGCGATTTTGCCTGCTTCAGCTGGCCGTCCGCGCCGAACGCCTCTTCCTCGAAGAAGCAGCGGATGGTGTTGTCGGAGGCGAGAAAATAATCGTTGGTGTTCTTCGCCTGATCGCGCGTGGTGAAGATGGACTGGCTGACGCTGGGGTCGAATTCGTTGACAATCTGCTCGGCGCGCGCGCGCAAGGCGGCGATTTCGTCCACACCCTTGAAATCGGGCAGGATGATGTAGCCGTCGCGTTGGTATTGTTCTTGTTGCGGGATTGTCAGCATGGCGGCGGCTCCAGAGGTCAAGGGAAAGCGCCATTGTAGGATGGGCGAGGGCGGCAAACAATCGCCCAGCGGTTGACAGATTGTCGCCAAAGCGCAGACAATCTTTGACATGGATCAACTAAAAGCGATGGAAATCTTTGTCGAAGTGGCGCGCCAGCGCAGCTTCACCGTGGCCGGGCAGCGCCTGGGCCTGACGCGCGCCATGGTCAGCAAGACCATCATGCAGCTGGAAGCACGCCTGCATGCGCGCCTGCTGCACCGTTCCACGCGCGAAGTGAGCTTGACGGATGCGGGCCGCGCCTACCTGGCGCCGTGCATGGCCACCGTCAGTCAGGCGCAGGAAGCGGCGCGCATGGTGGCGCACGTGGCGCAGACGGGAGCGGGGGCGGAGCTGGCCGGGCCGCTGCGCATCCAGGCGCCATCGAGTTTCGGCAGCGCGTGGCTGGCCGATGCCGTCGCCCGTTTCAGCCTGCTGCACCCGCAGGTGCGGGCCGAGTTGTTTGTCGACGATGCCCTGCTCGACCCGATACGCCACGGCTTTGACTTGACCATCCGCGTGGGCGGCATCCCGGACAGCAGCGCGCTGGCCATGCGCCCGCTGGCGCCCTGCCGCGCCGTGCTGTGCGCCAGTCCCGCCTATCTGGCGCAATGGGGCGTGCCGCAGACGCCACAAGATTTATTGAAGCACCAGTGCCTGCATTTCAGTCACCTGACCGATGGCACGCACTGGCATTTCCAGCGGGGAGAGGGGGAACAGCGAGAGGAAGTGGGCGTGCGCGTGCAGGCGGGCTTCACTGCGAACAATGGCCTGGTGCTGCACCAGGCGGCGCTGCGGGGACTTGGCATCGTCTACAGCACCACCTTCCTCGCCTGGCGCAATCTGCTCGATGGCAGCCTGCTGCCCGTGCTGCCCGGCTGGGAGCTGCCGCTGAATCATTTGAGCGCGCTGTATCCGGCCAGCCGGCAGATGTCGCCGAAGGTGCGCGCGCTGATCGATTTCCTGGTGGCCGAATACCAGCCCGTGCCGCCGTGGGACCGCGAGCTGGCAGCGGCCGGATTTTTTAGTTGAAGGCGACGGGTTCCAGCGTCCATGCGCCGTCCGCGTACACACGCTCGTCGTCCAGGTAAACGGCCTCGGTGACGGCGAAGATGTCGACGTGGTAGCGCGCATCCTTGCGCTTGAATTGCGGTTTGGCGTAGACGCCGTGCTTGGCGCCCAGCGACAGGTGGATGCCGCACATGCGTTCATACGTGCCGATGTCGTTGACCAGCTGCTCGCGCGAAAAGGCGCGGTTCATGCCGAAGCCCAGTTCGCGCACCCACACCTCGCCCTCATGCGCGCGGATGATCTCCAGCATGGCGGTAAATTCCGGCGTGGCGTGCTCGGTGCCCGTGACTCTGCCCTTGTCGATGATCAGGGTGATCGGCGTGTCGGGGCGGTTGACCATGAACTGCGTGTCGCCAAAGACGAAGATGCGCACGCGCCCGTTCACCGCTTCCAGGTCCTGCGCTTCCGTAAACACTTCGCCCAGGGGGAACTGGCCGCCGATATTGTTCATCCCCGCATAATCGCCGATATTGAGTTTGGCCGATTCGAAGGGCGAGGCGAAGACCAGCTGCTCGCCGCCGCTGTCGACCATGCCGTGGCGCGCACGGTCGATGCGCGCTTTCAGTGCATGGCCTACGCCGCGATAATAGGCGGGGTCGTAGGCCAGTGAAGCGATGTAGTGCAGTCCCTGCACGCCGGGCATGCGCGACAGATGCACGTGTTCGATCACTTTCAGGCCCCGCTTGAACAGCTCGATGCGGATGCGGAACGCTTCCAGGCGGAAGCTGGTCGACTGGATCAGCACGACGAGGCTGCCGGTGGGCAGTTCGGCAAACGCGGCCAGCACGGCGTCGGGCGTGACGTCGTCGAAATCGATGAAGCTCGCGTCCGGCAAGGCCTGGCGATACGCTTCCGTCAGTACCACGTTGAGCCAGCTGCGCTTGTCGCAGACGATCAGGGCCGGTTCGTCCGGGCGGTGACAGATGGCCATGGCCAGCAGGTCGGCCACGTTTTGCGCGGCCACTTCGGTGGCGGCGGCGCTGATGGCGTCGAGCCGGCTGGTGTCATTCTCTGGAAGCGTCATGGTGCGAAGGTGTCTGGCGTGAAGGAATCGCAGCATTATAAGGTGATTGCTGCTTAAGTTGATTGCGGCAGGGTACACCATTCCCCATCCGGCGGAGGACCTGTGGCTGCCGCGCCCCTGATTATCTTGTGTAGTGCTTTATGGCAATGTATTATTTGATAAATGGTATGAATGGGTATGAATGGGTATGGCAGGGCATGGCAGCGAGCCTGGAAGTGGACCGGCACAGCGGCAAAGCCGCGCATGCGCACGGTGACACGCTTTCAGTGATGCAGGGACAACAAGCCAACAGGCGATGACTAAGAGTGTGATGTGATGAGCATAATCGGACAAGATATTCCCATGGAGCGGCCAGATACGGATGGGCGCGCTGCCGTATTCGTTCCCGTCACGGGCGTCAAGGAAGATGTCTTGCTGACCATACGCAAGGGTGCGGCGATCGTCGGCTTTGCCAATCACGACCGCACGATCACCGTGTATTTTGAAAGCAACCGCTTTGACGACCCCGTGCTGGCCAAGTGGGAGCACAAGGCGCGCAAGGCCTACGACCGCCTGGTCGACAATGCGCCCACCGTGTCGAAGCTGACCACCAGCCCCGTCAATTTCGAGCAGATCGGCTATATCAATGGCAAGGGCATCACCATCCGCCGCATGGAAAGCTTGCAGCGCTGGCTCGCGTATTCGGACGCGATGGAGACTTGCCCGGCAACGGATATCATTCCGCGCACGGTGATCGCCAAGATTGACGCCGTCAAGGTGTAAGAGCGGCGGTCAACAATGTGTCGGATTACGCGTGGCTTTGCCTCGCTAATCCGACCTACGCGACCTACGTCTGACCTAGCTTATCACTACACCACGACGATATTCGCCTGCGCCTTGAGCGGGCAGGGCAGGGTGTCGTCGAAGGTGATTTCGATGGCGCTGGCGACGAACATGCCGCCGATGTGCTGGGCGGCGATTTCCGGCGGCGTGCCCGGCTTGGTCAGGTTGACGTCTTGCGCGAAGACGAAGACTCTCCAGGTGCCGTAGACCTTTTGATCATATTGTAGCAAGGTGCGGTAAGCCCGTTTCAAGTCCAGGCTGCCTGCGTACACGCCGTCGTTGGCGCCCGGGTCGAAGCCCAGGCCATCGTCGGTCAGCGATGCGACGAAATACAGGCCCTGCGGCGCCTGGAACAGCACGAAGGCATACAGCTCCGTGCCGCGGAATACATTGCCATTGTCGCGCTGGAAGCTGGCGCGTATCCACAGCGGTTCATACGCTTGCACGACGGCGGGCGTATCCGTTTCCACCGGCCCCGCCACATGGATGTTGACTTGCGTTTCGGTCACCGCATGCTGGTAGGTGGCGCCCGTGGTGAAACGTTGATACTCCCAGCTGATGTCGGCGGTGTAGGGCAGGCCCGCGTTCGGCGCTTCCGGTAACACCCATTGCGCCACGACGCGCTCGGCCAGGGTCAGTTCGCCGGCGGCCGGTGGTGTTGCTTCCTGGCCACGCCAGAATGGGTCCGCGATATCGGAGCAGGCGACGGCGACGGCGCCCGAGGCGATGGCCGAGGCCACGCCCGCCACCGTGAATTCGGGCTGGCCCGAGCCTGCCCCTTCCAGCGAACAGCAATCGACGCTGGGATCGGTTTCCTCGAAGCTGCCGCCCACGCTGAAACTGGCCTTGCCGGAGCCGAGCGCGGCGGCAATGATGGCGACCAGCGCGGCGATGATGGCGATGATGATGGCGAGTATCTTCCACCATGGGTCGGAAAACGGCAGCTCGCCATGCGTGCCCGCATAGGCGGGGTTCGGCGTCCAGACGAGGGTCATGCCGGTCGGCACGATGGGGCCCAGGCCGGGCGGGCAGCGGCACTCTTTTCCATCATTGCCCGTGCTGCCCCAGCGCTTGCCGGGCAGGTGGCCTTGCGGCTTGGACAGTTCCAGCGTGCCTTCCTCGACCGTGCAGGTATAGGTATTGGTGGCGCTGTCAAAGCGCGTCTGCGAGACAAAGATTTGCTGGATCGAGCGGCGCGGCGTGTAGCCGTCCGCCTTGGCGACAAAGCTGACGAGTCTCTTGCCGGGCGCCGCATGCTGGAAGTCGGCGTCCCACATCACCAGCATGGCCGCGCCGGCGGGAATGCTGGCAAAGAAAAAGGTGCGCGCCACGG
Source organism: Janthinobacterium sp. PSPC1-1 (assembly GCF_049897625.1). Classification (NCBI taxonomy): domain Bacteria; kingdom Pseudomonadati; phylum Pseudomonadota; class Betaproteobacteria; order Burkholderiales; family Oxalobacteraceae; genus Janthinobacterium; species Janthinobacterium sp. PSPC1-1. The sequence goes on along the minus strand of NZ_JAFCWP010000008.1, from coordinate 71,893 downwards.
GCACGATGCCGGGGTCGCCCACGCTTTCCAGGTACACCGTGACATTCGTCAGCGCGCTGCTGGACATGTTGCTGACGTGGGCGGCGATGCGCAAGCCATAGATGGCATTGTCGAAGATGCCATCGGGCAGCATGATATTGGTGACGGGCTCGATCGCGAACGGCCGCGTCAGCACCTGCATGGGGGTGTCGCTCATGATGCTTGCTCCTCGGGGCTGTGCTGTTCTTGCGCCGGCTCTTGCGCTCGCTCTTTCTCCAGAGCGGTGACGAGATAGGTGACGCCGCCCAGTACCTTGCCGTCCTGACTCTCCAGCACGCGCAGCAGCGCATACTGGCGTGGCGGCAAGGCTTCGGCACGCAGGCTCAGGTACGCGGCCTGCGCCTGGCCGCGCGGCACTTCCAGCGCCAGTTTTTGCTCGCCGGGCACATCGCCATTGCAGTGGGGCGTGCGTGCCAGGCCCGCTATCAGGCGCGCTTCCCTGGCCGGCTGCCATTTTTCCAGGCCCAGGGTGGCCAGCAGGCGCGCCGGCAATTCTCCACCCTGTTCAATGTGCAATTCCACTTTCCTGGCTGCACGGGGCAGGGCCGCCACCGTAATGGCCAGCAGCTGCGCGCGCCTGGCCGCCAGCACCACGGTAACGTTGCGCTGGGCGATCTGCTCGTGCAAGGTGGGCTGGAAGGGAAAACCGCTGGGCAGCGGATCGGGCAGCGGGTTGATGTCGCCCGCGCCGTGGGCCACGGCCAGCAAGCATTCGTGGCCGGCATTGACGATGACGGGCACCCAAGGCACGAGGCACAGCACTTCCTGCGTGGCGCCGGGCGGCAAGTCGGCAAACGCGGAACCGATCTGCGTGGCGGCGCCGACGGCGATCTGGCCGGACGGGTCGGCCCAGTAAAAGTCCACGCGCACGCCGTTCGAGGCGCTGTTGCCCGTGTTGTGCACGCGGCCCCACAGGTAATTGCTGGTGCCGGCAATGGGCGCGCCGGGCGTGCCATTCGGATCATTGCCCGGCACGACCCAGATATCGGCGCTGTCCCACCACCAGGGCTGGCCGTCTTCGATGATCAGGTGGGCTGGCATGGCGTTCTCCTTTTCCTTGGCCGGTGTTTCCAGCTTAGGCCGCGGCGGAGTTGGCTTTTTGATCGGTATCAAGGCCATGGAACACGCTGCCGGTGCGCCGTTGCCGTGCTTGCGTAAGGTAATATTGCGGCAGAATGCAGCTGAGTAAATCCAGGAAAAGGTTGGAACGTGTCTGAAAAAGTGAATGAAGTTTGCATCAACGCCGCTTGCGGCCGGACCTTGCTGCTGCGCCTGGCGCATTGCCCGTTTTGCGGCGCGCGCCAGGTGGCTGCAGCGCATGTAGTCGAGAAAGTACCAGCGCCGACCCCGCCCCCGCTGCCGCGCATGCCACCGCCGGTGCCCGTCGTCCCGTCCGTTCCTGCACCGCAAGCCGCGCCTCAGCCCGCTCCCCAGCCCGTCCTGCCACCGGCTGCCGCACCCGCAGCTGCGCCGGCCAAGGCGCCGCCCGCCAAGCCTGCCATCAAGGGTTCGGTGCCGCCGCCGCGCCCACCCGTGCGCTTGCGCACCTGGATCGCAGCGGCCGTGGTGCTGACCGGTATCTGGTTCTTCAACAAGCCCGCCGACAAGCCGGTCAGCGTGGCGGAACAGGTCGAAACCGCCACTACGCTGGCGGCGCAGTGCGACCTGGACGGGGCGCGCAGCGCGCTGGCCGTGCTGAAAAGCGCCAGGGCGCCCGCCGCGCAGATCAAACGCTTGCAGGCGAACATCACCAAATCCGCCGCCGCGTGCGAGCGGCAACAGCAGCGGGCACAGGCGTGGACGGCGCTGCAGGACAGTGTCAACCAGGCGCTCGATGCGGGCAAGCCGGACGTGGCCGCCACGCGCCTGGCCATCTACGTGAAGCGCTGGGGCGATGATCCCGATACGCTGGAACTCGATGCCAAAGTCAAAGTGGCGCAAGCCAGCGCCCAGCTCGACCTGGCCGACGCTTGCCTGGCGAAAAGCGACCGCGTCTGCCTGGAAAACAGCCTGATCGCCGCCGAGCACTACAAGCGGCCGGAACTGGCGGCGCGCACGCAGGCGCTGCGCACGGCATTGTCGCAACTGCTCGAGCGTTCGCTGCTGGACGCGGTCCCAACCCCGGCCCCGGGCCAGTAGTGCCCACATGTAAAACGCCCGCCGCGGCCAGGCCGGGCGGGCGTCGCGTTGCCGTTTGAAACGGCGCTTACTCTTGCGGCACCAGCGCCAGCGCCGCGCTGAAGTCGCCCATCGGCTTGCCGCCGTTGGCCACCAGCGCCTTGTCGCGCGTGCTCAAGCCGTCGAGCACGGGCAGGGCAAAGCGGTGCGTGATGGCGCGCAGGATCGAGGCCGAATCGTATTGCGTATGGTCAACCAATCCCTTTTTCACGTACGGCGAGACGAGGATGGCCGGCACGCGCGTGCCCGGACCCCAGCGGTCGCCCTTCGGCGGCGCGGCGTGGTCGTAGAAGCCGCCGTTTTCATCGTAAGTGACGATGACCAGCATGTTTTTCCACTGCGGACTTTTCTTCAGCTGGGCGATGACGCTGGCGATATGCGCATCGCCATCGGCCACGCTGGCGTAGCCCGCATGCTGGTTCAAATTGCCCTGCGGTTTGTAGAAGGCCACGGGCGGCAGCTTGCCGGCGCTGGCATCGCTGAGGAACTGGCTGTCGAAGTCGCGCAGGTGGGCGGCGCGGTAGGCGGGCGCCTTCACCGGGTCCATGTTGGCAAAGTAATTGAACGGCTGGTGGTGGAACTGGAAGTTCGGCGGATTCGGGAAGCTGCCGGCGCGCGCGCTGGCCGTGGCCAGGGCCGTCGTATCCTTCCAGGCGCCCGCATACCAGGCCCAGTCGATGTTCTTGCCAGAGAGCAAGTCTCCGATATTCGTCTGCGTTTGCGGCGGCAGGGTGTTGGCCTTGCCCGTGTCCGCATACAGCTTGCTGCTGTCGCCCGAGGCGGGCGCATTGCTGCTGGGCTGGAACGGCGGCTGCATGGTGTTGACGGCATAAAACATGCCCGTGCTGTCGGCCGGCGTCAGCGCGCCGTCGTTGGCATAGGCGGGTGCGCCGTTCAGGACCGTGCTTGGGGCCGTGGCGGACGGCGTCAGGCGCACGAAGTTACCGTTGGCGTCGACGTCGATCTTGGCAATCGATCCCTTGGCCACCGAGGTGTCCGCGTTCGGATAGGTGGGCGCGCAGGCGCAGATCAGGTACTGGTGCGTGAGGAAGGAGCCGCCAAAGGCGCCGATGAACAGATTGTCGGCCAGCGCATATTGTTTGGCGATGTCCCACAGCTGCATCTTGCTGCCGTCGTAATAGCCCATGGACAGGCCGCCCGCATCGGAATACGCGGCGAACTTGTCGTTGGCGCCGCCGTTGATCTGCATCTGGTTGTTGTAGAAGCGGTGCACCAGGTCGCGCGTGATGACCGATTGCGGCAGGTACAGGGGGCTGCCGGCATCGTCGATCTGGAACGGTTTGTTGGGCAAATTGGCCGATTGCGCCTGGGTGATGACGGTGCTCTGGCCGGCCGCCGTCATGCCGCCCCAGGTGGGCGGCAGCACGGGCAGGGTGCTGCCGTCATAGTCTTTCTGCGGCACATAAGCGGTGCTGGAGGTGGGGTTGACGCCCGGCACGCCATTCGCGCCCGGGAACAGGCCGTACAGATTGTCGAAGCCGCGGTTTTCCGCGTAGATGACGACGATGGTCTGGATATTGTTCAGCGCCAGGGCGCCGTTCAGGGCGGCCAGCGCGTCGGCGGGCGCCGCCTGTGCGCTGGCGCTGGCGATCAAGGCCGTCACACTGGCGTTTTCCGCCTTGAGTTTGCTCAACTCGTCGCCGCTGGCCTTGTTGAAGTCCGATGCCAGGCCCGCTTCCGACACGCCCAGGCGCGCGGCCAGCTTGCTGCTGGCGGCCGTAAAGTCGCCGCCGTTGCCGTCCATGATTTGCGCCAGTTCCGTCGACAGGGCGCTGACGAAGGCGCTGTGTCCGGCGGGGGCGCGCAGCAGCAGCTTTTGCGTGACCTTGCTGCCCGCGTCGCCGATGGCTTCGTGGCGGATGGCGTCCGTGCCGATGCTCGCCAGCACAGCGCCCTGACCGTCGAGCGTGTAGCTGCCGTCGGCGGCCGTGCGCACGGCGGCCGAGCCGCTGTCGCAGGTCAGCTTGGTCGTGCTGCTTTCCAGGCACACCTGGGCGTTTTCATAGTAGCTGCCGATGACCTGGCCCGTGATGTGGGGCGTGACGGCGTAGTCGCTGCCGCAGGCGGCCAGGCCCAGCGACAGTAGCAACGGCAGGGGCCGTAAAGAAGTTTTTGCGTGCAAGTTCATGTTCATGCCTTCTGGGTGGAAAACGTCGCATGCTAGGCAGGCAATATGTCAGCTGCGTGACATGTCAGCGTCTGTTACATGACGTAATGTACGAACTTGATACATGACGTTTTGCAGGGGCTTGTCACGCAGTTGTCACATGCCGTTGCTACGCTGCCAGCCCATGATGAAAACGATACCTGCCCTGCTGCTCGCCATGTGCGTGCTGTCCGCCTGCCAGCCCGCGCCGCAACAAGACGCGGGCGCGTATGCGCCCACCCTGAAACGCCAGCCTTCGGTGGCGGCAATGACGGCCATGGGCCGCGCCATGTTTTTTGAGCCCAGCCTGTCCGTGTCGGGCAAGCTGGCCTGCGCCAGCTGCCACAGCCCCGAACACGCGTACGGTCCGCCGAATGCGCTGGCGGTGCAGCTGGGCGGGCCGGAATTGAAGGATGCGGGCACGCGCGCTGCGCCCTCGCTGCGCTATATCCAGAACGCGCCGCCGTTCACCGAGCACTACCACGACGACGATGGCGACGACAGCGTCGACGCCGGGCCCACGGGCGGGCGCAACTGGGACGGCCGCGCCCAGTCCGGTCACGAACAGGCACTCGCGCCCTTGTTGTCGCCGCGCGAGATGGGCAACCGCGATGCGGCGGCCGTGGTCGCCAAATTACGCGCCGGCCCCCTGGCGGCGCAGTTCCGCCAGACGTATGGCGCCGATATTTTCGAACAGCCGGGCCAGGCGCTGCGCTGGGCGCTGATGTCGCTGGAAGTGTTCCAGGAAAGCCCGTTGGACTTCTATCCCTATACCAGCAAGTACGATGCCGTGCTGCGCAAGCAGGCCAGCTTGACGCCGCAGGAAGCGCGCGGCCTGGCCCTGTTCAACGATGAACGCAAGGGCAATTGCGCCTCCTGCCACATCAGCCAGGTGAGTTCCGGCGGCGCCTTCCCCCAATTTACCGATTACGGCTTGATCAATATCGGCGTGCCGCGCAATGCGAGACTGCCGGCGAATGGGGACCCGGCCTTCTTTGACCTGGGATTGTGCGGCCCGGACCGCACCGACTTGACGCAGCACAAGGAGTATTGCGGCAGCTTCAAGACGCCGTCCTTGCGCAATGTCGCCCTGCGCAAGGTGTTTTTCCACAATGGCAGCTTTGACAGCCTGGAGCAGGTGTTGCGTTTTTACGTGCAGCGCGACACGGCGCCGCAAAAATGGTATCCGAAAGATAAAAACGGCAAGGTGCGCAAGTACGACGATCTGCCGCCCGGCCTGGCAGCGAATGTGAATGTGGAAGCGCCGTTCGAGCGCCAGCCGGGCCAGGCGCCGGCCCTGAACGAGCGGGAGATCGCCGACGTGATCGTTTTCCTGCACACCTTGACGGATGGCTATCAAGCGGCCCCTGCCACGCACTGAACGGGATGCTAAAAAATATCAAGATACCATTGCTTACAACTACGCCACAAAAGCCTGTTTTTATGTGCGTTAGCGCACGCTAGAAAATTTTAGGCAGGTGTATATTGCGAACTGATCTGTGTCTTTTGATAATAATGAAAGGGAATATCATGAAAGTAAGCAAAAATTGGATGACCGTGTGCGCCGCCGGGATGATGGTTGTGGCACTGGCTGCCTGCCAGAAGAAGGATGATGTCGCTGCCGGTCCTGCGGAACAAGCTGGTCAGAAGATCGATGCGGCCGCTGCCAAGGCTGAAGCCGACATCAAGGCCGCCGCTACCAAAGCCGATGCCGCCGTGAGCCAGGCCGCTTCCGATACGGGCGCCAAGATGGACCAGGTCGCCGCTGACGCCGACAAGAAAATGAGCGAAGCGGCCGATGCCGTCGGCAAGAAAGTGGAAAAAGCCGGCGAAAAGATGCAGGACGCCGCGCACAAGTAATCATCGTAACAAGCGCGCCAGCCCGCAGCTGCCGTCAGGTGATGGCAGCTGCGGCGACGCCGTCGCTGGCCTGGCCGCCTGGCCCGGCCGTCTTCGTTCCCGCCGTACCCGTCTTGTCCATGCCGTCCGTTCCCCCCAGCACCACGCTCAAATCGACAAAGCCGTCGCGCCACGCGCGTTCCAGGTCTTGCTCCACCGCTTCCAGGGTCGTTCTTTCCACTTGCTGAAAACCGCGCAAGCCATACGCCCGGTTGCGCCCGTGCGCCTTGGCCAGGTACAGTGCCATGTCGATCAGGTTGACGCTGCGTTCCCACGTGAGCGGCCGTCCCAGCGGCGCCAGCGGATAGGGGGCAAAGCCCACGGACACGTGTACCTCGATGGTTTGCCCCTGGTAATGGATGACTTGCGCCGCCATGCCGTTGAGGATGCGCCGCGCGATATCGTCGAGGCCGTCCCGCGCGACGGCGGGCAGGAAGGCGAGGAATTCCTCGCCGCCCCAGCGCACGATCATGTCCGTTTCGCGCAGCACGTCGTGCAAGGTTTCGGCGATCGTCGTCAGTACCAGGTCACCCGCCGCATGGCCGTAACGGTCGTTGATGTGCTTGAAATGGTCGACATCGAGCAGGAACAGTGCCCCTACGACATCGGCGTCGGCGCCGGCCGGCAGCGGCTTGACCGCATGGCTGCGCATGAATTCCTGGAAGTGGCGGCGGTTGTACAGGGCCGTCAGCGGGTCGCGCGAGCTCTGGCGCTTGAGTTCCTGGTTCTTCACCTTCAGCTGCACGTTCGCGTGGCGCACCTTGCGGTACAGCAAGCCGACGATGACGGACGCCATGGCCAGCACCAGCGCCAGCAGCCACCATACGCGCTGCTGCAGGCGGCGGTTGTCGATTTCCGTGCTTTTGAGCTGATTTTCGCGGCTGAGCAGCTCGATCTGGCGCTGCTTCTTTTCCGTCTCATACTTTTCTTGCAATTCATACACGGCCTTTTGCCGCTGCTTTTCGAACAGCTGGTTGGAAATGTCCCGCTCGCGGTGGTAGGCCGTGACGGCGCCGCGCATGTCGCCCGCCTTTTCCAGCGCCATGCCGTACTCCAGCAGCACGGCCTGCATGTCCGGCTGGTTGGCTGTGCGCTCGTAGTAGGCCAGGCCCATTTCCACGCTTTGCTTGCCTTCCTGCAAGCGTCCCTGGCCGATCAGCGCCTGGCCGATGTTCAGGCGTGCCGTCGCCTCCACCTGTTCATTGTTGACCAGGCGAGCTGCCGTGATGGCTTCATGCGCATGGCGCAGGGCGCGCGCGTAGTCGTTTTCCTTCAGATAGCTGTCCGACAGATTGACGAGGGTAATAGCCACCATGCCGCCGGCGTCCAGTTGGCGTTCCAGCGCCAGGGCCGCCAGCAGGGCGCGCTGGCCCCGTTGCGGCTGTTGCGCGTCGAGTGCCAGCCCGTACTCCGTATTCTTCGCCTGCGCCATGCGACCCGGCGATGCCAGGCTGGCGCAGACGGCGAGCAGCTCGTCGAGCACTTCGAAGCCCTTGTCGTATTCGCGCATTTGCGTGTACAGCAGGGTGAGGGCATTCAGGGCAGCGGCCAGGCTGGAGGGGGAATTGCTCTGGCGCGCCAGGTCGACTGCCGCTTGCAGCTTGGCCAGCGCAAACGGGAAATTGCCTTCCTCGGCCCACGACTGGCCCGCGCTGATGGTGGCCTGCACGCGCACGGGCAGGTCATCCGTGCGGTTGGCGATCTTTTCCGCTTCGAAGGCCAGCAGGTGCGAGGCGCGGCCTTCGTTCCTGGCAAACGTGATGTAGGCCTTGCTGAGTATGCCTTTCGCCAGCGCCACGTCGCTCTTGTTCATGCGGGCGTAGGCGATCAGTTCTTCGGCCAGCTGCATGGCGATATCGTTCTGCCCCAGGCGCATGCGGGCGTTGCTCAGCTGGGCAAGGAATTCCGCGCGCACGGGCAGGGGCGCGCTGCGCGCCTGCGTTTCTACCTCTTGCAGGCGCTGCAGCGCGCGCGCGGGCACGAAACGGCCATCTTCGCGCACGGCGGCGATATGCTGCTCAAGGTTGCCGACCTGGGCCTGGGCCTGGACGGCAGGCGGCAGCAGGCAGGCCAGTACCAGCAGCCAATGCGCCCTTCGCCACGATGCCCGTGTGTGTCTGCCTGCCAACGTCCCGCCCCCGCAATGACCATGCCTGTTTGCAACGATTATATGATGTTGCAATCAAGAAATATCATGCTGTGTGCAGATTTTTGCGAAAGTGCACACTTTGGCTGCACGTCAGCGCAGGGCCAGGGCGGCCGTGGCCGGCGGGCTGCCTTTCAGGCGGAAGATGGCGACGGCCTCGATCAGGGCTTGCGCCTGTTCCTGCAGGCTTTCGGCCGCGGCCGCCGCCTGCTCGACCAGGGCGGCGTTCTGTTGCGTGATGTTGTCCATCTGCGTGACCGCCTGGTTGACCTCGCTGATCCCCGCGCTTTGCTCGTGGCTGGCGCTGGTGATCTCGCTCATGATGGCGGCCACCTTCTGGATCGATTCCACCACCAGCGCCATGGTGCGCCCCGCCTCGTCGACCAGCTTGCTGCCGGCGTCGACCCGTTCCACGGAGGCGCCGATCAGGGTCTTGATTTCCTGGGCGGCCGCAGCGCTGCGGTGGGCCAGGCTGCGCACCTCGCCGGCGACGACGGCGAAGCCGCGTCCCTGTTCGCCTGCCCGCGCCGCCTCGACGGCGGCGTTCAAGGCCAGGATGTTGGTCTGGAAGGCGATGCCGTCGATGACGCCGATGATGTCGGCGATCTGGCTCGAACTTTCCTTGATGGCGCCCATCGTGCTGACCACCTGGGCGACGACGGCGCCGCCCTGTACTGCGACGGCCGAGGCGGTGGCGGCCAGCTGGTTTGCCTCGCCGGCGTTGCTGGCGTTTTGCCGCACCGTCGCCGTCAGCGTTTCCATCGAACTGGCCGTTTCTTCGAGGGAACTGGCTTGCGCTTCAGTACGCGCCGACAGGTCGGCATTGCCCAGCGCGATTTCGTGCGTGGCGACCGACATTTCCCCGGTGCTGTTGCGGATGTCGCCGATCAGCCCCGTCAGGTTGGCGTTGATGGTGTTCATCGCGTGGAGCAGCACGCCGATTTCGTCGGCCCGTTCGATGACGGCATCGATGCTCAGGTCGCCGCCGGCGATCAATTGCGCCGTGGCGATCGCCTGGTCCAGGTTGCGCTTGATGTGGCGGTACACGAGGAACAGGCACAGCAGCGAAACCATGACCGATACCAGCAGCACGCCTACGGTGACGGAATAGGCCGCCATGGTGCCGCCCGTCGCCGTCTGCACGGCCGCGCTCGTGCGCTGGTCGAGCAGGGTGAGAAATTCATTCACCGGCTGCATGATCTTGCCCTTGTTGCGGTGGTATTGGGCATCATGCATGATGGTGCGGGCCATTTCCAGGTCGGGCGGACCCTTCTTGGTAAAGTTGCCGCTGCCGTCGTCGAACAAGCCCTTGACGGCGTTCATGGCGATCACCTCGGTCTTCACAAGGCCGTCGGAATTGGTCTGGGCCTCTTGCAGTTTGGCGAATTCCTGCTCGCTGAAGCCGGCTTTGCGCATCAGCTCGGCCAGTGGCACGCTGGGGCCCGTCGACGCCGGCACCGGCATGCCCGCCGCCACGAAGTCCCAGTAGATGCGCTCGTAGTGGGCGGGGCGCGGCTTCTTGCCGTTGCGGATGTCGAGGATGTCCATGTATTGCTGCTCGTAGCTGGCGTCGCCCGTGACGACGTAGGTGCGGGCCAGCCGGGTCAGGTCGTCCGAGCTTTGCCGCAATTCATCGGCCAACAGATAGGATTGGAAGCGCGTTTCAGTGACCTGGTTCGCTTCGGCCTGTTTGGTGGCGACGCGGAACAGGGCCAGCAGGCTGACGATGGAGAGCGCCAGGCTAAGCAGGAAGATGGCGGCAAAGATATTCCTGATCGACAGTTTGCTGCGCATGGCGCCCCCGGAAGTGTGGTTGGGGCCGTCGGCACTGCCCGCCAGATGAATATACTCCCGTCCGTACGGCATTTTTAATGCCGTACAGAAAAAAAGTGGCACCGCGCAACGGCGCCCGTGCCTATCAAACTGCCAGTTGCTGCAGCAGGTACAGGCGCTGGTACAAACCGCCCTCGATCTGCATCAGTTCCTCGTGCGGTCCCGCTTCCGTGATGCGGCCGTGATTGAGCACGATGATCCGGTCGGCCTCGCGAATGGTCGACAGGCGGTGCGCGATGGCGATGATGGTCACCTTGCCGCGCAATTCATTCAGGGCCAGTTGCACGATCTGCTCGGTCTGACTATCGATGCGCGAGGTTGCCTCGTCCAGCAGCAAAATGCGCGGCTGGCCGGCCAGCGCGCGGGCAATCGCGATCAGCTGCTTCTGCCCCGACGACAGGCGCGAACCGCCTTCGCCCAGCGGCGTATCGTAGCCGTGTTCCAGCGCGGCGATGAAGTCGTGCGCATGCGCGGCGCGCGCCGCCGTCTCGATCTGCGCCTGCGTGTAGCCGCGGCCCATGTCGATGTTTTCGCGCGCCGAGGCGGCCAGCAGGAAGGGGTCTTGCGGCACCAGGCCCACGTCGGCGCGGAAGTGCTCGTTGTCGATGCTGTCGAGGGCGACGCCATTGATGGCGATGCTGCCCTGCGTGACGGGATAAAAGCGCAGCAGCAGCGAGAGCAAAGTCGACTTGCCGCTGCCCGTGTGGCCGACGATGCCAAAAAACGCGCCTTGCGGAATGCTCAGCGACAGGTCGTGCAGCACCGGCTGGTTTTCCACGTAGGCGAAGGTCAGGTTCTGGATGTCCACGGCGGGTGTGTTGCTGTCCGCTGTCGCCTGCCGCAGGGCCGGTGTTTCCCTTCCCTGCGCGTGTTCCAGCGCCTGCGCTTCGTCCAGCAGGGCCGAGACGCGTGCCGTCGCCACCACCGACTGCTGCAGCTGGCTGAACTGCATGGTGATCTGGATCAGCGGCTCGATTACGCGCGCGATATAGCTGATGAACGCATACAGCACGCCCACTTCCAGGGCGCCCATCTCGCGCTGGCCGAAGCTGAAGATGACGACGGCCAGCAGCACGATGTTGAGCATGTCGAGCGCGGGGCGCAGCAGCCAGGCGTTGGCGCGCAATTCCTGCATGCGCGCCGTATAGTGGTCCTGGTTGATGCCCGTGAAGCGTGCGCCGAAGCGTTTTTCCGCGTTATTCGCCTGCAGCACGCTCATGCCGCCGATCGATTCGGCGATCTGCCCGTTGATCTCGCTGCGCAGCGCGCGCGCGCGCGTGACGGCCGGCGCACTCCAGCGCTGGTACAGGAAGACGATGAGCAGCACGGCCGGCAGCAGGGCCAGCACGATCAGCATCAAACGCCAGTCGAGGAAGGCCATGGCGGCCATGGTGCCGACCAGCACGATGGAGCTGTCGAGGATGACGAACAGCACCTGCACGTACAGCGATTTCACCGCTTCCGTGTCGTTGGTGACGCGGCTGACCAATTGCCCCGTGATGGCGCGGTCGAAAAACGCCATCGGCAGGCGCAGCACGTGTTGATACACGGTTTCGCGCAGGCGCTGCACCGAGCGCATGGCCAGGCCGGACAAACGCACCAGCTGCAAATAGCGCAGGCCGGAAGCGACCCAGCCCGTGAGCAGGCAGCCGCCCAGCAGCAGCGACATGCGCGTCCAGTCCAGGTGGCGTGGCAGCAGGTGCTGGTCGATCAGGGCCTTGCCCAGAATCGGTCCCGTCACTTCCAGCGCGGCGGCGAGGATCAGCCAGAAGGTGGCCCAATATAAATGGCGCAGGTCGGGTGCGGCGGCGCGGCGCAGCAGGCCGATGGCTTGCGCGGCCTGGCGGCGCACGGATGGCGTGGCGGCGTTGGCTTGGTCGTTCTTAGATGGCATTGAGGCTGGCCTCCAGTTGTTGATAGCGCCACTGGCTGGCGTACCAGCCGTCGCGCTGCATCAGCGCGTCGTGGCTACCCGTTTCCGTCACGTGGCCATCGCGCAGCACCAAAATCAGGTCGGCGTTGACGACGGCGCTCAGGCGGTGGCTGGCGATGATGGCGCTGCGCTCGGGGCGCTTGCGGCGCAGTTCTTCCAGGTGCTGCAGGATGCGCGTCTCCGTGCCCGTATCGACGGCGGATAAAGCATCGTCGAGCAGCAGCAAGCCGTTGTCGGCCAGGAGGGCGCGGGCGATCGCCACGCGCTGGCGCTGGCCGCCGGACAGGGTGATGCCCTTTTCGCCCACGTGGGTGGCATAGCCTTCGGGAAACTGCAAAATATCGGCGTGGATGTCGGCCAGCTGCGCCGCCCGTTCCACTTCCTCACGCGTGGCACCGGGACGGGCCAGGGCGATATTGTCGGCGATGCTGGCGGAGAACAGGAACGACTCCTGCGGCACCCAGCTGATGGCCGCGCGCAGCGCATGCAGGGTATACGCATCGAGCGGCTGGCCGCTCCAGGTGGCCGTACCCGACTGCGGCGTGACCTGGCGCAGCAGCACGCGCAGCAGGGTCGACTTGCCGCTGCCGGTGGGGCCGACCAGGCCCAGGGTCTGGCCCGGTTGCAATAGCAGCGAAATGGCGGACAGCGCCGGCGCCGTCTGGCCCGCGTAGGCGAAGCCGATGTCCGTCAGTTGCAGGGGGCCGGGCGTGAGCGTATCAATCGTTCCGTGGTCGTCGATGGCCAGCGGCGCATCTAACATGGGTTGCAATCGCTGCCAGGCGGCGCGGCCCCGTTCGATCAATGAGAGCACCCAGCCGGCGGCGAACATGGGCCAGATCAGCTGTCCCAGGTACATGGAAAAGCTCGTCAGCGCGCCGATGGTCAGCTGGTCTTGCCATACCAGGTAGCCGCCCAGGCCCAGGGTCAGCGCGGTGGCGGTCGTCAGGGTCAGGCCGACGGCCGGTTCATACGCCGCTTCCCAGCGCTGTGCCGTCAGGCTGGCGTTGGCTGCATGGCCGGCCAGGGTGGAAAACTGCTTGCTGCTGCGCTCTTCCAGGCCCAGCGCGCGCAGGGTGCGCACGCCCGACAGCGATTCCTGCACATGGTCGTTCAGCGCGGCAAAGCGTTGCAGCGAATCCGTCGACGCCGTGTGGATATGGCTGGAAATGCGCCAGAAGGCCAGTCCCATCAGCGGGAAGGGCAGCAAGGCGATGCAGGCCAGGCGCCAGTCCACGCCCAGCAGCATGATGCCCAGCACCATCAGCAGGGTCAAAGTGCCGTCGAAACCGGCCAGCATGGCTTCGCCGGCGGCCATTTCGATGGCGTCGATGTCGTTCGTCGCGAGCGCCATCAGGTCGCCCGTGCGCTGGTTCTGGTAAAAGGACGCGCCCTGCTGCGACATGCGCGTGTAGAAGCGCGTGCGCAGCATCACGCCCAGCTGGTAGGCGGCCTTGAACAGGGTGATGCGCCAGCCCACGCGCAGGAAGTAGATGACGACGCCGACGGCGAGCAGGGTCAGCAGCTCCAGCCACAGTTCGGCAGCCGTCATGCGGTGCGCGGCCAGCGCGTCAATGATGGCGCCCACGCGGCGCGGGATCCAGACGGTCAGTGTCGCCACGCCGGTCAGCATGACGGCGGCGGCGGCATACGCCGGCCAATGCTGACGCACGAAGCCGGCGATGAGCCTCGATAAACTCATGGTTACCTTTTGTTTTGAGTAATGGGGTGTCGCGGGGCGGAAGGACGGGCACGCGGACGGAAAGTACGCGTAGGATACAACAAGGCGGAAAAGCGCGCTGTGGGCGGGCACGCAAAAAACGGGCCGTAGCCCGTTGTTTTGCTGCGTCAGTGGCGTGCGCGCGGCTTATTTTCGGCCGCTGCCTTTGCCGTTGCCCAGCATGTCGAGCTGTTTCGATGGCGCGCCCTTGGGGGCTGCCTTGGCCACCGGCTTGGCGGCGGGTGCTGGCGCATGCTTCACGGCAACCTTGGCCACGGTCTTGCCGGCGGCGCTGGCCGGTTTGGCGACTGGTTTGCTGGAAGGAAATGGTTTCGCGGCAGGCTTGGCTGGCGCTGGTGCGGCGGCTTTCGCTGGCGCGGCGGCGGCGGGTACAGGTGCGGGTGCGGGCTTGGCCGCTTCCGGCTTGGCCACTGGCTTGGCGTCGACCGCTTTCACGGCGGGCTTGTCGGCGACCTTCTCGGCAACCTTGGCCGGTGCTGCCGCTGGCTTGGCTGCCGGCGCTGCAACGGGGGCGGGTGCTGCCTTGGCGACAGGCTTGGCCACTTCGACCGGCTTGGCTGGCGCAGGCTTGGCGGCGGGCGCAGGTGCTGCTGCCACTGGCGACGGTGCTGATGCGGCGGCCGGCTTGGGCGCAGGCGCCGCAGTAGCAGGTACAGCGGCCAGCGCCGGCTTGGCCGCTGCCGGGGCGGGGACGGCAGCAGGTGCGGCGGCATCGAGGCGGGCCTTGGCCGAGGCCAGCAATTCAGCCTGGGTGCTCGAGGCGATGCCGAACAGCTGGCGGCTGTAGGCCAGCACGCTTTCGATATTCGGTTGCGCCTGGCTGGTGCTGTAGCTGAAGAAGTCGCGCGGGTCCTGCGTTGCCAGCAGGTGCTGCGCCGTTTCTGCCGTATGCGAGATGGCGGCCTTGCCTGCGTTCAGGTTCAGGGCGATGATTTTCTCGGCGCTTTCGAAGACTTTGTTGGTCAGGGTGCTGAAGATTTGCAGCTGGCTTTCCAGTTGCGACTTGGCGGCGCTGGAAAATTGTTCTGGAAGCGGAAACATATTTACTCCTTTGTACGGATTAAAATGCTGGCAAAACGCTCTGCAAAATCCCGAAAACCAGAGTTGGCCGCGTTTTGTAAAGTGGGTAGCGTGCTGAACAGCTAATCATGGACTTTTTATGATGCAACGCAATATGAATATTCTAGCGGTGATTCGAGTTAGTTGAAAGTTATTTTATTCAGGCCGTGTCGCGTGTCTTTGCCCTAATTCACGCGCCTGGCAGCATTTGTGGGAAGTTTGCGCACGCGCAAGGTGTTGTCAGCGAATCTATGGCCAGGTTTTTGCCAGCGAGTATATTCGTGCACTGCAACATCCTTGAGCGAGAAGATGGCAATGCACTGGAAGCAACAGATACCGTAGTCAACCGAAGGAGTGTCCGCATGGACCTAGTCATCCGCAATGCCAGCCTGCCCGACGGGCGCCGCGCCATCGATATCGCCATCGAGGGCGGCCGCATCGCTGCCGTCGGCCCCGCCTTGCCCGTGACGGGCGCGCAGGAGATCGACGCCGCCGGCGACCTGGTCACGCCGCCGTTCGTCGACGCCCACTTCCACATGGACGCCACGCTCAGCTACGGCTTGCCGCGCGTGAATGCCTCCGGCACCTTGCTCGAAGGCATCGCCCTGTGGGGCGAGCTGAAACCGCAGCTGACGCAGGACGCGCTGGTGCAACGCGCCTTGCAGTATTGCGACTGGGCCGTGGCGCGCGGCTTGCTGGCTATCCGCTCGCACGTCGATATCTGCGACCCGCGCCTGCTGGCCGTGGAAGCGCTGCTCGACGTCAAGCGCCAGGTGGCGCCGTATCTCGACCTGCAACTGGTGGCGTTCCCGCAGGATGGCATCCTGCGCAGCCCGGGCGCCTTCGACAATTTAAAGCGGTCGATTGCCATGGGCGTCGACGTGGTGGGCGGCATTCCGCATTTCGAGCGCACCATGGCCGATGGCGCCGAATCGGTGCGCCTGCTGTGCGAATTCGCCTGCGAACAGGGCCTGATGGTGGACATGCATTGCGACGAGTCGGACGACCCGCTGTCGCGCCACATTGAAACCCTGGCCTTCCACAGCCAGCGCCTTGGCATGCAGGGCAGGGTGACGGGCTCGCACCTGACATCCATGCATTCGATGGACAATTATTATGTGAGCAAACTGCTGCCGCTGATCCGCGAGGCCGGCGTGGCGGCGATTGCCAACCCCCTCATCAACATCACCCTGCAGGCGCGCCACGACACGTATCCGAAGCGGCGCGGCATGACGCGCGTGCCCGAGATGCTGGCCGCCGGCATTCCCGTCGCCTTTGGCCACGACTGCGTGATGGACCCGTGGTACAGCCTCGGCTCGGGCGACATGCTGGAAGTGGCGCACATGGGACTGCACGTGGCGCAGATGACGGGCCAGCAGGCGATGCACGACTGCTTTTTGGCCGTGACCGAGACGCCGGCGCGCATCCTGGGCCTGGACGGCTATGGCATCGCACCCGGCTGCCATGCGGACTTGCTGATCCTCGATTGCAGCTCCACGGTGGAGGCGCTGCGGCTGCGCGCGGCGCGGCGCCTGGTACTGCGGCGCGGGAAAATCGTCAGCGAGGCGCCGCGCGCGCAATCGCGTCTGCAACTGCCGGGCCGGCCCGAAACGGTCAATTTCCGCCTGGGGCGCTGATACAATCAGCCATAACTTGTTATCGGGAGCAGCGCCTTGAAAGAAATTGATATCCGCCCGGCCCAGGAAGCCGACTTCGACGCCATGTGGCCGATTTTCCAGACCCTGGTGGCCGCTGGCGACACCTACACCTTCCCCGCCGATACCACGCGTGAAGCGTGCCACGCCTACTGGTTCGGCCCCGGCGTGCAAAGCTATGTCGCCGTGATGGGCAGCGAGCGCTTGCTGGGCATGTACAAGCTGGTGGCGAACCAGCCGGGTCATGGATCGCACGTGGCCAATGCCTCGTTCATGGTCGACCCGGCCGCGCAGGGCGTGGGCGTGGGTCGCATGCTGGGCGTGCACTGCATGGAAGAAGCGCGCCGCGCCGGCTACCTGGCGATGCAGTTCAACTTCGTCGTCAGCACCAACCTGGGCGCCGTCACCCTGTGGAAAAAGCTGGGCTTTTCCATCGTCGCTTCCCTGCCGCTGGCCTACCGCCACGCGCACCTGGGCTATGTCGACGCCTACGTGATGTACCAGCTGCTCAGCGATCCGATGCAGTGGCCGGCATGAGCGGCGCCATGATAAAGCTGACAATCGAGCCGATCACCGTCATCGAAACGCCGCGCCTGCGCTTGCGCACCTTCACGCCCGAGGACGCGCCGTTCTACCTGGCGCTGATCAATGAGCCATCGTGGATCGCCAATATCGGCGACCGCAACATCCATACCGTGGAAGCGGCGCGCGCGGCGCTGGAAGCCGGTCCGATAGCGCAGTTCCGCGAACATGGCTATTGCTTTTACATTATCGAGCGCCGCAGCGACGGCACGGCCATGGGCATGGGCGGCATGATACGCCGCGACAGCCTGCCCGGCCCCGACATCGGCTACGCCATGCTGCCCGCCTACTGGGGCCAGGGCTATGCCTACGAGGCCGCCGCCGCCGTGGTGCGGCATGCCCGGCACACGCTGCGCATCCCCACCCTGTACGGCATCACCTCGCCGCAGAACCAGGCATCGATCAATTTGCTCAATAAACTGGGCTTGCGCTTCGAGCGCTTTTCGCGCCTGCCGCCGGCGGGCAAGGATACCAATATCTACCGCAAGGATTTTCGCCAGTTTTCGTAGTGTGAACGTCAATATTGAATAGAGTAAGGAAATAGATGGCCACAAGTAAAAAAGTCGTTCCACCTCTCGAAACCATGCTTGCTGAATTGCAAGATTTAGCCATTCGAATAGCCAATGTTGACGCAGGTACTGATGCTCGTAGCGTCAAAAAAATCCGTTTGGAACTAGAAAAGGCTGTGTCTGAGATCAAGGCGACCACAGAAAGGTTGGACCCCGTTTGGCGCCCCGAATCGATTTTTGATCCTTCCGATCCCAATACTGCTGGCAGAGTAGTTGCCTTGACCATGGTTGCGCAGGAAAGGCATTCGTTAGCGGCGATCCCTGAGTTTTACGGCGCCGGGGTGTATGCGATCTACTATAGGGGTGATTTTTTGCCATACTTGCCGCTTAAAGACAAGGATCATCCTATCTATGTCGGGAAAGCTGACCCTGACCGACAAGGCGCCAAGGATGCTGTAACTCAAGGAACAAAGTTGTCGGCACGACTCAATGAACATGCCCGTAGTATTCGAAAAGCCACCACGACGCTGAAGATTGAAGATTTTGAATGCCGCTTTTTGATTGTGCAAAGTGGATATCAAAAGTCGGCCGAAGATTATTTGATCAACTTTTTTAAGCCCATCTGGAACTCGGAAACAAAGATTTGCTTTGGTCTTGGGAAACACGGTGACAGTTCTGATACGCGTGTCAATAAACGATCACCCTGGGATACCCTTCATCCAGGACGAGAATGGGCGGATAGAACTTTTGAAAACCAGAAATCGCCAGAGGTGATCAATGAACAAATTGCTGGCCACTTGGTAATCCATACGCCTTACACGGATGTCCATCAGATTTTTGAGCGTATCATGGCCGATATGCGCCAGATTAACCGGGAGCGCTTTTTTACTCCCACAAAAGGTGGTGTTTTGTTCGATCAGGTAGCTGCCGAGGTCACTTCCCCTCCAGATAAGTAGCGTTGATAGAACGAATTTTTGACTCAGATTCACACTTTCAAATAAGGTAGGAAAATCACGTGTATTTTATGTAATTTTCTTGCCATGCCGACGCCTATTTTTACTCTCGCAAAAGTGCGCATACACCGCGCGCCATCACTGCCGCCAACTTCACCGGAACCGCATTGCCCAGCTGGCGCATGGTCTCAGACCATGTGCCTTCAAATATGAAGTTGTCAGGAAAGGTCTGAATGCGTGCTGATTCTCTGACAGTAAAATACCTAACCGAGCCGTCTGTTCGGCGTAGCATATTTTCACCACCAGGTACTCCATGATCACCTGCTTTGAGCGCCTTTGCTGGTTCATCAATTGAGCTTCCCGTATGTCCTGCATAAGCTCTTGCGCCTGGCTGAAAGCGATGTGCTTGCACTAACCCTAACGCCTTTGTAGAGGATATCTCGGGATCGGGAAGGTCGGAGATGGCGTCTCTGACGGTTTGCCAAGCAAGCATGTTGGCACCATAATCAGCATCCAATATTTTTTGTATCTTTTTATCGATGCCATCGGGCCGTGGCGGACGGTTTTTTGACGCAACGCGGTGACGTTCCCAGTAGCTTCCGTTTGCCCATTTTGTCAGCACCAGCGCATCACTGCTATGTGTCTCTGCTGGGAAGTCCCAAGGCTTGTGAACATCAGCCCTGAAACCAACAAAGAAAATTCGCATGCGCTTTTGTGGTACACCATAATTGGCCGCATTGACCAGACGGTGATAGACATGATATTCGCTCGTGGCTCCCTTGGCCCTGTATTTTTGCAGCCTCACCAAGTGGTCTGTCCACAGTTCTTTCGTTTTGGCGATTTGTGAGGGGAACTCAAGTTGCAGCAAGATGTAGTTGAAGTAGTCGGCGAATGCGGCACGTTTTAGGCCTTGTACATTTTCGAAGGTGAACGCGCGCGGTCGGGCCTCTCGGACAGCACGTATTGCTTGCGGGAACATATCTCTCTCGTCGAGAAATCCACCGTGCTTCCCTCCCATGGAAAAAGGTTGGCAAGGTGGACCTCCGGTGATTAGATCGATATTGTTGTGATTTTTGTAGTTAAAATCACGTACGTCACCCTCTGTGACATCGGGCCAATGACTGATCGGTTCCACCTGCTGAAGCTTATTATTGCGCAAGGTATTGCACGCATGGCTGTTCCATTCGACAACCGCGCGATGCTGAACATCATTGCTGGAAAAACCAAGCGCCAGCCCTCCCGCCCCTGCGAATAGCTCAATTGACTCAATGGTACGAGTGCTTGTCACTAGTGTGTCTGACGGGACTAAGAGGGCGGGCGTGTTATACATGGTCATTTGGAGTGGCTGAAACGATGCTGCTTTTTCGGGACATTACTGATTCGATGTGGTTGATTGCAACTACCACTCACGCCTGTATGCGAAGGTGTGTATGGCAACTTCTGTTGGATACATTTAAGTAGTGCGGCAGTATAAAGCAAGGAACAGAAGAGGAACAAACCGATGGAAGCAGCTCCACTTTTGATGCTTTAAAATCAACTTTTCTGCACAACTCATTATACTGTGTTTTTGTACAGTATTCAATGACCTGATTTGTACTACTCAAAGTACCCTTGAAAATACTAGGAGTGGCACTATTTCTGCACGGTTTCATGAGGTGCATTATGGTTGATACTATAGATCAGCCATCGCGTAGCAGAGTGATGGCGCGGGTCAAGGGGAAAAATACTGGACCAGAGTTGTGGGTTAGAAAGATGGTTTTTGCAGCAGGATATCGCTATCGGATCCATGTCAAAAATATTCCGGGCTCCCCAGATTTGACGTTTCCTGGTAGGAAAAAAGTCATCTTCGTGCATGGATGTTTTTGGCATCTGCATGAGGGCTGTGATTTGGCTCGCATGCCTAAGAACGCCTAACAAAACGTCGTCCAGAGAAACAAACCGCCCCAAAGTTTGTCAAACCCACCTGACATTGTTTTCGGGAGCCGCGCCATGGCTAAATCACTTCTTCCTGACGACCTGTGGGCGCTGATTCAGCCTTTGCTACCAGCACATCGTCCTTCTCCCAAAGGCGGGCGTCCTCGCATTGACGACCGCGCCGCCTTGACCGGCATCCTGTTCGTCCTCAAGACCGGTTTGCCTTGGGAATACCTTCCCCGTGAACTGGGTTGCGGCAGCGGCATGAGTTGCTGGCGGCGCCTACATGCCTGGCAACAGGCGGGTAGCTGGCAACGCATCCATGACGCCATGCTGCAGCACTTGTGGGAATACGACCAGATTCAGTGGGAACGCGCTAGTGTCGACTCGGCCAGCGTGCCATCCCCCCCTCGGCGGACAGCATACCGGCCCCAATCCCACCGACCGCGGCAAGCTCGGTTGCAAGCACCATCTGCTCGTCGATCAACGCGGACTGCCTCTGGTGGCGAGCATATCGGGGGCTCAGGTACATGATTCCCGAATGCTGATTCCACTGCTTGAAGCCGTCCCTTCAGTAGCAGGGCTTGCGGGCCGGCCACGCAAACGTCCTGCCAAACTGCATGCCGACAAGGCCTATGCTTCGCGTGCCCATCGGGCCTGGTTGCGTAGCCGTGGCATTGCTCCACGCATAGCCCGCTACGGTATCGAGTCGCGCGAACGGCTGGGAAAATGGCGCTGGGTGGTCGAACGCACACTGGGCTGGCTTCACCGTTTCCGCCGCCTGCGTATCCGCTACGAGCGCCGAGCTGATATCCATCAGGCATTCCTGTCACTTGCCTGCATACTCATCTGCTGGAGATACATTCAGCGGTTTTGTTAGGCGTTCTAAGTCATGAATTAATTTTTGGTGCTCAAAATTAAGTGAAAATAAGTTACGTGACGCACGAACAGTCGAGGCCTTACGTGGGTCCGGATGGGATGTCATGGTGGTGTGGGAGTGCGAGCTTCGTGATCCTGAGAGCGTAGCGAGAGCAATACAGATATTTCTCGGCGCACCTGGTCAGCGGGCGCTGCCGAATTCCAGAGGTGAGTCTCCAGGCAATTGAGGACATGCTGGCTCGCGCTGATCCGCAGACTAATCGGGCTGACTGAAAAATAGTATTTGGAAACCCGCGCCTTTTGTAGTGGTGGTGCGCAGTCTTTGTTTTTATAGTTGGCATACCGGTGGAAAACCACCGGACTATAAAAATGGAGACTCGTGATGAAAATCGTTACTGCTATTGCATGGGGCGGCGTCATGTCCGCCGCCTGCTTGTCGATGTCGGCGGCCTCGGCGCAAAGTTGCTCGGTGCCCGTGCTCAAGGTGCTGGCGCAAAAAAGCCTGGGGCTGACGGTGATGGAAAAGACCCTGGCCGAGTATGAAAAGAAAAACGGCACCAAGGTCCAGATCAGCTATTTCGGCGAAAACGACCGCCGCTCCAAGGCCCGCCTCGACGCCTCGACCAAGGCCGGTTCCTACCAGATCTATTACATCGACGAAGCCAACGTGGCCGAATTCGCCACCGCCGGCTGGGTCGTGCCGCTGCTCAAATACCTGCCCAAGGACGCCGACTACGAGGACTTCCTGCCGGGCCGCCGCGCCGTCGCTTCCTACAAGGGCGTGGCGTATTTCGCGCCCCTGATCGGCGGCAGCGACTTCCTGTTCTACCGCCGCGACTTGCTGGAAAAGGCCGGCATCGCCGTGCCCAAGACGCTCGACGAACTGGTCGCCGCCGTGAAAAAACTGAATAATCCCCCCAATGTTTACGGTTGGGCGGCGCGCGGTCAGCGCGGCTCGGGCATGAATGTCTGGCGCTGGGCGCCGTTCATGCTGGCCGCCGGCGGCAAGTGGGAAAAGGATGGTGTGCCCACCTTCAATTCGCCGCAGGCCGTCAAGGCAACCACCCTGTACCGCGAGCTGTTCAAGTATTCGCCGCCGGGCGGCGCCACCTACGACTGGAGCAATGCGCTCGAAGCGTTCAGGTCCGGCAAGGTGGCCTTCATGATCGAGTCGACGCCGTTCGCCGACTGGATGGAGGACCCGAAAAAATCCTCGGTGGTCGACAAGGTGGGCTATGTGCGTCCGCCGTCGCCGCTGCCGTCGGCCGCTTACGGCCACGGCCTGGCCATCTCCGCCACGGGCGCGAAGGATGAATGCACGCGCCAGGCGGCCGGCAAGTTCATTGCCTGGGCCACGGGCAAGGAGCAGGAACAGGCGCGCCTGAAGGACAATGTCTTCAGCGACTACAACCGCAGCAGCACCATCGCCAGCGAGTACTTCCGCAAGCACGTCAAGCCGCAGATCCAGGCGGGTCTGACGGACACCACGCCCGTCTCGCGCGTCACCATCTGGCCCAGCCCAGAGTGGCCGGACATCGGCGACAACCTGGGCGTAGTTCTGGAGGAGGTGTTTACGGGCACGCGCGGCGACGTGCAGAGCGCGCTCGATGAAGCGAATGAGTATGCGACCGATGTGATGGCGCGGGCGAAGAAACGTAAATAACTTCTTTCACCCCAATACCTGAACAGCTGGGGTCGGACCCTCAGGGTCCGACCCCGGTATCTCGCCTTTGGGGTTAAAGCCAGCGCTTGCCTATCCTCGCCCGAAAGCTTATTTCTATGCCACGCTCCATCCATAAAAAACGCCACACCTGGCTACCGGCGGTGTTCCTCACCCTGCCGCTGCTGGTCCTGCTGATACTGGGCCTGGTGCCCAGCATCGCCGCCATCAACCTGGCCCTGCAAAATCGCGTGCTGCGCTACAGCGACAGCGAGTACGTGGGCTTGGCCAATTTTCTCCGCCTGTTCGGCGACCGCCGCTTCCTCAATGCCGTGCAGGTGTCGGCCATCTGGGAAGTCGTCACCGTGGCCGGCTCGCTGATCGTCGGCGTGCTGCTGGCCGTGTTCCTGTTCGAGAGAATCAGGGGCCGCACGCGCGATCTTCTCGCGCTGCTGCTGATCGTGCCGGTGCTGCTGCCGCGCGTCTCGGCCGCCTTCATCTGGAAGTTCATGTATTCGCCCCTGATGGGTATTTTGAACTGGCTGCTGGAATGCGTGGGCCTGGGCGGCACGGCCCTGTTGTCCGATCCCGCCACGGCGCTGTATGCGGTGGCGCTGGTCGACATCTGGCAGTGGGGCCTGTTCTTCGGCGCCGTCATCCTGAAGCTGCTCGAAACCCTGCCCACCGAACCGCTGGAAGCGGCGCGCCTCGATTACGCCGGCACCCTGCAGGTGTATGCGTATATCGCGCTGCCGATGCTGAAGGTGCCCATCATGAGCCTCGTGTTCATCAAGATGGTCGAGTCGTTGCGCTCGTTCGACCTGATCTACGTGATGACCAAGGGCGGCCCCGGCATCGCCACCGAAACGCTGGACATGTATGCGTATGCGCAAGGCATCGGCCTGATGGGCAAGGTCTCGTATGCGTCCAGCATGGCCGTGCTGATGATGCTGGCCACGACCGTCATCTTTACTTTACTCTGGAAGCGGGTCGCCAAATGGGAAAACTGACTATGACGCGCGGCCTGGGCGCCGTCGCCACCACTGCCGTCACCACCTTGATCGTGCTGGTGGCGCTATTCCCCATCCTGTGGGCCGTGCTCAATTCCTTCAAGGAGTTGATGGATATCGTCACGCCCGTGCCGCGCTTTTTCTTCACCCCGACGCTGGCCAATTACAGGCAGGTGCTGGCCAGCCCGGAAGTGCTGACGGGCCTGGGCAACAGCGTGGCCATCGTCGGCCTGGCCGTGCTTGCCGGCGCCGTGCTGGGCGTGCCGGCCGCGTATGCGATCGCCCGCTATCCGATCCCGGCGAAGAAGGATATCCAGTTCTTCCTGCTCTCCCTGCGCTTCCTGCCGCCGGTCGCCGTCGCCATTCCCCTGATCTCGATCTGGATCGACTTGGGCTTGTATGACTCGCGCCTGTCGATGGTGGTGACGTATCTGCTGGTGACCCTGTCGACCATCATCTGGCTGTCGATTCCCGCCTTTGCGCGCATCCCGAAAGAGATCGAGGAAGCGGCGGCGCTGGATGGCTACAGCCCTTACCAGGTGTTCTGTCACGTGGCCCTGCCGGTGGCTTCGAAGACCCTGATGGGTGGCATCGTCTTCAGCTTCGTGCTGGTCTGGAATGAGCTGATGATCGCGCTGGCGCTCACCTCGTCGAAAAGCATGACCCTGCCCGTGGTGGCGTCGGCCTTCACCTCGATGGGGCAGGAAGTGCCGTGGGGCGTGGTGAATGCGTCCACCGTGCTGCTGGCGCTGCCGCCACTGCTGTTCGTCGGCATCCTGGGACGGCTGCTCAACTCCATGCTCAAACATAAATAAATATAAATAAACAAAAACAAGGAAACCATCATGCAAGCACTCGTACTGGAACAGGCGGAAAAAATCACCTTGCGCGACATCGACGTGCCGCTCGTCGTCGGCGCGCGCGACGTGAAAATCAAGATCCACACGGTGGGCATCTGCGGCAGCGATGTGCATTATTTTAAACATGGCAAGATCGGCCCCTTCGCGGTCGAAGCGCCGATGGTGCTGGGCCACGAGGCCTCCGGCGTGGTGGCCGAAGTGGGCGAGCAGGTCACGCACCTGAAAGTGGGCGACCGCGTCTGCATGGAACCGGGCGTGCCGCAGTTCGATTCGCCGGCCACCATGCGCGGCCTGTACAACCTGGACCCGGCCGTGCGCTTTTGGGCCACGCCGCCCATCCATGGCTGCCTCACGCCGTATGTGGTGCACCCGGCCGCGTTCACCTTCAAGCTGCCCGACAACGTCAGCTTCGGCGAAGGCGCCATCGTCGAACCGCTGGCCATCGGCCTGCAGGCGGCCAAGAAGGCAGCCATTAAGCCGGGCGACGTGGCGGTGGTGATCGGCGCCGGCACCATCGGCGCGATGACTGCCCTGGCGGCGCTGGCGGGCGGCTGCTCGCGCGTGATCCTGGCCGACCTGGTACCGGAAAAACTGGCGCTGTTCGCCGGCAATCCCGCCGTGACCACGCTCGACGTGCGCCATGCCAGCCTGGCGGACACGGTGCGCGAGCTGACGGACGGCTGGGGCGCTGACATCGTTTTTGAAGCCAGCGGCAGCATGCGCGCCTACGACGGCATCATCGACCTGCTGTGCCCCAACGGCTGCCTGGTACTGGTCGGCATGCCGCCCGATAAGGTGCCCTTCGATATCGTCGCCATCCAGGCCAAGGAAGCGCGCATCGAGTCCGTGTTCCGCTACGCGAACATCTTCCCGCGCGCCATCGCGCTGCTGGCCTCGGGCAAGATCGACGTGAAACCCTTCATCTCGCGCACCTTCGACTTCGCCGACGGCGTGCGGGCGTTCGAGGAGGCGGCCAAGGGCCACCCGCGCGACGTCAAAATCCAAATTGAACTGGCCTGAACCAGTAATTAACAACACCTAACAAAACCGTAGCGAGCGGAAGGGAGAGGTGGCTAAGAAGCGCAACCGTACGAAGGTACGGTGAGCATCGCAGGCCGCCTATACCGACGCGCAGCAGGTTTTGATTGGTGTACTAAAAAGACGGAGAGTAATCATGGCAAACATCGCCTGCAGGCAGTTGCACAAGACTTACGACCACAAGACGGCGGTGCTGCAGCCGTTCGACCTGGAGATAGACGACGGTGAATTCATCGTCCTGCTGGGGCCATCGGGCTGTGGCAAATCGACGCTGCTGCGCATGGTCGCGGGACTGGAAGACATCAGTGGCGGCGAGTTGCTGATCGGCGGGGCCGTCGTCAACGACTTGCCGCCGCGCGAGCGCAATGTGGCGATGGTGTTCCAGAACTACGCGCTGTATCCGCACATGACGGTGTACGACAATATCGCCTTCGGCCTGCGCCGCCTGAAGGTGCCGGCCGACGAGATCGAGCGCCGCGTGCGCGAGGTGGCGGCCATCCTCAGCCTGGACAGCCTGCTCGATCGCAAGCCGCGCGCCATGTCGGGCGGCCAGCAGCAGCGCACGGCCATCGCGCGCGCCATGATCAAGACGCCGCAGGTATTCCTGTTCGATGAACCGCTGTCGAACCTGGACGCCAAGCTGCGCGCGCAGCTGCGTGCCGACATCAAGCGCCTGCACCGCCGCCTGCGCACCACCACCCTGTACGTGACGCACGACCAGCTCGAGGCGATGACCCTGGCCGACCGCGTGGTGCTGATGAAGGGCGGGCATATCGAGCAGATCGGCACGCCGGCCCAGTTGTACAACCATCCGCGCACCCTGTTCGCGGCCGGCTTCATCGGCACGCCGGCCATGAACTTCATCGACGGCGTGATCGAGAGGGATGGCGAGCGCACCCTGCTCATTTGCTCCGGCTACCGCTGGCCGTTGACGTCGCCCCGTTTCGCGACGCTCAAGTCGGGCACGCGGGTGGTGTTCGGCTTGCGCCCTAACCACTTGCGTGCCGCCACGCCGCAGGATCAGCAGCCTGGCAGCGGCGCAAGCCATGGCCTGGCGTGCGTGATCGACCTGGTGGAATTGCTGGGCGCGGAAGCGCTGATCAGCTTCCAGTGCGGTGCACTGACCCTGTCGGCGCTGCTGCCGGCGAACGCCGCCAACAGCGCGGCGCAAGTGGGCCAGATGCTGGCGCTGGCTTTCGACGAAGAACACATCCATCTGTTCGATGCCGACACCGAGCTGGCCCTGGCGGTAAGTGCTTAAGTATTAGAATAGGCACCACCGAGACTGTGCAAGGGAACCGCCGTGACGCCTGACCTGGAACTGATCCACAAACCGATACACGAATCGTTTCGCGCGTGGGCGCACGGCTATCCGCATGTGGTGGCGAAATGGCATTTCCATCCCGAGTACGAACTGCACATCATCACCACGTCGACCGGCAAGTTTTTTGTTGGCGACCATATCGGCAGTTACGCGCCGGGCAACCTGGTGCTGACGGGACCGAATTTGCCGCACAACTGGGTCAGCGAGCTGGCCGAAGGCGTGAGCCTGCCCGCGCGCGACCTGGTGCTGCAGTTTTCCAGCGACTTCATCGACCGCTGCGCGCTGCTGTTCCCGGAAATGGCACCCCTGAAAACGCTGCTGGGCGAGGCGGGCAGGGGCTTGCAGTTTCCCGACGCGCTGGGCTTGCGCCTGGCGCCGCTGATGGCGGAACTGACGACGGCGCAAGGCCCGCGCCGGGTGGAACTGTTCGCGCGCCTGTTCGGCGAGCTATGCGGCTGCCGCGAACGCCGTGCACTGGCCAGCGTCACTTATCTGGCACAGGCGGGGCGCTACATGTCGTCGACCATCAACCTGGTGCTGGCGTACATCAAGCAGAACATCACGCTCGATTTTTGCGAGCAGGACGTGGCCGACGTGGCGGAAATGAACACGCTCAAGTTCACGCGTTTCTTCCGCAAGCATACGGGCACCTCCTTCATCCATTACGTGAACCAGGAGCGCATCGCGCTGGCCTGCGAGCTGCTGATGAATACCGACATGAAGGTCACCGATATCTGCTACCGCACGGGTTTTAACAATCTGTCCAATTTCAACCGCCAGTTCCTGGCCCACAAGCAGATGTCGCCGTCGAAATTTCGCTCCTGCCTGCACATGAACATGCCCGAGTCCTTCCCCTGACGGCCGGCTTTAATCACTTTTATACATGGAACCATCGTGACATATCTCGGTATCGATATCGGCACTTCCGAAGTCAAGGCCATCCTGACCGACGACGCGCAAACCATCCTGGCCAGCAGCGGCGTGAGCCTGCGCGTGTCTAGCCCCCATCCCGGCTGGTCGGAGCAGAACCCGGAGGACTGGTGGCACGCCACGCTGGATGTGATCGCGGCCATCCGCAGCGCCCAGCCGGTGGCGTTTTCCGGCCTGCGTGGCATTGCGCTGTCGGGCCAGATGCATGGTGCCACGCTGCTCGACAAGCAGCAGCACGTGCTGCGCGCGGCCATTTTGTGGAACGATACGCGTGCCTTTGCCGAATGCGTGGAACTCGAAGCGCTGGTGCCCGAGTCGCGCGCCATCACGGGCAACCAGGCCATGCCCGGCTTCACGGCGCCCAAGTTGCTGTGGCTGCAAAAATACGAACCGTCGCTGTTTCGCGCCATCAGTAAAGTCTTGCTGCCCAAGGATTACGTGGCGCTGCGCCTGACGGGCGACTGCGTCTCCGACATGTCCGACGCTTCCGGCACCCTGTGGCTGGACGTGGCCAAACGCGACTGGTCCGAACGCATGCTGGCGGCCACCGGTTTGACGCGCGAGCACATGCCGCGCCTGGTCGAAGGCAGCCATGCCGCCGCGCAGGTGCGCCCGGCGCTGTGCCAGGAATGGGGCATCGCACATGCGGTGCTGCTGGCCGGCGGCGCGGGCGACAATGCCGCCGCCGCCGTGGGCCTGGGCGTGGTGGAAGCGGGCGCCGGCCTGCTGTCGCTGGGCACCTCGGGCGTGCTGTTCGCCGGCAGCGATGGCTTCGCGCCCAATCCGGGCCAGGGCGTACACGCCTTCTGCCATTGCCTGCCCGGGCGCTGGCACCAGATGAGCGTGATCCTCAGCGCCGCGTCCAGCCTCAGTTGGGTGGCGCGGCTGACGCAGTCGTCCGACATCGGAGAGTTGGTGACGCTGGCCGAAGGCGTGGACGCGCGCACGGCACCGATCTTTTTACCCTACCTGAGCGGCGAGCGCACGCCGCACAACGACGCCACGGCGCGCGGCGTGTTTTTTGGCCTGTCGACGGAACATGGGCGCGCCGAACTGGCCTACAGCGTGATGGAAGGCGTGGCCTTTGCCATGGCCGACGGCAATGCGGCCCTGTGCAGCGCCGGTACGCAGCTGGAAGAAGCATCTTTCGTCGGTGGCGGTTCGCGCAGCCGCTTCTGGGCCCAGCTGTGCGCGAATGCGTCGGGCCTGAACGTGCTGCGGCACGACCATGGCGTGGCTGGCGGCACCCTGGGTGCGGCGCGCCTGGCGCAGATGGCGGTGACGGGCTTGCCGCCCGCGCAGGTGTGCACGCGCCCGCCCGTGCAGGAAACGATCGCGCCGCAAGCGTCCGCCATGCTGGACGAGCGGCTGGCGCGCTACCGGCGTTTGTACCCGCTGCTGCGCGAAGAGTTCGCGGGCGCGGCCGCGGCGGCGCGCTAGGGCTGCCAACAAGATTGCCGGCCCGACCATGCTGCGATCCCGGCAATATGGCCAGACAGTCAACCTTCCCGTGTAATTTGTTGTTTCTGTGTTGAAAGTGTTTCTCTAGCGAAAGCACCGCTTGGTTTTTCATGGGGTGCGCGGCATGATTTCCTCATCTGGTGAGAATTGGATAGTTTTGGTGGCGTCTTTGTTGCCATCCTGTTCTTGCCGCCGGGAGAAACACATGCAACTCGCGAATCTGAAAATCTCCGTCCGCCTGGGTCTGTTGGGCGCCTTCTTCTTTCTTGCGCTGGTGTTCGTTGGCGTGCGCGGCTGGAGTGCGCTCGATGCGGCCAGCGCGCGCAGCGCGGAGGCCATGCAGCGCTCCGTGGCCTTGACGGAAGCGGTCGATGCGGCGCGCAGCGCGCAGGTGGAATTCAAGATCCAGGTGCAGGAATGGAAAAACATCCTGCTGCGCGGTGGCGATGCGGCCGCCTTCCGGCGCTACCGCGAAGCGTTTGTCGCCAGCGGCGCGCAGACGCGCAAGGAATTGGCCGGCTTGCAGGCCATGATGGCCGCGTTGAAACTCGATACGGCGCCCGTGGCGCAAGCGCTGCAGGCGCACGACGCGCTGGGCGTGAGCTACCTGGCGGCGCTGCAGCAGTATGACGGCGCGCGCGCCGACAGCGCCCACGCGGTCGATGCGCTGGTCAAGGGCATGGACCGCGAACCGACGCGCCAGATCGACGCCATCGTCGCCACTATCGGCAAGCAGTCGCACAGCCTGATGGCGCAGATGAAGGAGCAGGATACGGCCGCGCACCGCAGCGCCAGCATCGCCATGCTGGCCACGGTGCTGGTGACCCTGGTGGTCGGCAGCGTCACCGTGTGGTGGCTGATCCGCAGTATCACGGTGCCGCTGGGCGCGGCCGTCGGCATCGCCCAGCAAGTGGCGGCCGGCGACTTGCGCGCCGTGGTGGCCGACAGCAGCCGCGATGAAATCGGCGACCTGCTGCGTGCCTTGAAGGCGATGAGCGGCAACCTGGCCGACATCGTGGGACGGGTGCGCGCCGGCACGGACGCCATCGCCACGGCGTCGGGCGAAATTGCCAACGGTAATATGGACCTGTCTTCGCGCACGGAGGAACAGGCCAGCTCGCTGGAAGAAACGGCTGCAGCGATGATCGAGCTGACCTCCACCGTACGGCAGAATAACGACAACGCGGACCAGGCGCGCCAGCTGGCCGGCGGCGCGTCCGACGTGGCGCAGCGCGGTGGCGAGGCAGTGGCGCAGGTGGTGCAGACCATGAGCCATATCAATGCTTCGTCGAAGCGTATCGTCGACATCATCGCCGTCATCGACGGCATCGCCTTCCAGACGAATATCCTGGCCCTGAACGCGGCCGTGGAAGCGGCGCGCGCGGGCGAGCAGGGACGCGGCTTTGCCGTCGTTGCCACCGAAGTGCGCAGCCTGGCGCACAGGTCGGCCGCGGCGGCCTTGGAAATCAAGCAGCTGATCGGCGAATCCGTGCGCACGGTGGAAGAGGGCAGCGTGCTGGCGGGCCAGGCGGGGCGCACGATGGACGATGTGGTCAGCAGCGTGCAGCGCGTGAACGCCATCATCGGCGAGATCGCCGTGGCCAGCGTGGAGCAGCGCGACGGCATCGAGCAGATCAGCATCGCCATCAGCCAGATGGATGGTGTGACGCAGCAGAACGCGGCCCTGGTGGAGCAGGCCGCCGCCGCCGCGGACGCGCTGCAGCAGCAGGCTGCCAGCCTGGCCGACGCCGTCAGCATCTTCAAACTGCATGCCGTTCCCGGCGTGGCCGCGCCGGCCCGGAGACTGTCGCTGACCTGATGCAGGCCCGCCCCGCGCCGCTTGATGCCAGTCAAGCGGCGTCCGATCAGGCAAATATCGCGCCGAAATTCTTATACTATTTCCTTTCCGCATGGATCTGCGCCCGGCCGCATGGCGCGCGTTGCAAAGGAAAACCATGTTCTTCACTTTCCGCCTGCCGGGTGACGCATGACGGCGCTGCTGCTGGCGCTGTGCCTGACCCTGGCCGTAGTGCTGAGCGCGCTGCTGGCCTGCCAGTGGCAGGCGGCGCGCATGTGGCGCATGCGCCATGCGACGGGCGTGGTGCTGCAGGCGGCGCAGGCGCAGCGCATGGCGGATGCGCTGGCGCTGTTGCACGCGCTGCCGGCAGCCGTCGTCGGCACTGACCACGATGGCGTGGTGCAGTACATGAATCCCCGCGCCAGCAGCATGGGTGGCTTGCTGGGCGACGATGGCCTGGGCCAGCCTGTGACCGAGCTGCTGCCGCTGTTCCACGACGGCGCGCCTGTCGATGCGGCGCGCCAGGTGCGCGACTGCGTGGCGCGGCAGGAAGTGCTGGAAGTGGCGCGCGGCGCCGTGCTGCTGCGCCATCTCGATGGCAAGCGCATCGACGTGCAGTACAGCTGCGCGCCGCTGGCGCAAGGTGGCGCGGTGCTGCTGCTGCACGATGTCTCGGCGCGCCGGCGCGCCGAGCAGCAGCTGGAATTCATCGCCCATCACGATGGCTTGACGGGGCTGCCGAACCGGCTGCATTTCCAGATCCGCTTTGAGCACGGCATCGCCTACGCGCGCCGCCACCAGGCTTTGCTGGCCGTGCTGTTCGTCGATATCGACCGTTTTAAATCCATCAACGACAGCCTGGGACACGACGTGGGCGACCAGGTGCTGACGGAGTTCGCGCGCCGGGTGCAGCAGTGCGTGCGCAAGGTCGATACGGTGGCGCGCCAGGGCGGCGATGAATTCATCATCCTGCTGACGGAACTGCGCACGGCTCACGATGCCGAGCGAGTGGCCGAAAAGATTGTCGCCGCCATCGCCGCGCCCTTCGTCATCGGCGAATACAGCCTGTCGGTGGCGGCCAGCGTGGGCGTGGCCCTGTACCCGGACGATGACGACGACGTCAATGCGCTGATCGAAAAGGCCGACCTGGCCATGTACGCGGCCAAGCGCCACGCGCCGGGCACTTGTTTGCGTTACGCCGCGCGCATGCAGACGCAGTCGTATTCGCGCACCATCCTCGAGACAGCCCTGCGCCATGCGCTCGAACGCAACGAATTCGCCCTGTTCTATCAGCCGCGCATGGACCTGAAGACGCGCAGGATCACGGGCGTGAAGGCGCTGCTGCGCTGGAAGCACCCGGAACTGGGGCTGATGATGCCGCTCGACTTTTTACCGGTGCTGGAAGAAAGCGCCTTGATCCTGCCGGTGGGCGCCTGGGTGCTGGCCACGGCGGTGGAACAGGCGCGCAGCTGGATCGCGCAGGGGCAGAGGCTGACGGTGTCCGTCAGCCTGTCGGCGCGCCAGTTCTACCAGCGCGATATCGCGCGCAATTTCGCCGCCGCGCTGGAGGCGGCCGGCGTGCCGGGGCACTGCATCGAGCTGGAAATCGCCGCCGGCATCCTGATCGACCGCAACCAGAATTGCGAACTGATACTGCGCCAGTTCCGCCAGCTGGGCATGGCAATAGCCATCAGCGATTTCGGCACGGGCGACGCGTCGCTCAATTACCTGAAACGCTTTCCCACGGATGCCGTGAAGATCGAAAAGTGTTTCGTCGACGACCTGGGCAAGCCCGGTGGCGACGGCGCCATGGTGCGCGCCATCGTGGCGATGGCGCGCACGCTCGGGCTGCGCAGCATCGCCGGCGGCGTGGAAAGCGGCGCGCAGCTGGAACTGCTCGCCGAGATGGGCTGCGACGAGGCGTTCGGCTACTACCTGGGCCGCGCCATGGCACCCGAGGGCATCGAGGTGCTGCTCAAAAGTAGTGAAGTCATTCAGAACTGATAGCGCAGCGACAGCATGGCGTTGCGCGGATCGCCGTAGTAGCCGCCCATGCCCGTCGAATAGTACTTCTTGTCGAAGACGTTATTGACGTTCAGGGTCGCCACCAGCTGCGCACTGACCTGATACTGCGCCATCAGTCCCGCCACCGCATACGCCTTTTGCGTGAAGCGTTCGCCATTCGGCCCGCGGTCATCCATGTAGATATCGCTCTGCCAGTTCACGCCGCCGCCCAGCACCAGGCCAGGCACACCCTGCGCCAGGCGCCAGGTGGTCCACAGCTTGGCCATGGCTTGCGGCTGGTTGGTCTGGATGCGTGCGCCGGCGGCATTGCGGATGCGGCTGTAGGCATAGCTGGCCGTCAGTTGCCAGTCGGGGCGCAGCTGGCCCGAGACTTCCGCTTCGACGCCGCGCGTGGTGGCGCCCTTGACCGTGTGATAGGCGTAGGAACCGCCGCCCGTGCCGATGATCCAGACATTGCCCGGATCGGCTTCTGCCAGGTTTTCCTGCTTCAGCTGGAAGACGGCTGCGCTGGTGGTGAGCTTGCCGCCGAAGAATTCGCCCTTCGCGCCCACTTCATAGTTCTTGCCTTCCAGCGGCGCCAGGAAGCGGCTGTTGACGTCGCGTTGGCTTTGCGGCGTGAAGATGCTGGTGTAGCTGGCGTAGGCCGACCAGTGCCGGCCCAGGTCGTAGACGAGGCCCGCATACGGCGTGATCTTGCCGTTTTCGCGCATCGCATCGTACAGGTCCGCGTCATTGACATAGTCGCTGCGGATGTCGCGCTTCCAGTACGACAGGCGCGCGCCAATAATCACCGACAGCGCATCCGTCGGGCGCAGGCGCAGGGTCGAATACAGGCCGCTTTCGCGTTCCTTGTCGTACGAACTGCCCAGGCGCGTGCCGCTGTAGTCGGGCACCGGCATGGCGCCATTCCAGGCGTGGATATCCGGCACCGTGTAGTCATAGCCATCGAGGCGCCAGCCCGGATAGATGGGGCTGTTCGTCTTGAGTTCCGAGGCGCTCACGCCCAGCACCAGTTCATGCTGGCGGCCGAAGGCCTGGAACGGGCCGCTGACATAGGCGTCGAGCGAGGTCTGTTGCGGCTTGCTGTGCCAGTTGGCCAGCCACAGCCGCATGCCGCCGCCCGTCACGCGCTCAGGGTAGCCATTGCCGGAAAAGCCCTGCAAGGCGTCGTACTGGTTGCTGCTGCGGCTCACGGCCAGCTTGGCGATCCAGTCGTTCTCGAAATAGTGGTCGAGCGTCGCGAACAGCATGCTCTGTTCGCGCTCGTACGTGCTCCACGCGGCCGTGCCGTTCATCGAGCGGGGGAAGCGCGTCTGCGAGCCGTCGGCATAAAACATGGGGAAGTCGCGACCTGCGCCTTTCAGCTTTTCCTTCTGGTAGTTGATGCCGGCGCTGAGCACCGTCGATGGCGTCAGGTCCGCTTCGACGATGGCGTACAGCACGTCCTTTTTCTGGCGGTAGCGGTCGATGAACGAGCGCTGGTCTTCATGCGCGGCGACGAGGCGCGCGCGCACCTTGCCATCCGCCGTCAAGGGCGTCGAGACATCGCCTTCGATGCGGTAGCGGTCCCATGATCCCAGTTGCGCGCCGGCCGTGGCGGCAAAGCTGCGGCCCGGGCGCTTGCGCACCAGGTTGACGGCCGCCGACGGGCTGCCCGTGCCGCTGATCAGGCCCGTCGCGCCGCGGATGATTTCGACCCTGTCGTAGATAGCCATGTCGTAGGTGCGCGCTTCCAGGTTCTTGCTGGTCGGGATGCCGTCGAACATGTACGACGTCACTTCAAATCCCCTTGAAAACACCTGGTCGTATTCGCGCGTGCTCGACGAATGGTCGACCGTGATGCCGGGCGCCTGGACCAGCACGTCCTGCAAGGTGCGCAAGCCCTGGTCTTCAATCTGCTGGCGCGTGATGACGCTGACGGCTTGCGGCGTTTCGCGCAGCGACAGGTTCAGACGCGTGGCGCTGGTCAGCCCCGCGTAGCCGCGCTTGCCTTCCGTGGTGCCATCGCGCAGGGCGCTGGAGCTGACGGCTACTTCATCCAGGGTGGCGGCAATCGGCGCACCGTGCGATGCAGCGCCCGCCTTGCGCAGCACGTAGCTGCGTTCCCCGCTGGGCAGTGCTTCCAGTCCTGTGCCGGCCAGCAAACGGGCCAGTGCCTGCGGCACCGTGTAGCTGCCGTTCAGACCTGGCGTACGCACGCCTTGCAGCAGTTCGGCCGCCGCGCCCACGCTCACTTTGGCCTCGATGGCAAAGCTGGCGATGGCGGCGGACAGCTCGCCAGCCGGCACGTTGAAGGCCGTTTGCGCGGCGGGCGGCGCGGTGGGCAGTTCTGCCGCCATGGCCGGTGCCTGCGCCAGCGACAGCAGGAACACGGCGCTGCCGACGGCGCGCGCGAGGGGAGTCAAACGAGGTGGGTGCATGGTCTGGCCTTTCTGGTGGAGTGTCGTTGTCGTACTTACAGGACAGGCCATGCCGAAAAAAAGGGCCAACTTTTATAAACTATTTTTTGCGGGCCGCGATGGTGACCCAGTACGGGGTGCGGTACAGCACGTCGACGGGCAGCATGCGCGCCAGGTTTTCCAGCACGGCGTCCGTGTCGTCGAGCTGGAAGGCGCCCGTCAGGCGCAAGCCCGCCACTTGCGGTTCCACGCGCAGCAGGCCGGGGCGGTAGCGTGACAGCTCCAAGGCGAAGGCATCGAGGCGCATGTCCTGCGCCGCCAGCATGCCGTGCACCCACGCATCGGCTTGCGGCGGCGCCGGCGCGGGCAGGCCGGCGTGGCTGGCGTCGAATCGGTTTTGCTGTCCCGCCATGAGCATGCGCACGGTGGCCGAGGGCGCGCGCGGCGTGATTTCCACCGCGTGTTCGAGCACTGTCACGCGGCTGCTGTCGTTGTCGACGCGCACGGTGAAGCGCGTGCCCAGCGCGCGGATGCGGCCATGGCAGGTGGCGACGATGAAGGGTCGACTGCCCGCGTGGTCGGGGCGCGTCTGTATCAGTACTTCGCCGCGGCGCAGCGTCAGCCGGCGTTCATCGGCGCCATACGCCACATCGACGGCGCTGTCCGTGTTGAGCACCAAGGTACCGCCATCGGGCAAGGATACTACACGCCGTTCGCCCACGCCGCTGCGGTAGTCGGCCAGCATCTCGTGGCGCACCAGCAGCCAGGCGGCGGGCGCCGCCATCAGCGCCAGCAGTACCTGCACGGCCACGCGGCGCTGCGGCCGGCGCAGCACGGGCACGGCCAGCTCCGGCGGCAGAAAATTAGCTGTCTGGCTCACCTGCTGCACCCTGTTCCAGGCGCGCGCATGTTCCGGGTCGCGCGCGCGCCATTCGGCCGATGCCGCCAGATCATCCGGTGTGGCCTGGCCCGACTGCTCCAGCAAAAACCATTCGACGGCCTGGCGCGCCACCTTGCGCGACAGCAGAGGAGATGGTGGAGTGGCCGCGCTCATGCCGGCAAGTCCGGTGCCAGCAGCACGCATTCGGTCAGCGCCTCGGCCATGTAGCGCTTCACGGAGCGCTCGCCGATGCCCAGTTGCGCGGCGATGTCCGCATACGCATGGCCTTCGATCTGCGCCATGATGAAGACGGCGCGCACCTTCGGTTTCAGGCCGTCGAGCATGGCGTCGACCGCTTGCAGCGCCTGCAGGATTTGCGCGCGCTGCTCGACGGAGGGCTGGTACTGCTCTGGCTGCGCGGCCAGCGCATCGGCCCACGCGCGTTCCAGCGACTGGCGCCGTAAATGATTGATCAGCAAATGCTTGGCGACGGTGGCCAGGTAAGCTTTCGGCGCGCGCAGGGCTGGCGTTTGCGGCTGTGCGGGGGCAGCGGCTAGCAGGCGGATGAAAGTGTCCTGCATCAGGTCGGCCGCATCAAAAGCATTGCCCAGGCGCCGCTGCAGCCAGTGCACCAGCCAGCCGTGGTGTGCGCGGTAATGGCTTTCCAGCTGCGTGGGCAGCAGGAGCGAGGGCGCAAACGGACTGTCCGGCATGGCCATGATGGTTACAGCACTGCCAGCGCAATAACGGCCAGCACGGCCGCGCCGCCGATGATGCGCGCCAGGCGCATGGCCTGGTGCGGCGCATAGGGCAGCAGCCAGATCAGCAGCAAGCCGCAGCCCGTCAGGCTGCCGACCCAGTAGACCAGGCCATAGCCGCCGCCGGCGATGTGCATGGCCCAGGCCAGGGCGGCCGCCAGCGCCAGCCAGCCGGACCACTGCAGCCGGCGGCGCAGTGGTGCGGCTGGCTCGGTGCCGCGCCCATGCAGGTCGGCGTAGTGGCGGTCCATGGCCAGGCACAGTGACGACAGGCCCGCATAGCACAGGGCAAAGACGAGGAAATTGGCTATCAGCTCCATCACGCGGTCTCCATCGTCGTTGCCGGCTTGGCGGCGTGTGTGGTTTTGGCCGCCTTCACGGGCAGCGGTTTTAACTTGAACGCCGCATACGCGAGACCCAGGCCCAGCGCCAGCACCACCAGGTCGAAGGCGGCCACCGCCACGGGGCCGCGGCCCAGGAACAGGGTCACGCCCAGGTGCGAATTGGTCGTGAAGACGTTCAGCACGGGCAGAGACGCCAGCAGGAAGGCGCCCACGGCCAGTTGCATGCGCCACATCGCGCGCGAGGGGCGCAGCTGGGCGATGATGGCGGCCAGGGCCCAGGCGCCGAAGAAGCAGGCGATTTCTTCCTTCGAGCGCTCTTCCATCGCCACCGGCAGCAGGCGGTTGGCCCAGAAGTAGGCGCCGAAGGCGATCGGGATGCCGGCGATGGCGCCGATGTTGAGCGCTTCCACCAGGCGCAGGCCGAAGCTGGCGCGCTTGCCGGCAGCCAGCGCCTTGGCTTGCTTCTGGCGCGTCTTGACGGCCCACAGCAGGGCGCCCGTGGCGACCATGGCGCAGCCGGCCAGGCCGGAGAGGAAGAACAGCGCGCGCAGCAGCGGCCCGCCGAAATGCGCGACGTGCAGTCCGACCATGACGCCTTGCGTGGCGGCGGCGCCGGGCTGCGCGTCGCCATCGTTCGACAGAAGCTTGCCGGTGACGCCATCGAATTCCATCGACGGCTGCTTCGACGACATGTCGCGTCCGCCGGCGCGCGTCAGCGAAATGGTGGCGTTGGCGTCGCCCGGGTGATTCACGGAGATGCGTTCGACCTTGCCGCCCCAGTGCTGTTCCGCCTGGCGCACGAGCGGTGCCAGCGGTGTCAGCGGCGCGGCTACGCCGGCCGGCTTGCTGTCGCCCGAGCGGCCGGGGAACGCCTCCGCGAAGAAGGCGTCCTGGTCGCCCTTGTAGGCGGCCGTGGCGCCGGACGGCATGTACAGGAACATCAGGGTGACCAGGCCCGTGTAGGTGATCATGATGTGGTAGGGCAGTGCCAGCACGGCCGTCACGTTGTGCGCGTCGAGCCACGAGCGCTGGCCCTTTTTCGGACGGAAGGTAAACAGGTCCTTGAAGATGCGCTTGTGCGTGACGATGCCGCTGATGATGGAGACGAACATGAACATGGCGCAGAAACCCACGATCCAGCGGCCCCAGATGGCCGACATGTAGTGCAGGTCGAAATGCAGGCGATAGAGGAATTCGCCGCCGCGCGTCTCGCGCGGCTTCGATAGCACCTCGCCCGTGGCCGGGTCGGCTTTTTCGCTGTGAAAATTGCCGCGCCGTCCGCGTTTCTTTTCGCCGGGTTGCGATGGCTTGCTCCAGCCCAGCTGCGTGGAGGGATTGCGCTCGCCGGGCAGGCTGATGAACCAGCGCGTGGCGCCCGTGGCGCGCTCCTGCATCGCTTTTTGCGCGACCTTGGCCGCTTCCTCGGTGCTTACCTGGCTGGCGGCGGCGCCGTGCAATTCGGGCTGCATCCACAGGGTGATTTCATTGCGGTAGTAGCTGGCCGTGCCGGCGCAAAACACCAGCAGCAAAATCCAGCAGACGAGCAGGCCGGACCAGGTGTGCAGCCATGCCATCGACTGGCGGAAACCTTCTTTCATGCGAGACTCCAGGATAGTGCGTCCATCGACTGCAGGATGGCGGCGATGACGGCGGCGGGAATCAGCAGACCCAGCCAGGCGCGCAGGGCGCTGCGCGTGGCGAAGACCCACATCACGGCGCAGGTGTAGATGGCAAACGACAGCAAGGTGGCCGTCATGACGGCTTCGGAACGGGCCATGGGCAGGCTGACCGACAGCAGCATGGTGACCAGCGCTGCCAGCACGTAGCCGCCAACGATGGCGGCCACGCTGCGCGACGCCACGCCGAGGCGGTAGACGGCGCCGGCGGAGAGCCGCAGGCGCGGCATTTTAATGATGGCTGGCGCTTGCATGGTCAGTCGTGATCCTTGCTCGGTGGCAGGGCCGGGCCGGCCGGCAGTGGCGTCACGCCTTGCGGCTGCAGCAGGCTCAGGGTGGTCACGAACATGGCCTTGTCATAGGCTTGTGTGCCGCGCTGGCCGGCCGTCTTGTCCGTGTGCTGCACTTCCAGTACATAGGTGCCCTTCCATGGCAGCGGGAAGCTGACCAGGCCTTGCGCATCGCTCCACGCTTCCTTGCCCCAGCCCGATTGCACCACGGCGCTGACCTTGGCTTGCGCCAGCGGCTTGCCCTGGTAGCTGACCTGGAACTGGCCCGGTTTGCCGGTTGGCACCAGGTCCAGGGTCAGCGCGGGCGTTTGCGTCTTGCTGTCGGCGATCAGGCGCGCGGCGGGAATCCACACGGTGCGCGTGGCCTTGCCATCCTTCTTCTCTTCCCATGACGGGTAATTGTCTTCCTCGACGATGATACTTTCGCCGGCGCCCACCTTGCCATTCAGGATGAACGCGCCGGCCGTCTTGCTTGCCTGCAGCGGCTGCGCGCCCTTGGCCGAGATCCATGTCACGTTCTTGATGCTGAACTTGTCCAGCAGGCCGGGCGACGCTTCGCGCAGGTTGTCGCCGAACTCGCCGAAATACACGCTGGCTGCTTTGCCGTCCTGCTGCAGCCAGATCTGG
Organism: Janthinobacterium sp. PSPC1-1; assembly: GCF_049897625.1. Lineage (NCBI taxonomy): Bacteria > Pseudomonadati > Pseudomonadota > Betaproteobacteria > Burkholderiales > Oxalobacteraceae > Janthinobacterium > Janthinobacterium sp. PSPC1-1. The sequence goes on along the minus strand of NZ_JAFCWP010000008.1, from coordinate 31,326 downwards.
TGCGCGCTGGCCGAGCCGGAAGCGAGGGCTGCGCCCAGCAGGGCGGTGGCGAGGACGCCGAGGCGCGCGATGGAATCGATGTGCATGGTGTATCCCTTATCTTTTTATGTGAATGGAAAATCGGCCGCGTTCCCGGGGGACTGCGGCCTGCGATGCATCAGTACTGGTAGCGCAAGTTCAGCGCCACGTTGCGCGGTTCGCCGTAATAGCCGCCGTTATAGAAACCCACACGGCGGAAATACGTCTTGTCGAACAGGTTGTTGACATTCAGGCTGGCCGAGAGTTTCGGGCTGATCTGGTAGCGCGCCATCAGGTTGGCCAGCACGTAGCTGCCCTGGCTGACCCGGATTTTGCTTTTGTTCGGCAGGGTGGCCATCGTCCAGATTTCGTTCTGCCAGTTCAAGCCGCCGCCGATGGTGAGATTTTGCAGCTCGCCCGGCAGGCGGTAGGTGGTCGAGACGCGCAGCATGTTGGTCGGCTGGATGGTGTTGGTCACCACGCCCTTGCCCGTCTTGGATTTGCTGTGCGTGTAGCCGGCGAACAGCTGCCAGCCACTCAAGGGACTGCCCGACACTTCCGCCTCGTAGCCGCGGCTTTTCGTGCCCTTGCCCGTCGAGATATAGGGACGGCTGCCGTCCGGCAGCACAAAGGTCAGCGGCACCGATCTGTCTTCCTCGCCCAGGTTGTCCTGCTTGGCTTCATACACGGCGAACGAGGCGTTCACGGCGCCGTCGAAGAATTCGCTCTTCACGCCCGCTTCCACGTTGCTGCCCGTGATCGGGTCGAGGAAAGCGTTGTTCTTGTCCTTCAGGTTTTGCGGCTTGAACAGGTCCGTATAGCTGGCGTACAGCGAAGTGCTCTTGCTCACATCGAGCACCATGCCCGCGTAGGGCGTGACGACATCGTCCGTCTTGTAGGCCGAGCTGCGCTTTTCAAAACGGCCCTTGGTGTCGTAGCGGTCGTTGTAGGTTTCCCACCTGGAGACGCGCGCGCCGGCCAGCACCTTGAAGCTGTCCGTGACATTGATGCGCGTGGCGATGAAGGCACCCGACTGTTTGGTGGTGGCGACGTCGCGCGCACCCGTGCGCGTCAGGCTGGGTTCAGGCACATCGCCCGTCCAGTTGCGGAAGTCGGGGATGGTGGTGGCAAATGGCAGCGGATCGGGCAGCAAGGTTTCATTCGTCGTGCCGACGCGCTTCCAGCCGTTCACGCCCAGCACCAGGTCGTGCTGGCGGCCGAACAGGGGGAAGGTGCCGTTGGCCGCCAGGTCGAAGTTGTCCTGCTTTTCATCGTAGGGGAAGGCGCCGCTCCAGACTTCCAGGCCGCTGCCATCGCGTTTCGGATAGCCGCTGCCGCCGTAAAACAGCTTGCCGTTCGAGGAGCTGTCCAGGCGCCCGTAGGCGGCCTTGATCTTCCAGTCGTTGGCGAAGCGGTGTTCGAGATAGACATAGCTGTTCTGGAACTCGCGCTCCCAACTGCTCCACTTGGCCGCCATGTTGAACGAGCGCGGCATGTTGGCCGGCGTGCCATCAGAGAAGAACAGGGGCGTGGTGCCCCAGCTCGTGCCCTTCGGCGTATTTTTCTGGTAGTCGATACCGGCCGTCAGCAACGTTGCAGGCGTCAGGTCCGCCTCGACGATGACGGCGCCCACCAGCTTGCGTTCCTTGTACAGGTCCATATAGGAATGGCGGTTCTGGCCGGCCACGACGACGCGCCCGCGGATGCTGCCATCGGCATTGAGCGGCGCACTGATGTCGCCTTCCAGGCGGACTTTGCTCCAGGAACCCAGCGTCAGGCCGGCCGAGGCGGCGAACTCCTTGCCGGGACGCTTGTGCAGCATGTTGATGGTGGCCGACGGGTCGCCATTGCCGCTGACCAGGCCCGTGGCGCCGCGCACGATTTCGATGCGGTCGTAGATGGCCGTGTCGAACAGCGCATTGGAGCCCGAATTGACGGCCACGCCATCGATCTGGTAATTGCCGATGGAAAAGCCGCGCGCCGAAAAGTTCGTGCGTTCGCTGTCGTTTTCCTGCACCGTCACGCCCGTCGACTGCACCAGCACCTCGGCCAGGCTGTTCAAGCCCATGTCGTCCATGCGCTGGCGCGTCACCACCGAGATCGATTGCGGCGTTTCGCGGATCGACAGGCCCATGCGCGTGGCCGTGGCCATCTGCTTTGTCGTGTAGGAACCCGTATGCTCGGTCGATGCCTTGTCTTGCTGGCCCACTACCTTGATCTCGCTCAAGGTGGCTTCATCGGGCTTGGCCGGCGCCTCGGCAGCCAGGGCCGCGCCGGCGCCCAGCGCTGCCGTCAGCAATGCGGAATGTACGGCGATGGCCAGCGGGCGCAGGGCAACGTGGGGAACCGGTGGGGAAAACGGGCCGGTAGCGATACCGGCCAGCGAACGTGCTCGCGCCATGAAACATCCTTCTTCTCGTGTGCCCACCGTCGAGCGGCTGGCGTTGTTGGTATGGGAGGCTTGCTTGGCGGTGGTGCCTGGCTGGCGCAGTCTGTCATCCAGCCGCGCATCAGTCAGGCGACTGTGTGCAGGCTCCGGTGGGAGTCGTAAATGTGAATGAGAACTATTCTTATTATAGTGTGGGGTTGCGAGACATGCAAGAGTGAGGTGTAGCATTGCTGCAGCCAGCTTAAGCGGTTTACCGCACCGTGGCAGGCGTACAACGCTTTGCCCTGCGGCCAGCATCGGTTAACATTGGTAGTTAATATGGAGATAACATGGCTATTCAAATCATCAATACGGCGCCGATGGCCGGCCAGCGGCCCGGCACCTCGGGCTTGCGCAAGAAGGTGGCGGTCTTCAGCGCACCGCAATACCTGGAAAACTTCGTGCAAAGCGTGTTCGACACGCTCGGCGACTGCCATGGCCAGACGCTGGTGCTGGGCGGCGACGGGCGTTACTACAACCGCGCGGCCATCCAGACGGTGCTGCGCATGGCAGCCGCGCACGGCTACGCGCGCGTGCTGCTGGGGCAGGGTGGCATATTGTCGACACCGGCCGTCAGCTGCGTCATCCGCAAGCATGGCGCCAGTGGTGGCCTCATCCTGTCGGCCAGCCATAATCCGGGTGGCCCCGATGGCGATTTCGGCATCAAGTACAACATCGCCAATGGCGGACCGGCGCCAGAAAAGGTCACGGAAGCCATGTTTGCGCGCACGCAAACCATCACCGAGTACCGCATCAGCGACGCGGCCGACATCGACCTCGACGCGCCGGGATTGACGCGTATCGAGCAGATGACGGTCGAAGTGATCGATCCCGTTCTTGACTACGCGGAACTGATGCAGCAGCTGTTCGATTTCGATGCCATCCGCGCCCTGTTCGCGGGCGGCTTGCGCATCTGCTTTGACGGCATGCACGCCGTTTCCGGCCCGTATGCGACGGCCATCCTGGAAGGCATGCTGGGCGCGCCGAAGGGCAGCGTCATCAATGGCGTACCCCTGGAAGACTTTGGCGGCGGCCATCCCGACCCGAATCCCGTCAACGCGCAGGAATTGATTGCCATCATGGCCGCCGCCGATGCACCGGACTTCGGCGCCGCCTCGGACGGCGACGGCGACCGCAACATGATCGTCGGCCGCCGCTTCGACGTGACGCCCTCGGACAGCCTGGCGATTTTGGCCGCCAACGCCAGCGTGGCGCCCGGCTATCGCGCCGGCTTGAAGGGCATCGCCCGCTCCATGCCCACATCGGGAGCGGCCGACCGGGTCGCTAGCGCGCTGGGCATCCCGTGCTACGAGACGCCGACGGGCTGGAAATTCTTCGGCACCCTGCTCGATGCCGGCATGGCCACCCTGTGCGGCGAGGAAAGCTACGGCACGGGATCGAACCACGTGCGCGAAAAGGATGGCCTGTGGGCCGTGCTGTTCTGGCTCAACCTGCTGGCAGAGAGAAAACAATCGGTGGAAGACATCGTGCGCGCGCACTGGGCCACGTATGGTCGCAATTACTACTCGCGCCACGATTACGAAGACATCGACAGCGCCGGTGCGCAGCAGTTGATGGACGCCGTGCGCGGCCAGCTGGCCGCCTTGCCGGGCCAGGTGTTCGATGGCTACACGGTGGCGCTGGCCGACGATTTCAGCTACACGGACCCCGTCGACGGCTCCGTGGCGACGCAGCAGGGCATCCGCATCATCATGACGGATGGCGCGCGCATCGTGCTGCGCCTGTCCGGCACGGGCACCGATGGCGCCACCCTGCGCCTGTACCTGGAGCGCTATGAGGCCGATCCGGCGCAACATGGCATCCCGACCCAGGAGGCGCTGGCGGGACTGATCGCTGTGGCCGAGCAGCTGGCGCAGATCCGCGAGCGCACGGGGCGCGACGCGCCCACAGTGACGACGTAAAAAAAGGGCGCCCTCGGGCGCCCTTCTTGATTGCGGCAGATCAAACCGGCATCATGCTTTCGCCGGCACGGCGGCCTGGCGGTAGTTGTCGACCATCTTGTAGTTGCGTGCATACAGGCCGAAGGCCAGCATGGCCACCGCTGCAAAGGCGGCGAAGAAGAACATCTGGAAGGCCGTCACGCTGATGCCGCTCTCGGCGATCTTGCCGATCACGCCTTCGTTCATGACGCTGCGGTTGACGATCAGCACCCACAGGTTGCCTACCGTGGTCGACAGATTCCAGAAGCTCATGATGGCGCCCTTCATGGAGACGGGCGCCTGGCTGTAGGCAAACTCCAGCCCTGTCGCCGAGACCAGCACTTCGCCGAAGGTCAGCAAGGCGTACGGCAGGATTTGCCACATGATGGAGACGGCGTTGCCGCTGTCGAGGGCCAGCTGCAAGAGGCCAATGACGATCCACGCCAGAGAGGAAAAGCCGATACCGGCCGTCATGCGGCGCAGGGCCGTCGCTTCCAGGCCGAAGCGGTTCAGCATCGGGTACAGCACCAGGTTATTGAACGGGATCAGCAGCATCACCAGCATCGGGTTCAGCGCCTGCATCTGCGCCGGCAGGAACCAGCTTGGTTTTTCCATGGTGTTCGCTTGCACGATCCAGGTCGAGGCCTTCTGGTCGAACAGCGAGAAGAACGGCGTGACGAGGGCGAAGATGACGAGGATGCGCAAGACGGCGCGCACGCCTTCGACGGCTTCATCCGGATGGATGCCGCGTGCGCGTTCCAGCTGCATGGCCGTGCCGATGCTGCCGAAGGCCAGCAGCAAGACCAGCGCCGTACACGCTGCAATCACGAAGCCCCATTCGGGAATGCTGTAGAACGCATACAGGGCGCCGATCACGCCGACGTAGGCCACATACAGGCCGGGACGCGAACCGCCATCGACACGCGCCAGCAGGGCCGTGCGGGCGACGCGGGTAAACGAGTCGGGATTCGGCGGCGCAGGCGGCACGTGCACGTACTTCTTGGCGCCCATCCAGAAGACGAGGGTAGCGGCCAGCATCATCAGGCCGGGGATGCCGAAGGCGATCGAGGGACCAAAGTCGCGCAGGAACATCGGCATCAGCAGCGAGGCGAAGAAAGAGCCGAAGTTAATGATCCAGTAGAACAGGTCGAAGACCAGCTTGGCCTTGTGCTTGTTGGTCTGGTCGAACTGGTCGCCGACAAACGAGGCGACAAGGGGCTTGATGCCGCCGGAACCGAAGGCGATCAGGAACAGGCCGAAATAAAAGCCGTTGACGCTGTTTTCAAACAGGGCCAGGCAGGCATGGCCGGCGCAATACACGAGGCTGAGCCAGAAGATGGTGTTGTACTTGCCGAAGAAGCGGTCGGCCAGCCAGCCGCCCAGCAACGGGAAGAAATACACGCCGATGACGAAGGTGTGGAACACGTGCTTGGCTTCGCCCGTGCGTTGATCGATCGGGATCATCAGCAGCAAGGTGCTGATGAGGAACGGCGTCAGGATGTTGCGCATGCCATAAAAGCTGAAGCGTTCGCAGCCTTCGTTGGCGATGATGTACGGTATTTGCCGGGGCATCTTGCCCGTGGCGGTTTGTGTCTCGGCCGATGACATTGGCTCTCCCCCAAGTTTTTTTTGTAAGCCGCGATGCTAAGGCCTGCCGCGTTTGCTTGCAACAGAAAAAACGGCCTGTCCGCTATTTCGCAGAGATTTGTAAGGTATTGATTTTCATAAAGACATTACTTTCGGCACTTGCACTTGCACTTGCACTGGCACGCGCCGGGCGGGGCAGCAACAGCTGCAGTGGCAGCATGCCCTCCGCTGCGGGACCGTCCGCCAGGGTAAAACCGCAACCCAGGTACAGGCTCAACGCCGCGTGGTTGTCCTGCGCCACGGCCAGGCACACGCGGCCCAGCTCGGGAATGGCGCAGGCGTGCGCGATGGCGACCTGCACCAGTTGCCGTCCCGCGCCGCGTCCACGCGCCTGCGGCGCCACATACACGCCCCACAGGCTGGCCTTGTCATGCACGACGGCGATCGGTTCGCGGCGCAGGCCGGCAATGGCGATCAATTGTTCCTCGTTGAAAGCGCCAAATATTATTTGGTGCGAGGTGGCGCGCAAGCGCTGGGCGATCTGTGCCAGCGGCAAGCCGCTTTCCGCTGCGTGCGTGGTGCAGAAGGCGGCGGGCAGTTCGGCGATGCCGGCCAGACGCAGCGCGCGGTAGGCGCTGGCGTCGTCTGGTGCAAGGAGGCGGACAGAGGTGGCGGGCATGTGGGCGAGTATCGGGCTTCGATGTCAGAAAGTAAACCTTGCGCTGCAACGCCAGCGTCCCTGGCCATCGCGCCCGCAGCCGGCCTGGGGCGTTATTGCGTGGCGATGCGCTGCATGGGCGCGTTGTCCTTGCGCCATTGTTCCAGGCTGATCAGGTCACCGTTGACGATATCGTCCACAAGGATGCGCTTGCCGTCGGGCGTGACGACAAAGCTTTCCCAGCGGTGGGCCGCGTCGGGCGTGCTTTCGAAAAAGCTCAGCTGATAGCAGGCGACGCCATCGACGAGGCGCGTTTCCGGCGACGTTTCCATCACGGCGCCGTGCGCGCGGCCGCCGGTAGCCTTTTCGATATGCGCCGACCAAGCCTTGATTTCCGGCAAAGCCATCAGCGCATCGACGGCGCGTGCGTTCTGCTCCTGCGCCGCCTGGCTGTTCGCGGCCGGGGCATTGCCGTCGTGCGGGGCGGACTGCTGGTGCAGGTAGAAAGCGCCGAGGCCGGCGGCCAGCAAGCCGGCCAGGATGCCGGCGATGATGGTGGTTTTGGAAGAAGAGGCGCGTGGCGGCATGATGGTGGCATGAGAAAGAAGGACGATGGCGGCCATGCTAAAGCAAAACGCGCAGGCCGGCAATCGCCGGGCTTGCCAACGGGCTTGCTAACGGGCTTGCCAAATGAATAGGCGAAAAAAAAGCCACCTTCCGTAGAAGATGGCTTTCGGGGCTGCCGTGCAGGCGCACGCAGCTTTTGGTCTGCCTGTCCTGTCCCGGCATAGGCATCCCCGCGTGCCGTCGCCTGCGCACGGGGATGCCGGGGTTACATCATGCCGTCCATGCCGCCCATGCCACCCATGCCGCCGCCCATGCCGCCGCCTGCTTTGTCGTCAGCGATTTCGCAGACCATGCAGTCGGTTGTCAGCATCAGCGAAGCGATCGAAGCGGCGTTTTGCAGCGCCGAACGAGTCACTTTGGCTGGGTCCAGGACGCCCATTTCGACCATGTCGCCATACGTGCCGTTGGCAGCGTTGTAGCCGTAGTTGCCCGTGCCAGCCAGTACGGCTGCCACGACGACCGAAGCTTCTTCGCCAGCGTTTTGCACGATCATGCGCAGTGGCTCTTCCATTGCGCGCAGGACGATCTTGATACCAGCGTCTTGATCAGGATTGTCGCCCTTGACCGTGATGTTGGCGCGTGCGCGCAGCAGGGCTACGCCGCCGCCTGGCACGATGCCTTCTTCCACGGCAGCGCGGGTAGCGTGCAGCGCATCTTCAACGCGGGCTTTCTTTTCTTTCATTTCGACTTCGGTGGCAGCGCCAACCTTGATCACGGCAACGCCGCCAGCCAGTTTGGCGACGCGCTCTTGCAGTTTTTCACGGTCGTAGTCCGAGGTCGCTTCTTCGATCTGTACACGCACTTGTTTCACGCGTGCTTCGATCGAGGCAGCTTCGCCGGCGCCATCGATGACGATGGTGTTTTCCTTGCCCACTTCGATGCGTTTCGCTTGGCCCAGTTCGGCCAGGGTCACTTTTTCCAGGGTCAGGCCGACTTCTTCAGCGATCACTTGGCCGCCGGTCAGGACAGCGATGTCTTCCAGCATGGCTTTGCGGCGGTCGCCGAAGCCAGGTGCTTTCACTGCGCAAGTTTTCAGGATGCCGCGGATGTTGTTCACAACCAGGGTCGCCAGCGCTTCGCCTTCGATGTCTTCTGCGATGATCAGCAGTGGACGGCCAGCTTTTGCGACTTGTTCCAGTACCGGCAGCAGGTCACGGATGTTCGAGATTTTCTTGTCGCACAGCAGGACGAATGGGCTGTCCAGGACGGCAACTTGTTTCTCTGGGTTGTTGATGAAGTAAGGCGACAGGTAGCCGCGGTCGAATTGCATGCCTTCAACGATGTCCAGCTCGTCGTTCAGCGACTTGCCGTCTTCCACGGTGATGACGCCTTCTTTGCCGACTTTTTCCATCGCTTCAGCGATACGCTCGCCGATCGAGTAGTCCGAGTTCGCCGAGATCGCGCCAACTTGGGCGATTTCTTTGGTCGTGGTGCAAGGACGGGCGATTTTCGCCAGTTCTTCGACGGTGGCAGCAACTGCTTTGTCGATACCGCGCTTCAGGTCCATCGGGTTCATGCCGGCGGCAACGAACTTCATGCCTTCGCGTACGATGGCTTGGGCCAGCACGGTGGCGGTGGTGGTGCCGTCGCCGGCGTTGTCACTGGTGCGGGAAGCAACTTCCTTGACCAACTGAGCACCCATGTTCATTTGCTTGTCTTTGAGTTCGATTTCTTTCGCTACCGATACGCCATCCTTGGTGACGGTAGGGGCGCCGAACGAGCGCTCCAGGACCACGTTGCGGCCTTTCGGGCCCAGCGTTACTTTGACTGCATTGGCGAGGATGTTGACGCCTTCGACCATCTTGGCGCGCGCTGCGTCGCCGAATATTACTTCTTTAGCTGCCATGTTCAATTCTCCTGAGTTTCGGGATGTGTCTGTCTACAACGTGGAAACAATTACTTGACGACGATCGCCATGATGTCTTCTTCGCGCATGACCATCAGCTCATCGCCGTCAACTTTGACGGTTTGGCCGGCGTACTTGCCGAACAGGACGCGGTCGCCCACTTTGACATCCAGAGGACGGACTTTGCCGTCGTCGAGAATCTTGCCATTGCCTACGGCAAGGACTTCGCCTTGATCCGGTTTTTCAGCAGCTGCATCAGGAATGATGAGGCCGGACGCAGTTTTGGTTTCCTGGTCGAGGCGTTTGACGATGACGCGATCGTTCAATGGGCGCAGATTCATACAAAACTCCTTAAAGTTCAATGGATAAGTGTTGCTAAATGAATACATGTCCGGCACAGCGCCAGACCTGCTTTCAGTGACCGCCGTTGAAAGCAGCCCGCAACGGTCAAGCAAACCCCATGTCATCTTGTCCTTGCCTGTATCCGGCAGTGGTGCATCGCGGCGTCGCCCGCCGCGTAGCGTTCCCTGCAGTGGTCTGGCAAGCACCATCAGTCCTGAGGATTGCTACGAAAGAGTTTGTTAGCACTCTCTACTAACGAGTGCTAATTATAGGGACGGTATGGGGCAACTTCAAGGGCTTATTCAAGAGGAACATATAGATAGATGCTGAGCAGAGCCTGCATCTACACAGGGTTTGCGCCAGCACAAGCCGCGTTCCCGGGCGTCAGCAACAGCAGCGACTCTAGCATGCCGCCCGGATGGGGGGCGTTCCTGTACGCGCAGGAAACAGAGTTTTACTATGAAATTTGATAAGATGATTGCAATTGCATATCAATATCGCCACATATCGCCACTTGCTCCAGAAAGAACGCCATGCCATTTCCTGTTTCCCGTCCCGTGCTGCGCCTGCTGGGCGCTACCGTCATCGGCCTCGCCTGCCTGGGCAATGCCGCCGCGCACACGCCCACCATCGTCGACGAGATCAGCGTGGCGACCCTGACACCGCTGGAAAAGAAAATGTTGCTGGGCGACTTGTTCAACGACCTCAACAAGGATGACGACGACCAGGAAGCGCACGTATGGGACAACGGCGGCGACAGTGGCGTGCTGGTGAAAGTCACGTATAACTTCAGCAACTCCGGCATGACGGAGCACAGTCTGAAGGCGCACGTCTGCCGCGACCTGAAATTCGTCGTCACGGCGGGCGGCAAGTCGCAAGACCTGAGCCGCCGCACCTGTTCGCAGAACAGCGGCAACTGGGATGTGCAGGGCAAGGACCCGGCGCCCGTCGTGTATCCGCCGTTCCTGTCCGACGTCACCATCGCCAAGCTTAATGCCAAGGAACAACAAGCCTTGCTGACGGCCGCCGTGCGCACCTTGAAAGATGAAGAGGATGGCAAGACGCGCCAGTGGAGCAACAAGGGCCTGGGCAATGCGGCGCCGCTGGCAGTGCGCCTGACGCCCTCGGGGACGGACGCCAAACCTGGCAGCTACCGCCGTACTTGCCGCGACTTGACGATGGTGCTTGACGGCAAGGGCGGACAGCAGACGCTGGTGCGCCGCTCTTGCGAAAATCGTTATGGCGGACTCGATATCGAAGCCGATTACGTCGACGAGTAAAATGCTGCCATCGCGGCGCTGGCAGATGCGCGCACTTGGCGAAAAGCGCCGGAAAAAGTGTGTATTGTCCGCCAACTGCCCTGCATTGATGTAAATATGTGTGACAGCGGCGTGATTCGATTGACGCCCATGGAGCGTCCGCCCTATAGTGGCGGGATGATTTCCGAATTCAACGAATTATCCGACAAGATAGGCCTGCTGGCCGAAATGACCCATGCGCTGCGCCGTGAAAACGCGCAATTGCGCAAGGCCAATGCCGCGCTGGCCGCCGAGAACGCCCTGTATGTGCAGCGCATGCGCGAGGCGCAGGAGCGGGTGGAAGCGTTGCTGGAAAAAATTCCCGAACTGGTGCAAGCCGGCCTGGAGCAAGCCGCTTCGGAAGCGGGAGCCTATATTGCCGAGAACGAGAAGGAAGCGTAATGCCGCGTGTCGATGTCAATATCATGGGCCAGTCCTACAGCATGGTGTGCCGCGACGGTGAAGAGCGCGCACTGCGCGAAGCGGCAATCTATCTCGATAGTAAAATGAAAGCCATCCGCGACGCGGGCAAGGTCAAGGGCAATGACCGCATCGCCGTGCTGGCCGCCTTGGGCGTGGCCGCCGAATTCCTCTCCGTGAAGTCGCCGCAAGGTCCGCTGTCGGAGCTGACGATACTCGAAGTGAAGCAGAAAATCTCGGCCATGCACACGGTATTGGACAGCGCATTGACGCCCCAGGAAAATCTTTTTTAAGCGGACACGGTACGATTTGTCTTTGCGATGCGCGACCAAAGGAGTAAACTTGGGTCTACCCTGCGGTGTTCGCGATTGCCATATATTCCTTGAACCATTTATGCGCATCGGTTGCGAATTTTGTTTGATGGGAGTGAGCGTCGCTCGTTCGACGAACCCGAAATTGAACTAACGTGACCACCTTGAACCGTTTGGTTCGGGATGCCGGCATAGCGGCACAGGCGGGGCCTAATTTGCATTGCATTTGTAAGTACAACTGAAAACGGTTGCCGCATCATGCGCAACCGTTTTTTTACGTCTGTCGCTTTCACACGGAGTCTAGATGAAACAATATTGGCTGATGAAATCCGAACCCGATGAAGTAAGCATCGACGACCTGATGGCAGCGCCGCAGCACACCATGCCCTGGTTTGGCGTGCGCAACTACCAGGCGCGCAACTTCATGCGCGATGGCATGCGGCCGGGCGATGGCGTGTTGTTTTATCATTCCAGCTGCCCGCAGCCGGGCGTGGCGGGCGTGGCCGAAGTGGCCAGCGGCGCGTATCCCGATCACAGCCAGTTTGAAGAGGGCGGCAAGTATTTCGATCCGAAGGCGACGCCTGAACAGCCGCGCTGGATCAGCGTCGACGTGCGGGGCGTAAAGAAGACGGCGCTGCTGCCCCTGTCCGAGATGCGCCAGATGCCGGAGCTGGAAGACATGCTGCTGTTGAAGAAGGGCAGCCGCCTGTCCATCACGCCCGTGACGCCGGCGCAATGGAAAGTGATTACAAGCAGGTTGAAGGCGTAGGGCGGCCGGTCAGGCGTCCGCTACGCGGGCCTTGGTGGGCGGGGTGCCCATCACCTGGCTTTTATACGCCCACACCAGCAGCGCGATGGCACCGACGATCATCGGCAGCGACAGCATCTGGCCCGATGTGATCGGTACGCCCAGCCAGACGACTTCCCAGTCCGGCGTGCGGAAGTATTCCGTGAAGAAACGCGCGCAGCCGTACAGCAGGGTGAACATGGCGCCCACGGCCATGCGCGGACGCTGCTTGCGCGCATACAGCCACAGGATGATGAATACCAAGATGCCGTCGACCAGCATCTGGTAGAGGGGCGACGGGTGCACGGGATACGGAATGCCTGGCCACTGCATGGCCCACGGCAGGGTTTCCGGGGCGATGCGGCCCGGCAGTTCGGCATTGATGAAGTTGCCCAGGCGGCCGGCGGCATAACCGAGCGGCACCAGTGGGGCGATGAAGTCGAGCACGTCGAACAGATTGCGGCCCGCCTTGCGGCTCCACAGATACATGGCCAGGATGACGCCCAGGAAGCCGCCATGGAAGGACATGCCGCCATGCCAGACCATGAAGATCTCGAGCGGATTGTGCATGAAGTATTCGGGGCGGTAGAACAGCACTTCGCCCAGGCGCCCGCCGATCACCACGCCCAGCATGCCGTAGAACAGCATGTCATCGAGGTCTTCCTTCTTCCAGCCCAGCACGGCGATATGCGGCTGCTTGATGCGCACTCGGCCCAGGATAATGAACAGGGCAAAGGCCAGCACATACATCAGGCCGTACCAGTGCACGGCGAGCGGGCCGATTTGTATGGCTATCGGGTCGGGCATCGGGTGTATCAGCATGGGGTTTCTTTCTTTGTTTAAAGCCAAGGTTGCGTAGTATGGGGGCGCTTGCGGTTTTTTGCCTTAGCGGCCACTTAATTTAATCGGCGGTCGCGCTGATCTGCTTGCGCAGCAGCGCCAGGAAACCCTGCAGCACGGCGGACGGATTGTCGCGGCGCCAGGCCAGGCCCGTTTCCACCAGCGGCGTGGCGTCCTGCAGCGGCCTGTATTCTACGCCCGGGCGCATCAGATTCGATACCGATTGTGGCACAAGCGCGATGCCCATGCCAGCCGAGACGAGGCTGACGATGGTTTGCATCTGGATCGCTTCCTGGCCGATCTGCGGCGTGATGCCGGCCGCGCGGAACACGCCGAGGATGGCGTCGTGCAGGGCGGGCGATATCGCGCGCGGGAAAATGATCAAAGGCAGGGGCGGCAAGTCGCGCAGGCGCACGGGGCCGGGCTTAGTCAATATGTCGAGGCCGGACGGCGCGGCCAGCACCAGCGGCTCGGCCAGTACGGGCAGGTAATCGAGGTCCCCTTTCGCCTTTTCGGGCAGGGGCGGGATCAACAGGCCCGCATCCGTGCGTCCGGCAAGCAATTCATCGAGCTGCAAATCGGAGGTGGCTTCCTGCAGCGCGATCTGCACCTGCGGATAGGCGCTCTGATAAGCGCGCAGCAGCGGTGGCAGCACGCTGTAGTCGGCCGAGGAAACGAAAGCCAGGCTCAGACGCCCCGCCTCGCCCTGCGCGGCCCGCCGTACCAGCGCGGGCAAATCGAGCGCCTGCGCCAGCAATCGGCGCGCCTCGGGCAGCAGGGCCGTGCCGGCCGGCGTCAGCTGCACCTCGCGCCGGGTGCGCACGAACAGGGGCGCGCCCAGCAGATCTTCCAGCGCCATGATGGTTTGCGACAGGGGCGGCTGCGTCATGTGCAGGCGCGCGGCGGCGCGGCCGAAGTGCAATTCCTCGGCAACGGTGACAAAGTAGCGCAGCTGGCGCAGTTCGAGATTCATATGTGTTTCCATGCGGATTGATTGCTGTGATATGCAAAACGACTCACAGACATGTGCATCATATATTTGACAGTGGGGCGCGCACAAGGCAATCTGACGTACCCCCACTGCATGCAGGGTTTTGTTGAAAATCCGCGCAGTCAGGCATCAATCATCCTTGGAAGGACCCCATCATGCCGCAATACCGCTCCCGCACCACCACCCACGGCCGCAACATGGCTGGCGCCCGCGCCCTGTGGCGCGCCACCGGCATGAAGGATGGCGACTTCGACAAGCCGATCATCGCCGTCGTCAACTCGTTTACCCAGTTCGTGCCCGGTCACGTGCACCTGAAAGACCTGGGTCAGATGGTGGCGCGCGAAATCGAGGCGGCCGGCGGCGTGGCCAAGGAATTCAATACCATCGCCGTCGATGACGGCATCGCCATGGGCCACGGCGGCATGCTGTATTCGCTGCCCTCGCGCGACCTGATCGCCGACTCCGTCGAATACATGGTCAACGCCCACTGCGCCGACGCCATGGTGTGCATCTCGAACTGCGACAAGATCACGCCGGGCATGCTGATGGCCGCCATGCGCATCAACATCCCCGTCGTGTTTATTTCCGGCGGGCCGATGGAAGCGGGCAAGGTCGTCAAGGTGGTCAACGGCACGCAGAAGATCATCAAGCTCGATCTGGTCGACGCCATGATCAAGGCGGGCGACAGCAGCGTGTCCGACGCCGACGTGGCGGAAATCGAACGTTCGGCCTGCCCGACCTGCGGTTCCTGCTCCGGCATGTTTACGGCCAACTCGATGAACTGCCTGACCGAGGCGCTGGGCCTGGCCCTGCCCGGCAACGGCACGATCCTGGCCACGCACTCGGACCGCCAGCAACTGTTCCTGCGCGCGGGTCGTCTGATCGTCGAACTGGCCAAGCGCCACTACGAGCAGGATGACTACTCGGTGCTGCCACGCTCGATCGCCACCAAGGCGGCCTTCGAAAACGCCATGGCGCTCGACGTCTCCATGGGCGGCTCGACCAACACCGTGCTGCACTTGCTGGCCGCCGCGCACGAGGCGGAAGTGGAATTCACGATGGCCGACATCGACCGCATCTCGCGCAAGGTACCGTGCCTGTGCAAGGTCGCGCCGATGACGGACAAATACCATATCGAAGACGTGCACCGCGCGGGCGGCATCGTGGGGATTCTGGGCGAACTGGCACGCGCCGGCCTGCTCAACACCACTTTACCGACCATCCACGCGCCGACCCTGGCCGACGCCATCGCGCAAAACGACATCATGTGCACGGACAATCCGGCCGTGCATGAACTGTTCCGCGCCGCGCCGGGCGGCGTGCCGACGCAGACGGCGTTTTCGCAGTCGGAGCGTTTTGCTGCCGTCGACATGGACCGTGCCACCGGCTGCATCCGCGACAAGGCCCACGCGTACTCGCAGGATGGCGGCCTGGCCGTCTTGTACGGCAACCTGGCCGAAAAGGGCTGCATCGTCAAGACGGCCGGCGTGGATGAAAGCATTTTGAAATTCTCGGGCAAGGCGCGCGTGTTCGAAAGCCAGGATACCGCTGTTGAAGCAATTTTGGCCGATACCGTGCATGAGGGCGACGTCGTCATCATCCGCTACGAAGGCCCGAAAGGCGGCCCCGGCATGCAGGAAATGCTGTATCCGACCTCGTACATCAAATCCAAGGGCCTGGGCAAGGCGTGCGCGCTGTTCACGGACGGGCGCTTCTCGGGCGGCTCCTCGGGCCTGGTGATCGGCCATGCTTCGCCGGAAGCGGCCGAAGGCGGCGCCATCGGCCTGGTGGAAGAGGGCGACTTCATCGACATCGACATCCCCGAGCGCAGCATCAACCTGCGCGTGACGGATGCCGAGCTGGCCGCGCGCCGCGCCGCCATGGAAGCGAAGGGCGACGATGCCTGGCTGCCCGTCAAGCGCGAGCGCTACGTGTCGCAGGCGCTGCAGGCGTATGCGGCGCTGACGACGTCGGCCGACCGCGGCGCCGTGCGTGACCTGTCGCAGCTGAAAAAGCAGAAACGCTGATTTGTTGTATAAGTGCGACGGCCGGCCCCGTTTGACCGCGCGGGGCCGCCTGGCGTTACATCGCCTTACAAACAACATGGTCATGCGTGCGCAGATGGGGCAGAATATGAGTGCCTAATCGCTACTACATTGCGTTACTACATTGAAACGCTTGATCTGGGCTCGTGGTGCATCTGCGGAAACACAGTAAAATGCCGCAGGAAGTAACTTTGGAGAAAAGACAATGAAACGTTTTATGTTGGTGAGTGTATTGACCGTATCGGCTCTGGCATCGCAAGCAGCGTTGGCCAATCCGGACCTGGCGAAAGCAAAAAACTGCATGGCTTGCCACGCGGTGAGCACGAAACTGGTGGGTCCTGCGTATAAAGACGTGGCGGCCAAATATGCCGGTCAAAAAGACGCGGAAGCCAAGCTCGTGGCGAAAGTCATGAAGGGCGGTTCCGGCACCTGGGGCGCGATCCCGATGCCAGCCAATCCGCAAGTGAGCGATGCGGAAGCCCATACCCTGGTTAAATGGGTACTGGCACAGAAATAATCTGTGCCGCAGTACCTGCAATTAGCGCGCCGGCAATCCCGGCGCATTTTTTTTGCCTGCTGCATCTAAATTGCCCAGGCCTTCCAATGTCGTTCGCACCGCCTCGTCGAGCGGCGTATGCGGCTCCTGGCCCAGCACGGCCAGCAAGCGCGCATTCTCCATGCGCAAGGGCGTTTGCCACAGATAGCGCATCTCGCGCATTTCGCGCAGGGTCGCCACGAACGGCGACGCCAGCGCCACCAGCCACCATGGAAAGCGCCGGATGGCGGGCGTGGTTCCCGTGGCCTGTTTCACCACGCGGGCAATCGCCCCCGTCATTTGCCGGCCGTCGTGGTCCCAGTGGCCGGCCATGTGAAAGCGCGCAAACGCGGGCAAGGTGGCGCGCATGGCCAGCAATTGCAGCATGGTGCGCGCCACGTCGGGCAGGTAGGACCACTGGTGGCCCACGCCGGGCGCGCCCGGATACAGCACGCTGCGCACGCTCTGGCCAGGCTTGACGAGGCCCTGCGAAAACCAGTTATTGCCGGCGCGGGGGCCGAAGAAGTCGCCCGCGCGCACGATGATGACCTTGGCGCCCTGCGTGCTGGCCCGTTCCAGCCGCGCTTCCAGTTCCACGCGGATGGCGCCTTTGCGCGTCTGCGGGTGCTGCGGCGCGTCTTCTGCCAGCACGGGAAACGCGTCGGGGCCAAAGTTGTAGACGGTGCCGGGCAGCACGATGGTGGCGCCCTCAGCGATGGCCGCAGCGATGGTGTTGTCGAGCATGGGCAGCACCAGCCGGCCCCAGTGGCGGTAGCCGGGCGGGTTGACGGCGTGCACGATGACGGCGCAGCCTTTGGCGGCCGCCAGCACATCCGCGCGCGACAGCGCATCACCGCGCAGCCATGCAACACGGTCGCCATGCTCCGGCTGCGTTTCTCCCCGCGTCAAGGCGCGTACCTGCCAGCCCGCCGCCAGGAGCTGGCGCAGCATCTCGCCGCCGATGCCGCCCGTGGCGCCCAGTACCAATACTGTTTTGTCCATATTGTCCTCCGTGTGGTTGATGGCGCCAGTATCTGCCGCGCAAGGCTCATTGGGAATTGACGAACATCGAGCAGAGGCTATACATTTATGTATGACTACCGCCATTGCCTGGGAATACTACCGTTCGCTGCTGGCCGTGCTGAAGCACGGCTCACTGTCTGGCGCGGCCCGCGCGCTGGGCATCACGCAGCCCACCGTCGGCCGGCACATCGCCGCTCTGGAAAAGGAGCTGGGTGCGACCCTGTTTACGCGGTCCCAGCAGGGCTTGCTGCCTACGCAAGTGGCGCTGGCGCTGCGGCCCCATGCGGAAACCATGGAGCACACGGCCGCCCTGATGCAGCGCGCCGCCAGCAGCCAGGGGCAGGGCGTGGCCGGCGTCGTGCGCATCGCGGCCAGCGAAGTGGTGGGCGTGGAAGTGCTGCCGACGATATTGGCCCGCCTGCGCGAACGCCATCCCGGCTTGACCATCGAACTGGTATTGAGCAACAAAGTGCAGGATTTGCTGCGCCGCGAGGCGGACATTGCCGTGCGCATGCTGCGTCCGCGTCAGGAACAGCTGGTGGCGCGCAAGGTGGGCGATATCGAACTGGGCCTGCATGCGCACGCGGATTACCTGGCGCGCCATGGCACGCCGGCCGGATTGTCGGATCTGGCGCAACACGCCGTCATCGGCTACGACGAGGCGAGTCCCTTCGTGCGCAACGCGGGCGCCGCCTTTGAGGGTTTTGCGCGGGAAAACTTTGCCTGGCGCAGCGACAGCGACCTGGCGCAACTGGCCCTGATACGCGCGGGCGCCGGCATCGGCGTGTGCCAGGCGGGGCTGGCGGCGCGCGACCCGGCCCTGCGGCGCGTGTTGCCGCAAGCGTTTGCGCTACCGATGGAAACCTGGGTCACCATGCATGCAGACTTGCGCGGCAGCCTGCGCTGCCGCGCCATCTTCGACGCGCTGGCCGAAGGTTTACTCGCTTACGTGGCTGAACAGCCGCTTATTTGATGACTTCCATCTTGGTTTTCTTGCCATCCCGATAGGTGAACAAAGTCAGCGCGCCATCCTTGATGTCGCCGTTGGCATCGAACGAGATCGGGCCCGTCACACCCTGGTAGTGCACCTTGGCCAGGAATGGCAGGTAGACGGACGGTTTCGACGATTTCGCGTCGGCCATGGCGGTGGCCATGGTCATCACGGCATCGTACACATACGGCGCGTACAGCTGCACTTCCATATTGTATTTCTGCTTGTAGCGGGCGCGGAAATCGTCCATGCCTTTTTGCTGTGCGCCCGTCACGCCGCCCGCTTCCGCGCAGGTGACCATATCTTCGCCCACGGCGTCGCCTGCCAGCTTGCCCAGCGGTTCCGTGCACAAGCCATCGCCACCCATGAACTTGGCCTTGATGCCCAGTGCCTTCATCTGGCGCAGCATGGGGCCGCCCACGGAATCCATGCCGCCGAAGAAGATCAGGTCGGGATTTTTCGATTTGATGCTGGTCAGGATGGCATTGAAGTCGGTCGCGTTGGCATTCGTAAATTCCTTGCCGACGATTTGCACGCCTGGCGCCGCCTTCTTGGCGCCCTTGACGAACTGTTCCGCCACGCCTTGGCCGTAAGCCGTGCGGTCATCGATGACGGCGATTTTCTTCGCCTGCAGCTTGCCCACGGCATACGCGCCCAGCGTTCCGCCCAGCTTGTTGTCATTGGCCACCACGCGGAAGGCTGTGTTGAATTTCTGCTGCGTGTACGTCGGGTTGGTGGCGGCCGGCGAAATCTGCGGAATGCCGGCATTGAAGTAAATGCGCGAGGCGGGAATCGTCGTGCCCGAGTTCAGGTGGCCGACGACGCCGTTGACCTTGGCATCGACCAGCTTTTGCGCCACGGCCGTGCCCTGTTTGGGATCGGCCGCGTCATCTTCGGGCACCAGCACGAATTTCACGGCTTTGCCGTCGATCTTGAAGCCTTTGGCGTTCAAATCCTCGATGGCCATCTTGGCCGCGTTCTCGTTATCCTTGCCCAGGTGGGAGCTGGCGCCAGAGACCGGGGCGACATGGCCTATCTTGATGATTTCCTGCGCGCCCGCATGGCCGGCAAAAGCGAGGGCGAGGGCGAGAGGAAGGACTTTGGTCTTGAGCAGCATAAACATTCTCCAATGGATAAAGATACGGCGGCGTCTCGTGAAACCGCTTCGAATGGCGGTACGTGTGAAGAAAGGTACAACAAAAAACAGGCGGCGCAAAGCCGCATTTGGGGCTTTTTGCATTTTGTCGTCACAATCACCAAACTGAGGCGCGATGCACCGGTTTCGCAGGCGCGAGCGCACCAAAGAATGGCGTTGGAGGAAAGAATAGGGTAGGTTGGGTAGGTTGGGTAGGTCGGGTTAGCGCGCAGCGCGTAACCCGACATTGCGCAGCATGCTCAGGGTTACAGCGTCTGCGCGGGAGGATGGAGATGTCCTAATTCATGGCTGACCGCATGCGCCACGATCTGTTCCAGCGATTGCTGCAAGTCTGCGCGCAATGCGCCGCGCATGCCGATCAGGGCGTTTTGCAGGGCCGTCTGCAGGACGTGGGCGATGCGCTCTTCCAGCAGATGGTCGATCTTGCCCTGCACCTGGTGCAGGATGCGCTGCGTCAGCCGCTGTTCGATGGCGTCCCAGTCGGGTTGTGCCACCGCTGGCGGCAACGCCGGCGTTGCCTCGATAGCAGGCTCGACTGGGATGGCGGCCGCCACCTCCGGCCCCAGCAGCACCTCCGTCAGCAGGGGAATGCCCTGGTCGAATGGCTGTTGGCTCATTGTTTGTCCACTGAGTTACCCGCCACGAAGTGCGTCAGCTGCACGTCTTGCTGGCGGTAGTGCAGGAAACGCTGGCGGCCCGCCTGCGCATCTTGCGCATCCATGGAGACGATTTCAAAGACGCGCTGGAATTGCGCGTAATTGGCGGGCGGCAACTGCGACAGGTTGACGAGGATGTCGTGGTGCGGCAGCTCCGCCGCCGCGTCATCGGTCAGGATGATGGGCGTTTGCGCCGCCAGCGGATCGCCGGCCAGCACGTGCGGCAGGAAATCCGTGGCGGAAATGGTCCACATGGCGCTGTTCAAGGCATCGAGCTGGGCGCTGTCGGCCGCCAGCACGACGACCTTGTTGCCAGCCATATACGCCTTGCGCGCCAGGCGGCAGGCGTAGGCCAGCTTGTCGGGCACGTTGCTGTGAAAATCGACGCGGCTCATGGCGCTCAGGCGGCCATGCCGCTATGGCGCAGCAGGGCGTCGATCGACGGTTCGCGGCCGCGGAAGGCCGTGAACGATTCCAGCGCCGGGCGCGAGCCGCCGACGGACAGGATTTCTTGCAGGTAGCGCTTGCCCGCCGCCGTGGTGGCGGCCGGTCCCAGCGCGCGGGCTTCTTCAAACGCCGCATAGGCGTCGGCGGACAGCACCTCGGCCCACTTGTAGCTGTAGTAGCCGGCCGCGTAGCCGCCGGAGAAGATATGCCCGAAGGAATTCTGGAAGCGGTTGAACGGGGGCGGGATGATCAGCGCGAACTTGGCGCGCACGCCGTCGATCAGCTGCTGCACGCTCTGGCCCGTGCTGGCATCGTAGTCATAGTGCAAATGCATGTCGAGCAAGGAAAATTCCACCTGGCGCAGGGTTTGCAAGCCGGACTGGAAATTCTTGGCCGCCAGCATCTTGTCATACAGCGCGCGCGGCAGCGGCTCGCCGGTAACGGCATGCGCGGTCATGTGTTCGAGCACTTCCCATTCCCAGCAGAAGTTTTCCATGAATTGCGATGGCAGTTCCACGGCATCCCATTCGACGCCGGCAATGCCCGACACGCCCAGCTCGTCGACCACCGTCAGCATATGGTGCAAGCCGTGGCCGAATTCGTGGAACAGGGTGATCACTTCGTCGTGCGTAAACAGTGCTGGCTGAACCTGGCCGTCGAGCACGGCCGGTTCCGTGAAATTGCAGGTCAGGTAGGCGATCGGCGTTTGCACGTGCTGCGCATCGGCACGGCGGCCGCGCGCGTCGTCCATCCAGGCGCCATCGCTTTTTCCCGCGCGCGCATACAGGTCCAGGTAGAACTGGCCGACCAGCTGGCCGTCGCGCTCGATGCGGTAAAAACGCACGTCAGGGTGCCAGACGGGCGCCGTATCGAGTTTGATCTCGACCGTGAACAGGTTCTGGATCTGGCGGAACAAGCCATCGATCACCTTGTGTTCAGGGAAATATTGCTTCACTTCCTGGGCTGAGAACGCGTAGCGGCGTTCCTGCAGCTTTTCGGAAGCGTACGGCACGTCCCACGCCTGCAGCTCGTCTATGCCCAGTTCTTCGCGGGCGAATTGTTGCAGTTCGGCCAGGTCCTTTTCGGCGAACGGGCGCGCGCGTTTGGCCAGGTCTTGCAGGAAAGCGATGACTTGCGCGGGCGAGGTGGCCATCTTGGAAACCAGCGACACTTCGGCGAAATTGGCGTAGCCCAGCAGTTGTGCTTCTTCGTTGCGCAGCCGCAACAAGGTGACGATGTTGTGCGTGTTGTCCCAGTCCTCTTTTTTGCTGAAGACGTCGCCCTGGTCCGACGCCTTGGTGGCGTTGGCGCGGTAGATGGTTGCGCGCAGTGCGCGGTTGTCGGCAAATTGCAGGATCGGGTAATAGGACGGGAAGTGCAGTGAGAATTCATAGCCTTGCTTGCCGGCTTTTTCGGCGGCGGCGCGCGCGGCGGCCTTCACGTCGTCGGGCAGCCCGGCGAGATCGGCTTCATTGTCGACCAGCAACTTGTAGTCATTCGTGGCGTCGAGCACGTTTTCGGAAAAACGCGTCGAGACGGCCGCGTGTTCTTCCTGGATGGCGCTGAAGCGTTCTTTCTTGTCCTTGGGCAACTCGGCGCCGCCCAGGCGGAAGTCGCGCACGGCATTCTCGACGATGCGCCGGCGCGCTGGCGACAGGCTGGCGAAATCGGCGCGGGCCTGCAATTGCTTGTATTTGCCGAAGAGGATTTCATTCTGGTCCAGCTCGGTCCAGAATTCCGTCACCTTGGGCTGGTTGGCATTGTAGGCGGCGCGCAATTCCGGCGTATCGATCACGCTATTGAGATGGTTGACGATGCTCCAGGCGCGGCCCAGGGTTTCGGCAATCTGGTCCTGGGGCACGACGAGGTTGTCCCAGCTCACTTCTTCCATGGGCGCTTCCAGCTGCGCCACCGTGGCGCGCGCCTGGGCCAAGAGGGTATCGATGGCAGGCGTGACATGCTCGTGCGTGATCGCGTCGAAGCGTGGCAGTCCGGAAAAATCAAGCAGGGGATTGGTATTCATCGTCGGTTCCATATTAATAAGGCGGCAACGCCGCCCCGGGGTGATTCTTTAGATGCGCTCGGCGGCCTCGACCGTGTTCATGAGCAACATGGTGATCGTCATCGGGCCCACGCCGCCAGGCACGGGCGTGATGTGCGAGGCGACTTCTTTCACGCCGGCAAAATCCACGTCACCGCACAGCTTGCCGTCATCGTCGCGGTTCATGCCCACGTCGATGACGATGGCACCCGGCTTGACCATGTCGGCCGTCAGGGTGTTGCGGCGGCCGACGGCGGCCACGACCACGTCCGCCTGGCGCGTGTACAGGCCCAGGTCCGGGGTCGCACTATGGCAGATGGTGACGGTAGCGTTCGCTTGCAAGAGCAGCAGGGCCATCGGTTTGCCGACGGTGTTGCTGCGGCCGATGACGACGGCGTGCTTGCCGCGCAGGTCGACGCCCGTGCTTTCGATCAATTTCATGCAACCATACGGCGTGCACGGACGGAAGCCGGGCAAGCCCGTCATCAGTTCGCCGGCGCTCAGGACGGAATAGCCATCCACATCTTTCGTCGTGGAGATCGCTTCGATGACCTTGTGCGGGTTGATGTGCTTGGGCAAGGGCATTTGCACGAGAATGCCGTGGATGGCGGGGTCCGCGTTCAGGCTGGCGATGCGTGCCAGCAAGTCCGCTTCGGACAGGTCCGCTTCATATTTTTCCAGCACCGAGTGGAAACCCACGTCGCCGCACGCCTTGACCTTGTTGCGGACGTACACCTGGCTGGCCGGGTCTTCGCCGACGAGTATCACGGCCAGGCCGGGCTGGGTGCCCTTGGCCGTGAGGGCGGCGGCGCGCGTGGCGATCTCGCTGCGCAGTTTTTGGGAGAGGGCGATTCCGTCGATCAGTTGTGCTGGCATGGTAGGGAGGCTGTGTGGGAGGGAAAGGACAGATTATAAAGCCGGGCGGCGCAAAGGGGCGGTTTTGGCGTAACAACAGCGGGCCAGAGACGCGGGCCTGAGAAAATGCCGATGGCGGCGTTGCAGCTCCTTGCCGTACTGGCGTACTGTCTGCGTCGCCGCGCCTAGCCCTCGACATTTTTCAGGCCCGCTTGGCCCGGTATGCCTGTGCGGACGACTGAGGTGTTGATTCCTTTTGCCACTATGCTCATCCTAATTTCCGGGCAGAATTTGCGGCACTGCAGCATAAATTTCATAGGGTAATTTCATAATATGAAATGCTATATCGTAATTTGAAAAATAGTAAATACGCTGTTAGAATCCCCACACTAAACCGACTTAATAGTAAATAATCAGCGAAATACCGTCCGACAGCGATCCGGAAAATCGGGGTGGGGCGTTCACAAAGGAGACTCAACAGATGTCAGCTCAACTGAACCAGGTAACGACACAGATCGGCACCGACCCGGATATGCAGGAAACCAAGGAGTGGCTGGACGCGCTCGAAGCCGTTCTGGAAAATGAAGGTCCGGAACGCGCGCATTACCTGATGGAGCGCATGGTCGACCTGGCCCGCCGCCGTGGCGCCCAGATCCCGTTCTCCAGCACCACCGCCTACGTCAATACCATCCCCACCAAGCAAGAAGCACACTGCCCAGGCAACCTGGAATACGAAGAGCGCCTGCGCTCGTGGATGCGCTGGAACGCCATGGCCATGGTGGTCAAGGCCAACCGCGCCGACGGCGACCTGGGTGGCCACTTGTCCTCGTTCGCTTCGCTGGCGAACATGCTGGGCATCGGTTTCAACCACTTCTGGCACGCACCAACGGCCGACCACGGCGGCGACCTGCTGTACATCCAGGGTCACTCCTCGCCCGGCGTCTACGCGCGCGCCTTCCTCGAAGGCCGCCTCTCCGAAGAGCAAATGCTGAACTTCCGCAAGGAAGTCGACGGCAAGGGCCTGTCCTCGTACCCGCATCCTAAATTGATGCCGGATTTCTGGCAGTTCCCGACCGTGTCGATGGGCCTGGGCCCACACATGGCGATCTACCAGGCGCGCTTCCTGAAGTACCTGCACGCACGCGGCATCGCCAAGACCGACAACCGCAAGATCTGGGCCTTCTGCGGCGATGGCGAGATGGACGAGCCAGAGTCCTTGGGCGCGATCGGCCTGGCCGCACGCGACATGCTCGACAACCTGGTCATCGTGGTCAACTGCAACCTGCAGCGCCTGGACGGCCCTGTGCGCGGCAATACCAAGATCATCCAGGAACTCGAAGGCGAATTCCGTGGCGCCGGCTGGAACGTCGTCAAGGTCATCTGGGGTCCGGGCTGGGATGCCCTGCTGGCGCAAGACAAGGAAGGCATTCTGCAGCGCGTCATGATGGAAACCGTCGACGGCGAATACCAGAACTACAAGGCCAAGGACGGCGCCTACGTGCGCAAGCACTTCTTCGGCAAGCATCCGAAGCTGCTGGAAATGGTTGCCAACATGACGGACGACGACATCTGGCGCCTGACCCGTGGCGGTCACGATCCGCACAAGATCTACGCGGCCTTCAAGATCGCCCAGGAACACAAGGGCCAGCCAACCGTCCTGCTGGTGAAAACCATCAAGGGCTACGGCATGGGCAAGTCCGGCGAAGCGCGCAACACGGCGCACCAGACGAAAAAACTCGACGACGAAGCGATTCGCGAAATGCGCGACCGCTTCTCGCTGCCTATCCCTGACGACAAGCTGGCCGACATCCCGTTCTTCAAGCCAGCCGACGACGCGCCGGAAATGGTCTACCTGCACGAGCGCCGCAAGGCCCTGGGTGGCTACCTGCCGCAGCGCCGCCAGAAGTCGGAAGAAACCCTGCCCGTGCCTGGCCTGGACGCCTTCAAGAACGTGCTCGAAGCCACGCCAGAAGGCCGTGAAATTTCGACCACGCAAGCGTTCGTGCGCGTCATCTCGACCCTGCTGAAAGACCCGAACCTGGGCCAGCGCGTGGTGCCTATCCTGGTCGATGAATCGCGTACCTTCGGCATGGAAGGCCTGTTCCGCCAGATCGGCATCTACAACCCGAAAGGCCAGTTGTACGAGCCGGTCGACAAAGATCAGGTCATGTACTACCGCGAAGACAAGGCTGGCCAGATCCTGCAAGAGGGCATCAACGAAGCGGGCGGCATGAGCTCGTGGATCGCCGCTGCGACGTCGTATTCGACCAACGACCGCATCATGATCCCGTTCTACACCTTCTACTCGATGTTCGGCTTCCAGCGCATCGGCGACCAGGTATGGGCTTCGGCCGACATGCGCGCCCGTGGCTTCCTGATGGGCGGCACGGCCGGCCGTACGACCTTGAACGGCGAAGGCTTGCAGCACGAAGATGGCCACAGCCATATCTTCGCCGCGACCATCCCGACCTGCATGCCGTACGATCCGACCTTCAGCCATGAAGTCGCCGTCATCATCCAGGACGGCTTGCGCCGCATGATCGCCAACCAGGAAGATGTGTTCTACTACATCACGATCATGAACGAGAACTACGCCCAGCCAGGCATCAAGCCAGGCCAGGAAGAAGGCATCCTGAAAGGCATGTACAAGCTGCAGGAAGGCCAGGCTGACGCCAAGCTGCGCGTACAACTGATCGGTTGCGGCACCATCCTGCGCGAATCGATCTTCGCCGCCGAGTTGTTGCAAAACGACTGGGGCGTGGCTGCCGACGTGTGGTCGGCGCCGTCGCTGACCCTGGTGGCCCGCGATGGCCAGGATGCGGAACGCTGGAACATGGTCAACCCGTCGAAACAGCAGCGCGTGCCTTACGTGACGTCGCTGATGCAGGACACGGACGGCCCGATCGTCGCCACGACCGACTACATGCGCGCGTTTGCAGAACAGATCCGCGCCTTCATGCCGAAGGGCCGCACCTACAAAGTGTTGGGCACCGATGGCTTTGGCCGCTCGGACAGCCGCGCCAAGCTGCGCGAGTTCTTCGAAGTGAACCGTTATTATGTCACCGTGGCCGCGCTCAAATCGCTGGCTGACGAAGGCAAGATCGACGTGTCGGTGGTGGAGCAGGCGATCGCCAAGTACGGCATCGACGCGAACAAACCGAATCCGGTGACCCAGTAATCGTTGTGCGGACCCGATGATGCCAGGGCGGTGCGAAAGCGCCGCCCTGGCGTGTGTACGGGTCCATCTGACAAATAAAATAACGGAGCAAGCTATGAGCATTGTGGAAGTCAAAGTCCCGGATATCGGCGATTTCAAGGAAGTCGAGATCATTGAACTGATGGTCAAGCCGGGCGATACGGTCAAGGTTGACCAGTCCCTGATCACGGTCGAATCGGACAAGGCCAGCATGGAAATTCCATCGAGCCACGCCGGTGTCGTCAAGGAATTGAAAGTCAACGTGGGCGACAAGATCGCCGAAGGTTCGCTGGTGCTGCTGCTGGAAGTGGCGGACGACGCGTCCGCTCCGGCACCCGCCGCCGCTGCGCCTGCACCGGCAGCCGCGCCAGTTGCTGAAGCCGCCGCTGCCGCCACTCCTGCTGCCGCCCCTGCGCCAGCCGCCGGCGGTCTGGTCGAAGTGACCGTGCCCGATATCGGCGACTTCAAGGAAGTCGAAGTCATCGAACTGATGGTCAAGGTCGGCGACACGATCGCCGTCGAGCAGTCGCTGCTGACGGTCGAATCGGACAAGGCCAGCATGGAAATTCCATCGAGCCACGCCGGTATCGTCAAGGAATTGAAGGTCAAGGTCGGCGACAAGGTCGCCAAGGGTAGTCTGGTACTGGTGGTGGAAACGACCGGCGCCGCTGCCGCTCCTGCCGCTGCTGCCCCAGTCGCTATGCCAGCGCAAGCTGCCGCTGCACCAGCCGCTGCCGTCGCATCGGCGCCGGTCGCCGCTACCCCGGCGCCTGCCGCCGCGCCTGCCGTCAACGGCAAGCTGGCGCACGCGTCGCCATCGATCCGCAAGTTCGCACGCGAACTGGGCGTGGACCTGGTCAGCGTGGGCGGTTCCGGTCCGAAGGGCCGCATCACCCAGGAAGACGTGCAGAACTTCGTCAAGGGCGTGATGTCGGGCGCTGTTGCCGCACCAGGTGCTGCCAGTGCGCCGGTCGCCAAGGCCGGTTCCGGCGTGGGCCTGGACTTGCTGCCATGGCCGTCGCTGGACTTCAGCAAGTTCGGCACGACCGAACTGCTGCCGCTGTCGCGCATCAAGAAAATCTCGGGTCCGAATTTGCACCGCAACTGGGTCATGATCCCGCACGTCACGCAGTTCGACGAAGCAGATGTGACGGACCTGGAAGCGTTCCGCGTCGACACCAACGCCGCCAATGCGAAGAACAAGGATGCGGCCAAGCTGACCATGCTGGCCTTCGTCATCAAGGCCTCCGTGGCCGCGCTGAAGAAATTCCCCGCGTTTAACGCCTCGCTCGACGCCAAGGGCGAAAACCTGATCCTCAAGCAGTACTACAACATCGGCTTCGCGGCCGACACGCCGAACGGCCTGGTAGTGCCCGTGATCAAGGGCGCGGACCAGAAGTCGGTCTCGCAGATCGCCCGTGAAATGACGGAACTCTCCTTGCAGGCGCGCGAAGGCAAGCTGAAACCGGCCGACATGCAGGGCGCCAGCTTCACGATTTCGTCCCTGGGCGGCATCGGTGGCACGCACTTCACCCCTATCGTGAATGCGCCGGAAGTGGCGATTCTGGGTCTGTCGAAAGCCTCGATCAAGCCGGTATGGGATGGCAAGGCCTTCCAGCCACGTTTGATGATGGGCACCTCGCTGTCCTACGACCACCGCGTGGTCGATGGCGCGATGGGCGCGCGATTCTCCGTGTACCTCGGCGAAGTCCTGGCCGACATGCGCAAAATTCTGCTGTAAGGAGCGATTGATGAGCACAGTAGAGGTAAAAGTACCGAATATCGGCGACTTCAAGGAAGTCGAAGTCATCGAACTGATGGTCAAGGTAGGCGACACCATCAAGGTGGACCAGTCGCTGATCACGGTCGAATCGGACAAGGCCAGCATGGAGATTCCATCGACCCACGCGGGCGTGGTCAAGGAAATCAAGGTCAAGGTCGGCGACAAGATCGCCGAGGGCAGCGCCTTGCTGGTGCTGGAAGCGACTGAAGGCGCGGCGGCTGCCGCACCAGCGGCTGCTCCTGCGCCAGCGGCAGCACCTGCTGCGGCTCCGGCTCCGGCAGCAGCGCCTGTCGCCGCCATCCCGGCCGGCAGTTACAGCGGCCAGGTCGACATCGATATCGACATGATGGTGCTGGGTGGCGGTCCCGGCGGTTATTCGGCGGCGTTCCGCGCGGCCGACCTGGGCCTGAGCACCGTCATCGTCGAGCGCTACGCCACGCTGGGCGGCGTGTGCCTGAACGTGGGCTGCATCCCGTCGAAGGCGCTGCTGCACGTTGCCTCCGTCATCGATGAAACGGCGCACATGTCGAACACGGGCGTGACGTTTGCCAAGCCGACGATCGACATCGACCAGGTACGCAAGTACAAGGAAGGCGTGATCTCGAACATGACGGGCGGCCTGGCTGGCATGGCCAAGGCGCGCAAGACGCAAGTGGTGACGGGCGTGGGCCAGTTCCTCAGCGCGAACCACATCGAAGTGACGGCAGGCGACGGCTCGAAAAAAGTCGTGCAGTTCAAGCAAGCCATCATCGCCGCCGGTTCGTCCGTGGTGAAACTGCCCTTCGTGCCGGAAGACCCGCGCATTGTCGATTCGACGGGCGCGCTGGAATTGCGCCAGATCCCGAAACGCATGCTGGTCATCGGCGGCGGCATCATCGGCCTGGAAATGGCGACCGTCTATTCCACGTTCGGTGCGCGCATCGACGTGGTCGAAATGATGGATGGCCTGATGCAGGGCGCGGACCGCGATGCGGTCAAGGTGTGGCAGAAGTTCAATGAAAAACGCTTCGACAACATCATGACCAAGACCAAGACGGTCGCGGTGGAAGCGCTGCCGGAAGGCATCAAGGTCACGTTCGAAGCGGCCGAAGCGGGCGCCACGGCGCCGGCGCCGCAAGTCTACGACCTGGTGCTGGTCGCCGTGGGCCGCAGCCCGAACGGCAAGAAGATCGCTGCCGACAAGGCCGGCGTGAACGTCACCGACCGCGGCTTCATCGAAGTCGACAGCCAGATGCGCACCAACGTGCCGAACATCTTCGCCATCGGCGATTTGGTCGGCCAGCCGATGCTGGCGCACAAGGCCGTGCATGAAGCCCACGTGGCAGCGGAAGCTGCCGCCGGCCAGAAGTCGCACTTCGACGTCAAGGTGATTCCGTCGGTCGCCTACACGGACCCGGAAGTGGCATGGGCCGGCATCACGGAAGACGAAGCGAAAGCCAAGGGCATCAAGGTCGAGAAGGGCCACTTCCCGTGGGCCGCCTCGGGCCGCGCCGTGGCCAACGGCCGCGCCGAGGGCTTCACCAAGCTGCTGTTCGATGCGGAAACGCACCGCATCATCGGCGGCACCATCGTCGGCACGCATGCGGGCGACATGATCGGTGAGATCGCGCTGGCCATCGAAATGGGCTGCGACGGCACCGACATCGGCAAGACCATCCACCCGCACCCGACGCTGGGTGAGTCGATCGGGATGGCCGCTGAAGTGTACGAAGGCGTGTGCACGGACTTGCCGCCACCGCGCAAGCGCTGATGTTGTAACGATAAAAACCCCGCAAGTGATTGCGGGGTTTTTTATTATCCAACTACGATTAAACCCCTCATCGGCAGCACCATCGTCGGCACGCATGCGGGCGACAGGTGAGCGATGAGGCGGTGAAATCGCGCTGGCCATCGAAATGGGCTGCGACGGCACCGACATCGGCAAGACCATCCACCCGCACCCGACGCTGGGCGAGTCGATCGGGATGGCCGCTGAAGTGTACGAAGGCGTGTGCACGGACTTGCCGCCACCGCGCAAGCGCTGATAAAGAGTTAACTTTCAGTACAAGAAACCGGGACATGTTTGAACTGAACCCCAAAAGTTGGACACCAACTTTTGGGGTTTTTCATGTCGAAGTACAGTGAGCAATTTAAGCTCAGCATTATCCAGCAATATTTGTCCGGTTCGGTGGGGTATAAACAGATTGCCGACAAGCACAATCTTCATCATTCAACCGTGAGATTGTGGATTAAATTGCATGCAGCGCATGGCATTGACGGCCTGGTAAAAAAGTTCAGCCATTACAGTGCAGAGTTCAAGCTCTCTGTGTTGCAGCATATGTGGGCCGCTGATTTGTCTTGCTGGCAGGTCGCTGCGGTATTCAATATCCGCAATCGCGGCATCATCAGTCATTGGGAGCGCTGCTATCATAGCGGTGGTCTAGAAGCCCTGATTCCACGCAAACGTGGAAAGCCCAAGCAAATGCCCTTACTACCACCTACAGAGCCGTCCGAATCCCTTCCGGA